>NZ_CP130748.1:0-1200000 GCF_030563405.1 Vibrio sp. SNU_ST1
CTTGTGCACGAGTTGCACGTACCGCAGGACCTTTTGATGCGTTTAATGTTCTGAACTGAATACCTGCATGATCAATAGCTTGCGCCATTAATCCACCCATAGCATCGACCTCTTTTACCAAGTGGCCCTTACCGATCCCGCCAATGGCTGGGTTGCAAGACATCTGTCCCAACGTATCGATATTATGAGTTAGTAATAACGTACTTTGACCAGTACGTGCAGATGCGAGTGCGGCTTCCGTTCCTGCATGGCCACCACCAACAACGATGACGTCAAATTTTTCGTGATAAAGCATGAACCGACCTCAGGTACTCAAACGTTTCTAGATTGATAAAAGGAGCGATATTCTACCTGTTTTCATAGCTTGAGAAAACGTTTTTGGAATTTTTCGAGAAAGCTGTTTTTAATTAATATAGATAAGATCTTTAAAGAGATCTTTTATTAGATCTATTATTAGGATCGAGGGGGTCTGTGGATAAGCCAAAAATGATCAACAAGATCATGGATCTTTTTTGGATCAAAGGGTGTGATCTAACTTTGATCATGATGAGGATTAGCTGGGATCAAAATGGCTACTTATACACAAGAGGGAATTACCTAGAAAGTTGTTATTTGGATAACTATAGGTTGATCACCGTATATGTATGATCTTATCCACAGAGAAAATTGAAAAAAATGACATGTATTTGGATTTATTTTCAAAAAAGTTATTCACAATCACGATATTCAGAGACAAAAAAAGCGGCATAAGCCGCTTTTTAGAAGATTGAGGTGTTAAAAGTGGTCACTATGATCGTTAAACCAATCCTCTGCAGCATCCTCAGGAACCGGTGTTTCAAGAACATCAATGGTAAAACACGCTGAAATGGGCTGAGCACCAAGCTTTTCTAGAAGCGAATAAGCAGACTGACCTGCAGAACAGAAGGTGTCGTAGCTTGAGTCACCAAGAGCAACCACAGCAAAGCGAATCGCGCTTAAATCGGGAGATTCTTGATTCAATGACTTGATCAAAGGTTGGATGTTATCAGGAAACTCACCCGCACCATGCGTCGATGTCACCAATAACCAAGTACCTTGCTGCGGAATATTGTCGTATTCAGGCTGATTATGAAGTTCGATCTCGTGCCCTTGAGCCTCTAGAAGATCGTTAAGGTGATCGCCAACGTATTCAGCGCCACCTAAGGTGCTGCCAGTAATAATGTGGATCATTAAGCTGTCCTTACAAAAGAAGAAGGCCTGCATGAGCTGGCCTTTATGGTTATTTACCGATACAGAATGAAGAAAATATACGACCCAATAAATCATCTGAACTGAACTCGCCAGTGATCTCATTGAGGTGCTGTTGGGTGATTCGGAGTTCTTCCGCTAATATCTCTCCGGCCATGTAGCCTTCAAGTTGTTGTTGCCCAATATCAAGGTGTTCTGATGCGCGTTCTAGGGCATCTAAGTGGCGGCGACGTGCCATAAAGCCACCTTCGTTGCCACCAGCAAAGCCCATGCACTCTTTAAGATGGCTACGTAGGGCATCGACACCTTCACCTGTTTTTGCAGATAGGCGGATGAGAGTCGGATCATTAACATGGCAGATCCCGAGCTCTTCACTGGTTTGATCCGCTTTATTGCGGATCACGGTCATACCTATGTTACTGGGTAGACGATCAACGAAATCTGGCCAAATTTCTTTAGGGTCCGTTGCCGTTGTTGTTGTGCCATCCACCATAAATAATACGCGGTCTGCTTGTGCAATTTCTTCCCAAGCGCGTTCAATACCGATTTTTTCTACTTCATCGGAGGCGTCACGCAGGCCTGCGGTATCGATAATGTGCAGTGGCATGCCATCAATATGGATATGTTCACGCAGTACATCACGTGTCGTTCCAGCAATATCGGTCACAATGGCAGACTCTTTACCCGACAGCGCATTCAATAGGCTTGATTTTCCCGCATTTGGGCGGCCTGCAATCACGACTTTCATACCTTCACGCATGATGGCACCTTGATTGGCTTCTTGGCGCACAGCTTCTAGGTTATCAATGATAGCTTGTAAGTCAGTACTTACTTTACCGTCAGCCAGAAAATCAATTTCTTCTTCTGGGAAATCAATCGCGGCTTCAACGTAGATTCTTAAGTAAATCAGGGAATCTACCAGTGTATTAATGCGTTTAGAGAATTCACCTTGCAGAGATTGTAGTGCAGATTTCGCAGCTTCTTCTGAGCTTGCGTCAATCAGGTCAGCAATCGCTTCGGCTTGAGTTAAATCCATCTTGTCGTTTAAGAAGGCACGCTCTGAAAACTCACCTGGACGCGCAGCACGCACGCCTGAGATCGCGAGGATTCGTTTGATTAGCATATCCATCACCACTGGACCACCGTGGCCTTGCAGCTCTAACACGTCTTCGCCAGTAAACGAATGCGGGTTAGGGAAGAAAAGTGCGATACCTTGGTCTAGTTCGATGCCATCGTGAGATTTAAACGGCAGGTACTCAGCGTAGCGAGGCTTAAGTGTTTTTCCTGTTACTTCTAGGGCAACTTGAGTCGCCAATGGGCCGGAAACGCGGATAATACCGACGCCACCACGGCCTGGCGCGGTCGCTTGAGCAACAATCGTATCTGTAGTCATAGGTGTGCCTGCTAGCATGTGAAAGCCAAAGAGGGCGTTCACGATTAATCAATTAGCTGAATTGTAATCAGCTAAAAACAAAAAGGCGACCTTTTGGTCGCCTTTCTTTATCTCTTTCTATTATCGAACTTACTTAGAATGTAAGCCTTTCTTTTCCAGTGCGCGGTAGATAAGCGTTTGCTGAATTAGAGTTACGATGTTCGATACTAGCCAGTAAAGAACCAGACCTGAAGGGAAGAACAGGAAGAAGAATGTGAACATAACCGGCATAAAGGTCATGATCTTCTGCTGCATTGGATCCGTTACAGTTGTTGGGCTCATCTTCTGGATTAGGAACATTGAAGCACCCATCAGAAGTGGCAAGATGTAGTATGGGTCTTGTGCTGAAAGGTCAGTAATCCAACCGAAGAATGGTGAGTGACGCAGTTCAACAGATTCCATTAGTGCCCAGTATAGCGAAATGAAGATAGGCATTTGAAGAAGGATAGGTAAACAGCCTCCTAGTGGGTTTACTTTCTCTTTCTTGTAAAGCTCCATCATTTCTTGGCTCATGCGTTGACGGTCGTCGCCAATACGCTCACGCATTGCAGTCAGCTTAGGCTGAAGCATACGCATTTTCGCCATAGACGTGTACTGAGCTTTCGTTAGTGGGTACATAGCACCACGAACGATAAACGTTAGACAGATGATTGCCAGACCCCAGTTCACAACGATGCCTTGGATGAACGAAAGCAGAGTATGAAGTGGTTTAGCAATGAACCATAACCAACCGTAGTCAACTACTAGGTCTAGGTTTGGTGCAACAGCAGCCATTTGGTCTTGAAGTTTAGGACCAACCCAAAGCGTTGCTTTAAAGCTTGCTTCGTCGCCAGTAGCGATGGTTTTGTTCGGCATGCGAACACCTATGTCACCAAGGTTACCGATTACACGAGTGTAAAGATTGCTGCCTGCTTCGTCGCGTGGGATCCATGCACTTGCAAAGTAGTGCTGAATCATCGCTGCCCAACCTTGACCATTTGCTAGGTTAAGAGACAGGTTGCGATCTTGCATGTCGTCGAAGCTGTATTTTTTGTAACGCGTGTCTTCCGTAGAGTAAGCACCACCACGGTAAGTTGGCATTGTTAGGCTACCGCCGTCATCCATTACGTTCTGACGTAGGTGAGCGTACATGCCGAATGTCGCGTTGTTACCAGAGTTGTTGACTACATCGTATTCAACATCCATTGCGTAGCTGCCACGCTTAAGGACGAATGTTTTCGTGTAATCAAGGCCGTTCGCTTGGTAAGTCATCGGGATGCGTAGTTCATCCTGACCATCAGCAAGCGTGAAGCTGTCTGCTGAAACTGTGTAGCTAGGGCGGTTAGTGCTGCTTAAATCGATACCTTGAGGACCCACTAGACCGCTTTGTGCGATAAATTGGTGACCTGGTTCGTTCTTAAGAAGAACAAACGTATCTTCAGAATCAAACTCAGCAGAGTAATCATTTAGATTTGCTTTAACGACATCACCACCAACCGTATCAATTGACAGAGTCAGTACATCAGTTGTTACTGTGATAGTTTTAGCAGAAGAAGAAACTTGACCAGGAGCCGGGTCTAGATCATCTGCATAAGATGGCGCTGGTAGGGTGCTGCCAGATTGTGCCTGCTCAACCGCTTGTGGTGCTGGGTTCTGAGCTACGTTCCATTGTTGGAACAGTAGGAAAGAAACCAAAGCCAATGCGATTAACAGGATATTACGTTGAGAATCCATCGTTATTTATCTCTGTCTTGTTTTTGGACTGGTGGAACGGGGTCAAAGCCCCCTTCGTTCAAAGGATGGCATTTTAATAGACGTTTGCCTGATAACCAACACCCTTTTACAAAACCGTGAGCTTTCAACGCTTCTATCGCATATAAAGAGCAGGTTGGAGTAAATCGGCAGCGTGGGCCGATGAGTGGACTAATAAACCATCTATAAAAATAGATGGGTATTAGCGCTATCCACGCGAAGGGCGAGACAGGCGAAGCCATAATTTGTCGAGTAGCTTGAACATTTCTTCATTGCTTAAATCTTGCGCGCTCTTTTTAGCGATTACAACATAATCTTTGTTAGGAAGTTTGTGTTGAGTGTTACGAAAGCTTTCTCGAGTAAGACGCTTGAATCGGTTACGACCCACGGCGGTTTTAATCTGCTTTTTCGGAACGGCTAATCCAAGGCGAGGATTTGAAAGTGAGTTATTTCGGGCAATGATGGTGAAATGAGGGGAGCCTGCTCGATGAGCTTGCTTGAAGACATTCTGATAATGTTCGGGAGTTAACAAGCGTAACTCCCGACCGAAGGCTAGCTTATTCAAAATAATCAAAGATTACTTAGAAAGACGCTTACGGCCTTTTGCACGACGTGCATTGATTGTTGCGCGACCGTTCTTAGTAGCCATGCGAGCACGGAAACCGTGTGTACGCTTACGCTTTAGAACTGTAGGTTGAAAAGTGCGTTTCATTGTAATTACCTTACTGATCAGTAGTTTTAGGTTTTTGTTAAACCCGGCGTGGGCATTTTTTCTCTTCTTTATATAAGAAAGGAAAACCGACGCCTCTCAACAAAGAGGCGGAATTGTAATCACTGTCACAAAAAGTGTCAATGATTGGGTTAACTAAAATTCCGGTCGGGGGATTATACGTAGAATAACTAAAATCACAAGGATCCTTATTCGATCCCGACCTTATTTAAGAATTTCTTTAATTTAGGATCCTGTGGATTACCAAAAATATCCTGTGGAGATCCCTGTTCGACAATGTGGCCATCAGCCATGAAGATCACTCGGTCTGCGACCTCTCTAGCGAACTGCATTTCGTGAGTAACCACCAGCATGGTTTGATGCTGATTTGCTAGTTTTTTCATTAGGTTAAGCACTTCGCCAACCCATTCAGGATCCAGCGCTGAAGTCGGCTCATCAAACAGTAAAAGCTCTGGTTGTAGAGCCATTGCACGGCCAATGCCAACCCGTTGCTGCTGGCCACCAGAGAGCGCGGCTGGGTAGCTATCAGCTTTCTCTCCTAAGCCAATGTCGTCGAGTATTTGTTGTGCTTTTTCATAGGCTTGCTTCTTTTTCCAACCACGAACGGTAATCAAACCTTCAGCTATATTCTGTCTCGCGGTTTGGTGAGCAAATAGTGCATAATTTTGGAACACAAAACCGGTCTTACGACGCAGTGCAAGCACCTCTGCCTTGGTGTGTTTCTGAGTATCAACCTTGATATCATCAATCGAAATAATACCTTGATCGGCTTGCTCAAGAAAATTCACACAACGCAGCAGGGTAGACTTACCCGTACCACTTGAACCTATGATGACAATTATCTCACCTTGTTTGATTTCTAGGTCGATCCCTTTCAATACTTCGGTATCACCAAACTGCTTGTGGATATTTTCTAATTTGATCATCGTACATACGCCTTATTCAGTTTCACTTCGGCCCAAATTTGAATTCGAGTGAGGATAACCACCACGCCCCAGTAAATCAGCGCGACTGCTAAGAAAGCCTCGAAGAAGCGGAAACTTGAAGAAGCTTCCATCTGAGCTTTAGCCATGATTTCGGCTACACCTAAGGTGAAGGCAAGTGAAGTCGACTTGATCATGTCGATGAAGTAGTTCATCAATGACGGCAGCGCCACGCGGGTTGCTTGCGGCAAGATCACTCGGCGCATCGCTTGGCTGGTTGTCATACCGACCGAAAGGCTGGCTTCCATCTGGCTGCGATCAATACCGATAATCGCGGCACGAATACTTTCTGCCATATACGCAGCAAAGTGCAGGGTTAATCCAATCACAGCGGCGCTGAAGGCATCCAACCCAACCATCCATGGGAATACTTGTGGTAAGCCGTAATAAAGGAGGAACAACTGTACTAACAGTGGTGTGCCTCGGAAGAAGCTAATGTACAGCTGGCTTAGTTGGTCGAGTACTGGGATTTTGAATACACGAATATTCGCCAGTATCAGAGACAGGATTAGAGCAAAGAACAAGCCCCAAGTCGCCATCTCCATCGTGGTGCCCAAATACTTCAGTAGTATTGGCAACAGCTCTAGCATGTAATTAAAGTCAAATCCCATAATCTATCTCGTATTAATATTGGAAGTGTTGTTCTATTTGGAAATACTGTTCTATCAGGCTTTTAATCAGTGCACAAAAGCAAAAAGCCCACCGCCGTGTAAAGCTGTGGGCCTCGAATGGAGATAGTGAGTGATTACTTCTGAGTAATGTCTGCACCAAACCATTTCTGAGAGATGCTTTTTAGCGTACCATCTGCGCGCATTGCTGCTAATGCTTCGTTTACTTCTGCTTGCAGTTTTTTACCGTTGTCGTTGTCCACGAAAGGCCAAGCGTTTTCAATGGTTTCGAATGGCTGACCTGCTAGTTGTAATGGTAGACCCGTCTTCTTGATAAGCTCTAGTGCTGATAGACGATCCATTACGAATGCATCTGCACGACCAAGAGCGACATCATGCTCAATACCTGTATCGTAGGTTTTAACATTGATCTTGCCATCTTTATCGTAGCTGCGAAGCAGTTGTTCAAAGTTTGAACCTAGGTTTACCGCAACCGTCTTGCCATCAAGGTCTTCGATCCCCTTAATGCTGTCATTACCTTTACGAACGGTAATTTGTGCACCGTCTACTACGTATGGGTCTGCGAATAGGTATTTCGCTTTACGTGCATCCGTCATTGTAATTTGGTTTGAAATGGTATCGATACGACCCGTTTCAAGAAGACCAAACAGACCAGAGAAGTTTGCCGTTACGTATTCAACCTTGTAATCGTTACGCTTACCGATCTCATCCCATAAATCCACTTCAAAACCTTGTAGTTGGTCTTGTTTAACGAACGTAAACGGGAAGTAGCGACCAGACATGCCGACTTTAACTTCAGTCGCGGCTTGAACAGTAGCAGCAGAGAGTGCGATAGCCGCAATTGCAGCCTTAATCCAGTTATTCATTTGGTAACTCCTTATATTTATAGGGTTGGATGTTACTGGGAAAATGCTCAATAGAATAAATAACCAGATGTTATTAACCATAACCAGATCGTATTCTCGATTTGGGGATAACTAGCAAGGATCCGGGCATAAGTGGATCATTGTGTGAGTAAATTAGGGGCAAGATGTGTGGATCCACCGATTATTTATACATTTATTGTGAATAACTTGGATCTTATTCACTGGATCTGTGATCAATTGCTGGTGATCTGACTTATCAACAGGTAAAATTAACGGTCATTTCATATAACTTAAATAGAGTGGGGCACCGTGTCATCTTCGCTTTGGTTGCAATGCTTGCAACAGCTTCAAGAAGAGTTACCAGCTACAGAATTCAGTATGTGGGTACGTCCGTTACAAGCGGAGCTCAATGGTAATACTCTAACTCTATTTGCACCAAACCGATTTGTACTCGATTGGGTGCGCGATAAGTACCTAAATAGCATTAACCGTTTGCTACAAGAATATTGTGGTAATGATATCCCGCATCTTCATTTTGAAATTGGGAACAAACGAGTTACTGCTCCAAAATCTGAGACTATCGCCCCAGCTCGTACCCGTACAGCCGCTGATGTGGCCGCTGAATCGTCAGCACCTGCGCAGTTACAAGCTCGTAAGCCTGTTCACAATATCTGGCGTGATGAAGAGCCTGTAGCGGTTGATCTTAACCACCGTTCAAACGTAAACCCAAAACATAAGTTCAATAACTTTGTTGAGGGTAAATCAAACCAATTGGGTTTGGCGGCGGCACGTCAGGTTTCTGATAATCCAGGAACAGCCTATAACCCTTTGTTTTTATACGGTGGCACCGGTTTAGGTAAGACACACTTGTTGCATGCGGTGGGTAATGCCATTGTTGACAACAAACCGAATGCTAAAGTGGTTTACATGCATTCTGAGCGTTTTGTTCAGGATATGGTGAAGGCGCTACAAAATAACGCGATTGAAGAATTTAAGCGCTACTACCGTAGTGTTGATGCTTTGCTTATCGATGATATCCAATTTTTCGCGAATAAAGAGCGCTCTCAAGAAGAGTTCTTCCATACCTTTAATGCGCTGCTTGAAGGCAACCAACAGATTATCCTAACCTCTGACCGTTATCCAAAAGAGATTAACGGGGTAGAGGATCGTCTTAAATCTCGCTTCGGCTGGGGTTTGACGGTTGCGATTGAGCCACCAGAGCTTGAGACTCGTGTTGCGATCTTAATGAAGAAAGCCGAAGACCACCAAATTCACCTTGCGGATGAAGTGGCATTCTTTATTGCGAAGCGTTTACGTTCTAACGTTCGTGAGCTTGAAGGCGCATTGAACCGTGTTATTGCGAATGCAAACTTCACTGGCCGTCCGATCACGATCGATTTCGTGCGTGAAGCACTGCGTGACTTACTTGCCCTGCAAGAAAAACTGGTCACCATTGATAACATTCAAAAGACAGTCGCTGAATACTACAAAATCAAAGTTGCTGATCTATTATCTAAACGTCGTTCTCGCTCTGTTGCTCGCCCACGCCAACTGGCGATGGCACTGGCTAAAGAGTTAACTAACCACAGCTTGCCTGAGATTGGCGATGCATTCGGTGGCCGTGACCACACGACCGTACTGCATGCTTGTCGTAAGATTGCTCAACTGCGTGAAGAGAGCCACGACATTAAAGAAGATTATTCGAACTTGATTCGTACCCTTTCTTCTTAATACACAGTATTCTTAACCTTAATAAGCAGAATCTTGGCCACGTACTATTACACAGTGCCATTTAGACCGTAAGAGCAAGATATGAAATTTACCATTGAACGTAGTCACCTGATTAAGCCATTACAACAAGTATCTGGCGCACTCGGTGGCAGGCCAACGCTTCCAATTCTAGGAAATCTACTGATTAAAGTAGAAGATAACGTGTTGTCGATGACAGCAACGGATCTAGAAGTTGAACTGATCAGCCGTGTAACGCTTGAAGGTGATTTCGAAGCGGGCAGCATTACCGTACCTTCACGTAAGTTCCTAGATATCTGTCGTGGCTTGCCAGACAGCTCAGTGATCACTGTGGTATTGGATGGTGACCGTGTTCAGGTTCGTTCTGGTCGTAGCCGTTTCTCGTTGGCAACATTACCTGCGGCAGATTTTCCAAATATTGAAGACTGGAGTAGTGAAGTTGAAGTGTCAGTGACACAAGCTGAATTGCGCGGTCTTATCGAGAAAACACAATTCTCAATGGCGAACCAAGACGTTCGTTACTACCTCAACGGTATGTTGTTTGAGATTGAAGGTTCTATCTTACGTAGTGTTGCAACTGATGGTCACCGTATGGCGGTATCTCAAGCGCAACTGGGTGCGGATTTTGCTCAGAAGCAGATCATTGTTCCTCGTAAAGGTGTTCAAGAGCTAGTGAAGCTACTGGATGCTCCAGAACAGCCAGTAACACTGCAGATTGGTAACTCTAACGTGCGTGCTGAAGTGAACAACTATGTATTCACTTCTAAGCTCGTTGATGGTCGTTTCCCTGATTATCGCCGCGTAATGCCGCAAAATACCACCAAGACATTAGAAGCTGGCTGCGATGAGTTACGTTCAGCGTTTTCTCGCGCTGCGATACTGTCTAATGAAAAATTCCGTGGTGTTCGTGTTAACCTTGTAGATAGCGAGATGCGCATTACCGCGAACAACCCAGAGCAAGAAGAAGCCGAAGAAGTGCTAGACGTAACCTTTGATGGAGACGCGCTAGAGATTGGTTTCAACGTAAGCTACGTATTGGATGTATTGAATACGCTACGTTGTGAACAGGTTCGAATCTCAATGTCAGACGCGAATGCGAGTGCCTTGATTGAAAATGCACAAGATGACAGCGCGATGTACGTTGTTATGCCGATTCGTTTGTAAGCCGTGTTTGTTTATACATTATGTTTACTTATCAACAACGTTTGTCTATCGAGCCGTGATTGAAGATTAATATGAAGACGTTATGCCTTTATCGCGCTTAATCGTAAAGCAGTTTAGAAATATTGAAGCCTGTGACATTCAACCGTCATCAGGCTTTAACTTTCTTATAGGGGCTAACGGGAGCGGAAAAACCAGTGTCCTTGAAGCGGTGTATCTGCTCGGACATGGTCGCTCATTTAAGAGTTCACTCACCGGCCGTATCATACAAAACGAGTGCAGTGAGCTGTTTGTACATGGCCGTTTTATGACCTCGGATCAATTTGAGCTGCCAATTGGCATTAATAAGCAGCGCGATGGCACAACAGAGGTTAAAATAAGCGGTCAAACTGGGCAAAAATTGGCTCAGTTAGCTCAGGTTTTACCTTTGCAGTTGATTCACCCGGAAGGGTTTGATTTACTAACCGATGGACCTAAGCATCGCCGCGCATTCATTGATTGGGGAGTCTTCCACAGTGAGTCCGGCTTTTATGATGCATGGGGCAGGGTAAAGCGCCTCAATAAGCAGCGAAACGCCTTATTGAAAACGGCAACAAACTATCGAGAACTGAGCTATTGGGACCAAGAGTTGGCCCGTTTAGCGGAAAGTATCAGTCAGTGGCGTGCCATTTACGTTGAACAGCTTAAAGAAGTCGCCGAAGAAATCTGTGCGACCTTCCTTCCGGAGTTTGAGATAAAGATTAACTATTATCGTGGCTGGGATAAAGACACCCCATACGCCGAGATTTTAGAAAAGAATTTTGAAAGGGATCAGCAGCTTGGTTACACCTTTAGTGGGCCAAACAAAGCGGATCTGAAGATAAAAGTGAACGGCACTCCAGTGGAAGATGTCTTGTCACGAGGTCAATTGAAGTTGATGGTGTGCGCGCTGCGAGTAGCACAAGGGCAACACCTCACTGAAATGACAGGTAAGCAGTGCATCTATTTGATAGATGACTTCGCTTCCGAATTAGATAGCCAACGCCGAGCACGTCTTGCTGAGTGTTTAAAGGCGACCCAGGCTCAAGTTTTTGTAAGCTCTATTACCGCTGATCAGATTGCAGATATGCATGACGAAAATAGCAGGATGTTTCATGTGGAACATGGCAAAATAGAGCAAGGATAATTAGTCAGAGAGTAACTATGTCAGATAATTACGATTCATCGAGTATTAAAGTACTGAAGGGTCTGGATGCGGTACGTAAGCGTCCTGGAATGTACATTGGCGACACGGATGATGGTACCGGTCTGCACCACATGGTTTTTGAGGTGGTAGATAACTCTATTGATGAAGCGCTAGCTGGTCACTGTAATGACATCATTGTAACTATCCATGAAGATAGCTCAGTGTCTGTAAGCGATGACGGCCGTGGTATTCCAACAGAATTGCACCCAGAAGAAAAAGTATCAGCAGCAGAAGTAATCATGACGGTTCTTCACGCTGGTGGTAAGTTCGATGATAACTCGTACAAGGTATCTGGTGGTCTGCACGGTGTTGGTGTTTCAGTAGTTAACGCACTTTCTAAGCAAGTTACTCTTACTATCCACCGCGGTGGCAAAATCCACACTCAAACCTACAGCCACGGTGAGCCTCAAGCGCCACTAGCGGTTATCGGTGACACGGATAAAACAGGTACAGAGATTCGTTTCTGGCCGAGTGAAGAAACCTTCACTAACATCGAGTTCCATTACGATATTTTAGCTAAGCGTCTACGCGAGCTATCATTCTTGAACTCAGGTGTATCAATTAAGCTAATTGATAAGCGTGAAGAAGACAAAATGGATCACTTCGAATACGAAGGCGGTATCCAAGCGTTTGTTGAACACCTTAATACCAACAAAACACCAATCATCCAAAAGATTTTCCACTTTGATTCAGAGCGTGATGACGGCATTACCGTTGAAGTTGCAATGCAGTGGAACGATGGTTACCAAGAAAACATCTACTGTTTCACCAACAACATCCCTCAACGCGATGGTGGTGCTCACTTAGCGGGTTTCCGTGCGGCACTAACGCGTACCTTGAACAGCTTCATGGACAAAGAAGGCTTCTCGAAGAAAGCGAAGACTTCAACATCAGGTGATGATGCTCGTGAAGGTTTGACTGCGATTGTTTCGGTGAAAGTACCAGATCCTAAGTTCTCAAGCCAAACTAAAGATAAGCTGGTTTCTTCAGAAGTGAAGTCTGCCGTTGAGTCTACGATGGGTGAGAAGCTATCTGAGTTCCTTATTGAGAACCCAGGTGAAGCGAAAATCGTTTGTTCTAAAATTATCGATGCAGCGCGTGCTCGTGATGCAGCGCGTAAAGCTCGTGAGATGACTCGTCGTAAAGGCGCATTAGATTTAGCGGGTCTTCCAGGTAAACTAGCTGACTGTCAGGAAAAAGATCCTGCACAGTCTGAACTATATATTGTGGAAGGAGACTCTGCTGGCGGATCAGCTAAGCAGGGGCGTAACCGTAAGAACCAAGCAATCCTACCGCTTAAAGGTAAAATCCTTAACGTAGAGAAAGCGCGTTTCGATAAAATGCTGTCTTCTCAAGAAGTCGCAACGCTAATCACGGCTCTTGGTTGTGGTATTGGCCGTGATGAATACAACCCAGATAAACTGCGTTACCACAACATCATCATCATGACCGATGCCGATGTCGATGGTTCTCACATCCGTACTCTGCTACTGACGTTCTTCTACCGTCAAATGCCAGAGTTGATTGAACGTGGTTACATCTACATTGCTCAACCGCCACTTTACAAAGTGAAGAAGGGTAAGCAAGAGCAGTACATCAAAGATGAAGATGCGATGAACCAGTATCAAGTATCTTTGGCTTTAGACAATGCAGAGCTGCACGTAAATCCTGAAGCACCTGCGTTTGCCGGTGAAGGCTTAGAGAAGCTTGTTCAGCAATACAATGCAGGCATCAAGCTAGTTGATCGTATGAGCCGCCGCTACCCACGCGCATTGGTTCACGAACTGATTTACGTTCCTCGCCTAACCGCTGAGCAGTGTCATGATGACGCGGTGGTTGAAGCTTGGGGTAAGCAGCTTGTAGAGCAGCTAAACGGTAAAGAAGCGGGTGCGAGCCAATATTCTCTTGAAGTTGAAAAACACGAAGAGCTAGGTTTAAGCGTTCCTAAGATTGTGGTTCGTACTCATGGTGTAACTCATGAGCACGTACTGAGTATTGATCTGATTAACTCTAAAGAGTTTGGTAAGCTAGCGGATCTTTCTGAAGCACTTGATGGCCTGATTGAAGAAGGTGCTTACATTAAGCGTGGCGAGCGTACTCAAGAAGTTTCTAGCTTCGTTGAAGCTCTTAACTGGTTAGTGAAAGAGTCTCGCCGTGGTCTAAGCCTACAACGATACAAAGGTCTAGGTGAGATGAACCCTGATCAACTTTGGGAAACAACAATGGATCCTGAAACTCGTCGTATGATGCAAGTAACGATTGAAGATGCTGTTGGTGCTGACCTGTTGTTTACAACGTTGATGGGCGACCAAGTAGAACCGCGTCGCAACTTCATCGAAGAGAATGCACTTAAAGTAGCAAACCTAGACGTTTAGATTACTTTCTCTTTGTTGGATTGACCGATTTCTGCGTCGAAGGTGCTCATTTATACTTATAAATTGCGCGCCTTCTTCTTGAACTCAGCCAATCCATCTTCGATAAAGAAACCTAAATTATTTTAAAGCACTATCCTTTGGATAGTGCTTTTTTGTATTTGTAAGGTATTGAAAAATATTGGATTGGAAAAATAATTGAAAAAAAACGCTTGAAACCGGTTTGCTCAATCCACATATCTAGTTGTGAAGAGGATGACAGTCTTGCTCTACAAGAGAAGAAACAGAACCTTCATAACCGCTAACGAAGTATCGCTCAATAGAGGATAACTTTGGCAGCACACAATTTAAAAATTGATTCATTGTCATGTCCCAGAGTTGTCGCCAAAAGAGGTGAAACCCGTGGAATGCGAACTGAATCCCTTAGCTGTTTACTGGGTCACACACAGGTTCGATCTCCGTAAAATTCGCAGCTAAGACTATTGCTTACTAAAAGGATAGCATTATGAGAACTGTAGATTTCACTCCACTTTACCGCAACGCAATCGGCTTCGATCGTCTATTCAATATGATGGAAGCGAACACGTCGAAAAATTCTTCTGGCGGTTACCCTCCTTACAACATCGAGCAAAAAGACGAGAACAACTACCGTATTACTATGGCCGTTGCTGGTTTTTCTGATGACCAATTAGATCTTACTCAGAAAGAGAATATGCTAATTGTTAAAGGTGAGCGTAAAGCTGAAGCAGAGAAAACTTTCGTATATCAAGGTATCGCAGAGCGTGATTTCGAACGTAAATTCCAACTGGCTGACTATGTAAAAGTGGTAGGTGCAAGTATGGAAAATGGTCTTCTTCACATCGACCTAGAACGCGAAATCCCAGAAGCGATGCAACCACGTAAGATTGCTATTAATGGTAATAGCCTACTAGAAGGTTAATTGCTGTTAGCTCCTTAGAGCTAAAAAATATCGGGAAGTAAAAGTGAAAGAGCACCTAATGAGGTGCTCTTTTTGCATTTGGTCTACGGTAAGCTAAAAGCTCTAATTACTGCTCTGAGTAAGCCTTTTTCACCTCTTCAGCAATAATAGTAATACCCTTCTGCATCGCTTCATCATCCTGCACGTAGTTCATGCGCAGACATTGATGAGCATGATCCCACTCGTCTTCTTGACCGATAAAGAAGTATTCACCCGGAACAATCAATACGCCGCGAGCTTTCAAGCGGTCGTAAAGTTCCATGGTGGTGATCGGCAGCTCATCAAACCATAGCCATAAGAAAATCGCACCTTCAGGCTTGTGGATCCGGAAGCGAGGGTCATCTACCGCTTCTTGTAAAAGCTCAACTGCACGTAGAGACTTATCTTTATAAAAAGGTTTGATTACTTCACTGCTCAAACGCAATAAATCGCCCTTTTCAATCATATGATTGGCAATTGCCGGCCCAACACTGCTCGGCGCTAAGCTGATAATGCCATTCATGTTAGTCAGAGCTTGTGTTACTTCTTCGCTCGCAATCACGATACCGCAACGAACACCAGGTAAACCAAGCTTAGATAGGCTCATGCACAGAATCGTATTTTCATTCCAGAACGGTTCAACATCTTCAAAGATGATGTTTGGAAATGGCAGACCATAGGCATTATCTATCAGTAGTGGGATGTTATTTTCACGCGCCAGTTTATCCAGTTTACGTACTTCTTCGTCGGTCAGCACGTTACCGGTTGGATTGGTTGGGCGAGAAGCACAGATAGCGGCAACCGAGTCATCAACCTTGAGCTTTTCAAAATCCACGTGGTATTTAAACTGACGGTTTTCTAGCAGTTCGATCTCTGGGTGGTAAGAGATAAAAATATCGTCATCAATGCCAGCATCGCCGTAGCCGATGTATTCCGGTGCGATCGGCAACAAGATTTTCTTGTGAGAACCGTCTGGTTGTTGACCGGCTAACAGGTTGAAGAGGTAAAAGAAGCCACTTTGACTGCCGTTGGTCAGGCTGATGTTTTTCTCGCTGATGTCCCAACCATAGGTCTCTTTCAGCATTGCCGCTAACGACTTAATGAAGCTGTCTTTACCTTGTGGACCATCGTAGTTGGCGAGGGCGGCAATGAGTTCTCCACTGGCGAGCATGTCGGCACTGGCTTGGTTAAAGTAATCGAGCATGGCTGGGATAGCGGCTGGGTTACCACCACCGAGCATGATTGCACTTGGAGTGCGCAGACCATCATTCAAATCATCCATTAAACGAGTGATTCCAGAGTATCGATTAAACTTTTCACCAAACTTTGAGAATTGCATTGCTTCGTATACCTAATTCATTGTGATTATTATTCGTAGATTATTATCAATCTTATGAACCCGAGCGTGGCGGGTTACAGTGGGTAATCTTTGAACATACCGCAATGTTTTTGCGGCGCAAAGCACGAATTGCCCTCACACGGAAAAAAACTCAACAATGTCTATTTAATTATTTGCCGTTTTCTTATTGAATGCGCTTTGGTGGTAAAAGGAGATGCTTAATATTGTTGTTTAGTTTCTGTTGTTTTATATCATTGAACGCATACTTCGAGTTCGTATAAATAACCAAGACCTTTCTAAAAATGCTTGGTTCACAAAAACAAAAAGGGAAGCTTTCGCTTCCCTTTGGGTGTTTACCTGTTGTTACTCAGAGTATGAATTAGAGCAACTGTCTCACTCGTGCTTATTTTTGCAGTAGAGAAATATCAGCAATCTGTAGGAACAGGTTACGTAGGTTGTTCAGTAGCGTTAGACGGTTCTTCTTAAGCGCTTCATCATCAGCCATTACCATTACGTTATCGAAGAATGCATCTACTGGTTCACGTAGGTCAGCAAGTTTGCTTAGGGCTTCTTGGTAGTTGCCTGTCGCGAATGCTGGCTCTAGAGCTTCAGTCATTACTTCAACGTTTTCAGCTAGCGCTTTCTCTGCATCTTCTTGAAGAAGAGTTAGGTCGATTTCAGCTGGTAGTTCGCCGTCGAATTTCGCAAGGATGTTACCTACACGCTTGTTCGCCGCTGCTAGTGCTTCTGCTGCTTCAAGTTCACGGAAGTGAGAAACCGCTTTAACACGTTGGTCAAAGTCAGCTGGCTTAGTCGGACGACGTGCTAGTACCGCTTGGATGATATCAACGCTGAAACCAGCATCTTGGTACCATGCGCGGAAACGACCTAGCATGAAGTCGATAACGTCCGCTTCTACGTTGTCGTTGGTTAGCTTGTCGCCTAGTAGCTCTTTCGCTTTACCAATCAGATCAGTTAGGTCTAGGTTGTAGCCGTTTTCAACGATGATACGTAGCACACCTAGTGATGCACGGCGTAGAGCGAATGGGTCAGAACCTTTTGGAGCTTGGCCAATACCGAAGATACCTACGATAGTGTCTAGCTTGTCTGCCATTGCTACTGCAGATGAAATACCAGTGCTTGGTAGTGTATCACCCGCAAAACGAGGCATGTACTGCTCGTAAAGTGCTAGTGCTACTTGCTCGTCTTCACCATCGTGAGTCGCGTAGTGCATACCCATCACACCTTGAGTATCCGTAAATTCGAATACCATAGATGTCATTAGGTCACACTTAGCTAGAAGGCCAGCACGCTTAGACTTTTCAACGTCAGCATCGATTTGCTCGGCAATGTAGCCAGCAAGCTCTGTGATGCGGTCTGTTTTGTCTTTGATAGTGCCCAGTTGTTTCTGGAAGATAGCTTGGTCTAGTTCAGCAAGACGGTCGATCAGCGGACGCTTACGGTCTGTGTTGAAGAAGAATTCAGCATCAGCAAGACGCGGACGTACAACCTTCTCGTTACCTTCGATCACGTGACGAGGCTCTTTAGACTCGATGTTAGATACAAAGATAAAGTTTGGCAGAAGATTCTTATCAGCGTCATACACAGGGAAGTACTTCTGGTCGCCTTTCATGGTGTAAACCAAAGCTTCAGAAGGCACTTTTAGGAACTCTTGCTCAAACTTAGCAGTAAGCACCACTGGCCATTCAACCAAAGAGGTAACTTCTTCAACAAGGTCATCTTCTAGGTCAGCAATACCACCAACTGCGTCAGCTGCTTTTTTAGCATCAGCAAGGATGATCGCTTTACGCGCATCGTAATCTGCCATTACTTTACCGCGCTCTTCTAAGATCGCAGGGTATTGGTCAGCAGAGTCGATAGTGAACTCTTGTTCGCCCATGAAACGGTGGCCACGGATAGTACGAGCAGAAGCTACGCCTAGGATCTCGCCTTCAACAAGCTCATCACCTAGTAGTACTGTCAGTGTTTTCACTGGACGGATAAATTGAATGTCTGAGTTACCCCAGCGCATTGCTTTAGGAATTGGTAAACCAGCTAGTGCTTTCGCAGCGATATCCATCACCAATTCTTGAACAGGTTTGCCAGCTACTTCTTGTTTGAAAAGAAGCCACTCGCCTTTGTCTGTTTTCAGACGGTCAGCTTGCTCAACAGTAATACCGTTACCACGAGCCCAACCTTGTGCTGCTTTAGTCGCGTTGCCTTCAGCATCGAATGCTACAGAAATTGCAGGACCGCGCTTCTCAACCACTTTGTCCGCTTGGCCTTCAGCCAGAGCTGTTACTTTAAGTGCTAGACGACGAGGTGCTGCGTACCACTTGATGCCTTCGTGAGAAAGCTCTGCCGTTTTAAGACCTGCTTCAAAGTTAGAAGCAAATGCTTCTGCTAGAGAACGAAGTGCCGTTGGTGGAAGCTCTTCCGTACCTAGTTCAATTAGAAAATTCTTCGCCATGATTATTTATCCTTCTTACACATTGGGAAGCCAAGCGCTTCACGTGACGCGTAGTACGCCTCAGCAACTGATTTAGTCAGGTTGCGGATACGAAGGATGTAACGTTGACGCTCTGTTACAGAGATAGCTTTACGCGCATCAAGGATGTTGAATGCGTGACCTGCTTTTAGAATGCGCTCATAAGCTGGAAGTGGAAGTGGCTTCTCAAGCTCAAGTAGCTCTTTACACTCTTTTTCGCACTGGTCGAAGAAAGTGAATAGGAAATCTACGTCTGCGTGCTCGAAGTTGTAGGTTGATTGCTCAACTTCGTTTTGGTGGAAGATGTCACCGTAAGTTACGTTAGAGCCGTCTGGTGCTACGTTCCATACAAGGTCGTAAACAGAGTCTACTTCCTGGATGTACATTGCTAGACGTTCGATACCGTAAGTGATCTCGCCAGTTACAGGCTTACACTCAAGGCCGCCAACTTGTTGGAAGTAAGTGAATTGAGTCACTTCCATACCGTTTAGCCATACTTCCCAACCAAGACCCCATGCGCCTAGCGTTGGGTTTTCCCAGTTGTCTTCTACGAAGCGAATATCGTGAACAAGTGGGTCGACACCAAGAACTTCAAGTGAGCCTAAGTACAACTCCTGGATATTATCTGGAGAAGGTTTTAGAGCTACTTGGAATTGATAGTAGTGCTGCAGGCGGTTCGGGTTTTCACCGTAACGACCATCGGTCGGACGACGAGAAGGTTGAACGTATGCCGTAGACATTGGCTCTGGGCCAAGTGCACGTAGACATGTCATTGGGTGAGAGGTGCCAGCACCTACTTCCATATCTAGTGGTTGAACAATGGTACAACCGTTTTGTGCCCAGTAATCCTGCAGCGCGAGGATCATTCCCTGGAAGGTTTTGATATCGTATTTTTGCATAGTCAGGTTCGCGCGATTCTTTTAAATGAATGAGAAAAATAACCTCTGAGTATACCGAGATATTGGTAAAGCGAGTAGGGGTAATCTTGTTTAATTAGTGGTCTAAAATGTCGTTTAGTGGAATTTTTTGCCTTTAATGTTTGTTTTTCGGCACAAGTGGATATTTTGATAACTTTGACACTTGTGTTTGAAAGCATGGGTGATTAAAATCTCGCGGTCTTTGGGGAGTAGCTTGCTTATTCAAATCCTATTGAATGAGTTCGTTCGTCAACATAATTGATGCAAAATCATCATGGCGTTCGAGGCAACCACCACCTTGGTGGCGCGTAGCAAGACCTTAGACAAGCATCGTGAACCGGGATGGGGCGCGAGGTTTGTCTTTGGTTAAATATAATAATCCTCATCCCAAATGAGCATGTCGTGAGCGTTTTAGCAATTTCAATTACAACTGTCGCCTTAGCCGAGATCGGTGATAAGACTCAGTTGCTATCCCTTTTATTAGCCAGTCGATATCGAAAACCGATACCTATCATCGCGGCTATTTTCTTTGCCACCATTGCCAATCATGCCCTTGCTGCATGGCTAGGTGTTGTGGTCGCCGATTATCTTTCACCTGAAGTATTAAAGTGGGTGTTGGTGGTCAGTTTCATTGCGATGGCAGGCTGGATTCTGATTCCTGATAAATTAGACGATGATGAGCAGATTTCGAACCGAGGGCCGTTTGTCGCCAGTTTCATCGCTTTCTTCATTGCTGAGATCGGTGATAAAACTCAGATTGCGACCTCCATTCTAGGGGCTCAATATTCGGATGCATTAACGTGGGTAATTCTCGGCACTACCATTGGTATGTTGCTGGCGAATGTACCCGTGGTGATCATCGGTAAGCTGTCTGCTGATAAGATGCCTCTTGATCTGATTCGCAAGATCACGGCCTTGTTATTCGTGGGTTTGGCTATCGCAGCGGCGTTCTATTAAGCGGTGGTATTGAGTTCTATTATACTCAACCAGTAGAGTAATGTGTTGTAGGTCATACTCTTACAGTATTGTGGGGTTTATCGAGCGAATGGACATATAACTGTCATACTTGTCATGATATTTTAATCTTGTGAGTTAAGAACACGAGGGCATGATTATGTTGACGCGTTATATGGGTATTACTCCACAGAGCCAAAGTTATCTATTTACCTTTGGTCTTGCACTTACACTATTAGGCATGGTGTTGACGGACATGTGGCTACCAATGGTGGCTGGTTCGATGATCATGACTGGGCTTGCGGTAGAAGCTTGGATTCGGGTCGCGCATATTATTCCGATGCGAAAAGATCTGCGAGAAATTCAGCATCAGCTTGAGCATCTGCAAAACAAATCTAGAAACGAATAAACAAAAAGTCGCTCGTACTCTGAGTTCTGTTGAAGAACATAAGGTACGAGCGGTTTTTTTGATGCTGATATTTAGGTGAGGCTTATGCCTCCAACCCTTTTCTTATCAAATATTGGTAAGGCAAAGCTTCAGTCGCTTGGCCGACTAACTGATGATCCATAAAACGACAAAAGCTCGGAATATCACGAGTTGTCGAAGGGTCGTCAGCTTTTACCAGTAACACATCGCCATCCTGCATGTTTCTAATTGTCTTCCTGACCATCATTACTGGCTCTGGGCAACGTAGGCCTTCAGCTTCTAAAGTGTGGGTTGCCAGTTCAGGTTTGAATGTCATGGTTTGTATCTCTATATCTATCTAACGAGTGAATAATACGTCTGCAGAAAAAATATGCAATAAGTGCTTGGCAAACAGAATCATTTCCTATAACTTAATTAACAAGTTGATAACAACTTGTAACAAAGGCAACTAGCTAAGGAGTGGCGATGTTGACAGGATTAGATAGATTAACAATTTATTCAGTTCTCTGTTTTATTTCTTTTTGTGCGTTAGTACTACGCTCATCGACAGAGACCTCTCTAATGCCAATCTTTGGCATAGTAGCAACGATTATTGGTATTTGGGTAGAGATGCGCCGTTGGCAAGGCATAGCCGAGGAGCAAGAGCATTAACCCGGATACAACAAGCAAATTCCGATACGACAACATTCCGACACTATCCCCAGATTTTCTTGGGCTTCCCCGCGTAATTGCGGGATTTTTTTTATCTAAAGCATGCTATAAACAACTTAGTGACCAATGATAATTGTATACAGCTAGGTAAGTGGCGTGGAATTAGAAGACATCTATCGTAGAGACCTGAATTTACTGGTCGCCTTAAAGGTATTGATTGAAGAGGGCAGTGTTAGCCAAGCCGCACTTCGTCTTAACTTAAGCCAATCGGCGACTAGCCGAGTATTAGGTCGCTTAAGAGAACTACTCAACGATCCCCTGTTTACACGCCAAGGTCAGCACCTTATTCCCACCAAGAAAGCACTCGAGATCAGCCAGCGAATTGATCAGCCTTTGGAGTCATTCCGCCAACTTCTTAGCCCTAGCGATTTCGACCCCTACTATTGCAGTGAGCGTTTTTTGATTGCGACTACTGACTACGCGATGCAAACCATTTTGCCGTATGCGTTACCTAAGATTTATGAGCAAGCACCTAATATCTCTTTGGAGTTTGCACCACTGCAGCATGAGCATTTGTTTAAGCAACTCAGCACCGAACGTGTCGATATGGCGATTTGTCGCCCGAGTGGCAGCATCGCACCACTTCATCAAGAAGTCTTGGGGCCAGTGGGCGTATCGTGCTTGTTATCTAAAAATCATCCCTTGGCTGAGCGACCGCTTAGCCTTGAGGATTATGTTTCTCTGCCCCATGCGATGATTGCGATCAGTGATGGTGTTAAGGCTTTACTCGATAACGCTTTAGCCAATCAACAACCACGAAAAATGGTGCTGCGTGCTTATCACCTTGAAGCTGCATTAGCGATTGTCGATAGAATGCCATTAGTGATTACTGTACCTGCTGATTTGGCTTATTTGGTGGCAGAGCGTTATGACTTAGTCGTCAAGCCTCTACCATTTGAGTTTATGCCGTTTGATTACTCACTGATCTGGCACTCGCGTTGCGATTCTTCTGCATCACAGCAATGGTTAAGAAGAGTGGTAAAAGAAGAGTGCGGTGAGCTGATTCAGAAGCGTATTGCGGATGTAGGTTTGGGTTAATTGAGGTCTAGCTTTGGTTTACTCGATCCAAATGACAAAAACGCAAAAGGGCTGATTACTATCAGCCCTTTGTAATTCTGGGTTACGGAAGTTTAATTCACAATTACAGTTTAATAACTACGCGACCAGTGATTTGACCGTTAGTGATGTCTTCTGCGGCTTGAATTGCACCATCTAAAGACACTTCTTTGGTTGCTTGAGCGTAGAAAGATTCTGGTAATAGTTCAGCCAGCTGTTCCCACGCTTTAATACGTTTCTCACGAGGGCACATTACCGAGTCCACACCTTGTAGGCGAACGTTACGCAAAATGAATGGCATTACCGTTGTTGGTAAGTCAAAACCGCCAGCTAGGCCACACATCGCAACCGCACCGTTGTAATCAATTTGCGCCAATACTTTTGCAAGTACTTTGCTACCTACAGTATCGATAGCACCAGCCCATAGTTGTTTTTCTAGTGGTTTAGCTGGTTCTTCGAGTTCAGCACGTTCAACAATGCGTGTCGCGCCTAGTGATTTTAGAAGTTCGCCATTTGCTGAAGCACGGCCAGTAACTGCTGCCACTTTATAGCCCAGTTGGTTTAGTAGCGTAATAGACACACTGCCTACGCCGCCACTTGCACCTGTTACTAGGATTTCACCGTCTTCTGGTTTGATACCTGCGTCTACGATTGCTTGCACACAAAGCATTGCTGTGAAACCAGCTGTACCGATCGCCATGACTTTCTTCGCGTCTAGACCTTTAGGCATAGGCACTAACCAGTCACCGTTTAGGCTTGCTTTCTCAGCCATGCCGCCCCAGTGACCCTCACCAACCCCCCAACCAGTCAGAACAACTTCGTCGCCTGCTTTGTAGCGAGGGTCATCAGATTGTGAAACCACACCAGAAAGGTCGATACCAGGAACCATAGGGAAGTTGCGAACAATGCGCCCTTTACCTGTTATCGCCAAACCATCTTTGTAGTTTAAAGAAGAGTAGCTCACATCAACCTTCACGTTACCTTCTGGTAATTGAGACTCTTCAATTTGAGAAACTGATGCGATAGTTTTTTTGTCTTCTTGGTTTAGTACAAGTGCTTTAAACATGATCTGCTCCGTAGGAGGAATATTAGGAAACTGAAGTAACTTTAGTTGAATCGTTGGAGAAAAAATAATGAAACATCAACATTGAATCTATGCGTTTTGTGCATAGATGTAGGTGGTGCTTTTTCTACTGCTAAGTGCGCCGAATAAATTGATGCATTATTGGATGCCGAGTAATAAAAAGTGCAGCTATATAAATATAGCTGCACAAAAGATTACCCTTCAAGTATTACAGTCAGTGAGCGCTATGGGCGTTCAAATACCGTTGCAATACCTTGGCCTAAACCAATACACATAGTCGCTAAGCCATATTTTACGTCTTGTGCTTCCATCAGGTTGATTAGGGTTGTCGAGATACGAGAGCCAGAACAACCCAATGGGTGACCGAGTGCAATCGCACCGCCGTTAAGGTTTACTTTCTCGTCGACAACATCCAGTAGACCTAGATCTTTAGCACATGGAAGAGATTGAGCAGCGAACGCTTCGTTGAGTTCAATAACGCCCATATCTTCAATGTTCAGACCTGCACGTTTTAACGCTTTTTGAGTCGCCGGTACTGGACCGTAACCCATGATTGAAGGGTCGCAGCCTGCGATAGCCATAGACTTTACGCGAGCACGAATCTTAAGGCCAAGCGCGTTGGCTTTATCTTCACTCATGATAAGCATTGCCGATGCACCATCAGACAATGCTGATGAAGTACCTGCTGTTACCGTTCCGTTTGCTGGGTCGAATACAGGACGCAGCTGAGATAGACCCTCAACCGTTGTTTCTGGGCGAATGACTTCATCGTAATCCAGAGTAAACAGTGACCCGTCTGCCGCGTGAGCTTCTGTTGGTAGAATTTCGTTTTTGAAACGACCTTCTACCGTTGCTGCTTGTGCTCTAGCGTGTGAACGAGCGGCGAAGGCATCTTGATCTTCACGGCTGATGCCATGCATCTTGCCAAGCATCTCAGCCGTTAGGCCCATCATACCTGCTGCTTTTGCTACGTGCTTAGACATGCCTGGGTGGAAATCGACACCATGGTTCATTGGTACATGACCCATGTGTTCAACACCACCGATCAAGCAGATTTCCGCATCTCCAACCATGATTGAACGAGCAGCATCATGCAAAGCTTGCATAGATGAACCACATAAACGGTTCACCGTTACCGCACCAATTTCAATTGGTAGACCAGCAAGCAAAGCGGCGTTACGAGCCACGTTGAAGCCTTGCTCTAGCGTTTGTTGTACACAACCCCAGTAAATGTCTTCAATTTCGACAGGGTTTACTTCTGGGTTGCGCTCTAAAATGCCTTTCATCAAATGTGCCGATAAATCTTCAGCACGAGTGTGACGGAAAGCTCCACCTTTGGAACGTCCCATTGGGGTACGAAGGCAATCAACAACAACTACATTATTCATTTTGCTATTCCTTTTCCAAATGTGGGTTACAGAGAACTGGCTTGTTGGCCTTCGTAAAAGCTTTCGCCTTTCGCTGCCATATCAAGCAATAGTTGAGGAACTTGGTACATTGCACCTAAGTTTTGGTAGCTCTTCGCCATTTCAACGAAGTTACCAATACCCACACTGTCTAAGTAGCGGAATACGCCGCCTCTGAATGGAGGGAAGCCTAAACCGTAAACCAGTGCCATATCCGCTTCTTGCGGTGTCGCGATAATGCCTTCTTCTAAACAAAGCACCACTTCGTTGATCATAGGAATCATCACACGTTGGATAATTGTCTGGTCATCAAAGTCTTGTGGCTGTTGGCATACGTCAGCCAAGATAGGAAGAATGTCTTCAGAGAAGGCTTTCTTCGGACGACCGCGTTTGTCTACGCTATACGTGTAGAAACCGCTGCCGTTCTTCTGGCCGTATTTTTCAGCGACGTAAAGTGCGTCAATCGCATCACGACCTTCTTTACCCATACGCTCAGGGAAACCTTGCGCCATTACTGTTTGTGCATGGTGTGCTGTGTCTAGGCCAACAACGTCTAGCAAGTACGCAGGACCCATTGGCCAACCGAACTTACGCTCCATGACTCTATCGATCTTAGTGAAGTCAGCGCCGTCACGTAGCAACATGCTGAAACCACCAAAGTAAGGGAAAAGTACACGGTTAACGAAGAAGCCTGGGCAGTCGTTAACAACGATAGGGGATTTACCCATCTTCGCTGCGTAAGCAACCACGCGATTGATCGTTTCTTCAGAAGTGTGCTCACCACGGATGATCTCAACCAAAGGCATGCGGTGTACTGGGTTAAAGAAGTGCATGCCACAGAAGTTTTCTGGGCGCTTCAAAGATTTCGCTAACAGGTTGATTGGAATCGTTGAGGTGTTTGATGTAAGAACCGTGTCTTCACCAACCAAACCTTCCACTTCGCTCAGTACCGCTGCTTTTACTTTAGGGTTCTCTACAACCGCTTCCACAATCACATCTGATTGCTCAACACCTGCATAATGCAGGCTTGGAGTAATAGAAGACAGAATGCCTGCCATTTTGAATCCATCTAGGCGACCGCGTGATAAGCGTTTATTTAACAGCTTAGAGGCCTCGTTCATACCAAGTTCAAGAGATGCCTGTGCGATGTCTTTCATCATCACTGGTACGCCCTTTAATGCTGACTGGTAAGCAATACCGCCGCCCATGATACCTGCGCCAAGTACGGCTGCACGTTCAGTTGCTTTGTTTGCTGATTTACCCGCTTGTTTCGCTAGACCTTTGATGTACTGGTCATTAAGGAATAGGCCGACTAATGCTTTTGCTTCTTCTGATTTCGCCAGCTTGACGAAGTGCTTACGTTCGATGTCGAGTGCTGCATCGCGATCGCTACGTGCTGCTTCTTCAATTGCAATCACCGAAGTAATCGGCGCTGGGTAGTGAGGCCCTGCTTTTTGAGCGACTAAGCCTTTCGCCATGGTAAAGCTCATCATCGCTTCCAGTTTGCTTAGTGAAAGCGCTGATGTTTTTTGTTTACGGCGCAGCTGCCAATCGAGCTTCTCATTGGCTGCCAAAGAAACAGTGTTGATCGCTGATTCTAGTAGCTGGTCTGTTTCAACAATCGCATCTAACAAGCCAACTTTAAGCGCTTCATCTGCACGGCATGCTTTGCCTTGCGTGATAATTTCCATCGCGCTGTCAGCACCGATAACACGAGGTAGGCGCACACAACCACCAAAACCAGGCATGATGCCAAGTTTGGTTTCTGGTAGACCTATGCTGGTGGTCTTGTCACCGATACGGAAATCGGTGGCGAGTACACATTCACAGCCGCCGCCAAGGGCATGGCCACGCATCATTGAAAGAGTTGGGACAGGAAGGTCTTCGAGCTTGCTGAAGATTGAATTAGCGAATCTTAACCATTCATCAAGTTCTGCTTCTGGCTTAGCAAATAGGCCAAGAAATTCAGTGATATCTGCGCCTACGATGAACGCGTCTTTGTTTGAAGTTAAGATTAAACCACGTAATCCAGCGTGAGCATTAAGAGCATCTAACGCTTTATCTAGTGATTCTAAAGTAGCAAGGTCGAGTTTGTTTACAGAGGCCGGCGCACAGAAGCTAAGTTCTGCAATACCATCTTGTAATTCCTTTACCTGTAAGGTGTTAGCTTGGTAAATCATTGTCTATCTCCATGACATACAATCCACGATTGTTTGAGAGAATCTTGTTATCTTTCTATTATTGTAGAATACCTGGTAAGACCAGTTATCTTAGTCTGTACCTCTGCTTGGTGAATTTCAATACATTTTTTAAACAATTGTTTAACATTGTGCGATAGCACAGATCCTCTAACCCTTATTATTCACGCGTGATACACTTCGCCGCTCTTACTAATTAAGTTAACGATATGAATGAACAGCCCTATTTAATACCGTCAGCGTCGGCTCTGTTTGAAGAAGAGATAAAGAAGAGCGTCTTCATTACTCATCTTGCTCATACTCCAAGTGTAGAAGCTGCTAAACAGTTCGTAGAACAGGTAAAAAAAGAGCATTCATCAGCACGACATAATTGTTGGGGCTTTGCGGCAGGGCGACCTGAAGACTCAATGAAATGGGGCTTTAGTGACGATGGAGAGCCATCTGGTACTGCGGGTAAGCCTATTTTGGCGCAACTGTCTGGTTCTGGTATCGGTGAACTGACTGCCGTTGTTACTCGTTATTCTGGCGGAATCAAGCTTGGAACGGGTGGCCTAGTAAAGGCGTATGGTGGAGGAGTGCAACAAGCTCTCAAGCTGCTTCAAACTATCGAGAAAAAAATAACCACAAAATTACGGCTAGAGTTAGACTATGGCTTTGTGCCAATCGCGCAATCCATTATGGCTCAGCATCAGGCTGTTGAAGTCCAAGCTGATTATGGTGTTCAAGTTGAGCTTATTATTGAAATAGAGCTCCTTCAGGTAGATTCGTTTACCCAAACCATGATCAATAAAAGCGGTGCCAAGGCACTGGTAACGAAAGTCAAAGACAACTAGGAAGTGTGAAGCATTTCGCTTCGTTCAATAGCTCATGCAATTTCGCTCAATTATTCGAATCGTCGGATTACTATTAGCACTTTTTAGTGTATCAATGCTCGCACCTGCGCTCGTCGCACTGATCTATAGAGATGGTGCGGGTGTACCATTTGTGACGACTTTCTTCGTTCTATTATTTTGTGGAGCAACTTGCTGGTTTCCAAACCGACGCTATAAACATGAATTGAAGGCGCGAGATGGCTTTCTCATTGTGGTGTTGTTCTGGACGGTAATCGGTAGTGCAGGTGCTTTACCGTTTTTGATAGCCGATAACCCGAGCGTTTCGGTAACTGATGCTTTCTTTGAATCCTTTTCTGCATTAACGACCACGGGTGCAACCGTAATTGTTGGCCTCGATGACCTACCTAAAGCAATTCTATTTTACCGCCAATTCCTGCAATGGTTTGGTGGTATGGGTATCATCGTATTGGCGGTAGCCATCCTTCCCGTTCTGGGTATCGGTGGTATGCAGCTATATCGTGCTGAAATCCCAGGTCCTGTAAAAGACAGTAAGATGACACCGCGTATTGCTGAAACGGCAAAAGCTCTGTGGTACATCTATCTCAGCTTAACGATTGCTTGTGCGGTGGCGTTTTGGCTGGCAGGCATGAGCTTCTTTGATGCAATCAGTCATAGTTTCTCTACCATTGCTATTGGTGGTTTCTCGACACATGATGCCAGCATGGGGTATTTTAACAGCCCTGCTATAAACATGATTACCGTTGTATTCCTTCTTATATCTGCTTGTAACTTCTCTCTTCACTTTGCCGCGTTTGCGTCTGGTGGTGTGCATCCCAAGTACTATTGGAAGGATCCTGAGTTTCGTGCCTTTATCTTTATTCAAGCGCTACTGTTTTTAGTCTGCTTCTTATTACTGCTTAACCATCATTCTTACGACTCTTATTACGATGCCTTCGATCAAGCATTGTTCCAAACTGTTTCTATCTCGACGACCGCAGGATTCACTACTACTGGTTTTTCCGAGTGGCCGCTGTTCTTACCCGTTTTGCTTCTGTTCTCTTCCTTTATAGGTGGTTGTGCCGGTTCAACTGGTGGCGGTATGAAAGTTATCCGAATATTACTACTTACGCTGCAAGGTGCTCGTGAAATGAAGCGTCTTGTCCACCCGCGTGCTGTTTATACCATCAAGGTTGGCGGATCTGCGTTACCACAGCGTGTTGTGGATGCGGTTTGGGGCTTCTTCTCTGCATACGCCTTGGTTTTTGTGGTTTGTATGTTGGCTCTGATTGCAACTGGTATGGATGAGCTAAGTGCTTTCTCTGCTGTAGCGGCAACATTGAATAACCTTGGCCCTGGCTTAGGTGAAGTGGCAATGCACTTCGGCGATGTGAATGACAAGGCTAAGTGGGTGTTGATCGTATCTATGCTGTTTGGTCGTTTAGAGATATTCACCTTATTAATTTTATTGACCCCTACGTTTTGGCGTAGCTAAGGACAACATTGTGGCAAAAGCTCTATTTTTGTATTCAAGCCGTGAAGGGCAGACCAAGAAGATCTTGAACTATATAAAAGAAGAAATGAATGAGTTCGAATGTGAGCTTCAAGATCTGCACACTATTAGTAATGTCGACTTTGCTCAATATGACAGAGTGTTGATTGGCGCATCTATTCGCTATGGCCACCTCAATAAGAAGCTATACCAGTTTATTGATGCCAATCTTGCTCAGCTGCAATCAAACAAGGTCGCTTTCTTTTGCGTTAACTTAACCGCTCGTAAAGAAGACCAAGGCAAAGACACCCCTGAAGGTAGTGCCTATATTAAGAAGTTTCTTCTTAAGTCATCATGGCAGCCGACTTTGATCGGTGTATTCGCGGGTGCCCTCTATTACCCGCGTTATAATTGGTTCGATAAAACCATGATTCGCTTCATTATGAATATGACAGGTGGAGAAACGGATACAACCAAGGAAGTTGAGTACACAAACTGGGAAAAAGTCTCTTTATTCTCTAAGAAACTGCAAGAGATGTAAGGTAAAAGCCTACTTTTGAGGCGTTTTGAGTTGTTTTTAATCGAACGAATAAAAAAACGAGAAAAACTTCAAAAAGGGCTTGCCAGTGTGATCGAAATCTCTATAATGCCACCTCGCTGACACGGGATGGCTTCGAAGCTTAGGTTTCAAAAGCGAAAACGAATCAGCAGGTCAAATTAGCCAAGCTAAGCGCTTGAAAAAAGTTTTGAAAATAGTGGTTGACACTAAAACTTAAATCGCTAAAATGGCCGTCCGATTTGAGCGAAGCTCAAAAAGGAAAAGCTCTTTAACAATTTAAACCTATCAATCTGTGTGGGCACTCGTTGATGAATATCAAAACGTTTTATCCTTTGGATAAAGCAGATTCTTCGGAATCAAAATTGATTTCAATGAACTGAGTGACCAATACGTTTAACTACTTGTAGTTATTCGGCACAGTCAATTCATTACCATTCTGTTGGAATGGTAATAGCTTTAGAATTACATGTTCATGTTTACATGAATATTAGTTTTGAAGTCAGTATTCGTTGAGTCAACCTATTAGTTTAGGTAATCAAAATTTTAAATTGAAGAGTTTGATCATGGCTCAGATTGAACGCTGGCGGCAGGCCTAACACATGCAAGTCGAGCGGAAACGACACTAACAATCCTTCGGGTGCGTTAATGGGCGTCGAGCGGCGGACGGGTGAGTAATGCCTAGGAAATTGCCTTGATGTGGGGGATAACCATTGGAAACGATGGCTAATACCGCATAATGCCTACGGGCCAAAGAGGGGGATCTTCGGACCTCTCGCGTCAAGATATGCCTAGGTGGGATTAGCTAGTTGGTGAGGTAATGGCTCACCAAGGCGACGATCCCTAGCTGGTCTGAGAGGATGATCAGCCACACTGGAACTGAGACACGGTCCAGACTCCTACGGGAGGCAGCAGTGGGGAATATTGCACAATGGGCGAAAGCCTGATGCAGCCATGCCGCGTGTATGAAGAAGGCCTTCGGGTTGTAAAGTACTTTCAGTTGTGAGGAAGGGTGTGTAGTTAATAGCTGCGCATCTTGACGTTAGCAACAGAAGAAGCACCGGCTAACTCCGTGCCAGCAGCCGCGGTAATACGGAGGGTGCGAGCGTTAATCGGAATTACTGGGCGTAAAGCGCATGCAGGTGGTTCATTAAGTCAGATGTGAAAGCCCGGGGCTCAACCTCGGAACTGCATTTGAAACTGGTGAACTAGAGTGCTGTAGAGGGGGGTAGAATTTCAGGTGTAGCGGTGAAATGCGTAGAGATCTGAAGGAATACCAGTGGCGAAGGCGGCCCCCTGGACAGACACTGACACTCAGATGCGAAAGCGTGGGGAGCAAACAGGATTAGATACCCTGGTAGTCCACGCCGTAAACGATGTCTACTTGGAGGTTGTGGCCTTGAGCCGTGGCTTTCGGAGCTAACGCGTTAAGTAGACCGCCTGGGGAGTACGGTCGCAAGATTAAAACTCAAATGAATTGACGGGGGCCCGCACAAGCGGTGGAGCATGTGGTTTAATTCGATGCAACGCGAAGAACCTTACCTACTCTTGACATCCAGAGAAGCCAGTGGAGACACAGGTGTGCCTTCGGGAGCTCTGAGACAGGTGCTGCATGGCTGTCGTCAGCTCGTGTTGTGAAATGTTGGGTTAAGTCCCGCAACGAGCGCAACCCTTATCCTTGTTTGCCAGCGAGTAATGTCGGGAACTCCAGGGAGACTGCCGGTGATAAACCGGAGGAAGGTGGGGACGACGTCAAGTCATCATGGCCCTTACGAGTAGGGCTACACACGTGCTACAATGGCGCATACAGAGGGCAGCAAGCTAGCGATAGTGAGCGAATCCCAAAAAGTGCGTCGTAGTCCGGATTGGAGTCTGCAACTCGACTCCATGAAGTCGGAATCGCTAGTAATCGTGAATCAGAATGTCACGGTGAATACGTTCCCGGGCCTTGTACACACCGCCCGTCACACCATGGGAGTGGGCTGCAAAAGAAGTGGGTAGTTTAACCTTTCGGGGAGGACGCTCACCACTTTGTGGTTCATGACTGGGGTGAAGTCGTAACAAGGTAGCCCTAGGGGAACCTGGGGCTGGATCACCTCCTTATACGAAGATACTCACGATGAGTGTCCACACAGATTGATTAGGTTTAGAAAAGTAAAGAGAAGAAGAACTCCCAAGGTTCTTCGAAGTTTGTTTCTACTTTTAAAGTGGAGATAACTAGCAGTGTCCCGTTCGTCTAGAGGCCTAGGACACCGCCCTTTCACGGCGGTAACAGGGGTTCGACTCCCCTACGGGATACCATTGGGTCGTTAGCTCAGTTGGTAGAGCAGTTGACTTTTAATCAATTGGTCGCAGGTTCGAATCCTGCACGACCCACCATTTCCTCCCAAGGAAATAAAAATATGGGGCTATAGCTCAGCTGGGAGAGCGCCTGCCTTGCACGCAGGAGGTCTGCGGTTCGATCCCGCATAGCTCCACCATTCTTTCTCCATGAAGGAATTAAAACTATCATGGGCGATTAGCTCAGTTGGGAGAGCACCTGCCTTACAAGCAGGGGGTCACTGGTTCGAGCCCGGTATCGCCCACCATCTTTAAGCATTCTCGTAAGAGAGTATTTAAAAATGGTTTTGAAAGTTTAAAACTTGAAAAACTCTTGCTCTTTAACAATTTGGAAAGCTGACTGATTGATTACTTACGAGTAATTCAATCAAATTTAAAAGTTCTCAATGTTTATCTTTCATTAGATAAACACAACAAACACATTCAAGTGTCTTGTATTCGATTCAAATTCGTTTGAATCACAATTGAGTCCGGCAAACAGTTATCAAGAATTAACCCTTCTTGATGACAACCAAAAACCTTGGTTAGTTGCCATACATTAAGACCCTTTCGGGTTGTATGGTTAAGTGACTAAGCGTACACGGTGGATGCCTTGGCAGTCAGAGGCGATGAAAGGCGTAATAACTTGCGATAAGCCCAGATTAGGTAGTAATAACCTTTTGAGTCTGGGATTCCTGAATGGGGAAACCCACGTGCATAAGCACGTATCCTGTTGTGAATACATAGCAACAGGAGGCAAACCGGGGGAACTGAAACATCTAAGTACCCCGAGGAAGAGAAATCAACCGAGATTCCGAAAGTAGCGGCGAGCGAAATTGGATTAGCCCTTAAGCTTTTAATGAGACAGATGAAGGCTCTGGAAAGTGCCGCAATAAAGGGTGATAGCCCCGTAATCGACATCTCATAATCAGTGAAAACGAGTAGGGCGGGACACGTGATATCCTGTCTGAATATGGGGGGACCATCCTCCAAGGCTAAATACTACTGACTGACCGATAGTGAACCAGTACCGTGAGGGAAAGGCGAAAAGAACCCCTGTGAGGGGAGTGAAATAGAACCTGAAACCGTGTACGTACAAGCAGTAGGAGCACCTTCGTGGTGTGACTGCGTACCTTTTGTATAATGGGTCAGCGACTTAATTTTAGTAGCAAGGTTAACCGTTTAGGGGAGCCGTAGGGAAACCGAGTCTTAACTGGGCGTACAGTTGCTAGGATTAGACCCGAAACCAGGTGATCTAGCCATGGGCAGGTTGAAGGTTGAGTAACATCAACTGGAGGACCGAACCGACTAATGTTGAAAAATTAGCGGATGACTTGTGGCTAGGGGTGAAAGGCCAATCAAACCTGGAGATAGCTGGTTCTCCCCGAAAGCTATTTAGGTAGCGCCTCGGACGAATACTACTGGGGGTAGAGCACTGTTAAGGCTAGGGGGTCATCCCGACTTACCAACCCTTTGCAAACTCCGAATACCAGTAAGTACTATCCGGGAGACACACGGCGGGTGCTAACGTCCGTCGTGGAGAGGGAAACAACCCAGACCGCCAGCTAAGGTCCCAAAGTATAGCTAAGTGGGAAACGATGTGGGAAGGCTCAGACAGCCAGGATGTTGGCTTAGAAGCAGCCATCATTTAAAGAAAGCGTAATAGCTCACTGGTCGAGTCGGCCTGCGCGGAAGATGTAACGGGGCTAAGCTATACACCGAAGCTGCGGCTACGTACCTTAGGGTATGTGGGGTAGGGGAGCGTTCTGTAAGCCGTTGAAGGTGGTCTGTAAGGGCTGCTGGAGGTATCAGAAGTGCGAATGCTGACATGAGTAACGATAAAGGGAGTGAAAAACTCCCTCGCCGGAAGACCAAGGGTTCCTGTCCAACGTTAATCGGGGCAGGGTAAGTCGACTCCTAAGGCGAGGCCGAAAGGCGTAGTCGATGGGAAACGGGTTAATATTCCCGTACTTCTTACAATTGCGATGGGGGGACGGAGAAGGCTAGGTGGGCCTGGCGACGGTTGTCCAGGTTCAAGTACGTAGGCGGAAAGTTTAGGTAAATCCGGACTTTCTTAACGCTGAGATACGATGTCGAGCTACTACGGTAGTGAAGTCATTGATGCCATGCTTCCAGGAAAAGCCTCTAAGCTTCAGATTGTAAGGAATCGTACCCCAAACCGACACAGGTGGTCGGGTAGAGAATACCAAGGCGCTTGAGAGAACTCGGGTGAAGGAACTAGGCAAAATGGTACCGTAACTTCGGGAGAAGGTACGCTCTTATCAGTGAAGTCCCTTGCGGATGGAGCAGACGAGAGTCGCAGATACCAGGTGGCTGCAACTGTTTATTAAAAACACAGCACTGTGCAAAATCGTAAGATGACGTATACGGTGTGACGCCTGCCCGGTGCCGGAAGGTTAATTGATGGGGTTAGACTTCGGTCGAAGCTCTTGATCGAAGCCCCGGTAAACGGCGGCCGTAACTATAACGGTCCTAAGGTAGCGAAATTCCTTGTCGGGTAAGTTCCGACCTGCACGAATGGCGTAATGATGGCCACGCTGTCTCCACCCGAGACTCAGTGAAATTGAAATCGCTGTGAAGATGCAGTGTACCCGCGGCTAGACGGAAAGACCCCGTGAACCTTTACTACAGCTTGGCACTGAACATTGAACCTACATGTGTAGGATAGGTGGGAGACTATGAAACCGCGTCGCTAGATGTGGTGGAGTCGTCCTTGAAATACCACCCTTGTAGTTTTGATGTTCTAACGTTGGTCCCTGAATCGGGATTACGGACAGTGCCTGGTGGGTAGTTTGACTGGGGCGGTCTCCTCCCAAAGAGTAACGGAGGAGCACGAAGGTGGGCTAAACACGGTTGGACATCGTGTGGTTAGTGCAATGGCATAAGCCCGCTTGACTGCGAGAATGACAATTCGAGCAGGTGCGAAAGCAGGTCATAGTGATCCGGTGGTTCTGAATGGAAGGGCCATCGCTCAACGGATAAAAGGTACTCCGGGGATAACAGGCTGATACCGCCCAAGAGTTCATATCGACGGCGGTGTTTGGCACCTCGATGTCGGCTCATCACATCCTGGGGCTGAAGTCGGTCCCAAGGGTATGGCTGTTCGCCATTTAAAGTGGTACGCGAGCTGGGTTTAGAACGTCGTGAGACAGTTCGGTCCCTATCTGCCGTGGGCGTTGGAAAATTGAAAGGGGCTGCTCCTAGTACGAGAGGACCGGAGTGGACGAACCTCTGGTGTTCGGGTTGTCATGCCAATGGCATTGCCCGGTAGCTAAGTTCGGAATCGATAACCGCTGAAAGCATCTAAGCGGGAAGCGAGCCTTGAGATGAGTTTTCCCTGACGCTATAAGCGTCCTAAAGGGTTGTCGTAGACTACGACGTTGATAGGCAGGGTGTGTAAGTGCTGCGAGGCATTGAGCTAACCTGTACTAATTGCCCGTGAGGCTTAACCATACAACACCCAAGGGGTTTTGTGGACTCAAAGAAAGACCTTGAATGAGTTTGAAGAGATACTTTTAGATAAGCTTTCCGAATTTTAAAATTTGCTTGGCGACCATAGCATTGTGGACCCACCTGATTCCATGCCGAACTCAGAAGTGAAACACAATAGCGCCGATGGTAGTGTGGGGCTTCCCCATGTGAGAGTAGGACATCGCCAGGCTTTAAATATCGTTACCTGTGTATACATGTAACAACATCTACAGTGTACTAATCTGTTGATGACAATTTGTTGGAGGGATGGCTGAGTGGTCGAAAGCACCGGTCTTGAAAACCGGCAACCGTTAATAGCGGTTCTAGGGTTCAAATCCCTATCCCTCCACCACCATTAGAAAGCCCGCTGAGAAATCAGTGGGCTTTTTTCTTATCTGTGATATACATAAATGAAAAAGGGAAGAGCACGTCAGTGCTCTTCCCTTTTTTGTATTGAAACCAACGACTATTAGTCCGTTAAATACTTCCCTTCTGCAACTTGCCAGAACGCTCGAATTAGAGGGTTATCTAACTGTGCTCGCTTGCAGCAAACACCCAATTCAAAGGGTTTGATTGGCTCTATCTTTAAGCGGTCCACTTTGTCTCGTACAGGACTGTTGTTGATGACGACGTCAGGGGCAATACCAACTCCACACCCTAGAGCCACCATGCTTACGATTGCCTCATGACCTGATACTTGAGCATAAATGTTGGGTTTAATCTTCATCTTCTTAAACCATGCATTGGCACGTTCACGCGCTGTCCCCGCTTCTGGGATGATAAAAGGCACTTCATTCCAGTTTGGCTTGTCGGACTGAAGTTGCTGACTAAAGCTACTCACACCTGATGGAATGATGACGGATAGTGGGATATCGCTAATCGTTTCGAATTCTAATCTTGAGGGAAGGATGTCTGGCTTCGCTGAAATAGCAATATCCGCTTCATCATTTAAGATCTTGTCTATAGATTGAGCAGGGTCGCCCGTAGAGAGCTTGAATTCGATATACGGATGAATGGCTCTGAATTCAGTAATCAGTTCTGGTAAGTGGCTGTAGCTTGCGGTCACGGAGCAAAATATACGGATTTCACCTTTCAACTCCTGTTCTCCACCTTTCAAGTGAAGGTTATATTGCTGCCACTCCCCAACAATGCTCAATGCCACAGGCAACAGGTGCTTCCCCGCTGGTGTAAGGTCAACGCTTCGGTTGTCCCTGATAAGCAGTTCTTGTCCTGTTTCCTCTTCAAGTTTTTGTACCTGACGGCTCAGCGCTGAAGGGCTAACGTGCATAGCAGCAGCGGTTTTGCTGAAACTCTTGCTATCACATAAATGTATAAATAGTTGTAGAGATTTTATGTTCATGTTCTGCGATCGTTTCCATGTTGCATTTATTGCAATAACTAATTGTGAATATATCACTTTCAGCAACGGAGTGTCTGTTTTAGTATGAAGTCATTCGATAGAGAGATATCGACCTTATGGACTTATTTTTAAAGGAGTGCCCTACAATGGCTAACTATTTCAATACATTAAACCTTCGTGAGCAACTAGACCAATTAGGTCGCTGCCGTTTCATGGATCGTGAAGAATTTACGACTGAAGCTGAATACCTTGAAGGTAAGAAGATCGTCATTGTTGGCTGTGGTGCTCAAGGCCTAAACCAAGGTCTAAACATGCGTGATTCTGGTCTAGACGTATCTTACGCTCTACGCCAAGCAGCTATTGATGAAAAGCGTCAATCATTCAAAAACGCTGATGAAAACGGCTTTGTTGTAGGTAGCTACGAAACGCTAATCCCTCAAGCAGATCTAGTTATCAACCTTACTCCTGATAAGCAACACACTAATGTTGTTGAGACAGTAATGCCTCTAATGAAAGAAGGCGCTGCTCTTGGTTACTCTCACGGCTTTAACGTTGTTGAAGAAGGTATGCAATTACGCTCAGATCTTACGGTTGTTATGGTTGCACCTAAGTGTCCAGGTTCTGAAGTACGTGAAGAGTACAAGCGTGGCTTCGGTGTACCAACACTGATCGCTGTTCACCCTGAAAATGACCCTAAAGGCGAAGGTTGGGATATCGCTAAAGCTTGGGCTGCTGGTACTGGCGGTCACCGTGCTGGTTGCCTAGAGTCTTCTTTCGTAGCTGAAGTTAAATCTGACCTTATGGGTGAGCAAACTATCCTTTGTGGCATGCTACAAGCTGGTTCTATCGTATCTTACGAGAAGATGATTGCTGATGGCATCGAACCAGGCTACGCAGGCAAGCTTCTACAATACGGTTGGGAAACGATCACTGAAGCACTTAAGTTTGGTGGTGTAACTCACATGATGGATCGTCTATCTAACCCAGCTAAAGTTAAAGCGTTTGAGCTTTCTGAAGAGCTTAAAGACCTAATGCGTCCGCTTTACAACAAGCACATGGATGACATCATCTCTGGTCACTTCTCTAGCACAATGATGGCTGACTGGGCGAACGATGACGTGAACCTACTAGGCTGGCGTGAAGAGACAGGCGAAACAGCATTCGAAAACTACCCAGCTTCTGACGTAGAAATCTCAGAGCAAGAGTACTTCGATAACGGTATCCTTATGGTTGCTATGGTTCGTGCGGGTGTTGAGCTAGCATTCGAAGCAATGACAGCATCTGGCATCATCGATGAGTCGGCTTACTACGAATCTCTACATGAGCTTCCACTAATCGCAAACACAGTTGCTCGTAAGCGTCTTTACGAAATGAACGTTGTAATCTCTGATACTGCTGAGTACGGTAACTACCTATTCGCTAACGTAGCAACACCGCTACTACGTGAGAAGTTCATGCCTTCAGTTGCAACAGACGTAATCGGCCGTGGTCTAGGTGAAACATCTAACCAAGTTGATAACGCTAAGCTAATTGAAGTAAACGAAGCTATCCGTAACCACCCTGTCGAGTACATCGGTGAAGAGCTACGTAGCTACATGAGCGACATGAAGCGTATCGCTGTAGGCGGTTAATTAGTCGCTTAGATACTGATAAATTTGTAGAAAAAGCGAAGCAGTATCACTAACTCCTTACAGGTTGGAGTTATAAATAAGCAACACAACATCTAATAAAAAGGCTTGGTCGCCGTTGACCAAGCCTTTTTTCTTTTAGTAACAAAGTTTTAAAAATCAATAAAATGAACATTGTTTGATAAGTATTCGTCGACTTTCAGTCCTTGATTGAGCTTCAGAAATACAAAAGGGTTGGTGTTTTCACACCAACCCTTTCAGTTTTCTTTCTTTTACGCTTATTTGTCGGTAATCTTCGCTTCTAAGTCCGCTAGCTTTTGTTCCATTTCAGTCAGCTTTTGGCGAGTGCGCAGTAGTACTTGTGTTTGAACATCAAACTCTTCACGGCTTACAACGTCTAGCTTGTTCAGTTGGCCTTGGATAACCTGACGAACTTTTTGATCTACGTCTGAACCAAGCTCTTTTACTGGTTGAGGCATAGAATCGTGGATCTGCTTAGCAATCTGCTCTAGTTTTTTTGGATCAAACATATCAATTAAAACTCCTGAATATTTAGTACTATTCTATTTAATCACACTTGAGATGTCGCCTATGGCGTACAAAAAAAGGCCACCGAAGTAGCCTTTTTATTGTTATTACGACTTAGTGATTACTTATTATCAGCTAATTCTCTGTGCGCTGCTTTTGCTTCATCGACGCGAGCTAGTTTTTCTAGGTCTTTGTCTTCAACAAATACAGGTAGAGGTTTGTGTTTTTCAGCTAAGTAGCTGTAAATCACTGGCAGTACAAATAGCGTGAAGAGAGTACCAATTGCTAAACCAGCAACGATTACGATACCAATACTGAAACGCTGAGCCGCACCCGCACCACTTGCGTACATCAGTGGGATTAGACCTGCGATCATCGCAGCCGTTGTCATCAGGATTGGACGAAGACGAACCTTCGCTGCTTCCATTACCGCTTCAATACGAGTCTTGTTATTGTGCAGCTGCTCTTCTTTCGCTACCTCACAAATCAAGATACCGTGCTTGGTAATCAGGCCGACTAAGGTGATCAAACCAACTTGCGAGTAGATGTTCATCGTTGCTGCGCCCCAAGCCAGAGCTATTAGGGCACCACAGATCGCCAGCGGTACAGATACCATGATAACCAGTGGGTCTTTCAGTGATTCAAACTGAATCGCCAATACCAAGAAGATGATTGCCAGTGCTAAACCAAAGGTCGCGTAAAGTGCGCTACCTTCTGTTACGTATTGGCGTGCTTCACCCATGTAGTCATGGTTGTAGCCACTTGGAAGCTTATTCGCTGCCGTGTCTTCAAACCACGCAATTGCATCACCCATTGCAGCGCCTGGAGCCGGTACCGCACCAATCGTAGCCGAGTTCAATTGGTTGAAGTGAGGAAGAGAGCGAGGCTCTGCCACAACATCAATCGTAATCAAACTGCCTAGTGGTACAGCGTTGCCGTCTGCAGCACGTACGTAGTAGTTGTTCATTGACTCTGGGTTCAAACGGAATTTACGTTCAACTTGAGGAATTACCTCGTAAGAACGGCCATTCAAGTCGATACGGTTTACGTAGCCATCTGACATCATGGTACCGAGCGTGATACCGATATCTTGCATGGTCACACCGTATGCGCCCGCTTTATCCTTGTCGATGTTGATCTTCATGGTTGCTGAGTCGTAGTTCAGGTCGAGATCTGAATATACGAACAACGGGTTTGAAGATACATCAGCCAGAATGTCTGTGGTAATTTGGAACAAGCTTTCAAAACTGTTTGGCGTTGTTATGACAAACTGAATTGGAAGGCCTGAACCAGCACCTGGTAGTTCTGGCATTTGGAATGCAGTTACCGCCATTCCTGGAACATCTTTCACCAAATTACCAACGCGGTTTGCTACGTCTGATTGGCTTGCTTCACGTTCGCTCCAAGGAACCATAGACGCGATACCAAATGCTTGGTTTGCATTTGGCACACCTGTAAATACCTGTGCGTAAGCAACTTCTGGCTGATCAGACAGAATCTGGTTTACGTCGTTCATGGTATTTTGCATGAAGTCTAAGTTCGCATTCGACGGCGCTGTACCCATTAACATGATTACACCTTTATCTTCTGAAGGTGCTAGCTCACTAGGGATGAATTTGAACAACAACGGTAAACTTGCAAATACGATGATAGCAAAACCAATAAATACTGGACGATGTTGCATTACCGCACCAAGCATACGCTCGTAACGATTAGTCATCCCATCTAGTACGCTATGAACTTTCTGCTCAAACTTGCTTGGCTCAGCATGAGCTTTCAGCATTTTTGAACACATCATTGGCGAGAGCGTTAGTGCCACAATGCCTGATACGAAAACCGAACCCGCTAGGGTTAATGCAAACTCTTTAAATAGCGAGCCTGTAATACCACCCATCATCGCAATTGGAGCATATACCGCACCTAACGTTAACGTCATTGCGATAACAGGCACCGCAATTTCACGAGTACCGATAATTGCTGCACGGAAAGGGGACTCGCCGAGCTTGATATGCCTGTCGACGTTTTCAAGTACTACGATCGCATCATCTACCACTAGACCGATGGCAAGTACCATTGCCAGCAGTGTCATTAGATTCCAAGAGAAGCCCATTGCCTGCATTACCATTGCCACACCAATCAAAGACAGTGGGATAGTAATAATAGGGATTAGTACCGCTCGGAATGAACCTAAGAATAAGGTAATCACGATCAATACGATTAATGCCGCTTCAAGGATAGTCTTAATAACTTCTTGAATTGACTCGTTAATCGCAATGGTTGAATCGTACATTACGTTCATTGAGATGTTGCTTGGTAGGTTCTTCTCTAGTTGAGGAAGAAGTTCCAGTACATCAGCAGCGATGTTGATTGGGTTCGCACTTGGCGCCGCATTGATCGCGGCTACAACCGCCTCTTGGCCGTTAGCACTTGCTCGGTAAACATCGTGACTTTTTTCAAGAGAAACCTTCGCGATATCGGATAGGCGAATGATCTCACCTTCTCCGCTTTTCACAACTAGATTCTCTAGTTCTTCAGTGTTTGATACCTGAGTATCGGCACTGCCGTTGTAAAGCACGAACTCACCGGTCGCTTGACCCGTAGCTGATTGGTAGTTGTTAGCGTTCAGTACCGTCATTACATCAGATGCAGTCAGACCAATCGCCGCCATTTTTGATGGGTCTAGCCATACGCGCAGTGCGTATTTCATACCACCATATAGGTCAACTTTAGATACACCATTAACCGTAAATAGCTGCGGGTTGATTACACGCTCTAGATAGTCGGTAATTTGGCTCGATACCAATTCGTCACTGGTAAAACCAATATAGAGTACAGCGGTTGTTGAACCGGTAGACATGGTTACGGTTGGATCTTCAGCCTCTTTAGGTAGCTGAGAACGTACCGAGTTTGTCTTGGCCAGTATGTCAGACAATGCCGCATTCGGGTCGGTGTTCAACTTCATGTTCACGGTAATCGTAGATTTACCTAGCACAGAAGAAGATGTCATATAATCGATGTTATCCGCTTGAGCCACAGCCTGTTCGAGGGGTTGGGTGATAAAGCCTTGGATAAGATCGGCACTTGCACCATAGTAACCAGTTGAGACTGTCACCACGGTATTCGTCATTTCAGGGTATTCACGCACCTGCATTTTGAAGATTGCTTGTAAGCCAAGCAGAGCAATCAAAAAGCTGATGGATACCGCTAGAACTGGACGTTTAATAAAAACATCAGTAAAGCGCATTGTGCCTCCAGTTACAGCTTAGGTGTTTCAGATGGTGGAGTGATCGCATCACTTTCAACAACTTTAACTTTGGCGCCGTTACTTAGGCGTACTTGGCCAGAAGTTACAACCGTATCGCCAGCTTTAACACCATCAAGGATGTGTGCTATATCAGCCGTACGCTCACCTACTTTTACAACATGTTGAGCAACACGCTGAACTCCGTCTTTTTCAGTTAAGATGTAAACATTGTCACCGTATAGAGTGAAAGTAATCGCTGTTTGAGGAAGAGTGACTTGGTTCTCTAGTTTAGGCAGAATGATGTTAGCACGAGCGAACATACCGCTACGAAGCTTGCCATCATTGTTTGGAATATCTGCCTGAACTTGGATAAGACCACTTTGGATGCTTACTGCTGGTTCGATTGCGCTGATAGAGCCTTCAAAAGGTGTTTCCGGGTAAGCATCAACAAAGATGTCGATAGCTTGACCAACATGGATGCGAGAGATATCAGTTTGAGAAACCGTGAAGCGCAGGCGCATGACGCTGGTATCTTCTAAACGAACGATATCCGTACCTGATTGCAGGTATTGACCTAGGTACACATTACGAATACCCACTTTGCCATCGAACGGAGCACGAATTTCACGACGTTCGATAGATGCTTTTAGGCTTTCAATGTCAGCAGATAGAGAGTAGAAGTTTGCTTCTGCTTCATCGTATGCTTCTTTAGAAATAGAACCTTTCTTAAAAAGACCTTGGTAGCGTTTGTATTTTGCTTTTGCCGCAGGCAGGCGAGCTTCAGAGCTCTTTAGATTTGCCTTTTCTACGCCAGAATCCAGACGAACAAGAAGTTGGTCATTTTTAACATCAGTACCAGAACCAAAAGAGATTTGGTCAATAACACCGCTGGTTTCGTTCGCTAGTGTTACACCTTGGTTAGGTTCGATGAAGCCGATAGCTTCGATCACAGGAACCCAGTCGATCGGTTGAACTTCAGTTACCGTTACTGGAAATTCTGGCTCAGGTCGGTTAGCCATAAACTCAGCAATTTTTTGTTGTTTAAACATGTTAAACCCAATAACGCTGCCGAAAAGTAGTACAGCGATGAGTAACATGAAGAAAGTCCACTTTTTCATTCTAGTTAGAACTCCAAATTAGTGTGTAATAATCGCATCCCAACTTGCTTCAATCGCCGCTTCAATGGCTTTTTTATCAAGTTGGTAATATCCAAGAGATTGCTTACGGGCCAGCGTGACACTGACTTCTAAGCTAAGTGCTGCTAAAACAGGGTTTTCTAGGGGTTTAAACACCCCTTGCTCTCTACCTTCAGTAAAGAGTCGATCTATTTTGTGGAACATTTTTCGTTCAATCTCTTTGGTCTCATGGCTGCGAATACAAGGTAAAGAGTCGTATTGAGCTCTATTCTTTAAATTGCAGATGTTTGATCCCGAGAGCTCGAAAATGTTGAGCCACATTTTTCTAAATCGTTCTTTTAGACTCATCGAATCTTCAACGCCTTGCTGAATTAAACCAGCATTCCGTTGAGTGACAGCTAAGCGAACTTGTTGTAATAGTTCTTCTTTGTCTGAGAAGTAGCGATAAATAGTTCCTGCCGCAACTCCTGCTTCTTTGGCTAGTTTATGCATAGAAAGCCCGTGAAAGCCCGATTCAGCAATCAGTTTTTCGGCGGCATCTATAATTTGTTGTCTTTTATCTATCATAGAATAAGAACCAGACAGTGATAATATACTCACTAATGAATGAACGTTCATTCATTATAGCCTAAGACCCACACATATGTGCAACATAGTTTTTCATGTGCGATATAAAATTCTTGCATAAGAGAGCGTAGCATTCGTGGTGTTGCAGCATTATTATAGGCGCGCAATTGAATTCGCCCCTCTAGACCAAATTGAGACCTAAATGAAACTGAACCCAAGACAAGATGAAGCCGTGAAATATGTTTCGGGCCCCTGCCTAGTATTAGCGGGTGCTGGATCCGGTAAAACACGTGTTATCACGAATAAGATTGCTTACTTGGTTCAAGAGTGTGGTTACAAGGCACGCAATATTGCAGCGGTAACTTTTACCAATAAAGCGGCACGCGAGATGAAAGAACGTGTGGGGCAAACTCTGGGTAAAGGTGAATCGAAAGGCCTGATCGTTTCGACTTTTCATACAATGGGCTTAACTATCATTCGTCGCGAATACAAAGCGCTGGGTCTGAAAGCGGGTTTCTCTCTATTTGATGACCAAGACCAGTTGGCGCTATTAAAAGAGCTAACAGAGAGACAGATCGATGGTGATAAGGATCTGCTGCGTGCTTTAATGAGCACTATTTCGAATTGGAAGAATGACATGCTGACGCCAGATCAGGCGAAAACTCGAGCTCAAGGCGAACAAGAGCAGTTGTTTGCATTCTGTTTTGAGATGTACCAGAAACAGATGAAGGCATACAACGCGCTCGATTTTGATGATCTGATTGCGATGCCAGTATTACTTCTGAAAACCAATCAAGAAGTGCGCGAGCGCTGGCAGTCTCGTATTCGCTATTTACTTGTCGATGAGTATCAAGATACCAACACCAGCCAATATGAATTGGTGCGTCTGCTTGTGGGAGAGCGTGGTCGTTTGACGGTCGTAGGTGACGATGACCAATCTATTTACTCATGGCGTGGTGCAAAACCGCAGAACTTGGTGCTGCTAGGTGAGGATTACCCGAACTTACGCTTGATCAAACTAGAGCAGAACTACCGCTCAACGAGTCGAATTTTGCGTGCAGCGAATATCTTGATCGCTAATAACCCACACGTTTATGAAAAGTCACTGTTCTCTGAGATCCCGGACGGTGAAAAGCTCAAGGTACTGAATGCTAAGAATGAAGAGCATGAAGCAGAGCGTATTACAGGTGAGATAATCGCTCACAAGTTTTTGAATCGTAGAGAATATAAAGATTACGCAGTGCTGTACCGTGGTAACCACCAATCTCGCTTGATTGAAAAAGCCTTGATGCAGAACCGTGTGCCTTACAAAATTTCTGGCGGTACCTCTTTCTTCGCTAGAGCTGAGATTAAAGACATCATGGCTTACCTCCGCGTGTTGGTGAACCCTGATGATGACAACGCGTTTCTACGTATTGTAAATACACCACGTCGTGAGATTGGCCCGGTGACGCTTGAGAAGTTAGGCAGCTACGCCAATATGCGTGGCAAGAGCTTGTTTGAAGCCAGCTTTGAGATGGGTTTAGAGCAAACTTTGACTGGTCGTGGTTTAGAAAACCTGCGCCGTTTCAGCGATTGGATTGTTCGTATTTCTGATAATGCTGAACGTGGTAATACCGTTGAGGCTGTTCGCTCTTTGGTTCGTGATATTAACTATGAAGATTGGTTGTACGAAACCTCGGCAAGCCCGAAAGCTGCAGAGATGAGAATGAAGAACGTTTCTGATCTTTATAGTTGGATCGTTGCTGACCTTGAGGGTGACAACTACGACAAAGAAGAGAAGACCCTACGAGAAGTGGTTCAACGTTTAACGCTACGTGACATGATGGAGCGTGGTGAAGATGATGACGATGCAGACCAAGTTCAATTAATGACATTGCACGCATCGAAAGGCCTAGAGTTTCCGTATGTGTTCCTGATGGGAGCCGAAGAGGGTATCTTGCCACACCAAACCAGTGTCGATGAAGGTAACGTAGAAGAAGAACGTCGTCTTATGTATGTAGGGATTACTCGAGCGCAGAAAGAGTTGACCTTCACTAAATGTCGTGAACGTCGTCAGTATGGCGAATTGATAAAGCCAACACAAAGCCGATTCCTTGATGAACTGCCGCATGAAGATGTGGAGTGGGAAAGCGTGAAGAAGCCTCAATCTGCAGAAGAAAGAATGGAGAAAGGACAGGCACATATTGCCAACATTCGTGCGATGTTCAATAAGAAGTGATGCTCTGCTTTTATAGCACTATATAGAAGCCAATAAAAAAGGTGACCATGAGGTCACCTTTTTTGAATCTGGCATTTTTAACTATAGCTCGGCAAATTACAGACCAGCAATCATGTGCTCGATAGCATCTTTGATTTCATCGTCTGAACAGTCCATACATGAACCTTTCGCTGGCATAGCATTGAAGCCGTTGATTGCGTGGTCAGCTAGGATGTCGCGACCTTGGGCAATACGAGGACCCCAGTCACTAGCATCACCTGTTTTAGGTGCGCCACTTACACCAGATGAGTGACAAGCGATACAGAAGGTACCGTAAACTGCTGCGCCATCACGAGGGCCTGTTGGTTCTGCGGCTACTGGCTCGCTGCCGACTAGGTAAACTTGGCCAACTGGTTTGATGCGTTCAGCAATAGCATTTTGCTCTGCTTCGCTTAGGCCTGAAGCCATAGCGCCAGTTGAAAAGGTTAAAACTGCGATGACAACGCTTAAAATTCGACGAGACATATCCATTAAACTCACTTTACATTCCCAAGGTAAGTACATGCTTACCAATTTATAGTGTTGGAAGGGTGTTTTGGCTTTACCAGTAAAGAGCAACTGTTAAACCAATGTAAATAATGGGTGATTATATCCCGATAAGTTGTTGCAATAAACAACAACTTATAAGCTGCGGTGGGTTGTAGTACTCAAATAAGGGGTTTATCACATATTAACTGTCGAAAAAGAGACCAAACAGAAAAAAAAGTTAAAAAAGTACTAGACGGCATAAGGTGATATACGTATTATTCCACTCCGCCGACAGGGCATGCGCCTGTAGCTCAGCTGGATAGAGCGTTGGCCTCCGGAGCCAAAGGCCGAAGGTTCGAATCCTTTCAGGCGCGCCATCCGGTCTCTTACTTAGGTAAGTGAGAATTGGCAAAAGAAATAATGGTGGCTATAGCTCAGTTGGTAGAGCCCTGGATTGTGATTCCGGTGGTCGCGAGTTCGAATCTCGTTAGCCACCCCATTCTTTCTTTACAAAATATCGGTAGCTTCGGCTTCCAGTGTTGATTCATTATGCCCAAGAGTCGATACAAAATTAGTCGGTGAATAGCGCAGCTTGGTAGCGCATCTGGTTTGGGACCAGAGGGTCGGGGGTTCGAATCCCTCTTCACCGACCACTATTTCAATAGTCGCTTTTTAAGCGGTTATATAAAAGATTAGTGGTGGCTATAGCTCAGTTGGTAGAGCCCTGGATTGTGATTCCGGTGGTCGCGAGTTCGAATCTCGTTAGCCACCCCATTAATTTTGGTAACTTCATTGAAGTTCCCTGTTTGAGAAATCAAATCAAACGAAACGTCTCGGTGAATAGCGCAGCTTGGTAGCGCATCTGGTTTGGGACCAGAGGGTCGGGGGTTCGAATCCCTCTTCACCGACCACCTTTAAGAAAGCTCATCAGAAATGATGAGCTTTTTTTTCATCTATAGATCACTAGATTGGAACCCAAGTGGGGTTCGCCTGATGTTCAAAGAATGTCTCTTCACTGACCGCCTTTAAGAAAGCTCATCAGAAATGATGAGTTTTTTTTCATCTGTAGATCACTAGATTGGAACCCAAGTGGGGTTCGCCTGATGTTCAAAGAATGTCTCTTCACCGATCACTTTAAGAAGCCTCGTCAGAAATGACGGGGCTTTTTTACATCTCTCGGTTCAGTAATCCTCCATTTTGAATGCAGGGACCTCAACCGCTTCGGCATCTTGCCTGGTGTCATCTCCGTAAATCCCCCCCCTCCATATAATAAGGTAGGCTCTTACCCTTTATCTCCATTATGGTGCTTATACGGAGCAGTTTTCTTTATCAAATGTGCAGATCGATATCTAATTTTATATAAAACTCCCCACCAATCATTAGACAAATTAATAGGTTTGGTCTAAAGATTTTTATGAAAAGTGAAATTTGACGTTAAATATGTTCTCTAAGGTCTGTATTTGACAGATTTCTTCGAATCTTGTTGTTTAAAAAATCCTTTGATTTATTAAGTCTTTCGTTTTTCTTATTTGTATTTATCAAAATAATACATATGGTTTAATGTGTGGTTGGGTTTGTTTTATATGGTTGTTTTGTTTGCTTAAATTGGTAAAGTTAGCATTTGTTTCTATAGTGTTAATTGTTTTTTGGAATAATTATTTGATCTTGGTGGCTGGTGGGGATATGTGCTTTGAATGATATGTTTAACTCTACAAGTACGCAGTAGTAAGGGGTTTGTAAATATTTATTATTGGAAATATAATGCTGCTTTTCATTACTATATGCTCTTTGAGTGAATACTTATGTGGCATTTTTACTTGCTAAGCGTTTAATGTCGACTTTTTATCCTATTTTTGTTGCTTTTCTGTGAATTATTTGCCAAATTGTCAACCGTATAAAATATCAGAACAATATTCTGGTAAGAATGGATTCAATTTTGCAGACAGGGCAGAAAGCTGCCAAAGCAGTAGAGGTCTGGTAATGTCACTTTTAGAAGTAAAAAATCTTCGTATCGAATACCCATCTCGTCATGGAGTTCACGCCGCAGTGAAATCACTTTCGTTCAACATTGAACGTGGTGAGATTGTTGGCGTTGTAGGCGAGTCTGGTGCAGGCAAATCAACAGTAGGTAATGCTGTGATCGATTTGCTGAGCCCTCCTGGTCGCATTGCTAGCGGCGAGGTATTTCTGGACGGTGAAAAAGTTTCAGGCTTATCTCCTGAACAGATGCGTTCTGTTCGCGGCTCAAAGATTGGTTTTATCTTCCAAGATCCAATGACTTCTCTTAATCCTCTATTCACAGTAGAACAGCAGTTAAAAGAGACGATTCATGCCAACATGAAGGTTTCGGATCAAGAAGCCTACCAGCGCTCATTAGATTTGATGAACCAAGTTGGTATTCCGCAACCAGAAAACCGTTTAAAGCAGTACCCACACCAATTCTCAGGCGGTATGCGTCAGCGTGTTGTTATCGCGATCGCACTGGCAGGTGAACCTGACCTAATCATCGCTGATGAACCAACAACAGCACTGGATGTTTCTATCCAAGACCAGATCTTGGGTTTGATTCGCGACCTATGTATTAAGAAGAATGTAGGTTGTATGTTGGTAACACACGACATGGGTGTGGTATCTAATGTTACCGATCGCGTAGCCGTTATGTATCGCGGTGATTTGGTTGAGTTTGGTCCGACGGCGAAAGTCCTCGGTACTCCTGAACACCCTTACACGCACAGTCTTATCTCCGCGGTTCCGCGTTCAGATCGTAAACTTGATCGTTTCCCTCTTGTGAGCTATATCGAAGAAGCACATGAGATGGAACCACTTGATGTGAAAAATCACTGGTTGGGTCAAAGCCAAGATCACCGTGATTACACTGGTCCACTATTAAATGTTGAAAACGTAAACCTGCGCTTCACCACTAAAGATTCATTCTTTGAGAGCCGTCGTGAGTACGTTCAGGCGTCAAACAACGTGAGCTTTGAAGTACACGAAGGTGAGACGTTTGGTTTGGTTGGTGAATCTGGTTCGGGTAAATCAACGATTGCTCGTGTGATTGCTGGTTTGTACGCACCTAACTCTGGCAAAGTAACGTTTGAAGGCGTTGATCTTACGGGACTTAAATCTGAAAAAGAACGTCGCCCAATGCGTCGTCAAATGCAGATGGTTTTCCAAAACCCTTATACATCAATGAACCCTCGAATGAAGATATTCGACATCATTGCTGAGCCGATCCGATTCCATAAACTTACGCGTAACGAGAATGAAACTCGTCAGATCGTTAACGACCTGCTAGAGCACGTTGGTTTAGGCAAGATGGCTGGGGTTAAATACCCACATGAATTCTCAGGTGGCCAACGTCAGCGTATTTCTATCGCTCGCGCCTTGGCAACTCGTCCACGTCTTTTGATTTGTGATGAACCTACCTCGGCGCTGGATGTGTCGGTTCAGGCTCAGATCCTTAACCTATTAAAAGATTTACAAGACGAGCTCAACCTAACCATGCTGTTCATCAGTCACGATTTACCGGTTATTCGCCAAATGTGTGATCGTGTTGGTGTGATGCAAATGGGAGAACTATTGGAAGTAGCGCCAACCGAGCAGCTATTCCAATCGCCTCAGCATGAATACAGCAAACACCTAATTTCTTTAATGCCTGAATTTACAGGTTTAAGAGAAGAAAAAGCAGTGGCACAAGCCGCGGTATAAAAATCAGTAGGCTGGAGTTTAGCTTGCTAAAAACAATAAACAGACGCAAATACAACAACTAGGGATCTGGATTCCCGCATGAAGGAGTTATGCAATGAAAACCATGAAAAGCAAATTAGCAGTAGCTTTAATGGCAGCTGGCCTAAGCTTTAGTGCAGCAGCAGCAGATATTACCGTTGGCTACGCAGCTGACCCGGTATCACTTGACCCGCACGAGCAGCTGTCTGGTGGCACACTGCAAATGTCTCACATGGTGTTTGACCCTCTAGTACGTTTCACTCAAGAGATGGATTTTGAAGGCCGCCTAGCATCTAGCTGGGAGCGTGTTGATGAAACGACTTTCCGCTTTAACTTACGTAAAGGCGTGAAATTCCACTCTGGTAACGAACTGACTGCTGATGATGTTGTGTGGACTTTTGAACGTCTACAAGCTTCTCCAGACTTTAAGTCTATCTTCACGCCATACGAAAAAATGGTAAAAGTAGATGACTACACCGTTGAGCTAGTATCAAAAGCGGCTTACCCACTAGTACTACAAACAGCAACCTACATCTTCCCAATGGACAGTAAGTTCTACTCTGGTCAAACAGCGGAAGGTAATGACAAATCTGAGCTAGTTAAGCACGGTAACTCGTTTGCTTCGACTAACGTTTCTGGTACTGGTCCATTTATCGTAACGCAGCGTGAGCAAGGCGTTAAAGTCACGTTCGAGCGTTTCAACGATTACTGGGACACAGAAACTGAAGGTAACGTAGACAAGCTAACACTTGTGCCAATCAAAGAAGATGCAACGCGTGTAGCTGCACTTCTTTCTGGCGATGTTGATATGATTCACCCTGTTGCGCCAAACGATCACAAGCGTGTTAAAAAAGCTAAGAACATCGATCTAGTAACGCTACCTGGTACTCGTATCATTACGTTCCAAATGAACCAAAACAGCAACGAAGCACTGAAAGATGTGCGCGTTCGTCAAGCAATCGTTCATGCGATTAACAATGAAGGTATTGTTAAGAAAATCATGAAAGGTTTCGCGACAGCTGCTGGTCAGCAGAGCCCAACAGGCTACGCGGGTCACAACGAAGATCTAGTTCCTCGTTACGATCTGAAAAAAGCGAAAGAGCTGATGAAAGAAGCGGGCTACGAAGATGGCTTTACACTAACTATGGCAGCGCCTAACAACCGTTACGTGAACGATGCGAAAGTAGCGCAAGCGTCTGCGGCAATGCTGTCTAAGATTGGTATCAAAGTTGATCTTAAGACAATGCCTAAAGCACAGTACTGGCCAGAATTTGATCTATGTTCAGCTGACATGATGATGATCGGCTGGCACTCAGATACTGAAGATTCAGCTAACTTCAACGAGTTCTTAACAATGACTCGCAACGAAGAGACTGGCCGTGGTCAATACAACTGTTCTGGCTACTCAAACCCAGAAATGGATGCGATTGTAGAAGCTTCAAACACTGAAACTGACCCAGTTAAGCGTTCTAAGATGCTGAAAGGCGTTGAAGCAACACTTTACAACGATGCAGTCTTCGTTCCTCTACACTGGCAGAGTGAAGCGTGGGGCGCGAAATCTAACGTAGGTGCAGCAGACGTAGTAAACCCAATGGTTATGCCTTACTTCGGCGACCTAGTTGTAAAATAATCTAGCTTGCTAGAATCGAGAGCCTGAAGCTTTCAGGCTCTCAATATTATTAAGATATAGATTTAAGTTTCGGTATTTGGTCTTCCTTCAGTCTGGCTAAATACCTTTTTTAAGACTGAATTTTTTTGTTGTCTAGTCGCGGATTTCGATTAGATAGTCATGGATAGATAAGGGGCAAGGAATGGTTACGTTTCTGGTCAAGCGCCTGTTTCAGGCACTGATAGTGATGTTTGTGATCAGTTTGGTGGCGTTTGCCATTCAGGATAACCTGGGCGACCCGTTACGTGAGTTAGTCGGTCAATCTGTTTCAGAGGCGGAGCGTCAAGCGCTACGCGATGAACTCGGCTTAAATGATCCCTTCGTTACAAAATACTCTCGCTTTGTAGGCGCAGCTCTACAGGGTGATCTTGGTACTTCATACTTCTTTAAGCGACCTGCAGTTGATGTGATTCTAGATAAACTAGTGGCAACTCTGGAGCTGGTATTTGGTGCTTCTTTAATTATTGTTTGTATGTCGATCCCACTCGGCGTTTACTCTGCGATTCACCCAAAAAGCTTTTTTACCAAATTGATTATGGCAGGTAGTAGTGTCGGTATCTCGGTTCCTGTTTTCTTAACTGCAATCATGCTGATGTATGTGTTCTCTATCGAGCTCGGTTGGCTGCCGTCATTTGGACGTGGTGATACGGCCAACTGGTTTGGTTGGGAGTCTGGCTTCTTAACGCTAGATGGCCTTGCACACTTAGTTCTGCCGAGTATTGCTCTGGCATCTATCATGCTGCCACTGTTTATTCGTCTAGTTCGTTCTGAAATGCTAGAAGTTCTAAGTTCTGAATACATAAAGTTTGGTAAAGCGAAAGGCCTAGCGCTAAACAAAATCTATTACCAACATGCATTGAAAAACACCATGCTACCAGTTCTTACTGTTGGTGGTGTTCAGATTGGTACTATGGTGGCATACACCATTCTTACTGAGACGGTTTTCCAGTGGCCAGGTACAGGTTTCTTATTCTTAGAAGCGATTAACCGAGTGGATACTCCGCTGATTACCGCATACGTTATTTTTGTTGGTCTTATTTTCGTCGTGACTAACACAATTGTTGATTTGCTTTACGGTGTTATCAACCCAACCGTTAACATCACAGGGAAAGGAGCATAATCATGGAACAGACATCGACAGTGCCGTCTCGCTGGGAACGTTTTAAGCAATCAGACATTGTGTATTACTTCTTACGCGACAAAGTGGCAATGGTGAGTTTTGCCATTTTCTCAATCTTCTTAGTGATGGCTCTAGCTGCACCTATTCTAGCGCCAACAGACCCGTACGACGTGACATCGATTGATATCATGGACTCAGAACTTCCACCATCATGGATGGAAGACGGTGAAGATCGCTTCTTGCTAGGAACGGATGAGCAAGGCCGTGATATTTTATCGACCATGCTTTACGGTTCGCGTTTATCACTGACCATTGGTTTCTTGGCGGTAGGTCTACAACTAACGCTTGGTATCATCATTGGCTTGTCTGCGGGTTACTTCGGTGGCCGTATTGATAGCTTCTTGATGCGCTTCGCTGATGTTCAGCTTTCGTTCTCAACCATGATGGTTGCGATCATTGTCTCGGCCATCTTTAAGGCAAGTTTCGGTAGTGATTTCTATGCACAATACGCTGTGGTGATGCTGGTGGTGATCATCGGTATTGCTGAATGGCCGCAGTATGCTCGTACGATTCGTGCATCGGTATTGGCTGAGAAGAAGAAAGAATACGTGGAAGCGGCGCGTGTGATGGGCTTTAGAGCGCCTCGCATCATGTTCCGTCATATTCTGCCTAACTGTTTATCACCAATTTTGGTTATCTCTACGGTACAGGTGGCAAATGCCATCATGTCAGAAGCGGCACTTTCTTTCCTAGGTTTAGGGCTTCCAGTCGACCAACCGTCACTGGGTGCTCTGATTAGTACTGGTTTTAACTACATCTTCTCTGGAGCATGGTGGATCACTGCATTCCCAGGTGTGCTTTTGGTGACATTGGTTCTAGTTATCAACCTACTAGGCGACTGGTTACGTGACGTGTTTAACCCGAAAATCTATAAAGGGTGATAGTTCAGTTTGATTTTTAGTAAAAAAAATCACTAAACTAAGAGTCGTAAGCAATTACGGCTCTTTTTTTGCTTAATGAATTTGGAACTTAGTACCATTGATAGAGTCAATAGTACTTAAAATGGAATTCATGTTTTATCGACACCTGTTCGGTAACAATTAACCCCTAGAGGGTTTAAGTGGTGGTTATGAAGTTGACAATGAATGTTGTATGTCGTGCTGTGGTTAGAAATTATCGTATGGGGCTTATTGCTGCATCCCTGTTGGTATCAAGCCAAGTTAATGCCGAATCGGTTCTATGCGATGCGACTCAGGCAAGCACCAATCAGTTACCACAGCTAGAACAATCATGTCCGATTGGTAAGGGTGTTTGGGGCAGTAAAGCGCCTAAACATCATTCAGATAACGATCTGTTTTGGGTTCAATGTGGTTTGTTGAATAAGCCTTTGTCACTGAGCAAAGCAAAGCCATTGTATGAGAAGATTTCAACGAACGTATGGATGAAGCCCGAAGGTGGAGACTATCGCTGCCTAATTGGTCCTTATTCTACTTTTTCTGATGCGAGAAAAGACTTAGCTCAGGTACGTAAGGTTTCTGGGTATGGCGAAGCCTTTATTCGTATGGTTGATAAATCGAAGACCTCTTCTTCACAACCGGTCGTGACCAAAGCAATGAAGTCAAAAACGGCAGAGCCAAAAACGGTTAAGCATCAAGCCTCAGTTAAGGCTAAAGTAGCAGCGAAACCAGCGCCGAAGCCGATAGCTGCTGCTCAAAAAGCTGCAGTCGCGAGTGCTGCTGCCATTCAAGCTTTCCCTAGTCATGGTGCAAATTCAGACAATGATCTGAACATTGAAATACGCATGACAGCGAGTGTTGCGGGTAGTAAATATGCGATTCCTTATCTTTTAGGTGATGAACAACAGTTTTATATGGAGCAAGGTAAACCCTGGAGCCGACTCGATTACGACAGTGCCGAATTAGTATGTGGTAAGATTAATATGACGCTGTTGAGTGAAAATCAGTGGCAAAGTCTCTTAGGGTCGAAGGTCATGGAAAATCAGAATTGGCCAATGCACCTGCCTTATTGGGGCGCAGACAAAAAAGGCCTGTTTACCAACGGTAACGTAAACCAACTCAAAGGTTCCTCGTTGCTTAACGTGATGTGTGTGAAGTAGAGTTAATCGTTTTTCAATAAAAAAGCTCCAACTATTGTTGGAGCTTTTTTATTCGATATTCGTTGCATTCAGCGCCTAGCGCATCGTTACAAACTCTTCGCTGCCTGTTGGGTGAATCGCCACTACAGAGTCGAAGTCTGCTTTGGTTGCGCCCATCTTCATTGCAACGCCAAAGCCTTGAATCATTTCATCAACAGTGAAGCCGATACCGTGTAGGCCAACTACTGTCTCTTCTTCACCAGCACATACTAGCTTCATCTTACAAGGTTGACGGTGCTGAGTGACTGCTGTGTACATTGCAGTAAAACCAGACGTGTATACCTTGATGTTGTCTTTGCCGTATTGGTCTTCAGCTTCTTGAGTCGTTAGACCAATAGTGCCGATAGGTGGGTGGCTGAATACAACAGTAGGAACTAGCGTGTAGTCCATCTTTGCGTTTGTTTGACCGTTGAATAGACGCTCAGAAAGCTGACGACCTGCTTTAACAGCAACAGGAGTTAGCTCGATACCGCCTTCCATGATGTCACCAACACAGTAGATGCCAGGAACGTTAGTTGCTTGGAACTCGTCTACCTTGATATAACCACGGTCGTTAGTCTCAACGCCAGTTGATGCTAGGTTGATAGCGTCAGTGGCTGGGTGGCGGCCGATAGCCCAGATTAGGTGGTCAACGTTTTGAGTGTTGCCGTTCTCTAGGTGCAGAGTCAGCGTGCCGTCTGCTTCTTTCACTACTTCTTTAGGCACAGAGTGCGTGTGAAGTGTTGGGCCTTCCGCTTCCATTACTTCAACCAATGTCTCAACGATCATCGGATCGAAGCTACGTAGTGGTGACTCCTTACGGCAGAACAGGTGTGTTTCTGTGCCAAGTGCGCTTAGAACGCCTGCGATTTCAACTGCGATGTAGCCCGCGCCGATAACCGCAACGCGTTTTGGTTGCTCCATTAGATCGAAGAAACCGTTTGAGTCGATGCCGTATTCTGCACCTGGGATATTTGGAATGGTTGGACGACCACCTACCGCGATCAGGATGTGATCTGCTGTGTAGTGTTCGCCGTTAACTTCAACAGTCTTCTCATCGATAAACTTAGCAAAGCCTTTGATTACGTTTATTTTGTTGTTACCAAGAACACGGTCGTAAGATTGGTGGATACGACCAATGTACGCTTGGCGGTTTTCAACCAGTTTGCCCCAGTTGAAGCCTTTTACGTCAACGTCGAAGCCGTAGTCTTTTGAATATAGGTTGATTGCTTCAGCAACTTGAGCACCGTGCCACATAACCTTTTTAGGGACACAACCAACGTTTACACAAGTACCACCAAGGTCTTGAGCTTCGATAAGTGCAACTTTTGCACCGTGCATTGCTGCGCGGTTAGCTGATGCGATGCCGCCTGAACCGCCGCCGATACAGATGTAATCAAAATGAGTCGCCATTACTTTCTCCATTTATTGAAGGCTGTGGGTACAGTGAGCGCACTGAACACCTACGTCCTATAGATTCTTAAATTGTCTAATTATTATATTGAGGGCAGATCGGTTGAACTCAATCACCCTGTTTAAAATTTATTCGTGTACGTCACAATCTGCTGAATATTCGTCAGAGCATGACGTTAAGTTCGAGATTACTCGGGTACGATCCACTCTACTTTGAAGTGACCGGTTGCCGGCGCAATTGCTTCCTTCAAGAATGGAAGAATTTCGTTCATTTGGCTTTCTAGCTTCCAAGGCGGGTTGATAACAATCATGCCTGATGCTGTCATACCACGCTCGTTAGTGTCTGGTGATACGCCAAGTTCGATTTGTAGAATTTTGTTGATGCCTAAGCCTTCAAGTCCTTCGATCATATCTTCGATATCACAGCGATTTACCACTGGGTACCAAATTGCGTAGATACCAGTTGCCCAGCGCTTATGGCTTTGAGCAATCGCAGTCACAACATCACGATACTCTTTTGCCAGCTCATAAGGCGGGTCGATAAGCACCAAACCACGACGCTCTTTTGGTGGCAGGCTGCCCTTCAAGCGCTTAAAACCATCTTCTTTATAGATAGATACCTGACGATCGCGGTGGAACTCTTGCTCAAGCAGCGGGTGATCGGCTGGGTGAAGCTCAGTCAGTACCATGCGGTCTTGGTCACGTAGGTGTGCGCGTGCAACACGTGGTGAACCTGGGTAGAAACGCAGTTTTTCGCCATTGTTGAGTGCTGAGATAGACTCAAGGTAGCTTTGAATGTCTTCAGGAAGTTCTGTTTGTGCCCAGATGCGTGCAATACCTTGTTTGTATTCGCCTGTTTTTTCAGACCATTCATGCGTTAAGTCGTAACGACCTACACCAGAGTGAGTGTCATGGTAAACAAAAGGCTTATCCTTCTGTTTCAAAGAATTAAGAATAAGGCTCTGTACGATATGCTTTACTACGTCGGCATGGTTGCCCGCGTGGAAGCTGTGGCGATAACTTAACAAATTAAACTCTCGTAACACTCTCGAATTAGAGTGTGGTTAGTGTAGGTGGGGTTAATTTGACTATTATAACCCCCAATGGACCATAAGTTCTCAAACAATTCAGGAACAGTCGTTCGCAATATGCAGTTAGTTATTGGTTCTACTATTGAAATTTGCCTTCATGGGCACTATTTAATAACTATTCGCAGGTGATTTTTTAGGGCGATCCTTAGCCTGATGACTGTAAGACGACCTCATTACAAAAAAGACGAAAGTCTCTAAAGCCAAAGGAATGTTTATATGTCTAATCCGCTATTAACCTTCACGGACTTACCTCCGTTTTCACAAATCAAACCTGAGCACGTTAAGCCAGCGGTTGAGCAAGTGATTGAAGAGTGTCGCAACAAGATAGAACAAGTACTTGAAGGTAATACTTCACCAAGTTGGGACAACCTCGTTGCTCCGATTGAAGAAGTGGATGATCGTTTAGGCCGTATTTGGTCACCTATAAGCCATATGAACTCTGTTATGAACAGCGACGAACTGCGTGATGCTTATGAGAGCTGTTTACCTGTGCTTTCTGAGTACGGCACGTGGGTTGGTCAACACAAAGGTTTGTTCGAAGCGTATAAAGCGATCAAGGCGAGTGAAGCATTCTCTGCATTAGATCAAGCTCAACAGAAAACGATTACTGACGCACTGCGTGATTTCGAGTTGTCGGGTATTGGCTTACCTGCAGACGAGCAGCACCGTTACGGCGAGATCAGCAAGCGCCAATCTGAGCTAGGTTCTCAATTCTCAAACAACGTGCTTGATGCAACCATGGGTTGGAGCAAGCAGGTAACAGACGTTGCTGAACTGGCCGGTATGCCTGAGTCGGCATTGGCAGCAGCACAAGCCGCGGCAGAAGCTAAAGAGCAGGAAGGTTACCTACTGACTCTAGATATCCCATCATATCTACCGGTGATGACGTACTGTGATAACCAAGAACTGCGTAAAGAGCTGTACGAAGCTTACGTAACGCGTGCTTCAGATCGCGGTCCAAATGCTGGTAAGTGGGACAACACTGAGATCATCACTGAGCAACTTAAGCTTCGTCACGAGATCGCACGCATGCTTGGCTTTAGCACTTACAGCGAAAAATCTCTGTCGACTAAGATGGCAGAAACGCCAGACCAAGTACTTGGTTTCCTTAACGACCTAGCAGTAAAAGCCAAACCGCAAGGTGAGCGTGAAGTAGAAGAGCTACGTCAGTTTGCTGAGAAAGAGTTTGGTGTCTCTGAGCTAAACCTGTGGGACATCGCTTACTACAGCGAGAAACAAAAACAGAACTTGTTCGAGATCTCTGATGAAGAGCTTCGCCCATATTTCCCTGAGTCGAACGCAGTTTCTGGTTTGTTCGAAGTACTAAACCGTGTGTTTGGTATGTCTGTGACTGAGCGTGAAGGTGTGGATACATGGCATGATTCAGTGCGCTTCTTTGACATCTTTGATGCGACAGGCACATTGCGCGGTAGCTTCTACCTAGATCTATACGCACGTGAACACAAACGTGGTGGCGCTTGGATGGATGACTGTCGTGGTCGTCGTATTACTGAATCTGGCGATCTACAAACACCAGTCGCTTACCTAACGTGTAACTTCAACAAACCCGTCGGTGATAAACCAGCACTGTTTACTCACGATGAAGTGGTCACTTTGTTCCACGAATTTGGCCACGGTATTCACCACATGTTAACGCAAGTTGAAGCGGGCGCAGTCGCGGGTATCAACGGTGTGCCTTGGGATGCCGTTGAGCTACCAAGTCAGTTCCTAGAAAACTGGTGTTGGGAAGAGGAAGCGCTGTCGTTCATTTCTGGTCACTTCGAAACGAGTGAAGCGCTACCAAAAGAGATGTTAGAGAAGATGCTAGCGGCGAAGAACTTCCAATCTGCGATGTTTATCCTGCGTCAGCTAGAGCTTGGTCTGTTCGATTTCACACTGCACACAGAATACGATCCAGAAGTGGGTGCTCGCGTCCTAGAAACACTAGCGGATGTTAAGTCTAAGGTGTCGGTACTGCCAAGTCTTGATTGGAACCGCTTCTCACACAGCTTTGGTCATATCTTTGCTGGTGGCTACAGCGCGGGTTACTACAGCTACCTATGGGCAGAAGTATTGTCTGCAGATGCGTTCTCTGCATTTGAAGAAGAGGGGATCTTCAACACTGAAACCGGTAATCGTTTCTTGAATAACATTCTTGAAATGGGGGGGAGTGAAGAGCCGATGGAGCTGTTCAAGCGCTTCCGTGGTCGAGAGCCTCAAATCGATGCGATGCTGCGTCATGCGGGTATCAGCGCTTAATATTGAGCTGGTCAGAATGTAAAAAGAGCCTCCTTGTGAGGCTCTTTTTGTATCGATTTATCAAACGACTATGGATTTACATTGCGATTGATAGGATTTTGCAATGAAATCAATGTCTCAGTCGATTGAACCTCGTCAATCGCTTGCAATTTATCAATCAGTACGAACTGCAACTCTTCGATCGATTTACACATCAGTTTAACGAAAATGTTGTAGGCGCCAGTGGTGTAGTAAGCCTCAACCACTTCGTCTAACGCATTAAGCTTAGCAATGGCTGAGTGGTAGTCGCGAGCTGCGTTAAGGTTGATACCAATAAAACAACACACGTCGTAACCAAGCTTCTTAGTGTTTACCACAACCTCGGTTCGCTCAATAATGTCGGCCGATCTCATCTTTTCGATACGAACGTGAATCGTCGCGGGGCTGACATCGAATTTCTTTGCCATTTCAGCATAAGGCGTGCGCGCATCTTCCATCAAAGTTTTGAGAATGGCACGGTCTAGATCATCTAGACGAGCTGTAGTTGTGGACATGCATAATCCTTAAGGTGAATAAAAAACATACCGGCTTTAGTACACATCATAGCCAAGGGTGATAATATTAGCAGCAACTATAGTGTTAGGGTGAATTCAGTGCGATTTTCGTTGTTTTTGATTGTTATGTGTTGGAGTGCTTTTGTTTCAGCTCAAACAAAAGATGTGTTGGTTATTCACTCTTATCATCAGGGTTTTTTCTGGACTGATGATTTCCACAAAGGATTATCAGAAGAACTGGACCGTGATCGACTATCCTATCGAGTTGTTTATTTGGATAGTAAACGAACTCAAAACCCAGAATACTTAGAGCGCGTTTATCAGCTTTATCACACCAAGTTGATGCATGAAGAATTTGCTGCGGTTGTAGTCAGTGACAATAACGCCCTTAATTTAATGAAGCGCCTTGCGCCCGATCTCAAGGATACGCCAGTAATCTTTGGTGGCATCAACAATTTTTCCCCTGAAATGATTGAAGGTTTGAACGCGACGGGTATTACTGAAGATATTGATTTGTTGGGTAATATTGAGCTAATTAAGCGCCTTCAAACAAACATAAAGAAGATATACATTGTTACTGACCATTCAGTAACCGGTGAGGCTATCCGCTCACAAATCGATCGTTCTATTGAGGCCCACCCCAACTTTTCCGATTTGTTGGAGCACTATGTGCCTGACTCTTACCAAGAATTAATTGCGTTTTCTCAGCGAACCGATCTAGATCAGAGCTTACTCTTTTGGGCATATTATCGCGATGCTAAAGGTAACGTGAGTAGTGTTGAAGACTGGCGACAATTGAACATTAAAACCCAAATGCCACTGTATATGGTGCACGATTTGGGGTTGGGTTTTGGGGCGATAGGCGGTGTTATTCAAAGTGGTGAAACGCAAGGTCGAGATACGGGACGTGTTTTACTAAAGGTATTAGCAAACCCAAATGAACCTCTGCCTTTAGTCGCTCCTGGCGCATCGGAGATTAAACTCGACTACCAACAGATGTCACGCTGGGGGCTGGGAACTGAGAATGAAGCTTCAATTACTTTTCTCAATAAGCCTCAGTCATTCTTGGTACGTTATCACGATGAAATTCGAACAATAGGTTTGCTGTTTTTGGTTATGTCGTGTGTTATTGCGACTTTGGTTTACTACCTCAACCGCCTTAAGAAAAGTGAACGTGCCAGCCGACAAAGCCAGCTGTTACTGGAGTCAATATTCGATCAAAGCCTACAGTTCATGGGCATTATTGATAAGGGCGGTGTACTGCTTTCGAGCAACAGTAAGCTGCATGAGCTTCTTTATAATCAAGGTTATAAATTGGGAACACCTCTCCAAGAATATTGGGATGATGCCGCGGGCGAAGTGCTAAAGGAGTATTTTGCTGAAAGAGATGATTATCCAACCCTACGATTTGAGGCTGAGGTATGGTGCCGTGATCGTGGTGGAATGGTGCTAGATATCTCTTTAAAGCCGATGCCGATCAGTGAAGAGGACACCATTCAGTTCTTATTTGAAGCTCGTGATGTTACCTCGCGAAAGCTTGCTGAGAACAAATTGTTCCAACGTGAAGCGAATCTCAAACTGTATTACGACAAGCAGCCGGTGATGATGATTACACTGGATGTCAACAATCGTATCCAACAAGTGAACCAGTTTGCTGAAGAGCTACTAGGTTATCCACTTGATCAACTGTTAGGGCATCGCCCTAGAGAGTTCTATGTGGATGAGAACGCGATGATTCCTCGTCATATCTTGTTGCAACCACAGCACAAAATTCGCGGCGTGTGGCGCCGTGATATCGAGTATCGTCATGCGGACGGTAGAACGATCTGGATTCGTGAAAATATTCGTCCATTGGTCGACTCGGGTCAGCTGTTGATTGTGGGAGAGGATATTACTGAAACCCGCGAACTTTCTGAAAAGTTAGAATACCAAGCGCGTTATGACCTGCTTACAGATACTTTCAACCGCAACCACTTTGAGCAAGAGCTACAAAAGGCGCTGAAAGAGGTTGAGAGTCATATGAGAACTCATGCGATGTTGTTCTTAGATTTGGACCAATTGAAGGTACTGAACGATACCGCTGGGCATGAAGCGGGTGATGCCGCGATCTTATTTAGCGCTAATCTGATAGAAGATGTGCTTCCTTACAATGCTGTTTTAGCTCGGATGGGGGGAGACGAGTTTGCGGTATTAATCAAAGATTGTACTGAGCGAGATGCTGTTAATGTCTGTCACAGTATTATATCGATGATGAGTGAGAGTCCATTTTTATGGGGCGATATTCACCTCAATCTTACCTGTTCTATCGGAATTCGATTGATTGATCATACTGCCGCTTCATCACAAATGGTGCATGCACAGGCGGATGCCGCTTGCCATGCCGCTAAAGAGGAAGGGCGAAATCGTTATCACCTTTATCATCAAGATGATGAAGATCTTCGCCGCCGCCATTTAGAAATGGAATGCGTTAACTTGGTACATGAAGCCTTAGCTAATGATCGCTTGGAGTTGTTTGCTCAACGTATTCTTGGCCTAGAGGAAAATAGCAACAAAATGCACTTTGAGATACTGGTGCGGATCAAGAACGTCCAAGGTGAGTACATTTCACCGGGGATTTTCATGCCAGCCTCCGAGCGCTATAACATCGCGCATTTGATTGATCGCCAAGTCGTCAGTCAGACGTTGAGTTGGTTGGAGCAACGCCCGCATCTCGTTGATGATTTGGGGATGTGTTCGATAAACCTTTCTGGTCACTCGATGGGTAACCGAGAGTTTGTTGAGTTCTTGATTGAAAGTTTGGCGCACTCGTCAGTGCCTTGCCATAAGATTTGTCTAGAAATAACTGAAACGGCCGCGATGAGTAATATGAAGCAGGCAATCAAGTTCTTCACTCGAATTAAAGAGCTCGGCTGTTTGATTGCTCTGGATGATTTTGGTTCAGGCTTATCGTCATTCGGATATCTGAAGGCATTACCCGTTGATATTGTGAAAATTGATGGCCTGTTTGTGCGTGATATTGATGTTAACGAGATGGATTATGTGATGGTTCGTTCGATCAATGATTTAGCGAAGCAGATGGGCAAGCACACGGTAGCTGAGTTTGTTGAAAATACTCAGGTTCTCGATAAGTTGATTGAACTCGGTGTTAACTATGCTCAGGGCTATGTTATTGGTCGACCTAAGCCACTCGCAGAGCTCGTTGAAGAGTTACAGCAAGAGCGAGCGTTAGAGCACTTAGATTAAGTGAACCAAGCGACACGATGACCATTCTTTAGTACTAGCACTTGCAGCGCTCATTGCTTTCAGAGCTAATAGTTTGCACCGCTAATATGTATTGTTGAGGCAATCAGGTAAACTGGTTGCCTCTTTTGTTTTGAATACTACTGTCTGTTGGAGACGACCTTGCAACTACAACTGATTTGCGAAGATGCCACCCAAATCGATCATCTAAATGACTTAGCGACCCGTTGGAATTTATCTCATGATGAAAGCAGCGAGTTTGCTTTGGTACTGACTCGTGAGCGACTTGAGCTACGTAAAGTCGATGAACCTAAGCTTGGCGCTATTTTTGTTGATTTAGTCGGAGGCGCAGTCGGTCACAGACGTAAGTTTGGTGGTGGTAAAGGTCAGGCAATTGCTAAGGCAGCGGGTCTAAACAAAGGCGCAACACCAACTATCTTAGATGGCACCGCTGGTTTAGGACGAGATGCGTTTGTGCTGGCTTCTTTGGGTTGTAAAGTACAGATGGTAGAGCGACATCCAGTTGTGGCAGCATTATTGGATGACGGCCTGCAGAGAGCACAACAAGACCCAGACATCGGCGGTTGGGTTAGCGAACGTATGAAGTTGATTCACGCTTCAAGTCACGACGCGCTGGATAAACTTAGCAACGACCCTAACTTTGAACAGCCTGATGTGGTGTACCTCGATCCTATGTACCCACACCCAGAGAACAAGAAGAAGTCGGCTTTGGTTAAGAAAGAGATGCGAGTATTCCAATCTTTGGTTGGCGCCGATCTGGATGCCGATGGCTTGTTTGAGCCTGCGATGAAGTTGGCAACGAAGCGCGTTGTGGTCAAAAGGCCGGATTACGCAGCATGGTTAGACGAGCAAAAACCGAGCATGGCAATCGAAACTAAAAAGAACCGTTTTGATGTTTATGTGAAAGCATCAATGACCTAGTTAAGACATTAATTACTCAGTGAAAGCATCAATAACTTAGAGACACGCTAAGAAAATTTTCCGTCATAAATACGATAAATGACTATTTAACACTTGCGATAGTCGCATTACGGATGTATATCTAACTAAGAATCATTATTATTCTTAGCTGGAGTTGTAGCATGGCTAAACGCTTTTGTAAGTTAAACCGTCGAGATATCACCGAACATTTAGGAGAGATCCACAGCTTGGTTACTGAACCTAAGTTTGTGTGTCGTTCTTGTGCGCGTTCTTCGGCGGATCAAGCGAACCTATGCAAACCAACAGCAATCCCACCTCTTGGCTGCCAAAATAAACCCGTTGAAGAAAAAGCCGCATGCGGCCTGCTAGCGGAAACATTACCTGCACCCGAGCTATCACTTGCTGAAATCAACGAGACTTTTGAACCTGTTGTTCAAATGTTCGATCCAGCTGTTGCTGATATTGCCGCTGATGTTGTAGATCAAAAAGCATCACAGAAAAAAGCCAAACTGAAAAAACGAATAGCTAATGTGAGTGGTGATGAAAAAGCCGAGCTCAAGCGAGCGAAGAAAGCGGCCAAAAAACAAGAGAAGTACAATAAAAAACTCGCGAAGATGATTAAGAAGCAGCAAAAGCTGTTTAAGAAAAGTCAAAAACTGGAAAGTGACCTTGAACGTATCAACCTACAACTTGATGATGTAGCTTTCACTGAAACCAAGACTCAGGTAGTGAGCCATAATCACATTCACTGAAACCGGTACGAATAGCTTATTGCTACAACGATGATTTAAAAAGAGCGACCTTAGGTCGCTCTTTTGCTTTTTTGGGTTATCCGAGCCAACTCATTTAGCTCTGTTCACTTAGCTTAGTTTAGTTCACTTAGCTCAGTGAAAGCGGTTAGGCGTTGCTTGTGGATCTCGCAACTCGCTTTTTCACCCATGTCTCGTTGACGAATAGAGAGAACAAGATAACCGCGCCGCCAATGGCCAATCGAACCAAATCGACATCTCTGTTCCAAATCAGGATGTTCACTACAAGGCCGGCTGGAACTAAAGCGTTGTTCATTACAGCCAGTGCACCAGCATTCACCATGCATGCACCTTTATTCCACATAAAGTAACCTAGCCCCGAAGCAATCAAGCCAAGGTAAATCAGGATGCCCCATTGAAGAGTGGTTGTTGGCAGCTTCTCAGGGTTACCTAATAGTATGAAAGCAACCGAAGCGACGCACAACGCACCCAAATAGAAGTAACCAAATACTGTGCGCTGAGGTAACTCTGTCGATTCCTTCTCCATCACTACTTTGTAAGCAACTTGGCCGATAGCAAAGCACAGGTTTGCACCTTGGACTACGAGGAAACCAACTAAAAAGTTTTCGTTGATCCCCGCGAATTTAATGAATACAGCGCCCAATACAGCAATCGCTGCTGTCACTAAATACCACGGAGAGAATTGTCCTTTGAGGAAGTCATAAATAAGCGTGACGTAAATTGGGGTAAAAACGGTAAACAGAAGGACTTCAGGAACGGATAGCAGCAAGAAAGACTGATAATAGAAGCAGTACATCAGCCCAAGCTGGATACCACCAATAGCCATCAACTTAGCGATCAGCTTACGCGAGATACCTCGAAACTTAAGGAAAGGAAGAAATACAATGCCAGCAAGGGCAACACGCATTAATACAGAGAACCAAGAATCAACCTGACCAGCAAGGTAAACGCCGATCAGGCTAAAAGAGAAGGCCCATAAGAGGGTAACACTAGCTAAATAGCTCATATAAAAACTTCGTTAATAAGATATGAGCTGTATGTTACCTAACCTTAATTCATTAGTCTTCTGAATCTCTTAGAGGCACGACCAGCATATCAACCGGCGAGGCATTGATCAGTTGTCGTGTTGAAGAGAGCAGTTTGCTCCAGAAGTCTTGATGGTGCCCGCAAACCACTAAATCAACATTGAACTCGTTGATGGTGTCACACAGTTCATGACTTAGGTCGCCGCTGCCCACTAAGGTGTGGGTTATAGGGTATTGAGCGTGTTCTGCAAAATTTTGTAGCTGAACTCGAGATGCTTCCATCGCGTTGTGCTGGGTTTCTGCCATGTTGATATCAATTAGGCCGGTATAGAGCTCTGCGTAATTAATATCGATATGGATAAAAGAGACTTTGGCTTCCAATGGCTTAGCCAATGCTACCGCTTTATCCACAAGTAATTTGCTGTCATCTGATAAATCGACTGCGACCAAAATATGTTTATAACTCATATCGCTACCTCCTCTATTCATTGCCTAACTAAAGACTAGCACTATGCAATGCCTTTTTTTGCTGAAGTGATCTCATATCCACTGTCTTGCGTAATGATTGCTCGAAATATTGGTTAACTAATGGCCTGCGAGATATTCATAAAATAGTGATATAGTAGAGAAAACTGAAGATGTAATTAGGAGTCTTAAATGCTATCAAAAACTATGGTAGAGCAACTGAACGATCAAATTAATCTAGAATTTTTCTCATCCAACCTATACTTACAAATGAGTGCTTGGTGTGAAGACAAAGGATTTGAAGGTGCAGCAGAGTTTCTGCGTGTTCATGCAGTAGAAGAAATGGAACACATGCAGCGTCTTTTTACTTACGTAAGTGAGACAGGTGCAATGCCAATTTTAGGTGCGATTGAAGCGCCAAAACATGAATTTGATAGCCTTGGGGCTGTGTTTCGTGAAACTTACGAACATGAGCAAATGATTACTCAAAAGATCAACAAACTGGCTCACGTTGCTTTCAGCACACAAGATTACTCAACCTTTAACTTCCTGCAATGGTACGTTGCAGAGCAACACGAAGAAGAGAAGTTGTTTAAAGGTGTATTGGATAAGCTAGAGCTTGTTGGTGAAGACGGTAAGGCATTGTTCTTTATTGATAAAGACCTAGCGCAATTGGCAAAAGATGGTTCATCTTCAATTATGGAAGCTCCTGCCGTTTAGGTAGTACGAGAAAGACACTGATTATCTTTTTCTTTTGAGTTTTCTTATGAAGATGTAAGGAGGAAAGGATGATCAGCGGCGACACTATTCTATTTGCACTAATGGTTGTGACTTGTGTGAACTGGGCGCGTTATTTTACTGCGCTAAGAACACTCATTTATATTATGCGAGAAGCACATCCGCTACTATATCAACAAGTAGACGGAGGTGGGTTCTTCACAACTCATGGCAATATGACCAAACAGGTTCGCCTGTTTAGTTACATCAAAAGCAAAGAGTATCACCACCATCACGACGAAGTTTTTATGTCGAAGTGCGATCGTGTAAGGCAGTTATTCATACTCTCTTCTGCTCTGCTAGGTGTAACGTTGCTGTCTTCTTTCATCGTCTAAGTCATTTAGTACGATTGAAGTAGAGCTTAGGTTTTTGGTGTAAAGCTTCGGTTGTTGGTTCGCTAAGCCAAACAGTGGCTTGCTGTTGTCTGAAAATTGTACAATTGAACATCAATTGCAAAGTTTAAAATTGCCGCTAAAATAGCGAGCAATTAGTAAGGATGTGCTGTTTATGCGCATCCTTTTTTATTGATGGCATTTCGAGAACAGGGCGTACTCGGGCTGCACAAGTGAAGAAAAGCAGAACCACATGAGTGAAAAATTTGATGTAATCGTAATTGGTGCGGGCGCCGCGGGCTTAATGTGCGCTGCGGAAGCGGGCAAACGCGGCCGACGAGTGCTGGTGGTTGATCATGCAAAGAAACCAGGCAGAAAAATCTTAATCTCAGGTGGCGGTCGTTGTAACTTTACTAACTATGATGTTTCAGCCAACAACTTCCTGTGTAATAACCCTCACTTCGTGAAGTCAGCTTTATCTCAATACACTAACTGGGATTTTATCTCGATGGTGAGCAAGTACGGCATTGAGTTCGAAGAACGCGATCACGGGCAGTTGTTCTGTGTGAATGACCACACAGCAAAAGACATCGTGAGCATGCTGCTTGACGAGTGTAAGCAAGCGAAAGTTGAACAGCGCTACCGTTGTGATGTTCACTCCATCGAAAAAACAGACGCTGGCTTCAAGATGCACCTCAATACCGACCAAGTTGAGTGTGACTCATTAGTTGTAGCGACAGGCGGTTTGTCGATGCCTAAACTGGGCGCAACGCCATTTGGCTATAAGATTGCCGAGCAATTTGGTTTGTCTGTGATGCCGACTACGGCGGGCTTAGTGCCATTCACTCTGCATAAAGAAGATAAAGAAGCTTTCGCCGAGCTTTCTGGTATCGCAATTCCTGCCGAGATCACTGCGCAAGACGGAACCTTGTTCAAAGAAGCGTTGCTGTTTACTCACCGCGGCCTATCGGGTCCTTCAGTTCTGCAAATTTCTTCGTTCTGGAAAGCGGGTCAGTCGGTTTCGATTAACTTAGTGCCTGAAGTCGATGTAGCTGAACTGCTGGCTAACTCTCGCGAGAAGCACCCAAATCAGAGCCTGAAAAACACCTTAGCGAAAGCACTGCCGAAGCGTTTTGTGGAAGTGCTAATTGATCGTAAAGAGCTGGAAGACAAGCCGCTCAAGCAGTTCAATGAAAAACAGCTGAACGACATCGTAGATCACTTAGAAAATTGGAAAATCGCGCCAAACGGCACCGAAGGCTACCGAACGGCCGAAGTGACTTTAGGCGGTGTGGATACTGATCACTTATCTTCGAAAACCATGGAGTGTAAGAGTGTGCCTGGTCTCTACTTCATAGGTGAAGTAATGGACGTAACAGGTTGGCTTGGAGGTTATAACTTCCAATGGTGTTGGAGCTCTGGCTTTGCAGCAGGTCAGTGGGTTTAAGCTTACCCATAGATTTTAAATTACATAAAAATGGCGAGTCATACGACTCGCCATTTTTGTATCTAACATTGTGTTCTAGCTCTAGATTCGACTTTATCAATAGCTTTTCGTGATCAATCGAATCTTTTAGCTCTTATTTACGCAGCTTTGTTTTTTGAAAACTTGATCTGTTGAATCACCAAGCCAGCAATGATCAGTACTAAGCCAAACAGTGTCGCCGGGTGAATCTCTTCGCCAATGATGGTTGAAAGTAGCATCAGTGAGATAAATGGCGAGGCAAAAATTAGGTTGCTGATACGCGCCGTATTGTTGGTTAGCTTGAGTGCTGATAACCACAATACAAAGGTAATCCCCATCTCGAACAGACCAACGTAAGTCACCGCCATCCAACCCTTCGCCGTAATTTGGCTAAAGCTTTCGCCCTCAAAAATGGTTAAACCGATCGCGAATGGTAATGCCACTAAGAAACCAAGCAGCACGCCAACCACTGGGTCCGCCTTGTTCTTGGTGTTGAGAATCCAATATCCCGCCCAAAGCAGAGTAGAAAGCAGCGCCAGTGCCACACCGAGTGGGCTATCGAACTGCATGCCTAACACATCGCCTTTAGTCGCAATAACTACCACACCCGCATAGCTGAAGGTACAAGCAATCCAATCTTGTTTACGAATCTTTTGCCCCAGAAAAACCGCCGCCATTAAGGTTAGCGTGATAGCCCAGCTGTAGTTGATAGCTTGAGCTTGAGATGCGGGCAGTAGGTCGTAGGCTTTGAATAGAATCAGGTAATAGGCCAATGGGTTGACTAAGCCGAGCAGTAGGTAGTACCAAGGGTTTGAAAGAAACGTAGTACTCAGCTGAGAAAGCTTGCCTTGAAAGGCGCAGACTGCGATCAGCGCAATCGATGACACAATGCTAGCGATAGTCAGCATTTGAATCGGTGAAAACTCAGCAAGGGTCAGCTTAAAAGCAGTAGCGACCGTTGACCACAGCAGTACTGCGGAAAGGCCAAAGCCCAAGGCACGACGTTCGTTCATGGCAACTCATTCTAATTTGATGGGACAGAATACGGAGCGCCTAGTCTATCTGTCGAATTTTAATACGGCAAACTGGACATTTATCCAGTATCAAAATACCATTTAATGAGTTATTTCCAATTAGGCTAAATCATTATCATGCAATGGATTATCGAACATCAGGCAACGCTTATTGCTGCAACTTCTGGCGCGCTCGTCAGCGGTGGTGTCGTGGGTTGGTGGATTAAACAAAAGCTCTCTTTCCAGCAGCGATTGCTCGAGCAGCAGCTAGAGTCCGATCGTTTGTTGCATGAATCTCAGCAAGCTCAGCTCAAATCATCACTTGCAGAAGCGCAACAAGAACTCAATGAATTAGATGATGACCGAGACAAAGCGGCATTCGAGCTCAAGCAGGCGCACGGTAAGGTGATGGCTGCAATGGAAAAGCTGCGCTACTTTGAGGCGGTAAAGCAAGAGCGTCAGCAGTACGCTGATGAGATCAATGTGCTTAAGGAGCATAAGTCTGAATTAGAAGCCGAGCTGCGCGAACAAGAAGCAAGGCACGATCAAGAAAACCTCGCCAATAGTGAAAAGCTGCAGTTGCTAGAGCAAGCCGAGTCACGACTTAAGCAGCAGTTTGAATTGTTAGCGAACCAATTGTTTGAAACCAAAACCGCCAAGGTCGATCAGCAGAATAAGCAGAGCTTAGAAGGTTTGTTGTCTCCATTGAGAGAGCAGTTGGAAGGCTTCAAGAAACAAGTGAACGATAGCTTCAGCCAAGAGGCCAAAGAGCGTCATACCTTGGTGCATGAGCTTAAAAACCTGCAGCGTCTTAATGAGAGTATGACGCGTGAAGCGGTGAACCTGACTCAAGCGTTAAAGGGTGATAACAAACAACAAGGTAACTGGGGCGAGGTGGTACTGGCTCGCGTGCTTGCTGAATCAGGGCTGCGTGAAGGCCACGAATACCAAACGCAAGTGAACCTGCAAAACGATGCGGGCAAGCGTTATCAACCGGATGTGATTGTTCATCTGCCACAAGATAAGCAAGTGGTAGTCGATTCGAAAATGGCGCTGGTGGCCTTTGAACGTTACTTCAATGCCGAAACCGATCAGCAACGCGATGCTGCATTGCGTGATCACTTGGTGTCACTGCGAGCGCACATCAAAGGCTTAAGCCAGAAAGATTATCATCAGCTCAAAGGCATACAGAGCTTGGATTACGTGTTGATGTTTATCCCGGTTGAGCCAGCATTTCAAGTGGCGATTCAGGCTGATCCTAGCTTGGTGAAAGATGCGATGGAGCAAAACATCATCTTGGTCAGCCCAACCACTCTGCTGGTGGCACTGCGTACCATTGATAACCTGTGGCGCAACGATAGACAGAACCAGAACGCACAGGTTATCGCAGAACGTGCGAGCAAACTTTACGACAAGCTGCGCTTGTTTGTTGATGATATGGAAGGCCTTGGTAGCTCATTAGACAGAGCCAACCAAAGCTACCAAGGTGCCATGAATAAGCTGGTGACTGGTCGTGGTAACGTGATTCGTCAGGCCGAAAGCTTTAAGCAATTGGGTGTTGAGGTGAAGAAACCTATCTCGGTTGGCTTGGCGGAAATCGCTCAAAATGAGGCTTTTTCAGAAAATGCCTCCTTAGTAGAAAGACAACCCGCTGAGGATAAAGTAAACTAATCGGCCGCAGCGCCTCTAAAGAGAGAGTGTACTGTCGATGAGAACTTACCATGGTAGATAACAGCATTATGGACACAAGCGTGCAGACAAATTCAGCAGTAGAGTCAGAAACCACACACTTTGGTTTCGAAACAGTCGCGAAAGACCAAAAAGTCGCGAAAGTAGCAGAGGTATTTCACTCTGTAGCCGCTAAATACGACATCATGAATGACTTAATGTCGGGTGGTGTTCACCGCTTGTGGAAGCGATTCACGATTGATTGCAGCGGCGTTCGCCCCGGTCAACGTATCCTAGACCTTGGTGGTGGTACTGGCGACCTTACTGCGAAATTCTCGCGCATCGTTGGTGAAAAAGGCCACGTGGTTCTTGCTGATATCAACAACTCAATGCTGAATGTGGGCCGCGATAAACTGCGTGATAGCGGTATTGTTGGCAACGTACATTATGTTCAAGCAAACGCTGAAGAACTGCCTTTCCCAGACAACTACTTCGATTGCATTACCATCAGCTTCTGTCTGCGTAACGTAACCGATAAAGACCAAGCACTGCGTTCAATGTACCGCGTACTTAAGCCGGGCGGTCGTCTGTTGGTTCTTGAGTTTTCTAAGCCAGTGCTTGAGCCTCTATCAAAGGTTTACGATGCATACTCTTTCCACCTATTGCCAAAAATGGGTGAGCTGATTGCTAACGATGCAGACAGCTATCGTTACCTTGCAGAATCTATCCGCATGCACCCTAACCAAGAAACCTTGGAAGGCATGATGCAAGAAGCGGGTTTTGAAAATACTAAATACTTCAACCTAACGGGCGGCATTGTTGCGCTGCATCGTGGTTACAAGTTCTAGTCGAACTTGGTAGCAGGCTCGTTGAGTGTGCTAAAAAATAAGAATAAAGATAGAACGGATAGGTTAAGGCTTATCCGTTTTCAAAGGTAAGGACAGTCATGCCATTTGATCCATTGGTCACCGCGGTTATTGAAACCTCTTTAAATACTTTCGTGAACGATGATCCAGCTTTGGTTCGTCGTTTGTCTCGTTTAAAGGGGCAGATCATTCAAGTTAATTTGAAAGAGCTGAATAAAACTCTCACTTTCGTTTTTAGCCAACAAATCGATGTGTTGTCTGAATACGAAGGGCAACCAGATTGCTACCTATCTTTGAACCTATCGGTACTGCCTGAACTGCGTGAGCAATCGAACATCACCAAGTTGATCAAGCAAGATAAGCTGATTCTAGAAGGTGATATTCAACTGGCACAAAAATTTGCTCAGCTAATGACAGACTGCAAGCCTGACTTGGAAGAGTGGCTATCGCGTGTGACGGGCGACGTGGTTGCGCATACCTTAGTACAAGGCGTTAAGAATGTCGGCGGCCTTGTGGCTAAGCAAGCGACTAAGCATCAAAACCATCTCGCTCAGATATTAACTGAAGAGTGGAAGATTGCACCAGCGCCATTAGAAGTGGCACATTTTTGCGATCAGGTTGACGACGTGAAAAGCTCAGCTGCACGTCTTGAAGCTAAATTGAACGCTCTGTTGGAGAAAGCATGACCCCAACAGAACTGAAACGTCTTTATCATATTATCAAGGTACAGTTGGAATACGGCCTTGATGAATTGATGCCTGAGCACCAGCTGACCAAAGCCCCTTTGCTGGCGCGAAAGTCACTGTTTTGGCTTAAGAACAAGCATCAAGATAAAGAGTTGGGTCATCGCTTGCGCCTTGCGCTGCAAGAACTTGGCCCTGTGTGGATCAAGTTTGGGCAGATGATGTCGACACGTCGCGACCTATTTCCTCCTCATATCGCTGATCAGCTGGCACTATTGCAAGACCAAGTGGCGCCATTTGATGGTCAATTGGCTAAACGAGATATGGAAAAAGCCCTCGGTGGTAGCCTTGATAACTGGTTTACCGATTTTGATATCGAGCCACTGGCTTCAGCTTCTATCGCTCAGGTGCATACTGCGAAGCTTAAAGAGAGCGGTCGTGAGATTGTTCTGAAGGTAATTCGCCCTGATATTCGCCCGGTGATTGATGCAGATCTAAAACTGATGCACCGAATGGCGCGTATAGTCGCTAAGTCGCTTCCTGAAGCACGTCGTTTGAAACCGGTTGAAGTCGTTCACGAGTACGAAAAAACGTTACTTGATGAACTAGACCTGCGCCGCGAGGCTGCCAATGCCATTCAACTGCGACGTAATTTTGAAGGTAGTGAAGAGTTGTATGTTCCAGAGGTTATCCCTGATCTAAGCAGTGAAACCCTGATGGTGTCAGAGCGAATCTATGGTATTCAAGTATCCGATATTGAAACGCTAGAAGCCAACGGCACCAACATGAAATTGCTCGCGGAACGTGGCGTGACGGTATTCTTCACCCAAGTATTCCGTGATAGCTTTTTTCATGCAGACATGCACCCGGGCAACGTATTCGTTAACCCAGAGAATCCAGATAACCCTCAGTGGATTGGTTTGGATTGTGGCATTGTCGGCACGCTCAACAGTGAAGATAAGCGCTATTTAGCAGAGAACCTGTTGGCTTTCTTCAATCGAGATTACCGTAAAGTCGCCGAGCTGCACGTTGATTCGGGGTGGGTGCCACACGACACCAACGTCAATGATTTTGAGTTCGCGATCCGTATGGTGTGTGAGCCAATTTTTGCAAAACCACTTGGCGAGATCTCATTTGGCCATGTGTTGCTAAACTTATTTAATACAGCAAGACGTTTCAACATGGAGGTTCAGCCTCAGTTGGTGCTTCTGCAGAAGACCTTGTTGTATGTGGAAGGCCTAGGTCGCCAGTTGTATCCGCAGCTTGATTTGTGGGCGACGGCTAAGCCTTTCCTTGAAACCTGGATGATGAATCAGGTGGGGCCGCAAGCTGTGATCAACGCAGTAAAAGAGCGCGCGCCATTCTGGGCAGAAAAACTGCCAGAGCTGCCAGAGCTGCTTTATGACAGCTTGCGCCAAGGTAAAGCGATGAACCACAGAATGGATCAGCTTTATCAAGGTTACCGAGATAGTAAGCGTCAGCAAGCAACTGGAAAGTTTTTGTTTGGCGTTGGAGCCACTTTAGTCGTATGCTCCGCAATATTAGTTTCAAGCCCTTATGAGCAGCTATCTATGGGCTGTGGCATCGCAGGTGTCACATTTTGGTTGCTTAGTTGGCGAGCTTACCGTCGTTAGACAGTAGACTCTCTTAATATTTTTTATGTGTAGACAGACCCGAGGACAATGACAATGGGTGGTATCAGTATTTGGCAACTTCTAATCATTGCTGTAATTGTAATTTTACTTTTCGGAACAAAGAAACTGCGCGGTATGGGTGGTGACTTAGGTTCAGCGGTGAAAGGCTTCAAAAAAGCGATGAGCGATGAAGACAAGCCTGCAGATAAGAAAGATGCAGACTTCGAACCAAAGAATATTGAACAGCAGAAGAAAGAAGCTAGCGCTGAAACAACTGCTGAAACAAAGAAAGACAAAGAGCAGGCGTAAATCGTGTTTGATATCGGTTTTTGGGAACTGGTATTAATATCTGTCGTTGGGTTAGTGGTTTTAGGACCTGAGCGTTTGCCCGTTGCAATTCGCAGTATTTCCAAGTTTGTTGGACAAGCGAAAAGCATGGCAAACAGTGTGAAAGATGAACTTTCTCACGAGCTTAAGGTGCAAGAGCTGCAAGAAAACCTACGCAAGGCGGAAAAAATGGGTATGGAAGATTTATCTCCAGACCTAAAAGCGTCAGTCGATGAACTCAAGCAGGCCGCTGCTCAAGTTCAACGTCCGTATGCTAAGCCTGAGTCTGATAAGCCAAGTGAGACTGAACCTAGTGTCACGGAAACTGTGGAATCTGAAACCATTCAGGTCAACAGTGAGGCTTCAGTACCGTCAGATAAGAAAGCCGAATAGTCTCGCAAGGAGGAGTCGCCGGATACTTGAGTCGCTAGATGTTTAAGTCGATAGCTATTCAAGTAGATATCTATTCAAGTGGATACCAATTCAACTGGATAGATAGGTGCGCGGCTCCTTTTCGATCTTCCTGTTTAAGAGGTTTGACATGTCTTCGACTGAGCAGACACAGCCTTTAATTAGCCATCTTCTAGAATTACGTAATCGCCTACTACGCGCGATTGTCGCCATTCTAGTGGTATTTGTCGGGCTAATTTATTTTGCTAATGATATTTATGAATTCGTATCAGCACCTTTGGTAGATCGTCTGCCTGAAGGGGCGACGATGATCGCAACGGATGTTGCATCGCCATTTTTTACACCGCTAAAATTAACTTTAATCGCGTCTATTTTTGTCGCGGTGCCGTTTATTTTGTATCAGGTGTGGGCCTTTGTTGCTCCGGGTTTGTACAAGCATGAAAAACGCTTGATCATGCCGCTATTGGCTTCAAGTTCTTTGCTGTTTTACTGTGGTGTAGCGTTTGCTTACTTCGTAGTATTCCCATTGGTATTTAGTTTCTTCACGGCTATTTCCTTAGGGCAGGTAGAGTTTGCAACAGACATATCAAGTTATCTCGATTTTGTACTCGCGCTGTTCTTTGCTTTTGGTATTGCCTTTGAAGTACCAGTAGCAATTATCTTGTTATGTTGGACGGGGGCGACAACGCCTAAGGCTCTGTCTGAAAAGCGTCCGTACATTGTTGTCGGTGCTTTTATCGTCGGCATGATGCTGACACCTCCCGATATGATCTCGCAGACACTGTTGGCGATTCCAATGTGTATTTTGTTTGAGATTGGTCTGTTCTTCGCGCGTTTCTATGTGCGTAAGCCAGATGCGGATGAAGAAGCTGAGTCTTAATTCGAAAAGGGTTACAATAGCTTTATTTATTAGAGTCTTACAGCAAAAAAAACATAAAAAAAGCGGCCCGAGGCCGCTTTTTTATTGTGTCTGTTTATCGAATGTCGATTATACCATCGTCATAAATAACGGGTTACGCTCACTTGTTTTAAAGCTCGATAACTGCGTTATTTTCTGATGACTTACTGTGATTGATATTATAAACCAAACAGTAATTTAGCGTTGCTGGTCGTTATACTGTCGACTTCTTCAAGGCTAATCCCGCGCAATTCAGCGATGCGTTTTGCCACTAACTCCGTATACGCGGGTTCATTGCGTTTACCACGGTTTGGCGCTGGTGCTAAGTAAGGGCAGTCTGTTTCTAAGATAACGTAGTCCATATCTAGATGTGGGATCACCTTATCCATTCCTGAATTCTTAAAGGTTGAAACACCACCTAAACCGAGGTGGAAGCCGAGCGTATTGATCGCTTGAGCTTCTTCTAGACTGCTGCCAAAGCAGTGAAAGACACCACGTAAGCTGCCATCTTGTTCTTTACGAAGTAAGGCTAGTGTCTCTTCAGTGGAATCACGCGTGTGGATCACCACTGGCAGATCGAGCTCTTTTGCCCACTGCAGTTGAGTCACGAAAGCCATCTCTTGTTCAGCCTTGAAGGTTTTATCCCAGTACAAGTCGATACCAATCTCACCCACGGCGATAAAGTCATGTTTATCAAACCAAGCTCGAATGGTTTTGAGGGTTTGCTCGATATTCGCATCCACATAACAAGGGTGTAAGCCCATCATTGAACGACACACATCAGGAAACTGAGCTTCCGTCGCTAACATTGGCTCGATAGAATCTAAATCGATGTTCGGCAATAGAATGGTATCAATACCTTGAGCCAGTGCGCGCTGCACGACTTGTTCACGGTCTTCATCGAATTCGCTCGCGTAAATATGAGCATGGGTGTCGATCATTATTTTGTCCTGAAAGCAGTCTTTACTGAGTTGTCATGAGTATACGGCAGTGTGAGGAGAAGGTCATTTTTTGCCATTTATCCCTGTTTTTGAGTGGGTTTTATATTTTACTGCTAGCGTCCTGAGCCATCAGTGATATGCTTTTGCCTGTATTTAGCACTTTTCATATCTAAGCATTTCGGTGCTTAGACTAGGCAAGGAGAATCTAGTGTCTGTTTCAATTCAAGGTCAATTCCCAGGTCGCCGTATGCGCCGTATGCGTAAGCACGACTTTAGCCGTCGCCTAATGGCAGAAAATCAATTGTCTGTGGATGACCTCATCTACCCAATGTTTATCCTGATGGGTAAAGACCGCCGCGAGCCTGTCGAGTCAATGCCGGGTGTTGAACGCTTGTCGATAGACCTGATGCTTGAAGAAGCGGATTACCTGTCAAAATTGGGTGTTCCTGCGATTGCTCTGTTTCCGGTCGTGAACCAAGATGCTAAAAGCTTATGCGCGGCTGAAGCTCATAATTCAGAAGGTTTAGTGCAGCGTGCGGTCCGTTCATTAAAAGAGCACGTGCCAAATATGGGTGTGATTACTGATGTTGCACTGGACCCATTCACTACTCACGGCCAGGACGGCATCATCGATGAAGATGGTTACGTGATGAATGATGAAACGACTGAAGTGTTGATTCAGCAGGCGTTATCGCATGCTGAAGCCGGTGCAGATGTGGTTGCTCCGTCGGATATGATGGATGGTCGTATTGGTAAGATCCGCGAAGCGTTAGAGGAAGCGGGTTATATTCATACTCAGATTATGGCGTACTCTGCGAAATATGCATCGTGCTATTACGGCCCATTCCGTGATGCAGTCGGCAGTGCTTCGAACCTGAAAGGTGGTAATAAGAAGAACTACCAGATGGATCCAGCCAACAGCGATGAAGCGATTCACGAAGTGGCGATGGATCTTAATGAAGGTGCGGATATGGTGATGGTTAAGCCTGGCATGCCTTACTTAGACATCGTGCGTCGTGTGAAACATGAACTTCAAGCACCAACGTATGCTTACCAAGTGTCTGGTGAGTATGCGATGCACAAAGCGGCGATTCAAAACGGTTGGCTGAAAGAGCGTGAAACCGTAATGGAATCACTGCTGTGCTTTAAGCGCGCTGGTGCTGATGGCATTCTTACTTACTTCGCGAAAGATGTGGCTGAGTGGCTTGCAGAAGACAATGCACAAGCATCAAAGCACTTAAAAGAAAAGTAACGACTTAACGTTAACTTAAGTGATATCAGTAAAAGGGTTGGCCATTGTGTCAGCCTTTTCGCTTATGAGGGGAGAGCAATATGTCAGTCATAGTACGTGAAGGTTCACTGGAAGAGGTTGTGTCTGTCGTCGAGCAGGTCTCTGAGTTTGCTAGAAAAGAGAGTGTCGCTTCACTGACTGCTCGGCTTGAAGGGAAAAAGAGCCTGATCTTAGTGGCTGAAGAGGCGAACGTGTTACTTGGCTTTAAAATTGGTTACGAACTTAACTCAAATACTTTCTATAGTTGGTTTGGTGGTGTGTCACCGCTTGCAAGAAATAAGGGTGTCGCACAGGCTCAATTAGATGTTCAGGAACGGTGGGCACAAGAGCGGGGTTATGAGCTGCTGAAAGTAAAATCTCGTAACCAGTTTCCTGCGATGCTGTGTTTACTATTGAAAAATGGATATCGAATAGAAAAACTGGAAGAAAAAGAAGAGATTAATGAAAATCGAATCCATTTCGTGAAGCAATTATCAGCTTAATGATTTGCTTTATCGAGGAGATAAATCATTTAGAATGAATTTAATGAGATTTATTATCATTTAGTTGTTGACTATTAAATGAGAATCATTATTATTAACCCTGTCTTAGGGAATGAGGAAATGTTCACAAGGATGTTAAGTACTCAAGTATCAACTTGGTTACCCAACAGAATTCTCGTGAACTTGTACTAAGTTCTTTTTGACACGACATTGCTCACATTGCTTCCAGTGTAATTTATAGCTTTTAGGTAAAGCTGTGGTATTCAATTTGAATGGCTTTACCAGTTTTTGCTAGGCGACATCCTCGGGTGTCGCTTTTTTTATACCTCAAATTTAACAATATGCATATTTAGTGGCACGTTTTTTTATGAATAAAACGTCATCAGCATTCTTTTCCACAATGCAGGATCGTAAAAAGATCGTTGATCATCTGTTCGATCTGTAAAATTATTCTTTATTTTCAGTGCTTTATTGTTGTTTTTTGATTTGTTAACCTTAGTTCTCAACAGGGTGGATAAATAATATAAACAGAGTTATCCACAGAACGCTTGCATCTAAGAACAAAAAATAACAACAAATCGATTATAACGAATACAACCGAGTGAACGGATACAGATCGACAACATGGAATCCAACCAACAGACGTGGCATTCTTAACAGATAATTTCTGTACTTACTGGATTCACAAATATTATGGCTCGTATTCCTGATAATCCATTGATTCTGATCGATGGCTCTTCTTACCTATATCGCGCGTTCCATGCTTACCCTGGCACCATGAGCAATGGTGATATTCCAACTAACGCTGTTTACGGTGTGGTTAATATGCTACGCAGCATGATGCGTCAATTTGCTTCTGATCGTATTGCGGTAATTTTTGATGCGAAAGGAAAGACGTTCCGTGATGACATGTACCCAGAGTACAAAGCAAACCGTCCACCTATGCCTGACGATCTTCGTTGCCAGATAGAACCATTGCACAATGTGATCCGTGCGATGGGTTTGCCACTGATCTCTATTCCCGGCGTTGAAGCGGATGACGTGATTGGTACGCTTGCTTCTCAAGCTTCTGCGATTGGTATGCCAGTACTTATCAGTACTGGTGATAAAGATATGGCACAGTTAGTCGATGACAACGTTACTCTGATCAACACCATGACCAACGTGGTAATGGATCGCGAAGGTGTCATTGAGAAGTTTGGTATTCCTCCTGAGCTGATCATCGACTATCTCGCACTGATGGGCGATAAAGTGGATAACATTCCGGGTGTTCCAGGTGTGGGTGACAAGACAGCGACGGCTTTGTTGCAAGGCATTGGTAGTATAGAAAAACTGTATCAAAACCTCGATGATATTGCGGCGCTTGGCTTTCGTGGTTCGAAAACCATGGCTAAGAAGCTGATTGATAATAAAGACAACGCTGAGATGTCTTATGAGCTTGCAACAATCAAGTTAGATGTTGAGCTTGAAGAGACGCCTGAGTCACTCGTCAAAGCACAACCTAATATCGATGAGCTTATCAAGCTGTATGGCCAGTTGGTGTTTAAATCTTGGCTGAACGAGTTACTTGAAGGTGGTAGTGGTGTCGTTGAAGCTGATGAAAGATCGGGTGCGGTACGCAGCAGCACTTCAACAGCGACCTCTACTGTAGAAATGAATACGTCTGCAGTGACAATTGACCGAAGTAATTACGAAACCATCCTGGATGAAGCGTCATTCAATGTATGGCTAGAGAAGCTCAAAGCAGCCGAAGTGTTTGCCTTTGATACCGAGACTGACAGCCTCGATTACATGGTCGCTAACCTTGTGGGTCTATCATTCGCAACCGAAGAAGGCGTTGCCGCTTACGTGCCTGTTGCTCATGATTACTTAGACGCACCGCAACAGTTGGATCGCGATTGGGTGCTTGAGCAGCTGAAACCGATTCTAGAAGATGACGCGCAAGCAAAAGTGGGTCAAAACCTAAAATACGATATGAGTGTGTTAGCGCGCTACGGTATCGAGATGAAAGGCATTAAGTTCGATACCATGTTGGCGTCATACGTTTTCAATAGTGTAGGTGGCAAGCATGATATGGACAGCCTAGCGCTGCGCTTCCTACAGCACAGCTGCATCTCATTTGAGCAAATCGCAGGTAAAGGTAAGAAACAGCTTACTTTCAACCAGATTGAGCTGGGTGAAGCCGCTCCATATGCCGCAGAAGATGCTGACGTGACACTACGTCTGCATAACCGCCTGATGGAAAACATCGAGCAAGATGAAAAGCTTAAAACCATCTATGAAGAAATCGAAGTACCACTGATTCCTGTGATGTCTCGCATTGAGCGCACCGGTGTGTTCATCGATGACATGCTGTTAGGGGCTCAATCGCAAGAGATTGCAGTTCGTCTGGATGAGCTAGAGCAGAAAGCTTACGAGATTGCAGAGCAAGAGTTCAACATGAACTCACCAAAACAGCTGCAAGCGATCCTGTTTGAGAAAATGGGTCTGCCAGTTATCAAGAAAACGCCATCAGGTGCACCTTCAACCAACGAAGAAGTGCTTCAAGAGCTGGCGCTTGATTACCCGCTACCTAAGCTGATCATTGAGTATCGTGGTCTTGCGAAGCTTAAGTCGACGTACACAGATAAACTGCCGAAGATGATCAACGCTGAAACGGGTCGTGTTCATACGTCTTACCATCAAGCGGTGACCGCGACGGGCCGTTTGTCTTCGACTGATCCAAACCTACAGAACATCCCAATTCGTAATGAAGAAGGTCGTCGTATCCGCCAAGCATTCGTTGCACAACATGGTTGGAAGATTCTAGCGGTCGATTACTCTCAAATTGAATTGCGTATCATGGCGCACCTATCAGGTGACAAAGCGCTGCTGGAAGCATTCCAACAAGGCAAAGATATCCACGCGGCAACGGCTGCTGAGATCATTGGCGTTGATATTGAGAGTGTGACCACTGAACAACGTCGTCGTGCTAAAGCCGTTAACTTTGGTCTTATCTACGGCATGAGTGCCTTTGGTTTGGCTAAGCAGCTGGGTATTCCGCGTGGTGAAGCACAACACTACATGGACACCTACTTCGAACGCTACCCTAGCGTTATGCAGTACATGGAAGACACTCGCAGTGCTGCTTCAGAGCAAGGCTTCGTTGAAACCATTTATGGTCGTCGTTTGCATCTTCCTGAAATCCAATCTCGTAATGGCATGCGTCGTAAAGCGGCTGAACGTGCGGCTATCAATGCGCCAATGCAAGGTACGGCGGCAGATATTATCAAGAAAGCGATGTTGTTAGTGGATGAGTGGATTCAAGCCGAAGGCGATGGTCGTGTGAAGCTATTGATGCAAGTACACGATGAATTGGTATTTGAAGTTCAAGAGTCAGCTTTAGCCGAAATTGAAAGTAAAGTACAACAATTGATGGAGTCAGCGGCTGATCTAGAAGTACCGTTAGTCGCGGAAGCAGGCCACGGTGACAACTGGGATCAAGCCCACTAATCAGTTTTCGACCTTATTGACTAAATTAGTATGAGCCAGTGCACAAACGCTGGCTTTTTTTTGTCTCGAATAAAGTTGAGTTGTAGAAAGGGATTAGGTGTTTTAATAAAACATTCATGAAAAAAAACTACAAAAGTTGTTTTCATTTCTGAGCAATTGTTGTACATTAATCTCGTAGGGTACAGAGGTAAGATGTTCTATCTTTCAGACCTTTTGTTTCACGTTATTGGATTAGGCTGATTCAGCCGCCCCAGCCAGCATTTGGCTGGGGCGTTTTTTCTTGTGCGAAAGAAAAATATTTCCAACCTATAATTCCCTCGTTAATCTGCTTCTTTTTAATACCTTTTCTATTCTTCTCGAAACTTTCTCTCTATCACTTGATTTGTCTTAAATCTGGAATTTGATCAGCAATTGGTAATTTAAATCCGTCTCTAAGTGGATTGTTTTATTCTTGGAAATAACTTTTATTTTACAAGTTACTCATAATGCATTGATCACTTATGTCTTATTTATCAGTGCATTGAGTGGGTGAATGCTCAATGTAATCCATGATTTCTTGTTGTTTTTCGGTACTGAATTTAAGTGCTTCGGCTGTGATCTGGATGGATTGCGCCATAGAAAAGATATTGTTGGTCGCTTTGACTCACGAATTTACAGGTAAAAAAATACCCCACCTATAAAAGGCAGGGTATTGATAAGGCTAAATCACTGGTTGTCAGTGCTTTTCCCTCTAATTATAGGTATAGCTCTAGATAGAGGAACTACTCTGAGTCGTTTTGCTCTTCGTCAGCTAATTCATCAAGGATTTGATCGGCAAATACCGGAGCAAACCACTCATCCATCTTGGCACGCAGTTGGTCAACGCCGATGCCCTTCATTGAAGAGAAGACATCAACCGCAACATCACCACCGAAAGATTTCGCATCGTTACGGATTTTCAGTAGCTGTGCTTTACGCGCGCCACTCTTCAGTTTGTCTGCTTTTGTTAACAAAACCTGTACTGGGATGCGGCTATCGATAGCCCAGTAGATCATTTGTTGGTCAAGGTCCTTCATTGGGTGACGGATATCCATCAATACCACTAAACCTTTTAGGCTTTCGCGTCGTTGTAGGTATTCACCTAGCGACTTCTGCCATTTTTTCTTCATCTCAAGCGGTACTTGAGCGAAGCCATATCCCGGTAAATCGACAATATGACAGCCGTCGGTAACCTTAAATAGGTTAATTAGCTGAGTTCGACCTGGGGTTTTACTGGTTTTCGCCAAGCTTTTTTGGTTTGTAACGCGGTTTAGTGCGCTAGATTTACCAGCATTGGAGCGTCCTGCAAACGCAATTTCGATCCCTTCGTCTTCTGGTAAGTGACGAATATCAGGTGCACTGGTAATGAAATGCGTGTTTTGATAATGAATTTTTACGCTCACTGTTAACTCCATCTCGACTTTGTGTAGTCGATTGATTACTTTTTTGTGAATTTGTGTAAAATAACCGTGCTCGGCATAAGGTCGCCTATTGTACCATGAGTGGCAACATAGAGTGGTACTGGAAGCTTGATAATTATAATGGAATGTCATGAAGAAATTAGCGCTAATTTTGAGTCTTTTAGCCAGCTGCTCAGTATGGGCTCAAGGTAGTATTGAAGCTGGTAAAGCCAAATCACAAACATGTGTTGCCTGCCACGGTGCTGACGGCAACAGTCTGATCACTCAGTACCCTAAGCTGGCTGGTCAACACGAGAAATACCTAGAGAAGCAGTTAAAAGAGCTTAAGCTAGGTATGACGAGTGGTGGTAAGCAAGGTCGTTATGAACCTGTAATGGGTGCAATGGCGATGCCTTTATCTGAAGAAGATATGGCTGACCTAGCGGCATACTACGCATCTCTCCCTATCTCTAGTAACTCTACTCCTGAAAATGTAGTAGATGAAGGTAAGGTTCTTTACACTGCGGGTAATGCAGAACGCGGCGTAACGGCTTGTATTGCTTGCCACGGCCCTCGTGGTAATGGTACCGAACTTTCTGGTTTCCCTAAGATTTCAGGTCAGCACGCAGATTACATCAAGGCTCAACTTGAGAAATTCCGCGATGGTAACCGTAATAACGACATGAATGCGATGATGCGTGATGTAGCTAAAAAGTTAACAGACGCAGATATTGATACCTTATCGAAGTACGTTGGTGGTTTACACTAATATGTCGGTTTCTTGCTCTTAGCCAGAGTAATGAAATGTACGTTCGAGCGAGATTGAAGAGACGCCCCGATCAGTAATGGTTGGGGCGTTTTCTTTTGTGTTGATTTTATATATCCGGTTTGTGTTAATGTCTAATTTATCAATGCGCGTTCGAATTGTGTACAAAAGTGTGAGCTCGCACTCTTGTAGTCTTTTTGTAAAAAGGTAAAGTAGCCGCCATCAGCTAGGAGCTGACTTAGATACGGATGGTCATCTAGTCTAACGGTATAGACAGAAACGGATCAGGCTAGGACAGCCCAGCAACAAGGTGTTAGAAAAGGATAGCCAAAACTCATCAGGACGATGAACAACAAACAAATTTGGCATGGAAAGCACCAATAACAAATGGAGATTTGTGTACCAAGTTGAGTATGCAAATTTTGGCCGATATAGGCAGATTTAGAGAGCGATAGGTTTTCCTATCGCTTTTTTTATTGATTTGATGAAAAAACACCCAATACCTCTCCACTATAAACTCAGTTTCTGGTATGTTTCGCATCCCTGTTTAAGGATGTGCTATGTATACTTGTCCCTTATGCCATCACCAAGGCGTGAATCACTATTTTGAAGACAAACGCAGAGCCTATCTGCAGTGTCAGCAATGTGAACTGGTATTTGTTAAACCTGAACAAAGGTTAGAAGCAAAAGAAGAAAAAGCACACTATGATCTCCATGAGAACGATCCTAGTGATGCAGGCTATCGCCGTTTTCTATCTCGCATCGCGGATCCACTAACAGACAAAATTTCATCTAACTCACAAGGGTTGGATTTTGGTTGTGGCCCAGGCCCCACGCTATCTATTATGTTAGAAGAAGCCGGACACACCATGGAGTTGTACGATATCTATTACCACCCAGAAGCTTCTGTGTTGGAAAAAACGTATGACTTTATGACTGCCACGGAGGTGATAGAGCATCTTTATCACCCAGACAAAGTGTGGCAGCAATGGTTGAATTTAGTTAAACCCAAGGGCTGGATTGGTCTTATGACTAAGCTAGTAATAGACGTAGACGCGTTTGCTGGTTGGCACTACAAGAATGACCCGACACATGTCGTCTTCTTTAGTCGTCAAACATTCCAGTTTTTGGCAGAGCGGGATAAGCTCGAACTAGAATTTTTTGGAAATGATGTAATTTTACTGAGGAAAGTGCAGTAATGGGTCGTAGTAAGAAATCAAGAAAGCCGGGAGCACTTGGCGCTCCGGAGCCTATGGTTACTCGTAACCGTAGTGAATCTGATGTTGAAGGTCGTGAACGTAAGCGTGTTAAAAAGCGTAAAGGCCTTAAGTCTGGCAGCCGTCACTCTGATGGTAGCGAAGCAAAACAGCGTAAAGCTGCACTAGCTCGCGATCCTCGTTTAGGCAGCAAGAAAAAAATCCCGCTGATCGTTGAACCAGCGAAGAAGCCGACGAAACAAGAGCGCAAGCTATCTAACGAACAAGAGTTAGAGATGCTTGAGAATGATGCTCAACTGAACACACTGCTAGATCGTATCGAAAATGGTGAAAACCTAGGTGCAGGTCTGCAGAAGTTTGTTGATGAGAAGCTTGATCGTATTGAACACCTAATGGGCCGCTTAGGTCTACTAGAGCCAGAAGACGATGAAGATGAGATCTTCTTAGAAGCACCAGTTGCCTCTAAGAAGAAAGCAAGCTCTGACGAAGACTTGCTATCTCAATTCGAAGATTTCGACTTAGACAGCTTTAAAGGTTAATAGCCAATGAACGTAACCTTATTAGCAATTGCTGGTGGAATTATCATTCTCGGCTTAGGCTCTTACGCAGGTTACCTTCTACTTCAAGTGAAGAAGCAGACGGAGTTGCAAAAGCAGCATCAAGCACTTGCCATTGAAAAACGTAACGCGACGATTTACGAAAACGTAAATACTTTATGCTTAGCGGGTATTCAAGGCCAGTGTGACTTACCTGAGATCAGTATCCGAGTGTGTATCATTATGGATAATGTTCAGGGTGATGAGCGTGTTGATTTTGATTCTGAGTATCCTGCTCTTTCTGAGCTGTACCATATCGTAAAAGATATGGCTCGCGGAGATGCAAGACAGGAACTGACGAAAAAAGAGCGCATGCAGCAGAATCTTACGCGCCATAAGGCTGAGACTCGCTTGAATGATGCGGTCATCGAAGATTTGAAAAGGTTGCAGGAGAAGGTTAAGCCTCTCAATAACCAAATCAACATTCAGATGATCTAGTCACTAAGACTATTTAATATAGAGGCTTGTTTAACTCTCCATTTTTAAGACGTGCTGCTTTTAATACCTATGCCTTTAAGACGCTTTGTCTTAAAGGCATATTGTTTTTAAGTCGCCTTGCTTTTTAATAGACAATGTTAAATAAGCTTTCTTACCTTTTGCGTCTCGTTAATCCCGACGCTTTGTTAGTGATCAAGCTAGCAGTTCTGAGTTTTTGTCTGAAAAATTGATTTTGTCTTGGAACGACCTTACTGGTCGTGTGGCAAAATAACCCGTCTATATTTTAATGAATGTAAAATGATTTGAGAGACCTTAGGTTCTCGCGGATCTAAATTGGAAGTACCGCTATGTCGAGCAAGCCAGTAACAACGAATCAGCAAATCGTTTGGGATCAAGAAATCTTAAACAAGTACAACTATTCGGGACCTCGTTACACCTCATACCCAACTGCGTTGGAGTTTCATGAAGCGTTTACTGTCGCTGATTACGATATGGCGTGTACTCAATATCCTGATCGTCCACTTTCTCTTTACGTGCATATCCCATTTTGTCACAAGCTTTGTTACTACTGTGGTTGTAATAAAGTTATTACTCGTCACTCGCATAAAGCGGATGAGTACTTGGATGTGATTGAACATGAAATCCGCCAGCGCGCCTCTTTATTGAATGGCCGTAAAGTGACTCAACTGCACTTCGGTGGTGGTACACCAACGTTCTTGACCAAAACACAAATCACTCGTTTGATGGGCATTTTGCGTGAAGAGTTTAACTTCACCGCTGACGCTGAAATCAGTATTGAAGTTGACCCGCGTGAGATTGAGTTAGACGTACTTGACCACCTTCGAAATGAAGGCTTCAACCGCCTGAGCATTGGCGTGCAAGACTTCAATAAAGAAGTTCAGAAGCTGGTTAACCGTGAGCAAGATGAAGAGTTCATTATTGCAATGGTTCAACGTGCGACAGAGCTAGGCTTCCGTTCAACTAACCTGGATTTGATCTACGGCCTACCAAAGCAGACTCAAGCTTTGTTCGCTGAAACATTGAAGCAAGTGTTAGAAATGAAGCCGGGCCGTTTATCTGTATTTAACTACGCACACATGCCGCAACTGTTTGCTGCGCAGCGTAAGATAAAAGATGAAGACCTACCTGAAGCTAAAGAGAAGATGGCTATCTTACAAGATACTATCGAGACGCTAACCGGTGCGGGTTACCAGTTCATCGGTATGGATCACTTCGCATTACCTGAAGACGAGCTAGCCGTAGCACAACGTGAAGGTATTCTGCATCGTAACTTCCAAGGTTACACTACTCAAGGTGAAGCTGACCTAATTGGCTTCGGTGTTTCTGCTATCTCTATGGTTGGTGATGCTTATGCACAAAACCAGAAAGAGCTGAAGAAGTACTACGCTCAGGTGAATGACCTGCGTCATGCGCTTTGGAAAGGTGTGGCACTGGACAGTGACGATCTACTGCGTCGTGAGGTGATCAAGCAGCTTATCTGTAACTTTAAGTTGGATAAGACGATGATCGAATCTGAGTTCTCGGTTAACTTTAATCGCTACTTCAAAGAAGATTTAGAGCTTCTACAAACTTTTATCAACGATGAGTTGGTTGAAGTTGATGATAAAGAAATCCGCGTTACTCTACGTGGCCGTTTGCTGATCCGAAACATCTGCATGTGTTTTGATAAATACCTACGTGCCAAGGCTCGTCAACAGCAATTCTCTCGCGTGATCTAATCGCTTGGTTGAGAATAGAAACATAAAAAATGCCAGCATCATGCTGGCATTTTTGTATCTGACTCATTCGATTTGTGCCTGATTTAGGCGAGGTTCTCTTTGGCTTCTGCGTTTTGTTCTACTTTGTTATTCGTTTTAAACTTGGCATTTAGCTTACTGCCGAGGTCGGTAGGCCATTGGTCAAACGGAACTGGACGACTGTATAAGAAACCTTGAGCTAATGGGCATTGAAGCTGCTTGAGGAGTTCAGCTTGTTGTTGTGTTTCAACGCCTTCTGCTACCAAACTCACTTTGAAACCCTTGGTGATGTTGACGATGGCTGCGACGATGGAGCTGTCTAGGTTCTCTTTTTCCAACTTACTGACGAAGCTGCGATCGATCTTTAAGCAATCAAATGGCAGTTTGTGTAAGTAAGCCAGTGACGAATAGCCGGTACCAAAGTCATCAATTGCAATCGAGATGCCTAGTGCTTTTAGCGTCAGCATATTATCGATGATGGTTTGGTCATTGTCGACGATGCGTGATTCGGTGATCTCTAGCGTCAGGTTTTGGGCTGGTAACTTGGTGTCACGCAGCGTGCTTTTAACCAATTCAATGAATCCGCTTTCACTCAGTTGGTCGACAGATAAGTTAACGTGAATAGAGAAGTCTTTATCCCATTTTCCTGATTCAATCGCAATTGCGGTATCTCGACACGACTTATGCAAGATCTGCTTACCAATGTCGTAGATCAACCCTGTTTCTTCTGCTAAAGGAATGAACTCCAAAGGTGAGATTATACCCTCGTCCGTTACCCAACGAGCCAAAGCCTCGGCACCTATGGTAGCTCCAGATTCAAGGTCGATTATAGGCTGATAGAAGGGCTCGAACTGCTGCAGCTCAATTGCCTTGTTAAGACGTGCCAGCATCTTGGTACGATATCTCGATGCTTTGCCCATTTCTGGGTTGTAAATACTGACACTGGTTTTGTCTTGCTTTGCGTTGCTCAGGGCAATGCTGCTGTTGCGCAGCAGCAGTGTAATGTCGTTGACGTTCGAGACATTTACCACCCCCATTGATACCTTGATCACCACGCTTTCTGATTCCATGGCAAATGGGGAGGTAAAGATTCGAAGTAAGCGGCTTGTCAGTAGTTGGACGTCATCTATTTGATTGATGTTAGGAGCGTAAATCGCAAATTCATCCCCGCCAGTTCGAGCTAACAGGAAGTTCGATGGCAGCGTACCTCTTAAACGAGCGGCCGCAATGATAAGCAGTTGGTCACCATTGTAATGGCCGAGGCTATCATTAATATCTCGGAAGCGGTCAATACCAATTAAGTAAAGTGTACCTTTTTCGTTTTCAGGGTTTTTCTTGGCTGTATCAATAAAGCCTTCACGACTATACAGTTTGGTTAATGAGTCATAGGTAAGTTGAGCCTGTAATGCCTGAAAAGAAGCCTTTAAGTTGTTGGTCATTTCATTAAATGACGCAGTTAACATGCTAATTTCATAGATATTGCCCGTTTTTGGCATGCTCGTATCCCAGTCACCTTTGGCGAGGCGCTTTGCTGCCCCTGCAGTTGAAGTGATGGGTTGAGTTACGCGATTAAAGGCAATTAATCCAGCGATAATACCAATGCAACTGAGTGTTAGACCGAGTAACCAGCTGTTTCTTTGGTTTTTTGGTAATTCACCAAGTAGGCTACTTTCTGGGATCGACATACCAATAATCCAAGTGATGCCGTACTCATCTTCATAAGGGGTAAGCTGATTGAAATATCGTTCGTTATCTAAATTAAAACTAAAGCGCTGCACATTTAAATCATCGATTAGATGAAATTTATCTACATAACGGGCACTTTCACGTATTACCGGGTTAGCACTCTCTGTTGCTAACAAACGCTGGCCTTTGTCTGTTTGTCCTGTTCCCCAAGAGACGACGCTGCCTCCGCCCGAATGAGCGACTAAGCGCTGTTGCTTATCAATAATATAAACAGAGGCATCCGTTTTATCTTTGAGATCCTTGAGAAAAGCATTAAAGGTGTGGATCTTGATATCACTGGCGAGGACACCTTTGAGCTCGTTGTCACTATAGATAGGAGCGAGAGCCGATAAAGTGATCTCTTGTCGTTCATCTGCATTGGCATAAATTGATGACCATACAGCCTTGTTCTGTGTCACTACTGGAGTGTACCAAGGGCGAACTCTAGGGTCATAACCTGTAATTATGGTTCGAATGTCTCCGCTAATCGTATTACCACGATAAATGACAAGTTTGCCTTGAGTTCGATCATCTCGGGCCATCAAGGTGTAGCCGTTGTTAACTTCTTTTCGAAAGCCGACATAATTACCATCTTCAGAACCAAAGCCGATCACATCAAGCTGAGGTATCGCTTGAAAATGCGCAGAAAACTTATAAAGAATATAGTCTTGAACCTGACTAAGATTTCCCTCTTTATAAAGGTTGTGATAACCGATGTTATGACTTAGTGAAAGGTTAGCGTGAAATGGCTTTTCTAAAAAATCGGCAAGGCTTTGATGAACATTATCTGTGAGTGATGTTAGTTGGCGTGCACTAATATCACTCACCATCTCCTTGTAGCTTTGCTTTTGAGTGAAAATCATTACGCCCATAGTGAAGAGAAATATCATCACGAATGGCAGAACCACTGCGGTTCTCAAGGTAATTTGTGTTTTCAAAGACATCTTTAGCTACAATTTGGATAGATAGTGTACTGTAATTGTACCGATACTATTCAAAGCAAGCGACACTTTTTTAGCTTTAAAAAATATGTATATAGAGGCATATAAAGATCAGTACAACTCTTTGAGTTTACGAGTCAGGGTATTTCTTCCCCATCCTAAAACTTTCGCTGCATCTTGTTTATGTCCATTAGTATGGTTGAGTGCGGCCTCTAATAATATACGTTCAAACTCGGGTAGAGCATAAGTCAGCAGCTCTTTTTCGCCGGAATCAAGTGCACTCTTGGCCCAATTAGCCAGCAGTTGTTGCCAATTACCATCAGTACCTTCGCTGATCACAACCTTCTCTTCCAATAACTCAGGAGGCAGATCCGAAGGAAGTATTTCACTACCACTTGCCATTACTGTTAACCAACGACAAATGTTCTCAAGCTGACGTACGTTACCCGGCCAATTTAGCTGATTGAGCTTCATGATGGTCTCTGAGTGCAGTGTCTTCACTTCTACACCAAGCTCTTCAGCGGCTGATGCTAGGAAGTGGTGAGTCAGCTTTTCAATGTCCTGTTTACGTTCGCGCAGTGCCGGAATATGGATTCGGATAACATTGAGTCGATGGAAAAGGTCTTCACGGAACCCACCGTCATGTACTAAGCGCTCAAGATCTTGGTGGGTTGCGGCAACGATACGAACATCGACCTTAACCGCAGAATGTCCACCTACGCGATAAAACTGGCCATCAGACAGCACGCGCAGTAGTCGAGTCTGAATATCAAGTGGCATATCACCAATCTCATCAAGAAACAGTGTGCCGCCGTTGGCCTGTTCGAAGCGTCCTTGGCGGACGCTGTTGGCTCCAGTAAAGGCACCTTTCTCATGGCCAAACAGTTCTGACTCGATTAGATCTTTGGGAATTGCTGCCATGTTTAGTGCAATAAATGGTTTCTTTGCTCTTGGGCTGTGACGATGTAAGGCGTGTGCGACTAGTTCTTTACCTGTACCTGATTCACCATTGATCAGTACGGAAATGGATGACCGAGACAAACGACCGATGGCGCGGAAGACTTCCTGCATCGCAGGCGCTTCGCCAATGATTTCTGGCGCGTTGGTGTCTTCTACTGCTTCACTCGCCTGTTCGCGTTTCTGCTCTTGGCTGTGGGCGATTGCTCGCTCTACTAAAGTCAGTGTCTCATCGATATCAAACGGCTTTGGCAGATACTCAAAAGCGCCTTTTTGATAAGCATTTACCGCCGCATCAAGGTCTGAGTGCGCGGTCATAATGATCACTGGCAGGTCGGGAGAGCGTTGATGAACCTGATGCAAAAGCTCGATACCGTCAATGCCGGGCATGCGAATATCAGATACCAATACATCTGGCGTCTCGCGCTCAAGAGCAAGTAATACGCTCTCTGCATCAGCAAATGTTTCACACTTTATATCCGCAGATGAAAGTGTTTTCTCTACTACCCAGCGGATAGAGCTGTCGTCATCGACGACCCAAACGTATCCCTTACTCATAATTCAATTCCTTTGCAGCCAAATCTATTGTGATAATCATTGTTGTTTTTATTGTTCGGTATTCAGTGTTGCCAATGAAACGTTGTTTCCAGTGGGAGACACAGCTTTGCTTATATTGGCAAATAAATCGTGAATGTGGTGTTGCCCGGCCAGCTTTCAACATCAATTTTTCCATTGTGTTGATCGATCAGGTTTTGAGATATCGATAGCCCTAGCCCTGTGCCTCCTTCTCGTCCGCTGACCATTGGGTAAAACAGGGTGTCTTTCAATTCATCGGGGATACCCGGGCCGTTGTCGCAGATCTCAATGCGAGCGGCGAGTTTGTGTCGCTGACCATGAATGTTTGCTTGATGCACCGTTCTGGTGCGAATGGTGATTTTCCCTGATTCTTGAGCCTTCAGAATCTGAGCTGCGTTGCTCACGATATTGAGCATGGCTTGTTCTACCTGTGCTGAATCCATCAAGATGTCCGGTAGGCTCGGGTCGTAGTCTCGTTCGATGACGAGTGTTGAACCTGATTCTAGCTCGACGAGTTGCCTTACTTTTTCAAGTATTTGGTGAAGGTTCTCTTCCGATTTTGTCCCCGGTTTCTGTGGGCCAAGCAGGCGATCGACCAAAGCTCTCAGGCGGTCGGCTTGCTCAATAATGATCTGCGTATATTCATTAAGGGACTGATCAGGGAGCATTTTACCAAGTAGCTGTGCGGCACCTCTTAATCCGCCCAATGGATTCTTAATCTCATGGGCTAATCCGCGCACCAATAGTTTAGCCGCTTGTTGTTGTGCGTGTTGGTTGAGCTCTTGGCTGAGGCGTCTTTGTTGATCTATCTTACGCATTTCAACCAATAACAGCGTTTCTCGCTGCCAAGAGATTGGGCTCACCGTTACCTCAAGCATTAGTGGGCGGTTATCAACCACAAAGGTAACGTCACTGTCGGTAATGCTCTGGCCACTTTGTAGCGGTTGAGTCAACAGCGCTAAATCCAGTGAGGCGTGTTGGATAAGTTGGCTCAGAGGGTGATCAACGATACGTCGTGCACTTTGCGAAAAGAGTTGTTCAGCCGCCGGGTTGGCATATCGGACATACAGTTGCTCATCGAGCATCAATGTTGAAGTCACCATATTATCGAGAATGGCGCTGGAAAGATGATGTGTATCTATGCTGTCGCTTTTGGCTGATCGATTCACTATTTCGTCCTTGAACTGGTGTTTTTCTCACTGCACCAAATTGGTGCGAAGCTAAGTTCAAGTATGGCGCATATCAACCAGAAGCTAAAGATAATTCATTAGAGTCGCTGAAAGCTGCTTCGATCAGGTGAAAAGTGGAGGTAATTTGGCCTCTTTTAACACATTGGCTTACTTGAGCGTCGCTCGATGTAAATACACGGTGACTGGACTAGTAGATGCAATAAGCTTGCCGCTTCTATGTGCTTGAATTGTAATGGTGTGAGTACCTCGATCGATACCTTTCAATTCCCAATTAGGTTGGGTTTGTGGAGCGCCATAACGACGACCATCGAGCATCAATTGCAACTGCTCTCCAATACCAAGCTTGCGGTTGAGTTCTATTTTTATTGGGATTAAGCCACGGTTGCTGCGGATGGTTTGATCATGAATAGGAGTCAGCATGGTGAGGGCTAACTGAGCAGGTACCTCTCGTTTCGTGTTATCTGTTTTGTCCTGAGTTTGAACTGGTGTTGCCGTTTTAGTTGTAGAGGGATCAGCAGCGTCAACAGGCGTTGAAGCCTCAAATTTAGGAGCAGGCGCGGAAGCTTGTACGTCAGGTAGGTGAAGAGCCTCCGCACCTTGATCGGTAGGGGTATCACTAAAGTGAAGCACACCATCCTTATCTTCCCAGGTGTACACCGTTTGAGCAGAGCATGAGAGAGTGACTGCTAAACCGATGAGGAGCAGTTTGTTTTTCATATCTTAGCCTCTTTTCTACCGCAAGGTTGCTTCACGTGTGACACTGATTTTATTGTGCTTAATGTTGATTGTATTTAGCGAGATAACCTCTAAGAGGTTTTTGTCATTGGATATGTTACGAATAAGGAGAGGGCTGGAGAATAGAAAAAAGGCCCGCCTGCGAGGCGAGCCTAATATTTTTTAGTGCTTCTTACATGTTGCAATAGCTTTTACTGCAGTAAGAATTACATGCTAACCGACTGAGGATTAAACTGAGTAGTACAGTTCAAACTCAAGTGGGTGTGTAGCCATGTTCACGCGCTGTACATCGTCAGATTTCAGTGTGATGTAAGAATCAATGAAGTCGTCAGAGAATACGCCACCAGCAGTTAGGAACTCACGGTCTTCGTTAAGTGCTGCTAGAGCACCTTGTAGAGATTCTGCAACTGTTGGGATTTCAGCTGCTTCTTCTGCAGGAAGGTCGTATAGATCTTTATCCATAGCTTCGCCTGGGTGGATCTTGTTCTTAATACCGTCAAGGCCAGCCATAAGCATTGCTGAGTAGCATAGGTATGGGTTAGCTGCTGGGTCACCAAAACGTAGCTCGATACGACGTGCTTTCGGGCTTGGTACTACTGGGATACGGATAGAAGCAGAACGGTTACGTGCTGAGTAAGCAAGCATCACAGGTGCTTCGAAACCAGGTACAAGACGCTTGTATGAGTTCGTTGATGGGTTAGCAAATGCGTTGATTGCACGAGCGTGCTTGATTACACCACCGATGTAGTAAAGAGCCATTTCAGATAGGCCGCCGTACTTATCACCAGCAAACAAGTTTTGTCCATCTTTGTTCAATGACATGTGAACGTGCATGCCAGAACCGTTGTCACCAACTAGTGGCTTAGGCATGAATGTCGCTGTTTTGCCAAATGCGTGCGCAACGTTGTGTACAACGTACTTGTAGATTTGAGTCTCATCCGCTTTTGTTGTTAGCGTGTTGAAGCGAGTTGCGATTTCGTTTTGACCCGCCGTTGCAACTTCGTGGTGGTGAGCTTCAACAACTAGGCCCATCTCTTCCATTACTAGACACATTGCTGAACGGATATCTTGAGATGAATCGACAGGAGCAACTGGGAAGTAACCGCCTTTAACGCCAGGACGGTGACCTTTGTTACCGCCTTCGATGTCAGAACCTGTGTTCCAAGCTGCTTCTACGTCATCGATCTTGAAGAAAGAGCCAGACATGTCGTTTGAGAATTTAACGTCGTCAAATAGGAAGAATTCTGGTTCTGGACCCACTAGAACTGTGTCTGCGATACCCGTAGAACGTAGGTATTCTTCAGAACGTTTAGCGATAGAGCGTGGGTCACGGTCGTAGCCTTGCATTGTTGCAGGCTCAAGGATGTCACAACGGATGTTTAGCGTTGCATCTTCTGTGAATGGGTCCAGTACAGCAGAAGCTGCGTCTGGCATCATTACCATGTCAGATTCATTAATGCCTTTCCAACCAGCGACTGAAGAGCCGTCAAACATTTTGCCTTCTTCGAAGAAGTCTGCATCAACTTGGTGAGAAGGAATAGAGATGTGCTGCTCTTTACCTTTTGTATCAGTAAAACGTAAGTCGATAAATTTAACTTCGTTCTCTTGGATCAGGGATAGTACATTTTCTACTGACATCTTGGATAACCTCCAGTGTTATTAATTCGGTATTAGCTCGATTCGGTTGAAACCAGCATTGATTAATGTCTATACGTGCATTAATCGATGCTGATTTATCTATAGCCAAAAACGTGCCAAAAAAATTATTCCATTAATTTCAATGATTTACTTGTTTTCTTGTTTTGCGCACTCTGACTTTTGCACCAAAATGATCTTTGATTGCACGATATTAGTGCAACTATTTATCTGTGCACCAATATGAGACATAAGCGAACACCATTCAGCAATGAATTGCCTAAGTTGTCAATCCACTTTTGTTATTTTACCGGAGATTTGGTTGCCCACTTCGCGGGTGATACCTTTCGATAACCCTACGAATTAGTCGACTAGACACTGTGCGGAACCAAAGTTAAGCGGATATGAATCGCTAATAAAGAAAAAAGCCTTGGTTCAGATCACATATTTCTGGGTTTTTGTCTAGAATCTGGTATATTATTGACCGTTTTTTAAATCAAGCTAGCGGTTATTATCCAAACTTTTGAGATAAGTGACGGCTACTTTTATGAGTGAATCGAGAATCCATGTCTACTCCACAGATTGATAAGTTAAGAAATATCGCGATCATCGCGCACGTTGACCACGGTAAAACGACTTTGGTTGATAAACTACTACAACAGTCAGGCACTCTTGAGTCTCGTGGTGAAGCTGAAGAGCGTGTCATGGATTCGAATGACATCGAAAAAGAGCGTGGCATTACAATCCTTGCTAAGAACACAGCAATCAACTGGAATGATTACCGCATCAACATCGTAGATACTCCGGGACACGCGGACTTCGGTGGTGAAGTTGAGCGTATCATGTCTATGGTTGACTCTGTTCTGCTTATCGTTGACGCAGTTGATGGCCCAATGCCTCAAACTCGTTTCGTAACGCAAAAAGCATTCGCACACGGTCTTAAGCCAATCGTTGTAATCAACAAGATTGACCGCCCAGGCGCTCGTCCTGATTGGGTTATGGATCAAGTATTCGACCTTTTCGACAACCTAGGTGCTACAGATGAGCAACTAGACTTCACTGTTGTTTACGCTTCAGCTCTAAACGGTTGGGCAACAATGACTGAAGGCGAAACTGGCGAGAACATGGAACCATTGTTCCAAGCTGTTGTTGATACAGTAGAAGCGCCTGCAGTTGACCTTGACGGTCCACTACAAATGCAAATTTCGCAACTTGATTACAGCTCTTACGTAGGTGTTATCGGTGTTGCTCGTGTTACTCGTGGTTCTGTTAAGCCAAACCAACAAGTAACTATCGTGAATGCTGAAGGCAAAAAACGTAACGGTAAAGTAGGTACTGTACTTGGTTACCTAGGTCTTGAGCGTCACGAAGTAGAACAAGCTAACGCTGGCGACATCATTGCAATCACAGGTCTTGGTGAGCTGAAAATTTCAGACACTATCTGTGACGTAAACAATGTTGAAGCAATGGAGCCTCTATCTGTTGATGAACCAACAGTAACAATGACGTTCCAAGTAAACACTTCTCCGTTCGCGGGTAAAGAAGGTAAGTTTGTAACTTCACGTAACATCCTTGAGCGTCTTGAAAAAGAATTGGTTCATAACGTTGCACTACGTGTTGAAGAAACTGAAAGTCCAGACCGTTTCCGCGTATCAGGCCGTGGTGAACTTCACCTTTCTATCCTGATCGAAAACATGCGTCGTGAAGGTTTCGAGCTAGCAGTATCTCGTCCAGAAGTAATCATCAAAGAAGAAGATGGTCAGAAAATGGAACCGTTCGAAACGGTTACTATCGATGTAGTTGAAGAGCACCAAGGTGCGATCATGGAAAGCATCGGTCTACGTAAGGGTGAGCTAACAGATATGGCACCAGATGGTAAAGGCCGTGTTCGCATGGACTTCATGATGCCTTCTCGTGGTCTTATCGGTTTCCAAACTGAATTCCTTACAATGACATCTGGCTCTGGTCTTATTTACCACTCGTTCGATCACTACGGTCCTTACAAAGGCGGTATCATTGGTCAACGTAACAACGGTGTTCTAATCTCGAACGCGACTGGTAAAGCACTGACTTACGCATTGTTCTTCCTTCAAGCTCGTGGTCGTCTATTCACAGAGCACGCTGATGAAGTTTATGAAGGTCAAGTAATCGGTATTCACAACCGTTCAAACGACCTGACAGTAAACTGTCTGAAAGGTAAGCAACTAACAAACGTTCGTGCATCTGGTACTGATGAAGCACAAGTGCTTTCTCCACCGATCAAGCACACTCTAGAGCAAGCTCTTGAGTTTATCGATGAAGATGAACTAGTAGAAGTAACGCCACTAAACGTACGTATCCGTAAGAAGCTTCTTACTGAAAATGAACGTAAGCGTGCAGCACGTCCAGCTAAGGCTTAATTGCCAGCTGACTAGCTTCTAGCTATTCAAGCAATACGTTTTAGAGTAAATAAGAAAGCCCCGTGTAGCCTAGCTGCTCGGGGCTTTTGTTTTATATGGTGTTGGAGTAGATACGGGTAAACGAGATGCAAGATACGAAGGGCGTTCAAGTATTCGTCATCCTCAAGAGGGAGCAACGACCGAGTTGGGGATCTAGCTTTTGATACCTAAGTAACGCTCAACGAATTGAAGCCGCTCATCGACCGACATAAATGGCACCTCGACGACCTCATAACCTAGCTTTTGATAGACTCTGACTAGCGCGTGGTGAATCTCTAATGCCTCTTCAAACGGGTAAGGCCTCACATCATCCTGTACGTAAATCGATGCCTCAGGACGACAAAACAAGATTTGTGGGTGGTAGCCTTGGCTCGCTTCTCGGTAGCTCTCATCAACCTCAAGATTAGCCTGAGACAAGTAACCACAGATATCTGGAATGGCGCGATCAAGAAAAGTAATTTGGTGCTGCTTCGCTTGCTCTTTTTGCTCGCTCATCACGTCTAAGCACAAGTGAGCAAAGCCCGGTAGGTCTAACCAAGGTAAGATACCGTTCTCAAGTTGGCTCTGTTGTTCTATCAACTGACGAGAGGATTCTGCAAATATGGGGTAACCCGCGTTACCCAAGGCATTGATCAGTGTAGTCTTCCCGGCTCCGGGCCCGCCAGTAATAATGATTGGCTTCATCGTGTTCTGTCTCTGAAACGTTATTTTTGGTTGAGTTGTGCTAAGAACTTATCCGACTCAGCTATCGCAGCATTCATCTGTTTTATCGCGTAGGCGATGTCTTTTTCTAAGTTCATAAACTCGCCCTGCAATGACCCCACCGCACTCGCATTGAGGTTGTGTTTCAGATAAAGGGTGTTGTCGCGAAGGGTGTTAAGTACCGGGTCCATTTTCTTCTCAGCCCGTTTCATCGCTGAAAGCATGGTCAGGTAAGATGATTTGGTTTCACGCAGCTTTTTCTCACTTGAACGACGCAGTGAATCGCTGGTGTAGAGATCTAACTCTCCCTGCCACTCTTCAAATAGCGCATCTGACACATCTTCAATCGCAGCAATTCGGTCACTGACATTTTGCGCGGCTTTCTCGCTGTTTTGGTATTTATCGTTGATTTGGTTGTACATGTCTTCAAGGTCGCCGCCACTAAAATTAGTCAGGCTACTCAAGGCTTCAAGTGCGCTAGTAAACTCTTCCTGAGCATCCTGTTGCGACTTTTTAGCGTCTTCCACTCTATCAACCATAATGTCGCGTTTGTGATAGCCCACTTGCTCCATTGCGGAGTAATAAGCTGATTGGCATCCAGTAAGAGTAAAAATAGAGAGGACTATAACTATTAAATAAGGCATCCTAGTTTCCTATAGTTAGATAATATCAATCGTAGTAAATAACTGTTCAACCTAGCTTGTTAAAATGCTCGATAACGGCGTTAGAATTTTTGATTGTAGAATGACTACTTATCGAAAAACTCTTCCTTGTTCTCAAGCCTTTTTCCTACGCTATTTTCGAATATTTACTTACTGTGATTAATATAACGGAATATTAATTAGGACTATGAACGAGTTACCAGGGAGTTACAAGTTGAAGATAAAAAAGGCAGCTACAGGAAGCATCCAGTTTTCCCGCTATCTTCTTACGCGGATGACGCACGATAGGGTCAATGTGAATGCGGGGTACTTGGCGTACATTACTTTGCTCTCAATTGTGCCGATGTTGACGGTTCTGCTCTCTATCTTGTCGTCATTTTCAGTCTTTGATGATGTTGGCTTAGTGATTCAAAACTTTGTTATTACCAACTTTGTTCCAGCTTCTGGGGATGTGGTGCATAGTGCTTTACTCGAATTCGTTGCTAATACGGGCAAGATGACTGCGGTAGGCAGTGTGTTCTTATTCATTGCAGCATTGATGCTGATCTCCAATATCGATAAGAACCTAAATTACATCTGGCGAGTAACGGAAAAGCGTCGTGCCGTGTTGTCTTTTTCGATGTATTGGATGGTGTTAACGCTTGGGCCTATTTTGATTGGGGCGAGTATTGCTGCAACGTCATATGTGACATCATTGAACTTGTTGCAAAACGAAGTTGTGTCGAGTGCTTTTAATACCGTGATTCGCAAGCTTCCTCTAATTACTTCTTTCTTTGCGTTTTTCGGCCTGTATCTATTGGTTCCCAATAAAAAGATACACTTTTCCCATGCGGCAGCGGGCTCTTTGGTCGCTGCTCTGTTGTTTGAGCTCAGTAAGAAAGGTTTCGCGGCTTACATTACTCAATTCCCTTCTTATCAGTTGATTTATGGCGCATTAGCGGCGATTCCCATTCTTTTTGTTTGGGTCTATTTGTGCTGGTTGATTGTGTTAGTGGGTGCTGAAGTGACAGCCGCGTTGGGCGAGCAGGAACAGTGGAGTGACTCTCAAGAAATGGTACACTCGTCGGATAAAGACAAAATTACAGAGCAAGGAAACAACAGTGATAGCACTGATCCAGAGAGTAAGTGAAGCTGCCGTCCGTGTTGATGGCGAAGTCGTGGGTGAGATTGAGCAAGGCTTATTAGTTCTGTTAGGTGTAGAAAAAGGTGATGACGAAGCCAAAGCCAAACGTTTGATGGAACGAGTGACCACTTATCGTGTCTTTGGAGATGAAGACGGTAAAATGAATCTCAACGTGAAGCAGGTGGAAGGAAAGGTACTCGTGGTGTCTCAATTCACTTTACCAGCTGACACCAAGAAAGGGACACGAGCTGGATTTTCTCGCGGTGCTCACCCAGAAGATGCAGAGCGTCTTTACAACTATTTCTCTGACCAGTGTGAATCAGTGTTGCCAACGGAACGTGGCCGATTTGCAGCCGACATGAAAGTGTCTTTGGTTAATGATGGCCCAGTAACATTCTGGCTTCAGGTTTAGGCTTAAAGGAATAAGCATGTTTAAACTCATAACCCCGACCACTGAAAATCAACTGAACAAGTATTACCATTTTCGCTGGCAAATGCTCCGCGAACCTTGGCGAATGCCGGTCGGTTCAGAGCGCGATGAATATGACCCAATGAGTCATCACCGCATGATTGTTGATGGTCGAGGTCGCCCGATGGCGATTGGTCGTCTCTATATCACCCCAGATCTAGAGGGCCAGATTCGCTATATGGCGGTGAAGAACTCTCGCCAAAGCAAAGGCATGGGCTCACTTATCTTGGTTGCGCTAGAGTCACTGGCACGTCAAGAAGGGGCGAAGCGTTTGGTGTGTAATGCACGTGAAGATGCGATCTCATTCTATGAGAAGAATGAGTTTGAGCGTCGTGGTGAGATTAACGACCAACGCGGGCCTGTGCGTCACCAGCAGATGGTAAAACCTCTTGATCCAATGGCTGATGTACTGCGCAAACCAGAATGGTGTAATGAGCTTCAGCAGCGCTGGGAGCATCAGATCCCGATCAGTGACAAGATGGGCATTAAGATCAACCAATACACTGGTTATCAGTTTGAATGTAGCGCTCAGCTGAACCCAAACCTTAACCCTCATAACACCATGTTTGCTGGCTCAGCTTTTACGCTTGCGACCTTAACCGGTTGGGGAATGACTTGGCTACTGATGAAAGAACGTGGCCTAACTGGCGACATCGTTCTAGCAGACAGTAATATTCGTTATCGTCATCCGGTCGAGCAAAACCCAGTGGCATCCACGTCATTGGATGGGATCAGTGGCGATTTAGATCGCCTCGCGTCTGGCAGAAAAGCTCGTATCATCATTCACGTGACCATTAACAGTGGCGACGTGGAGGCGGTTGAGTTTACGGGAACCTATATGCTGATCCCTGACTACAAAAAGAGATTATCAACAGACTCCAACGTAAGCGTATAGCTGACAATGGCTAGCAGATAAAGATACAGATAGAAGGCGCTACTCTTGTGGAGTGGCGCTTTTTTGTTGGCAGTCGTTAATCTCGGAATACTCAGCTTGGGTGAGCTTTCCTGAGATTTGATGGCATTGGTCCGATAGTGTGATCGAGAGAGAGTGTTGCTCTGCTTTTAGCAAGTCGAGCTCTCCAGACAATTCGCCATTTAACGTTTGAATCCTTTGTTCGCCTTGCTCTGCTGCCGACGCACCAATAATGTCTACTGGTTCGAGTGTGAAGCGTCCACGGTCAAAATTCGCATTGAGCTCTGGGATTTCAAACACGTTATCAGTCGATGTTTCAGAAAGCTTATTATTAAAGGTCATCACACCTTGGCGAACGCTACCAGTGAGTTGACCTGTTGTGGAATAGCCGAGCATTAATGAATCGCCGTATAAACCCGCAGCTTGAAGTTCAAACTCGGCATAACCGGTTGCGTCGAGTGGTAGTTCAAGTTGCTGTAACATGGGTGCTATCGGTAATCCATCGGCAGAGATATCTAAGTTCCATGGCTTACTGATTTGGTTGAAGTCGAGTGTTGCGTTGGCTTCAATATAGCCGTGCTTTAGTGGGACAAACAGGCGTGTCAGCGTCCATTTTCCTTGCTCGCTATTCATTTCAACCACAGGTTGAGCACTAATAATGTTTTGGTAGCTGGCATCATTCGCGCTGGCCATCAGCTTTCCTTGCCAAAGACCTAGCTTTCTATCCTGTAGAAGTTGAACTTGATACCCCTCGATATGTAATCCTGAGACCTGCCAGTAAGGCTTTTGTGCGAGTTGGATAAGTTGGCTGCGTTCTATGTTAAGTCGGCTAATCTCGACGCTCTGGAGCTGCGTGAGCCAAGGTATCAAGCGAGTGGCGGGTAGAGGGCTATCTTGGCTTTCCGTAAGCCACTTTATACCTTGCAGGTCGAGCTGTGCTAATTCAATGCTGTTAGGGGTTACTGTGCCATTAAGTTGAACAGTGCCTTGTAGGAATTGAGTATAGAGGTCTTCAATCAGAATCTGGTTCGGATCTAAATTGAGCTTGATACTTGGCTCTATGAACATGTCATCATCAATGCTCACTCCCTCGGCTTGCAGAGAGAAAATAGCTTTCTGTTGCTTCCACAGCTCAAAAGGCAGTTGGATATTTTCTAGTGAGGCATCAAAAGCTGCGAAGTGGCCGTCTTGCCACTCTACATCGCTACGCAGAATATCTAAGCTATTGATGTGATTGATCTGAATACCTGCTACATCCCACTCTTTGCTTAGTAGGCTTTGGGTCTGTTTCTGATTGAGTCGTAAGCCATCGACGGTCACATTCACCAACGACCAACCTTGCTGATACTGCTCTGCTTGACCAGAAATTTTGGCACCACGCCAGTCAAACGAAGCGCCATAAAGGGTGCTATCACTCGGCTTAAGATCTAGGTCAATCAACAGGTTATCGAACGCTTCGCCTTGCCAATACAGCTGTGAGGCTGAGAGCTGGATTTTGCCATAGGGCAGTAATGCGATGTTGTCATCCCATGTTGGTTCGGATATCTGAAAGTCGGTGCCTCGCGCGTTAAAGTCTGGGGTTGAAAAGTCGAGATTGTTGATGGCCAGCTGGTGGATCTTAATGCTTGGCTGGGTAAATAAAGAGGTGAGTGTTTCTAGGTCGTTGGCTTCTAACTGTAGGCCACTGATCAAAACGGATTCAAAGACCAGTTTGGCCTCCGTAATCGAGCTGGAGCTGAACCAAAGGTCAATCTTGTCGATATACAGCGGTGTTTGTTTTTCAGGTTGGCTTTGGGTAATGCCCATTAAGGTGATGTGATAAGGCGCCTGGTACTTAACATCTTCAATGAGCACACGTTGTTCAATCGCATGTTTGATAAAAAAGTTAGTAACATCCGCACGGTATTGAGTTTGCAGGCTTAATAGCAATGCTACGATAGTTGCAACGGCGATAGCCAACGCAATGCCGAACACCATGAATACCTTTTTCATTCCCTGAAAGCCTTAAATTTCAATCGTCTCAAAACAGAGTGGAACAAAAAGGGACAAGCAGCAACAAAAAAGCCCCTCAAAAGAGGGGCTTGCTACAAAAATATCACTTTAAATTGGGCGTTCGCTTTTGGCTAAGCCCGAGCAGATGATTGTGTTAGTCCAGTTGAGGACCTGCCGCAACCAGTGATTTACCTTCAGCGTTGTCAGTGTACTTATCAAAGTTGTTGATGAAGCGCTCTGCTAGATCTTTCGCTTTGCTTTCCCATTGTAGTGGGTCAGTGTACGTGTCGCGTGGGTCAAGGATCGCAGGGTCAACATCGTGCAACGCTAGAGGCACTTCTAGGTTAAACATAGGGATAACCTTAGTCTCAGCGTTGTCGATTGAGCCATCTAAGATAGCGTCGATGATGCCGCGAGTATCTTGAATTGAGATACGTTTTCCAGTGCCATTCCAACCAGTGTTCACAAGGTAAGCTTCAGCGCCAGCTGCTTCCATACGCTTTACAAGCACTTCAGCGTACTGAGTTGGGTGAAGAGTTAGGAATGCCGCACCAAATGCCGCAGAGAACGTTGGTGTTGGCTCAGTAATACCACGCTCTGTACCTGCTAGTTTCGCAGTGAAGCCAGATAGGAAGTGATACTTCGTTTGCTCCGGAGTCAGCTTAGATACTGGTGGTAACACACCAAATGCATCAGCAGTTAGGAAGATAACTTTTTGAGCGTGACCTGCTTTTGATACTGGCTTAACAATGTTGTCGATGTGGTGAATCGGGTAAGAAACACGAGTGTTCTCTGTTTTTGAACCGTCATCGAAATCGATAGAACCATCGCTACGGACCGTTACGTTTTCTAGCAGTGCATCGCGACGGATTGCATTGTAGATTTCTGGTTCTGCTTCTTTAGATAGACGAATCGTCTTCGCATAACAACCACCTTCGAAGTTGAAGATGCCATCGTCGTCCCAACCGTGCTCATCATCACCGATTAGCTCACGCTTAGGATCGGTTGATAGGGTCGTTTTACCTGTACCAGATAGGCCGAAGAATATCGCTACATCGCCTTCTTCACCAACGTTAGCACTACAGTGCATTGAAGCAATGCCTTGCAGAGGAAGCAGGTAGTTCATCATTGCGAACATGCCTTTCTTCATCTCACCACCGTACCAAGTACCACCGATGATTTGAACGCGCTCTGTTAGGTTGAAAGCAACGAAGTTTTCAGAGTTTAGACCCTGCTTTTCCCAGTTAGGGTTAGTTGTTTTAGCACCGTTCATTACCACGAAATCAGGTTCGAACGTTGCTAGCTCTTCGTCAGTTGGACGAATGAACATGTTCTTAACGAAGTGTGCTTGCCACGCTACTTCAGTGATAATACGCACACTTAAACGCGTATCTGGGTTAGCACCACAATAACCGTCGATGACAAACAGACGCTTGCCAGATAGCTGAGTTGTCACAAGCTCTTTCAGCTCACTCCATACTTTAGTTGTAATCGGTTTGTTGTCATTTTTGCCTTGATCTGACCACCACATGGTATCGCGCGTGGTGTCGTCTTTAACAATGTATTTATCTTTAGGTGAGCGTCCAGTAAAGATACCAGTGTCAACCGCAACAGAGCCTAGTTCCGTTACTACGCCTTTTTCGTAGCCTTCCAAACCTGGCAGTGTTTCTTCAACGAATAACTGCTCGTAGCTAGGATTACGAAGAACTTCAGTAACGCCAGTCAGTCCGTGCTTAGTTAGATCAATTTGTGCAGCCTTAGTATGTTCCATAACGGTCATAGGTGCTCCTTGTAGGATATTTTGTAGGGATTTTGTATAAATTTTTTATTGTTATCTGCTCACCATGCTAGCAACGAGGCTCGGGGGAAACAGGGATATAGCTCAAAAAATATCCATGTTAACCATGGGGTTTTAAGCGCCTCATCACATATTGGCCTGACTAGTCTATCCTGTACGCAAACCTTTGCGCTAGAGGAGAGAACATTATTAATTGATTAAAATTAAGAGGTGATTTTATTACGAGATGTTACGGAGTTTGCGATATTTTGATCACAAAAAAGGCCAGCGTAGTGCTGACCTTTTTGGGGTAAATTACGTGTTTTTGGTACGCCGTAAATTAATGAACCGTATTGCTGCCTTTATCTGCTGCTTCGGCATACAGAGCATCAACATCATTCTTGTCGAACGAGTAGTTTGTGCCACAGTAATCGCAGTGTAGAGCAACGCTGCCTTCAGTGCTAAGAATGTCGTAGATCTCTTCTTGAGCGACAGTAATGATAGCGGCACCGCTTCGATCACGTGAACAACCACAGAAGAATTCAACCGGTTGTGGTGTGAACAGCTGTACTTTCTCTTGGTTGTACAAACGGTAAAGCAGTTCGTTTGCTTCTAGAGTGAATAGCTCTTCATTTTTAACTGTGTCAGTTAGCTGCTCTAGGTGCTCGAAGTCATCTGGTGTACCGGTGCCGTCTGGCATCACTTGTAGCAACATACCCGCAGCGTGTGCTTTGCCTTCATGCTCGCCCGTGCGCAACCATAGACGTGTCTTTAGCTGTTCAGAGTTTGCGAAGTAACCTTCAAGGACTTCAGCTAGAGTGTCACCTTCAAGACCAACGATACCTTGGTAACGCTCACCTTTCTTAGGATCGATAGTGATCACTAGGTGACCTTTACCTATTAGATCGTGCAGGCCAGCGTCGTCGGCAATGTCACCATCAAAGCGAGCAACGCCACGGATCTTCTGATCGTTATCGCCATTGATAACAGCTAGAGATACAGGGCCATCACCTTGCAGTTGCATCGTGATAGAGCCTTCAAACTTTAGAGTCGCCGTGAGTAGCGTCGTTGAAACCAGTAGCTCACCCAACAGCTTTTGTACTGGCGCTGGGTATTCCTTGCTAGAAATAATCTGTTGGTACGCTTCGTCCATCTGTACCAATTCACCACGAACTGATAGGTCTTCAAATAGGTAGCGATTTAAAACATTACTTGTAGACATTGGGTTGGCCATTTGGCTATTCCTTCTAGCTTATTGAGTCTTGAACTTGATGATGTCACGACGTTGCTTTTTATCTGGGCGACGTTCTGGTGCTGGGCTATGAGCATTCAGTTTACGTTGTGTTGCAAACTCTTCTCTCTTTGCCAAGCTCTCGGTGGTTTCTTCATAGAGGGTTTGAGCTATAGGAGCTCCACCACGATGAGCCGAGATTTTCTCGATTGTCACCGTCTTTTCTTCATTACCTTGGCGCAGGGTAATCACTGCTCCAAGTTCGACAATTTTACTTGGCTTGCTGCGCTGACCATTATAGTGGACTTTGCCACCATCGACCATATTGCGAGCAATAGACCGGGTTTTGTAAAAACGAGCTGCCCACAACCATTTATCGAGTCTGACAGCTTCATTAGTAGTTTTCATATAGGGCTGTGCCTTATTAAGTGAGAAATGAATGCGGTTTAACTGTAATGAACAGTGCGCAACATGCTTTTAATTACATTAAGTAGAAGCTTAAAGTGGAGGCGGTTGGCATTTTTTTCAAGTCATAATACAAAATAGCCATGTAATGCCGCTTTATAGATTTGCTATGATATAGTTCAGGATCTTATGCTTAAATAAGCTTGGTATCGAACGAATGAATAAAAAAGCTGAAAGTTTAATGATTTGCAGCATTTGTCGTCATGAAAAGGGGCAAGGAAAGTGAACTTTTTAGAGCTCAAGAATCGCGCAGGAAATTCTCCTGTGTTGAGCCGCTTATTAGAAAATGGATTTGTACTTCAGCAGAAACTAAGCCTAGCGATGTGTTGTATGTTGATTGCAGCTTCCGCATGGATTTTAGGACAGCTTGCATGGTTTATTGAACCTGCTGAGCAAAACGTCGTGCCTTGGAAAGCAACAGCTTCATCGTCTTCTACTCCTCAATCGACCCTGGATATTTCTTCTTTGCAGCGGAGCAACCTTTTTGGTGCCTATAACCCAACCACGCCTGTTGTGGTTGAGCAGCAAGTTATCCAAGATGCGCCAAAGACACGATTGAACTTAGTTTTGGTAGGTGCAGTCGCCAGTTCTAATCCAAAACGGAGCTTAGCGGTCATTGCTAATCGCGGTACGCAGGCGACATACGGAATTAATGAAGAGATAGAAGGCACTAGAGCTAAGCTTAAAGCCGTATTAGTCGACCGTGTGATTATTGATAACTCAGGTCGAGACGAAACCTTGATGCTTGAAGGTATTGAGTACAAACGTTTAGCTGTCTCAGCACCAGCACCACCTCGCGCTTCTTCTTCGGTTCGTGGTAATAATCCCACTTCAGCAGAAGAGAAGTTGGATGAAATTAAAGCGAAGATAATGAAAGATCCGCAACAAATCTTCCAATATGTTCGACTGTCCCAGGTGAAGCGTGACGATAAAGTGATTGGTTATCGAGTGAGCCCGGGCAAAGACTCAGAACTTTTTAACTCAGTAGGGCTCCAAAATGGAGATGTTGCTACTCAATTAAATGGGCAAGACCTGACAGACCCAGCTGCTATGGGCAATATATTTCGTTCTATCTCTGAGCTAACAGAGCTAAACCTCGTCGTCGAGAGAGATGGTCAACAACATGAAGTGTTTATTGAATTTTAAAACCTTGCGTCTAACGAAGACGAAAGTGTAGGAGAAGTACGTGAAGCATTGGTTTAAGAAAAGTGCATGGTTATTGGCAGGAAGCTTAATCTGCACACCCGCCGCCATCGCGAGTGATTTTAGTGCTAGTTTTAAAGGCACTGATATTCAAGAGTTTATTAATATTGTTGGTCGTAACCTAGAGAAGACGATCATCGTCGATCCATCGGTGCGCGGAAAAATCGATGTGCGCAGCTATGACGTACTTAATGAAGAGCAATATTACAGCTTCTTCTTAAACGTATTGGAAGTGTACGGCTACGCAGTCGTTGAAATGGACTCGGGTGTTCTTAAGATCATCAAAGCGAAAGATTCTAAAACCTCGGCAATCCCAGTTGTTGGCGACCGTGATTCGATCACAGGCGATAGCGTTGTAACTCGTGTTGTGACGGTTCGTAATGTCTCGGTTCGTGAGCTATCTCCTCTGCTTCGTCAACTGAATGACAACGCGGGCGCGGGTAACGTGGTGCACTACGATCCTGCAAATATTATTTTGATTACCGGCCGAGCGGCGGTTGTAAACCGTTTAGCTGAAATCATCAAGCGTGTAGACCAAGCGGGTGATAAAGAGATTGAAGTCGTTGAACTAAAAAATGCTTCAGCAGCGGAGATGGTGCGTATTGTAGATGCATTAAGCAAAACTACGGATGCGAAAAATACGCCAGCCTTCCTACAGCCTAAATTAGTTGCCGATGAGCGTACCAATGCAATTCTTATCTCAGGGGACCCTAAAGTACGTAGTCGTTTAAGAAAGTTGATTGAACAGCTTGATGTGGAAATGGCGACTAAGGGCAATAACCAAGTTATCTACCTTAAATACGCAAAAGCAGAAGATTTAGTCGATGTGCTGAAAGGCGTATCAGACAACCTGCAGTCAGAGAAACAAACATCAACCAAAGGCAGTTCATCGCAGCGAAACCAAGTGATGATTTCGGCTCATAGTGATACGAACTCGTTGGTGATTACCGCACAGCCAGACATCATGAACGCGCTGCAAGACGTGATCGCTCAACTCGATATCCGTCGTGCTCAAGTGTTGATTGAAGCCTTAATTGTTGAAATGGCAGAAGGTGACGGCGTTAACCTGGGTGTGCAGTGGGGCAACCTAGAAACGGGTGCCATGATTCAATATAGCAATACAGGTGCATCGATTGGCGGTGTGATGGTGGGGCTAGAAGAAGCAAAAGACTCGACAACAACCAAAGCGGTTTACGATAAGGATAATAATTTCCTACGTAATGAAACCACGACAGAAAAGGGTGACTATTCAACGTTAGCATCTGCTCTTTCTGGCGTTAATGGTGCTGCAATGAGTGTGGTTATGGGCGACTGGACTGCCTTGATCAGTGCGGTAGCAACCGATTCAAACTCAAACATTCTGTCTTCTCCAAGTATTACGGTAATGGATAACGGCGAAGCGTCCTTTATCGTTGGTGAAGAGGTGCCCGTTCTAACCGGTTCTACAGCAGGTTCAAGTAACGATAATCCATTCCAAACGGTTGAGCGTAAAGAAGTGGGTATCAAGTTGAAAGTGGTGCCGCAGATCAATGAAGGTGACTCGGTACAGCTACAAATAGAACAAGAAGTATCGAACGTATTAGGGGCAAACGGGGCAGTAGATGTTCGTTTTGCTAAGCGTCAACTTAACACGTCAGTGATTGTTCAAGATGGTCAAATGCTGGTGTTGGGTGGCTTGATTGATGAGCGTGCACTGGAGAGTGAATCTAAGGTGCCGTTCTTGGGTGATATTCCTGTTCTTGGACACCTATTCAAATCAACCAGTACTCAGGTTGAGAAAAAGAACCTAATGGTATTCATCAAGCCAACCATTATTCGTGATGGCATGACTGCAGATGGTATCACACAGCGCAAATACAACTTTATCCGTGCAGAGCAGCTGTACAAGGCTGAGCAAGGCTTGAAACTGATGGATAACGATAATATTCCAGTACTTCCTAAGTTTGGCGATAGCATGAATCATCCTGCTGAAATCCAAGCCTTCATCGATCAAATGGAAGTAGAATAATGGCTGAATTGGTAGGGGCGGCACGTACTTATCAGCGCTTGCCGTTTAGCTTTGCGAATCGCTACAAGATGGTGTTGGAATATCAGCACCCAGAGCGCACGCCGGTACTTTATTATGTTGAACCTCTGAAATCGGCGGCGATCATTGAAGTGAGCCGTGTTGTGAAAAATGGCTTCATGCCACAAGCGATCGGCGCAGACGAATTTGATAAAAAACTGACGGACGCGTACCAGCGTGACTCGTCGGAAGCTCGACAGTTAATGGAAGATATTGGTGCTGACAATGACGACTTCTTCTCGTTAGCGGAAGAGTTGCCACAAGACGAAGACTTGCTTGAATCAGAAGACGACGCACCGATCATCAAGTTAATTAATGCGATGTTGGGTGAGGCGATTAAAGAAGGTGCTTCGGATATTCATATCGAAACCTTCGAAAAGTCATTGTCGATCCGTTTCCGTATTGATGGTGTGCTGCGTGATGTGTTAGCACCAAGCCGTAAATTGGCTCCGCTGTTGGTTTCGCGTGTCAAGGTTATGGCTAAGCTGGATATTGCGGAAAAACGCGTGCCACAAGACGGTCGTATTTCTCTACGTATCGGCGGCCGAGCGGTCGACGTGCGTGTTTCTACCATGCCTTCTTCGCATGGTGAGCGTGTAGTAATGCGTCTGTTGGACAAAAACGCCACTCGCCTAGATTTACACAGTTTGGGTATGACGGCAGAGAACCACGAGAACTTCCGTAAACTTATTCAGCGCCCACACGGTATTATCTTGGTTACCGGTCCTACGGGTTCTGGTAAATCAACGACCTTGTACGCTGGCCTACAAGAACTTAACAGTAACGAACGCAACATCCTTACCGTTGAAGACCCAATCGAATTTGATATTGATGGTATTGGACAAACACAGGTAAACCCTAAGGTTGATATGACCTTTGCGCGTGGTTTGCGTGCCATTCTTCGTCAAGATCCCGATGTAGTGATGATTGGTGAGATCCGTGATTTAGAGACTGCTGAGATCGCTGTTCAAGCCTCTTTGACGGGTCACTTAGTCATGTCGACTCTTCACACCAATACGGCAATCGGGGCGATCACGCGTCTGCGTGATATGGGCATTGAACCCTTCTTGATCTCTTCTTCTCTGCTGGGTGTTTTGGCTCAGCGCTTGGTCCGTACTCTGTGTAACGACTGTAAAGAACCTTACGAAGCCGATAAAGAACAGAAAAAGCTGTTTGGTATGAAGAAGAAAGAGAGCCTCACACTTTACCATGCAAAAGGTTGTGAAGAGTGTGGCCATAAAGGTTATAGAGGTCGTACCGGTATTCATGAGCTACTGATGATTGATGATTCGGTACAAGAGCTGATTCACAGTGAAGCTGGCGAACAGGCAATTGAGAAAGCGATTCGTGGCACAACCCCAAGTATTCGAGATGATGGCTTGAGCAAAGTTCTGAAAGGGGTAACGTCCTTAGAAGAAGTGATGCGAGTGACTAAGGAAGTCTAGTATGGCGGCATTTGAATACAAAGCGTTGGATGCCAAGGGTAAGAGCAAAAAAGGCTCAATTGAAGCAGATAATGCTCGTCAGGCTCGCCAACGTTTAAAAGAACAAGGCTTGATGCCGGTTGAGATGACCGAGGCTAAAGCAAAAATAGCGAAAGGTGCTCAGCCATCGACCAGTTTTAAACGTGGTATCAGTACGCCTGATTTGGCTTTGATTACTCGTCAGATATCAACGCTCGTTCAATCAGGCATGCCGCTAGAAGAGTGCTTGAAAGCGGTTGCTGAGCAGTCTGAAAAGCCACGTATTCGAACTATGTTACTGGCTGTCCGATCTAAAGTGACAGAAGGTTACTCGCTAGCGGATAGCTTGTCTGATTATCCACACATCTTCGATGAGCTCTTTAGGGCCATGGTTGCGGCGGGTGAGAAGTCTGGGCATTTAGACGCGGTATTGGAGCGATTAGCCGATTACGCTGAAAATCGTCAGAAGATGCGCTCTAAGCTGCTCCAAGCCATGATCTATCCTGTGGTACTGGTGGTGTTTGCGGTGACGATAGTCTCCTTCTTGCTCGCCACCGTAGTACCTAAGATCGTTGAGCCGATTATTCAGATGGGCCAAGAACTTCCTCAGTCGACACAATTTTTATTAGCCTCGAGTGAATTTATTCAGAATTGGGGTATCCAATTACTGTTGTTGACTATTGGTGTGATTGTTCTTGTGAAGACCGCGTTGAAAAAGCCGGGAGTTCGTATGAGCTGGGATCGAAAATTGTTGAATATTCCGCTGATCGGCAAGATAGCGAAAGGGATCAATACCTCTCGTTTTGCAAGGACACTCTCAATTTGTACCTCGAGTGCGATTCCAATCCTTGAAGGGATGAAGGTCGCGGTTGATGTGATGTCGAATCAACATGTGAAAAAACAAGTATTACAAGCATCAGACAGTGTTAGAGAAGGCGCAAGCCTGCGTAAAGCATTGGATCAAACCAAACTATTTCCCCCGATGATGCTGCATATGATCGCCAGTGGTGAGCAGAGTGGTCAGTTGGAACAGATGCTGACAAGAGCGGCTGATAACCAAGACCAAAGTTTTGAATCGACGGTTAATATCGCGTTAGGCATTTTCACCCCAGCGCTTATCGCGTTGATGGCCGGTTTGGTGCTGTTTATCGTGATGGCGACGCTGATGCCGATGCTTGAAATGAACAATTTAATGAGTGGATAACGTACTGCTCATCAGACGTTAGTTTTTGGATTATCGAGAAGAAGGACATTATTACCTTCAACTCGCTATCTGTAATTTGGAGAAAATAATGAAAAACAGAATGAAAAAACAGTCAGGCTTTACCCTATTAGAAGTGATGGTTGTTGTGGTTATCCTTGGTGTTTTAGCTAGCTTTGTTGTTCCTAACCTTTTGGGTAACAAAGAGAAGGCGGATCAACAGAAAGCCATCACGGATATTGTGGCGCTAGAGAACGCGCTAGATATGTACAAACTGGATAACAGCGTCTACCCAACAACGGATCAAGGCCTTGATGGATTGGTTTCTAAGCCAAGCAGCCCAGAGCCTCGTAACTACCGTGACGGTGGCTACATCAAGCGTCTACCTAATGACCCATGGGGCAATGAGTACCAGTACCTAAGCCCTGGCGATAACGGCACTATCGATATCTTTACACTTGGCGCTGATGGCCAAGAAGGTGGAGAAGGTATTGCTGCGGATATCGGTAACTGGAACATGCAAGATTTCCAATAAGCTTCGGCTTATTGTCGCTTGATAAGTTCCTGTTGATTGAACGGTTCGTGTTAGTTGATACGTTATTGATGGTAGGACGTAAACAGATGGAGTCTCCAAGGTGAAAACTAAGCAAAGACAGCCAGGTTTTACCTTGATTGAGATTCTCTTAGTGTTGGTACTACTGTCAGTAACGGCGGTCGCGGTGATAGCGACTATTCCGACCAATAGCAAAGATGTCGCTAAAAAATACGCTCAAAGCTTTTATCAACGAGTTCAATTACTCAATGAAGAGGCTATTTTGAGTGGCTTGGATTTTGGCGTTCGTGTCGATGAAAAGAAATCGACTTACTTTCTGATGGCTCTTAAGTCAGAAGGTTGGCAAGAAGTCGAATTTGAAAAAATCCCCTCTTCAACTGAATTACCGGAAGAACTCGCGTTGTCACTGACTTTAGGTGGTGGCGCATGGGAAGACGATGATCGTTTGTTCACTCCCGGAAACTTGTTTGATGAAGATATGTTTGCGGATCTTGAAGAGGAAAAAAAGCCCAAGCCACCTCAGATATACATCTTGTCGAGTGCTGAAATGACGCCATTTGTATTGTCGTTTTATCCAAATACCGGAGACACCATACAAGATGGTTGGCGTATTCGAGTGTTGGATAATGGTGTGATTCGACTGCTAGAGCCGGGAGAAGAAGATGAAGAGGAATAACCGTTCTCCTTATCGTTCTCGTGGTATGACGCTGCTTGAGGTGTTGGTTGCACTTGCTATCTTTGCTACGGCTGCGATCAGTGTGATTCGTGCTGTCACCCAACACATTAATACCCTCAGTTATCTAGAAGAAAAAACCTTCGCGGCGATGGTTGTTGATAACCAGATGGCCTTAGTCATGCTGCATCCTGAGAAGCTTAAAAAAGCGCAGGGCACGCAAGAGTTAGCGGGAAGAGAGTGGTTCTGGAAGGTGACTCCCATCGATACCAGCGATAATTTATTAAAGGCGTTTGATGTGAGTGTGGCAACCAGTAAGAAAGCTTCTCCAGTGGTCACGGTGCGCAGCTATGTGGTCAATTAAAAGCATGTGGTCAACTAAGAGCGTGTGGTTAAGTAAAATCGTGTCGTTAGCTAAGAGCAAGTCGCTAAGCAAGAGCATGTCCGCCAATAAGCGAGAGCCTCGTAAACAAGGTATATCTTCAAAAGGGAGAGGCTTTACTTTAATCGAAGTTTTGGTTTCGATTGCCATCTTTTCCACGTTAAGCATGGCGGCTTATCAGGTGGTAAATCAGGTTCAACGAAGCAACGAACTCTCTATTGAGCGCAGTGCTCGTTTAAATCAACTGCAACGCAGTTTAGTCATTTTAGATAATGATTTTCGCCAGATGGCGGTACGACAATTTCGTACCAATGGTGAAGAAGCATCATCTAAGCTGATCCTAATGAAAGAGTATTTACTGGATTCCGACAGTGTTGGCATCATGTTTACTCGCCTTGGTTGGCACAATCCACAGCAGCAGTTCCCTCGCGGCGAGGTCACGAAGGTAGGCTACCGCATAAAAGAGGAAACGCTTGAGCGTGTATGGTGGCGTTATCCCGATACACCTGCCGGCCAACAAGGTGTGATTACTCCTCTGCTTGATGATGTTGAGAACCTGGAGTTCGAGTTTTATGACGGAAGCCGCTGGGGCAAAGAGTGGCAAACCGATAAATCACTGCCTAAAGCAGTGAGACTTAAGCTGACACTGAAAGATTACGGTGAGATAGAACGTGTTTATCTCACACCAAGTGGCGCCTTAGATCAGGTCGATGATTCTTCAAACAGTGACTCTTCAGGCAGTAATGAGGGGAATAATGATTCATCAAACTAATAAGCCTGCACTGTCAAGACCTGCTGTGGGGCGTAAGCAGCGTGGTGTCGCGCTGATCATTATTCTGATGCTTTTGGCGATCATGGCAACCATAGCTGGCAGTATGTCTGAACGTTTGTTTACTCAATTCAAACGTGTTGGTAATCAATTGAATTACCAACAGGCCTACTGGTATAGCATTGGTGTGGAAGCGCTTGTCCAAGACGGCATTAGGCAAAGTTATAAAGATAGTGATACGGTTAATCTAAGCCAACCATGGGCGTTAGAAGAGCAGGTATACCCATTGGATTATGGCCAAGTTAAAGGGCGTATCGTTGATGCGCAGGCTTGTTTCAATCTTAATGCGCTCGCTGGAATTACGACGACATCAAGTAACCAAGCTCCTTATTTAGTGAAGGTTTGGCAAACCTTACTGGAAAACCAAGATGTGGAGCCTTATCAGGCTGAGGTTATCGCAAATTCAAGTTGGGAGTTTCTGGACTCTGATACTCGAGCCACCTCTTCGACGGGTGTAGAAGACAGCACTTATGAGGCGATGAAGCCAGCTTATTTGGCGGCGAATGGCTTAATGGCGGATGAATCGGAGCTGCGAGCCGTTTATCAGGTCTCTGGTGAGGCAATGGAAAAGGTACATCCATTTATTTGCGCTTTGCCCACTGATGATTTCCGATTAAACGTGAATACCATCTCGGAAAAGCAGGCGTCTTTACTGGAAGCAATGTTTGCACCCGGTCTAAGTGAATCGGACGCAAAACAGCTGGTAGACAAGCGGCCATTTGATGGCTGGGATTCGGTGGATGCGTTTATGGCTGAGCCTGCTATTGTTGGTGTGAGTGCTGAAGTCAGCAAACAAGCGAAAGCATATTTAACTGTAGATAGCGCCTATTTTGAGCTAGATGCAGAGGTATTAGTTGAGCAGTCTCGTGTACGTATACGAACGCTTTTCTATAGTAGTAATAGAGAAACAGTGACGGTAGTACGCCGTCGTTTTGGAGGAATCCGTGAGCGAGTTTCTGACCGTTCGACTGAGTAGCGAACCACAAAGCCCAGTGCAGTGGTTGGTTTGGTCGACAAGCCAACAAGAAGTGATAGCAAGTGGTGAGCTGTCTAGCTGGGATCAGCTTGATGAGTTAACGCCTTACGCTGAAAAGCGTAGCTGTATCGCTTTATTGCCGGGAAATGAATGCTTAATTAAGCGTGTTGAGATCCCGAAAGGTGCTGCTCGCCAGTTCGACTCTATGCTGCCATTTTTGTTAGAAGACGAAGTGGCACAAGATATCGAAGACTTACATCTAACCATTTTAGATAAAGATGCAACGCACGCGACTGTGTGTGGTGTAGATCGCGAATGGTTAAAACAAGCTTTAGACCAGTTTCTCAAAGCCAATATTATTTTCCGTAAGGTGCTGCCAGATACACTATCCGTGCCTGTTGAAGAACAAGGCATCAGTGCGTTGCAAATCGACCAGCATTGGTTATTGCGCCAAGGTCGCTATCAAGCGGTATCGATCAGCGAAGCATGGCTACCGATGTTCCTGCAAAGTGACTGGGTTGTCGCTTTGCAGGAACATCAAGCGACGACAATTTTCAGCTATACCGCGATGCCGAGCGACGACGTTCAGCAGCAAAGTGGTCTCGAGTGGCAGGCTAAGCCTGCTGAATTGGTGATGTCTTTATTGAGCCAACAAGCGATCACAAGCGGCGTAAATTTACTGACGGGCACCTTTAAAACCAAATCTTCTTTCAGTAAATATTGGCGTGTATGGCAGAAGGTGGCGATCGCTGCTTGCTTGCTGGTGGCCGTGATTGTGACTCAACAAGTGTTGAAGGTGCAGCAATACGAAGCACAAGCACAAGCCTATCGCATGGAGAGTGAGCGTATCTTTAGAGCCGTTCTGCCAGGTAAACAACGAATTCCGACAGTAAGCTACCTTAAGCGTCAGATGAATGATGAAGCTAAGAAATACGGTGGCTCAGGTGATGGTGACTCCTTACTTGGTTGGTTAGCATTACTGCCAGAAACGTTAGGACAAGTGAAATCGATCGAAGTCGAAAGCATTCGCTATGATGGCAATCGCTCTGAAGTTCGATTACAAGCTAAAAGCGCTGATTTTCAACATTTTGAGACGGCTAAAGTGAAACTTGAAGAGAAGTTTTCCGTTGAACAAGGGCCATTGAACCGTAATGGCGATGCCGTATTTGGCAGTTTTACCCTTAAGCCCCGTCAGTAACTGCGTAAGGAGATCAGTGATGAGAAATATAATTGAACCACTCCAAGCGTGGTGGACTTCAATAAGTCAAAGAGAGCAACGATTAGTCGTTGGTTGCTCAATTTTATTGGTAGTAGGTATCATTTATTGGGGGCTAATACAGCCCCTCAGTCAGCGAGCTGAACTGGCACAGAGTCGCATTCAAAGTGAAAAACAACTACTGGCTTGGGTTACCAATAAAGCCAATGAAGTGGTTGAACTAAAAGGCAATGGTGGCATTAGTGCTAGTCAGCCTTTGAATCAATCCGTGCCTGCATCTATGCGTCGCTTCAAGATTGAATTAATACGAGTGCAACCACGTGGCGAGATGCTGCAAGTGTGGATTAAACCTTTGCCATTTAATCAATTTGTTGATTGGCTGACATACCTGAAAGAAAAGCAGGGTGTTGAGGTTGAGTTTATGGATATTGATCGCTCTGATAGCCTTGGGGTTATTGACGTCAACCGACTACAGTTTAAATGAGGTTAATGTGAAACGCGGTTTATCTTTTAAGTATGGTTTGTTATTTAGCAGCATCTTTATCGTTTTTTTCTCGGTAAGTTTGTTGCTGCACTTGCCGGCTTCTTTTGTTCTCAAACATGCGCCCGTTGAACGTGGTTTAAGCATTGAAGACGTTGAGGGCACCGTTTGGCAAGGTCGCGCTAACAATATTGCGTGGCAGCGTGTCAATTACGGCTCAATGCAGTGGGACTTCCAGTTCTCTAAACTATTCCAAGCCAAAGCAGAACTTGCGGTTCGCTTTGGACGTAACAGCGACATGAACTTATCTGGTAAAGGGCTTGTCGGGTATAGCATGAGCGGTGCTTACGCGGAAAACTTAGTGGCATCAATGCCAGCTAGCAACGTGATGAAGTATGCGCCTGCTATCCCTGTGCCAGTGTCTATTGCAGGACAAGTTGAACTGACTATCAAACATGCTGTTTATGCTCAACCTTGGTGCCAATCGGGTGAAGGTACCGTGGCTTGGTCGGGTGCTGCGGTTGATTCTCCGGTTGGCTCGTTAGATTTTGGCCCTGTGATTGCTGACATCAGTTGTGAAAACAGCACTGTTTCAGCGAAAGGTAATCAGAAGAGTGCTCAAGTTGATAGTGAGTTTTCTGCGAGCGTAACGCCAAATCAAAGCTACACCTCGGCTGCATGGTTTAAGCCGGGCGCTGAATTCCCACCAGCGATGCAGAGTCAGCTTAAGTGGTTGGGCAATCCTGATAGCCAAGGTAAGTACCAGTTTACTTATCAAGGCCGTTTTTAGCCGAGTATCTACTTCTGAGCTCGTCTTTATAGGGTTAGTAAGTTGGGCGATCAAATCGTGAAATATAAAAAAAACGGGCACCTCATTGAGGTGCCCGTTTTATTTGTTCTGAGAATCTAGAGGATATCTGACGGTTAAAGAGAGCAAACAAGCCTAGTCTTTACCTTGTAAGATTTCTGCCCATGGTAAGTCAGCATCACCAAGCACAATGAAGTTCGGGTTTTCTAGCGTTTCTCTTTCATTGTAAGAGAGCGGCTCTAACTGGGTACTTAAGATTCGCCCTCCAGCTTCTTCAACAATGCACTGGGTTGCCGCGGTATCCCACTCTCCGGTTGGTCCAATGCGCAGATAACAATCGACAGCTCCTTCTGCGACTAAACATGCTTTAAGTGCAGCAGAGCCAAGAGGAACTAAGTCGTAGTTCCAAGCAGAGCTCATACGGTTAGTGATGCGATTGATGTCTTGGCGGCGGCTGATTGCCATCGCGATCGATTGGTTTGGCAGCTCGTGACGATGCGTTTTGATTTTAACGCTGTCATTAAGGTCTGGAATTTTCCATGCACCTTTACCACTGTAAGCGTAATAACTCACACCAGAAACTGGTGCGTATACCACGCCCATTACTGGCTTGTTGTGTTCGATTAGGGCAATGATTGTCGCGAAATCGCCACTTCGTGCGATGAACTCCTGTGTACCGTCCAGCGGGTCAACCAACCAGTAGCGATCCCATTGAGAACGTTGCTCTAGGCTGATATCAGCGGCTTCTTCCGATAACACCGGAATATCAGGTGTCAGTTCGCTAAGTTTTTTCGAGATCAGTTTATGAGCGGCGAGATCAGCACTAGTGACGGGCGTATCATCACTCTTGGTGAACTCTTCGTAATCTTTTTTCTCGTAGATCTCTAAGATCAGCTGCCCAGCAGAGCGAGCAATCTCAATGACAGAGGGCAGGAGGTGAGATAAATCTTTTGTTATTGGCATAAATATTCTCTTACTCTTCGAGTGATCCTGACTGTTTTAATTATTGTTTAATACGCGAAGGGCTAATAGTAGGGCGGTAATACTGCGAGCCTCACAGAAGTCGAGGTGCGTTAACAGTTCTTCGGCTTGAGCAAGTGGCCAACGTACAATGTCTAGTGGTTCTGGCTCATCGCCTTCTAGCTTCTCTGGATAGAGTTCTTCTGCGATAAACAGCGTCATTTTGCTAGAGAAATAAGAGGGTGCAAGGATCACTTCTTTTAGAGGAGTAAGCTTGTTGGCGCCAAAGCCAATCTCTTCTTTTAGTTCACGAACGGCGGCTTCATTTGGCTGCTCACCTAGATCAATTAGACCTTTTGGGAAGCCGAGTTCATAGCGCTCTGTGCCCGCAGCGTATTCACGCACTAACAGAATATCGCCTTGTTCAGTAATCGGAACCATCATTACTGCGTTTCGACCGCTGGGCTTCATACGTTCGTAAGTGCGCTCTTCACCGTTTGAAAAGCGCAAATCGAGAGACTCGATAGAGAACAGTTTTGATTGAGCGACAGTTTGTTGAGCCAAAATTTCTGGTTTGGTCCTTTTTGTCATTGCGCTCACTCCTTAACTCATTGGAATTCTTTCTTATAAAGTCATTCTAATATAGGGGAAATGACGGTGAGTTCCTAGATCCTAGCTTTCATATCCTAGAATTATTGGAGCAGGAACCGATTGCGATCACTTGAATACCTTACTGCAAATGGTAACGCCTCACCATTATTGGCATTGAACGGGAAATATACGGTTCAGGAGTACTTCTGCTGTTTTAAACACAAAAAAGGTTGATGCTTGCGCATCAACCTTTTTATTGAATCTTTAACTATCTATTGGCTAAGACTGTAAGAGTGCTTAGTCGTAGGAGCACTTAGTTGTAAAGTGCCTAGTAGTAAGAGTGCTCACCGCGATCGTGTTCAGTTGCATCACGAACGGCTGTCAATTCGCCTTCGAATTGTTGAAGAAGTTCTTTCTCGATGCCTTCTTTTAGCGTTACATCAACCATTGAACAACCGTTACAGCCACCGCCGAATGCAACGATAGCAGCACCGTCTTCAGTGATCTCTACAAGGCTAACGTGACCGCCGTGGCCAGCAAGCTGTGGGTTCACTTGGGTTTGGATTGCATACTCAACACGCTCTATCAAAGTTGCGTCGTCTGATACTTTACGCATTTTAGCGTTTGGTGCTTTAAGCGTTAATTGAGAGCCCATTTTGTCAGTCACGAAGTCAATCTCAGCTTCGTCTAGGAATGGCAGGCTTAACTCATCTACGTATGCAGAGAATGCTTCGAAAGACAGTTTTGTATCAGACGCTTCGATAGCATCTGTTGGGCAGTAAGAAACACCACACTCAGCGTTTTGTGTGCCTGGGTTTACCACGAACACACGAATGTTTGTACCTTCAGGCTGCTGTGACAGCAGATTGGCAAAGTGAGTTTGAGCTGTTTCTGTAATAGTAATATTTGACACGACGAATACCTGAGTAGATTTGTAGGTTATTAGCGCCATTCTACTCCTGTCAGACTTGTAATTCAGCCCTTTTTTGTTGGATTGCTATACAAGTATCGATTCACAGCTTCTATCCAGAGGGCTCAGGAGTGCGGCAGATACAGTAAATATCAATCCTTTTCACACCTACTTCAAGTAGTAATTGGCATAATTGATACACAGTACTGCCAGTGGTTACAACATCATCAATTATCGCGATGTGAGAGGGAAGATTTCCTTGAACATATTGTTTTCGAAGCGCAAAAGCACTCTTTAGATTGTGTAATCGTGTGGATTTAGTTAGCCCTTGCTGAGAGGCTGTTGAGCGAATTCGACGGAACAGCACCTCATCTTTAACGCCAATTTCTTGAGCTGTGTAATTAGCGAGCAGCTGACTTTGATTAAAGCCACGATGAATATATCGACGCCAATGCAAAGGGACACTGGTGATCATCGAAGCAGGATGCTCGATACGTGAAGCCAATAGCTTTGACAGATCGCGTGCAAACCAAAACTTATCGGCGTACTTCATTTGTTGAATATAACCTGCCGTTGGAAAGGTGTAGTCCCCTACACAATAGAGACGATGCCAAGGTGGAGGCTGTGATAAACATTGCCCGCACTGCTTTACTGTGATCAGTGTTTTTAAGCCACATCGTTGGCAGCGAGGAACTGGCTCAAAGAGTTTGAGACAAGAATTGCACCATCTAGGGTGAGCATCGTCGGGAAGCTTATCTAGCTTGCACAGGTGGCATTGAGGTGTGACCAGACGCGGTGTGTGTTTTTGTAGCCAATCGGATAACATAGCTCGTGATGCTTTTGGGTTATGGTGTTCCTTTTACTCACAATACTGAAAAGCGCGGATTATCGTTGATGGAAAAAGTAGGGAATATCGAGAATGAGTGACACGTTATATTGGCATGTTTCTGGGCAGGGGCCTGATTTAGTGTTGGTTCACGGCTGGGGAATGAACGGTGCGGTATGGCAACAAACCGTCAATGCACTAGAAGCTGATTTTCGAGTGCATGTTGTTGACCTTCCTGGGTATGGACACAGCGCGCACTGCCACGCTCAAGATCTTGAAGAGATAGCTCAGCAACTGTTGGTCGAAGCTCCTAAGCAGGCTATTTGGGTTGGTTGGTCACTCGGTGGTTTGGTCGCGACGCACATGGCGTTGCATCACTCAGATTACGTAAGCAAATTGGTGACTGTTGCCAGTTCTCCTAAATTCGCCGCTGCAAAAGAACCGGTTTTATGGCGAGGTATTCAACCAAACGTATTAAGCGCATTCACCGAACAGCTAGTTGAAGATTTCCAAACCACTATTGAGCGCTTTATGGCACTGCAAGCCATGGGCAGCCCTTCTGCAAGGCAAGATGTAAAACAACTCAAGCAAGCGGTACTGTCTCGTCCGCTTCCGAATCCTGACTCTTTATTGGCCGGCTTAAAGATGTTGTCTGATGTTGACTTGCGTGAACAGCTGCCGGAGATCTCAGTGCCTATGCTGCGTTTATACGGGCGACTGGATGGATTGGTGCCAATCAAGGTAGCAAAAGATCTGGGTAGAGCGCTGCCTCATACCGAGCAATATATATTCACGCAGTCTTCACATGCGCCGTTTATGACAGAAGCCGATGCCTTTTGTAGTGAACTGGTTAGCTTCGCGCAAAAATAATCACTAAATTTATTGCCGGATTGGTCGATATATAACCTAATACCACTCACAGTAAGTAAGTGTTTAAAAATAGCGTAGGAAAAAGGCTTTAGAGCAAGGCAGAGCTTTTTGATAAGTAGTTATTCTACAATCAAAAGTTCTAACGCCGTTATCGAGCATTTTAGCAAGCTAGGATGAGCAGTTATTTACTACGATTGGTATAACACCAAGGAATTGCATGATACTCAGACCTAACTCTCTCCAGAGTTGATTGCGGTAAGTTGGGCTATGCCTGTTGTGCTTACTCGGCACAACAGTGTTATGGCAATAGCGATGGGCGATTCTTGAGGAGAGTTCGCGATGATTGTGTCACCTGCAACTGCAGTAAGTGTGCCACTGATCGCCCCGTCCGTTAATGTGCAAACAGAGCAAGTTGCGCGTGATAATAGAGTCCGAGAGCCTGTTGCTCCCGCAGTAGCATTGGCGAGAACCAATGCAGAGCGTAAGGTAAAATCAGACGATAAACGAAGGCAGCAGTCGGCTTGGGATCCTTCAGACCATCCAGGTTATGAAATGGAGAACGAGTCAGAGGCCAATTCGGTTAGCCATGAAGAGCCACAAGATTCTTTTGACAGGTTGTTCAGCTTATTGGCACTGAGAACATACAGTGCTGATCAAGGAAAGGGCTATACCATGCGTTTCCGCCTGCCAAAGCATGTTTTAGATGCGGCGATTCAAGAGGGACAGATGGAGAAACGACGTAAGGTCATAAAATATCATTATGGTCATGCTGTTGCGCCTCATGCTCCATCAGAGATGCTGGTCGTATTATAATTATACTCTTCATACTTGAAGCTGCAGCGTTGTTAACTGCGTAAGTTCACCCTAATCACATAGAACCCCTATGTTCATAGGGCTGAACTTACTTGTTGCCTAGCTGCAACCCCAATTATTTTGAGTATAAACACGAAGAATACAACTAAGTTTCGATGTCTTTTTTGAACACATAATAAAAAAACCTGCATACCCTAAGGGATGCAGGTTTTCTGTTTTAAGCACATCCGTTTTGCAGACGAGCTAACGGATTACTTTTTCGCTTTTGCAAAAGCAGCAGCGAATGCTCCACCCATCGCCGCGTTTTGTTGTGGTTCCTCACGACGGCGTTGTCCACCTTGTGAGTTTTGGTTCGGGCGGTTTTGTGTGCGAGGTGCACTTGAACGTTGTGCGCGGTTATCTTGTCCCGGCTCATCCTTCATGCGCATGCTTAGTGCAATACGTTTACGCTGAACATCCACTTCCATGACCTTCACTTTCACGATATCTCCCGCTTTCACCACTTCTCGTGGGTCAGAGACAAAGCGATCGGTCAGCGCTGAAATATGCACTAACCCATCTTGGTGAACACCAATATCAACGAAGGCACCAAAGTTCGCTACGTTCGACACTACACCTTCTAAGATCATGCCCGGCTCTAAGTCTGAAACACTGTTAACGCCATCGGCGAAGGTTGCTGTCTTAAATTCAGGGCGAGGGTCACGGCCCGGCTTATCGAGCTCTTTGATAATGTCGCTTACCGTTGGTACACCGAAGTTTTCATTGGTGTAATCAATTGCGTGTAAACCGCGTAAGAAATCTGTGTTACCCACCAGAGATTTAATATCTTTGTGGTTTTTCTCAGCGATGCTTTTGACCACGGGGTAAGCTTCTGGGTGAACTGATGATGCGTCTAGTGGATTTTTACCATCCATAATACGCAGAAAGCCAGCACACTGTTCAAAGGCTTTTGGCCCCAAGCGAGCGACTTTCTTCAGCGTAGTGCGCGCTTCAAAACGACCATTCTCATCACGGAAGTCGACGATGTTTTGAGCGATGGTGCTAGAAAGACCTGCGACACGAGTCAGAAGCGCCGCAGAAGCGGTATTCACATCAACACCAACGGCGTTTACACAGTCTTCGACAATCGCATCTAGGCGCTTAGCAAGCATGGTTTGGCTAACATCGTGCTGGTATTGGCCCACACCGATCGATTTAGGGTCAATCTTCACCAGTTCTGCCAGTGGATCTTGCAGACGACGAGCAATAGACACCGCCCCACGAATTGATACATCCATGTTCGGGAATTCTTTTGCTGCTAATTCAGACGCGGAATAAACCGATGCGCCTGCTTCGCTAACAATGATTTTCTGCGCTTTTAGGTTGCCGCGTTTAATTACATCAGCCACAAAGCTGTCGGTTTCACGTGAAGCCGTGCCGTTACCGATCGCAATTAGGTCGACATTGAACTGGCGAACCATCTGCTCAACCACGTGCGCAGATTTGTCATATTGCTTTTGAGGTGGGTGAGGGTAAATAGTCTCTGTTGCCAAAACCTTACCAGTTGAATCCACCACGGCGATTTTCGAACCAGTACGTAAACCCGGATCCAAGCCCAAAGTTGCACGAGGACCAGCAGGCGCCGCCATCAGCAGGTCTTTAAGGTTGGTTGCGAACACTTCAATCGCTTCGATCTCACCGCGTTCTTTCATCGCGCCCATTAACTCGGTTTCCATGTGCATAGAAACCTTGATGCGCCATGCCCAGCTAATCACTTGCTTACGCCATGCATCTGCAGGAGCGCTGCTCAGGGTAATACCGTAGTGATCAGAGATGATGTTCTCGCAGTAAGAACCACGTACACCTTCTTCTTGCTCTGGGTCTGCATTCATTGCCAGCGTTAGGAAGCCTTCATTTCGGCCTCGCAACATAGCAAGCGCACGGTGAGAAGGCACTTTGTTGAGTGTTTCGTTGTGTTCGAAATAGTCTTTGAACTTCTCGCCAGCTTGCTCTTTGCCTGCCACGACACGCGAAACGAGTTCAGAGTTACGTGTTAGATGTTGGCGAATTTTTTCAAGTAGGTTTGCGTCTTCTGCAATACGCTCCATCACGATTGCACGTGCACCATCGAGTGCGGCTTTAGTATCAGCAATGCCTTTAGCGCTGCTGATGAAGTTAGCTGCTTCGGTTTCAGGATCGTGCTGTGGTTCATTCCAAAGTGTATCGGCAAGTGGCTCTAAGCCTGCTTCGATTGCGATTTGGCCTTTGGTACGACGCTTTGGTTTGTATGGCAGGTATAGATCTTCTAGGCGAGTCTTGCTGTCGGCTTGAGTGATGTCACGCTCCAGTTCTGGCGTGAGCTTGCCTTGGTCTTGAATCGATTTCAGGATTGTTTGGCGACGATCGTCGAGCTCGCGAAGGTATGAAAGGCGGCTATCAAGGTTACGTAGTTGGGTATCGTCTAAGCCACCCGTGACTTCTTTACGGTAGCGGGCAATAAAGGGAACGGTGTTACCGTCGTCAATTAGGTTTACTGCGGCGGTGACTTGCTCTGAACGAACATTCAGTTCTTCAGCGATCAGTCGACAGATAGCTTGGCTCATCCGATGAATCTCTTATTTAATATCATGACAAATACATGGGGGTGAGCGTACGCTTTTTCTAGCTTTAGCTGTGTAATTATCCTGTCAGAAGTCTAATTTCCGTTTCTGATACCCGCTTTGTGCGAGATCTCTCACACGTGGTGTGCGACTAAGTCACTTTAAATCGATGAAATAGCCTTAAAATAAATCTAAGTTACTGATTTTATTTGTTTGTGTGTTTGTGGGCGTATTTCCCACCTGAATTGTTTTTTGGGACTGTCTAGGAAACTCGCCCAAATACCGTAATATTTAACTTGTCGACAGGGAGTTGGCAGGAACAGGAAAAAGCCTAATGGACTAGGTATCTTCAGGATGAAGATTTGATTACTTAGGATGAGTGGTCAGCAAGGAAGTAATAATCTCTGGATGAGATTCGCCAGTCAGGATGACAGGCTAGAATGGACACCGCTAGGATGGCGATGAACAAAAAGGAAATTGGTTAAAGGATTTAGCCACTATCAAGGACAGATGCAGGGAGCACCTTATCTCGAAGAGATAAACAGTAGCCGGATTGCTGCGATAGAGACTTAACCCCGCTAGGCGAAAGCCTTGCGGGGTTTTCTTTTATCTGGCGTTTGGGTTTGCTTGAACACTCAGCCCATCGCTAAGTGTTTATTGGGTTTGATTATTCGTCGTCTGCGTAGCGAATCGAGTTAATGAACCACTCTTTGTCGCCTTCCGGTGTGGTTACCGTAAATTCGTCATCCACTTCTTTCTTGAGCAGAGCTCTAGCCATTGGTGAGTCGATAGAGATATAGCCTTTAGCATCGCCGTAGATCTCTTCAGGACCGACAATACGAAACTTCTTAATTTCCCCATCATCATTCTCAATTTCGACCCAAGCACCGAAAAAGACCTTACCTTCTTGTTGCGGTGAGTAATCCACGATCGTGACATCAGGTAAGAACTTGCGTAGGAAACGCACTCGGCGATCAATCTGACGAAGCAAACGCTTATTGAAGGTGTAATCTGCGTTTTCTGAACGATCTCCAAGGCTTGCAGCCCATGTGACTATCTTAGTAATTTCAGGACGCTTCTCGTGCCATAAGTGGTCATGTTCTGCTTTGAGCTTGTTATAACCTTCGCGGGTGATAAGTTTGGTTTTCATAAATCTGACTTAATGAAATGATGATCTAAGATAGAATATATAGAAAGGCAACATACGTTAACAATTATTTAGGCGACTTTTTCCCCAATAATGTTACATTTTTAATGTCTTATACCAATATACAATTTACCAAGAATGCTTAACCTTAGGTTTAAGCTTTAATAGGTGGAACCATTACATGCAAGAAAACTACAAAATTTTAGTGGTCGATGACGATGCTCGTTTACGTGCACTGCTAGAACGCTATCTGTCAGAGCAAGGCTTTCAAGTGCGTAGCGTGGCAAACAGTGAGCAGATGGACCGCCTGTTAACCCGTGAAAATTTTCACTTGATGGTATTGGATTTAATGTTGCCGGGCGAAGACGGTCTTTCGATCTGTCGCCGTCTAAGAAACGCAAACAACTCGCTACCTATCCTGATGCTGACCGCAAAGGGTGACGAAGTGGATCGCATTGTGGGTTTGGAAGTGGGTGCTGATGATTACCTGCCAAAACCATTTAATCCACGTGAACTGCTTGCTCGTATCAAAGCGGTAATGCGTCGCCAAGTGATTGAAGCACCGGGCGCACCAAGCACAGAAGAGTCTGTGGTTGAGTTTGGTGAGTTCCGCCTAAACCTAGGCACACGTGAAATGTTCCGCGGTGAAGAGCCTATGCCTCTTACCTCTGGTGAATTTGCGGTTCTGAAGTCACTGGTCACTAACGCTCGTGAGCCAATGTCTCGCGATAAGCTGATGAACATGGCGCGTGGCCGTGAGTATTCAGCGATGGAACGTTCTATCGATGTTCAGATTTCGCGTTTGCGTCGTCTAGTAGAAGAAGATCCAAGTAAACCTCGTTATATCCAAACGGTGTGGGGCTTGGGTTATGTATTCGTTCCAGATGGCAAAGCTGTGTAATCTAGCTTTGCTCGTTCTGTGATTCAGAATTTTTTATTTACGGGTCATCTCATTAATATGCGATGGCCCGTTTTGTATTCAGCACAATGAGAGATACCAATCGTAGTAAATAACTGCTCATCCTAGCTTGTTAAAACGCTCGATAACTTCGTTAGAAATTTTGATTGTAAAATAACTACTTATCAAAAATTGCAGCCTTGTTCTCAAGCCTTTTTCCGGCGCTATTTATGATCATTTACTTACTGTGATTGGTATTACAGCTATAGTTCCCACTATATCCCTTTATCATCCCTCACTTTAGGTCTTCTATGCGCATACGTAGCTCCTTTACTCAGTCGATAGTGCTCTTCTTAACCCTGCTGGTTGCTAGCCAAATTTTTTCTTATTACGCCGTGTTTAACTACGCTTTGATGCCGAGTTTGCAGCAGTTTAATAAGATATTGGCACATGAGCTAAACTTGGTATTGGACCAAGGCAGTGATATCGAGATTGATGCGCCACTGCGTCAGCGTGTACTTGAGCAGCTCGGGGTGACGGTTCATGCCAAGGACAGTGAAGCGTCGGGCGAGTACTATCATGCGGTCGCGATAGACCTGATGAGTGAGGAGATGACCAAAGAGCTCGGCTCTGAAACCGAAGTGCGATTGGTTTTGGGCAAAGAAAGTTACGTGTTGTGGATGGACATTGCGCAGTTGCCTAACTCCTTGATTCGTATTCCCCTGTCTGAGCTGCAAGAAGAAGACTTTGCGCCTCTATTTCGTAACAGTCTGATCATGGCGTTGTTGATTGTTGCTGGTGGTTGGCTGTTTATCCGCTTGCAAAATCGGCCGTTGATAGCCCTAGAGAAAGCCGCGCAAGGCGTTGGGCGAGGTGATATTCCACCGCCCTTACCAGTACAAGGTGCACAAGAGATTCGCTCGGTAACTCGAGCCTTTAATCAGATGTCGAAAGGCATTCAAGAACTCGAAGAAGATAGAGCCCTACTAATGGCGGGTATCAGCCATGATCTGCGTACACCACTCACGCGTATTCGCTTGGCGACCGAGATGATGTCGCCAGAAGACAGTTATCTAGCGGAAGGGATCATCAGTGATACTGAAGAGTGTAATGAGATCATCAGTCAGTTTATGGATTACCTAAAGCCTGTTGACCGAGACTCATTCCAGGCGGTATTTGTCGATGATATTGCGCGCGAGGTCTCTAGCTCTGAAGGTGGCTATGAGGTCCAGATTGAAACCGATATTCCAGAAACCATGAAACCTGCGTTGGGTAACCCGATCGCGATGAAGCGTGCAGTGAGTAATTTGGTGGTGAATGCGCTACGTTATGGTAATGGCTGGGTCAAAGTATCGACTGGTATGACGGCGGATAACAAGTTAGCTTGGGTGACGGTAGAAGATAATGGCCCGGGGATTCCGCAAGACCAAGTCGGTAAATTGTTTGAACCGTTCACGCGTGGTGATACCGCTCGTGGCAGTGAAGGTACCGGTTTAGGCTTGGCGATCGTCAAACGTATTGTCAGCCAACACCAAGGTGCCGTGGTGGTTAATAACCGCAGTGAAGGTGGCTTGAAGGCGCAGATCAGTTTCCCTGTGAAGCCTTAAATACTATTGGGAGTTGGGGACCTGTATAGAGATCCTCGCCCTTGCTTGATGAAAGTAACGCACACCAAAAAAGGCTTCCTTGAGGAAGCTTTTTTACGTTTGAATGCGGTCTCAGTGTTAACTACGCCTTAGAGTAAACATCGCGCTCGCCTAGCCAGCGGTTGATGATCGCCTTGGCATTATCTGGGTAGCTATCGTGAATATGACGAGCAATACGCTGTACTTCTGGAATCAGGCGGTGGTCACGAACCAAGTCGGCAATCTTAAAATCGGCCAATCCCGTTTGCTTGGTACCAAGCAGCTCACCGGGGCCACGGATCTCTAAGTCACGCTGAGCTATCACAAAACCATCATTACTTTCACGTAGTACCCCTAAGCGCTTCTGAGCGGTTTTAGAGAGTGGGGAGTGATACAGCAGTACACAATGGCTTGCGACCGAACCACGGCCAACACGGCCACGCAGTTGGTGCAGTTGCGCTAGGCCAAGACGTTCTGGGTTCTCGATGATCATTAAGCTCGAATTCGGTACATCCACACCGACTTCAATCACGGTAGTCGCGACCAACAGGTGCAGTTTGTTTTCTTTGAATTCCTGCATCACCGCTTGTTTCTCGGCGGGCTTCATTCGGCCATGCACTAGCCCAATTTTCACATCAGGGAGTTTACGTTGCAGCTCTTCTGCTGTATCCGCGGCGGCTTGAGCTTCCAGTACTTCCGATTCATCAATCAGAGTGCACACCCAATACGCCTGTTTGCCTTCATTGAGACACGCATTTTTCACACGCTCGACAATGTCATCACGCTTGGTATCAGGAATCGCTACGGTTTGAATTGGTGTTCGGCCCGGTGGCAGTTCATCAATAATCGAGGTTTCAAGATCGGCATAGGCTGTCATGGCTAGCGTTCGTGGGATTGGGGTCGCGGTCATCACCAACTGATGGGGGTAGTAGCCTTGCTTTGCGCCTTTCTCACGAAGCTCTAATCGCTGGTGGACACCAAATCGGTGCTGCTCATCAATGATCACTAAACCAAGGTTTTTGAACTCGACATGCTCTTGGAATAGCGCATGAGTTCCCACCACCATTTGCGCTTCGCCGTTGGCAATACGTGTTAGTTCAGTTTCACGAGCCTTGCCTTTGAGTTTACCTGCTAGCCACCCAACTTGAATGCCCATCGCCTCAAACCAGTTAGCAAAGTTGATCGCGTGTTGTTCCGCGAGCAATTCGGTGGGTGCCATTAGCGCAACTTGTTGACCGTGTTCGAGTGCGCGAACCGCCGCCAGTGCAGCGACTAAGGTTTTACCAGAGCCCACATCGCCTTGAACTAAACGCATCATTGGGTGCGGTTTTTCCAAATCAGCTTCGATCTCTTGGGTTACGCGTGCTTGAGCATTGGTAGGTGAAAACGGCAGCTGAGCCAACAACTTATCTTTCAGAGTATTCACTGGAGGAAAAGGCATCGCCTTGTCTTGCTGCCCTTTGCTACGAACCGACAACATCGACAGGTTTTGAGCCAGTAGCTCTTCCATAATTAGTCGTAGTTGAGCTGGGTGTTTACCTTCATCAAACAGCTCTAGGTTAATGCCCGGGGGCGGCCTGTGAATGGTATGCAGTGCTTGTGCGAGGGTAATTTGGTGGTCGTATAAACCTGATGGTAAAAGCTCATTAACCGCGGCCTTGTCGATTAACTCTAGAGCTTGATCGGTAAGGTTACGCAGCGTGACTTGTCTTAGCCCTTCGGTGGTTGGATACACTGGAGTCAGATTGGCTTCAACGTCTGGTTGCTGCCTTGGTGCAAAAAACTTGTAGTCAGGATGGACGATCTCCAGTCCCATATTACCGCGTTTGATTTCACCGTAGGCGTGTACCTGTTTGCCTTCTGCAAAGTTATTCTTCATACCGGCGGTGAAGTTGAAAAAGCGCAGGGTAATCGTGCCGTTACCATCGCTGATCTTTACTGCGAGCATCTTACGTTTACCGAAAATGGTATCAACATGCATCACCTTACCTTGTACAGCAGCCCACAGCCCGGCATGCAGCTTTACGATGGGATAGATACGAGTTCGATCTTCATAGCGCAAAGGGAGGTGAAACAGCAGGTCTTGTACATTGTTAAGCCCAACCTTTTCCAGTTTCTCTGCGACTTTTGCGCCGACTCCAGACAAAGAGTTGAGAGGGATAGCAGATAAAAGCTGTGACATAACAAGGCTCATAAACGTAAGAGAGATAATCTATTCAAGCATTTTACTGGATTTTTGTACAGGCAGGAATGGAATCAAGCTAGGGAAATCCTAGGATTGCAGCCATAAAAAATCCCCTTAAGCGATAAAGCATCAAGGGGATTTCAATTCTTAGCAAAGTTGCCAATAAGTTCGAACGTTAGTTCTTGCGACGTCTTACTTTGAGCGCGTGTGGCATCACACGTAGCTTCTTCATAATACTCGCTAAATGAACACGATCTTTGGTGGTCAGCAAGATTGTCACTGTGTACAGGCGTCCATCACGTTCTTCGGTTGAGATTCCGTGAATGTTCGAGCCTGTTTTCGAGATAACGTTAGTTAACTCAGCCAGTGCACCTTGATGGTTCTGCAATTCGACTTGAAGTTCAGCTGTGAACTCTTGGTTGTAATCATCAGACCATTCAACCGCCATGTATTTATCTGGTTCTTTTTGGTAACCACGAACGTTAGGGCACGTTTCACGGTGCACCACAAGACCACGACCTGGAGATACATGAGCAATAATGTGATCATCTGGAATCGGGTGACAACAGTTAGCGAACGTCAGTAATAGGCCTTCAGCACCACGGATAGGTAATTTCTTCCTAGACGTATCGCTGTTATTTGCCACTTCAGTCAGTTCGTCAGCATCACCCAATAAACGACGAGCAATAACGATACTCATCAGTTCACCAAGACCAATCGACGCTAGCAAGTCTTCAATGTTCTCGAGACGTAGATCAGACAATACATGTTCGATATTCTCTTGACCGACATCGGCAATAGAGTGTTCACCAAGTGCATGGTTCAGTAGACGACGGCCAAGGGTAATCGACTCTTCACGACGCATCGTTTTCAGAACCTGACGGATCTTCGTACGCGCACGTGAGGTCACTACATAGTTGAGCCATGCTGCGTTCGGGCGTGCGCCCGGAGCACTGATGATCTCAATAGTTTGGCCATTCTTCAGCGATTTGCTGAGTGGGTAAGGGTTCATGTCTACACGAGCACCGACACACATGTTGCCGACGTCGGTATGTACCGCGTAAGCAAAATCGACTGCTGTTGCGCCTGCTGGAAGTTCGACAATGCGACCTTTCGGCGTGAATACGAAGATCTCATCTGGGAACAGATCAGATTTAACGTTTTCAATGAATTCGAATGAGTTACCTGCGCTTTGTTGCAGCTCAAGTAAGCTCTGCATCCAACGTTGTGCTTTAACCTGCGCGGTTGTGCCGTTGCTACTGCGTGAGCCATTGCCTTTGTAAGACCAGTGCGCCGCGACACCTTTATCTGCCATTTGCTCCATATCCTCAGTACGGATCTGGACCTCAACTGGCACCCCATGAGGGCCGATCATTGACGTGTGCAGAGATTGGTAGCCGTTGGCTTTCGGTACCGCAATATAGTCTTTCATGCGGCCAGGACGAGGCTTGTACAGGCTGTGGGCCTGACCAAGTACGCGATAGCAAGTATCTGGTGTATCAACCACGACGCGGAAAGCGTAGATGTCCATAATGGTGTGAAAGCGCTGCTCTTTTGTTTTCATCTTGTTATAGATGGAGAACAGATTCTTTTCACGACCAAGTACGCGAGCAGGCAAACCGACTTCTTCAAGGCGGCCTTCGATTTCGCTATGGATACGTTGAATCATCTCCTTACGGTTACCACGCGCAGCTTTCACTACGTTTTTCAGGACGCGATAACGGTTAGGATAAAGGGCTTCGAAGCCCAGCTCTTCTAGTTCTGTCTTGATGTTATGAATACCAAGACGGTGAGCTAGCGGAGAATAAATCTCTAGGGTTTCACGAGCAATACGACGCTTCTTATCAGGACGGAGTGCCCCAAGCGTACGCATGTTGTGAGTACGGTCAGCTAATTTGATCAAGATAACGCGGATGTCTTGCACCATAGCGAGAACCATCTTACGGAAGTTCTCTGCTTGCGCTTCTTTGCGATCACGAAATTTAAGCTTATCCAGCTTAGATACACCATCAACCAGTTCAGCAACGGTATTGCCGAATTGAGCTTCTAGCTCCTCTTTTGTAACTTCAGTATCTTCAATTACATCGTGGAGTAGGGCTGCTTGCAGAGTTTCGATATCCAGACGCATTTCTGCCAGGATTCTTGAAACAGCTACAGGGTGGATAATGTATGGTTCACCCGTTGAACGGGTTTGCCCTTCATGGGCGTCTCTCGCTACCACATAAGATTGACGCAGAGCCTCAACTTGAGGCTCTGTTAGGTATTCTTGGGCAACGTCTTTGAGGCTATCGAATAGATACAAATTAAAGGCCCGGAAGGTTAATTAGTTCGAATGACGTTGATTCTATCAGCGAATATGAGCTATCGAGTGTGAGCGATGCTGCTTACTGCTGCAAGCTCAGCCGCTTCTTGCTCTTGTTGCTCTTGACGCTCACGAGCATCTAGTACGTCTTTAGTGATAAGACCTTCTTCGATTTCGCGAAGAGCGATAACCGTTGGCTTATCGTTTTCTTCAGGCACTAGTGAATCTTTGCCGCCAGTTTGCATTTGACGTGCGCGGCGAGCCGCAATAAGAACTAGGTCGAAACGGTTGCCAACTTTTTCAACAGCGTCTTGAACAGTTACGCGTGCCATGAGGACTCCAAATAGTAATTAACTAATAAATTTTTGATGACGAGAAAGTATACAAGTTTAACTAGAGACTTTCTAGTTCACCGTATACTTATCTCAATGGAAAATCCAGTTCTAGATTATTCCGCTAGTAGTGCTGTAAGCATGCCGCTGTATTTAGCTGCTTGCTTATCTTCTTTTAAGCGCTCCGCACGAATGATAGCTCTGAAGTCCATTAGGGCTGCATCAAAGTCATCATTCACGATCACATAATCATATTCTGCATAGTGAGAAATCTCTGATTTTGCTTCGCTCATGCGTTTCGCAATAACTTCGTCGCTGTCTTGACCGCGAACATTCAAACGACGCTCGAGCTCACCATTTGATGGTGGAAGAATGAAGACACTCTTCGCTTGAGGCATTTGTTCACGGATCTGACGAGCACCTTGCCAGTCGATATCTAGAAATACATCGATACCGCGGTCTAGGTTTTCTTCAATCCAAACGCGTGAAGTACCGTAGTAGTTGCCGAATACTTCAGCGTATTCTAGGAACTCACCTTTACCAATAAGGTCTTCAAAATGATGCTTCTCTACGAAGTGGTAGTGAACACCATTTTCTTCACCAGGGCGCATACCGCGAGTGGTGTGTGAAACAGATACCTTCATTGCGTAGGTTGGATTGGTTTCTAGCATTGCTGAGATCAAGCTCGACTTACCTGCGCCACTAGGTGCAGATACGATGTAAAGAGTACCTTTGCCCATCTGTATATTTCCACTGTTGGTTGGATTGAGTGAGGGCGATAAACCGACACTATAAAAGATAGCACTGACCCTAATTAATGCTTCGATGGTTACGTCTATAAAGGGATCACAAGTAAAACTAATAGAGGCAACTGGTGAAAATTAGGTCAGAAAAATGGAGGCGAAGAGTAGCATATTTAGGTGATTGAGAACAACTGGCTTGATCGTTATTTATTGGCAAATGATCTTCATAAGGATCGTTGTATAAATGTAATGACTCTTCATCTTCACTTTTTTATGTGATCTGAACAAAATTTGTTGAAGTTTTAATCTCAATCCTTACAATCCGCGCAAACGATTAAATGCTGTATATGTCTAGTGATATGGACTAGATGTTTCTACTACCGAGCCTATCTTGGTGACTACAGTTTTTAGTGTAGAGACCCCTCTATTCTCACAGCATTTGAATCTCAAATTTCTTAATTTAATACATAGGTTTTGTTGTGAATACCGACTCCACCCTGAAAGCCCAGAAGACATCTGGCTCACTTGACACCATGTTCAAACTCTCAGAGAGAAAGACCACGATCAGCACTGAGCTATACGCAGGTTTTATTACCTTCTTAGCGATGAGTTATATCTTGGCGGTGAACCCAGCAATTTTGGGTGGTATTCCGGGAATGGACAAAGGTGCAGTCTTTACGGCGACCGCTCTTTCTGCTGCTATCGCAACGCTTATCATGGGAATTTGGGGTAACTACCCAGTGATGCTGGCTCCGGGCATGAGTATGAACGGATTCTTCAAAGGCCTGCTGTTAAGTGGTTCGGTGGCGGTACTGTGGAATGAAGCGCTATTTGGCATCTTCCTATCGGGTATCCTTTATCTTGCTTTCTCATTGACCAATATTCGTAAGTCGATGATTGAATCGATTCCTGAAGATTTGAAGCTGGCGATTACTGTCTCTCTCGGCTTGTTCATTGCTTTCTTAGGCCTTAAGAATGCGGGTATCATCGTTTCTAACCCGTTCGTGCTGGTTGGTTTAGGTGATATCTCAGATCCGAAGGTGATCATCGCTTATGTGAGTATCTTTATTGCGCTGGGCTGTATGGTTCGTGACATCAAGTTAGCAACGTTTATCTCGTTCGTTTCGGCTATCGTACTGACCGTCCTTGCTGATGTATTCATGGGCACGTCAAACGCCCCAATCCCTGATCAATTCGTTTCAATGCCACCAAGTATGGCAGGTAGTTTTGGCGCTATCTTTGATTTTTCAGCTTTCACCCCTGAGAAAATGTTCGACCTACTGTTCATCGTACTTATCTTCTTGATTGTCGATTTCTTTGATGGCTTGAGCACGATTGTGGGTGTTGGCCGCGATGCAGGTATCATCGACAAAGACGGTAAAGTGCCGAACGCAAAATCGGCGCTAGTGGCTGATGCGGGCGGTACTGTGATTGGTTCGATTCTTGGTACCACATCGATTACTGCTTTCTCTGAATCTGGTATTGCGTCTTCTCAAGGGGCGAAAACGGGCTTAGCTGCGGTCATGGTGGCTGGTCTGTTCTTAATCTCACTGTTCCTATACCCAATCTTCTCTATTTTCTCAGCGGCAATGGTTGCACCTGCGATGGTTGTAGTTGGCATCTACATGGTGGGTCGCCTTGGTCAGATTAACTGGGAAAAGAAAGAGTCACGCATTGCAGCATTCTTCACCATCATGTTCACTGTACTGAGCTTCTCTCCAGCAAACGGCATGGCGATGGGCTTCATCAGCTACGCATTCACAATGGTTGTTGCAGGTAAGCGCAAAGAAGTGCACCCATTGATCTACGGGCTGTGTGTAGTGTTCTTAACTTATCTGATTCTGTTGTAAGGTTAGTTAGCCACTAGAGAGTGGCTAAGTAAAAGACAGGTGGCTCTGCAGTGACTGTGGGGCCATTTTTGTATCTGTTGCTTGTTTAGCCACGCTTAATTGATGGCGTTATCCTAAACTTGAGAGTACGCGACTTATATTGATGCATGCTATTGTAGAGACTGGATTAATTATTTTTTGAAGAGTGACTATGCCTTCTCACTTACCTAAATCTTTTAGTAAGCCGTTTTTAAAAGTATTTCACATTATGGAAGCGGTATTGCTAGTGGCGATTACGCTTGCGACTTTGTTTGCGATGGTCGAAGAATTTATGCATGTCTTCGCTGAACGCCGAGTACAACTGACCGACATTCTTCTGATGTTTATTTACTTGGAAGTGTTGGCGATGGTTCAGCAGTTTGTGATGAATGGTAAGATCCCGGTGCGATACCCGATCTACATTGCGATGATGGCAATAGCCCGTTACATCACTTTAGGTATGAAAGAGTTGGATGCGGTATTGATAGTATGGTTGTCTGCCGCAGCATTTATCTTAGCCGCAGCAACACTTTTGATTCGAGTAGGGCACCATTACTGGCCATATGTGGATCTTCGAACCAAGCAGCCGGATGAGTAAATTTCTTAAGATCAAAGCGTTATAAATGAGCTTAATGACGTTGCTGGGTTTTAATAGAACCCAAGTGAACAAAAAAACATCACTTTTTTTTCAAATAAAGCTTTACAACCCGGCCCAGATCACCAAGAATGGCGTCGCTCTGTTTTCAGAGTTATTAAATGAAACATCCAGTTGTAAAGTAAAACCCTTAGTATTGCTTCATTGTTATTCTCAGTGTTTCCCTTGGCTTCATAGATACATTAAATAATTCAAGCTTTCAGCGCATCGCACTTTTGGCGATTAATTTTTTATTTTTATATAAGGGACACATCATGTCTAACAAAACAAACGGCGTAGTAAAATGGTTTAACGAAGAGAAAGGTTTCGGTTTCCTAACTCAAGACAACGGCGGCGCTGACGTATTCGTTCACTTCCGTGCTATCGCATCTGAAGGTTTCAAGACTCTTAAAGAAGGCCAACAAGTGTCTTTCGAAGTAGAGCAAGGCCAAAAAGGTCTTCAAGCTGCAAACGTTGTAGCTCTATAAGATTTTAAGTCGGCGCAAGTTGCAATAGCAACTTGCGCCACTTTCTCCTTTAAACATCCCCTCTTAGCTTTCTCGAAATACCCCCACTTCTTATTATATTTAATCTCTATTTTTCTATTACCCCTAGTAATGTGAATGACGCGACTACTATTGCTTATAGCTAGTTACATAGAATTAAAAAGTTCGTTATTTCTATTCCTTGTCTGAAAAACCTTTGTTCATGATTGGCGTCGCTATGTCTGAATTCATCGAGTTTCATTCCTCAAAGAACAGATTTACCTGCTCGTCGTTGATGAGTAAAGTTATGTAAAGCTCTAACAGAGTCATTGTTTAGTGCTTTTAATCTCGCTATCTTCAACTCACAGTTTTTTATAGGGTTCGAGATGCAAAGCCATTACACATCCACAATTTGTATGCTGCTCATTGTGCTGATAGCGACAGTGCTATCTATTGATGTCGCTCGCTCCGAAGTTTCCCCTAGCTACCCTATAGAGCAACAAAGTTCCGTTACTTTTCAGCTTATCGAACTCGATACTTGCTACACAGCCCCCACCATTACCCAAAAGCCAGCTCAAGGTTGCTGCAAGCCGGGTGGTTCATGTTTTGAAAAGCAGTGTTGTGTCCATCTGCCATCAATGGGTAGTGCACTATTGGGTGTAGGTTTACACCTATCTCCTCCTCCGCTATATACGTATAACACCACACCTTATGTAGCTCTTTATTCCAATGCTGATAGTCGTTCACGCTATCGCCCCCCAATTTTTCAATCTTAATTCCTCTGCGATAACTCGCATCAATTTATCTACACGCTCTCCGTGTATTTAAACATTTTGTGTAAATAGCCAGCTATTTACACTGGATTGTTATGGAAATAAGATTATGAACTTTACATCAATGACTAAGGTGCTTGCCTGCGTGGCGGCTCTCTCTATTACGCTTTTCACATCCTTCCCTAAAAGCACGTTGCTAGGAGGTTCTCATGACGCATAGAACTTTGACTGCATTGCTATTTTCTTCAGTGTGCTTGATTTGGGGTACAACGTGGTTGGCTATGGAGATTGCAGTGGAGAGCATTCCACCGATTTTTGCTACTGGACTACGCTTTCTGATTGCTGCACCAATACTGGTCATGTTGGCCAAACACTTGAAGCAGCCGCTGTTTTTCCCTAAAGGGCAGCAGTACTGGATGTTGGTGGTCGCGGTTTTCTACTTTGCGATTCCGTTTACCTTGATGATCTTTGGTGAGCAATACATATCGTCTGGCTTGGCATCAATTATTTTTGCCAACATGCCGATTGCTGTGATGGTGATGTCGAGACTGTTTCTAGGATTGAGATTAACCAACATACAACTGGCAGGCTTATTCACCGCGGTACTGAGTCTGGTTTTAATTTTGTCTACTGAGATGAGTCTCGGTGGGCAAGACTACTTACTGGGTTTTGGGGCTCTTGGAGGAGCTGTAGCTATTCACGCTGTGATGTATGTTTTGGTCGAGAAGTTCTGTAAAGGTGTACCAGTTTTAACCTACAACGCAGTACCGAGTCTTATCGCTTCGATCTGTTTATTGCTGGTTTCATTGGTCGTCGAGCAGCCTGATATTACGGGCTATTCAAGGAAAGCGATCGGAGCGGTAGTGTACCTAGGGTTGTTTGCGAGTGTCGGCGGAATTGTGGCTTACTTTAAGCTCGGACAAGTATCGAGCCCGTTTACGGCATCCATCTGTTTTCTGTTCTTCCCGCTAATCGCACTGACCCTATCTACCTGGTTTGCTGGGAACAGTATCTCGTTGATTTCAGTGTTACTTATGATCCCACTACTGGGGGGAATCTTAGTCACCAAAGCGGACCCTAAGTTGTGGAAAAGAGTACGTAAGCTTAAGCATGTTTTATAGGTGGATTGTTTAATGACCCGTCCTGATATGGGTTGACACTTGATTGACTAAAACGCTCGATGTACTTCATCGGGCGTTTTGTATTTTAGAGCTGTGTGAGGCCTATATTCATTATAGATTTTTACTGATTCAGCGACCATTTTCTTTGCTTCATCTAAATCATTAGGCTTATTCAACAGATACTCCATCTTCAATATTCCGTTGACCCTCTCTGCCAACGCATTCTGATAACAGTCATAGCCATCAGTCATTGAGCAAGATACACCATACTGTCGATGCAACTCTTGGTATTCAACAGAGCAGTACTGAACACCTCTATCTGAGTGATGGACAAGCTCACCTGTATTCTTCCGCCCTTTCAGCGCGTTTAAAAAGGCCTGCTTGACCGTGTGAGCTTTCATATCATCACTTATGTGATAGCCCACGATTTTTCTTGAGTAAGCGTCCGTCACTAAACTGAGATAAGTACTACCACGCCGCGTTGCTAGATAAGTAATATCGGCAACCCATAATTGCTCCGGTCCTTCCGGTATTAAGCCTTCTTTGATTCGATTTGGATGGCAGTAAAAGCGATGATTACTGTTTGTGGTTCGATGGTAAGCCCTTCGATTCTGTACTAATAATCGATTCACTCTCAGCAGAGAGAATAAGCGGTCTCGCCCGATTTCAATATCGTTCTGAGCAAGTAAATACTTGATCTTACGAGCCCCTATTCGAGGATGCATCATCCTTTGCTCCTTCACAAAACCGAGCACATATTCATCTTTCTTTGTCTGATGAATTTCTGCAACACAGCGCTTGTAGAAAGCTTGTCGTGTAATACCTATGAAGTGACAAGCTTTAGTAACGGTCAACTTTCTGACCGTTTTTTCCTTAATAACTCGGCCTTGCGCTTCTTTGAAATTCGGACTCCGAAATCTCGATCCATGACTTTTACAACCGCTTCAAAGAACTCAGCTTTGAGCTGAGTTTCTTCTAATTGCTGCTCGAGTTCTTTGATTCGTTGCTCTGGGGTTTGAGTTGAGGAAGAGTTTGACATAGTCGCTCCTAACGCTCTCGATTGTTCTATTCCTTTAGACCAATCTAGTTGACCATGTTTGCGAAGCCAAACTAAAACGGTAGAGCGACCTTGGATCCCATAACGTTCTTGAGCTTGCTTATAAGTCATTTCGCCTTTTTCAACTTGGCTTACGACTGCCAATTTAAAGGCAAGAGAATAATCTCGTTGAGTACGTCTACTTGTTGTTTTCATGACACTCTCCAATTTCATGTTGGAAATGTGTCAACCATATTTAGGACGGTACATAACCTAAAAAAAAGCCTCTGAATGTTCAGAGGCTTTAAGGGCAGTCTTGTTAATCCAGATTATTCAATGTTCTGAATTTGCTCACGCATCTGTTCGATAAGAACTTTGAGCTCTACGCCCGATGCTGTGATGTCTGTACTGATAGACTTAGACGCTAACGTGTTTGACTCACGGTTGAACTCTTGCATCATGAAGTCAAGCTTACGGCCACAAGCGCCACCTTTCTTCAGTACTACATTCGCTTCTTTCACGTGAGAGTCTAGACGGTCTAGCTCTTCTGCTACGTCTGACTTCTGGGCGAGTAGGATAAGCTCTTGCTCAACACGAGAACCTTCAAGCTCAATTTTCGCATCTTCAAATTTGGTAAGAAGACGCTCACGCTGCCATTCTAGGATTTCAGGCATGCGTGCACGAACTTTCACGACTTCTTCAGTGATTGCATCTAAGCGCTGTACGATTAGCGCCTTCATGTTTTCGCCTTCACGAGCACGAGCATCAATGAACTCTGCGATGGCATCGTTGAATGCTTCAAGTAGATCTTTGTTGATGGCATCCATGTCTTGTTCTGGCGTTTCCATTACACCAGGCCAATTCATGATTTGGAATGGGTTCAAACGGCTGTCTTCACCCGTCATCGTCATAACTTGGTTAGCAGCATTAATTACTTGCTGAGCTAAACCTTCATTAATGCTTAGTTCGCCTTTCGCTGCTGGGTTTGCTTCGAAGCGAAGGTTACATTCAACCTTGCCGCGCGCTAGACGCTTACGGAAACGTTCACGTAAGATTGGCTCTAAACCACGGAACTGTTCAGGCATACGGAAGTAAGTTTCTAGGTAGCGTTGGTTTACACTACGGATTTCCCATACTGCGCTGCCCCAATCGCCTTTTACTTCTTTGCGTGCATACGCGGTCATACTATAAATCATCGAATTTTCCTGTCTTTTATCATTCTGAAAATAACGCGCACGCATAGTATCACGATACGGGTTGCACCCGAAGCTTGTAGCTTTTCGTTATAAATAGCTTTTAGCGATCAATAGATTTGAAAGATAAACTGCTATATAATCTTGCCCCAATCAAAACTGTCTCACCCCTTTCTTAGGTGATGCACTCTTTCGATAGTAAATCACTTCAGACTGTTAATAAGGTAGATACCAATGCGTCCAAATGACCGCGCTGTAGATCAAATTCGTCCAATTAAAATTACTCGTAACTACACAGCTTATGCTGAAGGTTCTGTATTAGTTGAGTTCGGCAACACTAAAGTTCTATGTAATGCGACGGTAGAAGAAAATGTACCGCGTTGGTTGAAAGGCCAAGGAAAGGGTTGGGTAACGGCTGAATACGGCATGCTTCCACGTGCAACGCACACTCGTAACCGTCGTGAAGCGGCGAGCGGTAAGCAAGGTGGTCGCACGATGGAAATCCAACGTCTGATCGCTCGTAGCCTACGTGCTGTTGTTGACCTGAAAGTAATGGGTGAAATCATGATCACTGTCGATTGTGATGTTATCCAAGCTGACGGCGGTACTCGTACTGCTTCTATTTCAGGTGCAAGCGTTGCAATGGCTGACGCTATCAACAGCTTACTAGCAAGCGGTAAACTGAAAAAGAACCCAATGAAAGGCCACGTAGCGGCAGTTTCAGTGGGCATCGTTGGTGCACAAGCACTGTGTGACCTTGAGTACGTTGAAGACTCAGCAGCCGATACCGACATGAACGTTGTAATGACGGAAGACGGTAAGATGATTGAGATTCAAGGCACCGCAGAAGGCGAACCGTTCAGCCACGAAGAGCTGATGCAGCTTTTAGCCCTGGCAAATAAGGGCATTACCGATATCGTCGAAGCGCAGAAAGCTGCGTTGGCCGATTAGTTTCTAGATAGCTCCCAATTTGGGGGCTATTTTTTTGTCTGTAAAACTCGAAAGGGTAGTGCAGAGCGTAAGTTAAGTTTTATTGAATAAACGTAGAGGAAAAACATGAAAGCATATCAACGTGAATTTATTGAATTTGCACTAGAGAAAGAAGTACTTAAGTTTGGTGAGTTTACTTTAAAGTCTGGCCGTAAGAGCCCTTACTTCTTCAATGCTGGATTGTTTAATACAGGTCGTGACCTTGCACGCTTAGGTCGCTTCTACGCAGCAGCATTGGCTGATTCGGGTATTGAGTTCGATGTACTATTTGGCCCTGCATACAAAGGTATCCCAATCGCAACAACAACAGCGGTTGCACTTGCTGATCACCACGATGTGGACACGCCTTATTGCTTCAACCGTAAAGAAGCAAAGAACCACGGTGAAGGTGGCAACCTAGTCGGTAGCGAACTTGAAGGTCGCATCATGCTAGTGGATGACGTGATCACTGCAGGTACTGCAATCCGTGAGTCGATGGAAATCATCCAAGCAAACGGCGCTGACTTAGCGGGCGTACTTGTTGCGATTGACCGTCAAGAGAAGGGCAAAGGTGAATTGTCTGCGATTCAAGAAGTAGAGCGTGACTTCGGTTGTGCGATTATCTCAATCGTTAGTTTGACTGACCTGGTGACATTCCTTGAAGAGAAAGGCACCGACGCAGCACATCTAGAATCTGTAAAAGCGTACCGCGCTCAATATGGTATCTAATTCGTAAACTGAAGAAGTTGAACCTAATGGTTTGGTTCCCTCGGTTTAGAGTTTAAAAAAGAAAAATGCCCGAGAGATGAAACTCTTTCGGGCATTTTTTTACTTAAATCTTATTGGACAGAATAATGCTCGCTTACTTGTAACGAATGCCTTTTTCCGCTTCTGGATCTTCCATGGTCTTGAAGCGTTTGTGTAGCCACATCCATTGCTCCGGGGCTCTTAAGATAATCTTCTCAAGATAGCGGTTCATATACGCTGCTGCCGCTTTTTCATCTTTCTGCGGATAGTTATCTTCGATTGATTCGTCGGCCATGATTTCATATTTGCCGTCGGCATTTCTAAAGCCAGACCCAATAACGACCGCGCATCGACTGGTGTAAGCCAAAATGCTGGTTCCAGTGGTGGTGCTTGCATCCTCTACTGCAAAGAAAGGTACGAATACAGATTTATTGCGACCGTAGTCATGATCAGGGAGATAGAATAGGCGATCTCCGTTACGCAGAACGCGTATCATCTTTTTCACATCTTTTCGATCAATAGTCAGATTGCCATTGTGGGTTCGGCCCCAAAACTGAATAAGGTTATATGCCGCGTTGTTATGTGGGCGATACACGCCATACCCATGCTGTCCGAGTACAGCAAAAGCGCGAGCGGTAATTTCAAGGTTGAGAGCGTGCACACAACAAAGTAGAACGCCTTTACCGTTTTTGCTATGCGATCTCATTACTGCAGTATCTTTATCAACCAGCAACATTTTAAATCGCCACGTAGGCCAAAACCAAGTAATGCCGGTTTCAACCAACGCTAATCCAGTATTTTTGAAGTTTTCTTTAACTAATTGATTTATTTCTTCTACGGGCTTTTCAGGAAAGGCTAGCTCCATATTACGAGTTGCAATATCAACCCGTTTTTTACCAAAACGCACGCCTAGTAAGCCAAGTCGCTGCCCTAAGGAGAGCAACACACGGTAAGGTAGCAGGTTAACAATTAGAGCCAACAACCCAAAGCCTAGCCATACGGGCCAGTATTTAGGGTGAAGCAGTAAGAGTGAAAATTCAGGCTTATCATATGTGGTTTTGTTCATATATTTGGCTTAATGCTGATTACTATTCGATTTGTGCACTCAGAAGTGCCCAATACTCTTCAAAGTTCGCTGTCGGTTGATATTTGAAATCTGAGCGAACAAATCGATTTAAACTTCCTTCAACCTGACCTAACAATTGAGCAGCTAAGATTTTTTCATCAACTGGGAATGACTTCCCTTCACGAAGCTTTCTTTCTCGTAGAATTTGGCGAAGTTGTGTCTCAATACGTTCGAAAAGCTGATTGATGCGATCGCGCAGGCGTTCATTTTCAAACATTAGAGCATGACCAGACAAAATTCGAGTCAGGCCTGGGTTACGTTCTGAGAAAACCAAGATAAGTTGTAGCACTAGGCGTATGCGCTCTAGTGTGTCTTTCTCTTCATCTAGAATACGGTTGATTCGAGACATCAACGCTTCTTCAATGAACTCGATCAAGCCTTCAAACATGCGAGCTTTGCTTGGGAAGTGGCGGTATAACGCAGCTTCAGAAACACCAACTTGCTTGGCCAACTTTACCGTTGTGATACGAGAAGCACCTTCGGTCGATTCCAACATTTGTGCTAGAGCTTGCAGGATCTCTTCACGACGGTTTGATTTTCGAGTACCGGCCATCTATTTACTTCCTTTCCTAAAGATGAGGATTGAGTGAAGAAGGATTATAAACACCATTCAATTCTGTTCCTAGTTTTGTAAGACCTAGGTCAACAGAATCGAGAGGTGTCAGCGTATTGTCAGGGTGAAATTGTGCGTTTATACGTCAATAAGCTGTTGGATCTGATTAAGGATCTGGAAACCAAGAGAGTCTTTGCTATCTAGAGGTAGAGATTTATCGCCACCTTTCCAATAAAGGTGCAACTCATTACTACTACTATTAAAGCCTTGGCCTTCGACAGAGACATCGTTAGCACAAATCATATCAAGGTTCTTTCTTTCCAATTTTCCGCGCGCATACTTCTCGACATCTTGAGTTTCTGCTGCGAAGCCGACAGTAAATGGACGATCTTCGGTCATTGAGGCAACGGAAGCCACAATGTCTGGGTTCTTAACCATTTGAATGGTCATGTCATCTTTACCATCGACTTTTTTGAGCTTTTGATCTGCAATGGTCTCTGGGCGGTAATCGGCAACCGCAGCGCAGCTGATGAAAATATCGTGTTGCGCAGCATTGGCATTAACGGCATCAAACATCTGTTGTGCGCTGTCTACATCAATGCGATTAACCTGATTTGGTGTCGCGAGTGATACAGGGCCACTAATTAGAGTCACCGTAGCACCTTGTTTCGCGGCCGCTTCAGCCAGTGCATAGCCCATCTTGCCCGAGCTATGATTGGTAATGTAACGAACTGGGTCGATCGCTTCGCGAGTTGGACCCGCAGTAATTAACACCGAACGGCCTGTAAGAGGTTTAGGTTGGAAGAAGTCTTCACAACGATGGACCAGTTGCATTGGCTCTAACATACGCCCCATACCAACATCGCCACAGGCCTGTTCACCAGCTGCCGGGCCCCAGATTTCACAGCCACGACGTTTTAGCGTTGCGATGTTCTCTTGAGTTGCAGGGTGGCTGTACATTTGTTGGTTCATTGCTGGGGATACCGCAACTGGCGCATCGGTTGCTAAAACCAAAGTGGTCAGTAGGTCGTTACCCATGCCTGCGGTCATGCGAGCAATAAGGTCTGCGGTTGCGGGTGCTAATAAGACTAGGTCAGCCCATTTCGCCAGTTCGATGTGCCCCATGGAAGCTTCAGCAGCAGGATCAAGCAAACTATCAGACACTGGCCTTCCAGAGACGGCTTGCATGGTGAGAGGAGTAATGAACTCCTTAGCCGCATTAGTCATGACGACTTGTACCTGCGCACCACGTTCGATTAAGCGTCGAGTCAGTTCGGCACATTTATAAGCTGCGATACCACCACTAATGCCAAGTAGGATTTTTTTTCCAGCTAGGCCTTGTTGGTCAGCGTTATCCAGTTGATTAACCAATGTTTGCATGATTCTGTTCCTTAATTTCTCTGGGACTAACGATATCAGAACAAAGGATTAGTGCCTAGAAGCAGAATTGGAACAGGTTTGACACTCATCAAGTTGATGTTATCAAACTTATCAATTACACGGTTTTGCTAGGCATTAGTCTTCTTTATAACGCTGTGGAAGCTCTCCGTAGACAAACGGATTAGGGTGATGGATCGTATTCATCACCCTAGATAGCCTTTATATGCCTATAAGTAAAATGCCTGTTGAGTCGATGCCAAGAGAAAAGTTACTGAGTAGAGGCCCCGACTCCTTAAGTGATGCGGAGTTGTTAGCGATATTTCTTCGAACGGGCACACAAGGAATGAACGTTTTAGAGTTATCGGATAAGTTGATCAAAGATTTTGGTTCGCTTCGCCATCTTTTTTCTGCAACGGAGGCCGAGTTTTGTGCCCATAAAGGGATGGGGCAGGCGAAATATGTCCAGTTGCAGGCTGTTTTGGAGATGACGCAACGTTATTTGGCCGAGACTGTATCTCGAGGGGATGCATTAACTAGCCCAAGCCACACCAAGTTGTATCTTTCGAGTATGTTGCGTGATCGCCAGCGAGAAGCCTTCTATATATTGTTCCTAGATAACCAAAACAGAGTAATAAAGGATGAAGTGATGTTTGAAGGAACCATCGATGCAGCATCTGTTTACCCTAGAGAAGTGGTTAAACGGGCACTTCATCATAATGCAGCCGCTTTAATCCTAGCGCACAACCATCCTTCCGGTGTCGCAGAGCCAAGCCAAGCAGATAGGCGAATTACACGTAGATTAACCGATGCATTGGCACTAGTGGACATCCGAATTCTCGACCATTTTGTCGTTGGAGATGGCGAAGTTATCTCTTTTGCAGAGCGCGGATGGATTTGAATCACATTTTAGGTTGTTAGTTGCGTTAAATCTGCTATCATTCCGCCCACATTTTAGAACCTTAAATCAGCTCTGATTACTCAAATAGCTGCCCTGTTCAAAAAAAGATCACGAAATCCTTAAAAAGGATCTGTTCGGGTCTTGAGCAATGCATGTCAAGTTAGTATAATACGCGACCTTTGATAGCCTTGAATGGATTTTCCATTATGGTTTTTACCTCTATTTTCAGAATTGATAGAGAGGTTCGGCCACCAAGGTTGATATCGAGCTGAAACGATTTGGAGAGACATTCATGTCCCGAGTATGTCAAGTAACTGGTAAGCGTCCAGTAACGGGTAACAACCGTTCACACGCACGCAATGCTACCAAGCGTCGTTTTCTGCCGAACCTACAAACTCACCGTTTCTGGGTAGAGAGCGAAAAACGTTTTGTTAAACTACGTCTAACTGCTAAAGGCATGCGTATTATTGATAAGAAAGGCATCGATGCTGTTCTTGTTGATATCCGTGCACGTGGCGAAAACGTTTAAGAGGAATTAAGCAATGGCTAAAGGCATTCGTGAGAAAATCCGTCTAGTATCTTCTGCTGGAACTGGTCACTTCTACACAACTGACAAGAACAAGCGTAACATGCCAGGCAAATTTGAGATCAAAAAGTTTGATCCAGTAGTTCGCCAGCACGTTATGTACAAAGAAGCTAAAATCAAGTAATTGATAGCCCCTTTGTCTCTTCTTTTATAGAAGAATAAATTAAAAACCCAGCTTATAGCTGGGTTTTTTTATGCCCAAAATTTGGGAAACCCCTGTGTTTGAGAAAACTGAGGTTTTTTGAGAAGCTTAAGTTTTTCGAGAAGACTCAGTATTTTTGAGGAGCGTAAGTATTATGGGCTCAATTTGGCAGCTAACTGGTAGAAGTTACACTTGTAGTCGGGCGTATTGGATAGAAAAAAGCTCAGCATAGAAAGTTTCGCCTTTTTCACGATATACTGAGCACTCAATAGGTTAGATGAGCAGAATTAGATGAGATATCGTGGACGTCGATGGAACAACATACTCATGTTCAGTGTGATTGTTTTTATTGGGGTGTTAAACCTTCCAACATTGATTAAAGCTTATTTGATCGATCCCGAACCTGAAGTTAAGGTCAGCGGTTCTTATCCTTCTCTTTTAAATCCAGCAGCTGAGCTTCAAGCTTTGCATTTTGCTAATTGGTCAGTTGTACTAGAAGACGAGCATTGGGCTTATCAATTTAAAGACACAGTGTTTCCTCAAACTACCAGTGCACAAGAGTTGTCACAGAGATGGCAGGAACTTGTGGGCACCGAAGTTGACTCTCAAACCTATACCGACCTCTCACCACAATTGAATACCCCGCGCACCATTGAGGTGTGGTATCAAGATCAAGAAGAACCACAACGTATTACTTATTATCAACTACCTCAGTTCTGGTTGCTAAAAAACTGGAATGATCAGTGGTTGGCGGTGTCTATTGAAGAGAGCTACTTGTTTCCAATCTTTGGCTCAGACCAGTCCTTTAAATCATACCAGTCATTTAAATCAGATAAGCTATCTATATCAGCCGAACCATCTCTATCGGACGACTAACTATGCCTGAATTACCTGAAGTTGAAGTAAGCCGCATGGGGATCTCGCCTCATTTAGTTGGCGAGACGATTAAAACGCTTACCTTTCGTACCCCCAAGCTGCGCTGGGATATTCCTCAAGAACTTAAACGATTAGAAGGGCTGGTGATTCGCTCTATCTCACGCCGAGCTAAGTATCTATTGATTGAGACAGATGCTGGTACTGCGATTGTGCATCTAGGGATGTCTGGCTCACTGCGCGTGTTAGACGCAGACTTCCCGCCAGCAAAACACGATCATGTGGATCTCAAGCTCACCAATGGCAAAGTCTTGCGCTACAACGATCCGCGCCGCTTTGGCGCTTGGCTGTGGTCTGCACCTAATGAAGTCCATTCAGTGCTACTAGGCTCTGGCCCTGAACCACTAACCGATGACTTCAATGCAGATTATATCGCTGAAAAAGCCGCAAAACGAAAAGTTGCGGTTAAACAATTCATTATGGACAATAAAGTCGTGGTGGGCGTGGGGAACATCTACGCCAACGAAGCGCTATTTTCTTCACGTATTAATCCTTTGCGTTCTGCAAGTAAGGTTACAAAACAAGAGTGGCTCTTGTTAACCAAAGAGATCAAGCAAGTACTCGCGACGGCTATCAGACAGGGTGGAACAACACTAAAAGACTTTGCCCAAGCGGATGGAAAGCCGGGATATTTTGCTCAAGAGCTGCAGGTTTATGGTAAGGCTGGTGAACAGTGTCCTAACTGTGCAGAGCTGATTCAGGAACTTAAAATAGGGCAAAGAAACACGTTTTATTGCTCTCGTTGTCAGGTATAGATGTGTCCTTCTCAATACAGAAGTTGATATCACTTGAAGCTGTGTCTAGGGCACTTTATCTGATAAAATTACGGGTATTATTGTGGAATTTGTCGTCTTCATTTCTAAAGGCAGAGTCTACCTCTAGAGCTTTGTTGATAATTCCTTACCTATGGCTGCTGACTTTGCCTTCGTTACATTACGCAAAAATAAAATATAAAGAGAAACTATGAAGATATTTTATTATCTAAAACATGCCTTGCTCTCTATCGCACCTCGTTTGTATTTTTCAAAACAGTTTGAAAAGCTGGAAAAGTCATATTCAGGTCAAGCTGACTATATAAAAACCAGAGTAAATTATTATGTGAAAGGGCTCGGCGACTTTGATAAGGCTAGTCTAAGCTGCGAGATTAATAATTATTCTCGAAAAGGCTATACTTCTTATTTCTTTGATCTTAAAGAGTTTCTTCATTATTTTCCAAAGTACTTTCGTTTCAGTTACTACTTTGGCGATGAAACGCATATAGAGCCAGTTCCAACGCTATTTAAAGCTCGTCCGATTAATGGGAACAATAGTAACTCTGTACTGTTCAAATTAGATAAGCGTCGTCATTTTCGATTCGTGGATGATAGTTTAAGTTTTTCTGATAAAAAAAATATGGCCGTGTTTCGTGGTGCTGTGACTCAACCACATAGAATTCGTTTTATGGAACATTTGTACGGTCATCCTCTGATGAATGCAGGTCAATCGAATGCTTCAGAGCAACACCCTGAGTGGCAACAGCCATTTATGACAGTAGAAGAACAGCTTCAGTACAAATTCATTATTTGCCTTGAAGGGAACGATGTTGCATCAAACTTGAAGTGGGCAATGTCTTCAAACTCACTTGTCGTTACTCCAAAAATGAAATTTGAAACGTGGTTTATGGAAGGCACTTTGCAGCCAGGCATACATTATGTAGAGGTGAAGGATGACTGGTCGGATTTTGAGCAAAAAATTCAATACTATTTAGACAACCCTAAAGAGTCTGAACAGATGATCAAAAATGCGCATGAATACCTTGCCCCTTTCCAAGATGAACAACTAGAAAAATTGGTTTGTATTAAAACACTTCAAGAATACTTTAGACTATCTGGGCAAGCTGTTAACGAACACGCTATTAACGAGCAAGACAAATGAAAATTCTGATTATTGGCCCGTCATGGGTTGGAGACATGGTAATGTCTCAAGGCTTATATATTGAGTTGCAAAGACAGTATCCTGACGCAAAAATTGATGTTCTAGCGCCAGCATGGTGTAAGCCTATTTTGGAAAGAATGCCGCAAGTCAATCAAGCTCTTGAAATGCCACTAGGGCATGGGCAATTTGATCTGAAATCTCGTTATAGGATCGGAAAATCGTTGAGGGAAGTACAGTACGATAAAGCGTACGTATTACCTAACTCCGCGAAATCAGCTTTAATTCCCCTGTTTGCACGTGTCTCTGAACGAGTCGGTTGGAAAGGTGAAATGCGTTATGGCTTGCTTAACGACGTTAGAACCAATAAGAAAGCGTTTCAATACATGTTAGAGCGATATGTAGCGTTAGCGCACCCTAAAGCTGAAATGACGGGTAGTGGTTGTTTAGGTGAATTGTCATCATTACCTTTCCCTAGTTTGCAAGTTGTTGACTCTAGCCAACAAGAGGCTATGGAGCAATTTGGTTTAAACAATCAAAGGCCTGTTCTTGGTTTATGTCCTGGCGCTGAGTTTGGCCCTGCGAAACGTTGGCCTGATAATCACTTTGCAACAGCAGCAACAGCGATGATAAAGCAAGGTTACCAAGTGTGGTTGTTTGGCTCGGCTAAAGATCGTGAAGTAACCCAAAAGATAATCGAACAAGTCCCTGTTAATATGCAGCAGCATTGCTTCAATTTAGCTGGAGATACGAGCTTAATTCAGGCTGTAGACTTGATCGGGGCTTGTCGTACTGTCGTTAGCAATGATTCTGGGCTGATGCATGTGGCCGCCGCGGTGGGCTGTAATGTCGTGGCTGTTTATGGCTCTAGTTCACCTAAATATACGCCACCGCTAACGAACAAACTGGTAATCATCAATACTGATATTGAGTGCCGACCTTGCTTTGAACGAACTTGTCCCAAGCAGCATCTAAAGTGCCTAACTGAGTTAATGCCGAGTAGAGTCATTAGTGCTATTGAGCAGTTTGATGTTATTTCCCAAGGCAAAATATAAATAAGGTCGTTATATGAGCATCGTCGTTCGTTGGGCCTATACCGCGCTACTTTTCTTTGTTAGCCCTATTCTGCTTTGGGGCTTATATCGCTCCAAAGCAAACAAACCGCCTTTTGGTCATCGCTGGAAAGAGCATTTCGGATTTACACCGCCTATTAAGAATAGACAATCGGGTGTGATTTGGATTCATGCCGTTTCAGTAGGGGAAGTGCTGGCGAGTAAGAAGTTAGTTGAACAACTGGCGATACAAAACCCAGATAAAAGAATACTGATCACTACAACAACGAGTACAGGGGCTGAGCAGGTAGAAAAGATGAGCGGTTCGATTAGCCACCGTTATATGCCTATTGATTTTAGTTGGTGTGTTCAACGTTTTATCAACCTCGTTCAGCCAGATAACATGCTCATTATTGAAACGGAATTATGGCCAAACACCATTAACACCGTTGCTAAAAATGATATTCCGATAATATTAGTCAATGGACGATTATCAGAAAAATCAGCCAGCAATTATCAAAAAATGAGTTCGTTAATTTATCCGACAATTTCTAAGTTAAGTTTAATATTGACGCTACACTCTGATGATAAATCTCGATTTGAGTTACTAGGTGCGCCGAGCGAAAAAGTCATTGTCACAGGGTCAATTAAGTACGATGTGTCGATTGATAATAATGTAATCGCACAAGGCGAGCATCTTAAAGATATTTTGGGGCAGGGTAGGCAGATTTTCGTCGCCGCGAGCACCCATGCGGGCGAAGATGAACAAATATTTAGAGCTTACCAACAAGCCAAAAGAGAACTGCCAAAATTACTCTTAGTGATAGTACCTCGTCATCCTGAGCGGTTTGATTCAGTTGCAGAATTGGCTCAAAACCAAGGCTTAGTTTTGGTTCGACGAACCGAAGTTGTTGACGAGTTACCGCTCGATGTCGACGTCTACCTAGGAGATACGATGGGAGAGCTTATGGTTATGCTTTCTGCGAGTGATCTCGTCTTTATGGGAGGAAGCCTACTTGGAAAGAAAGTAGGAGGGCATAACTTCATCGAACCTGCGCTGCTTCAAAAATACTGCTTAACAGGGCCGAGCTATTTCAATTTTGCAGACCTGGCGAATCAATTGATCGACTCGAGCGCACTGTCTGTTGTAGCCGATGAGAATGAGCTTGCTTTACAAATGATCAGTGCATTATCCAAGCCTAAAGAGTTAATTGAAAAAGGGCGAATAGGCTATGGTATAGTTCAACAGAATCAAGGTGCGTTACATAAAACACTCCAATTGATACATCATTCAGCCACCAATAATCAGTCAACCAATATTGAGACATCACCATGATCAAAACTTTTGTTATTCATGTAAGCAAAGGCTACGAAGAACGTAGAAAACATATAGATAAGCACCTGCCAGAAGTGGGCATCACTGATTACGAATATATGTTAGCTGGTGATATCGATGATCTATCTGATGACGTTAGAAATGGTTTTTTTGACGACTCACTGAGGCTCCCTGAGAAGTCTTGCTTTTATAAGCACTACTTAGTGATGAAAAAAGTCGTAGAAGAACAAATTCCACAAGTATTAGTGTTAGAAGATGATGCTTTTTTAAATAGCGATTTTATTGAGCAACTAGAAGCTTTCCAAAGTGAGCTTATTGGTGAAGAGAAGTATCTTGTAAATATTGAAGAGGCATCAAGCTTAGTACCCGCATCAGTAAGAGTGCCAAATCAACATCTGTACTTGTGTAAAACGAATAAGCTTACTGGTGGTTTGCTTTATGACCTTAGTTTTGCTCGCGCAATGGTAGAGCATATGGAAAGCAATGTAACCGACGCACCTATTGATGGTTATATTGGTAATGAACGAACGACATTAGAGTACAATATTTTTTGGACACACCCACCTTTGGTTCGACAGGGCAGTAAAACCGGTGCATTTGATAGTGAGTTGAGTGGTAGAACCTCAGGGCTTTATGCGACGGTTAGAAGTTGGTTTAAAGAGGGATACCGAACTCATGTTCGAAGCCATGTCAGCAGCAAGCACAAAGCACTTTTTAAAAATATTACGAAGTACTAAATTATGAAATCAGAATTGGCTAGAAAACACTTAACATTTGTCATTTATGGCAATGATAGAACTTACTATCAAGGCGCAAGATTTTGCATTTTGTCTTTTTTAGCCAATTGGGTTGAGGCAAATGGAACTCGGCCTGAAATTTCTGTTCTAGCAGAAGAGCCTGAGCACTTCGCTAATATGCCAATTAAAGTGTTTCCGATATCGCCAGCTCAAAAGGCTGAATGGAGTCTAGGCAATACTTATCACTTCAGAATCAAGAACCGCGGCTTAAAATATCTTTGTGATAATTTAGAGTTGAGTCCTGAAGATAAACTGCTTTTTCTAGATACAGATACGTACTTTAACGTGCCAACAAACGTTTACTTCGACTCTATATCGGATAAAAACGCGTTACTGTTTTGCTCAGAAGTGAACATCAATACTTTGCCAAGCACCAATGAGTATGCACATATCAGAGATAGAGATATAAAGCTTATGGATGGCAGTGTCTACCGCACCAACCCAGACTCAGTTATGTGGGCGTCAGCAGTCATCGGTATCACCGGAAATCACACATCAGCTTTTGATCATGCCGATGTGTTGATTCAAGCGTTACGTCAAGAAGGGTGTGAGGCGCACACTTTAGAGCAGTTTGCGTTATCTGAAGCGCTCTCTACACAGGTGAATATTGAACCCGCGAAAGCTTGGCTCAATCATTATTCAACGAGTGGACGAAAAGACTGGGCGAGAACCGTGTTGGAACAGTTCTTTGAAGCACATGGAGATAAACCATTTGAAGAGCAAATACGCTTAGCTAAAGAAGTGTCCTTCAAGCGCCCTCTTGCCGAAGTGATTCGAGGGCATATCTATAAAAAGAAAAAGAAACTTCGTAAGTTATTTGGTTTGAAAGAAGAATAAATCATAGGCTCTCAAGGGTACTCATTTTGTACCCTTGTTCAATTTGTGAAAAATCAAAGTGCTGAGCATCAATCCTTCCTAATCGAACTTCTTTTTCGAATGAGCGCTCGAGTCGCTTTAAATTACTCTCTTTCCAGCTATTACCTGTTTGCGTTAGGCATTTATCAAAATCGATAATCCAAACCTTGCCTGCTTTATCAACGAGAATGTTATGGATATTGAGGTCGGTATGATTGACCCCGGCATCGTGCATTTTTCGAATTTGATGACCAATATCGTTGAAATGGGAATCGGATAGTTTTTTGTTTGATAGTATCTTTACTAAGTCTTCTGCGTCGGAAATCTTTTCAATTAAAATATCGGCTTTGTAAACGAGCCCTTCTTGCGAAACTTTCGCAGCCACGGGTGTCGGGACATTAACTTTATGTGTGGCTAGAAGCTCAAGTAACATTAGCTCTTGGTATGCTCGTGAGTTCTCTAATCCAGTAAATAAATAGCTGTCTCTAACTAGCTTTCCAAACAAGCCGCCGCGATGATAATGTCGAAGAGCGAAATTGCTTTTTTCTCCCTTAACAAACCATGTTGTTCCTCTACCTTGAGCGTGCCCCAGTATTGCTTGATTCGCCTTCCAATAATCCACAGAAAAAGCCAATTCAACGTCTTCGGTGAGTAATTTAGGATTATACCAGTACGTTGTTTTATGGATTTGCTTTGTTGTAAACATGAATCACTGTCTCGTATTGGGGAGTTTATGGCATACTTGGTAGAACAGTATATCAAACGCCGAACAGATTAATGAACGATTCATGTAGTTACCAAAAAATATTAGTTGTTGCCACTCATTGCATTGGTGATAGTTTGTTGATCTCTGCTTTTACCCATAGTCTGAGAAAAGCGTTTCCGACCGCAACAATAGATGTTTTAGTTAATGCTAGAGGGGAGATGGTTTTTGGTACCAATCCAGACGTTGACTCTTTAGTTGAAATTCCGCCAAGAGCATCCGTTAAGGACTATTATCGGATTTTAAAAACGCATGGTCGATATGATTTAGTCGTCAATGAAATGCTTAATGATAGAACAGCTATCTATAGTTTTATCTTTGGTAAGAAAAGACTTGGTGCAATTGATGAATCGCTTTCTGGCGCCTGGGTTAAAAAGTTAATTTATACTCATTACATTAAAGAACAGCATCGCTTTGAGCATAAAATGAGTCGCGTTGCTCGTATGCTGGATACCATAGATGTTAATTGTATTGCACGGCTAGTCTCTCCCGAAGAGTTATTACCTTCAGCGGTTCAAAAGAGATTGCCATCAAACTACATTGTTGTACATGCGCCATCCTCCAACGAAATTAAGCAGTGGCCAGTCTCGTATTGGGTTGAAGTCATCAATCGTCTGATATCTGCAGGTTATAATATTGTCTTATCTGGCGCTAAATTAGAACGAGACGAGACCATTGTTGAACAAATCATTAGCCAAGTTCCTGAATCGAATCAACTGGTCAGTGTTTTGGGGGAATTATCATTAGCTCAAACCTCTGTATTAATAAAACACAGTGATGGTTTTGTTGGACCTGATAGTGGCCCTGGTCACCTCGCATCAGGTTACTCTATCCCAATTGTATCTATTATTAGCGTAGCGCCAGCAAGCATGTGGTCACCTTGGCCATATGAAGAGCCAATTGATGTAACGAACAATTTATACAGCAATGGTGTTAGCTCCCAAAGAGTCGCCAATATTAGACTTGTGCAATCTGAACGTAACTGCGTCCCTTGCTATAAAAATAAATGTCAGATTAGCGATGATGTCTATTCGCCATGCCTTCAAGATATCAAGCCAGATAACGTTGTTTCTGCTGTTCTAGAAATGATGCCATTGGAATCGAACAATGAATAACGCTCTTTCTGCTCCAAAATCTATTTGTATTCTGCGTTTATCTGCCATTGGTGACGTTTGTCATGCCCTTTCTGTGGTGCAACTTATTCAAGCTACCTATCCAGAATGTCAGATCACGTGGGTGATGGGAAAAATCGAAGCTCAATTACTTGGTGATGTACCTGGAATTCAAGTTGTAGTGTTTGATAAAAAACGCGGCCTAAAAGGAATGAAAGAAGTATGGGGATCCCTACGTCCAACTCGGTTTGATTATTTGCTGCATATGCAAGTTGCACTAAGAGCCAGCCTATTAACGTTAGGAATAAAGGCAAAAGTAAAACTTGGTTTTAGTTGGATGCGTGCCAAAGAGGGGCAGTGGCTCTTTACCAATCGCAAGCTGCCAAAAACGGACGCATCTCATGTGTTGGATAATTTCTCTGAATTTGCTTACTTTTTGGGATGTCCCAAACAGGTCCCGAGGTGGGATCTTGCTTTGTCTGATGAAGACCAAAGACTCGCGATGGAGCTTGAGCATGAGCATGAGCCGTATATTGTTATTAGCCCTGCCGCGAGTAAAGATGAGAGAAACTGGTTAGTTGAGCGCTATGCCGCTGTCGCCGATCATGCTTATCAATTAGGCTTTAAAGTGGTTTTTTGTGGTGCTCCAACGGACAGAGAGCGCAGCTTAACCGACAATATATCTCAGCACATGACATCACCTTGTATTAACTTAGTAGGCTCAACCTCGTTAAAGCAGCTTACCGCAGTTATTGGTAAATCCAGTGTTGTGATCGCTCCTGATTCAGGGCCTGCACACATTGCGACGACTCAAGGTGTCCCCGTGATTGGTTTGTATGCGCACAGTAACCCAATGCGAACAGGGCCTTACCATAGTTTAGACAGTGTGGTTTCTGTCTATGAACAGATTGCTGAAGAGCAACACGGTAAGGCGGTTGACGAGCTTCCATGGGGAACCCGAGTAAAAGGAAAAGGTCTTATGGCTCTTATTTCTACAGAATCGGTGATTGAGCAGCTAGAGCGTGAATTAGGCCGATTGAAAAACAAGAAAACATCCAGTGAATAAAGGAATGTCATGAAAATAGCAATATACCCAGGTACTTTTGATCCAGTGACTAACGGCCACTATGACTTAATTAAACGTGCCGCATGTATGTTTGAAAAGCTTGTCATTGGTGTCGCAGAGAGCCCAAGTAAAGCCACCTTATTTAGCTTAGATGAGCGTGTGGCCTTATTGCGAGAAACTTGCCATGAATTACCTAATGTCTCCGTCGAGGGCTTTAGCGGCTTGCTGGTTGATTTTGCGACCGAGCAAAATGCCTCAATTTTGGTGCGTGGCTTAAGAACGACAATGGACTTTGAGTATGAATTTGGTTTGACGACAATGTATCGTCGGCTAAACCCAGAACTAGAGAGCCTGTTTTTGACACCTTCAGAAGAGTTTGCTTTTTTATCATCAACATTGGTTCGTGAAGTCGCTATTCATGGTGGAGACATAGAGCAATTTGTTCCAGAGTGTGTTCATCAAGCTGTTGTCGCTAAAGTAAAAGCTTTTAAAAATTAAATGATTATGAATATTCTAATGTATACAAGAGCCACGTTACCTGTGGTGAATTATGGTGGAACCGAACGAGTCATTTGGGACTTAGTTTATGCTTTGCATCTTGCTGGGCACCGAGTGACGCTGCTCGCTGGTAAAGGCACAAAGTGTGATTGGGCGAGAGTCATAGAGTATCAACCAAATGTACCACTGCAAAGCCAGCTTCCAAATGATATTGATGTTGTTCATTTCCACTCTGATCTAGAGCCTATCTCTTATCCCTATATTTTAACGCAGCATGGTAATTCAGACGGCCCTATTGACCCTAATACCGTATTTGTTTCATCTCAGCATGCAAAAAATCATGGTGCACAAGCTTATGTTTACAATGGCTTGAATTGGGACAACTACCAAAAGCCTAACTTTAATTTGAAACGAGAGCGTTTCCATTTTCTTGGGAAAGCGGCGTGGCGAGTTAAAAATGTTCAAGGTGCCATTGATATTACCAAGAAAGCGGGTCAGCAGCTTGATGTCTTGGGCGGCCATCGATTGAACCTAAAAATGGGTTTTAGGTTAACGCTAGATCGTCATGTTCGTTTTTTAGGGATGGTGGACGATACAACGAAATCTCAAATCATGACTCAGTCAAAAGGTCTGATATTCCCAGTGACTTGGCATGAACCGTTTGGCTTAGCGATTACAGAGAGTTTGTATTTTGGTTGTCCTGTGTTTGGTACACCCTATGGCTCACTGCCGGAATTAGTTTCTAGTGAGGTAGGCCTTTTATCGAGCTGTGAACAAGATCTCGTAGAAGGAATATTAAACTCAGATACCTATGATTCAGCTCGTTGTAATGAATACGCGAGAGATCAATTCAATGCCAATGTCATGGCTGCAGCGTATGTTAGTTATTACGAGAAGGTAGTTGAAGGTAATAAGGCCAATAGTGCATTAGGAAATATTGTCGAGTCTTTTAAAAGGTTGCCTTATGAACGATAAATTGAAACCGAAACTGGTTTTTGTAGGCTATAAGCAACAGTATGAAAAACTAGAAATTGATGTCCTATCGTCTGATTATGAAAAGCATCATATTTTCCTAAGTAAGTGGCTAGTTAAATTGGTTTCCTTTTTATTTTTCTATAGTAAAAAACACTATCATGAGGCTTATGGAGCGATCATAAGACGAAAAATAAAGGCACTAAATGGCTTCGATGTCATATTCACCACCGACTCTTTGAGGGATATAAAGTCGATATCAAAGGTCGATGGGAGGAAGGTGATTGTTTTTAGAAATGTCACAGATGGAAGCCTGAACCATCATCTAAAAGGTTTCGAAACGTATACTTTTGATGAAGGTGATGCAGCAAAGTATGACTTTAAGCATATTTACCTGCCTATGCCTCAACTAAAAATCATCGATGAGATAGCAAAATCATCTGATTACGATGTTTCTTTTGTTGGTGTTGATAAAGGAAGGAAAGAAAAGGTTCAAAAAATAAAAGATGCACTGGATGGGTTTAAGTGCAATTTTATTGTTTTTGATAAAAAACCTTCTTATTCCTATGTTGAATACCTAACCGTGATGCTCAATACCAAATGTGTACTGGAAATTGTTCTTGATGGACAGACGTCTGATACTATGAGGGTTAAAGAAGCGTTATACGCCAGAAAGAAAATTATAACGAATAATACGAGTCTTTATAATCACCCTTTATACTCAAAAGATAACTTTCTTATCTTTGACTCTCTAAGTGAATTGGCTAGTAATATTGAAAGCTTTATTTCTAGCGAATTTGATGAATCAGTTTTGATTAAGCTTGAAGATTACACTGTTGATGGTTTTTATCACAAACTCCTATCTGGTAATGGCGAATAGACTCATTATGAAAAAAATCATACGTAAGATAAAGAAGCTAATATTCATTCGTGATCAAAAAAAGCATAGGAACTTCCTTTCTCGAAAATCAAACTTTACAGACACTCAATTTGAAGGCTGTAACTCTGTAGCAAGCGATTGTGATGTGAACGCTTCATATATTGGCTTCGGCACTTATATTGATACTCATTGTAATATGAACAATGTCAAAATAGGTCGTTTTTGCTCGATTGCTAATAATGTGAAAATTGTCTTAAATAATCACCCGGTTAATGATTACGTGTCGACTCACCCGTGCTTTCATCGTGCAGATCATCGATTGATGCAAAAACAAGGGTTGGATTTTAACAAAGGTACTATTTACTCGCATACTAAGTATGTTGAGGGGCATTACCAAGTTGTTGTTGGATCCGATGTTTGGATTGGTGAAGACGTGAAAATATTCCCTGGAGTGACTATCGGGCATGGTGCAGTTATTGCAACAGGTTCTATTGTGACCAAAGACGTTGAAGCATTCAGTATTGTGGGTGGTGTTCCGGCGAAAGAGATTAAGAAGCGCTTTACTGAGCAGGAAAGGGGAGCTCTTTTAAATGAACAGTGGTGGGAATGGCCACTTGAAAAAATCAAAGAGCATCAAGGAGCCTTCATTAGCATCAAAGATTTCAAACGATTGATTAGCTAAAGTTTTCTAATTAATCAATCGAGTCTATATGCCTACGTGTAGGTTTATACCCATATGTAGGTTAATAACCCACATATGGGTCTTGTCCATCCCTGCGTGTTTTTAACAACTTTAAAATCCACATGTACTGCTCAGGTCTAGGATTAACAAAACCTTCAACGACTTCATTCATTGCTCTAGCATCTTGATGTTCATCGCCAGATAACTCAATGGGTGCTTTGATTTCAATTTCGTATTTACCCGTCTCAATATTATAGCTAGCAAAGGTTGGAACGATCTTCGCTCGGCTTACTTTTGCTAGTTTTCCAAGTCCGGGCAAGGTTGCTTTTTCAGTCGCAAAGAAGTCTGAGAATACACTTTGCTCTGGGCCATGGTCTTGATCTGGCAGGTAATATCCTAAGTAGCCATCTTTGACTGATTTGATAAAAGGCTTAATGCCTCCACTGCGATCATAAACTCGTCCGCCATACTGAACTCTTTGCTTGTGCATTAACCAATCGGTCAGAGGGTTTTTCTGGCTATTGGCCATCGCAGATACGGGTAAGCCTCTTGAAGCTAAAAGGATAGCCGGAATGTCGATGCACCAAGAGTGAGGCACTAACAAAATAGCACTTTGATTGTCTTGTTGTAGCTGCTGTAAGTGTTCTAATCCAATAATTTCTGAGTGTTTTTCAAGCCAACGTTTACTGCGTAATGATATGGCAGGAAAACCAAGTAAAAAGGCGCCAGCAGTTGTTAGGCAATTGGTTAGAATGGTTTCACGCTCTTGAACAGACTTTTCTGGAAAACAAAGCGCGAGGTTTATACGTGCCTTTTGTACTGAGCCACGTTGCTTCTTCGCCATTTTTGTCGCCACGAACTTTGCTATGGCTACTCGAATCGAGTTTGGCAGCAAAGAAATGGGCAGGCATAGGCATAGCCCGAGCCAAGTTCCCCAGTGTTTTGGTGATAAAAACGCACTGATGAATTTAGGGTTGTATGCTTTAGGATCGTAGTCGTCGCGTTGAGTTGTCACTGTAAACCTTAAACTGGCGATAAATATTGAACAAGCTAACAGTGTACCGTTAGCTTGTTTTCGGGATTATGTAATCTAGCGATTAACTGACTGCATGTACTCGCTGACGCCTTCAGCAACCGATTTAAATTGAACATCGCAACCGGCATCGCGCAGCTTAGTTAAATCTGCTTGAGTAAATTCTTGGTAAGCGCCTTTCAAATGCTCAGGGAATGGGATGGTTTCAATCTCTCCCTTACCGTGATGTTTAATCACCGCTTTTGCGACCTCTTCAAATGATTCGGCATTACCAGTACCTAGGTTGAAGATGCCGGAAACTCCATTTCTTAAGAACCACAGGTTTACGGCCGCAACATCACCAACATACACAAAATCACGCTTGAAGGTTTCGCTTCCTGCGAATAATTTCGGGTTTTCACCGGCGTTCATTTGATTGTTTAGGTGGAATGCGACAGAGGCCATGCTGCCTTTGTGCTGTTCACGTGGACCGTAGACATTGAAGTATCGAAAACCAGTGATTTGAGAAAGCGTTTCGTTGTGCGCGGTTGCATCTGCAGTTAAGCGACGCACATAGTTATCAAATTGCTGTTTTGAATAGCCGTATACGTTTAGCGCGCCTTCGTACTGCGGCTCTTCGATAAAGGTATCGGTTTCACCATAAGTGGCAGCAGAAGAAGCATACAAGAAGGGGATCTCGCGCTCGATACAGTAATGCAGTAACTCTTTAGAGTATTCATAGTTGTTGAGCATCATGTATTTGCCATCCCACTCTGTGGTCGCAGAACATGCACCTTCATGGAAAATTGCTTCAATATGACCGAAATCATCACCAGCCATAACTTGAGTTAGAAAGTCATCACGATCCATGTAATCGGTGATATCTAGGTCAACCAGGTTCTTAAATTTTTTGCCATCTTTTAAGTTGTCGACAACTAGAATATCGTTGTGGCCTGCTTCATTGAGCGCCTTAACAATATTGCTGCCAATCATGCCTGCACCACCAGTTACGATAATCATATTTCTTCCTACTTTTTTGAATACAAACTCACACGAGTATAGCAAGGAACAAACGAAGCGAGCTAGCGGAATAATTCTTTAATTCTAGTGTGATATGATTGTGTTAATCTAGTCATTATTACTTATCTCAAACTCGAGTTTATGGAGGCTAGTATGATAGTTCTCTACTTTACGAGTTTGTTCGAGGGTCATCGCATGAGATTTATTGCGGTAGTAATTGACTCGGAGCTATTTGAGTTAATGAGACTTATAGTTTGTGCTAATAGCTCAAACTCTACTTGAATAGCGAGCGACTGAGTTACACAATGAAAAGAGTTTTGTCACTTTATATTTTAGGGTTTTTATGAAGATATTAGTTACAGGCGGTGCTGGTTTTATCGGTTCTGCGGTCATTCGTCACATTATTAACAATACACCTGATAGTGTTATTAATGTCGATAAATTAACTTATGCAGGTAACTTAGAGTCTCTTGTTGAGCTTGAAGACCATGAGCGCTATGCATTTGAAGCGGTCGACATTTGTAACCGTACTGAGCTAGACCGTATTTTTGGGCAGCATAAGCCTGATGCAGTAATGCACTTGGCTGCTGAATCTCATGTTGACCGCTCGATTGACGGCCCTGCTGCATTTATCGAAACTAATATTGTTGGTACATATACATTACTTGAAGCAACTAGAGCCTATTGGAATGAGCTTTCTGAAAGTGATAAAGCTGCTTTTCGTTTTCACCATATCTCTACTGACGAAGTCTATGGCGATTTAGAAGGTACGGATGACTTGTTTACCGAGACGACGTCGTATGAGCCATCAAGCCCATACTCCGCTTCGAAAGCTTCTTCTGATCATCTCGTCCGATCTTGGCTACGCACTTATGGTTTACCAACCGTCGTCACTAATTGCTCAAATAACTACGGCCCTTACCACTTCCCTGAAAAATTAATCCCATTGATGATTTTGAATGCTCTCGACGGAAAACCTCTGCCAGTGTATGGCAACGGTATGCAAATCCGTGATTGGTTGTTTGTCGAAGATCACGCTCGAGCGTTGTACACGGTGGTCACTGAAGGTGAGGTAGGTGAAACCTATAACATTGGTGGTCACAATGAAAAAGCAAACATTGATGTGGTAAAAACGATCTGTTCATTACTTGAAGAGCTGGTGCCAAATAAACCAGAAGGTGTGGGTAAGTACCTTGACTTGGTTACTTATGTCACTGATAGGCCGGGGCATGATGTACGTTATGCAATCGATGCGTCAAAGATTGAGCGTGAATTGGGTTGGAAGCCAGAAGAAACTTTTGAGTCTGGAATTCGTAAGACGGTTGAGTGGTACTTAGATAACAAGCAATGGTGGTCACGAGTATTAGATGGCTCATATGCCGGCGAACGTTTAGGTGCGTGTTCTGGAATGCAGGAAAATGAAAAGGTAATCAAATAATGAAAGGTATTGTCCTCGCGGGGGGATCAGGTACACGCTTGTATCCTCTGACTCGTGGTGTTTCTAAGCAGCTATTGCCTATTTATGATAAACCAATGGTGTTTTACCCCATTTCGACGTTAATGTTGGCTGGTATCAAAGATATCTTGATTATCACGACACCTGAAGACAATGCCGGTTTTCAACGCTTGCTAGGTGATGGCTCTGATTTTGGTGTCAACCTTGAATACGCAATTCAACCAAGTCCAGATGGTTTAGCGCAAGCTTTTATCATTGGTGAAGAGTTTATTGGTGATGATAGTGTTTGTTTGGTGTTAGGGGATAATATTTTCTATGGTCAGGCTTTTTCTAAAACTCTAAAAAATGCCGCTTCAAGAGAGTCTGGTGCTACCGTATTTGGTTATCAAGTCAAAGACCCCGAGCGTTTTGGCGTGGTTGAATTTGACGAAAGAATGAAAGCCGTTTCGATTGAAGAAAAGCCAGAAATACCCAAATCTAACTATGCGGTGACCGGATTATATTTCTATGATAACCGAGTTGTTGAAATGGCGAAGCAAGTGAAGCCATCTCATCGTGGAGAGTTGGAAATTACCACGCTTAATGAAATGTATCTAAATGATGGCTCTTTGAGTGTGGAACTATTAGGCCGTGGTTTTGCCTGGTTAGACACTGGTACACATGAAAGTCTTCATGAGGCTTCATCTTTTGTTCAAACAATTGAAAATGTACAAGGACTTAAGGTTGCTTGTTTAGAAGAGATTGCTTGGCGCAATGGTTGGTTAACTGATGAGCAAATGTTAACACTCGCTAAACCAATGATGAAAAATGAATACGGTCAGTATTTGACTCGTTTAGTCACTGGCCTTCAACATAAGGCAAAGGCTTAATGCGCGTACTAATTACTGGCTGCAATGGTCAAGTTGGCTCTTGTCTAGCTAAGCAACTGACTAATAATGAGAATATATTGGTGTTAGCGCTTGATAGAGAGCATCTTGATATTGCGTGTCAAGAGTCAGTCAATGCAGTTGTTACCGAATTTCAACCTACTATTATTATCAATGCAGCGGCGCATACTGCGGTTGATAAAGCTGAAGAAGAAGTTGAACTTTCTTATGCGATTAATCGTGATGGTCCCAAGTTTTTAGCACAAGCTGCGCAAAATCTAGGGGCTGCGATTCTACATATTTCGACGGACTATGTCTTTGAAGGCAATAAAGTAGGGGAGTATCTAGAGAGTGATATCACAAACCCACAAGGTGTTTACGGTGAAAGTAAGTTAGCCGGTGAAATAGCTGTTACCGAGGCGTGTGATAAACATATCATCCTTCGTACTGCTTGGGTGTTTGGTGAAAATGGCAATAATTTCGTTAAGACCATGCTTCGTTTAGGTGAAAATCGAGACACATTGAGTATCGTAGGTGACCAGTTTGGTGGACCTACGTATGCAGGTGATATCGCAAGTACCTTGATCAAAATCGCTAACCTCATTAATCAAGGTGATGTGGTGGAATATGGTGTTTATCACTATTCGGGTCTGCCGCATGTGAGTTGGTTTGAATTTGCTGATGCTATTTTCAATGTTGCAGTCGAGCAAGGCGTTATTGCAAATAAACCGAATCTAACGAGCATTTCTACCGACCAATATCCCACGCCAGCAACGCGTCCAAGCAACTCTCAATTGAGTACAGAAAAAATCACGACCCTTTTCTCGGTCGGGCCTAGTGACTGGAAGGCGGCACTAAGCAATATTAAAGCGTACGCAGGATAAGAAAATGAAAGTAATAGCTACCCGCATACCTGATGTGAAAATTATAGAACCCAAAGTGTTTGGTGACGAGCGCGGTTTTTTCATGGAGACGTGGAGCCAAAAACAATTTGAAGAGCTAGTCACAGGTAAGCCAACACGGTTTGTACAAGATAACCACTCTAAGTCTAAACTGGGAACTCTGCGCGGCTTGCATTATCAAACTAAAAATACCCAAGGTAAGTTGGTTCGAGTTGTATCGGGTGAGGTATTTGATGTTGCTGTTGATATTCGAAAAAACTCTGCGACCTTTGGTCAATGGGTTGGAGAGCTTCTTTCCGCAGAAAATAAGCGTCAAATGTGGGTGCCCGAAGGTTTTGCTCATGGTTTTTATGTGACGAGCGATATGGCTGAGTTTGTTTATAAGTGTACGGATTTTTATAACCCAGATGCGGAAATGTCAATCGCGTGGAATGATCCGGGATTGGATATAAAATGGCCTTTAAATCAAGATGTCCCTGTTGAATTAGCAGAGAAAGATCGTTGTGCATTATCTTTTGAAAAGGCTTTAAATTGGATGCTGTAGTTTATATCGCATAGTTGCTGCGGTAAGCGAAAAATATATATGGATACAAACTAAATCAACAGAGGTTCGGGGTTACGACAGGTAATAGAAGACCCCATACACCAGAGATCTGTAAGGCCTAAGTTATAGAAAGGGTAGTATTTTATTAACGTTCGAAGGCGTTACCGATTCGATGCACTCAAGATGGTTGTCTGCTAAGTGCTGAACTTAGCCTGTTTTCGTCAAAGCTAATTCGACCAGATGTTAACAGGTCGATCTATCTGTTTAGTGGCGATATACTGAACCACTAAACGGATAGGGATCTAATTGCTAATGAAAACACGTGACAAGATTGTTTACGCAGCTCTAGAGCTTTTTAATGAGCATGGCGAGCGTAGTATTACGACCAATCATATTGCTGAACACATCGAAATCAGCCCTGGTAACCTTTACTACCACTTCCGCAACAAACAAGAAATCGTACGTGATATCTTTACTCTCTACTCGACAGAGTTGCTTGAAAGGTTTACTCCGATTCAAGGGCAGCAAGAAAGCCTGACGCTACTAAAGAGCTACTTAGATTCTATCTTCACGTTGATGTGGAAGTATCGATTCTTCTATGCAAATTTGCCTGAAATATTGTCACGTGATGAAAAACTGCACCTTGATTACATGGCCGTTCAAGAAAAGCTGCAAACGAATCTTGTGGATATTATGAGAGCCTTTGTTGAGTTGAACTTGCTCAAAGCAACCGATACAGAAATGAAATCGATGGTGACTTCTCTTCACTTGATCGCATCGGGTTGGTTGGCGTATCAGTCTGCGATGTCTCCAAAAGCTCAAATTACAGAGCAAGTTGTGCATCAAGGAATGCTACAGATGATCGCAACAGTTAAACCGATTGCGACTACTCAAGGTTTTGAGCAGCTGACATTGCTAGAAGATGGTGTGAGAGCGCTGAACTCTAAGTAGTCTGCTCAAAAAAAGATGTATTTTAAGTAGCTGCGTCATTCCCTACAGCGAGAGCGAGGAACGAGCGTGATAGGGAATCTTTTTATGTTAGGGCTCGAAAGATGACTCACGGGAGTATGAGATAGAGATTCCAGATATTTAGTCCCTCAATTCTGGAATGACGAAGTTTTATAAGTGATGACTCCCGGGCTGAGGGGGGATATGTTTCTTTTCCTAGAGCCCACTCTTCATATCATACATCTAGGTTACTCGAATACTGAATCTGTTCTTATCTAACCAACCATCTTTTTGGGTTTTGAGCTTGGCTGTTTCTACGAATTTCAAAGTACAGCGATGGTCGGGTTTGTCCACCAGTGTCACCGGCGAGAGCTATCGCCTCACCCGCTTTAACCTTGTCACCTTCTTTCTTTAAAAGCGCTTGGTTAAAGCCATACAGTGTCATGTCGCCTTTACCGTGGTCCAGCAGTACCACTAAACCATAACCACGCAAGTACTCGGCAAATACGACCGTTCCCGAGTATACGGATTTTACTTGCTGACCGTATTTCGCTTTGATCACCATGCCTTTCCAATTTACTTGGCCAGTTTGGCGTGAGCCGTAGTTATGCAGAACTTTATCTTTGATTGGCCAAGGTAATTTACCTTTACGTTTGGCTAAGCCATCCATAGGGATTGCATTGCGTCTCTCTCGAGCGGCTTTTTCTGCTTTCGCTATTTCGGCTTTTAGGCGAGTTTCATTACGTTGAAGTTCGGCTAAGTAATTTTTGTCGCCAGAGATGTTTCTCTTAATGCTGCCGACGGTCTTTTTTCGCTGCGTTTGAGTCTGCGATAGTTTGTTGCGCTTTGCTACCTGTTGATTTAACAGTGTTGCAATTTGTTCTTGCTCAAGTTGGCGTTGCTTATGGCTTTCTTCTAACTCTAGTTGAGTTTGTTCTATCGTTTTGATTGTGGCAGAGCGTGCTTTGGCGAGGTGTTGGTAATAGTGACTAATGCGGTCTTCTTCAACGCCAGTATTTAAGATGTGAGAAGAGGCTTTAGCTCTGCTAGTCATGTAGTAAGTCTGAATCAGCTGCTCTAACTTATCTGTATGGGCTTTTTTCTGTGCTGTAAGCGCTTTAATCTTATTATCTAAGCTAGCAACATTAGCATTGGCGGTATTGAGTTGTTTTTTACTTGTTTTAATGGCTTTTTCAAGCAAGGAGATAGAGAGCTCTTGTTGCTTGAGGTTTGCTTGTAAATTGTCGAGCTTCTTCTGTTGTGATGATAGTGTTTTTTGTTGACGAGATATCTCACTCGACACACCTTTCAGCTCCCCTTTCGATGCGGCAAGTGGCGATGCAGAGAAAAGAACAGCGCAAAGGCTGGCAGATATCAAAAGAACAGTGCTAAGTATTTGGACTGGTTTCATCATTATCGTCATGTTGCTCTTATTAGTTCTTAGCATCTGCTCTTAAGTTTTTCGTATCTCGGTTCATCGAACCTACAATCAGCTCTTAAATCCCATCACCATGGATGAAGTTTTGCGAGCGGCCATTGAAGCCTTGGTCCATATCTAAAGATGGCTTATCTGTTTTCGGTTTTCCGACAATTTTTGCAGGAACGCCTGCGACTGTTGTATGAGGTGGTACGGCTTGTAGTACAACAGAGCAAGACCCAATCTTCGCGCCTTCACCTACTTCAATGTTGCCAAGGATTTTAGCACCAGCCCCAATCATCACACCTTCGCGAATCTTAGGGTGACGATCGCCGCCTTCTTTACCGGTACCACCAAGGGTCACGTCTTGAAGGATCGAGACATCATTTTCGACTACTGCTGTTTCACCAATCACGATACCAGTAGCGTGATCGAGCATGATTGCTTTACCGATACGCGCGGCAGGGTGAATATCAACTTGGCAAGCGACTGAAATTTGGTTTTGTAGGTAAGTGGCAAGCGCAATACGGCCTTGTTTCCATAGCCAATTCGCTACTCGATAACCTTGAAGTGCATGGTAGCCTTTAAGGTACAGCAGAGGCATCGAGTACATCTCGACCGCAGGGTCTCGATTTACCGTCGCGCAAATATCACAAGCAGCAGCATCAATAATCGATTGATCTTGCTTAAATGCTTGCTCAACTACTTCACGGACTGCCATTGCTGGCATTGAAGCTGTCTTTAACTTGTTTGCTAGGATGTAGCTAAGGGCAGCGCCTAAACTTTCATGGTTGATAATCGTTGCATGGTAAAAACTCGCTAGCATAGGCTCTTGCTCAGACTGCTGTCGAGCTTCTTTCACAATGCATTGCCAAACTTTTTGTTGTTCACAGTGTTTCATTTTCCATCCATTCCTTTAAACCAGATACGCGTAGCGAGATGAGAGATACGAAGCGCTTAGAAAAGCCAATTAGCGTAAATGAGATTCCAGGTACTTCGTTCCTCAATTCTGGAATGACGAACATTATATTAACGTCATCTTCAAGAGTAAGGAACGAGCGAGTTGGAGAACTTTCTTCGGGTAATTTACTTCATGCTATTCGCACCTTGATTGCCCGGATCTCATATTCTCTTTGTATCTCGTTTACTCTAATGTCGTATCTGCTCTTATTATCTTTCTGACTTTTTATCTCGTGCAAGCAGATCTTGTGCTGCTAGGTGTGCATCTTTCCCTTGATACAACACTTGATAAATCTGTTCAACAATGGGCATTTCAACGCCCATACGTTCTGATAGTAACCAAACTTCTTTGGTGTTGCGATAACCTTCCACTACTTGGCCAATTTCTTCTTGTGCTGTATCTACATCTTTACCTGCGCCAAGTGCCAAACCAAAGCGACGGTTACGTGATTGGTTATCAGTACAGGTTAGCACTAGGTCACCCAATCCAGCCATGCCCATAAAGGTTTCTGGTTGCGCACCAAGAGCTGCGCCTAGTCGACTCATCTCAGCTAGACCGCGAGTGATAAGTGCAGTACGTGCATTGGCACCAAAACCAATACCATCCGACATGCCAGCACCAATGGCGATGACATTTTTCACTGCACCACCAAGCTGCATGCCAATAAAATCTGAATTTGCGTACACACGGAACGTTTTGCCACAGTGAATTTTTTCTTGAAGTTGCTCAAGGAATTCTGCATCAGGGGAAGCCACAGAGATTGCCGTTGGCATACCCATAGCTAACTCTTTGGCGAAGGTAGGCCCTGATAGAACAGCCAACGAGTAATCATCACCAAGCACATCGTGCGCGACATCTTTTAGCAGGCGACCAGTTTCCGGTTCTAAACCTTTAGTAGCCCAGCAGATACGAGAACAATCTGTTAAGTGAGGCTTAAGGCTATTTAAAACGATACCAAATACGTGGCTAGGAACGACAACAAGAAGATCACGACTTGCTGTTACTGCCTTCTCAAGATCCGACTCGATGATTAGGCTTTCTGGGAAGTCGATATTTGGCAGAAATTCATTGTTCGCACGCTCAGATTCGAGACGAGCCATGTGAACAGGGTCATGGCCCCACAGAACAACGTTTGCACCGTTTCGCGCTAGAGATATAGCTAAAGATGTTCCGTAAGAACCTGCGCCAATTACTGTCATTGCGATCTCTTTGCCGTAAGCGTTTGTCGTGTTAGTCGGGCGAGTTGTTTCTGTCATGCTTCCACCTAAAAATAATGAGGGAAATCGAAGAGTTCTGGAAAAGCTGTCCACTAAAATAAGAGGAGCTTTCAATCTTAGTACAGTGTAAAGAAAAAATGCACATCGCAGAAGTTGCGATGTGCATTTAAAAGCTAACTAGCGCTTGAATCGTTAGGGTTAAGTTCTACAGTGAGACTTAAGCTTGTTCGCCTTCAGCTTGTTGAGCTTGGTTTTGTAGGTAGTTCATGAACAAAGCATCAAAGTTAACTGGTGCTAGGTTCAGTTGTGGGAACGTACCTTTAACCACTAGGCTAGAAATTGTTTCACGAGCGTATGGGAACAGGATGTTCGGGCAGAATGCACCTAGGCAGTGAGCTAGTTGGCCAGCTTCCATTTCGCTTGCAGAGAAGATGCCGCCTTGTTGAACTTCACAAAGGAATGCAGTGTCTTCTGCGTTTTTAACCGTAACCGTTAGACGTAGGATTACTTCGTACACGCCTTCGCCAAGTTCACGGCTTTGAGTGTCTAGGTCCAGTTTTACATCTGGGTTCCACTCTTTTTGAAACATGTCTGGAGAGTTTGGCGCTTCGAAAGATACGTCTTTTAGGAAGATACGTTGGATTGCGAAGTTCTGTTGTGCGTCTTGTTGTGCTGCTTCAGCCATTTTCTTGTCCTTAAAGATTTATAATTAGGTTTCGTTCGCCATCTCTGTTGAACAAAACCTTAAAGTCATATTCGTTTAGTTAGGTCAGCTTACTTTTAACTACTTTTTACCTTTCACCAAAGGTAGGTTAGCTTCGCTCCAAGCCACTAAGCCGCTTTTCAGCACGCTTACGTTTTCGAAACCAGCTTTGACCAGTAGGTTAGCGCTTTCTTGAGCTGTTTGACCTGTCTTACATACTACGATGATTGGGTCGGCTTTGTGGCTTTCAAGGCTACCAAAGCTATTTGCTTTGATATCTGACGGCAAAATGTGAACTGCGTCAGTAATATGGCCCTTTTTGAACTCATCCTTAGTACGAATATCAACCACAACACCATTTTCACGGTTAATCATGTGTGTGGTTTGTGCTGCCGTGATCTCTTTGTAAGCTGCGTTTGATGTCTTGATAACGTTCGCAATGATGGCAACAACCAAGCCGATCCATACGATGGCTAAAATCATATTCTCTTGAACAAATGGAACTAACTCTTGCATATCTTGAACTCTTATTCGTTATTGGGCGAAAAATTATAGGGTAGGAGTATAGCGAGGTTTTGGGTTTGGTGTATATAGAGCCGAAGTCATAGTTAGGTTCTTACCATTTAGACCTCAAAGCCATTATTGTGATTGGTAAGAGGAGAAACAGAATTTTTTTTGCTTCCTACTGAGACATTGGAGATAATAACATAAGTATTAAGCCATTCCTGTATATGCGTAGTGTGATTTCGCCTGATTATCAAAGGGCGGTAGCATGCCTATTTTTTGAGGTGGCTAAAATTTAAGGTGTCAGGAATTACATAAATGTTTGAAGCTGAAAAAGAAAAAAAATTTTTTGAGATGGATAATGTCATTCAAAATTTTGCTTGGGGTAGTAAGTCTTCGTTTAGTCAGTTATTTGATATAGATAACATTGGCAATGAACCACAAGCTGAAATGTGGATGGGGGCTCATCCAAATGGGTGCTCAAAGGTTCAAAGTAGCGACTCAAAAGTATTATTGTCTCAATTGATTGATGTTCACAAAGATGAATTTCTATCAAAGCAGATAAGTGAGAAATTTGGAGAGTTACCGTATCTATTTAAAATTCTAGCCGCTGAAAGTGCACTGTCTGTTCAAGTGCATCCGAGTAAAGAGGAAGCTGAGCTTGGTTTCCACAAAGAAGAGCAAGCTCAGGTTCCTCTTTCAGCTCATCACAGGAATTATAGGGATTCGAATCACAAACCTGAACTGGTTTATGCTTTAACTTCTTATCAAGCTATGAATGGTTTCCGAGCAATCCCTGAGATTATTTCATTATTTTCAGGTGTTGGGGTTCCACAGTTAAGTGAGTTGCTTGAACATTTTAATTCAAACCCTTCTTCAGAAGGACTTCGTGAGTTTTTTGTAGGTATCCTCTCACTGGAAGGGGATAACAAAGTCGAAGCTGTCGACTCATTGGTTTCCCAAATTGAGGACAATGTAACCCAAGAGTTGTCTTCACTAATCTTAACATTGTCAGAGCAGTATCCTGGTGATGTCGGCTTGTTCACCCCATTAATGCTCAATGTCATTACTTTGGAACCTGGAGAGGCGATGTATTTAGATGCCAGAACGCCCCATGCCTATTTAAAAGGGACGGCATTAGAAGTTATGGCTAATTCTGATAATGTTCTTAGAGCAGGTTTAACCCCTAAACATATTGATGTTCAAGAACTCGCTAGTTGTACTCTTTTTGAGGAAAAGCCGTTTGATGCGCTAAAGTTAGCGCCGATAAGTGAGAATGGTGTTCTCACTTATTCCGTTCCGGTTCCTGATTTCAGATTCTCTGTTTATGAAAACCCGAATAATGAGCTTGTTTGTCCAGAAAGTGCCGAGATTTTATTGCCGTTGGATGCTGAACTGACGTTAACTCATGGCTCTGGTGAGGTTGTGACGTTGAAAAAAGGAAAGTCAGTTTTTATACCGGCATATGTTGATGAATATCGTATATCTTCGAAAGGAAATGTAGCTAAAGCTCATTGTTAATCCAGCGTATGACAACCAACTGTTAAGTAGTTTGGCGCTGTTTTGAAGCTATTTATTGTTATCCCTTGCTCTGACTACGAAGCAGGGGCCAAAGTATTGATTACAAATTAAAGAAGAAAAATTATGTTTATACCTGTCATTATGGCTGGGGGTTCTGGCTCTCGTTTATGGCCTCTGTCGCGTTCAGCGTTTCCAAAGCAATTTTTAGCGCTAGATAATCACAATTCATTAACGATGTTGCAGTCCACCTTAGATCGAATTAGTGGTATGTCGGCTTCTGAAGCAATCATTATTTCTAATGAGGACCATCGCTTTGTGGTTGCGGAGCAACTTCGTACTTTTGGGCAGGAAGCTCGTATTATCTTGGAACCGGCAGGGCGAAACACTGCACCGGCTATTGCATTGGCTGCAATGCAAGCCATAGCGCATGGTGATGATCCTGTAATGCTGGTTTTAGCCGCTGACCACATAGTACAAGATACGGAAGCATTTCAAGACTCAATTCGTAAAGCTCAGGCTGTCGCAGATGCTGGTAAGTTAGCAACCTTCGGTATAGTACCAACTGCACCTGAAACGGGGTATGGCTATATTAAGCGAGGTTCTAAAGAAGGTGATGCAGCTTATGTTGTAGACAAATTTGTTGAAAAACCTCAGTTAGAAGTCGCTGAACAATATGTTGCAAGTGGAGAGTACTACTGGAATAGCGGATGCTTTATGTTCAAAGCGAGTGTCTTTCTGGAAGAGCTTAAAAAATACTCGCCAGAAATTTATGAGTGCTGTTCAAAAGCAACGAATGGCACGACAGAAGATATGGACTTTATTCGCGTCGATAAAAGCGAGTTCTTAAAGTGTCCAGATGATTCTGTTGATTATGCTGTAATGGAGCGCACCGACAAGACTGTAGTTGTACCTATGGATGCTGGTTGGAGTGACGTTGGTTCATGGTCCGCGTTATGGGAAGTTTCAGAGAAAGATAGCTCTGGAAACGTGATTCATGGAGATGCGATAACAGAGGATACTGAAGGGTGTTACATTTACGCTCCGAATAAACTGGTAGCTTCTGTTGGAGTAAAAGACATCGTTGTCGTGGAGACCAAAGATGCAGTTTTGGTCGCTCACAAAGACAATGTTCAACAAGTTAAGAAAATTGTTGAGCATCTGAAGGCCGAAAACCGAGCTGAATTCAGAGAGCATAGAGAAGTTTACCGTCCTTGGGGTAAGTCTGATGCAATTGATGGTGGTGACCGCTACAAGGTGAATCGTATTACCGTACAACCAGGTAAAAAACAATCACTCCAGATGCATTATCATCGGGCAGAACACTGGGTCGTTGTTTCTGGTACCGCCAAAGTAAGTAGCAATGGCAAAGAACAAATTATCTCTGAAAATCAGTCACTCTACATTCCAGTTGGCGTAAGTCATATGGTTGAAAACCCGGGTAAAATACCGCTCGAGCTTATTGAGATACAATCAGGTTCATACCTAAACGAAGACGACGTAGTACGTTTAGAGGAAAGTAAATAATGACAAAGTTAACATGCTTCAAAGCTTATGATATTCGCGGCCAACTAGGCTCAGAACTCGATAATGACATCGCGTACCGAATCGGCCGAGCTTACGGTCAGTTTCTAAAAAGTGAAAATGCAGATGAGAAAACCATTGTTGTTGGAGGAGATGTTCGACTAACCAGTGAAGAACTGAAACTATCTTTAGCTAACGGTTTGATGGAGGCGGGTGTTCACGTTCTAGATATTGGCTTATCAGGTACGGAAGAAATCTACTTTGCTACCTTTCATCTAGGTGTTGATGGTGGTGTAGAGGTTACAGCTAGTCACAACCCTATGGATTACAATGGTATGAAGCTTGTTCGTGAAGGAGCAAGACCAATTAGTGGTGATACTGGGTTACGAGATATTCAAACGTTAGCGGAAAACAATGACTTCATTGACGTTCCTGTTAAAGGAACCTACAAGCAAATTAATGTTTTGAAAGAGTACACCGATCATTTGATGGGATATATTACGCCAGCTAATATCAAACCGATGAAACTGGTGATCAATTCTGGTAATGGCGCTGCAGGGCACGTGATTGATGCTCTTGAAGAGCGTTTTCAAGCACTGAATATTCCACTGGAACTTATCAAAGTTCACCATGAGGAAAACGGTAACTTCCCTAACGGTATCCCAAATCCATTATTGCCAGAATGCCGTGCAGATACAGCAAATGCCGTAAAAGAACATAAGGCTGATATGGGGATCGCCTTTGATGGTGATTTTGACCGTTGTTTCTTATTTGATGAAAATGGCGATTTTATCGAAGGCTACTATATTGTAGGTTTACTCGCAGAAGCGTTCTTACAAAAAGAAAAAGGTGCGAAAATTATTCATGATCCTCGCTTATCTTGGAACACTATTGACGTTGTCTCCAAAGCAGACGGTGTTCCTGTAATGTCGAAAACCGGTCATGCCTTTATCAAAGAGCGAATGCGTAAAGAGGATGCCATTTACGGTGGAGAGATGAGTGCGCATCACTACTTCCGTGATTTCGCATATTGTGATTCCGGTATGATTCCTTGGTTGCTAGTAACCGAGCTGTTGTCAGTTAAAAGCATGAAGCTTTCAGAAACGGTTTCAGAGCGTATCAGCGCATACCCTTCATCTGGTGAAATTAACTCCAAGCTAGATAATCCACAAGAATCAATTGCTAAGGTTTTAGAGTCATATAAGCCTGATGCTTTAGTTTTTGATGAGACGGATGGAATTAGTTTAGAGTTCGCTGATTGGCGTTTTAATTTACGTTCTTCAAATACTGAACCTGTTGTGAGATTAAATGTTGAATCTCGATCAGATATCGAGTTAATGGAAGAAAAAACTAAAAAAATACTAGATTTGTTAAAGGCCAGTCATTAATGAAAGGGTTATTATTAGCAATTTATAATTACAGAGGCTTTATTGTTGCTAGTGTTAAGCGAGACTTTCAGTCTCGCTATCAAACGAGTATGTTAGGCGCTGCTTGGTTGATATTACAACCTTTAGCAATGATACTTGTATATACATTAGTCTTTTCTCAAGTAATGAAAGCTAGGCTTCCTGGCGAAACTGGCCCATATGCTTATAGTATTTACCTTTGTGCTGGTGTTTTAACGTGGGGGCTGTTTGCAGAAATAATAGGCAGGAGTAAAGGCGTTTTTATCGATAATGCTAATCTATTGAAAAAAATGTCTTTTCCGAAAATATGCTTACCTGTAATAGTTGTTATTTCATCAACAATTAACTTTTTTATTATTTTCTCCTTATTTATTATTTTCTTGCTATCAATTGGTCAATTCCCAGGCAGTCTTATTTTCGATTTCTTAATTGTATTGAGTCTGCAAATTATACTAGCTTCTGGGATTGGGATTATTGTTGGTATTTTGAATGTTTTCTTTCGAGATGTAGGACAATTTGTTGATGTGTGTCTTCAGTTCTTATTTTGGTCTACGCCTATTGTTTATGCTATTGATATAATATCTGATGAATTACATTCAGCCATAATGCTAAACCCAATGGCTAGGCTAGTATCATCTTATCAAGAAATATTTGTACACAAGCAGTCGCCAGATTGGCAACTTTTATTTCCTGTATTAATTTTTGCGATATTTTGCTGTTTAGTAGGTCTAACTTTATTTCGTAAACATTCTTCAGATATGGTAGATGAATTGTAATGGGTAAAATCACAGTTAACAATGTCGGAAAAGCATATAAATTATATAACTCAAGGTTTGCTCGGTTTATTGAATGGATATCGCCATTTACTAAACACAAATTGAAATGGATTTTAAGTGATATCAATTTTTCTATTGAACCTGGAGAAGCCGTTGGTGTAGTTGGTATTAATGGTGCGGGTAAAAGTACACTACTAAAAATGATAACGGGAACAACTCAGCCTACTGACGGAGATATCATGGTTGAGGGGCGCATTGCTGCGTTACTTGAACTTGGTATGGGCTTTCACCCTGATTTCTCTGGGCGACAAAATGTATATATGGCAGGGCAGCTTCAAGGGCTTACCAGTGAAGAGATAGACTCATGCTTCTCTGAAATTGAAAGCTTTGCCGATATTGGTGATTATATCGATCAACCAGTTAGGGTATATTCAAGTGGGATGCAAGTTCGATTAGCATTTGCTGTTGCAACTGCAATTAGACCAGACATACTCATTGTTGATGAAGCACTATCCGTTGGAGACGCTTCTTTCCAACGCAAATGCTTCCGTAGAATCGAGGAATTTCAAGATAAAGGTACTACCTTACTTTTTGTGACTCACGATATTGAAAGTATGAAACGGATTTGTGATAAAGGCCTTTTATTAAACAACGGGAAATTGGCAGCCTTTGGAGATGCAAAAAGTGTTGCTGATCAGTATGAAAAAGAACTATTTAACTCCGAGAATGAAATAGACAGTTTAGATGAAATAGACAGTTTAGATGAAATAGACAGTTTAGATGAAATAGACAGTTTAGATGCAATAGATCCAGAACTGATTAGTGACTGTGAAATTCAATATGGCGATAAGAGAGCAGAAATTAAAAACCTTTGGTTGGAAAACATAAAAAATAAAAAAACCAATGTATTCTCTAGTCGGTCTAAAATTATACTCAAATACAATGTTGCCTTCAAAGAAGATGTAAATGATATTATATTTTCTTTTATGATAAAAACAAAGGATGGAATTTCATTACTTGGTGTGGATACCGTAGATTACAACTTAGAAAATAAAAATTACAAATCAGGAGATGTGGTTGATATTGAATTTGATATCGAAAACTCTTTTGCACCTGGAACCTACTACATTAATGTTGGCCTGAGGGATGATAGTGAAGATTCGCCTATATTTTTACATCGAAGAGTTGATGCATTGATTTTTAGAGTTATCGAAGATGAGTATACTTATGTGAAATATGGATTGGTAAACACACCAGTTAACTTTGCATTGAAGAAAGCGTGAGCAATATGAAAATAAATAATGATAATGAAGTGATTTTTATTCATAGTATATTCAGAGCGAGTAGTACTTATATTTTTAAAAAGTTTAGAGAAAATCGAGAGCGATATACTTGCTACCAAGAGCCCGTTCATGAAATCGGTATTATGGCATTGGACGACCATGAGGTTTTAAATCAAGATACCGGAAGTGAAAAGAACGATCAACTAAGGCACCCAATCTTGGAAAAGTCATATTTTTATGAGTTGTACAATATCTCAGATAAAGCATTACCTTACTTAAATCAAGATGATATATACGATAATTATTTCAACACGAACGTTGAATCGTTATGTGATTATCTAAATATTCTTGTAGAGAATAGTGAACATCGCTGTGTGATTCAAGAGTGTAGATTGAGTTCAAGAATGGCCGCTATTAAAGACAAAATGGCAGGTACGCACCTCTATCTGTGGCGAAATCCATGGGATCAGTGGTGGTCATACAAAGTAACTGATTATTTTGACACCGTGAATTTACTAATCCTATCGGCGAGTCCACAGCCAGATGTTATTAAGAAAATTTCGGAAAAGATCAACATAACTAAATATGGTAATGATGATCTTTTAAGTCGGTTCTCCCAATTGATGAAAGTAAAATTAAGCGCTGAAAATAGCTACTTAGTTTTTTATGCCATTTGGTTATATAGCCTAATTGAGGCTCTGGAAACAGCTGATTATATTTTCAATATTGATAAGCTATCAACATGTGATAATTATAAAGAGTTAGTATCAGAAGAACTTAATAATATGGGAATTCAAGGTGTTGACTTCTCGGACTGTCACGTTCCGCAGTGTCAGTTTACAAATAAAGATGTTGAGTTCTTCTCAAATATTGAGTCTACAATTCACGAACTATTTTTAGAAAGTGGTTACGATAGCGAGTTATTAGAAAACGTATTAGCTTTTAAAGATGAATATTTCCCTAAAGATTCAAAGCTTGATACTAACTCAATACTAAAAGATTCAGAAAGAGCCAGAGAGCTTGCGAGAAACTATATGACAGAGCTTTCTATTTGTTATCAAAATTTAGAAACTTGTCGTCAAAGCTTAGAGTCTTGTAACCAAAACCTAGAGAATTATAACCAAAGCTTAGAATTGGAGAAGGATAAAAACAACATCTTGTCTGTTCAGTCAAGACGAAAGGTTAATAAAATAGAAGTTAAGTTAGCTAGATTTGAAACGAAAACTCGCAATGCTGAAATGAGAGGCAATGAAGCAGAAGTTAGAGCGAATGAAGCAGAAGCTAGAGCGAATGAAGCAGAAGCTAGAGCGAATGAAGCAGAAGCTAGAGCGAATGAAGCAGAAGCTAGAGCGAATGAAGCAATAGCTGAGGCAAGTGTAGCGCACGCTAGTGTTCATGCAGTCGAAGCTAAATTGAGTGAAGCTGAGGGAATGATTAATGCAATTCTAAACTCAAACTCTTGGCGTATTACAAAACCGATACGATTTTTAGTGCGCTTACCGTTTCGTATAGCAAGAAAATTGAAAAGACTCTTTTTAAAGGTTGCCCGTCGGTTAATTAGGTACCCAATTTACGTAATTATTAGAAACCCGACGCTAAAAGAACAAATATTAAAATTGATAAGAAAAAGCAGTAAATTAGAGCGATTTACTAGAATTATGTATATAAGTAACAATGAATCTTCCATAATGCCTGTTGATACTGAGGTCTTAACAGATAGAGGGAATGAAATATTAAATACAATTAAAAGAAATAAAAAATTATGAAAATTTTAATTGACTTACAATCTTGTCAAAGTCCTAGTCGCTTGAGAGGGATTGGACGTTATTCATTAGACTTAGCTTTAGAATTGATTTCAATTGGTAGTGATAAGCATGACTTTCATATATTACTTAATTCTAACTTATCTGAATCAATATTATCGTTGAGAACGGTATTCGAGCCTATTATAGGTTGTGGAAATATCCATACTTTTTCCGGTTTACCAAGAACATCTGGTCTTGAAAATAATATTGAGCTTATACGTGCGACAGAAAAAATAAGAGAATATGAGATTAATTTAATTAATCCGGATTTTGTTCATGTTAGCAGTTTGTTTGAAGGCTTTGACAATAATTCAGTCGTTAGTATACCTGAGATAAATTCAATCCCTACCGCTGTTACTGTATACGATTTAATCCCGCTAGTTAATGAAAAAGAGTACCTGAAAATCCCGCAGCATAAAGCATGGTACTATGAAAAAGTTGAACAACTGAAGCGTGCTGACCTTTTATTTGCAATTTCTGATAGCACCAAGAGAGAGTGTTCTGAGTATCTAAAACTAGGCAACGAAAAGTTGTCGAACATATCATCTTCGGTATCTCATACTTTCTTAAATGCTAAGCTTTCAGAGGCTAGCTCTGATGAAGTTTTAGATAAATTTAACATTTTCGGCAACTATCTTTTATATACAGCGAACCTTGATAAAAGGAAAAATATTGCTGGTTTACTTGAAGCCTACTCATTGCTTGATAAAGAGATCAGAAGTTCTTTTAAATTGGTTATTGTTTCGTATATTGATGAGGAACGAAAGGCAACTCTAAACAAAAAGGCGAATAGGCTTGGTATTTTACAAGATGAGTGGACGGTTACAGGGCATGTAAAAGACGAAGAACTAGCTGTTTTATATAACCGATGTAGCTTATTTGTCTTTCCATCTTTACATGAGGGTTTTGGTCTGCCATGTCTAGAAGCTATGGTATGTGGTGCCCCTGTAATTGGTTCTAATGTAACAAGCATTCCTGAGGTTATTGGGTTAGAGAGTGCGTTGTTTGATCCTCTTAACTCTCTTGAAATGGCAAAGGTGATTACAAAAGCAATAACTGATTCGGAGTTTAATCAGTTATTACTTAATAATTCAAAAAAAAGGGTGAAAGAATTTTCGTGGACTACGACTGCTGAAAGGTTTCTTCAAGAAATTGAGTCATTTACCCTTCCGGATAAAGCATATATATCAAAGGAAGAGTTGTATCAGCAGTGTATTGAGGGTGTCTCTACACCTGCTGTTCTATCAGACAATGATCTTTGTAATATTGCTAGTGCTATTGATCAATCAGCACCCAAAAGTCAGCCTGAATTGCTAATCGATATAACGGCATTAGCGGAAAGTGATGCAAAGACAGGAATTCAACGAGTCGTCAAGTCTATTATCGGACAAATGTGTGGACTCAAGCTTTCACATCAAATGAGACTGATCTACCTTGCATCTGATGGCAATTATTATTATGCGTGTGATTATGAGAATAAATACGAGCACATAAAAAGTGTGAACCAAGGTTATGTTCAACCACACTCAGGTGATGTTTTCGTAGGGCTAGACTTAGTCGCTCATGCGGCAGAACGGACTGGACAAATATACAAGAAGTGGCGTGAAATTGGTGTTTATATATGCATTGTTGTTTACGATATTTTGCCAATAACAATGCCTACTTTCTTTCACTCTGGAATTAGAAACGCTTTTCCATTGTGGGGGAAAATGATTTCTGAAAGATCGGATCTACTTCTTTGTATATCAGAGTCGGTTGCTCATGAGCTCGAAGAGTTCATTCGATCCTCGTCAGTCGTTCGAGAGTTACCTTATACCATTGAACACTTCCATTTAGGAGCTGACTTTTCGGCTTCACCTTCAGAAGATACTCAATTAGAAGTTGAAGAGGAAGGCCTAAAAGGAATAGATTTGTCTAAAACCTTTTTAATGGTTGGGACAATTGAACCACGCAAAGGACACCAGCAAGTTGTTGATGCATTTGAAAGATTGAGTGGCTCATTCGAGGATTATACCTTACTTATAGTCGGTCGGGTTGGTTGGAATACTGAGAGTCTAATTAAAAAATTAGAGTTAGCTAATTTACAAGCATCGAACATTAAATGGTTGAGTGACTGCGCAGACGAAACGTTACAGTACCTATACAAAAATGCTAGAGCTTTAATTGCCGCTTCTTATGGTGAGGGGTTTGGTTTACCTCTGATAGAAGCTGCTCAATACGGAATTCCTATCATTGCTCGTGATATTCCTGTATTTCGTGAGGTAGCAGGACAACATGCATACTTTTTTGAAGATAGTATCGAGTTTGAAGTGGTTAAAGATGCAGTTATCAACTGGTCGAACTTATACGATGCGGACAAACACCCTGTATCAATCGGTATGCCTTGGTTAACATGGGAAGAGAGTGCGTTGCAATTTCAGTCGAAACTAATGAGAACTAGTCCAATAACTTATAGTTTGCCAGATGTAGATGTAGATGGTGAAAACGAAGCGCCTCAATTAAATATGGAATTGTTAACTGAAATCATGCCTGATGTAAAATTAAAGAACACTCTATTTTTAGATATTAGCTCCTTAGTGCATTTTGACCATGCGACTGGAATACAACGTGTGGTTAGAGCAATATGTGATGTTTTACTAAAAGAAAACCTTGAAAGTTACGATTGCCAAGTCGCATTTTCATATCCTGGTGACAATAATTACTACTATCCGAATATAGCTAATGGAAACTTTTCAGTTCCAGATATAAATACGCAAAATAGCAATGTAATAGAATTTAAAGATGGTGATATTTTAGTTTTCCTAGATCTTCATCCCGATAATGGATTTTCTAAAAAGCACTTAATACAACAATTGAAGCAAAAAAATGTAAAGTCATACTTTGTTGTTTATGATTTGCTTCCTATATCACACCCTAACTACTTTGTACTCGAGCTTGTTTCCAGTTTTAATCAATGGTTAGAGGCTGTGATTAGTTCTGATGGCGCACTGTGTATATCTGAAGACGTATCGATAAAATTATCAGAATGGATTGATGAAAATAGCAAACTTACCCCTGACTATTTTGAGAATAAGCATTTCCATTTAGGGGCTAATCTGGATGATACCGTGCCTAGTGTTGGAATTCCAAGTTATGCAAGCTATATCGAATCTCTTTGCGATACCATGGAAACGTTCTTGATGGTTGGGACTGTCGAGCCAAGAAAAGCGCATGGGTTGGTGTTAGATGCATTTGAGAAACTTTGGGAGTCGGGCTCAGACATTGCTTTAATTATTGTAGGTAAAGCTGGCTGGTGCAATGACGTAACTCTCCAAAGGCTCAAGGGGCATAAGCAACTCAATAAACGCCTTTTTTGGTTGGAAGGTATAAGTGATGAATATTTAGACATGCTTTATCAAGATGCGAGCTGTCTTATCGCTGCCAGTGAAGGTGAGGGTTTTGGTTTACCCCTAATTGAATCTGCTATGCATAAAACGCCTATTATAGCGCGCGATATTCAAGTGTTTCGTGAGGTGGCTGGTGAGCATGCCTACTATTTCTCAGAAGACGATAACCCAATTCATTTAGAATTGGCGATAAAAAGTTGGCTGAGCTTGTATGAAAGAGATGAGCATCCTAAGTCTGACAATATGCCATATTTGACCTGGAAAGAAAGTTCTATGCAACTTTTGGAATGTCTGACTATAAATGTAAATTAACTTAAACCCTAAGATATAATGTAAATATTCTTAGGGCTTTTATTCTAATATGAAATGTTTAATGAAAAATAAAATTAGAGAGTTTTTCGTGGGCGATGATTTTAAAAATAAACAATTAGAAAATGTCGTTTGGTCACTTTTGCTTATGTTCTTGACGTATGCGAACTTAGTCTATAGTTACGACCTTAATGAATTAGACTGGAATTATCCTATTTTATATTCTGGTGATGCGCTTCATGTTTTACAAATGATAAAAATGATAGGAACTGGTGACTGGCCTATATATGGGATTCCTCATTCTTCAACGATGGGAGGGCCATTTGATTTTGTCATGGGGGATTTTAGTGGGCCTAATACCGCTCAATATCTATTTATTAAACTTTTTACACTGTTCAGTGAAAATGTTTTTATTGTTTTTAATAGCTATGTCGTAGCATCATACTTCTTTTGTTCTATCGGGATGTTTATTTTTCTTAGAAAATTGTCAATATCCCCTGTTATTGCTGTAGGATGTAGTCTTTTATTTTCGTTTATACCATTCCATTTTTATAGAACTGGGCATGTGTATTATATAAATTATTTCTATTTACCATTTTTCTTCTATTTTATAACTAAGATATGGGATGATATTCCAGTATTTTATAAGAAACACGAAAGGGGTGCGAAGTTAGATTTTTCACTTTCTAACCTATTAAAGATTATTTTTATTTTATTCTTTTCTGTATGGAACTTCTATTATTCATTTTTTATATGTTATTTTATTTGTGTGATAACACTTTCGGCGTGTATTGTTCATAGAAGTCTTAGGCACTTAGTTAGTGGGATTGTTTTATTATCAACTATAATTTCAGGTTTTCTTATTTCGTATTTTCCTTTTTTATACTTTAAGTATTTAAATGGTAATAACCCCGGAGTGGCGAATCGTATTGCAGAAGAAAGCCGAATCTATTCCTTGAGGATTTCGGAGTTATTTTCTCCTGTTCAAGGCCACCCTTGGCTAGTGCAAGAGAATTTGACAGCTGATTATTTTGCCACGGGTGGTTCTCTTGGTATAGCTACTGTTATTGGATTAGTTTTCGGAGTGCTGATATTAATAACAAAAGTTAATACAAAAAATATAAAATCAAGATATGCAATACTCATCATCGCTGGGATATTGTTGATGACTTATTCTGGATTGTCTTACTTATTTGCATTATATATATCTCCTTCTATTCGAGGATATGGGAGAGGTGTGATATTCATAGCTTTATTTTCACTGGTTTTACTTGCTTTTCTTCTTAATGATTTATATTCAAAGACATCTAGAATAAAAAGGTGTATTTTATCTACATCAATAGTTTTGTTTTTTTGTATTGGTTTGTGGGATATATCTAGTAAAAATATGAGTTTTTCTGCTAATGAAAAAAATATTGAACTAATAGAGTCTCAAAAGGTGTTTGTAGGTGCTATTCAGAATGAACTTCGGCTATCGGCAAGTTCTAATGTACTGCAATTACCTCACATGTCTTTCCCTGAATCGCCCCGTAAATTTCGAATGCACAGCTATAGCAATAGTTTTGTTAACTATTTTTCAACAGATAGTTCAATTCGTTGGACAAATAGCGCTATTCGTGGAAGAGAGTCTGACTATTGGATTACAGAACTACTAAAACTAGACATAAAGACTCAATTAAAAATATTGGAGAAATCTGGATTTTCAGGAATAACAATTGACAGGTTTGGTTATGAGGATAATGGAGTTAGTATAGTTCAATCCTTATCAGATAATTTAGGAAAATCCTACATTGAAGATAAGACTAGGCGCTATGTGTTTTTTAAATTGTTAGCAGAAGAAAACTCAAGGCCAAGGCCTATTATTCGCATTCTGAACGAGAACTTTTGGGGCTGGGAAGGTCGTTGGGGTAGCTTTTCTTGGGCTAAAGGCAATGCTAAATTGTTTATCCCTAACGGAACAGAGAGTTCTCTAAATTATAGGCTGGAATTTTCTTTAACTACTTTAGTTCCGAGAACCGTAGAATTCTCTGTTATGGGGGATTTGCACAAGTTAGATTTGATCCCTAAACAGTTAACCCCCTTTTCCAGTGATATTGAGATTCCACCAGGAGGTATTTACATTGACATTACTACCGATAAGCCAGCTTTTACGGTTAATTCTAGTCAAGATAAGTCTAAAGACTCTAGGAAAGTGTCCTTCGGGATCTTTGACTTTAAGGTATTGAAGTATGGTGTTGATGTAAATTTAGAACCTTTCGGGTATGTTGAAGAGCCTAAGTTAAATGATGATGTGCTTAATTATAACTTTTGGGGATGGGAAGGTGGATGGGGTAATTTTTCTTGGGCTAAAGGCAATGCAAATTTGTTTATTCCTAACAAAAGTGAGAATACAGTTTCTTGTGAACTGGATTTTTCGATTGCTACCTTGGTTCCTAGAGAGGTTGAGTTTGAAATATCAGGAGAGTCTTATAAAGTTGAATTAATCCCTGGGCGGTTGAATCAAATATTGCAGACTTTTGATGTGCCTCCTGGCGGTTTTGGTATCTATATGAAAAGTAATAAACCGCCTTATCAAGTTGATTCAAAAGATACGAGAAAAGTATCGTTTGCTATATCAAATTTTGAGCTTTCAGGTAGTTGCTTGGATAGTGTTAATTAAAACATTGTAAGTAAAAAAAACACACCAACGGACCTCCCTCTCATGCGGTTTTCGGTAAGAGATTGGATTACCTATGATAACCCAGTGGTTAATGTAACTGAATTTGTAATATCCTGAGTTACTAGCCAATAGTCGTCCTGGTAATTTAACGTTGAGTTGCTAGGGCGGAACTTGTTTGGGTAGATGCTGGAAATTACGATGGTTTGTTTGAAACGAGCTGTTTTATTCGTGCGTAAAGTTTAAGGTTGCATTAAGGCCGGAGTTGAATAGTAAAGTCTATGGTAGAGATCTAGCGGTTTTGGTTTTTAGTTTGAGTTTTAAAGGTATTCTTAGTGAAGTTATCAATAGTTATCCCAGTTTACAAAAGCCAGTTATTCGTCGAGAAGACAGTGAATGAAATCATTCCTTATGTATCTCAAATTACACATGACTATGAAATCATTCTGGTCAATGATGGCAGTCCCGATGACAGCTGGAGAGTTATCTCGAAATTAGCAACTGATATAGTTCAGGTTAAGGCTATTAATCTCGTAAAGAATTATGGCCAACATACGGCCGTAATGTGTGGAATTGAGAAAGCGACGGGTGACTATATTGTTACCATGGACGATGACTTACAGAATCCGCCAAGCGAAATTTGTAAGTTAGTAGAAAAAATAAATGAAGGTTATGATCTGGTTTTTGCTGAGTTTGAAGAAAAAAAACATGCACCTTATAGACGCTTAGGAACGAAACTAATTGATGTTTTAAATAACAAAATATTCAATAAACCTGATGATATTGTACTTACTAATTTTAGAATATTTACGCAAGCTTTGGCTCAGCGCATTATCAAATATCGTGTAAACGAACCTTACATCCCTGGTCTATTACTAATGCACGCCAGTAAAATAGGCAATACTATGACTAAACACGCTAAAAGGGATGATGGTGAGTCCAATTATTCTTTAGGGAAAATACTTATACTTGTCAGCCGGTTACTTTTTAATTATTCATCTTATCCACTTAAAGCGCTATCAATACTCGGTGGGGGTATATCTATTGTTAGTTTTATTTGGGGACTTTTTATGATAGTTAATCAATTGCTTTTTGGAAGTAGTGTACAAGGTTGGACAACATTAGTTGCATTACTGTCATTTTTGAATGGGTTTGTTATCTTATTGCTTGGGGTACTGGGTGAATATGTTATACGAATTTCAAAAACTTTGTCCCATGATTGCGCTTATCACGTATCAGAGGAAGTCGAATGAACCAGTTTTTTATTGTAGGGGCTCAACGAAGCAGTACAACATGGCTCTATAAAATGTTACAGCAACACCCTCAGATAGCGATGGCCGAGCCCGTTAGACCTGAGCCTAAACACTTTTTAGGTGATGAATTTGACGATAACAAGCACAGCTACTTATCAAAATATTTTTCAAATGTTGAAAGTGACATCCTTGCGTGCGGTGAAAAAAGCACAACTTATATTGAGTCAGAATTAGCTGCTCAAAGAATATCCACTATGTTTCCTGAAGCCAAGATTATTATGGTCTTACGAAACCCCGTTGAAAGAGCATTGTCAAATTATCACTTTTCAGTTAGTAATGGCCTGGAAAGTAGAGGGATTTGTGATGCTATCCTAAATAGAGAACAGGCTCCTTCGCTAACGTCCGTATTGTCCACAGACCCGTTCGATTATTTAGGCAGGGGCTTGTATAAAAATTATATTGACTTGTATGAGAAGTATTTCCCTAAAGATAGCTTACTCATTCTTTCGACAGAAAATTTAACTAAGCATCTATTAAGCTTGTCAAGAACCTACAAGTTTTTAGGTGTTGATCATAAATATGAACCGAAAAGCTTCTTTAGGGCTGAAAATACTAGCTCAAATAAAGAAAAGCCACCAGAGGAAGTGATGGAGTACCTCTACGATTATTATAGAGATACTTTTTTATATTTAGGCCAGTATCCTGACTTTGAACGTTAGAAATTGATTATGCGAATTGTCTCTGTCTTATTTACGGTGTTTTTAACCTTTCTAACATCGGTTATTTTGAGTGAATCAGCATCTCAAGTTGAGTTGTTTAGCTGGGTAGGTATCGCAGTTATTGCTACCGTAGTTTTTTTGAATGTTATCAAGTTTATTGCATGGGGCTGGTTGAACCGTCGTTATGATCTATCAAAAACATACCCATTAACAGCCATGTTTTTTCCTTTGATTTTCATTTATGCGGTTGCTACAGGGGAGGCTGAACTGACTCTTCAGAAAGTCGTAGGTCTGGGGATTATACTTTCCGGGCTTTATTTGATGGAGGTTTCAAAAAGAAAATGCTAATTGGTTACTTATTTGTTTTTGCTGCTATTTTGGCAACCTCAATAGGAGTTGTAACTTATAAAGAGTACAGTAGGAATAAAAGCAAAATCACTTTGTTTTTTACAGTCGCGCTATTGATGTTAGCGCCAATTATCAGTTTTAATGCTTTACAGTATTTATCTGTGGATGTTGTGTATATGGCGACAAGTTTGAATGGCCTAGTAGTGCTTTTCATGACACGTTTTTTCTTAAAAGAAAATGTGACTTGTAATCAATTTATGGGAGCTGTTTTAGTGTTCATTGGTGTATCAGTTTATATGGTGTAATATTTCATGAAAAAAAACATTCTTCGATTCGCATTTTTACACTATTCATACGGAATCAATATAATACACAGTGTCATATTCTTTCTGCCTCCTGTTTTCAGGGGACCGGTTTGGCGGTGTCTATTGGGGCAATATAGCCACAACGTGTTTATTGACTCCAATGTGTACTTTCGTTATCCATCGACAATATATTTGGGGCAGGATGTTTCAATTAATCGAGGGTGTGAGTTTTATACATCGTGGCATGATAAGGCTAGCACCAAGATTACAATTGCAAATAATGTGCGATTAGGGCCAGCAATCAGGTTTTTTGCAGCAGGCCACGATGGTAGAGATATTAGTTTACCTGATAATTCCGCTTCAATTGTTGTGGAAGACAACGTTTGGATTGGTGGTAATGCGACAGTGTTGCAAGGGGTAACCATTGGAGAAGGGGCTATTGTTGCGGCAGGAAGTGTTGTTACGAAAAATGTTGAACCTTATACCGTTGTTGGTGGTATACCTGCCGTCTACATTAAGGATAGAGTATTAAGTAATAGCTCTTTTTAGATTGAAATTAGTAAATTTAATGACAGAAACTCGAATTTTAGGGTGTGCCAATACCATTTTCTGTGCACTTATTTTGAGTATCTGATCATGAGGTCGTGATGGTGCTGTTAGCTATTATAGTTAAAATACGCTGTTATTTGAAATTTTTTGTCTGTTTTTGAACCTAAACGGTATACTTCAACTATGTCTTTCACCAATTTATGAATATTTAGATTTTATGTGAACTAGCAGTTGCATTCAGACTAGCTATCAAGCCTATAGAGGCACAGTAGATTTTTTCCCTTAATTAAGAAACGCTATGTGCTTTTATTGTCGGGTCTTCTAGGTGAAGAAATTTTTCCACTTAGTTTGGGTGTGGTGTTTATCTATAGTTGCGATGGCAGAGTCTAAGTTGGTTTATGTAAAAGTTTTGGTAGCTTTATGATATATATAACGGATCGCCTTAGACATTGCTTGAGGTACGTTATCAATGCGCGTAAATTTATGGGGCATTAAGCTAGCGATCAGGACATGTTTGAATCAGGTATACGCACGCTTTTCTTTTTTATCTGGAAAATAAGCAATGGTGCCAACATTTACAGACAGTAGTTATCAGAGAGTTATTAGGAAGTAGGTTATGATTCGATTTAATAAAGCGCCTGTTTTAGGTACGGAGTTACAATATATTTCAGACGCGATCTCGTCCCAAAAGCTTTGTGGGGATGGCGTTTTTTGTAAGAAGTCTGAGAAGTTACTTGAAGATTTGACGGGGTGCGAAAAAGCGTTACTCACTCCCTCTTGCACTGCTGCGTTAGAGCTGGCTGCGTTATTAATTGATCTAAAAGAAGGTGATGAGGTCATCGTACCTAGTTATACTTTTGTTTCAACGGCTAATGCGTTTGTGCTCAGAGGCGCAAAGATAATTTTTGTCGATGTGCAAAAAGATACGATGAACATTGACCCTGTTTGTATTGCAGCTGCAGTCACCGAAAGAACCAAGGTTATAGTCCCTGTTCACTACGCCGGGGTTGCCTGCGATATGGATGCGATCATGTCGATTGCAAATGAGCATAACTTATTTGTTGTAGAAGATGCAGCGCAAGCTATTGGTAATGCTTATAAAGGTAAGCAGTTAGGCAGCATTGGGCACTTTGGTGCATTTAGTTTCCACGAAACGAAGAACGTAACCAGTGGCGGTGAGGGAGGAGCTCTCATTGTCAACGATAAAAGGTTTGTTGAAAGAGCCGAAATTATTCGAGAAAAAGGCACCAATCGTAGTAAGTTCTTTCGAGGAAATGTGGATAAGTATTCATGGGTTGATATTGGATCTAGTTTTCTACCTTCCGAGATTCAAGCCGCATATCTCTATGGGCAACTCCTAGAGTTAGAGCGTATAAATACCGACCGTCTTGTGACTTGGAGCTACTATCAAAATTACTTGGAAGAACTTGAAAATAAAGGGCTTATTGAGTTGCCTTCAATTCCTGAATTTGCGACTAATAACGCTCATATGTTCTACTTTAAATGCCAGGCATTAGATGTTAGAACAGAACTGCTAAATTATTTGAAAGAACGGGAAGTTTCAGCCGTTTTTCATTATGTACCATTGCACACGGCATCTGCAGGGTTAGAGTTTGGAGAGTTCTGTGGTGACGACAAATATACAACTAATGAAAGTGAAAAGCTAATCAGGCTCCCTCTCTACTTTGGGATGGAAAGGGGCGATGTCGAATTGGTTTCAAAGTATATTAAAGACTTTTACGCTCTATAATTACTAGACGACAGTTTGATATTTTTAGGTTAGAGAGTGTAAATACCTCTAACCTTAATTTATTTTATTTGGTAAATAGTTACTTTAATATTTATTTTGAATTGTAACGTTTTTATGTAAATTTTATTATTGCGGAGGATAATAATAAGGTGAGTGTATTTAATAAGTCAAAGGGAATAAGTAGTGGTGTATTAGTTTTTTGTTCTGATTCTTTTAGTGCACTACTTTTTAGTCTGATCTGTATTTCTTTATCTTTAGTTTTTATATTGCCAGATGGGTTTGTTTCAGGTGATTCTAGTTATTGGTTGTCAGAAAACTCTGATATTACTCAGTATGTGGCAGGCTTTAATGCTTATTTTGATGCTCCATGGTCGTGGCCACTGTTGTCATTCGATACATTTAACTACCCTTACGGAACAAGAGCTACGTTTGTTGATATAATTCCTATTTATTCAGTTATCCTTAAGGTCTTAGTTCCAGAAAGTTATTTTCCGTTTAATCCTTTTGGTTACTGGGTGTTTTTTTGTTATTTGATGCAAGGTGTTGGTGCTTGGTGGATTCTAAGAGAGCTAAAAATAAACTCTTTGGTCGCTCTAGTAGCACTGACCGTGTTTTTTGTATTTAGCCCTGCCCTAATGGCTCGAATGGGGCATATATCTTTGATGTCACATTGGCTGCTTTTATTTTCTTTCTGCTTGTATGTTCGGTCGACTAAGTTAGGGGAGCTTCAGTTTAAATCGGCTATGTTGCTTTTACTGTGTGCTTTTTATATTAATGTTTACTTGTTTGTAATGAGCTTTTGTATTTATATAGCGTCAGTTTCTCACCTTTGGAAGTACTATAACCTCAAACAAAATATCATTTTTGTAGTTTCACCTGCATTAATGGTGCTTTCTTCTATGTTAATTACATTACTACCTTTTTCTTCATCTGGTGTAGTTGGTGATGGAGGTTTTGGTTTATATTCCATGAATATTCTTTCGCCTTTTTTAGGGGGGGATTTATTTAGAATTAATGCTGTTACCATGCCAGGGCAAGGGGAAGGTTTTAATTATTTAGGAGCTGGTCTTTTGGCTTTGTTTCCATTAGCTATTACCCTGGATATGGGCAATAATTTTGGATGTTTACGTAAGCATAAATTTATGTTTTTTTTGGTTTTTTTGTTTACTGCATATGCTCTGTCTAATAAGGTGTATTTTGGTTCATATAATATAATAAATGTTCCATACCCAAGTTTTATGGATAGTATTACGTCTCAATTTAGGGCTTCGGGGCGATTTTTTTGGCCTGTAGGATACGCCATCGCTATTTATTCTATTGTCGTGATTTCAAGATACTGCACAAGCACAAGCAAAAGATATTTTGGGCTTGGTATAATCCTAATTTTTACTGCTATTCATATTGTAGATTTGAAAGGTCGGGTTAACGTGTTTTCTAGTGTGGTGTCTCAAAATAGCACCTCTATTCTTACGCCTTCAAAAGTAGAGTTAGCGACGGGAGAGGGGGTTAGTATGATTTATTTTTACCCTAAATTCCGATGTCCGACAAAGTCTTCTCCTCATAATACATTATTACCTCTCATGAAATATGCATCTGAACGTGATATCAAGCTGAACACGGGGTATATAGCTAGATACCAAGCGTCTTGTTCGGATGTTGAAGAAGAAATATCTTTAGCGATAAATGAATCTTCAGCTTTTGTTTTTGCTTCAGATGATTATCCTAATGTTACAAGTATCCAGGGTTTATTCCCTAAAGATGTAAAAATCATCTGTAAGTTGGAGCCTGGGATGCACATTTGTCGCGTGAATAAGTAGCACTTAGCTATGAATATAATATATAGCTATGTTTTCACATAGTGTATTGGCATTTGACCTAAAACCAAAAGGTATAGACGTGGAAAATAAGTTGGTGAGTGTGGTTTCTCCTTTTTATAATGAGGAGGATGGGGTGGAAGCTTTTTTTTCTCGGATTGTTACTATATTCGACAAGGATTTGGATAACTACAATTTAGAAATTATCGCGATAAATGATGGCAGTACAGATCAAACCTATGACAGATTAGTCGATATGCAGGCTCGCTATAAAGGAGTTTGCGTAGTTGATTTGTCCAGAAATTTTGGTAAAGAGGCTGCTCTTTCAGCGGGTTTAGATAATGCGAACGGTGATCTTGTTGTTGTAATTGATTCTGATTTACAGCACCCTCCCGAAAAAATTCCTGAAATGGTGCGTTTATGGGAAGAAGGTCATGAAGTTGTTTTAGCCAAGAGAGCAAATAGAGATACAGATACTAGAATCCAAAAAATCACAGCAAATGCTTTTTATAAGTTTCATAATCTTATATCAGACATTGAAGTACCATCCGGTGTTGGGGACTTTAGATTAATGGATGCCATTGTTGTGGCTGAAGTCAATAAGTTGAAAGAGTCTCACCGCTTTATGAAAGGCGTATTTGCCTGGGTCGGATTTAGGTCAGTTACTATAGAGTATAATGTAGAAAGCCGGGCTTCAGGGGAAACAAGTTTTAACACATGGAAGTTATGGAACTTTGCTTTGGAAGGTATCACTAGCTATAGTACCATTCCATTAAGAGCATGGTCATATTTGGGGCTTACTATTTCTTTACTTTCTATAATGTACGCTTTGTTTTTGGTTTTTAAAACGTTAGTTTTTGGTGTCGATACTCCAGGTTTTGCTTCAATAATGGTAACAATCCTATTTATTGGAGGGATACAATTGATCGGTATTGGTGTCTTGGGAGAATATTTAGGTCGGACTTATTCAGAGGTTAAAAATAGACCAGTTTATATAGCTAGGAAAATAATTAAATAGTATGAGTATCTTAGCTCGGTATTTTTTTAGATATAAAAGCTTGATTAAGTTTGGGACGATTGGCGTTGTCAATACGTTGGTGCATACGACATTAGTCATTCTAGCTGTAGAAATAGTGCGATTAAATCCAGTGCTTTCTAATATAATAGCTTTTTTTATTACGAACATCCTTTCGTATTTTATGAATGCTTATTGGGTATTTTTTTCCAAGGTCAGTGTATCAAAGTATTTAAAATTCCTTCTCGCGTCAGCTACCGCTCTTATTGGTACGGTGTTGTTCTCATCGTTGGCTGAGGCTATGAACTGGCATTATTTGATTGGAATCGTCTTAATCAGTACGGTTCTTCCCTTGATTACTTATTTTGTGTATAAAGTTTGGGTTTTCTCTCGTTGATTTTTTCTGTGAGAATCGTTGACAATATCTTTCACGGTAGCAGACTGTCTTACGACTGAACGGTTAAATGCGCAAGGTCGCTGTAGGTTGGCAATCTGAGTCGAAATCGATTTGTTGTAACTTCTTCGTTGGTTCATTCATTGGGAAAGTTCGTTAGTTAAAGCTCGAATTGGAGGTAGAGGAAAGTCTTGGGATACGTTACGATATAAGGTCTAATTGGACTCAAGACTTGTTTGAATCCACTTGCTCCAAAATGCATTTTGATGACATCATTTAGTAGCACCCAGGGATGAAATTAGTACAAGGCAACAATAAAGAACAACTCACTCGTAGAGTGATCGGCTAAGCGTCAACTTAAGATAATGTTGTTGGCTAAAGTTACTTGGTGATTTTGAAAGCTTTATATAATCTGGTTGTTCAGACGTCTTCAATATATAATTGATTATCTAATTGAGATATAAACACTTAAAGTGAATTGGTAAAAGGTATAACTTGATGAAAACAGCAGTAATAACAGGGATTACAGGCCAAGATGCGGCTTATCTAGCAGAACTTCTTTTAGAAAAAGGTTATAAAGTATACGGTACATACCGTCGTACAAGTTCTGTGAACTTTTGGCGTATCGAAGAGTTAGGAATTGAGAACCATCCTAATTTGGAGCTTGTGGAATACGATTTAACAGACTTGTCTAGCAGTATTCGTCTATTACAAAACACGGGGGCTGATGAAGTTTACAACCTTGCAGCGCTAAGCTTCGTGGGCGTGTCATTCGACCAACCTCTTACTACTGCTGAAATTACGGGTATTGGTCCGGTTAATCTTTTAGAAGCAATTCGTATTGTTAACCCTAAAATTCGTTTTTATCAAGCATCTACTTCTGAGATGTTTGGTAAGGTACAAGAAATTCCTCAACGTGAATCTACGCCATTCTATCCACGTAGCCCATACGGTGTTGCAAAACTGTATGCGCACTGGATGGTGATTAACTACCGTGAGTCATACGACATTTTTGCTACTAGTGGTATTTTGTTTAACCATGAATCACCGTTGCGTGGTCAAGAATTCGTTACACGTAAAATCACTGACTCTGTAGCGAAAATCAAGTTAGGTAAGCTAGATGTGCTTGAGCTTGGTAACATGGATGCGAAGCGCGATTGGGGCTTTGCAAAAGATTATGTTGAAGGTATGTGGCGTATGCTACAAGTAGACAAGCCTGATACTTATGTTCTTGCTACTAATCGTACTGAAACAGTCCGTGATTTTGTTACGATGGCATTCAAAGCTGCTGATATTGAACTAGAGTGGAATGGCTCTGAAGAGAACGAAACCGCGACAGATAAAGCTACTGGTAAAGTTGTGATGAGAATTAACCCTAAATTCTATCGCCCTGCGGAAGTAGAGTTGTTGATCGGTAACCCAGAAAAGGCGAAGAAAGAACTTGGTTGGGAACCAACAACAACACTAGAAGAGCTATGTGCAATGATGGTTGAAGCAGATCTTCGTCGTAACGAGCAAGGTTTCTCGTTCTAATCTTTAACCTTTTTTGCTAAATGGCAGCAGTTTTCTGTTGCCATTTTTTTTGAGATGAAATTATGAAAAAAGTATTGTTAACAGGTGTTGATGGCTTCACCGGTAAGTATGTAGAAAAAGAGTTACTCTCTAGGGGCTACTCTGTCATTGGGTTAGTATACCGTGAAGCCAAATCTGGCCAAGTCGCTTGCGATCTGACCGATCGCAATGCGGTAGTCGAATGCCTGAATGAAGTGAGACCAGATTATATTATTCACCTTGCTGCATTATCATTTGTTGGGCATTCTGACCAAAAAGCGTTTTATGACGTCAATGTTTTTGGTGCACTGAACTTACTAGAAGCTGCGAAAGAGCTTAAGCTAGAATTAGATAAAGTTGTTTTTGCTAGTAGTGCGAACATTTATGGTAACCCTGAAGATGTACAACGCATCTCAGAATCAGTTTTACCTTCGCCAGTTAATCATTATGCGATGAGCAAACTTGCAATGGAGCATATGGCAAAGCTCTGGTTTAACCAATTCCCAATGATCATCACCCGACCATTTAACTATACTGGTCCTGGTCAAGCTGAAAATTTCTTAATCCCTAAAATAGTATCTCACTTCAAGAAAAACGCTTTAGAGATAGAATTAGGTAATACAGATGTATCTCGCGACTTTAGTGATGTTCGTGATATAGCGTTAGCTTATGCAAACCTTTTGGAGTCAGACGCTGAGTCAGAGATTGTGAATTTGTGCTCTGGTCAGGTGATTTCGTTGCAATCGATAATTTTGATGATGGAAAATATTGCAGGGTATAGTATCCAGGTTAGAGTCAACCCTGACTTTGTTCGTGACAATGAGATTAAAGTGTTGGGTGGAGATAATACAAAACTAGCGTCACTAACAGGTCAGGCCCCCTTGATCAATATAGAGAAAACCTTGACCGATATGTATCATGCCAAATAAATTGTTGATCAATGTATCGCCAATACGAATGCCATTAACGGGTATAGGATACTATACCCTTAATATTCTCAGTGAATTGCTCTCTCACGATATAGATGTTGTTGGTATTAGAAACGGAAAGTTATTAACTCGTGATGCGCTATTGGATCTCGCTTCTTACTTTCACTTTCCAAGTTCCGACCAGAGCGCCCCAAGCCCTAAAAAGCGACTTTTAGTGGAGCTATTGAGATCTGTTCCTGGCATTTATCAGTTAAAAAGCTATTTGCTTTCTTTTCGGGCGCAACAACAATTAAAAACACTTGCGAATCAAGGCTATGTGTATTTTGAACCGAGTTTTGTCCCATTTAATTATTCGGGAACAACCATTACAACTGTTCATGATTTATCTTTCCTATCTCACCCTAGCTTTCATCCGGCCACAAGGGTTTCATATTTAAAGGATAAAATGCAGGGAACCATTGCTAGGTCTGATCATATAGTTGTCGATTCTGATTTTATTTTAGATGAACTTCATAACTTCTTTCCTAGCAGTAAAAGCAAAAGTTCGACATTGTACTTGGGAGTTTCTGGCGGTTTTAAGGCTCATTCCCAAAAAGAGTGCGATATTTTACTTAAATCGCTCGAAATAGAGCATGATAAATTTCTTCTTAGTGTTGCAACCTTGGAGCCAAGAAAGAACTTAAACAAGCTAATTGATGCTTTTAAGCTTTTACCTGATTCAGTTCGTAAGTTGTACCCTTTAGTTTTGGTTGGAGATCAAGGTTGGAAAAATGCAGAATTGATGGATAATGCGAAAGACTTAGTTGAGCGTGGGCAAATAATATTTACTGGGTACGTAGCGGATGATGACTTAAAGCGTTTATATGCATCGGCCGGTGCTTTTATTTATCCGTCACTATATGAGGGGTTTGGTTTGCCTGTTATTGAAGCCATGGCTTCGGGTGCTCCTGTTATTACCTCTAATGTGGGCGCAACAGCAGAGGTTGCAGCAAACGGAGCTCTTTTAGTCGATCCTAGCAGCGAAGTCTCCATTTCAAATGCGATCTTAGAGCTTATTAGGGACCCTGAACGTAAAGCTAAGTTGGTAGAGTGTGGTATAAAAAGGGCTTCAGGTTTTAAGTGGTCAAATACAGTTGATCAACTCCTCAAGATAGCGTCTGCTACCTCGAGAAGTTCATGATTTACTCTGTTGTATGATTATGTGATGAGATTAGTTTGTGGTACAGCGTAATATAACTATCAGCATAGCGCTTAGCTGTGAATTCTTTATCAAAATGTTGACGAGCACTACTTCCTAGTTTTTGGCAGAGTGATACATCGTTTTCCAATTTTTGCATAGCCTCTGAAAACTGTGAGCCGTCTGCCGGTGGAACGGTTAGCCCTGTTTCTCCATTGATATTGACATAAGAGGAACCGGTTCCAATATCTGCACTTACAATTGGCTTGCCAAACATTTGTGCTTCTACTAATGAAATCCCAAACGCTTCTGAGCGTAAATGCGACGGAAAAACAAATGCTTTTGAAAGTGTGTGAAGTGCGACTTTGTCTTCTTCAGAAATAAACCCAACGAGTGTTACATTGGTAAGAGAGTGCTTTTCTATATACATTTCTAGATTGGCTCTTTCTGGACCATCACCAGCGATTACAATAGGTAACCCATTTAATTTTGCTGCTTCAAGAAGGTATTGCAGCCCTTTGTAGTATCGAAGCACACCTACAAATAAGAAAAAATCTCTGCCAACGTAGTCTTCCCACTTTTTGATATCGTCTTCACTGATTTTTGGATAAGTAGATTCATCGATCGCAAGAGGGATAGTATCGACTTTATTGGCATACTTGATTAGATTTTTACTTGTTTGCGCATATTGAGGTGAACTCGCAATGATACGATTAACATTAGATAAAAAATACTGCTCAAGAGGGAAGTATATTTTTTTGAGCCACTTTTGTTTAACAATATCAGATTGATAGCTGACTAATGATGGTTTTTTGTCGGAAAAAATGCTGAGTAAATCACCTGTAGGCCAAGGGTATTGGTAGTGAATAATATCGTTTTTCTTACTTAGTTCTCTAAATCGACGAATTAGACGGAATGAAAATCCGTTAGATGATATCTCGAAGTCTTTCTTGACGACGATAATTCGCGTGCCTTCAAAATGATATTCTTTATTCTCAATACCTAATGTTAGAATGGTATTTTCGATACCTTGCTCACTACTGCCCTTACAAATATAACGAATAGCTTGTTCTAATCCCCCTTTTGTTTCAGGGTAGCAAGTACGGTAAATATGTAGTACTTTCATGTGGTTATCAATCCATCAATTAAAAATTGTTTATAGCCAGTCGGTGTGTCCGATAGGGCCTTATGGTGCGTTACCCATTGTGCCTGGCGAGCCTAAAACGTTATCGAAATATACCATTGAAAAAGAGGTGATACACTTTATCTGCAAGTACTCGAAGTCTTAGTTTATTTATGTGCCTGCTGTCGCTTCTTACTTAGTAGTTTTACGTACAGCAGGAAGCATGCCAAAAATAAATAAAGCATAATGTATTCGGGAACACCGTTTATTTCGGCACCAATTCCGACAGCTGCGAATAAAGCTGCTATGGAGCATATCGAAACTAGTGTTTGATTTGGGCTGAGTCCTAACCTTTGAAAGATATGATGTAGGTGCTCTCGATCCGGTTTGAATGGGGAATCACCACGGCGTACCCTTCGTATCATTATTGCAGTCATATCCATTAGTGGGACAGCAATTAACCACAGAGCTGTAACGGGACGTAGGGGGGGAGATGTTCCATTTTGGCTTGATAAAAGCAGAAGCCAGATAACCGTAAACCCGATCAGCATGCTTCCAGCATCTCCCATAAATACTTTTCTTTTTCGTCCAAATGCACCTAAGTTGAGTAGTATGTAAGGGATGATAACTACTATTAATACTAGGCATATATATGAGAGGTTGTACTGCCCATCATACGCAAGCATTAGCCCCAAACCTCCAAAGGTTACCACTGATAACCCTCCTAGTAGACCGTCAATCCCATCAACCATATTAAATGCGTTTATTGCTCCAACTACCGCAAAAATAGTAACTAAGTAGCCAAACCAACCTAACGTAATGATTTCTCCACTGCCAAGTACATCCCCAATCGTTTTTAGCTCAATGTTACCAATCATCATCATGGCAACAGATAATCCAGCTTGGATAATGAAGCGTAGCTTGAAGCTTAAATCAAACTTATCATCTAAAGAACCTACCCCGACTAAGATGAGAACACATGCAGCATAGAGGGGGGTATGTGGTAAAATGTTTGGGTTGTTCAGTAGAAAGTAGAGAAGTGAGATACAAATTGAAATGCCGCCAACGAGTGGTATCGCTCCGCTATGAAACTTACGAGAGTCGGGTTTATCTACGAGACCGATTTTTTTAGCAAACTTACGTAAAATGAATATAGTCGCAAGAGAAAAGAAAAATAAGAACGAGAGATCAAGTAAAGGAAGGAGCACGACTAAGCCTAATTGAGTATGTTTCGTGAATTTTAGTGTATTTGGATTCGATAGAAAAGAGTAAGGTAGAATCTACGTGATCTTTCTCGGTTGTACATGAGACTTTATGAACGCTTTATCACTGATTGAACGTTCTTGATTGGAAGAATAAAAATGCAAATGACATTTTTTTTCATATCCGATCATCTTACCTGCGACGTTTCTTGATCTTCCGCTACAGTTTTGACTGTAAACTGTAGTAAAATTACGCTAATTTGTTTTTATACCGATTTATTTTGAATTGAACGAGGTCAGTCCTATGTCAGCTAAGAAGCCAATGGCTCTAGTGATCCTTGACGGTTACGGTTACCGTGAAGACAACCAAGACAACGCTATCGCGAACGCTAATACACCTGTATTAGACGGTCTTATTGCTAATCAACCTAACACGCTAATCTCGGCTTCTGGCTTAGATGTAGGCCTACCTGATGGCCAAATGGGTAACTCTGAAGTGGGTCACACCAACATCGGTGCGGGTCGCGTGGTATACCAAGATCTAACGCGTATTACTAAATCAATCGCAGACGGCGAATTCGCTCAAACTGAAGCGCTAGTGAATGCTGTTGATAAAGCGGTTAAAGCAGACAAAGCGGTTCACATCATGGGCCTTATGTCTCCAGGTGGCGTTCACTCTCATGAAGATCACATCTACGCAGCTGTTGAAATGGCAGCAGAGCGTGGCGCAGAGAAAATCTACCTACACGCTTTCCTAGACGGTCGTGATACGCCGCCACGTAGCGCAGAAAACACACTTACACGTTTCCAAGAGCTATTCGCTAAACTGGGTAAAGGCCGTGTTGCTTCTCTTATTGGTCGTTACTACGCAATGGACCGTGATAATAACTGGGATCGCGTTCAAGAATCGTACGACTTGCTTACTCAAGCAAAAGCGGAATACACATTCGACACGGCGGTTGCAGGCCTAGAATCGGCTTACGCTCGTGACGAAAACGATGAGTTCGTGAAAGCGACTGAAATTAAAGCAGAGGGCGAAGAGTCTGCAGCTATTGTTGATGGCGATGCGGTTATCTTCATGAACTACCGTGCTGACCGTGCGCGTGAAATCACACGTGCATTCGTGCCTAGCTTCGACGGTTTTGCTCGTAACGTATTCCCAGCGATCGATTTCGTGATGCTGACTCAATACGCAGCAGACATTCCACTTCTATGTGCATTCCCACCGGCTTCTCTAGAGAACACCTACGGTGAATGGTTATCGAAGGAAGGCAAAACACAGCTACGTATCTCGGAAACAGAGAAATACGCACACGTGACTTTCTTCTTCAACGGCGGTAAGGAGGAGGAGTTTGAAGGCGAAGAGCGTCAGCTTGTTGCTTCTCCAAAAGTGGCAACGTACGACCTACAGCCAGAAATGAGCGCACCAGAGCTGACTGAAAAGCTTGTTGCAGCAATCAAAGGCGGTAAATACGACGCGATCGTTTGTAACTTCCCTAACTGTGACATGGTTGGCCACACAGGCGTTTACGATGCAGCGATTAAAGCGGTAGAGTCGCTAGACGAATGTCTTGGTAAAGTGGTTCAAGCAATCAAAGAAGCGGACGGCCAACTGCTTATCACCGCTGACCACGGTAACGCGGAAATGATGGTAAACCCAGAAACGGGCGGCATCCACACGGCGCACACTAACCTACCAGTTCCACTTATCTACGTAGGTAACAAAGACGTTGAGTTCAAAGAAGGCGGTAAACTGTCTGACTTAGCACCAACAATGCTTTCTCTGTCTGGTATTGATATCCCAGTTGAAATGTCAGGTGACGTGATCGTTAAGTAATTACTGTTTTAGATAAATAGTTTTGACTTTCATCGAATACTAGAACGGCTGCGTGTGAGTGTAGCCGTTTTTTGTATCTGGAATCTTATGTCTAGTATTGCTTGTTATATCCGGTGTTCAACATAAAGAGAGATTCCCTATCACGTTCGTCCCTCGCTGTAGGGAATGACAGAGACTTATTTGCTAGCTTGAGTCAGAACCGAACGCTCAAAATCCAGTAACCATTCTTTGCGGTTCATGCCGCCGGTGTAGCCAGTTAATGTGCCATTTGCGCCGATGACTCGATGGCAGGGTACAACAATACTAAATGGGTTCTTGCCATTTGCACCACCCACCGCTCTTACAGCTTTTGGGTTATCCATTCTTTTCGCTTGTTCGCCGTAGCTGATGGTTTCTCCATAAGGAATGGTTGTTAAAGCCTGTCAAGCTGCTTTTTGAAAATCAGTGCCTTTTATCGCTCTTAATGGCAAATCGAATTCTGTTCGTTGACTTGCAAAGTACTCATCTAACTGTTTCGTCGCCAGTTGGCAAAGCTCATCTGGATTACTAGTCATTAGCTCTTCATGATTTACATGGTCAATTTCAATAAGCGACACACCATTACTAACAATGATCATCTTGCCAATCGGTGCGTCATAGAACATTTTGTAAGTGGTGTCTTCCATGTCATCGCTCTTCTTCTAGTCTTTTTCTGCTCTCAAGCTCTTCGAATCTCGCATCTGATTTTTAGGCTCTTCGCATCCCGTTTATTCGCATCCCGCATCTGCTTTAACCCTTATACGAAGCGCAAACAAATACCCTGAAATGCCACCCATGATGTTCCCCAATGCTAAGCCGATAAACAACCCTTCGACGCCATCAATCTGGCTGCCGATCCAAGCGAATGGCAATGTGAATACAAACAGTCGCATAAAGCTCCACTGAAAGGCTTTGAGTGGTTGATGCATGGCATTCATCGCGCTGATCAGCATCATTACAATCCCTTGGAATCCATAGCTAAACGGCACAACTAACAGGTAGTGCCACAAGATGCCTCGTACGGATTCTTCTTGAGAAAATAGGGTAGCTAAAGGGATGCTCAATGGCACCATCATTAAGAAAATTAGCCCTTGGAACATTACGGCAAAGCGCATGCTTAAAAACAGAGCTTTGAAACTACGCTGTGGATTATCAGCGCCAAAGTTTTGCGCCATAAAAGGCGTGAGGGCAGAGGTTAAAGACATCAACACGATGATCAAAATCGATTCAATACGCTGGGCTGCACCATAAGCAGCTACAGCTTCGGTTCCTTGTTTAGCTAACATCATCATGATAATAGCGCCAGCAATTGGATTCAGGGCATTGGAAAGGGCGGCGGGTGTGCCGATGGTTAAGATCTGTTTCCAGTCATCGATGAGATTTTTTAGTTTGGGCGGAGCAAGCAGCTTTTCTCGTATGGTTAATACATACAGTGAGCCACACAACGCACCAAACCAACTGAATCCGCTAGCAATGGCTGCGCCTTGAATCCCTAGCTCAGGGAAAGGCCCGTAACCGAAGATCAGCAGTGGGTCGAGAATGCCGTTAATAAGGCCGGCCAGCATCATGATCTTGGCGGGTGTTTTGGTATCGCCACTCGCTCGTATCGCACTGTTCCCTGCCATAGGAATAACAAGCAGCGGTATCGCTAAATACCAGACTAACATGTATTCGGATATCAGTGGCAGTAACTCAGGTTTAGCACCTAATAGAGTAAACATAGGCTCTAGTGTTACTAGGCCCAGTGTTGATGCAAAACCAACAAGAAGCACCGCAAGTAATAAGCCGTGACAGGTAAACCTTGCCGCATTTTGTGCGCAGCCTTGGCCAAGTAACCGCCCTATACACGTCGATAAGCCAATGCCTATACCCATGGTGATGCAGTTGATGGCAAAGGTAACAGGGAAGGTGAAACTGACGGCTGCAAGGGCTTGGGTACCGAGCAATGAGATAAAGAAAGTATCGACAAGGTTAAACATCAAGATCGCCACCATACCGAATATGGTCGGTATGGTCATGGTGCGTAGAGTTAGTGCTATCGGGGCCGTGAGAAGCCCATGCTTATCTTGCATGTAAAACGCCGTTGGAACTAAAACCGTAGGATAAACAGATGTGGGATATGAGTAAATGAAAAGCAGGAAAAGATGAGCAGTTCGAATCTGCCTTTTAGATCACAATTTTCCCCTTCCCCCCTTGGGATCTTTCACATTGCCCCAACATACTCTTTAACCCCATGCCAATCGTGGCAACTATCAAATTAAATGGAAATTATCAGGAGATACGACCGATGAATATCCGTCCTCTACACGACCGAGTTATCGTTGAGCGCCAAGAAGTTGAATCTAAATCTGCTGGTGGCATCGTTCTAACTGGTTCTGCCGCTGAAAAATCAACTCGCGGTACTATTCTAGCTGTTGGCAAAGGCCGCATTTTAGAAAATGGTTCAGTACAACCATTGGACGTTAAAGTTGGCGATACCGTTATCTTCTCTGAAGGCTACGGCACTAAAACTGAAAAGATCGACGGCAAAGAAGTTCTGATCATGTCTGAAAACGACATCATGGCGATCGTTGAATAATCCGACCCATAAAACTGAACTGACTGAATAAAGAATTTTAAAGGAAATTAAGATGGCTGCTAAAGACGTTAAATTTGGTAACGACGCACGTATTAAAATGCTAGAAGGTGTAAACGTTCTGGCTGACGCAGTAAAAGTAACGTTGGGTCCTAAAGGCCGTAACGTTGTTCTAGACAAATCATTTGGCGCACCAACGATCACTAAAGATGGTGTTTCTGTTGCACGTGAAATCGAACTTGAAGACAAGTTCCAAAACATGGGCGCACAAATGGTTAAAGAAGTGGCTTCGCAAGCGAATGACGCGGCGGGCGACGGAACAACTACAGCAACAGTATTGGCTCAGTCTATTATTGCTGAAGGCCTAAAAGCCGTTGCTGCTGGCATGAACCCAATGGATCTTAAGCGCGGCATCGACAAAGCGGTTATCGCGGCTGTTGAAGAGCTGAAGAACCTTTCTGTTCCTTGTTCAGACACGAAAGCTATCGCGCAAGTAGGTACTATCTCTGCGAACTCTGATTCGACAGTTGGTAACATAATTGCTGAAGCGATGGAAAAAGTAGGTCGTGATGGCGTAATTACGGTTGAAGAAGGTCAGGCTCTGCAAGACGAGCTAGACGTAGTTGAAGGTATGCAGTTCGACCGCGGTTACCTGTCTCCTTACTTCATCAACAACCAAGAAGCGGGTTCTGTTGATCTTGAAAGCCCATTCATTCTTCTAATCGACAAGAAAGTTTCGAACATCCGTGAACTTCTTCCGACTCTAGAAGCAGTTGCTAAAGCTTCACGTCCACTTCTTATCATCGCTGAAGATGTAGAAGGCGAAGCGCTAGCGACTCTTGTTGTGAACAACATGCGTGGTATCGTGAAAGTAGCTGCGGTTAAAGCACCTGGTTTCGGCGACCGTCGTAAATCAATGCTGCAAGACATCGCTATCCTAACGGGCGGCACAGTTATCTCTGAAGAGATCGGTCTAGACCTTGAAAAAGTAACGCTAGAAGACCTAGGTCAAGCTAAGCGCATTACGATCACTAAAGAAAACTCAACCATCATTGATGGTGCGGGCGATGAAGTGATGATCAAAGGTCGCGTTTCTCAAATTCGTCAACAAATCGAAGATGCAACGTCTGACTACGACAAAGAAAAACTTCAAGAGCGCGTAGCTAAGTTAGCTGGCGGTGTTGCGGTAATCAAAGTTGGCGCTGCTACTGAAGTTGAGATGAAAGAGAAGAAAGACCGCGTTGAAGATGCACTTCACGCAACTCGCGCTGCTGTTGAAGAGGGTGTGGTTGCTGGTGGTGGTGTTGCACTTATCCGCGCTGCATCTAAAGTTTCTGGCCTTGAAGGCGACAACGAAGAGCAAAACGTAGGTATCCGCGTTGCACTACGTGCAATGGAAGCGCCTATTCGCCAAATCACTAAGAACGCAGGTGATGAAGAATCAGTTGTTGCTAACAACGTTCGTGCTGGCGAAGGTAACTACGGTTACAACGCGGCTACGGGTGAATACGGCGACATGATCGCTATGGGTATCCTAGATCCAACGAAGGTAACGCGTTCTGCACTTCAGTTCGCAGCATCAGTTGCTGGTCTTATGATTACAACAGAAGCGATGATCACTGATAAGCCACAAGATTCTGGCCCTGCAATGCCTGATATGGGTGGCATGGGCGGTATGGGGGGCATGGGCGGTATGATGTAATCATCCCCCTTTCTCGTAACAGAGAAAGCCATACATAAGCTTTAGAAAACGGAGACTTCGGTCTCCGTTTTTTTATGCTTTGAAATCGTCATTCTCTTCAGCGAGGCACGAGCGTGATAGGGAATCTTTATCGTCTGCTTAAGAAGCCTGACTGTCGATGGTTACTCTCGCCTCTCATGATATCCTCCGCTCAATATTGCTCTTTACGCTTTTGAGTCTTATATTCAATGGTACAGTTATGACATTGATTTAACATGGATAGCTGTTGAGTGAAGGACAATAAATACTTGATTGAATATAGATTAATCAAGTCAACAATAAGTCAGTGGAGACTCCCCAATGAAAAAGTTACTTTCAGTACTTGCTGTATCTGCAGCGGTAATGGCACCGGCAGCATTTGCTTCTTCGCCTGTTATGTTTTCAACAATTAATGGCTTCAACGCTCCGGATTCTGATGCGGTTGGCGGTGTACGTCTGGCTCTGCTTCACGGACAAGTCAATGACCTTAAAGGTGTCGACCTTGCGGTTGTTGGTATGTCTGAGACGCAAACCACAACAGGTGTGAACCTTGGTATTTTTGGTGCATCTAAAGTGAACCAAGAAATGACAGGGGCATCACTGGGTTTTTTTAACTGGAACACAGGCCAAACGACGGGTCTTAACCTAGGTGCGGTGAACATCACTAATGATGTGAAAGGTGCAAACGTGAGCTTTGTGAACTACTCAGAAGGTAACACTATGGTTGATGTTGGCGCAGCTAACCTTTCAGAAGTGTCTACGGTTCAGGTTGGTATCTTCAACAAAACCAACAAAATCGAAGGCGTACAGATTGGTCTGATCAACTGTGCTGACAATGGCTTCTTCCCGTGCTTTCCAATTGTGAATTTTGCTAAGTAGAGTTATCGTTTTAATTATCTACTCCAAATCACCTACTAACTAGTAGGTGATTTTTCTCTAGCATCTATTATAGATAGAATTAGACTCATCCCCTTCTATCAAACTCTACAGTTAAACGGTTTTAATCATTTCAATTGCTTTACAGTTAGTAGCTTCTAAGTAACTTAATCAACTTACTACTGAAAAGGTTCATTAAGCTCTCTGATTTTGATTCTAGGTTTTGAATCCTAAAGGGGATCTTCGCTTGTCTCGTTTTATTGTTTTCGCTTATGTTGGTATACTGTTGGCAAACAGATTTAATATCTAATCGAACTTTTAGTCGAATAAATACTCTTCAGTGCTTTAACTGAGGTAGAAACATTCAATGGATGTGGGAAACGTAACATGACAACGAAAATAACGCCGGAAAAAATGACGCATCTAAAGCAATTGGAAGCTGAATCGATCCATATTATGCGTGAAGTCGCGGCTGAGTTTGATAACCCGGTGATGCTGTATTCAGTTGGTAAAGACTCTTCAGTAATGCTACACCTTGCTCAGAAAGCTTTCGCTCCTGGTACTCCTCCTTTCCCTCTGATGCATGTTGATACTACGTGGAAATTTAAAGAAATGATCGAGTTCCGCGATTACATGGCTGATAAGGTTGGAATGAAACTTATTGTTCACCAGAACCCTGAAGGTGTGGCTATGGGGATCAATCCTTTTGTGCACGGTAGTTCAAAACATACTGATATAATGAAGACCCAAGGCTTAAAACAGGCTCTAGATATGCATGGTTTTGATGCTGCTTTCGGTGGTGCGCGACGCGATGAGGAAAAATCTCGAGCGAAAGAGCGAGTGTACTCGTTTCGCGACGAACATCATCGTTGGGATCCTAAAAATCAACGACCAGAACTATGGAATATTTACAACGGCAAGGTTAACCAAGGTGAGAGTATCCGTGTGTTCCCACTATCTAACTGGACAGAGCTAGATATTTGGCAGTATATCTATCTTGAAAATATTGAAATTCCGGGTTTGTATTTATCAAAACCTCGCCCTGTCGTTCAGCGTGATGGCATGTTGATTATGGTCGATGATGAGCGAATGAAGCTTAACAAAGGGGAAGTGGCAGAAGAAAAAATGGTGCGTTTTCGTACACTCGGTTGTTACCCACTAACTGGCGCTGTAGAATCGAAAGCTACGACGCTACCTGAAATTATTCAAGAGATGTTGCTAACAACCACCTCAGAGCGTCAAGGGCGCGCCATTGACCACGATAGTTCAGGTTCAATGGAGAAGAAAAAGCGTGAAGGCTACTTCTAATAGCATTGACGATATTATATCGTTAATTTTGAATATAAATTGAGTTGTTTGAGCATGATTGTCACTGCGTGTGTCCTTATTGGATTGATTATTGGTCTGGTCAGTAACCGTTTTAGAGCTAGCTATGTGTTTATTTTTTCAGTGACAGTGCTGTACGTTTCTGGTGAGCTTTCACAAGCCGTTATTTTCTCGAACGTCACTAACCGTTCTGTGATTATCTTATTATTGTTACTACTTTCTTCTCTCGCTCTAGAAAGGACAGCTTTGCTTAGTTGGGTGGCAAAAATGTTATCTCATCGTCATTATGGGCAATCGCTATTGCGTTTGGGAGCTCTGGGAGCACTAAGCTCTAGCGTACTTAACAATACCGCAGTGGTCGCTACTTTGATGGGGGGGGTTCTCAAAAATCCATTCCATGCTCCTAAGAAACTTCTGATTCCTTTATCGTACTTCTCTATTTTAGGGGGGACTCTAACCTTAATAGGAACTGCGACCAACCTTGTAGTTAGTGGTTTACTTGAAGACCAAGGCTATCCTGCGCTGACAATCTTTGCTTTTTTCCCTGTGGGGGTTAGTTTACTACTCGGTTGTGGTTTCGTAGTAATAATAGTTTCCCGCTGGCTTCCTGATGACCTTGTGAAAATTGAATCGTTAGGGGGCTACTTCCTTGATGCTGAAGTCGAGAGCAGAAGTAAGCTCGTAGGTCGAAGTATATTAGAAAATGGATTACGATCACTCGATGGTCTTTTCTTAACTGAAATTATTCGAGATAAACAGTTGATAACCCCTGTATCACCGAGTGAGTTGGTATTTGCAGGAGATAAACTGGTATTCAGTGGTGATGTTTCAGAAGTTAAACAATTGGCCTCGTTTGATGGCCTAAAGCTGTACGTGGAAGAAGAATTTGAGTTAGGTAAAAACTTAGTTGAAGTCTTAGTGAGTCCTGAATCTATATTGATAGATAAAACCTTAAAAGAGGTCGAATTTCGTTCTCGTTTTGATGCGGCAGTGGTAGCGATCGCTAGGCAAGGAAAACGGCTTTCTGGCAAGCTTGGGGAGTGTGTTATTCAAAGTGGTGATAAATTGATTCTGGCTGTCGGGGATGATTTTAAAAAACGCCCAAATCTAACCAGAAACTTTTTTCTATTAAGTGACAAGTCGCTTAAAAGTCCTTTGTCATTCACTCAAAACCTATTAGGTATTGTCGGTTTCATTTTATCTATTGTCTTAGCTGCGTGCACCAGTTTAGACCTTGTTGATACATTGTCTGGGTTCTTGCTCTTATCTTTGACGAGTAAAATCATTGATGGAACTCAATTAAGACGGCGTTTTCCATTTGAGTTATTGATCATACTAGTATCAGCTTTGTGTATCGCCAGTGCGTTTTCTAGCAGTGGTCTGGCATTGGCATTAACTCAAGTCTTTGAATCCGTAGCTGGGCAACTATCTCCTATCTGGGTGCTAGTAGGCATATTGGTCTTAACCATTATTTTAACGGAAATCATGACCAACACAGCTGCTGCGGCAATTATGTTACCTATTTCACTGGCTTTAGCGTCGACGTTCCATATCGATTATTTACCGCTAGTCATGGCGGTTGCCTATGGTGCGAGTGCATCCTTTATCAGTCCTTTTGGTTATCAAACTAACCTTATGGTGATGAGCGCTGGTGGCTATGCTTTTATAGACTTTGTTAAAGTCGGATGGATAGTTACCGTCACTTACATTGTAGTTGCCACCATTGCTATTCCGATGGTGTTCCCATTTTAGTTTTATATGAGTTGTAAGAATGACCTCTCCCTATGTAATAAAAGATAATGAGTCTGTTAGCGATGATGTAGTTTGGCATAGCTCCACGGTGACGCATGAGCAACGCTCCGTTCAAAAGCAACAAGTGCCAACGGTGCTTTGGTTTACGGGATTAAGTGGCTCTGGGAAGTCCACAGTTGCCAATGCAGTCGAAAGTAAGCTTCTAAGTTTAGGTAAACATAGCTATTTGCTCGATGGTGACAATGTCCGACATGGCCTCAATAAAGATCTTGGGTTTAGCGACACGGACCGCGTTGAAAACATTCGTCGTATTGGTGAGGTAGCAAAACTGTTTGTGGATTCGGGAACGATAGTAATAACTGCGTTTATTTCGCCATTTATTGCTGACCGCGCACAAGTCCGTGAGCTTTTATCTTCGAAGCAATTTCTGGAAGTGTTTATTGATACACCATTATCGGTGTGCGAACAGCGAGATCCTAAAGGGTTATACAAGAAAGCACGAGCGGGTGAGATTAAGAATTTTACTGGTATTGATTCAATGTATGAAGCCCCATTAACTCCAGATATTCATGTCGAGACTGAAGGTCAATCTATTGAGGCATGTGCAGATATTGTGGTTAATCAACTTACTAAGTTAGGGTACATTTAATCATGCATTACGATGTATTCAATGGTGATGCTGATGGAATAATTGCTTTACTTCAGTTGCGTAAGGCCGACCCAAAATGCTCGAAGCTTGTCACTGGTGTAAAGCGTGACATTGCTCTTTTACAGCGAGTGGTTAAACAAAATGATATCAGTGGCTGCACCATCTTAGATATATCGATGGAAAAAAATATCGATGCGCTCTACGAATTGATAGATCTGGATATACCTCTGTTCTATTGTGACCACCATCGTACGGGAGAAGTGCCACAAGCTGATAATTTTACAGCCCTCATTAATTTGGATGCGAATACTTGCACCAGTTTGTTGATCAACCAGCAGTTAGCGGGGCGATATGCTGATTGGGCTATAGTTGGCGCTTACGGTGACAATATGTCCGTCAATGCTGACCAGTTAGCCGATGTTATCGGATTAAGTTGTGATGAAAGAAAATTTTTAAAAGAGCTGGGTACCTTAATCAACTACAACTGTTATGGTACTTCGATTGACGATTTACACATTGATCCAGCCGAATTGTTTCAACAGCTTATGTGCTATTCTTCACCTTTTGACCTCAAGCGAGATTTAATATCTCCTTATTATGTTCTAAAACAAGGGTATCAGGCTGATTATCAACATGTTGAGCTGCTAACGCCGATAGTGTGCACTGACGTGTCTGAAATCTATCTACTGCCTTGTGAAGCATGGGCAAAGCGTGTCAGTGGTGTGTTTGGAAACGTTCTTGCAAATCAATCACCAAACAAGGCTCATGCAGTACTCACATTGAATGATAATCAGAAGGACTACACCGTTAGTGTTCGTGCCCCTTTAAATCATCGAACTGGTGCAGATGAAGTCTGCTGTCAGTTTGTTACTGGTGGTGGCCGTAAAGCTGCGGCGGGTATTAACGCCTTACCTATTGAAAATAAAAACGAATTCATTAAAGTTTTAAATAAATTTTATCAATAAATCAAAGTCGGTTTGAAGAGTTGAGTATTTAAACCGGGACCATTAAGGAAAGACCATGTCACATAGTTCAGAGCTAATTGCTCAAGATATTGAAGCATACTTAAAAGTACACGAGAACAAAGATCTGCTGCGCTTTTTAACTTGCGGTAACGTGGATGATGGTAAATCAACACTGATTGGTCGTTTGCTGTTTGATAGTAAACTGATATACGAAGATCAGATGGCTGCGATTGAGAAAGACTCTCAAAAGTTCAATACAACCGATGAATCATTTGATCTGGCACTGTTGGTAGATGGCCTGCAATCTGAGCGTGAGCAGGGTATTACTATTGATGTGGCATACCGTTATTTTTCGACAGATAAACGTAAATTCATTATTGCTGATACTCCTGGGCACGAGCAATACACTCGTAATATGGTAACTGGAGCGTCAACTTGCGATTTAGCAATTGTGATGGTAGATGCCCGCTATGGTATTCAAACTCAAACGCGTCGTCACAGTTATATTTGTTCACTATTGGGTATTAAGCACATCATTGTTGCTATAAACAAGATGGACTTGATGGATTATAGTCAAGATGTGTATCAACAAATCAAAGCTGATTATCGTGAGATGGCTAAGAGCTTCAATATTGACGACATTCGCTTTGTACCCATCTCAGCGTTGAAAGGCGACAATGTGGTAACTCCAAGTGAAAATATGGAGTGGTACCCAGGAGCGACTTTAATGAAGCTGCTTGAGACAGTAAAAGTCGATCAAGATAAAGATTTAGAGCATATGCGCTTTCCTGTTCAGTACGTTAATCGTCCGAATCTAGATTTCCGCGGCTTTTGTGGCACACTGGCTTCAGGCCAAGTCTGTGTTGGTGATGAAATCACAGCGTTACCTTCAGGAAAATCATCAAAAGTTAAATCCATCTTCACTTATGATGGTGAGCTGGAGTCTGCACAGCCAGGTCAAGCGATTACGATAACGCTTGACGATGAAATTGATGTATCTCGTGGGGATATGTTGATTCATAAAGGCTCAAATCTACAACTTGTTAACAAGTTTGATGCGTATTTAGTGTGGATGGATGAAAACCCATTGCGTTGCCATAAAGAATATAGTTTCAAGTTTGCAACGAAATCTTGCACAGGTAAGTTGTCAGGTATTCAACATAAAGTTGATGTGAATACTCTTGAACAACACGCTGAAAATTCTGAAACAGTAGAGCTTAATGAAATCGCGTTAACTTCTATCAATTTAACAGATCAAGTTGCTATAGATTTATACAAAGATCTGCCTCAGACAGGTGCATTTGTAGTGATCGATAGGCATACGAATGTGACAGTCGGGGCTGGTGTTGTGCAGCGTCTGCATTCTGACGAGGGAGTTAATAAGCGCATTTACTCGCAAGCTGAAAAAGAATTAAACACTTATATAAGAAAGCATTTCCCTGAATGGGGATGCTCAGAAGTTTGATAAAATAAGTTCTACATTTCCTATTTAGTTAATGCTTATTGACTCTATCAACGCCTTTACTTCTATGTTTAGGCGTTATTCTACATCTGCTATCTCACTCCTTGAACGTTACTGTAAGCATGTTGTTTTATACTATTGTTGCGATGTTCTCACTTGTGGGTACAATGTGCGCTAAATTTTCAACGATGACTTATATGCTTTGATTAATCCCCATACCGTCGATTTTAAAAAGGCTTTCTTAAGTCTGACCGCCAGCTTTTTAGTGGTTTTTAGCTTGTTACTTGTTGATTCAGCGGAAGAGTCAGAAAAGCAGTATGGAATTGAAAACCAAGGCGTGACACGCTCTTTAGCGGAGCTTACACAGATTATTAATGCGCTTGAATATAATATTACCGCACTTTATCCACTGCATGGGGATACCTACGTATTCTCACATGAGAAAAAGGTCGAAGGTGATACGTGTTACTTCATTAGTGAAGAGCAAGCTGCCCCTCGATTTGATTTTATGTTCTCTGGCCCAAGTGAGATGTGCGATCTAACGTCGGAGCTTCATTTAGAAGCAGGTAGGCGCATGTTTATCGCACCCACCATGGCTTATTTTGCGAATACCATTGATACCATCTCTGCGATTTACTTTATCTCCAAAGATAAATTTATTATATCGTCGCCTTCCGATTTCGCCCGTTACATTAAAGGTGACACCTTTGATTCAGTCGTCAATAGTCGCCCTTATTGGGTGAATACGATTCGTTTTGGCTTAGCTCAGGGTCAAGATCAAGTGGTGTATACCGGCCAATACGATGACTACCTAACAGGGAAGAAGGTAGTGACCTTAACCAAAGGTATCTATGTTGATGGTGAGTTTAAAGGAGTACTTGGTGTTGATGGTTACGTATCTAATCTCGTCTCGAATCCCGTTCATGGATACAAGGTGACGAGCGCAAGAGGAGTAAACAAATATGGGTTGTTGGACTTTACCTATTCACGTCCTTTGTACGTCGATGGAATTAATACTGAGTTATACCTGACTATTGAAGAAGGAAAGAGTGAGCACTTCTTACATTTGCTGGAACTGGAGCGGGTTCAATTACTGATTTTGTTAGCTTTATACTTTATCTCAGCACTATGGTTGTGGCGGTTTTATACCAAGCAAGAGCATAAGCGATTGAAGAATTTAGCGATGCTCGACCCATTGACTGGTTTATATAATCGGCGTGGTTTTGAAGTTCGGTTGCTGAACCAAAATGAGGAACCAATTATTGGTGTTGGCGTATTTGATATCGATGATTTCAAAGTGGTGAATGACCAGTATGGTCATAAGGTGGGAGATGAGGTGATTTGTCATGTTGCTCAGTTAATGCTGAACAGTGTTAGGCAGCAAGATATCGTGGCGAGATTTGGTGGTGAAGAGTTTGTTGTCGCGATTACGGGCGAATCATCCGAATTACTTTCATCGATCTTTGAACGAATTCAAAATGACATTAGTTTGCAAAGTTATCGATGTGCGACCGGTGACAAGATTAATATCTCAGTCTCCGGGGGAGCGACGCTTTACTCTCTGTACAAGTTCGACAGCATTGGACACTTGTGGGAAAACCAGAGTATTCGTTCATCAGATGAGCAGCTTTATAAGGCGAAGGCCGCAGGCAAGAATCAAGTGTCTATTCACGTACATTAACTTGTGAACTGCAGTTTAGAGCCTAGTCGTTTGCTAGGCTCTTTTTTATCTAAGGAAAAAGCCCCTTAAGATGAAACAGTAGCTAAGGATAAAATGCAGCTAAGGTCAAATGTCTTCCGACGAGGTGTTACTTCTTCACGCGGGCTTTTCTCATCCACTTCTGATGAACACCACGGCGTAAGCTTTGGAAGCTGTTTTCTACTTTGTCGACACCAAGCAAAATAAGTAACGCCATTAGCGTGATAATAACCGACTGCGAAAGGTGGCCAAGTGCGATCATCATACCTAATGCAGCGAGTACCCAGATAATCGCCGCTGACGTGACACCATGAATCTTTCCATCCAATGTCATCATTACCCCAGCACCAAGGAATCCAACCCCCGTAATTATCTGACCAAGTACACGAGCTTGATCGAGTGTGTTGGGGGATAGGCTAATCGCCATGGTGAGGAAGAAGTAAGTACCGCTAATTATAAGGATCGATGTCCGTATTCCGACGGGTTTACCGCGTGTTTGCCTTTCGATTCCGATTAAAGAACCACACAACATGCATGCTGCGAGGCCTGCCCAGCTAAAGGGGGCAAGGTTGAGAGCTTGTTCTATAAATTGTGACATATCACCCCTCCTAAGAATTTAGAATAGAGCCGAGTATGCTAATAATAGACCGGACGATCGAACAAAAAATTTTTGTCGTGAAGGTGCATTTAGCAACGTGTTGTCGTTACAGATAAGCTTAGTCGCTTTTTGAAGCTCGCTCGCTATTCAATATGCAGATCGAGTGGCGTCTTGCTACTGCGGCCGCCAATTTCGCGAGTTAGCTTTGGTACTAGGTAGCCAGAAACTTCAGAGATCAAACCTTTGAAGTGGTGTTTGGCCTCTTCATCGGAGATATAGAAATGAGCAGCGCCCTGAACTTTATCAAGTACATGCATGTAGTAAGGTAAAATACCGGCGTCGAATAGCTTTACACTTAACTTTTTCAATGAGTTAGCGCTGTTATTTACGCCTTTTAGCATCACGCCTTGGTTGAGCAGAGTCGCACCAGTTTGCTTCAGCTTATGGAAGGCTTGCTTGAGCTCTAAGTTGATTTCATTGGCATGATTAATATGGCTAACCATGACTACATTGAGACGAGTTTGAGCTAACAATTGGCAAAGTTCATCCGTTACTCGAGCGGGAATCACAACCGGTAATCGGCTATGAATTCGAACGGTTTTTACATGTGGAATTTGTTCAATAGCATTGATAAGCCACTCTAGCTCGCTGTCTTTTGCCATCAGTGGATCGCCACCCGACAAGATAACCTCGTTGATCTCTGGGTGAGCAGCCACATAGTCTAGGCTGGTTTGCCAAACAGACTTGGATCCTTTGTTATCTTGGTAAGGGAAATGACGACGGAAGCAGTAACGGCAGTTAATCGCGCAGCCACCTTTCACGATCATTAGCGCGCGGCTTTTGTATTTGTGTAGTAGTCCCGGAATCGCGTTTTCTTGTTCTTCTAAGGGGTCAGCAGAATAGCCTTGGTGCACCTCAAACTCTTCACTTAGCGGTAAAACTTGTCTTAGCAAAGGGTCGTGTGGATTGCCTTTTTCCATTCGCTCAACAAAGCTAAGAGGAACTCGAAGCGAAAACAGCTCACGTGCTACGAATCCTTTTTGCCACGGTGTTGGGTCTATTTCCAATGCTTCAAGCAGTTTTGTCGGGTCAGAGATCGCATTCGATAGTTGTTTGAGCCAGTTTTGCTCAACAGATTCGACTTTTCGGGTTATGATATGCGGCATTGAAATTAACTCAAAGATGTGGAAGAGAAAATCATGGCGTCAGTAAGCACCAATGAATTCAAAGGCGGTTTAAAATTCATGTTAGATAACGAGCCTTGCGCAATTATCGACAATGAATACGTTAAGCCAGGTAAAGGCCAAGCGTTTAACCGTGTAAAACTTCGTAAACTGCTGTCAGGCAAAGTGTTAGAGAAAACATTCAAGTCAGGCGAAAGCTTTGAGCTTGCAGATGTTGTTGACGTTGAACTAGGTTACCTATACAACGACGGCGAATTCTACCACTTCATGAACAACGAAACATTTGAGCAAATTGCAGCAGACGTAAAAGCAGTCGCTGACTCAGCAAAATGGTTAGTTGAAAATGACGTTTGTACTCTAACGTTGTGGAATGATAACCCTATCACTGTTACTCCGCCAAACTTTGTTGAGATCGAAGTAACTGAAACCGATCCTGGCCTGAAAGGCGATACACAGGGTACTGGTGGTAAACCTGCAACTCTAGCAACAGGCGCGGTAGTTCGCGTACCTCTATTCATCGCTATCGGTGAAGTTGTTAAAGTTGATACTCGTACTGGCGAATACGTTGGTCGTGTAAAATAATTTGATTGTGTCCATCTTTTAGGATGGCCCAGTGAAATAGAAAAGGTCGCTTATGAGCGGCCTTTTTTGTATCTGGTGATCAGGAAAAGCGGGTGAGGAGCAGAAAAGCAGATGCGAGTAAACGAGATATAACAAGCAACAAAAAGCAGAACAAGATAATCCTGTTCTGCTTTTAGTATTTTCGTTCTTAAACTCTTCGAATCTCAGTTACCCGAATCTGCTCTTAACTGTTAAATCATAAAAATGAAGATAACAGACAGCGCGCTAATAAGGCCTGCAACGAAGTAGCAGCCCACTTTACCTGCAACGCCGACGTGGAACTTAAGGTCGTGCATGCCGTGGTGAAGACGGTGCATTGCGTGCCACATTGGCAGTGCCAGCGTACCGATGATGAACAGTGCACCGATAATGCTGGTGGTAAACTCAGAGACACGTTCGTAGCTCATTGCGTCCGCATCGATGATGCCCATTGGCACTAAGATACCCAGCACTAGAATAGTGATTGGTGTGATCATCGCGAACCAAGTACCGCCAGCGCCGAATAGGCCCCACCAGATTGGTTCATCAGAGCGTTTCGGATTGTGGTTAACATTGTAATTTGTGTTCATAACGAAGCTCCTTACACCACCATCAGAACGATTAAAGAAATAAATGCCACCGCTGCCCACTGGGTCAGTACGATGATTCTTTTATCTACCAATTTGCCTTTAAGGCGGATTGGCATTACTTGAGGCATCATGCTGAAGAAGGTCTGAGCGTGCAGTAAGCTGCCTAGCAGTGCCACGATGTTGATACCAACAACGATAGGGTTAGCCATAAATCTCAACCAACCTTCCCACGCCTCAGGGCCTTTCACTAGCGAACCCAAACCGAAGGTTAGGAACAGAGTGAATAGAATCAAAGGCAGTACAGTCGCTTCACGTAGCATGTAGAAGCGGTAGAACGGATGGTTACTCCACCACGTTCTCTTCATCTCGCGAACATAAGGCTTACGATTGCTCATATTATGCCTCCTCTGCTGTTTTTACTTGCGATCCATCAGGCTTGAACATCGAGATAACGAAGTCCATTGAAGACTCAACTTTGCCTTGGTTTACTGCCGCTGCTGGGTCTACTTTCTTCGGACAAACGTCAGAACAGTAACCTACAAACGTACAGCCCCAAGCTCCGTTGTCGCCATTGATAAGCTTCATACGTTCAGCTTTACCATTGTCACGGCTATCTAGGTTGTAGCGGTGAGCAAGAGCAAGCGCAGCAGGGCCAATGAACTCAGGGTTTAGACCAAATTGAGGACACGCTGCGTAACACAAACCACAGTTGATGCAGCCAGCGAACTGTTTGTACTTCGCCATTTGCTCTGGAGTTTGGATGTTAGTGCCGTCTTCTGGCTTGCGATCGTTACCAATAATGTAAGGCTTGATTGCTTCAAGGCGCTCGATAAACGGCGTCATGTCGACAATCAAATCTTTCTCGATTGGGAAGTTAGCTAAAGGCTCGATTTTGAAGCCATTCGGGTAATCACGTAAGAAGCTCTTACATGCCAGTTTTGGCACGCCATCAACCATGATGCCGCAAGAACCACAAATCGCCATACGACAAGACCAACGGTAAGACAGGTCTTTATCTAGGTTATCTTTGATGTAACCAATCGCATCAAGTACCGACATGGTTTCATCAAATGGAACTTCAAAGGTTTGAAAGTGAGGTTCTGCATCGTGCTCAGGGTCATAACGCAGGATTTCAATTTTTTGGATTCGATTCGCTGACATTATGCTTGCTCCTCTTCGCTCTTCTTAGCATTCTCTTCTGCTGCTTTTTCAGCGGCAGCGGCTTTCTCTGCAGCTTCACCGTACAGACGAGCTTTAGGTTGAGATTTGGTGATCTTAACGCCGCTGTAGTCGATGGTTGGTGCTGCATCTTCGTTGTAGAAAGATAGAGAGTGTTTCAGGAAGTTCACGTCATCACGTTCTGTGCAGTTGTCGTCTAGACGTTGGTGTGCACCGCGAGACTCTTTACGAAGGATCGCTGAGTGAACCATCGCTTCTGCAACTTCAAGGCCGTAACCCACTTCGATAGCATAAAGTAGGTCAGTGTTGAACACTTTGCCTTTGTCTTTAATACTGATCTTCTTGTAGCGAGCTTTCAGTTCAGTGATTTTGTCGATGGTTTCTTGCATCAAGTCTTCTTGACGGTAGATACCACAACCCGCTTCCATGGTGTGACCCATTTCAGTGCGGATGTCAGCCCAGTTCTCATCACCTTCTTGGTTTAGTAGACCTGCGATGCGATCTTCAACCGCTTTCACTTGCTTAGCAATAGACTCTTCGTTCCAGCCTTTGAATTCAGCTGCACGTTTCACGGCTTGTTCACCGGCTACGCGGCCGAATACTACGAATTCAGCAAGAGAGTTAGACCCTAGGCGGTTTGCGCCATGTAGGCCAACTGAAGCACACTCACCGACAGCGAATAGGCCTTTAATGCGAGTTTCACACGTCCCGTTGGTTTCAATACCACCCATGGTGTAGTGAACGGTTGGGCGAATTGGGATTGGCTCTTTTGCTGGGTCTACGTTTACGTACGCTTTTGCAAGCTCACAGATAAACGGAAGACGCTCTTGCAGGTACTCTTCACCAAGGTGGCGAAGGTCAAGATGTACTACATCACCAAGCGGATGCTTGATGGTGTTGCCTTTCTGCTGCTCGTGCCAGAATGCTTGAGAAACTTTGTCTCGAGGACCCAGTTCCATGTATTTATTTTTCGGCTCGCCCACTGGAGTTTCAGGGCCCATGCCGTAATCTTGCAAGTAACGGTAGCCGTTCTTGTTGACGATGATACCGCCTTCACCACGACAACCTTCGGTCATCAAGATGCCAGTGCCCGGTAGGCCTGTTGGGTGGTATTGAACGAACTCCATATCACGCAGTGGCACACCGTGGCGATAAGCCATTGCCATACCATCGCCCGTTACGATGCCGCCGTTGGTATTGCAGTGGTAAACACGACCTGCGCCACCGGTTGCTAGTACAACAGATTTCGCTTTGATGGTAACAAGCTCACCTTCAGACATATGAATCGCGATTAGGCCTTGTACTTCGCCATCCTCAACGATCAGATCTACCACAAAGTACTCATCAAATCGTTTGATTGTGTCGTACTTCATCGAAGTCTGGAACAGAGTATGAAGCATGTGGAAGCCGGTTTTATCCGCTGCGAACCACGTTCTCTCTACCTTCATACCGCCGAATCGGCGTACGTTTACTTCACCGTTTTCTTTACGACTCCATGGGCAACCCCATTGTTCCATTTGGATCATTTCGCGAGTCGAGTTTTCAACAAAGTATTCAACAACATCCTGTTCACATAGCCAGTCGCCACCGCCAACAGTATCGTTGAAGTGGTTATCTAGGCTATCTTCGTCTTTAATTACCGCTGCTGAACCGCCTTCTGCTGCCACCGTGTGCGAACGCATTGGGTAAACTTTAGAAATCAGTGCAACTTCCAATTCAGGATTAGCTTCAGCTGCTGCAATTGCTGTACGAAGACCAGCGCCGCCTGCGCCGATGACTGCGATATCTGTGGTAATTGTCTTCACAGTTATTCTCCAGTGTGATGCGGAGTATTCCGCTTGTTATTATAAAAAGCTTATTGGTGGCACTTACTAACTAATAGCACTTACTAATTGGCAGTATTTACTAATTAATAGCACGTAAACGGCATCAACCGTTTATTACCCCTAAGCCTTAAGTGGTAGATTCAGTGTAAGAGAGGAAGGTATTCGAAAAGTTGATGCATTTGGGTTTTTAGGTCGGTAGTGCATATGGAGGCATAGAATTTATAGGTTATGTGACTGCAATCACGGCAATGAATTGTTGATAACGATTAGCCCACAGGGCTTGTGTTAACGGCTTGTTGAGTATGATTTTTGTTATCAATGTGGATGTGAAAGCTGTATTGATAATTGTATTGTAGAACGTAATTTTCTGGCTTCATTAAAGCAACATTTTGCTTTCATCTATAGAAAGATAGAAGCTTACAAAAGAGACGAAAGGTGGTAATTTCCGTCGCCTAGAATTCAGTAATATGGGACTTAATAATGCACTCAACATGGCAACCAGCCGCAACCATTAAGCAGTTAAAGCAACGTGCTGATATCCTTAATCAAATCCGCCAGTTTTTTGCAGAGCGAAGCGTGATGGAAGTGGATACGCCAGCCATGAGTCACGCTACGGTGACGGACGTGCATTTGCATACTTTCAAAACTGAATTCGTAGGGCCGGGTTATGCGCACGGTCAGCCCCTGTTCTTTATGACTAGCCCTGAGTTTCATATGAAACGTCTATTAGCAGCGGGCAGTGGCTGTATTTATCAGATTTGTAAGTCTTTCCGGAATGAAGAAAATGGCCGTTACCACAACCCTGAGTTCACCATGTTAGAGTGGTATCGCGTCGGGTTTGATCACCATGACTTAATGGATGAAGTGGATTTGCTGTTACAGCAGGTACTTAAATCGAGCTCAGCAGAGCGAATGACTTACCAACAAGCCTTTATCGATGTGTTAGGTGTGTGTCCGCTGGAAGATTCGATGGATACCCTAAAGCAAGCAGCTGCGAAACTAGGGCTCAGCGACATAGCTGACCCCGAGCAAGATCGCGATACGTTATTGCAGCTTCTTTTCAGTATTGGGGTAGAGGCGAAAATAGGCCAGCAGGTGCCTGCGTTTGTGTATGACTTCCCAGCCTCACAAGCGGCATTAGCTAAGATTAACCCCGAGGATTCGCGAGTGGCGGATCGCTTTGAGGTGTATTTCAAAGGCATCGAGTTAGCTAACGGCTTTCATGAGTTAGATAAACCGCAAGAACAACTTAAGCGCTTTGAAGATGATAATGCCAAGCGTATTGAGATGGGTCTATCACCTCAACCGATTGATCATCACTTGATTGAGGCGTTAAAAGCGGGCTTACCAGACTGTGCGGGTGTTGCTTTGGGGATCGACCGTCTGATCATGCTGGCGCTGGGCTATGACCATATCGATGATGTGACGGCTTTCCCGTTCCCACGCTCTTAGCTCTCTATTCAGTTAGTCCTACTTACCGTTTGGCTAACTGACCAAAATACCAGTACCCACTACGGCAACAATGGCACCTATCCAAGCGTAGGCGTTCGGTCTCTGCTTGGTGTATAGCCAGAGTATCGGTAACAACATGATTGGTGTGGTTGAAGATAACAGAGCGACCATACCGACATTACCTTCCTGCAACGCATACAAAATCAACGTCATTCCTACTGCCATCGCTAGAAAACCATTAACCGCGGTAATCGCGAATATCTGCTTATTCATTGGGTTAAGTGCGCGTGAAAGTTTGGCGCCTGTTAAACGAAATGCGGAGTGAGCAACAAAAGCGGTGATCATTCGAATGGCAGAAGCGGCAACAGGGTCGATACTGGTTTGCATCACGGGTTTGGCAATGATGCCGCCCAATGCTTGGCAGATCGCTGCGGTGATTCCCAGTGCGACACCAATCCACACTGTGCCCTTGATGGTTTCAAGCTGGTTGTTGGCTTGTCCTCGACGACCAAAGAATATCGCAGTTAATACACCACTAAACACCAAAGCCGAGCCAATCAGCTCAATAGAGGTCATACTTTCACTAAACAGGAAATAACCAAGAATCGCCGAGAACACGGCGTGACAAGAGAACAGTAAACCCGCTTGGCGCGGTCCCATTCGGTTCAAACAGGCAAATAGGGCGGTATCACCAATGAATATACCAATCAGGCCAGATAGCATCATCGGCGTGATTAGATTGGCTTCGACAGTTGACCAACCTCCAGTAAACCAAGCCATGCTCGATAAGATGATCGCGGTACAACCCATTCTCCAACGGCTATAGGCGAAAGAACCTAAGTGTTGGGCAGGCTTTACTGACATTAGGCTCGCAATGGCCCAAAGAAAAGCGGCAGCTAGAGCTAACCATTCAAATCCCATCTGAATAACATCCTTGTGTCTGGGATAAATTAGCTCATCAATATGCATCAAACCGAACTGAGAACAAAGTGATTCTTATGAAAGAACGACTTTGTTTCAGTTATTAGTTTATGTCAGCTGTCGCTCGGTGGTGTGGTTCACTTACTTTGCTTGAGTCGCACTATACCTTAAAGCGCTCCACGTCTTGGCGCATAGACTCCGCAGCGCTACTCATTTCATTTGAGCTATTGCGACTGCTTTCAGCTTGCTGTGCAAGGTCATCAGATGCATCCTTGATCCCTTGCGTATTACGGCTGATGTCTTCGCTAACCGCGCGTTGCTCTTCCGCAGCACTCGCTATTTGCAGTGCCATATCGTTGATTTCAGTGATTGCCTGAGTGATTTTCGTGAGGCTGCCATGAGCTTGCTCTGCGAAGCCAACACTGTTCTCTGCCAGTTGAGTGCTGGTGGTCATACTTTCAACGGCATGCTCGGTATTCTTCTGCAGTGTATCAATCATCACGCGAATTTCTTCGGTCGAGCCATGCGTTCTTTGGCTTAACACACGAACCTCGTCTGCTACAACGGCAAACCCACGACCTTGTTCACCTGCACGAGCCGCTTCAATTGCCGCATTCAATGCCAACAGATTGGTTTGTTCGGCAATGCCTTGGATAGTAGACAGGATCTGGTTGATGCTTTGAGCGTTGCTCTCTAATTCACGAATAACATTGGCAGCGTCTTCAACTTGGGTCGCCAGGCCAGTAATCGCATCACGGTTTTGTTGGATAACTTCTTGGCCTTCGTTACAAGCGGTGGCTGATGCCTGAGAAGCCGATGCAGTGAGTTCGGCATGGCTGGCCACTTCAGCTGCGGTGGCAGACATCTCATGAATCGCGGTCGCAATTTGATTGATGTCGTTTTGTTGATTTTCAACTCGAATCGAAGATTGGGTAGCCAGTTGATTGGCTTTTTCCGCATGGTTGTTTAAGTCGTGACTGTGCTCGATTACCCCCTTAAGCATGCTTTGCATTTGGCTTAAGAACTGGTTCACAAGCTCGGCAAGTTTGCCAATTTCATCCATACGCTTGATATCAATACGCTGAGTCAGATCGCCTCTGCCTTGAGCAAGCTGAGTCAGTGCTTCAGACAATGTTTGCAGTGGGTGCAGCAGGCGGTTAATCACCATTGTGCTAGCAATCGAAATGACGATATACAAAATTAAAGAAGTCAGGGAGATGAATTGAATCGCGTCAGAGACCGCAGAAAACGCCATTTCCTTATCGATAACAATACCCAGAGACCAATCGGTGTTCGGGACGTTGGCAATGTAGACCATTTTATCACCTTGGCCTGGCCAGGCTAGCGTGGTGATCATTTGGTCTTGTATCAGTTGCGATACTTTGTTGACCGTTAGATCTGGATTCAAACTCGTCAGTGGTTTCTGGCTTAACTCTTCATCACTGTAGGCGACGATGTTGTTGTTGCCGTCGACTAAAAACGCAAAGCCATCGTTATCGAGTTTTACATTGAGCACGGTATCAATAATGCTAGTTACGGTTAAATCTGCCGCGATAACACCTTGTCTTTCACCATTAAATGCTTTAGCAAAACTGATGACAATGCTGCCGTCAAAATCTTGGTAAGGCTCGGTAATGATGAGGTCTGATGTTGCGTTTGCATCTTTATACCAAGGGCGAGTTCGAGGGTCGTAGTCTGCTGGCCAATCTTCACCTTTGTCGCCATAAGCAATCGTGCCATCGCTGAACCCTGCATAAACAGACAAGAATTGCCCGGCTTGCTTGGTGATCAATAACTCGCGGTCAGAGCTGTCATTACTTGAAATGGTAGGCTCATTGGCAAGCATCATATCGCTGCGGATAGAGAGCCAATCGGCAATATAATTCGTTGTGCCAACACTGACATTTTTCATTTCTTGGTTAATCGCGACCTCTGTTTCTTGAGTCAACTGATTAACCGATATCCAGGCTTGAGCGCCACTTACGACGGCGATAATGACCGCAATCGCGATCTGAATTTTAAACTTAATAGTATGTCTCAAGGTCTATTCCTCTCTATTAGACAAAAACCTAATTACAGTGACGTACTTGATGGTGAATTGGTGTGTCTCTGATGCGTGTATAGTGCCGTTGTCTTGGTGTTGGTAGATGTGTTTAAAGTCAAAAAATTTGAAATCAACCATCGTCATTTTTAATAAATCGTGAAGTAGAATCACAATTATCTATCGATGAAAATTTAATAAACCCGCCAGCTAGCGAGATCACGATTACTAGCTGGACGGAAGGGAGGCATTGACGTGCTAGGTGATAATAAACAGCGCGAGGTAGACCATCAGTAAGCCGACAATCCCTAAGATGATACCCATCTTCGCCATATCTTTGCTTTCGATAAGCCCAGTTGAGTAAGCCAGCGAGTTTGGTGGTGTCGATACTGGAAGAATCATCCCGAGCGATGCCGAGAAGGCGACCACAACCAGCAAGCCTTGTAAGCCTCCAATTGCTACTAGGCTTTCCATAGAAGCGCCAATCGCAGCTGCTATCGGCATCAGCAAGTTTGCGGTAGCGGTGTTTGACATGAAGTTCGCCATTAGCCAACACACGATAGACAGCGTTAGTACCACTGCAGTCGGCGAGAGCGATTCATAATCAATCGCGTGAGCGAGTGCAGCGGCTAAGCCTGTTTTATCCAAGCCAATCCCAATCGCAATACCACCCGCAACCAGCCACAACACATCCCAGTTAATCAGCTTGAGTTCTTCTTTACCCATGATGCCAGTGAGAGTAAAGACAGCTAGTGGAATAATAGAGACCACATAAGTGTTCATGCCATGCAGTTTGGTGGTCATCCACAATAAGATTGTCGCAGCGAAGGTGACGTAAACCACAATCGCTCGCCAGCTCTTTCTAAATTGTCCATCAAGCTTGAGGACCATATTTCTTTCTTTAGAAGGGAAGAGTTTTTGTAGGAGAAACCAAGCGATGGTGAGTTGGATGATCACAAAGGGTAAGCCCATCATCATCCAGCTAAGGAAGTCGATACTGTTCTCGCCAGTTAGGTATTGCAGTGCGATCGCATTGGGTGGTGTACCTATGGGTGTCGCGATACCACCGGTATTGGCGGCGATTGGAATACACAACACGAGCGCTTTAATCCCCATGTCGCCTCTTGGTGCAGAGGCTACGATAGGACCTAGCAATGCGAGCATCATTACCGTTGTAGCGGTATTTGACATGAACATTGAGAACACGGCGGTGATCAGCATTAAACCGAGCATGATGAAGCGAGGCTCCGTGCCAAACGGTTTGAGCAATACTCGAGCTAGGTTGTTGTCGAGTTCGTATTTGGATGCGGATATCGCAAGAGCAAAGCCACCCATGAAAAGGATGATGATTGGTGACGAAAATGCACCGAAGATGTCGGTATATTTGATTAATTCGCCGAGATCGTGCCCTGCAGGTGGGTTTCTAAATAGATGCAAACCCTTGTCGGAAATCATCACCAGTTCAAGCGCAATGATCAGAATTGAGGTGGCGAATACCGGAACGGGTTCAAGCACCCACAGTAGAGCTGCTAGTAAGAATATCGCTAACAAGCGGTGTTGAATCAGCGTGAGGTCATCGATAGGTATGGAATCTATTGGCATGAATAACACGCCTAAGGGAATAGCAAAACAAATCAACAGCTTGACCAGAACGCCAATATTGAGTTTAGGCATGTACAAAGACCCCATGAATAAAATATCTTCAAATAGAGTAAGTTATCTGGATTTTTGGTACTTGGAGACGGGTTGTAAAATCGAAAAGTTGTTTAAGGTTTCGACAGTTGTTTTGCTTTTGGTCAATATTTTTTCTGGGCAATTAGAGGCAAGAGTGAGAAGCAGCAGGTGGCTGGGCTGGGCTGGGCTTGAGGATTGTGGTTTGAAAGCTTGGGTTGTTAGAGCTTGAGTAGGAAACAAATTGGTAGAGTTAAGAAAAAGGCGCGTTCTTCTCTGATATAGAAATAGAAAAAGTAACGCGCCTTTAAAATTAAATGAGTTAACTCAGATCGTTAAGCTTGGTCAGTGTTCTCTGCTGAATCAACAGTTTCAGTCTCAACTTCTTTACCCGCAATGTGCGCGAAAGGAGTGCCTAGAACGGTTTTCTCACCATTCTGCATAGTTTCGTCAAACTTGATTGCATCTTTAGCAAACAGGTTGATCACCGTTGAACCAAGCTTGAAGCGACCCATCTCTTCGCCTTTCTTCAAGATAATAGATTTATCACCTTGTGCTGGGTAATCCCACTTGTAAACCGAGTTACCGCGAGGTGGCGTGATGGTGCCAGCCCATACTTGCTCGATGCTACCTACGATAGTTGCACCAACCAGCACTTGTGCCATTGGGCCAAATTCAGTATCGAAGATACACACCACACGCTCATTACGTGCGAATAGGTTTGGAACGTTCTCTGCCGTTAACGGGTTAACTGAGAACAGGTCTCCGGGAACATAGATCATCTGGCGTAGTGTGCCGTCGCATGGCATGTGCACACGGTGGTAATCACTTGGAGATAGGTAAAGCGTTGCGAATTCACCGTCTTTAAACTCATCGGCTAGTGCTGCATCACCACCAAGCAACTCTCGTGCTGAGTAGTTGTGATTTTTAGCTTGAATAAGTTGACCATCAGTAATTGGGCCAAATTGGCTTACGCGAGCATCAGCGGGGTGAACAATCACAGACTCGCCTTCTGCGATAGGGCGCATGCCTTCTTTTAATTCACGCACGAAGAATTCATTGAATGTCTTAAAGTGTTTTGGATCGCTATGCAGAGCTTCATCCATGTTCACTTTGTATTGCTTGATGAACCAGTTGATGATCGCTGTCGTTAAACCGCCCGCTTTAGCAGACGCCAGTTTACCAACTAAACGAGTCAGGCCATGTTGTGGGATCCAGTACTGCAATCCAACTTTAATCTTATCCATTGTATTAATTTTCCGATGCTAATTGTTTTTTGAGACTAATCGTTTTTCGATGCTAACTACTTTTCAATGTTATTTATCTTCAAAGAAAGCGAGTTAATGACTGTTTAGGGCGCGAGATGTTACTTAAAATCGCGGCAATTGTCAGTCATCGTCAGTAAATGCACATGTTTGTTCACAATAATGCGATTATAGATCCGCTTTCTTACTTCGCGAGTACTGACGGTTATCTTTGTTGTCAGCCATTGTTTCAATAATGCGATGGTAGCTAGCAAAACGTAAGCGGCTAATTTTTCCGTCTTCAACGGCTTCACGCAGAAGACATCCTGGGTCGTCATTGTGTTTACAGTCGCGGAACTTACAGCCACCTAGGTATGGCTTGAATTCAATGAAAGCATCTGTGACTTCATCGGGTTCTAAATGCCATAGGCCGAATTCACGTACCCCTGGGGAATCGATAAGATCACCACCAGAAGGGAAGTGATACAAACGCGCTGCTGTGGTGGTGTGTTGACCCAGTCCTGAGTTTTCAGAAACTGCGCCTTCTTCAATGTCCAATGTTGGCATCAGTGCATTCACTACGCTGGATTTACCTACGCCAGATTGACCAACGAAAATGTTGATGCGATCTTTCAGTTCAGCTTCCAACTCTTTGATGCCGTAACCCGACTCTTTACTCACGAACATGACTTTATAGCCGATTTTCTCGTATATCTTCAGTGTTTCGCGGTATTCGCTAATTTGTTGTTCTGTCAGCAAGTCGACTTTATTGAGTACAACTAAAGGGGCGATATTCACCGTTTCAGAGGCGATCAAGTAGCGGTCGATGATATTAAGTGATAACTCTGGTAGTACAGCTGAAACGATAACCATTTGGTCTACGTTTGCGGCAACCGGTTTTAGGCCGTCATAGTAGTCAGGGCGAGTTAGCATTGACGTTCTTGGTTCAACGGCTTCGACAACACCTGAGATGCCAGCCATTGACTCAAGCCCTGCGCGCCAAGTTACTCGGTCACCAGAAACTAAAGTCTCAATACTACGGCGTAAGTTACAACGGTGAACTTCGTTGGTTTCTAGATCTTCGATATCGGCATGTTGACCAAAGCGCGTAATCACGAGTCCGCTTTTTGTTCCGCCAAGCATGTTCTCGTCCCATTGGATAGAATCTTCTTTCTTGAGTCGCTTGTTCTGGTTGCTACGTACGCGACGTACCTGACCTTTGGTTAACTTCTTTTTTTTAGCCACAATTTTTCACTTAACACATCTAACTTGATGATTGGGAACTCAAACAGGATGTTGCTACTGCCATATGATTTCGATGGCTCTAAAGCTAGTTTGAGTATAGTTATTTGGGTATAGTACCTCTTTTATACATAAACAAATAGGCGACGCCTTATGTCCTTTAGCGATCAGAACCTTATTTGGGTTGATCTCGAGATGACAGGACTTGATCCTGAAACTCATAAAATCATTGAAATTGCTACTATCGTTACTGATAGTGAGCTTAATATCCTGGCTGAAGGACCTGTTTTGGCTATTCACCAACCTCAGAGTGAATTGGACAAGATGGATGAGTGGTGCACAACGACTCACACCGGTAGTGGCCTAGTGAAACGAATTCAAGACAGTACAGTTTCAGAGCAAGATGCCATTCAACAAACGATTGAGTTTCTGGAAAAATGGGTACCAAAAGGTAAGTCACCAATTTGTGGCAACAGCATTGGTCAAGATCGCCGATTCTTATACAAGCACATGCCAGAGCTGGAAGAGTACTTCCACTACCGCTATGTTGATGTTAGCACCCTGAAAGAGCTGACTCGCCGTTGGAAACCTGAAGTGTTAGATGGTTTTTCTAAGTCGGGAAGCCACCTTGCATTAGACGATATTCGAGAGTCTATTGCTGAGCTGCAGTACTATCGAAAAACGATTATTAACATCTAATCAGATCAAATGTTCACGTTTATCTAACTTTTCAGGGACATAAGAGCTATTTTTTTTGCAAATATGTGTGCTTTTACAGCAGTTGAGTAAAAACTTGCTGATTTTTGCATTAAGGACTTGCATCACAAAAAAATGCTCTTATAATTCGCAGCCCTGAACGGCGAAAGACGTTTTCAGTTTGCGATACTAGCTCAGTTGGTAGAGCGCAACCTTGCCAAGGTTGAGGTCATCGGTTCGAACCCGATGTATCGCTCCAAATTCTCTCTTTTTTAGAGAACAGTTTCATTGTCTTAAACAATGCATACGGACGCGGGATGGAGCAGTTTGGTAGCTCGTCGGGCTCATAACCCGAAGGTCGTCGGTTCAAATCCGGCTCCCGCAACCACATTACAGTTAAACGTTGATTTGATGCTTTGCAGCAGAAAAGATGAACGGTTAGCTTATGCGATACTAGCTCAGTTGGTAGAGCGCAACCTTGCCAAGGTTGAGGTCATCGGTTCGAACCCGATGTATCGCTCCAAATTAGTCTCCTAGAGATAAAGACTCATTGACTTAAACAATGCATCCGGACGCGGGATGGAGCAGTTTGGTAGCTCGTCGGGCTCATAACCCGAAGGTCGTCGGTTCAAATCCGGCTCCCGCAACCACATTACAGTTGAACGTTGATTTGATGCTTTGTAGCAGAAAAGATGAACGGTTAGCTTATGCGATACTAGCTCAGTTGGTAGAGCGCAACCTTGCCAAGGTTGAGGTCATCGGTTCGAACCCGATGTATCGCTCCAAATTAGTCTCCTAGAGACAAAGACTCATTGACTTAAACAATGCATCCGGACGCGGGATGGAGCAGTTTGGTAGCTCGTCGGGCTCATAACCCGAAGGTCGTCGGTTCAAATCCGGCTCCCGCAACCACATTACAGTTGAACGTTGATTTGATGCTTTGTAGCAGAAAAGATGAACGGTTAGCTTATGCGATACTAGCTCAGTTGGTAGAGCGCAACCTTGCCAAGGTTGAGGTCATCGGTTCGAACCCGATGTATCGCTCCAAATTAGTCTCCTAGAGACAAAGACTCATTGACTTAAACAATGCATCCGGACGCGGGATGGAGCAGTTTGGTAGCTCGTCGGGCTCATAACCCGAAGGTCGTCGGTTCAAATCCGGCTCCCGCAACCACATTACAGTTAAACGTTGATTTGATGCTTTGCAGCAGAAAAGATGAACGGTTAGCTTATGCGATACTAGCTCAGTTGGTAGAGCGCAACCTTGCCAAGGTTGAGGTCATCGGTTCGAACCCGATGTATCGCTCCAAATTAGTCTCCTAGAGACAAAGACTCATTGACTTAAACAATGCATCCGGACGCGGGATGGAGCAGTTTGGTAGCTCGTCGGGCTCATAACCCGAAGGTCGTCGGTTCAAATCCGGCTCCCGCAACCACATTACAGTTGAACGTTGATTTGATGCTTTGTAGCAGAAAAGATGAACGGTTAGCTTATGCGATACTAGCTCAGTTGGTAGAGCGCAACCTTGCCAAGGTTGAGGTCATCGGTTCGAACCCGATGTATCGCTCCAATTTAAAGACTCATTGACTTAAACAATGCATCCGGACGCGGGATGGAGCAGTTTGGTAGCTCGTCGGGCTCATAACCCGAAGGTCGTCGGTTCAAATCCGGCTCCCGCAACCACATTACAGTTGAACGTTGATTTGATGCTTTGTAGCAGAAAAGATGAACGGTTAGCTTATGCGATACTAGCTCAGTTGGTAGAGCGCAACCTTGCCAAGGTTGAGGTCATCGGTTCGAACCCGATGTATCGCTCCAATTTAAAGACTCATTGACTTAAACAATGCATCCGGACGCGGGATGGAGCAGTTTGGTAGCTCGTCGGGCTCATAACCCGAAGGTCGTCGGTTCAAATCCGGCTCCCGCAACCACATTACAGTTGAACGTTGATTTGATGCTTTGCAGCAGAAAAGATGAACGGTTAGCTTATGCGATACTAGCTCAGTTGGTAGAGCGCAACCTTGCCAAGGTTGAGGTCATCGGTTCGAACCCGATGTATCGCTCCAGTTTACTTTTCATGGTAAACAAAACTCTTTAAACCACAGTGTTTAAAGACGACCTTACCGGTCACGCTCTTTCTTTAATGCTGCGAAGCATAATCCCCCCAAAAAGCAAATAATCCTCCATTATGGTGGATATTTTTTTTGTCTTAAATTTTTGTTAGCAACAAGAATGCTAGTAAACATCAGGTCTCTGAAGTGGATACTTGAGGTTTTTCACATCTATAAACAGAGTTATCCACAAAGTATCAAGTGTGGATAACTTGGTTGATAAAGTTATTTCAGACCCAATTCTTTACATTTCTCTAAAAGATCTTTCTTGTTTTCAGTATATTAGCTGAATTGCGCCGATCGTAACTCATTGTTTTTTATCAGGTTGAATGCTTGCCTTGAATTTGATAAAAGATCGTTAACTTGTTGTTTTTTGATCTTAATCATTTATCGGTACTGTGTTTAACTTTACGTGGGTGTCGGAAGTTTACGAAAGTTCTGAATTTTTTCCACATTGTTAGAATTGAGAACAAGGTCAAACATTGTTCGAAAATTATGTGCAACGAGTTGTGTTGTATGGTGGTTTTTTGGTGTGGGTTGGCTTGCCAATCATTGATGCCTAAGGGGCTAGGCGTCTCTTGGTAGCCCTTTCTCAACGATGCGTATTAGCCTGTGTTTTTTGGTGAGGATTTTGCTGCTATTTTTTTGCACACAACTATTTTTCTGCGTAGAGCTATCTTCTTGCATGCTGCTAGCATTGGGTAACTGTTGTAGTTGTTTATTTAAAGCCCACTCAATATGCACATCCAGCATTTCGTTTTTGCCTCGATGAGATTCTAGTGTTTCAACAATGCGTTGTTGAAATGGCGCATTGCCCATAGCAACAAAGATATTGCGTAACCATTGGGTGTGTCCAATACGTCTTATCGCTGAGCCTTCCATCTTCTTTAGGAAGGTAGCTTCATCCCAACTTGAAAGTGAAACTAGGTCTGCCTCTCGGAAGTCTTCTCTGCGGTGGAAGTCTGTTTGCTCAGTGAGTTCGGCATGGCGGTTCCACGGGCAAACTAACTGACAGTCATCGCAACCGTAAATACGATTACCAATTGCGTCTCTAAACTCTTCCGGGATCACACCATCATATTCAATGGTTAAGTACGAGATACATTTTCGAGCATCCACTACGCCATCAGCAATAATGGCGCCAGTTGGACAAGAGGTGATACATGCGGTGCATTTACCGCACTCATCGACACTGGGTTCATCTGTTGGAAGAGGAATGTTAACTAACAATTCTCCTAGGAAGAACCAAGAGCCAGCGTCTTTATCAAGAATTAATGAGTGTTTACCTGTCCAGCCCAACCCTGCTTTTTGAGCGAGCGGTCGTTCCAAAATGGGCGCTGAATCCACGAAAGGACGTGAGTCTAAACCTTCGACTTCCTTCTCGATTCTTTGTCCCAGCTTTTTCAACTGGTTGCGGAACAATTTGTGATAATCGCGGCCTAAAGAATAACGACTGATATAACCTTGAGTGGTATCGCTTAGGTTAGAGGCAAACTGCGCTTCTGGTGGTAGATAGTTCATTCGGGCGCTGATCACTCGAATGGTGCCTGGGTGAAGTTCATTGGGACGAGCACGCATCATCCCATGTCGAGCCATCCAATCCATTTCGCCGTGGTTGCCAGCATCTAGCCATGCTTGAAGAGGGGCTTCATGTTCACTTAAATCAACATCGCAGATGCCAACTTTTTGAAAGCCTAGTTCTTTTCCCCAGATTTTAATTTTTTCAGCAAGATGGTCTAGATTCATGGCTTAATTCTTATTTTCTCTGTTTTACAATTAGAGATAAGGCTAATTAAAATTAGGTTCGGCAAAAATGGGGGCGGATCTTAACGGATCTTAGTGGTATTGACCAGAACAGACGTGTTTTGATCAGTATTTTTCATAGAACTTACACTTGAGTGCTTGTCTCCCAAAAGCATCACGGTTTACTATTCTTGTTCTTTTGATTTTTATATAGTCAACGATCGATTTTTAGAGAACGTATTCATGAGCACTAAACAATTTACTTTGAAAGATGAACAAGCAACGATTCAATTAGGAACGGAGCTTTCTAATCTTTGCTCACAGCAGACAACTATTTATCTACATGGTGATCTTGGCGCAGGTAAAACGACCTTCAGTCGTGGTTTTGTAAAAGCACTTGGCCATCAAGGAAATGTAAAGAGCCCAACGTATACTCTAGTTGAACCTTATCAACTTGCCGATTGGCAGGTGTACCATTTTGATCTTTATCGCCTAGCCGATCCTGAAGAATTAGAGTTTATGGGAATTCGTGACTACTTCACGCCGGATGCTATCTGTTTGGTTGAATGGCCAGAGAAAGGTTATGGAATGCTACCAGAAGCAGATTTGGATATTGATATTCGTTACCAAGACGATCACCGTATTGTTTCTTTAACCGCTAACAGTGAATACGGACAGCGCTTACTTAGTCAGTTGGAGTTATGTTGATTTCTAGACGCCTTATTTCAGCAGTAGCCATGATGGCTGCTGTTTTTTCTATACTGTTTTCTTCACTTGTTTCTGCAAACTCACTAAAGAGTTTAAGGGTTTGGCCTTCTCCAGAAGAAACTCGTGTGGTTATCGATTTAAAATCAGAAGCGGATTTCAGCTATTTCACCCTGAGTAGCCCGAGTCGCTTGGTTGTTGATTTAAAAAAGACCAACCTTGCAACTAAGTTACCGGTCGTGGTGAAAGACAGCCCCGTTCTATCTAAGATTCGCAAAAGCTCACCGCCAGACAAAAACACGTATCGCTTGGTTTTTGAGTTAAAGAAGTCGTCTAAAGCAGAGTTGTTTAAACTCAGTCCGACTCCTGGTGGTCAGTACGGACATCGCTTGGTGATCGACTTGCCTCATGGTGCGGCAAGTAAAGGCAAAGCAACATCAACGCCGAGTAAGCCAACAGTGAGTAAGAACCTCAATCAAGTTAAGCGTCAGCGTGATGTTCTGATTGTGATTGACCCAGGTCACGGTGGTGAAGATCCTGGTTCCATTGGCCCATCTCGTAAATATGAGAAGAATGCGACTCTTAGTATTTCGAAAAAGATCGCTGCGCAGTTAAATGCAGTTCCAGGAATCAAAACGCGTTTAACACGTAATGCTGATTACTTTGTAAACCTGAACAGACGTGTTGCAATTGCTCGTGAGAACGAAGCACACCTCTTGATCTCTATTCACGCCGATGCCTTTACGACGCCTCAACCAAGAGGTGGTTCGGTGTTCGTGTTGAATACTCGACGGGCAAATACTGAGATTTCCCGTTGGATTGAGAACAAAGAGAAACAGTCAGAGTTGCTGGGCGGCAGCGGTGCTGCGTTTACTGGCAATATTGCAGATAAAAACGTCAACCAAACCCTGCTTGATTTGCAGTTTAGCCACTCTCAAAAAGAGGGCTATAAACTGGCAACGACTATTCTCTCTGAAATGGGTAAGGTCGCAAAACTGCATAACAGTAAGCCGATTAACACCAGCTTGGCAGTGTTACGTTCACCACAAATTCCATCGGTACTTGTAGAAACGGGCTTTATTTCGAATCCGACCGAAGAGAAGCTTCTTTTCCAACGTTCGCATCAAGACAAACTTGCGCGAGCTGTGACCAAAGCGGTCGTTAAATATTTGAAAGCGAATCCACCAGAAGGGATTATTATTTCTAACGCGGCGGCATCTTCTAACTCTACCAGTCAGCACAAAGTACAGCGTGGTGAATCATTGTCTGTGATTGCGAAGAGGTACGGCACGTCTACACAAGCATTAGTGAAGTTGAATGGTTTGAAGTCGACGAGCTTAGCGGTAGGGCAAATTCTAAAAATTCCAAGTTCGGGTTCACAAGCGGCGGCCACAACAAGCCGTAAAACGGTGACACACACGGTTAAGCCTGGAGAGTACTTAGGCAAGATAGCTAGCCGTTACAAAGTATCGGTAGCAAGCATTAAACGTGAGAACCGCTTGAAATCAGAAACCGTGAGAGTAGGCCAAAAGTTACGTATTACGGTTGAAGTAAAAGATATACCTCTACGTAAACATAAAGTCGCAAGAGGCGATTATCTTGGCAAGATTGCCTCGAAATATGGCGTGAGCGTCAACAGTATCCGCCAAGCAAACAAACTACGTTCCGATGAGTTGGCCATTGGCCAAGTGCTGATTATTCCGCACAAATAGTTGGCTAATGTTGAAGTAATGTTTAGAACATAGAAGCAATCTCAAACGCGAGAAGTGCTTCTATAAATGGCAGTAAGGTAGCTATACATATGACGATCAAAATACTGCCAGCTCGGCTAGCTAACCAAATCGCAGCGGGTGAAGTGGTAGAAAGACCTGCTTCTGTTGTGAAAGAGTTGGTTGAGAACAGTTTGGATTCTGGTGCGACACGTATCGATATCGATATAGAGAAAGGTGGCGCTAAGATGATCCGCGTTCGTGACAACGGCAAGGGCATTGTTAAAGATGAGCTTGCCTTGGCATTAAGCCGTCATGCTACCTCTAAAATTCATACTCTTGATGACCTTGAAGCGATCGTCAGCCTAGGTTTCCGAGGTGAAGCACTGGCGAGTATTAGTTCTGTTGCGCGTCTAACTATGACTTCACGCCCTACGACTCAGGATCAAGCTTGGGCTGCACATAGTGAAGGTCGTGATATGCAGGTGAAACTGCAGCCAGCAGCGCATCCCATTGGCACCTCGGTTGAGGTATTGGATCTGTTCTTCAATACTCCGGCACGACGTAAATTCTTACGCACCGAGAAAACCGAATTCACGCATATCGATGAGCTGCTTAAACGCATTGCATTGAGCCGTTTTGATGTGACGATTAACCTTCGTCATAACGGTAAAATGATTCGTCAGTACCGCGCTGCAAAAACACAAGTTCAAGCCGAAAAGCGCATCGCAGCAGTATGTGGCAATCCTTTTGTTCGCCATATGCTTAAGATCGAACTTGAGCATCAAGGCTTAAAACTTCATGGCTGGATCACCACGCCTGAAGGAGCAAGACAACAAAGCGATCTGCAATACTGTTATGTGAATGGTCGTATGATGCGTGACAAGCTGATCAATCATGCGATTCGTCAAAGCTACGAAACTAGCTTGCGCCCCGACCAATTCGCGACGTATGTGTTGTTCATTGAGCTAGACCCACATCAGGTGGACGTGAATGTTCATCCTGCAAAACATGAAGTGCGTTTTCATCAAGCCCGCCTTGTACACGACTTTATCTACCAAGCCTTGAGCGATGGCTTAGCCCAAAGCAAACAAATTGATGCAGCACCGATCAAGCAGTCTGCGTTTCATCAGTCAGAAGTGATACATCATCAGCAAGATAGCGTGAATTCTGGTATCGGAGAGATTGCCAGTTTCTCAGAGCTTGAAAGCACAATGCCGAGCAGTTCAGAACAACCTCAAGTATCTGATAGTGAAAGATATGCTATTGAGCAAACGCCAGCCTACCCAAGAAAAGCAGACTCTGAGCACGCTTACGATCAACCTCAACACAGCGTTAATGATGGTGGGCAACATTATAGCTCGCCAGCTAATCGAGGTTCATCGCCTAGCAGAGGCTCGTCGGATCGCGAAACCAGTTTTACCGGTTCGCCTCGCCAAGAGTGGATAGAGTCTCGACCTGAACCTAAAAAAGAAAAAGAGCCGCACCAACATCATGGTGAACCTGCTCCATCTAAGCGAGAAGTGAAGGCCTATAAAGAGCTTCTGAAAACTCCAGGTTTTGATGACCAAGTTGTAGAACCATTCTCACCTCAAGACCATGTGGTACCAGTAGAAACCAGAGACAACATAGAAAATAAAGAAGCTAAGCCTGCTCAACAGAATCCTGTTCATTTAAAGCCAAGAGTACCTGTGACGGACTTGGGCAAAGCGGTCTCGATTGTGGAGCGTCAGTATTTGGTGATGGGTAATAAGAACGGCAGTGTGTTGGTTTCTTTGGCTAAGGCTGAGTTATTGCGTGTTGTTGGCCAGCTTGATACGCGTGATGGCGCGTTAAAGAGCCAACCATTATTAGTGCCTTTATCCATCAAATTAGGCGCTGATTTAGTCAGTGTCGCTAAGGCGCTAAGTCCAATGCTGTCTGTGCTTGGTATCGAGCTTAAAGCTAGGAATAACGAAGCGATAATGGTGATGGGAGTGCCTTCTCCTTTGAGGCAGCAAAACTTACAAATTTTGATCCCAGATCTGTTATCGTACGCGGCTTCAATAAACGCTCAGGCCTCGGAAACTCAAGGTCATAGCTTTTCTAGCGATACGTTACCATTACTGGTTAACTGGATCGGGATTCAGACAGCACAAGTAAAAAACGACTACACTTTATCTGAAGCGGTTCAACTAGTTGGGGAACTTGAGCAACTTTGGCATGGTCTACTTCCATTAGATGATCCCGAATTTGTTAATCCTATCGACTTTTCTGCAACCATCGCTGCTTTTATGGCTTAGTTTGTAGGTGAATTTTCACAGCTGAGTCTTAGATAAATTAAGCTTATTTACGGCTTCGGCTGTTTACGATTTAACTGTTGTGATGAGGCTTTTCTTAGTAGACAAGTGTATCGCGACATGAAGCCTTTTAATTAAGTGCTCTAACAGAGAAATAAATACAAAATATCATGACTGAAAAATTACCTTTAGCGTTGTTTTTAATGGGCCCAACGGCATCAGGAAAAACAGATTTAGCTATCCGCTTGCGTCAGAAATACCCGGTAGAGATCATCAGTGTCGATTCGGCGCTAATCTACAAAGACATGGATATTGGTACTGCTAAGCCGGATGCAGGAGAGCTCGCGCTCGCGCCTCATCGTTTGATTGATATTCTCGATCCAAGCGAAGCGTATTCTGCGGCTGACTTTCGTCGTGATGCGATCAGTGAAATGAATAAGATTGTAGCGGAAGGTAAAATCCCGCTACTTGTTGGTGGCACAATGCTTTACTACAAGGCATTGTTGGAAGGTTTATCGCCATTACCCGCCGCGGATCAAGAGATTCGTAAGCAGATTGAAGCGGAGTCTATTGAACAGGGTTGGCAGGCATTGCATGATCAATTAAGAGAGATAGATCCCGTATCCGCTGAAAGAATACACCCAAATGATCCACAAAGGCTTTCAAGGGCATTGGAAGTTTACCGAATTTCGGGTAAAACATTAACAGAGCTAACTCAAACGAAAGGCGATAGCCTGCCATTTCGTGTAAAACAATTTGCAATAGCTCCCAAGGAAAGGAAAGAACTCCATCGCCGCATTGAGCTGCGTTTCGAGAAGATGATAGAAGCGGGATTTGAAGATGAAATGAAAGCGTTGTACGCCAGAGAAGATCTTCACCCTGAACTGCCATCGATCCGATGCGTTGGTTATAGGCAGATGTGGGATTATTTAGATGGGAATTGCGATTTAGACGAAGCGGTTTTCCGTGGTGTCTGCGCAACCCGTCAATTGGCCAAGCGACAAATCACCTGGTTACGCAGTTGGGATGATTTAACTTGGTTGGATAGCGAAAACATTGAACAGGCGTTAGAAACTCTTTCAGATGCAATAGCATCTAATTAGTATTGCTGTGTATAATGTGATCGCTTTTGCGTGAATATACTCTGGAAAGGATCAGTTGTTGAGGCTTTTAAAAATCACAGCCTTTCAATAACAACGGAGTTTTTTTATTCGTTTAGCTCAGATGCAAAGGCCGCACCTTTTTGTGCACCACTAGCTAAATAATTACAACAAAATATAAATAAGGAAAATAAAATGGCTAAGGGGCAATCGCTACAAGACCCATTCCTAAATGCACTCCGTCGTGAGCGCATTCCAGTCTCTATCTATCTTGTTAACGGCATCAAGCTGCAAGGTCAGATCGAGTCTTTCGATCAATTCGTGATCTTATTGAAGAACACAGTAAATCAAATGGTTTACAAGCATGCGATTTCTACTGTGGTTCCTGCTCGTGCAGTTAGTCACCACAGCGGCGAGCAACAACGCGCGCCATCTGATCGTCCTGAGAAGACTGAAGATTAATCGTTCAATTGATACAGCTTGCGCTGTAATAAGGAGTTGGTTGCTTGTTTGACCGTTATGAATCCGGCGAGCGAGCCGTACTTGTTCATATCAACTTCACGCAAGAGGGAGAATGGGAAGACCTGAGCGAATGTGAAATGCTGGTCTCCTCAGCGGGGGTAGAAACGCTACAAGTGATTACTGGTAGCCGACAATCCCCACTCCCTAAATACTACGTTGGAGAAGGTAAAGCCCTAGAAATCGCACAAGCTGTTCAGCTAACCGGTGCTGAAATTGTGATTTTTAACCACTCCCTCTCTCCTGCCCAAGAGCGAAACCTCGAGCAATTGTGTAAATGTCGTGTGATAGATCGCACGGGTTTGATCTTAGATATCTTTGCACAACGAGCGCGAACTCATGAAGGTAAGCTACAAGTTGAGCTCGCTCAGCTTCGTCATATCTCTACTCGATTGATTCGTGGTTGGACTCACCTTGAAAGGCAGAAAGGTGGTATTGGTCTTCGTGGTCCAGGTGAAACTCAACTGGAAACCGATCGACGTTTGTTGCGTGACCGTATAAAGGCAATATTACGTCGTTTAGCGAAAGTCGCTAAGCAGCGTGAACAAGGACGACGTGCTCGTAATCGAGCTGAAATCCCAACAATTTCTTTGGTTGGTTATACCAACGCGGGGAAATCAACACTTTTCAATCGCATCACAAGTGCTGGTGTTTATGCGGCAGACCAACTGTTTGCAACCTTAGACCCAACACTACGTAAGATTGATTTGGCAGATGTCGGGCCTGCAATTCTCGCAGATACCGTAGGTTTTATCCGTCATCTACCACACGACTTGGTCGCTGCGTTCAAGGCTACGTTACAAGAGACGCAGGAAGCTGACATTTTGTTACATGTTGTTGATGCCAGTGATGACCGCTTTCGTGAGAACATTCAGGCTGTTCATGAAGTATTAGAAGAAATCGATGCTCATGAAGTGCCAACCCTTGTGGTCATGAATAAAATTGACTGCATGGAAGACCAAAAACCTCGAATTGAAAGAGACGAAGAGGGCGCACCTCGCGCTGTTTGGGTTTCTGCAATGGAAGGAGAAGGCATTGAACTGCTGTTTGAAGCTTTAACTGAGCGTTTAGCAAGTCAAATGGTTCAATTCCGATTGTGTATTCCACATCAACATCAAGGCCGTATTCGTAGCTTATTCTTTGAGATGAAATGTATTCAACAAGAAGAGTATGATGAAAGTGGTAACTTGTTGATAGATATCCGAATGCAACAAATAGATTGGTCTAAACTTGAAAAAAGAGAAGGGGCGCTCTTAGGTGACTTTATCGTTACCAAAGAGACTGCTACAGTATAACGTCATATCAAATGATGGAGCTTTCTAATGGCGTGGAATGAGCCTGGAAATAACAACAACGGCGATAATAACGGCCGCGATAACGACCCTTGGGGTAAGAACAATAATCGCGGCGGCCGAGATCAAGGACCGCCAGACTTAGACGAAGTGTTTAGTAAACTAAGTCAAAAGTTAGGTGGCAAGTTTGGTAAAAAAGGTGGCAACGGTAACGGGCCATCTATTGGTGGTGGCGGTGCGATTGGCTTTGGTGTCATTGCTGTCATTGCGATTGCTATCTGGTTCTTCGCTGGTTTCTATACCGTTGGCGAAGCAGAAAGAGCAGTAGTACTTCGACTGGGTCAGTTCGACCGTATCGAGGAACCTGGTCTTAACTGGCACCCACGCTTTATCGATGAAATCAAAGATGAGCAACTGGTAAACGTTCAAGCGATTCGTTCTCTACGTGCTGCTGGCACCATGCTAACGAAAGATGAAAACGTTGTGACCGTTGAAATGGGTGTTCAATACCGTGTTTCTGATCCATACAAATACTTGTATCGTGTAACGAATGCAGACGACAGTTTACGCCAAGCAACCGATTCTGCGCTTCGTGCGGTAATTGGTGACTCACTAATGGATAGTATCTTGACAAGTGGTCGTCAGCAGATTCGTCAAAGCACTCAAGAAACGTTGAACCGTATTATTGATAGCTACGACATGGGTATTCTGATTGTTGACGTGAACTTCCAGTCAGCACGTCCACCAGAGCAAGTGAAAGATGCATTTGATGATGCTATCGCGGCTCGTGAGGATGAAGAGCGTTTTGAACGTGAAGCTGAAGCTTACCGAAATGACATTCTTCCAAAAGCAACAGGTCGTGCTGAGCGTTTGAAGAAAGAAGCGGTGGGTTACTCAGAGCGCACAGTTAATGGTGCTCTAGGTCAAGTAGCTCAGTTCGAGAAACTGCTACCTGAATACCAAGCCGCTCCTGAAGTGACACGTAACCGTATGTACCTTGATACAATGGAAAAAGTGTACTCAAGCACATCGAAAGTCCTGATTGATTCTGAATCAAGCGGTAACTTGCTATACCTACCAATTGATAAGCTAGGCGCACAAGGTGGTTCTCAGTCGGGCAATCGCCCTGCAAAAACATCATCAACTTACGATCAAATTGAGTTAGAAACTCAAGCAGATCCAAAGTCTAGCACTCAAACTCGTTCAGACAGTTCACGTCAAGGGAGATACTAATAATGCGTAAATTAATGATCCCTGTATTAGTTGTGACGATTGCCCTTCTATTGATGTCACTATTTGTGATTCAAGAAGGCGAACGTGGCATGGTAATTCGTTTTGGTCGAGTTCTCGATGACAACGGCGTATCACGAATTTATGAACCAGGCTTGCACTTTAAACTGCCTATGTTTGATCGCGTAAAAGTACTTGATGCTCGTATTCAAACGATGGATGGTCGTTCTGACCGTTTCGTAACATCAGAGAAAAAAGACGTTCTAATTGATACCTACGCAAAATGGCGTATTGCTGATTTTGGACGTTTTTATCTGAGTACCGGCGGCGGCAATATCATGACGGCAGAAGCACTTCTTGAGCGTAAAGTGACAGATGTTCTTCGTTCTGAAATTGGTTCTCGTGAAATTAAGCAGATCGTGTCAGGCCCTCGTAATAAGGACATCCTGCCAGACTCTGCTGATAGCGAAGTTGTCACAACGGTAGCGGCTGCAGAAGCTCTAGAAGTTGATGGCGAACGCGATAAGATCATGGAAAACGTTTTGTCTGGAACGGCAGAAAGTGCGATGGCTGATTTAGGTGTTGAAGTCGTTGATTTCCGAATGAAGAAGATTAACCTTCCTGACGAAATCAGTGAATCTATCTACCGCCGTATGCGTGCAGAACGTGAGTCGGTTGCTCGTAGACACCGTTCACAAGGTCGTGAGAAAGCAGAAGTTATCCGTGCTCAAGCTGAGCTAGAAGTCGCGACTGTTCTTGCTGAAGCTGACCGTACTGCTCGAGTGACTCGTGGTGATGCTGATGCAGAAGCAGCGAAGATCTACTCTGATGCATTTAGCAAAGACCCTGAGTTCTATGGCTTCATGCGTTCACTGCAAGCTTATGAGACATCATTTAGCGATAAGAGCGACATTCTAGTACTGGATCCGAAGACTGACTTCTTCCAATACATGAATCAAGCAAGCGGTGCTCCAGCAAAATAAGCGGATTCGTTAATTCATTAAATTAGCGAAGTACCTAAAAATCAAAAGGCTCCCATAATGGGAGCCTTTTTGTTTTCTATTCGTTGAAGATTGAAGATTGAAGATTGAAGATTGAAGATTGCAGGTTGACCATTGAATCTTCGAGGGAAGCTGTAGTGACAGCTCCGTACTTTGAGAAAACCTAACGGTAGGTCATGAAGGCGATAACGGCACCAGCGACCACAAGACAACCGCCAATACGGCGCAGTTGCGTGTTTGGTTGCTCGCTCAGTTGCGCGACCATGTTTCTCCAGCCATTGGGTGCAATCAAGGGGCCGAGCCCTTCAACGATAAGAACGAGCCCAATAGCGAGCCAAATTGATTGAGACATGGTTCTGCCTTTTGTCTATAAAATGCAATGATATCAGCATCTTTACACATTCGCCCTCAGTTATCGCTGGTTTATTTTTGTACAGCGTTAACGTTTATGAACAAAAAGTGACTGCAAGAAGTGTGATTCAGTGCTAGAATCCATTTTTAATTAGCAACAGAAATTGGAAAGATGGGAAATAACGTAGTCGTTCTAGGCACCCAATGGGGTGATGAAGGTAAAGGTAAAATCGTTGACCTTTTAACTGAAGATGCAAAATACGTGGTTCGCTACCAAGGCGGTCACAATGCAGGTCACACACTTGTAATTGACGGTGAAAAAACCGTTCTTCACTTAATTCCATCAGGCATCCTACGCAATAACGTTAAATGTGTTATTGGTAACGGTGTTGTATTATCGCCTGACGCACTTCTTAAAGAGATGAAACCTCTTGAAGAACGCGGTATCCCAGTGCGTGAGCGTCTTTTCATCTCTGAAGCTTGTCCTCTAATTCTTCCGTACCATATTGCTATCGACAACGCGCGTGAAATCGCTCGTGGCGCTAAAGCTATCGGTACAACAGGTCGTGGTATCGGTCCTGCTTATGAAGATAAAGTTGCTCGTCGCGGTCTACGCGTTGGCGACCTTTTCGATAAAGAAGCATTTGCTGAGAAGCTAAAAGAAGTTATGGAATTCCACAACTTCCAACTAGAGCACTTCTACAAAGCTGAAACAGTAAGCTACGAAGATGTACTTGAGCAAGCGATGAGCTACGCAGACATGTTAACTGCGATGGTTATCGACGTAACTGACGAACTAGACGCAGCACGTAAGCGCGGCGACAAGATTATGTTTGAAGGTGCTCAAGGTACGCTACTAGATATCGACCACGGTACTTACCCATACGTAACGTCTTCTAACACGACTGCTGGTGGTGTTGCTGCAGGTTCTGGTTTCGGTCCTCGTCACATCGGTTACATCCTTGGTATTACTAAGGCTTACTGTACTCGTGTTGGTTCAGGTCCATTCCCAACTGAGCTATACGATGGCCTTGAGAAGCAAGACCCAGTCGGTAAGCACCTAGGCGATGTTGGTCACGAGTTTGGCGCAACGACTGGTCGTCTACGTCGTACAGGTTGGTTCGATGCTGTTGCTATGCGTCGTGCAATCCAAATCAACTCTCTATCTGGTATGTGTCTAACTAAACTAGACGTTCTAGATGGCCTAGAAGAACTAAAAATCTGTACTGGTTACAAGATGAAAGATGGTTCTATTCTAGAAGTTTCTCCAATGGCTGCTGAGTCATTCGAAGAAGCGACGCCAATCTACGAAACAATGCCTGGTTGGTCTGAAAACACATTTGGTGCTAAATCTATCGACGCGCTTCCACAAGCTGCTCTAGATTACATCAAGCGTATCGAAGACCTAACTGGCGTTCCAATTGATATCGTATCAACTGGCCCAGATCGTAACGAAACTATCATCAAGGTTCACCCATACGGCGCGTAATGCCCGCAGAGTGATTACCACAGCACGAACAGTACTTTGATACTTAAAGTGCTTTGATAATTAAATAGTTTTCTAAAAGCCGACTTTATTAAGTCGGCTTTTTAATACCTGCAATTTGAAAACGAAGCTTTCTGTGATGATCTTTTGAACACCATATGGCAAAATATTGCCCATTAGCGGCAAGTTTTGTCTAAAGCCGTCAGGGTTATTGCCGATACAGATATCATGGAAAGTGAAGTTCACCCTATTTTGGTATGTGTAGAAATCATCTGCTGCCCTCAATAGATAGCTTTAATGACAGATAATAGAGTGCAGATATGAAGCTACGAATTGTAGCAGCTTCATTGATAGTGGCGCTGAGCTCACCCTTGAGTCATGCAGATTTGGCTGATGTGGGAGAGCCCGTTCCAATATATACAGAAGCTGAACTGATTAATTTAATAGAGAATAACCAACACCTAGAGCGAGTGAAAGCTGATAAGTGCCAGTTAGTTGAAGATATCGTTGCTCGTGCAACGCGTATTAGCTTGCCTTCTTATGAGTTTTTATACGGTGACATGTTGGCTTGGGGTGTGTGTGTTCCACAAGATGTAGAGCTTGGTCTTTACTATATGGAAAATGCGGCGCATCAAGGTTTACCTGCTGCGCTAGAACAGCTAGGTCGTTATTACTCTCGTGGTACCTTAGTTCAACAAGACAAAGAGCGTGCGATCCCGTATTTACGTGAAGCTGCCTCTATGGGTAATTTAAGTGCAAGCATCCACTTAGCAGAACTCTTGTTACGTGACTATGGTAGCCCATTGGATTACGAAGATGCTTACCGTTGGCTGTATAATTCGGTAACGGCAGATCAAAGGCAGCACAAACGTATTACTGTGCTTCGTAGCGGCTTAGAACAGAGAATGCCAGACAATATTATCGCTCGAGCAAAACGCCGTGATGTCTTCTGGTAAGATCGAATCGTGATTTTGAGTAGATGATTAATGACTGCACTCATTACTCATCTATCTCGTATTAAAAAAGGCCTCGCTGGTGAATATCAGCGAGGCCTTTTTGATCTTAACTGCTTTTGGATTTAACTGTGGCCTTGATTTTACGAGAGCACAGCGCTCCGCCTTACTGGTTATTGAACAACTTCACCAGATTCAATTACCGTCTTACGAACGACTTTGGTGAAATCGAGAGCTTCTTGGCGAATTTGATCTTCATCGACCGTTAGCATGTCGCGATCTTGCATGATGATCTTGCCATCAACGATGGTGTGACGAACGTTACCCGAGTTAGCTGAGTAAACTAATGCTGAGTATGGGTTGTACACAGGAACCATGTTTGGCGCCTTGGTGTCGATCACTATGATGTCGGCTAGTTTACCTGCTTCAAGAGAACCGATCTTATTTTCCATGTGTAGCGCTTTTGCCGCGCCCATTGTCGCCATGTCGATCACTTTGATCGGCGGCATTGCAGCACGATCTTTATTAACTAGCTTGTGAACCTTAGCGACTTGGTTGAACTCATCAATAGTGCTCAGTGTGTTACCAGACATTGGGCCATCAGTACCTAAACCGATACGTACATTTTCGTCATACATCTTAAGCGCAGGTGATACGCCTTTTGCCGACTTGATGTTGGCACTCATGTTATGAGCCACACCCATATCTGATTTTTTCACAAGATCGATATCATGATCGTCTACTAGGATCATGTGTGCGCCAACTAAGTTTTTGTTTAGTGCACCAATGCTGTCCATGTATTGAACCGGAGATAAACCTTCAGCTCGCTTTGCAATTTTTTCTTCTTCACGATGAGATTCAGCTAAGTGAATCATTACTGGAACATCAAGTTCTAGAGAAAGCTTTGCTACTTTTTGAAGGACTTCTGTTGTGTTTGTGTAAGGGGCGTGAGGAGCAAATGCAGGTGTAATACGCGGGTGATCTTTATATTCTTCAATGAAGTTTAAAGCGTATTTAATACCTTCTTCCGCGTTTGCTGCATCAGCCACTGGGAATTTGATTACTGTTTCGCCCAATACTGCGCGCATACCAATTTTATCAACAGTTTTAGCCACTTCGTCTTCAAAGTAGTACATATCAGCGTAAGTGGTTACGCCACCTTTTACCATTTCAACGTTACCTAGGTTAGCGCCTATACGAACCATATCGCGAGATACTAACTTAGCTTCAAGTGGGAAGATGTAGCGGTGCAAGCGATCAGGCACATCATCGGCCAACGAACGGAAAACCGTCATGGATACGTGAGTATGAGTATTGATGAGACCTGGCATTACGATATCGCCATCAACGTCTAGCACTTGTTTAGCTTGATACTGCTTCTCTAGCGAAGCATCGCCAACCGCAATGATCTTGTTGTCTTTGACGACAACAGTGCCGCTCTCGTAAACCGTTTTCTCTTGGTTCATGGTTAGAACCATGGCATCGGTTATCATCAGGTCAGCTTTTTCCATTGCTGAACTTGCAAATGGAAATAGAGCTAGGCTTGCCATCGCTGAAGCCAATAGGGTGCGTTTTAGTTTCATATCAATACTCAGAACAGGTGTTGGTAAAGTGCGTGGATAATAGTGTATTTCATTCATGGCGCAAACGTTTGTTTTATCGTTTGCTTGAGATTTTGATGATAGTCCGCGTCTATGAAGTGATGTTTCACAAAGTGAAGATATGTATCAATCTTAGGTTATTTTAGGCTTTTCCAAAGCATATCTGTAGCTTACCTCTAGCATCAGATATACTAGGGGTAATATACCTTCCTTGCTTAAGCAGGCCCGCCTATGTCAAAAAACACACCAATGTCAGAAAACACGACAGCGACAACCACTGTTGATCCTTTTGCCGACCGAGAGTCGAAAAATTACGAAAACCCAGTACCAAGCCGTGAGTTCATTATTTCGTTTCTAACAGACGCGAATATTCCTATGAACCGCAACGATCTATTCGAAGCTTTGGGTTTGGCTGGAGAGGAACAATATGAAGGGCTGCGTCGTCGTTTACGTGCAATGGAACGTGATGGACAGCTTATCTTTACTCGTCGTCAGTGTTACGCATTGCCTGAGAAGATGGAATTGATTAAAGGCTTTGTGATTGGTCATAAAGACGGTCATGGTTGGGTACGCCCAGACGGCAGTGTGGGTAAAGACAATGATATCGTGCTGCCGCATCATCAGATGAAAACCATCATGCACGGTGATTACGTATTGGTTCAGCCAACTGACAACAGTAAGCGTGGCCGTCGTGAAGGCCGTTTGGTTCGTGTGCTTGAAGAGCGTAAAACGCCACTTGTTGGTCGCTTCTTCCTAGAGTACGGCCATTCTTATGTGGTTGCTGATGATTCGCGTATTAGTCACGACATCCAGATCCCAACTGAGCATAAAGGCGGTGCTCGAATGGGTAATGTGGTTGTGATTGAAATTACGGACCGCGGTGGTCGTTCTCGTAACATGATGGGTAAAGTGACCGAAGTTCTTGGTGAGAATATGGCTCCGGGTATGGAAACGCAGATCGCGATCCGTACTCACCAGATCCCACAAGAGTGGCCTGAAGCGGTAGATAAGCAAATCGAAAATCTTGGTGAGCATGTTCCTGAAGAAGCAAAAGAAGGACGTGTTGATCTACGCAAACTCCCATTGGTTACCATTGATGGCGAAGATGCGCGTGACTTCGATGATGCGGTTTACTGTGAAGCGAAGAAAGGCGGCGGCTGGCGCCTATGGGTAGCGATTGCTGACGTAAGTTACTACGTTCGCCCAGAGACAGCGCTAGACAAGGAAGCGATTAACCGTGGTAACTCGGTATACTTCCCATCACAAGTTGTCCCAATGCTGCCAGAAGTACTTTCAAATGGTTTGTGTTCATTGAACCCTCAAGTCGACCGTTTGTGTATGGTGTGTGAGATGACTATCTCAGACAAAGGTAAACTGTCAGGCTACAAGCACTATGAAGCAGTCATGAATTCTCATGCTCGTCTTACTTATAACAAAGTAGGCGCGATCTTAGATGGCAATGAAGAGTTACGTGAACGTTACGAACCAGAAGTACCACATCTTGAAGAGCTTCATAAGATGTATAAGGTGCTTAAGAAAACGCGTGACGAACGTGGTGCGATTGAATTTGAAACGGTAGAAACTAAGTTTATCTTCAATGCGGATCGTAAGATCGACCGTATTGAGCCAGTAATCCGTAACGATGCACACAAGATCATCGAAGAATGTATGATTCTTGCGAATATCGCATCGGCATCTTACGTAGAAAAAGCGAAAGAGCCTGCTCTATACCGTGTTCACGATACTCCGGGTGAAGAGCGCTTAATGGGCTTCAAGAGCTTCTTAAGTGAATTAGGTTTAACACTGGAAGGTGGCCTGTCGCCATCTCCGGTAGACTATGCACAACTGATGCAGCAGATTAACGAACGTGAAGACCGTGAGTTAATCCAAACTATGCTGCTGCGCTCAATGAAACAAGCGGTATACAACGCGGATAACGCGGGTCACTTTGGTCTAGCTCTTAAGCGCTATGCTCACTTTACCTCGCCAATTCGTCGTTACCCAGATTTACTATTGCACCGTGCGATTAAGTACCTTATTGCGAAAGAAGAAGGCCGTAACAGCGAACGTTGGACGCCAACCGGTGGTTACCATTACACTTTCGATGATATGGATTTCTACGGCGAGCAGTGTTCAATGACTGAGCGTCGTGCTGATGACGCTACACGTGAAGTGAACGACTGGCTGAAATGTGAATACATGCAAGACCATGTTGGCGAAGTGATGGATGGCGTGATTGCCAACGTAACTGGCTTCGGCTTCTTTGTGCGTCTAACGGAACTGCACATCGATGGTCTGGTACATATCTCAGCGCTAGCGAATGACTACTACCAATTTGATGCTGTTGGTCAGCGTCTGGTTGGTGAAAGTTCAGGCAATATCTACCGCTTGGGTGACTCGGTTAAAGTGAAGGTTTCGGCAGTTAACTTAGAAACTCGTCAAATCGACTTTGATTTAGAAGACACCGATCGTCAGCCGCGTGGTAAAGGTAAAACAGCCAAGAAGCGTGCTGCTGAAGCGATGAAAAAGGCGAAAAGCAAGAAGCGTTCAGCGGTGAAGAGTAATAAGCCGGGTGTACCTGCAACGCCTTTAGTTGAACCAACTAAACGACCAGACGGAAGTAGCGAAAGCTCAGCTAAGAAGAAAAATCCAGCGAATAAAACTGGTGCTGCTAAAGCTCGTGCGAAGAAAAAGCGCGCAGCAAGCCGTAAGCCAAAGGCTGATAAGTCTTAAGCTATCGTCATTACAGTGACTAGTAGGGCTTAAACGTCTAACGAATTTAAATGCGAGAGTATCAGGCGGAAGATGCATGCTCTCGAAATAAACAATACAGAGATGGGTGCATCGGGTTTGATGACATTCACCTCTGAGCAATAAGAGTAACCAGAGACAATGAGTAACGAATTTATTTACGGTATTCACGCGGTGAAAGCCGTACTAGAAAAAGATCCAGCACGTTTTATCGAAGCCTATGTACTGAAAGGGCGTCAAGACGATCGCCTTCTTCCATTACTGAATCAATTGCAGCAATTTGGCGTATCGATTCAACAAATGGGTCGTAAGCCGCTTGATGAAAAAGCACAAGGTGCGAATCACCAAGGTCTTATTGCTAAGGTGAAGCCTGCTAAGCAGCTTAATGAAACTCACCTAGACGATATCCTAGCGCAGCACGAACAGCCTCTGCTGTTGGTTCTAGACGGCGTAACAGACCCTCACAACCTAGGTGCTTGTCTGCGTAATGCGGATGCCGCAGGTGTTGCTGCTGTTATCGTACCTAAAGACCGCTCTTCGCCGCTAACAGCAACGGTAAGCAAGGTAGCGTGTGGTGCGGCTGAAACCGTTCCTCTAGTACGTGTAACCAATCTCGCTCGTACTATGCGTGCACTGCAAGAGCAGGGTGTATGGTTTGTGGGTACCGCAGGTGAAGCAACGCATGATATCTACCAAGCGAAGTTAACAGGCCCTCTTGCTGTGGTTATGGGTGCTGAAGGTGACGGTATGCGTCGTCTAACGCGTGAAACCTGTGATGACCTAATTAAGATCCCAATGTCAGGCAGCGTGTCGAGCCTAAACGTTTCAGTAGCATCGGGCATCTGTCTGTTCGAAGCGGTACGCCAGCGTTTAGCTCAATAGCGTTAAGCTGAGTAAAAAGACAAAGCGACTTTAAGTCTATGAATTTATTAACGCTCACCACTTGCTGGTGGGCGTTTCTTTTTAGGGCCTAGAGTGACAAATTGACAGAATCACAGATGGCTAGATGGCGACAGAAAAACTGTTTCATTATTAGCCAAATACCGCTTGCCAATACCGGGTTCTTTCTATAATATTTGCCGTCCTTAAAACTCGGTCATTTTTCTTTAGTTCCTTGCTTCCCTTGGACGACCGAGCCTTTCGTGGAAGCTAATAATCCGTAAGGAGCAACCAAATGCGTCATTATGAAATCGTATTCATGGTTCACCCTGATCAAAGCGAGCAAGTTGCTGGCATGATCGAGCGTTACACTGGTTCAATCACTGAAGCTGGTGGTACTATCCACCGTCTAGAAGACTGGGGCCGCCGTCAAATGGCTTACCCAATCAACAAACTTCACAAAGCTCACTACGTTCTTATGAACGTTGAAGCTGGCCAAGAAGTGATGGACGAGCTAGAAACTGCTTTCCGTTTTAACGATGCAGTTCTACGTAACATGATCATGCGCACTAAAGGCGCTGTGACTGAGCAATCTATCATGCTTAAGCAAAAAGAAGAGCGTGCAGAGCGTGCTCCTCGTCGTGATGACCGTGAAGAACGTGCACCACGTCGTGAAGAAGAAGCTAAGCCAGAAGCTGCTGCTGAGTAATTCTTTTTTGGCCTTTTAGGTCATTAAATTTTATTCAACTCGTTTAGGTATTCTCACTACAAGCATTTGCTTAGACTTATTTATAAGTTCGTGTGAGTACCGCATTATTAAATTTAGATCAGGAGATAGCCCATGGCTCGTTTCTTCCGTCGTCGTAAATTCTGCCGTTTTACTGCAGAAGGCGTACAAGAGATTGACTACAAAGACGTAGCAACTCTAAAAAACTACATCACTGAAGCTGGTAAAATTGTACCTAGCCGTATCACTGGTACAAGTGCTAAATACCAACGTCAGCTAGCTCGCGCTATCAAGCGTTCTCGTTACCTAGCACTACTACCGTACACTGACAAGCATCAGTAATCGGTAATAGTTAATAATAGTTTAAGAGGACTAAGATAATGCAAGTTATTCTACTTGATAAGATCGGTAACCTAGGTGGCCTTGGCGACCAAGTAAACGTTAAATCTGGTTACGCTCGTAACTTCCTTATCCCACAGGGTAAAGCAGTTATGGCAACTAAAGACAACGTTGCTATGTTCGAAACTCGTCGTGCAGAACTAGAAGCTAAAGTTGCTGAGCAACTAGCTGCTTCAGAAGCTCGCGCTGAGAGCGTTAACACTCTAGAAGGCGTTACAATCGCTTCTAAAGCTGGTGACGAAGGTAAACTATTCGGTTCTATCGGTACTCGTGACATCGCTGACGCTATTACAGCGGCAGGTGTTGCAGTAGCTAAGAGCGAAGTACGCCTACCTGAAGGCGCTCTACGTAACATCGGCGAATTCGAAGTAAGCATTCAACTTCACTCTGAAGTTTTTGCTACTGCGAAAATCGCTATCGTTGCAGCTGAGTAATTTCAGTACCAAGACGAATTCTTTCTTTTGAAAGTTTTAAACACCAGCTTCGGCTGGTGTTTTTTTATGTCTGCAATATGAGTTTTAAGCTCTTTGGAACAGTGACTATTGCAGGAGTAGAAAGCACTAGAGAGGAGGGGAGCTTACATAATAAAAAACGAGGGTGTTTTTTATTGATACACCGTTATACCAGCTCTCAAATTTAGAATTGAAAAAGTAGATTTACAGACAGTACGGAATCTTCTTTGTTCAACCCTTCAGGTACCTTGTCGTGGTACTGTCGAGAGTGAGCAATTTTTAGTGCGATATTGTCGGTAATATCGTTGATGGCTTCTAATTCAGTATCAAATTTTAGGTTGCTGTGGCCAGACACCAACGTCACATCGGCTTTAAGCTTCAAATTTTTCAATACCTGCCATGATGTATTTACATTGCCACGGAAAATCGCTTCTTCAACGATCTCTGGGAAGATGATGTCATCATCGTCTATTTCATCAAGGTTCGGTTCTTGGTAACGAAAACCCGGGCCCACTTCGACCTCCAACACAAACTCTTCTGTATTCGAAAACTGATAACCTAGACCGCTAGAAACGGTGTAGTCCTTAAAATAAGCACTGTATCGTGAATCGACCCCTTTAAAGCTGCCATAGAGGTAAGTTTTCGGACTTAACTTGTAGTCACTCTGAGCAGAATATGTCGATTGCCTTTTATCTTCTTCGCCATCTTTGTAGAGATTGTAGTATTTCCATTCGCCACTGGTTCTATGACGACCAGCCGTGTACTCACCGTTCAGGCGTGCATTCAGCGATCGAGAATCAGAATTACCAGTATGCGACTGATATCCAAATTCGACTTCAGTATTCAGTGGGTTCGGTAGTTCTGTGTCACTCGTATCACTTGGTGCGATATCCATATCTTTTTCAGGTGTCGGTGCAACGATGAGCGGCTCAGCAGCAGGTTCTGCTACCACTATCGAGTCGAGGATTGCATCAACAGAGGCTTTAGCATCATTCGCTAAGGCCAACGGAGTGCTCAGGAGGCCGATGCTTAGAAGACTAGAGCTTAGAAGACCAGTGCTCAGAGCCAATAATTTGGACACGCATACCTCAGTTATACAGTGAATGAATGGAAGGATCGTAATGCTACCTTTGGTTAATTCCGTCAGCAATAGGTAAATTCTTGCTGAAGAATAAAACAAACTCATAGGATCGGATTACAAACGGATGTTCTTGGGTATAATGAACGATCATTATTAGTTATTGAGTGTAGTCATAGTGGATACCAAAAGTCAGAAATCAGCCAACGATCAGGTGGACGCCATCAAGGTCCCGCCACATTCATTAGAAGCTGAGCAATCTGTTATTGGCGGTTTGTTATTGGATAACGAACGCTGGGATACGGTGGCCGAAAAGGTTGTGGCCAAAGACTTTTATAGCCGTCCTCACCGTCTGATCTTTGAAGCGGTAAAGGATATCCTTGAAGAAAGCTCTCCTCTGGATCTTATTACACTCTCTGAACATTTAGAGCTGCGTGAGCAACTTGAAGAAGTGGGTGGCTTTGCTTACCTTGCTGACCTAGCGAAAAATACGCCAAGTGCGGCAAACATCAATGCCTATGCTGATATCGTGGCACAACGTGCATTGGTGCGTAGCCTGATTGGTGTGGCAAATGAAATTGCGGATTCTGGTTATGACCCTCAAGGTCGTACATCGGAAGAACTTGTTGATCTTGCTGAGAGTAAAGTTTTCGCGATTGCCGAAGGCCGTGCAAGTGAAAACGAAGGTCCACAAAACGTTGATAGCATTCTAGAGAAGACGCTAGAACGTATCGAAATCTTATATAAATCGCCACAAGATGGTGTGACAGGTGTCGATACGGGTTTCAACGACCTCAATAAGAAAACGGCAGGCCTTCAGGGTTCTGACTTAATCATTGTTGCTGCGCGTCCATCGATGGGTAAAACCACGTTTGCGATGAACCTATGTGAAAACGCAGCGATGAAGCAAGACAAGCCAGTGTTAATCTTCTCGCTAGAGATGCCTGCTGAACAGCTGATGATGCGTATGCTCGCGTCACTTTCTCGCGTAGACCAAACCAAGATTCGTACCGGTCAGTTAGACGATGAAGATTGGGCTCGTATCTCGTCGAGTATGGGTATTCTGATGGATAAGAAGAATATGTATATCGATGATAGCTCGGGCTTAACACCAACAGAGGTGCGCTCGCGTGCTCGACGTATCGCTCGTGAGCATGATGGTATCTCTATGATCATGATAGATTACCTTCAATTAATGCGTGTACCTTCGTTATCTGATAACCGTACTCTAGAGATCGCCGAGATTTCTCGCTCATTGAAAGCACTCGCCAAAGAGCTCAACGTGCCAGTTGTGGCACTTTCTCAGCTTAACCGTTCCCTAGAGCAACGTGCTGATAAGCGCCCAGTAAACTCGGATTTGCGTGAATCAGGTTCGATCGAGCAAGATGCCGACTTAATCATGTTTATCTATCGTGATGAGGTTTATAACCCCGATAGTTCATTGAAAGGCATCGCTGAAATCATCCTTGGTAAGCAGCGTAACGGTCCGATCGGTTCGGTTCGTCTGACGTTCCAAGGTCAACACTCCCGATTTGATAACTATGCAGGTCCTGCATTTGATGATGAGTAATCACTAATGACTTACATGAAAGCAGCGACGGCGAGTATTGACTTAAACGCGCTTGAACATAACCTGAACCAGATAAAGTCGAAGGCTCCTCATTGCAAGGTAATGTCTGTTGTGAAAGCCAATGGCTACGGACATGGCTTACTGCATATTGCCAAACATTCAAAAAGCTCTGATGCTTTTGGTGTGGCGCGTATTGAAGAAGCATTACAGCTTCGTGCTGGTGGCATTGTTAAGCCTATTTTGTTGCTAGAAGGGTTTTATTCTTCGGGTGATTTGCCAATCTTGGTGACCAATAACATCCAAACGGTAGTGCATTGCGAAGAGCAATTAAGCGCGCTAGAGAATGCAGAGTTGGAAACACCTGTCGTGGTTTGGCTAAAAGTCGACAGTGGTATGCATCGCCTAGGTGCTCGTCCTGAGCAATACCAAAACTTTGTTGAGCGCTTACATCAATGTGCGAATGTCGCTAAACCTCTGCGCTACATGAGTCATTTCGGTTGTGCTGATGAACTTGATAGAGCAACCACCGTTGAACAGACCGAGCTTTTCTTATCGCTCACCGACGGTTGCGAAGGTGAGCGTTCACTTGCTGCTTCTGCGGGTCTATTAGCTTGGCCAGATAGCCACCTTGACTGGGTTCGCCCGGGAATTATCTCTTACGGTGTTTCTCCTTTTGCTGATAAATCAGCGCAAGATCTCGGCTTTTATCCTGTAATGACTTTGACCTCGCACCTGATAGCCGTTCGTGATGTTAAAGCGGGTGAAAGTGTTGGCTATGGCGGTAACTGGACCAGTGAGCGAGATACCAAGGTTGGTGTGATCGCGATAGGTTATGGTGATGGTTATCCTCGCACTGCTCCTAACGGCACTCCAGTATTCGTTAACGGCCGAAAAGTACCGATCGCAGGACGTGTATCAATGGACATGTTAACGGTTGATCTTGGCCCTGATGCGGCAGATAAAGTCGGTGATGAAGCAACATTATGGGGTAAAAATTTACCTTCAGAAGAAGTCGCAGAACATATCGGCACTATCGCTTACGAGCTGGTTACTAAGCTGACTTCGCGTGTTGCGATGGAGTACGTGAAGTAACTAATGTGAAGTAACTATGGATCCTATAAGTAAATGATGTTCATACGAACGACTCGATACTGGTTAATGTCTGCAATGGCATTACTCGGTGTCAGCTTGTCTTCTCCCGCTGTGAGTGAAGAAAAAGATTCAGCCTTTGTTCCTTTCTATTTTAGTACTGAAACCATGGGTAATACCTTCGGGGTTGCTGGTGTCGCAAAGGGTGTTTGGCAACCTCAAGCCGCTCTGTTTGGCATGGCGCTTTATTCAGATAAAGACAGCTACGTCGGTTTCTTATCAGCCTTTAACTTCGCACTGTCTGAGAACGTATTGTTCAGTACTCAGATGTACCAAGCTCGCTTTAACGAAAACCCGTATTACATTGGCCCTCAAGGCGATAATGATTCATCTATTGATGATAAAACCATTGCCGACGGCTTAGAAGAAAACTATCAGGTTGAGTTTAAGTATCTGCTGCCTTGGGGCAATGTTGCAGAGCATGGCTTGCTAGGGGCTTTCCAACCCATCAAAGATGTGAGCTTTGCTTCCCCATTAGAGTCAGGTGTCAGCTCGATTGTCTTTACGCCTTTCTATACGACTCGTGAGCTAGAAGGCTTAAACAATAGCGAACAAGCGACAGGTTTTAGTTTGGCGTTTGATTGGGATAACCGTGATAGCACACGCAACCCAACCAAGGGGTCTCATACCAATCTTGAGTTTACTACCGGCGCTGAAAGTTGGTCTAACGATGACTTATGGCTGAAGTGGACATTCCAAAACAGTCAGTATTTTGCATTGGGCCCTTTGGGGGATTTGTTCGACCAACAAGTCGTGGCATTTGATTTCTATACCGCTGACACACCTACGTGGGGCAACTGTTCAGGGCAAGATTGTGCTCGTCCACCGGAAACAGAACAAGCTCGACTCGGTGGCTTATATCGCTTAAGAGGTTATACCGGAGGCCGTTACCACGGTCGTTCTGCTATTCACTACTCTGCGGAATATCGAGTGCTTCCTGATTGGCAACCACTGGGCGATATCCCACTGATTAACTACTACGATTTGCCTTGGTGGCAGTGGGTGGCATTTGCTGAAGTCGGGCGTGTTGCTGATGAGTACGATATCAAAACACTGCACACAGACATGAAATGGAGCCTAGGCGGCGCAGTTCGTTTCCAGGTTGAAGGCATTGTTGTACGTGCTGAATTAGCGCGAGGCGGTGATGAAGGGACTTTTAGGGTTATGATAAACCAGCCTTTCTAATCTGGTTTTACTAACTCGACTAACTTATATTTTTAAAGGGTGACACATAACTGTGTCACCCTTTTTTGTTGCCTATCATTATGTTTGTTAAGCGGTATTTCACTGTTGATAACTTAACGTTACTCACCTTGAATGGTAGCAATAACGGTACGACTTCCGCCACAATCTCGGTGTTCACCTAAGTAAATGCCCTGCCATGTCCCTAATGCTAGACGACCATTGGTAATCGGAATTGTCACACTGGTGCCAAGTGTCGATGCTTTAATGTGAGCGGGCATATCATCATCACCTTCGTAGGTGTGCTTGTAGTAGGGTGCTCGTTCGGGCACAAACTTATTAAAGTGTGATTCCATATCAGTGCGGACAGTAGGGTCTGCGTTCTCATTTAGCGTAAGGCTAGCAGAAGTATGCTGAATGAATAGATGTAATAAACCAACAGACAGTGAATGGATATCGGATATCTGTTGTTCAATTTCATCAGTGATGAGATGAAATCCACGTTTTTGTGCGTGTAGGTGTATCGTCTTCTGAATCCACATACGCCATCCTCTATAATGTATTTGGAAAAAAAGTGGTTTAACGCTATCTTTTGAACTTGAATTTATCAGGTTTCGCTCACATTTAATGATGTGAGCGCTAGAGTCAGTACCGATTCTGCTATCAGGAAATCTAATTCTGATTTATCTCAAGGTACCGCTCTTCATATGCGGCATAATACGTCGTGAAAAAAAATTACAAAGAATCTTTCAGTGGTGATGCGATTTGGTCATCATAGAAAAATATAAACTTTCGCCTAATCGGGGGTTCTATTCATCACTTTGGTGACGTCTAGAATAAAACCTACAGTAACATCGAGATAGATATCATGTTGAAAAATATCAACCCAACGCAAACACAAGCGTGGAAAGCTCTAACGGCACATTTTGAGTCTGCTCAAGATATGGATATGAAAGAGCTATTTGCTCAAGATGCAAAGCGTTTCGAGAGCTTTTCTACTCGTTTCGGTTCAGACATCTTAGTGGATTACTCTAAGAACCTTATCGACGCTGAAACTATGCAGCACCTATTTGCTCTTGCAAACGAGACTGAAGTTAAGTCTGCAATCGAAGCAATGTTCGGCGGCGATGCGATCAACAAAACTGAAGGTCGTTCAGTTCTTCACACTGCGTTACGTAACCGTAGCGACAAGCCAGTAATGGTTGATGGCAAAGACGTAATGCCAGCAGTGAATGCAGTACTAGCAAAAATGGAACTGTTCACACACCGTATCGTTTCTGGTGAGTGGAAAGGTTACACAGGTAAAGAGATCACTGATGTAGTCAACATCGGTATCGGCGGTTCAGACCTTGGTCCATACATGGTAACTGAAGCACTTACGCCATACAAAACTCGCCTAAACATGCACTTTGTTTCTAACGTAGACGGCACTCACATCGTTGAGACACTTAAGCCTCTTAACCCAGAAACAACACTGTTCCTAGTGGCATCTAAGACATTTACCACTCAAGAAACAATGACGAACGCACACTCTGCGCGTGATTGGTTCTTGGCTGAAGCGGGCGACTCAGCACACGTTGCTAAGCACTTCGCAGCACTATCAACAAACGCAGCTTCAGTTGCTGAGTTTGGTATTGATACTGACAACATGTTCGAATTCTGGGATTGGGTAGGCGGTCGTTACTCACTATGGTCAGCGATCGGTCTTTCTATCTCACTATCTATCGGCTTCGATAACTTCGCTGAGCTACTCGATGGCGCACACGAGATGGATAACCACTTTGCTTCAACGGAATTTGAAAGCAACATTCCAGTGATCCTTGCGTTAATTGGTGTTTGGTACAACAACTTCCACGGCGCTGAGTCAGAAGCAATTCTACCTTACGATCAATACATGCACCGTTTTGCTGCTTACTTCCAGCAAGGCAACATGGAATCTAACGGTAAATTCGTTGACCGTGAAGGCAACCCAGTAGAATACCAAACAGGCCCTATCATCTGGGGTGAACCTGGTACAAACGGTCAGCACGCGTTCTACCAACTGATTCACCAAGGCACTAAGCTGATCCCATCAGACTTCATTGCTCCGGCTATCAGCCACAACCCAGCATCTGATCACCACCAGAAGCTAATGTCTAACTTCTTTGCTCAAACTGAAGCGCTAGCTTTCGGTAAGACAAAAGAGACAGTAGAGGCTGAATTCCTAGCGGCAGGCAAAACAGCTGAAGAAATTGCTGAGCTAGTACCTTTCAAAGTATTTGAAGGTAACCGCCCAACGAACTCGATTCTTGTTAAGCAAATCAACCCTCGCTCTTTAGGTAACCTAATCGCGATGTACGAGCACAAGATCTTCGTTCAAGGCGTTATCTGGAACATCTTCAGCTTCGACCAATGGGGTGTAGAACTTGGTAAGCAACTAGCAAACCAAATTCTTCCAGAGCTTGCAGACGATGCACAAGTAACGTCTCACGACAGCTCTACTAATGGTCTAATCAACGCATTTAAAGCGCTAAAAGCTTAAGACTGTTTAAGTAACACCAAGTCATAACTGTAAACGCCAACCTTTCGGTTGGCGTTTTTTATGTCCGTTGATTTTACGGCAATAAAAAAGGCTGACGTATGTACGTCAGCCTTTCGCTTTTTATTTACTCGATTGTCTCTATTCGAAACAGATCTCGATGAAAGCATTACCCCACTGAGATGAGAAAGGCATGATGATGATTGCGCCTTCACACTTGTGACGAATAGTATGGCCTTTACCTGAAACCACGATTGGCGTTGCCATATCGAAGTCAAAGCCGCTTTCTGCAAGAATTCGCTTTGCGCCACCGGTTACCATGTTAGTGATTTCACCCACCATATCGGTCACTTCTTCGTTCAAACCGTTTGGTCGTTCACCTAGCATGTTTTCCATGATTTCTAGAGCAAGCCCTTCATCAAAGGTGATCGACATTGAGCCACGAGACTGTGTACCAACCATACCAATTAGGCCGGACACATCACCACGAGCGATTTCATCTTTCTTCACTCTTGGTTTCTGAGGCTTTAATTCTAGAGATGCCATCGTTTTTAGTACGTTCATCAAAGAAGCTAAAAACGGGTTTACAAATTCAGCGCGCATAATGTTCTTCTATAATCTTATTCTTTCATTTCGGAGGAGCAAGTTTGGCAAATGCCATGTGATTCAATGACATGGTTGGTCAGCTTGAATCCATGCTGCTCGGCGTTACTCGCGAGTAGGGCGACAAGCGCATCGTCTTGTAATTCTATCACAGTGCCACATTTATCGCAGATCAGTAATTGGGAAAAATGCGTGTTGGCATTGCAAGAGCAGCAGCATATAAAGCTATTCGTTGACTCAACTCGGTGAATGAACCCTTGCTCTAACAAAAAATCCAAAGCGCGATAAACTGTAGGAGGCTTGGCTTGCGGTTCACTGACTTTCAATTGTTCTAATAATTCATAAGCACTGGAGGCTTTTTTATTAGATAGGATAAGCTCAAACACTCGCTTTCTTTGGGGTGTTAGCCTAACACCTCGCGATACGCATATCCCTTCAACTTGCTCTATTAATGTGTGGTCCAAATTTTTCACCGTTCAATCAAACATCCCCATTCAGCCCCTATTGCTAGGTAACCTTGTTTGAGGAGACATTGATTTTATTAAAGTCAGGTACAGAGCGTATTGTGACCTACGACTTTGAATAAGACAAGGTAACTCAAAACGACAGTGTGACTCAAGGCATAACTGATTAATTGAGCTGAATTAGAGATCTGGTGAATGAGTTTAAAAATACAAGGTGCAACAATATGCTTATCGGGCGGAAGTTCTCAATCGACATTGGCCTGTCATCGGCTAAAAAGGGTTTAGCGTTACTTGGCGCGGGAGCGGCTTTGGTATCTGGTCACCCTGAACTTATCACAGCTAGCGTATCGGCAGACGGTATTCAATTCGGTGGCATTATTGGTGTAAGTGCTCCAATAGTATTTGGCCTATGGGAAACCCTACGTAATGAGTTTAAGTAAATGGCAGAGTATCAAACACTAATAGTTGCGGTAGCTAGTGCCTTGTCTAGCAGGGGGGGGGTGGTATTACGCTTAAAACGGATGTTAAGTGGCTGCGTTTGATGATGGAGAAGATGGATGAGCGGCTGACTCGACTTGAAAGTAAAAGCCCTCATTGAGAGGGCTTTATCGTAAACCATGTACCGTCCTAAATATGGTTGACACATTTCCAACATGAAATTGGAGAGTGTCATGAAAACAACAAGTAGACGTACTCAACGAGATTATTCTCTTGCCTTTAAATTGGCAGTCGTAAGCCAAGTTGAAAAAGGCGAAATGACTTATAAGCAAGCTCAAGAACGTTATGGGATCCAAGGTCGCTCTACCGTTTTAGTTTGGCTTCGCAAACATGGTCAACTAGATTGGTCTAAAGGAATAGAACAATCGAGAGCGTTAGGAGCGACTATGTCAAACTCTTCCTCAACTCAAACCCCAGAGCAACGAATCAAAGAACTCGAGCAGCAATTAGAAGAAACTCAGCTCAAAGCTGAGTTCTTTGAAGCGGTTGTAAAAGTCATGGATCGAGATTTCGGAGTCCGAATTTCAAAGAAGCGCAAGGCCGAGTTATTAAGGAAAAAACGGTCAGAAAGTTGACCGTTACTAAAGCTTGTCACTTCATAGGTATTACACGACAAGCTTTCTACAAGCGCTGTGTTGCAGAAATTCATCAGACAAAGAAAGATGAATATGTGCTCGGTTTTGTGAAGGAGCAAAGGATGATGCATCCTCGAATAGGGGCTCGTAAGATCAAGTATTTACTTGCTCAGAACGATATTGAAATCGGGCGAGACCGCTTATTCTCTCTGCTGAGAGTGAATCGATTATTAGTACAGAATCGAAGGGCTTACCATCGAACCACAAACAGTAATCATCGCTTTTACTGCCATCCAAATCGAATCAAAGAAGGCTTAATACCGGAAGGACCGGAGCAATTATGGGTTGCCGATATTACTTATCTAGCAACGCGGCGTGGTAGTACTTATCTCAGTTTAGTGACGGACGCTTACTCAAGAAAAATCGTGGGCTATCACATAAGTGATGATATGAAAGCTCACACGGTCAAGCAGGCCTTTTTAAACGCGCTGAAAGGGCGGAAGAATACAGGTGAGCTTGTCCATCACTCAGATAGAGGTGTTCAGTACTGCTCTGTTGAATACCAAGAGTTGCATCGACAGTATGGTGTATCTTGCTCAATGACTGATGGCTATGACTGTTATCAGAATGCGTTGGCAGAGAGGGTCAACGGAATATTGAAGATGGAGTATCTGTTGAATAAGCCTAATGATTTAGATGAAGCAAAGAAAATGGTCGCTGAATCAGTAAAAATCTATAATGAATATAGGCCTCACACAGCTCTAAAATACAAAACGCCCGATGAAGTACATCGAGCGTTTTAGTCAATCAAGTGTCAACCCATATCAGGACGGGTCACCATTAATCAACTAGTACTTCTTCATCAAGAATCACTCCCTCAGTATATTCTGAGTAATTCGCGCGTAGGTACTGCAAACCATCTGTCGCGTTAATATCGAGGTCCAAATGTTCTCGGACAAACTCTAATCGGTGTTTGCATTCTTTGATTAGTTGTCCCCAAGTCTTGACCTGAATTGTCATATTGTCGGTTTGGTGGAAAATGCCTTGGCCAGTTTTATCTCTTTCTAGAGTTGAGTTAGTAAAATCGTCAGTATCGTTGGAAACAATCCAAAAGTTCCATTTTACGTCTAGTTTATTGAACCTTTCGTCTTTGGCTACGGCGAAAGCATAGGATTGAATCTGGTTTAACTCCGCCATGCCGATAGGCACTTTAGGCGCTTTTAATTCGATAACTAAATGTTCAAGTTGTTCTGCGTGGTTTTTAGGCACTGAACGAGTTAGCATTAAGTCAACAATTCCACGAGTTTGATCAACTCTCGTTACAGGTTGATTTGGCTTTAAATCAATCTTCTTTGCTTCTAGGTGTTTTACTAGGACTTCAGTTAAAGAGCGGTCATTCACAGAAAGTGAGAATGCATCTCCAAATACCCATGTGTTTTCAGCAAGAATTTTGTGGAGCTGAGTTCTTTCTTTGAGCACTTTTTTCTTATCAGGGGCAAATATTATCTGCTCTAAACCAACAATGAACTTGAGTCTGTCAGCAATGATTTTAGAAGCATTAATTATTGAAGTAAGACTAATATCTTGCAGTAGCTCTGCAAGTTCTTTTTGCTTCTTGACTGTTAAGTTCAATACTTCTTCCAAAATCAATTGAAGATCATTAGGGTTAGAAGCAACGATTTGTTGTAAAAGTCTAAACTGTAATCTCTTTACTTTGACTGGAGACTTTTCAAACTCTGGAAGTTCACGACTAATGTTGATAGCCAAAACATCAAACATCTGTCTTTCTACTTCTTCTACCGCGTCGTCTGTTTTCCCTGTATATGGATAGATATTGTCATCTTTCCATTGCTGAATTATCCCCGCTGATTTTTCAATTCTTCTTAGGTAGAAATGAGTTCTTAATGCAGTGAGCGCTTCTTCTATAGGTTTAGATAACGATGGCTCTAAAGAGCCTAAGCTTAATACCCCTTTACTAGAAAGTTGACTTATGTGTTCGGATACTAAGTAGGCAGTATAGTTAAAGTCACTTGTTCCTCGAATTGTCTTATCATGCGTGTGTAGTGGGAAACTGTTTGAGTCACAGAAATGCAGCTCATTCTTTGTGTCACACTTCCATTCTATGACCTTTAATGAGTAATCATGTGATTCATCATTAAAAACAACAGCTGGTAAATCTAAAGTTTGCTGGTGAGCAATTTGCTCTGTTGGGTCAATTTTTTTCGAGTTAATGTAAAGGCTAGCACTTGGGTATTTAGATAGATAAATGGCAAACAAACAAGAAATATGGTTTGTTAAACCACTTTCCGAAATACTTAGCCCTTTATTTGTTAATTCAGAAATTGTAACGGTGGTGCCTGTTTTATTGAGGGAGTTGGGTGCATTGTCATCTTTGAGGGTGAACTTACCAATTTCCTCAGACTTTCCTACGATAGAAAGAGCGAGGTAGTCACCCTTATCTTCGTCGAAGTAAACGGTGTCCCAATCAATAATTCTGCCTAACGAGAAAGGCTTGAAACGACCTTGTCCTTCTTTACCATGTAAAAATCGTCCGTTAGGTGTTTTTTGCTGATACTTTTTCCATGAACCGCCTAGTTTGCTGAAGTGTTCATCTGCGATCTTGTTAGATATACCAATACCGTCATCAGTGATTTCAATTTTACTCAAGCCACCCATAATAGGGTCGTCGCAAAGCTTTATTGTAACTTTGTTTGCATCAGCATCGAAAGCGTTCCAAACTAGCTCTGAGATTGCTGCGTAGGCCGCACTATTGGATACTTTATTAAGGTGATCGCTTTCTACTTCAACTTTTAGGGTTCTGGTTGCCATGACGGATTAAGCCTTATTATGATATTTGGTGCGTAATTTACCATTTAGCGGTATTTTGACTAGTATTCTTTAAGTTATTTTTGAGTGTAGTCGCTTATAATTGTTTTGAATCACGATTAGTTCAGAGTCTTTTGTTTTTGATGAAGTTTATGCGGAAACAACTGCGTATAAGCTTGCCATAGGATATTCAAGTTCCTATGTCCTGTTACTTGAGCAACTTCTTCAATTGAGTAGCCCTTCTCAAATAACCGACTTGCCCCTTCTCTTCGTAAGTCGTGATACCTCAAATCTTCAATACCCAATTCGTTTCTCACTCGCTGAAAGCCTGCGCTTACACGACGCGAGTTGTACGGGAAAATAAGTTCGTCTTTGTTCCTGAATGTTTTCGATTCCCTGTGTATAATCGCCCAATTATTTTTGACTACAATGTCCACTGTGAAGCGTGATTCACCGCTTTGAAGTGTTCTTTTTTAATGCTAGATGCCTTCGTTCCACTCCATCAATACGTACTATAGGCGTAGTGAGTGGGGGAGCTTGCGGCAGAACTAGCGAGTTTCTGTATATATATGCAGTGTATAGATTTTGAGTAACGCTTTATGAAACCTGACAATACCAGTAAATACGCGGCTAACCGCTTATCCGTTGCACCCATGTTGGATTGGACTGACCGCCACTGTCGTTACTTTCACCGTTTGCTATCTCAGCAGACGCTTCTGTACACGGAAATGGTCACAACTGGTGCGATCTTACATGGTAAGGGCGACTTTCTAGAGTATAACGAGCAAGAACACCCATTAGCTCTTCAGCTTGGTGGTTCAAACCCGGTTGATCTGGCGGCTTGTGCCAAGCTTGCTGGTGAGCGTGGCTATGATGAAGTGAACCTCAATGTAGGTTGCCCTTCAGATCGAGTTCAGAATGGTCGCTTTGGTGCTTGCCTAATGGCTGAGCCTGAGCTGGTGGCAGATTGTGTGTCAGCGATGAAAGAAGTCACGGATATTCCAATTACGGTGAAAACGCGTATTGGTATCGACGACCAAGACTCTTACGAGTTTCTGACTAAGTTTGTTTCAACGGTGTCTGAAAAGGGCGGTTGTGAGCAATTTACTATTCATGCGCGTAAAGCGTGGTTGAGTGGCCTTAGCCCGAAAGAGAACCGTGAGATCCCACCGCTAGATTACGATCGCGCGTACCAAATCAAGAAAGACTTCTCAGATCTTGTGATTGCGGTAAATGGTGGTATCACAACATTAGAACAGACTAAAGAACACTTGCAGCACCTTGATGGTGTGATGATTGGTCGTGAGGCATACCATAGCCCGTTTATCTTGGCTGAAGTTGATCAGCAGATTTTCGGTTTAGACACGCCAATCAAGAAACGCTCACAAGTGGTTGAAGAGATGTACCCGTACATTGAGCGTCAGCTTTCTAATGGAGCGAGCCTTGGTCATATCTCTCGTCATATGCTGGGTTTGTTCCAAAGCATGCCGGGCGCAAGACAATGGCGTCGTTACATCAGTGAGAATGCACATAAGAAAGGCGCGGGCATTGAGGTGATTCAGACGGCATTGGCTAAGATCCCTAAAGAGCTAAATGTATAGACACCCTCAAGGTTAAAGCAAAAGCCAAAAGCTAAGAATTAAAAGCTAGAAGCTTAAGGCTTAAAGAATAAGGTTAAATTCGCCATTAGAGGCTAAATTTACCATTGTGAGTTTCCGAGAAGCCACGCATGAAGATGCGTGGCTTTTTATTTGCCTGATAAATAAGGAGTTTATGGTTGTAGCTAACTTGGTATGGAAGCTGCAATGTTAGAAAGTAGGAAAGATAGGTCATGAACTCATTAGGGAGACCATTATGTTTGAATTAATCTTTGTTCTTATTTTCGTCGCAACTTTACTCGTTACTGGTATTACGTTTATGACGGTACTAGCGGCAACCGGAATCGCGTTAGCGGTCATGCTGGTCTTAGGTATGATGGGAGTTGTGTTTAAACTGCTGCCTTGGCTGATCGTGATTGCCGTGGGTGTGTGGTTTTTCAAAAACTATGTACACAGCTCTAACCAAAGACGTTATTAAGGTCATCGTGTCGTCAAATCTTTACTCGTCAGCGGTTTATCGTTTTAGAATTTAAGATGTGTGGTAGAATTTTCCCCAATAATCTATGAATGTGCATACAATTAGCACAACGATATGGAACTGGAGCTATCTCAAATGAATAAAATGCCATTAATTGCTTTAGTGGGAATGCTATCTTTAAGCTCGGCAGTGTCCGCTGAAGAAGAGTTTTCTTACACGACTAAGATCGGTGCTGATATGTGGTGGGGAAGTACAAAGCTGAATGAAGCTAGGTCGAGTGATTCAAACTCACCTTCGTTGTATTTCGCATTTGAGCATAATGCCCCTAAGCTGCCAAATGCGAGTTTCCGCTATTCTACTGTTGATACAACATTGTTAGCGTTTGATAAGTACGACTACACGTTCTACTACACAATGTTGGATCACAAGTTGATGAACTTCGATGCGGGTGTGACATTTACTCAGTATGCAAATTCGCATTACAAAGATCCGTACAGTTCGAAAACGACAAGTTTTGATGAGTTTACCTGGAGCTTCTACGGTAACGCAGAAATCAATGTCCCTAATACTCAGCTTGATATCATTGGTACGATGGAGTTTGGCAATAGCAATGGCATTAAGAGCACCGACTTAATCGCGGGTGTTCAGTACCGTATCCCAGTGGCTGCAACTGAAATAGCACTTCGTGGTGGCTATCGTGTGATCGACCTTGATTCGGAAAAATTCTTCTCTTCAGAGCTGAATAAACCTCTTGATACGGACAAAGAACCTGATCCTTTGGATGATCCAAAGCCAGGGCCACCTAAAGCGTTTGTTATGGTTGATGGTTGGTTTGCCGGCGTAGAAGTACGCTTTTAGGCAATTAAAGCGAATCTAGAACGAAATTTAAGAACGTCACTTTATTAAGTGGCGTTTTTTTATACCTATTAATTATATCTTTCTGGAATTAGTTAGCACATTCATCACTTTCGACCATCCTTAATGCAGAGGCCTAATTAGCGTCTATTCTTATAAGGTCTATGTTGTGAGGTCAAAGCAAGGGATGGAATATGACACTCAATGAATTACGAAATTTATATCGAGAAAATCTGTTGGTTGAAGCGATCATAGAGCCCTCAATTCAAGAGGGGTCTTGGGTTGTGGAGTTTCGCCATATGGGAGGCGGGTTTGTTTTGCTTACTGATGTTCATGGGGAAGAGTGTCATTACGCGGATTTAGACCTAGCCTCTAAGTCGGCAATGGCGGTTGGCTTTCAACAAGTTCGTATTGAAAACCAGTAACTCAATTGACGTTTCAATCGGTTTTTACTTCCAAAAAGTTATAAAACATACTTTTCTATTCTTTCTTGTTATTAAAAGGAGTGGTTAATCTATCGTCACGCAATGATTAGGGATGTCGTGACCATGTCTTTAAATAAGAAAGAGTCTTCACAAAATAATAATGCACAGTCTGGGGCTAATGAGTTACCTGGGCTAGCAGCACCACTTAATGACCAACAATTGGGTCATCTTCAGCAAACTGTTTCTGAATTATCTTCTCAACAACTGGCATGGGTCAGTGGTTACCTTTGGGGTGTGAGCCAAACTCAGCCTGTGGGTGCCGCCGCGCCAATCGCTCAAGCAGCCGCCGCAGTAGCCGCAAAACCTGCGGGTAAGCTCAGCATTATCTTCGCTTCTCAAACCGGTAATGCGAAAGGTGTCGCTGAATCGCTTGAGGCAGAAGCGAAAGCCTTAGGGATTGCTGTCGAGCTTTTTGATGCAAGTGATTATAAAGGTAAGAACCTAGCCAAAGAGACACACGTCATTTTTGTGGCTTCAACCAATGGTGAGGGCGAAGCCCCTGATAACGCCATTGAGTTGCATGAATTCCTTCAATCGAAGAAAGCGCCAAAATTATCGAATCTACAATACGGTGTGATCGGTTTAGGTGACTCAAGCTATGAGTTCTTCTGCCAAACGGCTAAAGACTTCGATAACTTCCTCGCTAAGCTTGGTGCTAAATCGTTTGTCGACCGTCTTGATTGTGATGTTGATTACGAAGAGTCAGCAACGGAATGGCGTGCTAAAGCATTAGAGCAAGTAAAAGAGACGCTATCGACAGGCACTGAAGCCGATGTGGTTCAATTACCAGTAGGTCAAGCGGCTGCCGGTCATTCGCAATACACCAAACAAAACCCATACACAGCGACACTATTAACGAGCCAAAAGATCACCGGTCGTGATTCGGGTAAAGATGTTCGTCATATCGAGATTGATCTTGATGAGTCGGGTATTACTTACCAACCGGGTGATGCACTAGGCGTATGGTTTGAAAACAGTTCAGAACTCGCAAATCAGATTCTTTCTAAGGTTGGGCTGTCTGGTATCGAAAGTGTCGATGTCGATGGTGACAACTTGTCTCTGCATAGTGCACTCGTCAGCAAATTCGAGATTACCTCTTCAAACCCTCAGCTTGTGACTAAGTTTGCTGAGCTATCGGGCAGCAAGAAGTTAATTAAGCTGGTGGAAGATAAAGACAAGCTTCGTGAATACGCGGGTAATACTCAAGTTGTCGATGTTTTAGCTGAGAAGAAAACCAAGCTATCGGCTGATGAATTGATTGGCCTACTACGTAAGTTAACTCCACGTCTCTACTCTATTGCGTCAAGCCAAGCAGAAGTAGATGAAGAAGTTCACTTGACGGTTGGTCTGGTTGAATACCAAAAGGGCGATGAATCTCGTCTGGGTGGCGCTTCAAGTTTCTTAGCTCAACGCCTTGAAGAAGGTGGTGAAGTTAAGGTGTTTGTAGAGAACAACAATAACTTCAAACTGCCGCAAGACGACAACACACCAATCATCATGGTTGGCCCGGGTACAGGTATCGCACCTTTCCGTAGTTTTGTTCAAGAGCGTGAAAACAATGACGCTGAAGGTAAAAGCTGGTTGTTCTTTGGTGACCGTACCTTTACTCAAGATTTCTTATATCAAGTTGAATGGCAGAGGTATCTTAAATCTGGTGCATTAACCAAGCTTGATGTTGCGTTTAGTCGTGATCAAAAAGAAAAGGTTTATGTTCAAGATCGACTAATTGAACAGGCAGAGCAGGTTTGGCAATGGCTTCAAGAGGGCGCGTACCTCTATGTATGTGGCGATGCAACTCGAATGGCAAAAGATGTTCATGAAGCGTTAGTTACGATAGCGGAAAAACATGGCAACCAGAGCCGCGAACAAGCTGAACAATATATTAATGATTTACGTAAAGCGAAACGTTACCAAAGGGATGTGTACTAATGAGCAAGCAAGTAATAGAGCAAGAAGTGCTAGGTCAAGTACTGGGACCTTTGGCTGACAATGAACGTCTTAAGCGTGAAAGTAAAAATCTTCGCGGTACGATTGAACAAGATCTCCAAGATAGAATTACTGGTGGTTTTACTGCTGATAACTTTCAGTTGATCCGCTTCCACGGTATGTACCAACAAGACGACCGTGATATTCGTAATGAACGTACCAAGCAAAAGCTAGAACCTTTACATAACGTAATGCTTCGTGCGCGTATGCCAGGCGGCATCATCACTCCTAAGCAATGGTTAGCGATTGATAAATTCGCAGATGAAAGCACCTCATATGGTTCTATCCGTCTTACAACTCGTCAAACTTTCCAGTTTCACGGTGTGTTGAAGCCGAACATTAAGTTAATGCACCAAACGCTAAACAGTATTGGTATTGATTCAATCGCAACTGCGGGTGACGTAAACCGAAATGTTTTGTGTACCACAAACCCGGTTGAGTCCGAGCTACACCAAGAAGCTTATGAGTGGGCGAAAAAGATCAGTGAACACCTATTACCTAAGACTCGTGCTTATGCTGAGATCTGGTTAGATGGTGAAAAGCTAGCAACAACGGATGAAGAACCTATCTTAGGTAGTAACTACTTACCACGTAAGTTCAAGACGACGGTTGTAATTCCTCCGCAAAATGACGTAGATGTCCATGCTAACGATCTTAACTTTATCGCGATTGCTGAAGACGGAAAGCTGGTGGGCTTTAACGTATTAGTGGGCGGTGGCCTTGCAATGACGCACGGCGATACTTCTACTTATGCACGTAAAGCTGATGATTTCGGTTTTGTGCCATTAGAGAAAACGTTAGATGTAGCGGCAGCTGTTGTGACGACACAACGTGACTGGGGCAACCGTTCGAACCGTAAGAATGCCAAAACCAAATACACACTAGACCGTGTTGGTATTGATGTATTCAAAGCAGAAGTAGAAAAACGTGCAGGCGTTGAGTTTGCTGAAAGTCGTCCTTATGAGTTTACTGGCCGTGGCGACCGTATCGGTTGGGCGGAAGGCATTGATGGTAAGCACCACTTAGCGTTATTCATCGAAAATGGTCGTTTACTTGATTTTCCGGGTAAAGCGCTGAAAACAGGTGTTGCTGAAATAGCGAAGATCCACAAAGGTGACTTCCGCATGACAGCGAACCAAAATCTCATTGTTGCAGGTGTACCTAAGAGCCAAAAGGCACAAATTGAAAAGCTGGCACGTCAATACGGTCTGATGGATGATGCCGTTTCAGAACAGCGCAAGAACTCAATGGCGTGTGTGGCATTCCCAACATGTCCGTTAGCAATGGCAGAAGCCGAACGTTTTCTTCCTGAGTTTGTAACGGATGTTGAAGACATTCTGAAGAAACACGGATTACCAGAAGAAGATAACATCATCCTTCGTATTACAGGCTGTCCAAACGGCTGTGGTCGTGCAATGTTGGCTGAACTTGGTTTAGTCGGCAAGGCTCCAGGGCGTTACAACATGCACTTAGGTGGCAACAAAGCCGGAACTCGTATTCCTAAGATGTATAAAGAGAACATCACGTCAGCTCAGATTTTAGAAGAGATTGATTCGCTGGTGGGACGTTGGGCTACGGAACGTACGGATAATGAAGGGTTCGGTGATTTTACAATCCGAGCTGGCATCATCGAAGAGGTGATCATTTCAAAGAGGGATCTGCATGCATAATTCTGTCGCTTCAAAACTGAAGTTAGCAGAGCTACTCGCATTGACTAAGACGGAGCAAATACTTCGTCTTGGACAAATCAATGCTGAGTTAGAACAGCTAACTGCATTAGAAAGAGTGAAGTGGGCTCTAGAAAACTTAGAAGGAACACATGTGGTGTCTTCTAGTTTCGGAATCCAAGCAGCATTGATGCTGCACTTAGTGACTCAAGCCAAACCCGATATTCCAGTTATTCTGACAGACACCGGGTACCTATTCCCAGAAACGTATCGCTTTATAGATGAGTTAAGTCAGAAGTTGACTCTAAACCTTCAAGTCTTTCGCGCACAACAGAGCGCTAATTGGCAAGAAGCGCAATATGGCAAACTTTGGGATCAAGGTATAGAAGGGATAGAGAAGTACAACAAGCTTAATAAAGTTGAACCGATGAGAAGAGCGCTGGATGAACTAGAGGCTGGCACTTGGTTTTCTGGTTTAAGAAGAGAGCAATCTCAATCGCGCGCAAACTTGCCGATCTTATCTATCCAAAATGGTGTGTTTAAGTTTTTGCCAGTAATTGATTGGACAAATAAAGATGTTCACTATTACCTAGAAGAGCATGGCCTTAGTTACCACCCACTTCGCGAACAGGGGTATCTTTCTGTTGGAGATACTCATACGACTAAGAAATGGGAACCGGGTATGACCGAAGAAGAAACCCGTTTCAATGGCCTAAAACGAGAATGTGGCCTCCATGAAGACGATGGAGAGCAATATGGTTCTGGGATTTAGACTCATTGCCATTTAAAAAGCTGCCTCAAGGCAGCTTTTTTAGTTTCTAGGGGATAAAATTAAAGCGATTGTGGATAAGTCTGTGGTTATTGTGTAGGTACTTTGTAGTTAAACTTGCATAAATAAGGCTTTGGGTGTTTATCCATCATCTAACCGTTATTTTTGTGCTTTTTGGTAATAAACACTTGCCAATGTGAGGAACATCTCTATAATGCCGCCTCACTGACACGGTAGACGCCACAAGGCTTCAGCGAAGAATGTTAGTAAGGCAACTAGCTTTAAGCGATAATTCGCTTCTACTTTTAGAAAGTAGAAATTAATTTTCAAAAGTGTTTGACACTGAGAATTAAAACGCTAGAATGGCCGCCTCTTCCGAAGTGATGTAAGTCACAACGAAGAGAAGCTCTTTAACAATTTAAACCTATCAATCTGTGTGGGCACTCGTTGATGAATATCAAAACGTTATTGGTTCTTTTTCGAAAGAGCGTAATAACAGTTACTTCGGTAACAAACTTGATTTCAATGAACTGAGTGACCAATACGTTTAACTACTTGTAGTTAATCGGCACAGTCAATTCATTACCATTCTGTTGGAATGGTAATAGCTTTAGAATTACATGTTCATTTTCGAATGAATATTAGTTTTGAAGTCAGTATTCGTTGAGTCACAAAATCTTAAATTGAAGAGTTTGATCATGGCTCAGATTGAACGCTGGCGGCAGGCCTAACACATGCAAGTCGAGCGGAAACGACAACATTGAATCTTCGGAGGATTTGTTGGGCGTCGAGCGGCGGACGGGTGAGTAATGCCTAGGAAATTGCCTTGATGTGGGGGATAACCATTGGAAACGATGGCTAATACCGCATAATGCCTACGGGCCAAAGAGGGGGATCTTCGGACCTCTCGCGTCAAGATATGCCTAGGTGGGATTAGCTAGTTGGTGAGGTAATGGCTCACCAAGGCGACGATCCCTAGCTGGTCTGAGAGGATGATCAGCCACACTGGAACTGAGACACGGTCCAGACTCCTACGGGAGGCAGCAGTGGGGAATATTGCACAATGGGCGAAAGCCTGATGCAGCCATGCCGCGTGTATGAAGAAGGCCTTCGGGTTGTAAAGTACTTTCAGTTGTGAGGAAGGGGATAACGTTAATAGCGTTATCTCTTGACGTTAGCAACAGAAGAAGCACCGGCTAACTCCGTGCCAGCAGCCGCGGTAATACGGAGGGTGCGAGCGTTAATCGGAATTACTGGGCGTAAAGCGCATGCAGGTGGTTCATTAAGTCAGATGTGAAAGCCCGGGGCTCAACCTCGGAACTGCATTTGAAACTGGTGAACTAGAGTGCTGTAGAGGGGGGTAGAATTTCAGGTGTAGCGGTGAAATGCGTAGAGATCTGAAGGAATACCAGTGGCGAAGGCGGCCCCCTGGACAGACACTGACACTCAGATGCGAAAGCGTGGGGAGCAAACAGGATTAGATACCCTGGTAGTCCACGCCGTAAACGATGTCTACTTGGAGGTTGTGGCCTTGAGCCGTGGCTTTCGGAGCTAACGCGTTAAGTAGACCGCCTGGGGAGTACGGTCGCAAGATTAAAACTCAAATGAATTGACGGGGGCCCGCACAAGCGGTGGAGCATGTGGTTTAATTCGATGCAACGCGAAGAACCTTACCTACTCTTGACATCCAGAGAAGCCAGTGGAGACACAGGTGTGCCTTCGGGAGCTCTGAGACAGGTGCTGCATGGCTGTCGTCAGCTCGTGTTGTGAAATGTTGGGTTAAGTCCCGCAACGAGCGCAACCCTTATCCTTGTTTGCCAGCGAGTAATGTCGGGAACTCCAGGGAGACTGCCGGTGATAAACCGGAGGAAGGTGGGGACGACGTCAAGTCATCATGGCCCTTACGAGTAGGGCTACACACGTGCTACAATGGCGCATACAGAGGGCAGCAAGCTAGCGATAGTGAGCGAATCCCAAAAAGTGCGTCGTAGTCCGGATTGGAGTCTGCAACTCGACTCCATGAAGTCGGAATCGCTAGTAATCGTGAATCAGAATGTCACGGTGAATACGTTCCCGGGCCTTGTACACACCGCCCGTCACACCATGGGAGTGGGCTGCAAAAGAAGTGGGTAGTTTAACCTTTCGGGGAGGACGCTCACCACTTTGTGGTTCATGACTGGGGTGAAGTCGTAACAAGGTAGCCCTAGGGGAACCTGGGGCTGGATCACCTCCTTATACGAAGATACTCACGATGAGTGTCCACACAGATTGATGGTTTAGATTTAGTTAAAGCCAGAGCTTTAATTAATAACGTAAGTTATTGATTAAAGCTTTTTGCTTTATGCTCTTTAACAATTTGGAAAGCTGACTGATTTGATTACTTACGAGTAATTCAATCAAATTTAAAAGTTCTCAATGTTTATCTGCTCTTATTTAATAAGAACGGTATAAACACAACAAACACATTCAAGTGTCTTGTATTCGAATCAAACTTAGTTTGATTCACAATTGAGTCCGGCAAACAGTCATTGAGAATTAACCCTTCTTGATGACAACCAAAAACCTTGGTTAGTTGCCATACTAGTTTGTTTTCACTTTTCAAAAGTGAAAGTAAAACAGAGACCCTTTCGGGTTGTATGGTTAAGTGACTAAGCGTACACGGTGGATGCCTTGGCAGTCAGAGGCGATGAAAGGCGTAATAACTTGCGATAAGCCCAGATTAGGTAGTAATAACCTTTTGAGTCTGGGATTCCTGAATGGGGAAACCCACTTACATAAGTAAGTATCCTGTTGTGAATACATAGCAACAGGAGGCAAACCGGGGGAACTGAAACATCTAAGTACCCCGAGGAAGAGAAATCAACCGAGATTCCGAAAGTAGCGGCGAGCGAAATTGGATTAGCCCTTAAGCTTTTAATGATGCAGGTGAAGAGTCTGGAAAGTCTCGCAATAAAGGGTGATAGCCCCGTAACCGACACATTATAATCAGTGAAAACGAGTAGGGCGGGACACGTGATATCCTGTCTGAATATGGGGGGACCATCCTCCAAGGCTAAATACTACTGACTGACCGATAGTGAACCAGTACCGTGAGGGAAAGGCGAAAAGAACCCCTGTGAGGGGAGTGAAATAGAACCTGAAACCGTGTACGTACAAGCAGTAGGAGCACCTTCGTGGTGTGACTGCGTACCTTTTGTATAATGGGTCAGCGACTTAATTTTAGTAGCAAGGTTAACCGTTTAGGGGAGCCGTAGGGAAACCGAGTCTTAACTGGGCGTACAGTTGCTAGGATTAGACCCGAAACCAGGTGATCTAGCCATGGGCAGGTTGAAGGTTGAGTAACATCAACTGGAGGACCGAACCGACTAATGTTGAAAAATTAGCGGATGACTTGTGGCTAGGGGTGAAAGGCCAATCAAACCTGGAGATAGCTGGTTCTCCCCGAAAGCTATTTAGGTAGCGCCTCGGACGAATACTACTGGGGGTAGAGCACTGTTAAGGCTAGGGGGTCATCCCGACTTACCAACCCTTTGCAAACTCCGAATACCAGTAAGTACTATCCGGGAGACACACGGCGGGTGCTAACGTCCGTCGTGGAGAGGGAAACAACCCAGACCGCCAGCTAAGGTCCCAAAGTATAGCTAAGTGGGAAACGATGTGGGAAGGCTCAGACAGCCAGGATGTTGGCTTAGAAGCAGCCATCATTTAAAGAAAGCGTAATAGCTCACTGGTCGAGTCGGCCTGCGCGGAAGATGTAACGGGGCTAAGCTATACACCGAAGCTGCGGCTACGTACCTTAGGGTATGTGGGGTAGGGGAGCGTTCTGTAAGCCGTTGAAGGTGTGCTGTAAGGCATGCTGGAGGTATCAGAAGTGCGAATGCTGACATGAGTAACGATAAAGGGAGTGAAAAACTCCCTCGCCGGAAGACCAAGGGTTCCTGTCCAACGTTAATCGGGGCAGGGTAAGTCGACTCCTAAGGCGAGGCCGAAAGGCGTAGTCGATGGGAAACGGGTTAATATTCCCGTACTTCTTACAATTGCGATGGGGGGACGGAGAAGGCTAGGTGGGCCTGGCGACGGTTGTCCAGGTTCAAGTATGTAGGCGGAAAGTTTAGGTAAATCCGGACTTTCTTAACGCTGAGATACGATGTCGAGCTACTACGGTAGTGAAGTCATTGATGCCATGCTTCCAGGAAAAGCCTCTAAGCTTCAGATTGTAAGGAATCGTACCCCAAACCGACACAGGTGGTCGGGTAGAGAATACCAAGGCGCTTGAGAGAACTCGGGTGAAGGAACTAGGCAAAATGGTACCGTAACTTCGGGAGAAGGTACGCTCTTATCAGTGAAGTCCCTTGCGGATGGAGCAGACGAGAGTCGCAGATACCAGGTGGCTGCAACTGTTTATTAAAAACACAGCACTGTGCAAAATCGTAAGATGACGTATACGGTGTGACGCCTGCCCGGTGCCGGAAGGTTAATTGATGGGGTTAGACTTCGGTCGAAGCTCTTGATCGAAGCCCCGGTAAACGGCGGCCGTAACTATAACGGTCCTAAGGTAGCGAAATTCCTTGTCGGGTAAGTTCCGACCTGCACGAATGGCGTAATGATGGCCACGCTGTCTCCACCCGAGACTCAGTGAAATTGAAATCGCTGTGAAGATGCAGTGTACCCGCGGCTAGACGGAAAGACCCCGTGAACCTTTACTACAGCTTGGCACTGAACATTGAACCTACATGTGTAGGATAGGTGGGAGACTATGAAACCGCGTCGCTAGATGTGGTGGAGTCGTCCTTGAAATACCACCCTTGTAGTTTTGATGTTCTAACGTTGGTCCCTGAATCGGGATTACGGACAGTGCCTGGTGGGTAGTTTGACTGGGGCGGTCTCCTCCCAAAGAGTAACGGAGGAGCACGAAGGTGGGCTAAACACGGTTGGACATCGTGTGGTTAGTGCAATGGCATAAGCCCGCTTGACTGCGAGAATGACAATTCGAGCAGGTGCGAAAGCAGGTCATAGTGATCCGGTGGTTCTGAATGGAAGGGCCATCGCTCAACGGATAAAAGGTACTCCGGGGATAACAGGCTGATACCGCCCAAGAGTTCATATCGACGGCGGTGTTTGGCACCTCGATGTCGGCTCATCACATCCTGGGGCTGAAGTCGGTCCCAAGGGTATGGCTGTTCGCCATTTAAAGTGGTACGCGAGCTGGGTTTAGAACGTCGTGAGACAGTTCGGTCCCTATCTGCCGTGGGCGTTGGAAAATTGAAAGGGGCTGCTCCTAGTACGAGAGGACCGGAGTGGACGAACCTCTGGTGTTCGGGTTGTCATGCCAATGGCATTGCCCGGTAGCTAAGTTCGGAATCGATAACCGCTGAAAGCATCTAAGCGGGAAGCGAGCCTTGAGATGAGTTTTCCCTGACGCTATAAGCGTCCTAAAGGGTTGTCGTAGACTACGACGTTGATAGGCAGGGTGTGTAAGTGCTGCGAGGCATTGAGCTAACCTGTACTAATTGCCCGTGAGGCTTAACCATACAACACCCAAGGGGTTTTATGGACTCAATAGAAAGACCAGACCTTGAATGAGTTTGAAGAGACTTTTAAATCAGTTTTCCAGATTATTTTGCCTTCAGTTTTTAAGCTGAAAGTAAAAGCAAAATTTGTTTGGCGACCATAGCATTGTGGACCCACCTGATTCCATGCCGAACTCAGAAGTGAAACACAATAGCGCCGATGGTAGTGTGGGGTTTCCCCATGTGAGAGTAGGACATCGCCAGGCTTTAATTTCGACTTTGTCTAGTTTCTAGACAAGTCACCATAGAGTTCTAAGTTTCTTAGAGTTTTATGTTGACTTTCAAAGTGGAAAGCGTATTATACGCGTCCTGCTTGCGTGCTAAGGCACTGAAAGCGTTCTCTTTTTAGAGAACAAGCTCTTTAACAATTTAAACCTATCAATCTGTGTGGGCACTCGTTGATGAATATCAAAACGTTTTATCGTTAGATAAAACAGATTCTTCGGAATCAAACTTGATTTCAATGAACTGAGTGACCAATACAAAATTAAGTTTACTTAATTTTTGCACAGTCAATTCATTACCATTCTGTTCCTATTTATTTAAGAAGAGAGGGGTAATAGCTTTAAAATTACACTCTTTATTTATAAAGAATAGTTTTGAAGTCAGTATTCGTTGAGTCACAAAATCTTAAATTGAAGAGTTTGATCATGGCTCAGATTGAACGCTGGCGGCAGGCCTAACACATGCAAGTCGAGCGGAAACGACACTAACAATCCTTCGGGTGCGTTAATGGGCGTCGAGCGGCGGACGGGTGAGTAATGCCTAGGAAATTGCCTTGATGTGGGGGATAACCATTGGAAACGATGGCTAATACCGCATAATGCCTACGGGCCAAAGAGGGGGACCTTCGGGCCTCTCGCGTCAAGATATGCCTAGGTGGGATTAGCTAGTTGGTGAGGTAATGGCTCACCAAGGCGACGATCCCTAGCTGGTCTGAGAGGATGATCAGCCACACTGGAACTGAGACACGGTCCAGACTCCTACGGGAGGCAGCAGTGGGGAATATTGCACAATGGGCGAAAGCCTGATGCAGCCATGCCGCGTGTATGAAGAAGGCCTTCGGGTTGTAAAGTACTTTCAGTTGTGAGGAAGGGTGTGTAGTTAATAGCTGCGCATCTTGACGTTAGCAACAGAAGAAGCACCGGCTAACTCCGTGCCAGCAGCCGCGGTAATACGGAGGGTGCGAGCGTTAATCGGAATTACTGGGCGTAAAGCGCATGCAGGTGGTTCATTAAGTCAGATGTGAAAGCCCGGGGCTCAACCTCGGAACTGCATTTGAAACTGGTGAACTAGAGTGCTGTAGAGGGGGGTAGAATTTCAGGTGTAGCGGTGAAATGCGTAGAGATCTGAAGGAATACCAGTGGCGAAGGCGGCCCCCTGGACAGACACTGACACTCAGATGCGAAAGCGTGGGGAGCAAACAGGATTAGATACCCTGGTAGTCCACGCCGTAAACGATGTCTACTTGGAGGTTGTGGCCTTGAGCCGTGGCTTTCGGAGCTAACGCGTTAAGTAGACCGCCTGGGGAGTACGGTCGCAAGATTAAAACTCAAATGAATTGACGGGGGCCCGCACAAGCGGTGGAGCATGTGGTTTAATTCGATGCAACGCGAAGAACCTTACCTACTCTTGACATCCAGAGAAGCCAGTGGAGACACAGGTGTGCCTTCGGGAGCTCTGAGACAGGTGCTGCATGGCTGTCGTCAGCTCGTGTTGTGAAATGTTGGGTTAAGTCCCGCAACGAGCGCAACCCTTATCCTTGTTTGCCAGCGAGTAATGTCGGGAACTCCAGGGAGACTGCCGGTGATAAACCGGAGGAAGGTGGGGACGACGTCAAGTCATCATGGCCCTTACGAGTAGGGCTACACACGTGCTACAATGGCGCATACAGAGGGCAGCAAGCTAGCGATAGTGAGCGAATCCCAAAAAGTGCGTCGTAGTCCGGATTGGAGTCTGCAACTCGACTCCATGAAGTCGGAATCGCTAGTAATCGTGAATCAGAATGTCACGGTGAATACGTTCCCGGGCCTTGTACACACCGCCCGTCACACCATGGGAGTGGGCTGCAAAAGAAGTGGGTAGTTTAACCTTTCGGGGAGGACGCTCACCACTTTGTGGTTCATGACTGGGGTGAAGTCGTAACAAGGTAGCCCTAGGGGAACCTGGGGCTGGATCACCTCCTTATACGAAGATACTTACGATGAGTGTCCACACAGATTGATTAGGTTTAGAAAGTAAAAGAGACGATATTGGGTCTGTAGCTCAGCTGGTTAGAGCGCTCGCCTGATAAGCGGGAGGTCGGTGGTTCGAGTCCACTCAGACCCACCAATATCGACTAGAAACAAAGATGGGGCTATAGCTCAGCTGGGAGAGCGCCTGCCTTGCACGCAGGAGGTCTGCGGTTCGATCCCGCATAGCTCCACCATCTTTAAGGGTTTTTCCTTAAGAATCTTTAAAAATGGTTTCGAAAGAAATCAAGCTCTTTAACAATTTGGAAAGCTGACTGATTGATTACTTACGAGTAATTCAATCAAATTTAAAAGTTCTCAATGTTTATCTTTCATTAGATAAACACAACAAACACATTCAAGTGTCTTGTATTCGAATCAAACTTTAGTTTGATTCACAATTGAGTCCGGCAAACAGTCATTGAGAATTAACCCTTCTTGATGACAACCAAAAACCTTGGTTAGTTGCCATACGCTAAGACCCTTTCGGGTTGTATGGTTAAGTGACTAAGCGTACACGGTGGATGCCTTGGCAGTCAGAGGCGATGAAAGGCGTAATAACTTGCGATAAGCCCAGATTAGGTAGTAATAACCTTTTGAGTCTGGGATTCCTGAATGGGGAAACCCACTTGCATAAGCAAGTATCCTGTTGTGAATACATAGCAACAGGAGGCAAACCGGGGGAACTGAAACATCTAAGTACCCCGAGGAAGAGAAATCAACCGAGATTCCGAAAGTAGCGGCGAGCGAAATTGGATTAGCCCTTAAGCTTTTAATGAGACAGATGAAGGCTCTGGAAAGTGCCGCAATAAAGGGTGATAGCCCCGTAATCGACATCTCATAATCAGTGAAAACGAGTAGGGCGGGACACGTGATATCCTGTCTGAATATGGGGGGACCATCCTCCAAGGCTAAATACTACTGACTGACCGATAGTGAACCAGTACCGTGAGGGAAAGGCGAAAAGAACCCCTGTGAGGGGAGTGAAATAGAACCTGAAACCGTGTACGTACAAGCAGTAGGAGCACCTTCGTGGTGTGACTGCGTACCTTTTGTATAATGGGTCAGCGACTTAATTTTAGTAGCAAGGTTAACCGTTTAGGGGAGCCGTAGGGAAACCGAGTCTTAACTGGGCGTACAGTTGCTAGGATTAGACCCGAAACCAGGTGATCTAGCCATGGGCAGGTTGAAGGTTGAGTAACATCAACTGGAGGACCGAACCGACTAATGTTGAAAAATTAGCGGATGACTTGTGGCTAGGGGTGAAAGGCCAATCAAACCTGGAGATAGCTGGTTCTCCCCGAAAGCTATTTAGGTAGCGCCTCGGACGAATACTACTGGGGGTAGAGCACTGTTAAGGCTAGGGGGTCATCCCGACTTACCAACCCTTTGCAAACTCCGAATACCAGTAAGTACTATCCGGGAGACACACGGCGGGTGCTAACGTCCGTCGTGGAGAGGGAAACAACCCAGACCGCCAGCTAAGGTCCCAAAGTATAGCTAAGTGGGAAACGATGTGGGAAGGCTCAGACAGCCAGGATGTTGGCTTAGAAGCAGCCATCATTTAAAGAAAGCGTAATAGCTCACTGGTCGAGTCGGCCTGCGCGGAAGATGTAACGGGGCTAAGCTATACACCGAAGCTGCGGCTACGTACCTTAGGGTATGTGGGGTAGGGGAGCGTTCTGTAAGCCGTTGAAGGTGGTCTGTAAGGGCTGCTGGAGGTATCAGAAGTGCGAATGCTGACATGAGTAACGATAAAGGGAGTGAAAAACTCCCTCGCCGGAAGACCAAGGGTTCCTGTCCAACGTTAATCGGGGCAGGGTAAGTCGACTCCTAAGGCGAGGCCGAAAGGCGTAGTCGATGGGAAACGGGTTAATATTCCCGTACTTCTTACAATTGCGATGGGGGGACGGAGAAGGCTAGGTGGGCCTGGCGACGGTTGTCCAGGTTCAAGTACGTAGGCGGAAAGTTTAGGTAAATCCGGACTTTCTTAACGCTGAGATACGATGTCGAGCTACTACGGTAGTGAAGTCATTGATGCCATACTTCCAGGAAAAGCCTCTAAGCTTCAGATTGTAAGGAATCGTACCCCAAACCGACACAGGTGGTCGGGTAGAGAATACCAAGGCGCTTGAGAGAACTCGGGTGAAGGAACTAGGCAAAATGGTACCGTAACTTCGGGAGAAGGTACGCTCTTATCAGTGAAGTCCCTTGCGGATGGAGCAGACGAGAGTCGCAGATACCAGGTGGCTGCAACTGTTTATTAAAAACACAGCACTGTGCAAAATCGTAAGATGACGTATACGGTGTGACGCCTGCCCGGTGCCGGAAGGTTAATTGATGGGGTTAGACTTCGGTCGAAGCTCTTGATCGAAGCCCCGGTAAACGGCGGCCGTAACTATAACGGTCCTAAGGTAGCGAAATTCCTTGTCGGGTAAGTTCCGACCTGCACGAATGGCGTAATGATGGCCACGCTGTCTCCACCCGAGACTCAGTGAAATTGAAATCGCTGTGAAGATGCAGTGTACCCGCGGCTAGACGGAAAGACCCCGTGAACCTTTACTACAGCTTGGCACTGAACATTGAACCTACATGTGTAGGATAGGTGGGAGACTATGAAACCGCGTCGCTAGATGTGGTGGAGTCGTCCTTGAAATACCACCCTTGTAGTTTTGATGTTCTAACGTTGGTCCCTGAATCGGGATTACGGACAGTGCCTGGTGGGTAGTTTGACTGGGGCGGTCTCCTCCCAAAGAGTAACGGAGGAGCACGAAGGTGGGCTAAACACGGTTGGACATCGTGTGGTTAGTGCAATGGCATAAGCCCGCTTGACTGCGAGAATGACAATTCGAGCAGGTGCGAAAGCAGGTCATAGTGATCCGGTGGTTCTGAATGGAAGGGCCATCGCTCAACGGATAAAAGGTACTCCGGGGATAACAGGCTGATACCGCCCAAGAGTTCATATCGACGGCGGTGTTTGGCACCTCGATGTCGGCTCATCACATCCTGGGGCTGAAGTCGGTCCCAAGGGTATGGCTGTTCGCCATTTAAAGTGGTACGCGAGCTGGGTTTAGAACGTCGTGAGACAGTTCGGTCCCTATCTGCCGTGGGCGTTGGAAAATTGAAAGGGGCTGCTCCTAGTACGAGAGGACCGGAGTGGACGAACCTCTGGTGTTCGGGTTGTCATGCCAATGGCATTGCCCGGTAGCTAAGTTCGGAATCGATAACCGCTGAAAGCATCTAAGCGGGAAGCGAGCCTTGAGATGAGTTTTCCCTGACGCTATAAGCGTCCTAAAGGGTTGTCGTAGACTACGACGTTGATAGGCAGGGTGTGTAAGTGCTGCGAGGCATTGAGCTAACCTGTACTAATTGCCCGTGAGGCTTAACCATACAACACCCAAGGGGTTTTATGGACTCAATAGAAAGACCAGACCTTGAATGAGTTTGAAGAGACTTTTAAATCAGTTTTCCAGATTATTTTGCCTTCAGTTTTTAAGCTGAAAGTAAAAGCAAAATTTGTTTGGCGACCATAGCATTGTGGACCCACCTGATTCCATGCCGAACTCAGAAGTGAAACACAATAGCGCCGATGGTAGTGTGGGGTTTCCCCATGTGAGAGTAGGACATCGCCAGGCTTTAATTTCGACTTTGTCTAGTTTCTAGACAAGTCACCATAGAGTTCTAAGTTTCTTAGAGTTTTATGTTGACTTTCAAAGTGGAAAGCGTATTATACGCGTCCTGCTTGCGTGCTAAGGCACTGAAAGCGTTCTCTTTTTAGAGAACAAGCTCTTTAACAATTTAAACCTATCAATCTGTGTGGGCACTCGTTGATGAATATCAAAACGTTTTATCGTTAGATAAAACAGATTCTTCGGAATCAAACTTGATTTCAATGAACTGAGTGACCAATACAAAATTAAGTTTACTTAATTTTTGCACAGTCAATTCATTACCATTCTGTTCCTATTTATTTAAGAAGAGAGGGGTAATAGCTTTAAAATTACACTCTTTATTTATAAAGAATAGTTTTGAAGTCAGTATTCGTTGAGTCACAAAATCTTAAATTGAAGAGTTTGATCATGGCTCAGATTGAACGCTGGCGGCAGGCCTAACACATGCAAGTCGAGCGGAAACGACACTAACAATCCTTCGGGTGCGTTAATGGGCGTCGAGCGGCGGACGGGTGAGTAATGCCTAGGAAATTGCCTTGATGTGGGGGATAACCATTGGAAACGATGGCTAATACCGCATAATGCCTACGGGCCAAAGAGGGGGACCTTCGGGCCTCTCGCGTCAAGATATGCCTAGGTGGGATTAGCTAGTTGGTGAGGTAATGGCTCACCAAGGCGACGATCCCTAGCTGGTCTGAGAGGATGATCAGCCACACTGGAACTGAGACACGGTCCAGACTCCTACGGGAGGCAGCAGTGGGGAATATTGCACAATGGGCGAAAGCCTGATGCAGCCATGCCGCGTGTATGAAGAAGGCCTTCGGGTTGTAAAGTACTTTCAGTTGTGAGGAAGGGTGTGTAGTTAATAGCTGCGCATCTTGACGTTAGCAACAGAAGAAGCACCGGCTAACTCCGTGCCAGCAGCCGCGGTAATACGGAGGGTGCGAGCGTTAATCGGAATTACTGGGCGTAAAGCGCATGCAGGTGGTTCATTAAGTCAGATGTGAAAGCCCGGGGCTCAACCTCGGAACTGCATTTGAAACTGGTGAACTAGAGTGCTGTAGAGGGGGGTAGAATTTCAGGTGTAGCGGTGAAATGCGTAGAGATCTGAAGGAATACCAGTGGCGAAGGCGGCCCCCTGGACAGACACTGACACTCAGATGCGAAAGCGTGGGGAGCAAACAGGATTAGATACCCTGGTAGTCCACGCCGTAAACGATGTCTACTTGGAGGTTGTGGCCTTGAGCCGTGGCTTTCGGAGCTAACGCGTTAAGTAGACCGCCTGGGGAGTACGGTCGCAAGATTAAAACTCAAATGAATTGACGGGGGCCCGCACAAGCGGTGGAGCATGTGGTTTAATTCGATGCAACGCGAAGAACCTTACCTACTCTTGACATCCAGAGAAGCCAGTGGAGACACAGGTGTGCCTTCGGGAGCTCTGAGACAGGTGCTGCATGGCTGTCGTCAGCTCGTGTTGTGAAATGTTGGGTTAAGTCCCGCAACGAGCGCAACCCTTATCCTTGTTTGCCAGCGAGTAATGTCGGGAACTCCAGGGAGACTGCCGGTGATAAACCGGAGGAAGGTGGGGACGACGTCAAGTCATCATGGCCCTTACGAGTAGGGCTACACACGTGCTACAATGGCGCATACAGAGGGCAGCAAGCTAGCGATAGTGAGCGAATCCCAAAAAGTGCGTCGTAGTCCGGATTGGAGTCTGCAACTCGACTCCATGAAGTCGGAATCGCTAGTAATCGTGAATCAGAATGTCACGGTGAATACGTTCCCGGGCCTTGTACACACCGCCCGTCACACCATGGGAGTGGGCTGCAAAAGAAGTGGGTAGTTTAACCTTTCGGGGAGGACGCTCACCACTTTGTGGTTCATGACTGGGGTGAAGTCGTAACAAGGTAGCCCTAGGGGAACCTGGGGCTGGATCACCTCCTTATACGAAGATACTCACGATGAGTGTCCACACAGATTGATTAGGTTTAGAAAGTAAAAGAGACGATATTGGGTCTGTAGCTCAGCTGGTTAGAGCGCTCGCCTGATAAGCGGGAGGTCGGTGGTTCGAGTCCACTCAGACCCACCAATATCGACTAGAAACAAAGATGGGGCTATAGCTCAGCTGGGAGAGCGCCTGCCTTGCACGCAGGAGGTCTGCGGTTCGACCCCGCATAGCTCCACCATCTTTAAGTGTTTTTATTTGAAAATATTTAGAAATGGTTCATTTATGAATCAAGCTCTTTAACAATTTGGAAAGCTGACTGATTAACTGACTTACGAGTCATGTTAATCAAATTTAAAAGTTCTCAATGTTTATCTGCTCTTAGTTAATAAGAACGGTATAAACACAACAAACACATTCAAGTGTCTTGTATTCGAATCAAACTTAGTTTGATTCACAATTGAGTCCGGCAAACAGTCATTAAGAATTAACCCTTCTTAATGACAACCAAAAACCTTGGTTGTTTGAACATACATAAGACCCTTTCGGGTTGTATGGTTAAGTGACTAAGCGTACACGGTGGATGCCTTGGCAGTCAGAGGCGATGAAAGACGTAATAACTTGCGATAAGCCCAGATTAGGTAGTAATAACCTTTTGAGTCTGGGATTTCTGAATGGGGAAACCCACGTGCATAAGCACGTATCCTGTTGTGAATACATAGCAACAGGAGGCAAACCGGGGGAACTGAAACATCTAAGTACCCCGAGGAAGAGAAATCAACCGAGATTCCGAAAGTAGCGGCGAGCGAAATTGGATTAGCCCTTAAGCTTTTAATGATGCAGGTGAAGAGTCTGGAAAGTCTCGCAATAAAGGGTGATAGCCCCGTAACCGACACATCATAATCAGTGAAAACGAGTAGGGCGGGACACGTGATATCCTGTCTGAATATGGGGGGACCATCCTCCAAGGCTAAATACTACTGACTGACCGATAGTGAACCAGTACCGTGAGGGAAAGGCGAAAAGAACCCCTGTGAGGGGAGTGAAATAGAACCTGAAACCGTGTACGTACAAGCAGTAGGAGCACCTTCGTGGTGTGACTGCGTACCTTTTGTATAATGGGTCAGCGACTTAATTTTAGTAGCAAGGTTAACCGTTTAGGGGAGCCGTAGGGAAACCGAGTCTTAACTGGGCGTACAGTTGCTAGGATTAGACCCGAAACCAGGTGATCTAGCCATGGGCAGGTTGAAGGTTGAGTAACATCAACTGGAGGACCGAACCGACTAATGTTGAAAAATTAGCGGATGACTTGTGGCTAGGGGTGAAAGGCCAATCAAACCTGGAGATAGCTGGTTCTCCCCGAAAGCTATTTAGGTAGCGCCTCGGACGAATACTACTGGGGGTAGAGCACTGTTAAGGCTAGGGGGTCATCCCGACTTACCAACCCTTTGCAAACTCCGAATACCAGTAAGTACTATCCGGGAGACACACGGCGGGTGCTAACGTCCGTCGTGGAGAGGGAAACAACCCAGACCGCCAGCTAAGGTCCCAAAGTATAGCTAAGTGGGAAACGATGTGGGAAGGCTCAGACAGCCAGGATGTTGGCTTAGAAGCAGCCATCATTTAAAGAAAGCGTAATAGCTCACTGGTCGAGTCGGCCTGCGCGGAAGATGTAACGGGGCTAAGCTATACACCGAAGCTGCGGCTACGTACCTTAGGGTATGTGGGGTAGGGGAGCGTTCTGTAAGCCGTTGAAGGTGGTCTGTAAGGGCTGCTGGAGGTATCAGAAGTGCGAATGCTGACATGAGTAACGATAAAGGGAGTGAAAAACTCCCTCGCCGGAAGACCAAGGGTTCCTGTCCAACGTTAATCGGGGCAGGGTAAGTCGACTCCTAAGGCGAGGCCGAAAGGCGTAGTCGATGGGAAACGGGTTAATATTCCCGTACTTCTTACAATTGCGATGGGGGGACGGAGAAGGCTAGGTGGGCCTGGCGACGGTTGTCCAGGTTCAAGTACGTAGGCGGAAAGTTTAGGTAAATCCGGACTTTCTTAACGCTGAGATACGATGTCGAGCTACTACGGTAGTGAAGTCATTGATGCCATGCTTCCAGGAAAAGCCTCTAAGCTTCAGATTGTAAGGAATCGTACCCCAAACCGACACAGGTGGTCGGGTAGAGAATACCAAGGCGCTTGAGAGAACTCGGGTGAAGGAACTAGGCAAAATGGTACCGTAACTTCGGGAGAAGGTACGCTCTTATCAGTGAAGTCCCTTGCGGATGGAGCAGACGAGAGTCGCAGATACCAGGTGGCTGCAACTGTTTATTAAAAACACAGCACTGTGCAAAATCGTAAGATGACGTATACGGTGTGACGCCTGCCCGGTGCCGGAAGGTTAATTGATGGGGTTAGACTTCGGTCGAAGCTCTTGATCGAAGCCCCGGTAAACGGCGGCCGTAACTATAACGGTCCTAAGGTAGCGAAATTCCTTGTCGGGTAAGTTCCGACCTGCACGAATGGCGTAATGATGGCCACGCTGTCTCCACCCGAGACTCAGTGAAATTGAAATCGCTGTGAAGATGCAGTGTACCCGCGGCTAGACGGAAAGACCCCGTGAACCTTTACTACAGCTTGGCACTGAACATTGAACCTACATGTGTAGGATAGGTGGGAGACTATGAAACCGCGTCGCTAGATGTGGTGGAGTCGTCCTTGAAATACCACCCTTGTAGTTTTGATGTTCTAACGTTGGTCCCTGAATCGGGATTACGGACAGTGCCTGGTGGGTAGTTTGACTGGGGCGGTCTCCTCCCAAAGAGTAACGGAGGAGCACGAAGGTGGGCTAAACACGGTTGGACATCGTGTGGTTAGTGCAATGGCATAAGCCCGCTTGACTGCGAGAATGACAATTCGAGCAGGTGCGAAAGCAGGTCATAGTGATCCGGTGGTTCTGAATGGAAGGGCCATCGCTCAACGGATAAAAGGTACTCCGGGGATAACAGGCTGATACCGCCCAAGAGTTCATATCGACGGCGGTGTTTGGCACCTCGATGTCGGCTCATCACATCCTGGGGCTGAAGTCGGTCCCAAGGGTATGGCTGTTCGCCATTTAAAGTGGTACGCGAGCTGGGTTTAGAACGTCGTGAGACAGTTCGGTCCCTATCTGCCGTGGGCGTTGGAAAATTGAAAGGGGCTGCTCCTAGTACGAGAGGACCGGAGTGGACGAACCTCTGGTGTTCGGGTTGTCATGCCAATGGCATTGCCCGGTAGCTAAGTTCGGAATCGATAACCGCTGAAAGCATCTAAGCGGGAAGCGAGCCTTGAGATGAGTTTTCCCTGACGCTATAAGCGTCCTAAAGGGTTGTCGTAGACTACGACGTTGATAGGCAGGGTGTGTAAGTGCTGCGAGGCATTGAGCTAACCTGTACTAATTGCCCGTGAGGCTTAACCATACAACACCCAAGGGGTTTTATGGACTCAATAGAAAGACCAGACCTTGAATGAGTTTGAAGAGACTTTTAAATCAGTTTTCCAGATTATTTTGCCTTCAGTTTTTAAGCTGAAAGTAAAAGCAAAATTTGTTTGGCGACCATAGCATTGTGGACCCACCTGATTCCATGCCGAACTCAGAAGTGAAACACAATAGCGCCGATGGTAGTGTGGGGCTTCCCCATGTGAGAGTAGGACATCGCCAGGCTTTAAATTAAATCTTTAGGTTGACCGACCTGGAGATATGGACGCTCACTTAGTGAGTTGACCACTGCGGAGTGGTAGTTCAGTTGGTTAGAATACCGGCCTGTCACGCCGGGGGTCGCGGGTTCGAGTCCCGTCCACTCCGCCACTTATTCAGAGGTTCAGCTCTTTAAAACTGAAATAGGGGTGTAGCTCCAATTGGCAGAGCAGCGGATTCCAAATCCGCGTGTTGGGAGTTCGAATCTCTCCACCCCTGCCATATTTAAGGCTCTAGCAGAAATGCTAGAGCCTTTTTACTTTCTGAATATAATCTGCGCTATTGCTAGAGCAGCGGACTCCCCGACTTATACCAATCCGGAAAATTAACTGATCAGGTTTATCCAATCCCTTCTGCTCATTTTTGTGACACGAGCTTTGCACTCAAGAAATCCATTCCAAGTGCGACAAACCTTGGAAACAATGTCGTTATAATCAGTGAAACTTTGATTCGCTAGATAATGTTGTCGCAACCAACTCCAAACTTGCTCTATAGGGTTAAGCTCTGGCGAGTAGGGAGGAAGCTTAATAGTACTGACGTTATTAAACTCTCTCGCAATATCATCGGTATGCCAGCCTGCACCACCATTATAACGACAGCATAGCGTCCTTTTTCAGTAGCCTTAGATATCTGCTCTAAGTGATTTGTCATTATGTCCTTGTTAACCCAAGGAACCACTATGGCTTCACCAATTCCTCTTTCAGGGCATGCCGAACCAAACAAATAAGCGTATTCAAATTGCTGTTGTTTTACCACGCGAGGCCTCGTTCCACGAGTCGCCCAAAGACGTGTCGTTGTGTTCTGCTGACCAAACCTAGCTTCGTCTTGAAACCAGACATCAACACTCTCTAGCCCAATATGGCCGGGGATCTTAAGGATCGTTTCTATTTTGAATTTTTTTAAAATCGTCTTGGACTTGCTGTGATTGTTTAGGGTGTTTGGAGCGAGAAGTTATCCAAGAGAAGCCCATGTGGTCGAGGAGATAATAGATAGAATTAGGGTGGTAGTATTTATCAAAGTTTTTCACGATGTAGTCATGTATATCGCTCCCGACAAGGCGCCCGTCTGAAGGGGACTCTGCTTCTTTCTTAATGAATGCACTGAGTTGTTTTCGTTGTTCTGCATTGAGGTATGCAGGTCTGCCTGTGCGAGGTTTCTCTTGAAGCCCTTCCAATCCTTCTTCAAGAAATGCTTGGACCCATTTGTTTACACTAGTTCGACTGACTTTAAGGTATTTGGCAATTTGAGTGCGCGAGTGACCTTCTTTGAAGTGGGCAAGTGCTAGCAAGCGAACTTTCATTTGAATGGTTTTTTGTTGGCTTGCTAGCTTTTTAAAATCTGTATTATTAAGGCTATCCATAGCGATTTTCTGCAAGAGTTCGACGGCCTCAATTAGATCATATCTTTACTTTAATTGGTATAAGGCTTTTGAATACTCCTATAACAGTGCATCAACTACCCGAGATAAGCTCTATGTTCCTTCAGCTAGCGTTCTAGTAAGGAAATCGGTGGATCTGACTTTCATTAGGTATAAAAAAGGCCACCTATAGTCGGCGGCCTTGGTTGATCTATTTAGATGTTAATCTAGCTCTTTCTCAGCTTGTTTCGCTTTTTCTATCATAGGAGTGATTGTTGATCCTTGAACTAAGATTGAGAACACAACAACAGCATAGGTCATAACGAGGATTATCTCTTTAACATCTATTGCCTTGTCTTCAATCACCCAGATACCTGAAGGGATTGAAAGTGCCATAGCTAGAGCTAAGCCTCCGCGTAAACCACCCCAAGTTAGAATCTTAGTCGACCACGGGTTGTAAGTTCTAAAGCGTTTAAATCCAATATAAGACAAGAAAACACTTAGGTAGCGTGCCCCCAATACTAGAGGGACTGCGAACGCCATTAAAATCCAATCTTCTTGGTGGAACTTGAATAGCAGCATAGACATACCAATCAATAAGAATAGTACGCCATTTAAGAACTCATCTATTAATTCCCAGAAATGGTCTAGGTGATCCTCACTTTCCTTAGAAAATCCGATGAAGCGTGTCCAGTTGCCTATCATGATACCAGATACCACCATTGCCAATGGTCCAGATACATGCAGAACCTCTGCAAAAGCATAACCAGCTGTAGGAATACCGATGGTTAATAGCAACTCCATCGAGTGGTCATCGGTGTTGCTGATTAGATAGTGGAATATCAAACCTAGAACAAATCCGTAGACGATACCGCCAATAGCCTCTTGGACGAATAACATGGTCACGCTACCCACAGTCGGTGCTTCAGTGCCGAACGCAATGGTAAATAGGGTAACGAAGATGACTAGGCCAAAACCATCGTTGAATAGAGATTCTCCCTCGATTTGAGTAGAGATTCGTCTGGGAGCATCGAGCTTCTTCACTATTGCTAATACAGCTATTGGATCGGTTGGAGATATTAGAGAACCAAACAGTAAGCAATAAATTAAGTCAAATTGAATGCCGATAAATTGACAGAACCCATAAAGTACAAAGCCAATAAAGAATGTCGAAAATAGTGTAGCACCAAGAGCGAGTACCGTTATTTCCCATTTCTGATCTTTTAGATTAGGTAACTTAATCCCCAAACCACCTGCAAAGAGTAAGAATCCCAGTATTCCTTTCAGGAGGAAGTCTTCAAAGTTGATACTGGCAACGGTTTCTGAGGCGATGTCAGCCAATTGGAACCAATTGTTTTGTCCCGCAATGATAATCAATAGAGATAGCATCATTGAGCCAGCTGTGATGGCGATGGTTGTCTGCATTTTACCAATTTTGGTATTAACGAAAGCAATAAGCATGGCAGCAGCGGACAGGAAGCATAAGGTGTAATAGACCGACATTGGGAACTCAATATGTAACAAAATATGAATATTAATTCTCGTTCTCTCATGCTCAAATAGCAAACATTTTTTTGTCATGACTTGGTCATTTACTTCATGTTTTAGACGTCTAGACTCCTTTTAAATGTGTGGTAGGATGGAGAGATAATTAAAGGAATGAGGTTGTATCGTGGGAAGTAATGTAAGGCAAAAGATTGACGCTCTGTTGAAGCAACGAATTTTACTGATTGATGGTGGCATGGGTACCATGATTCAGGATTATAAATTGGAAGAGCGAGACTATCGCGGTGAGCGATTTGCTGATTGGCATAGTGACTTAAAGGGTAACAATGACCTTTTGGTACTTACGCAGCCTAAGCTTATCAAAGATATCCATATGGAGTATTTGGAAGCCGGTGCTGATATCCTCGAGACCAATACCTTTAACGCTACAACCATCGCTATGGCCGACTATGATATGGAAAGTCTTAGCGAAGAAATTAACTATGCTGCTGCTAAGTTGGCTCGTGAAGCGGCAGACGAATGGACAGTGAAGACTCCTGATAAACCCCGTTTCGTGGCGGGTGTGTTAGGTCCAACTAACCGAACTTGTTCTCTCTCCCCAGATGTTAATGATCCGGGCTATCGTAATGTTAGCTTTGATGAACTTGTTGAGGCTTACTCTGAATCGACTCGTGCGCTTATCAAGGGCGGTTCAGACTTAATTCTTATTGAAACTATCTTCGATACGTTAAACGCGAAAGCGTGTGCTTTTGCGGTTGAATCTGTCTTTGAAGAAGTAGGTATCATTTTACCGGTTATGATCTCCGGTACTATCACCGATGCATCTGGTCGAACGCTTTCCGGACAAACAACAGAAGCATTCTATAATGCCCTTCGTCATGTAAAACCTATCTCATTTGGATTGAACTGTGCATTAGGTCCTGACGAACTGCGTGAATACGTTGGTGAAATGTCTCGTATTTCAGAATGCAATGTTTCCGCTCACCCTAATGCAGGTTTACCTAATGCATTCGGTGAATATGACTTGTCTCCAGAAGATATGGCTGAACACGTTAAGGAATGGGCTGAAAGTGGCTTCTTGAACTTAATTGGTGGCTGTTGTGGTACAACGCCAGAACATATACGCCAAATGGCAGAAGCGGTTGAAGGTGTAAAACCGCGCCAACTACCAGATTTACCAGTTTCATGTCGTCTCTCTGGTTTAGAGCCATTGACGATTTCCAAGGAATCTCTGTTTGTTAACGTGGGTGAGCGTACTAACGTTACGGGCTCTGCTCGCTTTAAGCGCCTTATCAAAGAAGAGCTATACGATGAAGCTTTGAGTGTGGCTCGAGAGCAAGTTGAGAACGGCGCTCAAATTATCGATATCAACATGGATGAAGGGATGCTAGACGCTGAGGCGTGTATGGTTAAATTCCTTAACCTATGTGCGTCTGAACCTGAGATCTCGAAAGTCCCAGTGATGGTCGACTCTTCAAAATGGGAAGTGATTGAAGCGGGCTTGAAATGTATTCAGGGTAAAGGCATCGTTAACTCTATCTCATTGAAGGAAGGGAAAGAAAAGTTTGTCGAACAAGCGAAACTGGTTCGCCGATATGGTGCAGCCGTTATCGTGATGGCGTTCGATGAAGTTGGTCAAGCTGATACTCGAGAGCGTAAGGTTGAGATTTGTACTAATGCCTACAATATTCTGGTTGATGAAGTTGGTTTCCCGCCAGAAGATATTATTTTTGACCCGAACATTTTCGCGGTTGCGACGGGTATTGATGAGCATAATAACTATGCGGTCGACTTCATTGAAGCGGTAGGGGACATCAAACGCGATCTTCCGCATGCGATGATCTCTGGTGGTGTATCGAATGTTTCGTTCTCATTCCGAGGTAATAACTACGTTCGTGAGGCAATCCACGCAGTATTTCTATACCACTGTTTTAAAAACGGTATGGATATGGGCATCGTAAATGCTGGGCAATTAGAGATTTACGATAATGTCCCTGAGGATTTACGTGAAGCCGTTGAAGACGTGGTTCTAAACCGCCGAGATGATTCAACTGAGCGCTTGCTAGATATCGCGACTGAGTATCTAGAGCGTGCAGTTGGAAAAGTTGAAGATAAATCAGCTTTAGAGTGGCGTACCTGGCCAGTCGAAAAACGCTTAGAGCATTCCTTAGTGAAAGGTATTACCGACTTTATTGTTGAAGATACCGAAGAAGCTCGTGTTAATGCTTCTCGTCCTATCGAGGTGATTGAAGGCCCATTAATGGATGGCATGAATGTGGTTGGTGACCTCTTTGGTGAAGGTAAGATGTTCCTTCCTCAAGTGGTGAAATCTGCCCGTGTTATGAAGCAAGCGGTAGCCCATCTAGAACCATTTATTAATGCAACCAAAGATGTTGGTGCGACTAACGGAAAAATATTACTTGCGACCGTAAAAGGCGATGTTCACGATATTGGTAAAAACATTGTGGGCGTTGTCTTGCAGTGTAATAACTACGACATTATCGATTTAGGAGTGATGGTTTCATGTGAAAAAATCCTTAAGGTCGCTAAGGAAGAGAACGTCGATATCATTGGCCTTTCGGGTTTGATCACTCCTTCACTGGATGAGATGGTTCATGTGGCTAAAGAGATGGAGAGACAAGGCTTTAAACTGCCTCTTCTTATTGGTGGAGCTACGACATCTAAAGCGCATACAGCCGTTAAGATTGAACAGAACTACTCTGAACCTGTGGTCTACGTAAACAATGCTTCACGTGCGGTGGGTGTATGTACCTCATTGCTATCTAAAGAGTTGAAGCCTGCCTTTGTTGAGACGTTGGATATTGATTACGACCGTGTGCGAGATCAGCACAATCGTAAGAAACCACGTACTAAGCCTGTTACGCTTGAACGCGCTCGTGCTAATAAAGTGGCGATTGATTGGAGAGCTTATACGCCGCCGGCACCCGCTAAGCCGGGAGTACACATATTCAATGATTTTGATGTCGCGACTTTACGCCAGTACATAGACTGGACGCCATTCTTTATGACATGGTCGCTAGTCGGAAAGTACCCTGCAATCCTTGAACATGAAGAAGTGGGTGAAGAAGCAAAACGTTTATTCAAAGATGCCAATGATTTACTGGACCGCGTAGAGAAAGATAAGTTGCTCGAAGCGCGTGGTATGTGTGCCATGTTCCCTGCGAACAGTGTTGGTGATGATATTGAGGTATATACCGATGAATCTCGTACTGAAGTTCTAAAGGTTCTACACAACCTTCGTCAGCAAACCGAAAAGCCCAAAGGATTCAACTACTGTTTGTCTGATTACATCGCTCCAAAAGAAAGCGGGAAAGCGGACTGGATTGGCGGTTTTGCCGTAACGGGGGGGATTGGTGAACGTGAATTGGCTGATGAATACAAAGCCAATGGCGATGATTACAATGCCATCATGATTCAAGCGGTTGCTGACCGATTGGCTGAAGCGTTCGCGGAGTATCTGCATAAAGAAGTGAGAAAGGATATTTGGGGTTACTCGCCAGATGAGGACTTGTCTAACGACGATTTGATTCGAGAGAAATACCAAGGTATTCGTCCTGCTCCGGGTTACCCTGCTTGCCCAGAGCATACTGAGAAAGGCACGTTGTGGGAGTTGATGGACGTTGAAAAAGCAATCGACATGTCGCTAACCACGAGTTACGCAATGTGGCCAGGTGCTTCAGTGTCTGGTATGTATTTTTCACATCCTGACGCCCGATACTTTGCGATTGCACAAATTCAACAGGATCAAGTGGATAGCTATGCTGACCGTAAAGGTTGGGATATGTTAGAAGCTGAGAAGTGGTTAGGTCCGAACATTAACTAGTTTGAATCTATGACGGGTTTTGATTCGTAAAAATAAAAAAGGGTTGCTTAAGAGCAACCCTTTTTGTATCTGCGTTTGGTAGTTTTAAATTAATCGAGAAACCATTTTTTATTCAAACAGTTCTTGATGCAGTTTTTGAATCGCTAACTTAGACACAGGTTCATCTAGCAAGAAGCATAGGTTATGTGGGCTTGCTCCGTAACAAATCATACGTAGGTTGAAATCTTCTAGAGTACCGAACACCTGCTTAGCATAGCCTTTGCTTTCACTCATGTTATTGCCAATAAGAGCAACAAGGCATAGGTCGTGCTCAATATCTACGGAACACAACTCTTCAAGCTCAAGGCGAGCGGCTTCAGGTAACTGAGGAGCACCACCAGATGTATCTGTTTGATCGAGGGTCAGTGAGACACTGATCTCTGAGGTGGTGATAAGGTCGACAGAGATCTTATGTTTAGCAAGGATCTCGAATACCTTCGCCAAAAAGCCATAAGCATGGAACATATTCGCGCTACGAAGCGTAACCATGGTTTGGTTGCAACGTAGAGCAAGCGCTCTGAATAGAGGTGAGCTCTCTACTTGCTGGCGAATCCAAGTCCCACCGAGCTCTGGTGCTTTAGAAGAGCCGACAAAGACAGGGATTTGGTGGCGTAGTGCAGGTACTAGAGTCGAAGGGTGTAAGATTTTCGCGCCAAAGTTTGCCATTTCTGATGCTTCGCTGAAACTGATCTCTGGGATAGGAGATGCTTTCGATGCGATGCGAGGATCTGTGGTGTAAATGCCCGGAACATCAGTCCATATTTCTAAACCAATAGCTTGTACTGATTCGGCAATCAGTGCTGCAGAATAATCACTGCCACCACGGCCTAAAGTCGTGGTGTTACCTTCGTTATCAGCACCGATAAAACCTTGGGTAACGACAACTTGCTGTTGGCACAGTGGAATCAGTTTCTGTTGCGCTAGAGCGGCAATATCTTCTAGCTGTGGCTCTGCTTTACCGAAGTCATCATTAGTGCGCATCACTTCTCTGATATCAAAACGAACGGCAGGTGTGCCACGTTCACGGATGATTTGAGCCAAGATGTGTGTCGACATCAACTCGCCACATGCGACAAGGTGATCGGTCAGCTTTGTGCTGATTTGGAATGATGCTGCTTCGGCTGCACTCGCAATATCATCGAGAATGCTATGAACCTCCTTCTCGATACAGTTCGGATCGGCTAACTGAGCTAGAATCGTATTATGAATGTCGGTTAACTGTGTGACTAGTTCTTGGCGACGAGTTTTATCTTGAACCCCATTCGCGAGTTCAACAAGTAGGTTAGTAACGCCTGAGCACGCGCTGCTCACGACTAGTTTCGTATTCGAGTTATTTTCAATAATGGAAGCACAACGGCTCATTGCTTCAAAGTTGGCAACACTTGTTCCACCAAACTTAGCGACATTAAAAGAACCAGCTACATTAGATGCACTCACGATATATCTCCCACGATTTCCTAAAATAAAATTACGGTTGGGTAATCCAACGTCCGATGTTGTTCGAAGAGAGTTTTAGAGCAAAAAGAGAGGAATTATTAGAATAGTAACCTCAGAAGCTCTTCACCATATAGAAATGGTGACAGTTGACGGGATTCAGCCCGCTCAACCGATAATAAAGGTCCTGCATCCTTTTATTATCTCGGCACTGCTCCCCATAAATGTTTTGTATTGGAAATGCGGTTCCACAAAACACCTGCCTGGGCAGTGCTCCTCTTCTGCTAGATAGCCATTTCATTGAACGTGTTTGCGGTAACAATGTCAATTCGTAACTTGAGATAATTGAAAAATAATTTTAACAATTATGTGACACTGGTTTGACCTCAATACTTATGGCTAATTGCTGAGGTAATCAATTTGCTTTAGGGTGGATTGTTCACAACATTAACGTAAGGGATGTACATGTCTAATTTAACACTCACTACTGCTATTGATAGCTTTTATCCGCCACACCGAACGTTAATGGGACCGGGGCCTTCAGACATTTCACCTCAAGTTTTACAGGCCTTAAGCCGTCCAACCATTGGTCACCTAGATCCGCTATTTATTGCGATGATGGATGAGCTTAAACAGCTTCTCAAATACGCTTTTCAGACGGAAAACGAATTTACGATTGCCGTTTCTGCACCAGGCAGTGCAGGTATGGAAACCTGTTTTGTTAACTTGATTGAGCCCGGTGAGAAGGTGATTGTTTGTCGCAATGGCGTTTTTGGTGAGCGTATGCGAGAAAATGTTGTGCGTTGTGGTGGAGAAGCGATCCTTGTCGATGACGAGTGGGGCAAATCCGTTTCTGTTGAAAAGGTAGAAAAGGCATTGGCTGAAAACCCTGATGCAGTTGCTGTCGCATTTGTGCATGCCGAGACGTCTACTGGAGCGTTATCGGATGCTCAAGCGATTTCAGCGGTAGCTCGTCAGTTTGATGCGTTGTCGATTGTGGATGCGGTGACATCATTAGGTGGTGTGCCATTGTTAGTTGATGAATGGCAGCTTGATGCGGCTTACTCTGGCAGTCAGAAGTGTCTGTCTTGTGTACCTGGTTTATCTCCAGTGACGTTCTCTCAACGAGCTGTTGATAAAATGAAAGCACGTCAAATTCCCGTACAAAGCTGGTTTTTGGATCAGAGCTTGGTATTAGGTTATTGGAGTGGAGAAGGTAAGCGTAGCTATCACCACACTGCGCCTGTGAACAGCCTATATGCTCTGCATGAGTCGTTGGTTTTGTTAAAAAATGAAGGCCTAGATAATGCGTGGTCTCGTCACTATGCGATGCACCAAGAACTTAAAGCTGGCGTAGAAGCTTTGGGGTTGGAATTTGTGGTTGCTGAAGAGAGTCGCTTACCTCAATTGAATGCGCTTTACTTCCCTGAAGGGATTGATGAAGCCAAAATAAGAACGCAGCTGTTAGAAGAGTATAATCTTGAAATCGGTGCTGGGCTGGGCTCTCTGGCTGGGAAGGCTTGGCGCATTGGTTTAATGGGTTATGGCGCTCGAAAAGAGAATGTCGCTTTGTGCTTAAAAGCGTTACAAGACGTTTTAAAATAACGGTAATAAATTGAAGTTTAAAAGAAAAGCGCACGAGAGATCGTGCGCTTTTTTGTGCCTAACCGAAAGGTCAAAAATGGTGCTTTAGTTCCGAGAGCTAAACATCACTCAGCAGACGACAGGTTATCTTCTGCTTGTAATACTTTTTTATACTGAACCTTTGAAAAGTCTCGACCTGGGAACAAGAAGCTCGCTTCACTGCGAATTTGTTCTGCCTTGCTGTGATCTCCTAATCCTTGATACGCGAGAATCAAGTTGCTGTAGAAAGCAGGTCTTGGCTTACTCTTTATGATCTCTAACGACCAATCTATATAAGGTTGGATCAGGCTAGGATCTGCTTTATAAAGGCCGATATTTAGATAGGTACTGTACACGTCCCAATCATAGCGATCTTTCCATACGACGGGGTTCGTTACCTGCTTAAGAATGTCCGGGTTTTTCGGCTTAGACATTTCAAATTTAGTGAGTACATAATTGGTGTGTAAGGCACTCAGCATATAAAAGCTCACCAAAATAGGAACGACTAAGCTCGATACTCTAAATAGGGTTTTACTGACGATACTAAACGGCTGTTGGTAGTGACGAGAAGCTCGTTGATCGACCCAGTAAATCAAAATGATAAAGGTTATCCAATGAATCGCCGAGTGGTAAAAAGGATACTCAAGCTGAGAATGTAAGAGTATCGGTATGAACAGTGCAAGCAGTGCTAGACGTGTTCCTTTCGCTGAGTTAACTATGCGTGACATCACCAATACCGCAGCAATCAAGATACCGATAATTGGTACAATTCCACCTTCTACTCCCCAAAACAGGAACTCATTGTGTGGGTGATCCATTGAAGGAAGGCCGGGATGATAATTTGAGTTAAGTTGATGCTGGCGAGCCGTGTATAGCGTGTATTCGGATTCGAATTTTCCGTAGCCATAACCGGTAAATGGTTTTTCTATCATCATATCGAGCGCTTGTGGAAAGGTATAAGCTCGTGGACTTTCTAAGTTAGTTCTCTTACTTGCGAGGCTATCAGTTGCACTAAGGCTGATAACCGAAAAAGCGACGACGATACCGACGAGCACTGATGCACACCATCCGTAGAAGCGTTTCTTGGTCGAGAATTTGTAAAGGTAAGGCAGAATGCAGACAAACCCGATTACGGCAGCCAACCATCCTGTACGTGATGCGATGATGATCAGCAAAGGTACGGTTAAGGTTGGTGTCAGGTATAGTAAGAACGACTCGCTAATTTTGTGATTATATTTAGCGGGTTGCCTTGTTAAAAGATAAGCTGACAGCACAAAACCAGTAGCAAGAAAGCTTGCCATTACATTGGGTTGTTGGAATATCCCATATGGTTGGTTTGCAGCAGTGTTGTAGCTAAATAAGTTGCCAGGTTCTAAGAAGAAATATTGGACATAGCCAAATAGTGCTTGTATGACAACAGCAAGCACAATGAACCACAACATGCGCTGCTTGTGCTTATTGCTGAACTTAAATTGTTGCAGCACGATGAATAATGCCAAGCCCGCCCACAATCCAAGTAAGCGCCCTGACGAACCTTGAAAAGCGGCGTTGCTGTATAAAATCGGCAGTGTGAGTATGATGCAGCTTATCAACAAGCCAATCGTTAATTTGGAATACTTGAGTACTCGGTTAGTAGCAAGTTGGTAGAAGCCAATCGCCAACGTAAAGCTAAGGGCTAACCAAGTGGTTGGATTAAAAGATAAAGCAAGGCCTGAGCCTCCAGGGTTAGGCATGAAAAAATGCATGGCTAATAAGAATACAACAGCTAGAGAGACCAGAAATGCTTTATTGAGTGGTAGCTTAGTTACCTGATTTTCTAGTTGGGTACCGCTAGTGTGTATTGTTGCCATAAATCCCTAACCTTATAAAAACAGAGCTTGTTCCTTCTGAAAAAAGCTCTGTTACTTTAACATTTTTCTGTCTGCTCGCAGGACGCTATTTTACACCTACTTCAAATTTAACATAGGCTTAAGGAAGCGAGCCGTATGCGAACCTTCGACTAACGCCACATCTTCAGGTGTGCCTTCTGCAACAATCTCACCACCACCTTGGCCTCCTTCTGGGCCTAAATCTAAGATCCAATCAGCCGTTTTAACGACATCTAAGTTATGCTCAATCACGACAACCGTATTACCGTGATCGCGCAGTCTATGTAATACCGTTAACAACTGCTGGATATCGTGGAAATGAAGACCTGTTGTTGGTTCATCAAGAATGTATAAGGTTTTTCCAGTGTCTCGCTTCGATAGCTCACGCGCTAATTTAACACGCTGGGCTTCACCACCAGATAAAGTTGTCGCTGCTTGCCCTAAGCGAATGTAAGAGAGGCCCACATCCATTAAGGTTTGCAGCTTACGAGCAATAACAGGCACCGGGTTGAAGTATTCTCGAGCATCTTCCACAGTCATCTCTAGAACTTCGTCAATGGTTTTACCCTTGTATCGAACTTCTAGAGTTTCACGGTTATAGCGTTTACCTTTACATACATCACACGGTACATACACATCAGGTAAGAAGTGCATCTCCACTTTGATGACACCGTCTCCCTGACACGCTTCACAGCGACCACCACGAACGTTAAAGCTGAATCGACCTGGCTTGTAGCCGCGAGAACGTGATTCCTGAGTACCTGCGAATAACTCACGGATAGGGGTGAAAATCCCTGTATAAGTTGCAGGGTTTGATCTTGGTGTTCGGCCAATAGGGCTTTGGTCTATGTCGATCACCTTATCAAAATGTTCTAACCCTTTAATCTTTTTGTGCTGCGCGGGAACTGCAGTTGTTGCACCGTTTAATTGAGTGTGGGCGACTTTAAAGAAGGTATCATTAATTAGTGTAGACTTACCTGACCCCGATACACCCGTAATACAGCTGAACAAGCCTACAGGGATCGTCGCGGTGACATTCTTTAGGTTGTTCCCTGTCGCGCCAACGATCTCGACGACCTTTTTCTTGTCGATAGGCGTTCTTTGTTTTGGTATCGCAATTTCTTTGGCTCCGCTCAGGTATTGCCCTGTCAAAGAGTTCGGGTTTTCGATGATGTCTTGCATGGTGCCTTCTGCGACCACGTGTCCACCATGCACACCCGCACCTGGGCCGATATCGATAACATGGTCAGCACAACGGATTGCGTCTTCATCATGTTCAACAACAAGCACCGTATTACCTAAATCTCTGAGGTGAACCAAAGTTTGCAGTAGACGTTCATTATCGCGCTGGTGGAGGCCAATCGATGGCTCATCTAGCACATACATGACACCAACTAAACCGGCACCAATTTGGCTCGCCAAACGAATCCTTTGCGCTTCACCACCAGACAGAGTCTCGGCACTGCGTGATAGGTTAAGGTAGTTCAAACCAACGTTAACTAAGAAATGCAGACGATCATTGATCTCTTTCATCACTTTATCAGCGATTTGCCCACGCTGGCCGCTAAGCGATAAGTTTTGGAAAAATTCTAGTGCATCAGCAATGCTGAGCTGAACGATTTCTGGCAGTGTGGTATCGCCAATGAAGACATTTCGAGCTTCTAATCTTAAACGAGTGCCATCACAGCTAGAACATGATTTGGTTGATATGTACTTGGCAAGATCTTCACGCACAGCGCTAGATTCAGTATCGCGGTAACGACGTTCTAATGTATTTAAGATGCCTTCAAATGGATGACGCTTGACTCGAATATCACCTCTGTCATTGATGTATTTGAATTCTACTTCAGTACGACCTGAACCTTTAAGAATGATCTCTTGAGTCTTTTTCGGTAGAGAATTAAATGGCGCATATAGATCAAAACCATAATGGTCTGACAGCGATGTCAGCATTTGGAAATAGTAATAATTTTTCTGATCCCAGCCTTTAATCGCACCTTCTGCAATACTTAGGTTCTCATCTAAAATTACTCTGCTTGGATCAAAGTATTGTTGAACACCAAGACCATCACACGTACTACAGGCACCTGCCGGGTTATTAAATGAGAATAGGCGAGGCTCAAGCTCTTGCATGCTGTAACCACATTTTGGACAAGCAAAATTAGCCGAGAACACGATCTCTTCTTGTTCTTTATCATCCATCCAACCGACAACTGCGATACCACCAGATAGCTCTAATGTCGTCTCGAACGATTCTGCTAAACGTTGTTGAAGATCTGGGCGAACCTTGAATCTGTCTACCACTACTTCAATGGTGTGCTTCTTGTGCAGTTCCAATGTTGGAGGATCGGACAGATCACAGGTCTCGCCATCAATACGAGCTCGAATAAAACCTTGTGCGGCTAGGTTTTCCAGTGTCTTTACATGCTCACCTTTACGTTCTTTGACTATCGGAGCCAGTAGCATCATCTTTGAACCAGCAGGCAGTCCTAAGACTTTATCGACCATTTGGCTGATGGTTTGTGCTGCAAGAGGGGTGTTATGATCTGGACAGCGAGGTTCGCCGACACGAGCATAAAGTAGCCTTAGATAATCATAGACTTCAGTGATAGTACCAACAGTTGAACGAGGGTTGTGAGAGGTCGATTTTTGTTCGATGGAGATGGCTGGAGATAAACCTTCGATGTGGTCGACATCGGGTTTTTCCATGAGAGATAGAAATTGACGAGCATAGGCCGACAAAGACTCAACATAACGACGTTGACCTTCTGCGTAGAGGGTATCAAACGCAAGTGACGACTTTCCTGAACCTGATAATCCGGTGATAACCGTCAGCTTATCACGAGGTATGGTTAGGTTAATGTCTTTGAGGTTATGCGTACGAGCGCCTCTAATTTCTATTTTATCCATCTCAACTGACCATGTAATTTTAAGTGGCTAAAGTATTACATAGAGTGAGATTTGTGCAAAGTTTTACTGGATAAAAAAACAGTAAACAAAAAGGGTGACTCAAAGAGCCACCCTTTCTACCAATTTAAACGTTGGTTATTAACCCGTTGTCACGCTTCTTTCTTTGTTGAGTGTTTACCTAGTTCGATTTGCTTTTGGTCTTTTTTGTATAGATTTTCAAAGCAGTAGTTTGTTGCTTCGATATAACCTTCAACACTACCACAGTCAAAACGCTGGCCTTTAAATTTGTAAGCTAACACACAGCCTGCTTTTGCTTGTTTTAGCAAAGCATCAGTGATCTGGATTTCACCACCTTTACCTGGTTCAGTCTGTTCGATAAGCTCAAAGATATCTGGAGTCAGAATGTAGCGGCCAATGATCGCTAGGTTGCTTGGTGCAGTACCTGGTTCTGGCTTTTCTACCATATCATCGACACGGAACAGGTCATCTTTGATCATCTCGCCAGAGATAACACCGTATTTGTGAGTCTCTTCTTCAGGAACTTCTTGTACTGCCACAATTGAACAGCGGAATTGCTTGTATAAAGCAACCATTTGAGCCAGTACACCTTGCTGTTCGTTCACACAAAGGTCATCAGCAAGCACAACTGCGAATGGTTCATCACCCACAAGCTCACGACCAGTTAAGATAGCATGACCTAGACCTTTCATTTCGCGTTGACGAATGTAGGTGAAGTTTGCTGCTTCAATCGTCTCACGAATATTGATCAGCAAGTCTTCTTTATTGGTACCGCTAATTTGGTGCTCAAGCTCGTAGTTCTTATCAAAGTGATCCATCAATGAGTGCTTACCACGGCCAGTAACAATGCACATACCATCCATACCTGCTTCGATGGCTTCTTCAACGCCGTATTCAATCAGAGGTTTGTTCACAACAGGCATCATTTCTTTAGGCATTGATTTAGTTGCTGGTAGGAAGCGTGTACCGTAGCCAGCTGCCGGGAAAAGGCACTTTTTGATCATGATAAGACCCTTTATCTATAATAATTATTGATTCAACTGATTTGTTGATATTTCTGAGGGCAACTCTAGCATATGTTATGTCGAAAATTCAGCAACAATACCTATGATTACTCGAGCTTCCCTCATAATTATTGTCAGATTCGAGACGGAGCGATTATGCAAGCAAGTTTTGGTTTGCCCACGCAATAGCTTGGACTCTATTTTTCACCGCTAACTTACGGAATATTTGATAGAGGTGGGATTTGACCGTGAATTCGCTAATGAAAAGGTCATCGGCTATTTGAGTATTTGATGATCCTGATTGAAGGCAGCGAATTACTTGGATTTCACGAATAGTTAAATCAACATTGGTTGGGGTCGTATTGGTATTGACCATATTACGATAATAAAACAGCAGCTGATTAGTCACCTTTCTTGGTAACCAATTATCACCATCGATCACTTCTTGAAGACCACGAGCAATCTTGTCCTTTTGATCTGTGTTGTAAAAGAGTCCTTTTAATACCCCGTAGGTTAGCAGCTCAGAGGTAGGAAGTTGTTGAGGAACATTGAATAAGATTATCTCATGATTCTTCCACATCACGGGTAGGTTAGGACAGATAGCCAGTAGCTGTGTAACCTCTTTGTAATCAACAAGCAGGATACGATTACTCTGCTTCCTATCAACCAGCATCAATTCACCGGGCGTCATTTTGTAGAGAATAATGGATAAATGTTTTTCTATTTCTTTGACGTGTAGGTAGGTGTCACTCGGGTCGATGCACAGAAAGTGCAAAGTGCGAGCGTATCGAGATTTTTTCATTGAAATTCCATGTTTAGGTTGGGTTAGGTTTCACGTTGTCATGCACGATTTGACTTCTCTAGCGCCGCTGTTGTGACTTGCGTTGAATATCAATTCCCAAAGTAAATGAGTGGTTTGTAAGTGGAAGAAAAAGCAACATCGCTCTGAATATCATGATTTGTTACGTTTTTAATCTTTGTAGTGAGGAGAGAATAGGAATGCGATTTATCACTGCAGAAAAGCATGCTATTCTTGTGCGCTAAAATTTTCTGAGACTATGAATTTAGACGGAGCAAATCATGGCTAGCCGTGGAGTTAACAAAGTTATATTAGTGGGTAACCTAGGTAATGACCCTGAAATTCGTTACATGCCAAATGGCGGCGCAGTAGCGAACATTACCATTGCAACGTCAGAGTCATGGCGTGATAAAGCAACTGGCGAACAGCGTGAAAAAACAGAATGGCACCGTGTTGCTCTGTTTGGCAAGTTGGCGGAAGTTGCAGGTGAGTACCTACGTAAAGGTTCTCAAGTTTACATTGAAGGTCAACTTCAAACGCGTAAATGGCAAGATCAAAGCGGTCAAGACCGTTACACAACAGAAGTTGTTGTTCAAGGCTTCAACGGTGTAATGCAAATGCTTGGCGGTCGTGCTCAAGGCGGTGCTCCTGCCCAAGGTGGTATGGGTAACAACCAACAGCAAGGTAGTTGGGGGCAGCCACAGCAGCCACAACAACAGCAGCAGCCACAACAACAATACAGTGCGCCAGCTCAACAGCAGCCGAAAGCACCTCAGCAGGCTCAACCTCAATATAATGAGCCGCCGATGGATTTTGATGATGACATCCCATTTTAAGCACTGTTTTTAATATATTATAAAAGCAGTATTAAATTGGAAGAAGCCGCGTTCATCGCGGCTTTTTGTTACCTACAATTCTTAACGCTTTATTTACAACGTCAATTTATAGTATAAGTAGCAATACGGTATAATGTGAGTTGAAAAGGATTTCGTTATTCATGAGATATACCCCAACACTAAAATTGAGTACTCGATTGGTCGCATTTGTCACCGTGATAGTGATCAGTGCGATGTTCATCCTTTTTATTGGTGGCACACTCTCCTTTAAGCGTATTGGACAGGAATATTTAGACCATTATTTGGTTGGCATTGTCGACGTCGTAGACAAAGAGATGGAAGATCCAGATGCTGCGTATTCAATGCAACGTTGGATGCCTAAGATGTTGCAGGCAAGTAATATCGTTGAGATGAAGCTCTCAAACAAAACAGGTATCGTTTACCGATTTAAAGATACCTCCCCACAAATTGATCCAAATCGTCTCTATGAAAGAAGCTTCACTTTAGATCGAAATGAAGGCTATCAAATCGAATTTAAAGCACTCCCCCCTTATATTGGTTACAACTACTCGATTGAAGCTATGTGGTCGATTACTTTGGCGGTGGCATTGATCCTTTTCTGTTTGGCTCGTGGTGTTCGTTGGTTAAAAGAACAGTTAATGGGGTCAGAGATTTTGGAAGAGCGAGGGAGAATGATCCTTGCTGGGCAGGTAGAGGCTCATTCAAAAGGGGACGAGCGAGAATGGCCTTATACGGCAAGTGAAGCGCTTGATGTACTGATTGAAGAGTTGAAAGATGCACGCCAAGAGCGAAGTCGCTTTGATACCTTTATTCGCACCCATACTTTTCTAGATAAGCTCACAGGTACAGCCAACCGAGTACTATTTGATAACAAACTTGAATCTGTACTGCATGAAAGTGGCGCTCGTGGAGGCGTTTTACTGATACGTATCGACGAGTGGGAACAAGTTCGAGATGCTAATGACAAGCAGATCACCGACGGATTTATTATTGAAGTTGGTGAAGTATTGTCGAATATTGTTCAGCGTTATCCCGATGTCATTTTTTCTCGCTATTACGAAGCAGACTTTGCCGTGTTTATTCCGCATCAAGGAACAAAGGATATTGCGACGTTGGCAGCTCAATGTTTAAGGCAATTAGATAAATTGATTCCACCGGAGCCTTTGGAATCAGATAACTGGTGCCATATTGGCGTGACAATGTATGCCGAAGGTGATCGCCATAGCCAGATTATGGATGAAACGGAAACGGCGTTAAAGAGCGCTCAGTTAGAGCGCATTAATAACTGGAGCCGTTACCCAAAAGAAAATAAAAGTGAGATAGACAGAGGCAGTGTTCGCTGGAGAACATTACTTGATAAAGCCTTGCTACCTGAAAATTTAGTAATCTTTGCTCAGCGGTGTTATCTTATGCCGGATTCAGGTCAAGCTAATGAATTGCATAAAGAAATATTTATTAGAATTCAAGATCCAGACAAAGGTTTATTGAAATCATCTCGCTTTATGTCTGCGGTAGAACAAGTCGGTTATCAAGTTCAAATGGATCAATCGGTTTTGAAGGTTTTGTTTAAGTCGCTGAAAGTATCAACACAGTCTGTCAATTATTCAGTGAACTTGAGTGTCACTCCGTTTGCAAATAAATCACATTTTAAATGGTTCAGAAGTGAGTTGTTACAGCTCTCTGCTCAGCATCGTTCTCAGCTTGCTTTTGAGTTTTCAGAAGGCCATCTAATTACTCACCTTGATTATATGAGACCAGTGGCGAAGATGTTACGAGGGTTAGGGTGTAAAGTGGTGGTTGGCCAAGCTGGGCGAACCATTGTTAGTACTCATTATATAAAGGATTTGAAGGTTAACTATATTAAGCTTCATCGAAGTTTGGTAAAGAAAATCGATCAAAGGCATGAAAACCAACTGTTTGTTCGAAGTCTGATTGGAGCATGCGGTGATTCTCCAACTGAAGTGATCGCGGTCGGAGTTGAGACAAAGCAAGAAAAGAATACCTTGATAGAGTTAGGCATTAACGGTTATCAAGGGAGATATTTCGACGAAGAACAACAAATAATTCCCTTGCCTACTCAAGGGGAGAAGACAGTGAAAGCTGAATCCGTTGTAAAAGTTGGTCGAAGAAATCGATGGCGTAAGAGTAATAGTTAAGCATGAATTTTAAAGCGATTTTAGACAAAATAAAGCCAACGAATAATAACGGTAGTTCTCAAGTTGTCCTTTTGGGTAATGATACCGTTTATATCTCTTCGGTTGAGTTAGGACCTCAAGTCACCAGTTTTCCTGTGGTTAACGGTGACTGGGAAAGTGCGCTGAAAAAATTGTTGAGCAGTGAGTTGCTTACTAGTGGTAGCCTTCAGCTAATTGTCTGTGCGAACTACTACCAAACTTATCAAATTGATAGACCGGACATTCCACAGAGTGAATGGTCGGTTGCATTGCCTTTTCTATTGAAAGATCTGATCTCTGAAAGGGTGACTGAGATTACAGCGAGTGCGGTAGCGCTACCGACCTCGAATAAGCTACAAGTGTATGTTTTGCCTAAAAAGCTATTGGACAAGCTTGTAAGCATTACTAATTCAGCACAAGTTGAGCTTAAAGGTATTGCTCCCGAAGATGAAGTTTGGGGTTACAGTGCTGGTGAGCTCTCTAATTTCATTCTTTTACAACGCAGCCCCAACTCACATTTTAAGCTTGGTGCATTTGTTGAAAACACGGTTTGTTTCCAAAGAACAATCCGCAGTGTTGTCCCCCCCTTAACTGGTGCCGCATCAAGTGCATTACAGTTGGATGGTCTAGCTTTAGAACTCCAAAGGTCGATTGATTACCTTTCTTCTCAAATTAAAGGCACCCAACTTCATCAGTTAAAAATATGCTGTGATGAGGAAGATGAAGCTGAATTGCAGAGTGTGTTAAATAGCACATTGAGTTCGACCGCTTCTTTGCTTGTTGAAGGTGAACGCGAAAATTCAGAGAAATGGTTAGTTACGCTCGCGGCTGAAAAGAATATTTTTAACGTTAACCTCTACCCTGAGCACCTTAAACCTAAAAAAGAATATTTCACTCTAGTGAATGTGGTCATGGTTTGGGGGCTTGTGTGTGCCTTGTTGCTTGGCAGTTATTGTGTAATGCAGTATCAAGCATCGAGTTTGGATGAAGATCTAGCAGCTTTACAATATGACTTGAATCAGCTTAACCAAGAAGTTAACCAATTAAACAGTCAGTTAATTCAACATAAACCGTCTCCAAATAAGGTAGCTGCGGTAGCTCGTCTCACTAGTGAGACGCAAGCGAAAAAAGAGGCGTTGAAGGCAGTCGGTCAATTCGATGAACCTCAGCAAGTCGGGTATTCTGGCGTCATGAACTCCTTCGCTCAATTAGGCCGAAATGACATCTCGCTTTCGCACATATACATGACTCACGATACCTTAGAGCTTAATGGTTTTGCCCGTGATGCAAATGTAGTTCCAAACTGGATTGGTCAGTTTAAGAATGAACTTAATTTAGTAGGACGTACCTTTGAAAAGATAAAGATAGGTCGTAATGAGCAAGATGTGGTGACGTTTGAGTTAAGTACTCATAAGGAGAGTGAATAATGCAACTGTGGAATCAGCTTAGCGATAAGTTTCTTGCATTAAGCCAGAGAGAAAAATGGCTACTTTTCGTTTGTGGTCTAGTGGGCTTATCCATGCTTTTATTTACTTTATTGATTGAACCTGCATATCTTGATTTACAAGAAAAGAATGTGAAGTCGATGAGCCTTACGCAGTCAAATCAGAAACAACAAGGTGAATTACTTGTTCTACAAGCCAAGTTGAATAAAGACCCAGATAAAGAAATTGATCTTGAGTTAAAAAAACTATTGGTTGAGAGCCAAGAGCTATCATTTGAGCTCGCTGAAATTGTTGATAGGTTGGTTACGCCTTCTCAAATGGCGCAGTTATTAGAGAGCGTTCTTAATGCAGGTAATGGACTGAAGCTTGAGTCTTTAGAATCGTTACAACCAGAAGCTATTTCGGACAATCAAGAGAACAGTGACAATTCAAATTACTTTCTCCATCCTGTTAGAATGGAGTTGACGGGTAGCTACTTCGATATTTCAACTTATCTTCAAGCACTTGAGTCACTTCCGGTGAGCTATTATTGGCGCACGTTTGAGTATTCAGTAGAAGAATATCCCAAAGCTCGACTTGTGTTCGAGGTTTACACCCTAGGTACCAGACAGGAGTTTATCGGTGGTTAGAACTCTAGTGTTATCTTTGCTGTTTGGTAGTTCAGTGGTATGGGCAGAACAAGATCCAACTGCGCCATTAGGTTGGCTTTCGCCCCAACAGAAATCAGCATCAGCTAAAAAGGCGCCAGTTCAATATCGTTTACCGTCCCTAGAGAGCATTGTTTGCAAGGGCGATACTCCTTGCTATGCGATTATGAATGGTCAGATTCTCGAACAAGGAGAAACGATCAGAGGGTACCGAGTTAAGAACATTGATCCAGAGTACGTCACTCTGCAGAGAAGCTCTAAGCAGTGGAAATTAGAGATGTTCTCTTTAGATGTTAAGAATAATTAAGGTTAGAGTGAAGACATGCGTAAACTTGTAGTAGCAATTCTAGTGTCATCTTTAGTCGGCTGCTCGATGGGGCATAGAGACCCTGTTGAGATAAAAGAGTCTTTAAACGAATCTATTAATGAAGCGAATAGCAAAGCACTTCATAACTTACCTTCGTCGGTACAAGATGACCTTATGCCTCAGCTAAGTTCGGACTCTATATCTCCGAGTATGGAAACTGTCAAGCGCTTTCGTATTCAAGCAAAAGGCGTTGAAGCGAGAACCTTTTTTGCAAGCCTGGTGAAAGGTACAGAGTACAGTGCCGCGATTCATCCAAGCGTTGCTGGAAAACTCACTCTAAATCTAACAGACGTGACGTTAGATGAAGTACTGGCTGTTGCTCAGGATATGTATGGTTACGATATTGAAAAGCGTGGCAAGGTAATTCAAATTTACCCTGCTGGCTTGCGTACAGTCACGATTCCTGTGGATTACTTGCAAGTAAAGCGCTCTGGTCGCTCTTTGACAACGATTACCACAGGAACAATTACAAATTCAGACTCTAAGCCATCGGGTTCTTCTAATTCTAGCTCTAAGTCTGATTCGTCCAATTCATCTGATTCGTCGAGCTCTACATCGAACGGCGGTACAGAGATCGAAACGATCTCTGAAAGTGATTTTTGGCCGCAGCTTGAAGTAGCTGTCGCCCACTTAATTGGTTCTGGTGATGGGCAAAGTGTAGTAGTTACGCCGCAAGCAAGTGTGATTACGGTGCGAGCTTACCCGGATGAAATTCGTGAGGTTCGTGAGTTCCTTGGTATCTCTCAGAAACGCCTGCAGCGCCAAGTTATCTTGGAAGCAAAGATCATGGAAGTGACGTTGAGTGATGGCTATCAGCAGGGTATTAACTGGACCAAGATGTTTTCGTCGAACGGAACTAACTACACGGTCGGTATGGGCTCAATTGTTAAAAATGCAGCTGGTACGATCATCCCTGGTACATTACCAGGCATGGACCCAATCGGTGCGGCTTTAGGTGGTCAATCTAATCTTGTTGTCTCTGGAGGTAGTTTTGAAGCCGTCTTGAGTTTCATGGACACACAGGGTGACTTGAATGTGTTATCTAGCCCAAGAGTGACAGCCGCTAATAACCAGAAAGCGGTTATTAAAGTGGGTACTGACCAATACTACGTGACTGAATTATCAAGTTCAGTGGGGAGTGGGGATAACGCGAATGTGGCCCCTGAAGTTGAGTTAACCCCATTCTTCTCTGGTATTTCGTTGGATGTGACGCCGCAGATCGATGATAACGGTAATGTGTTTTTACATGTTCACCCTGCCGTTATTGAGGTGGAAGAGGAAGTGAAAGAGCTCAACCTAGGCTCAACAACAGGCATTGTGAAGCTGCCTTTGGCAAGAAGTTCGATTCGTGAGTCGGACTCAGTGATTCGAGCACAGGATGGTGATGTTGTTGTTATTGGTGGATTGATGAAATCAAATACCAGTGACATGACCTCAAAAGTTCCATTTCTTGGTGATATTCCAGCGTTAGGCCATTTATTCCGCAATACCAGTCAGCTGACTCAAAAAACAGAGTTAGTGATTCTATTGAAACCAACGATTGTGGGTGTGAATACTTGGCAAACTGAGTTGGAGCGTTCTCGTGACCTTCTTCAGCAATGGTTCCCTGATGAAGAATAATTGCTCATCGTCTCAATGTAGATTGGTCGTCATTGACTAAGCTGGATCATCCTATGTATCAAGCTCATTTTGGTTTTGAACAGTTACCGTTTACCTTAACGCCGAATACCGATTTCTTTTATGGTTTAGTGCCTCACTTTGAAGCAATTCAAACGGTAATGTTGGCGTTAGAAATGGGTGAGGGCGTGATAAAAGTGACCGGAGAGGTAGGCACCGGAAAAACCATGGTGTGCCGGATGTTGGTCAATCACCTCAACGATAGTGCCGCCCTTATTTACTTGCCAAATCCGGTGCTCTCCGGCGCGGATTTACGCCAAGCCGTGGCTAAAGAACTGGGTTTGACTATCGATAACGAAGCCACCTTAGTTGATAACATTCAACATAAACTCATTGAGTTACATAACTCAGGTTTAAGAGTTGTGGCGATTCTCGATGAGGCTCAAGCGTTGTCGGATGAAGCTCTCGAAACATTAAGGTTGTTCGGTAACCTTGAAACTGAAGATAAAAAACTGCTGCAGATTGTTTTATTAGGTCAGCCTGAATTGGATGCTCGATTAGAGGCTTACCACTTACGGCAGTTTCGCCAAAGAATCACGTTTAGCTCAACACTGAGGCCACTGACTCTCGATGAGACTGTGGCTTATATTGATAATCGGATCGTTAAATCTGGTGGTAACACCGAGTTGTTTAGCTTGAATCAAAAAAAAGCCATTTGTCGCTCGTCGTTAGGTATTCCAAGATTGATAAATCAACTGTGTCATAAAGCTCTTTTGCTTTCGTTTAGTGAAGATAAGAGAAGTGTCGATAATCAGCACCTGTTTTCAGCTATGCATGAAACATACGATGTATGTAAGCCTAAATTTAAAACGCCAATACTGTGGGGTTGGAATTAATTATGAGCGTCATTAACAGCGCCTTGTCTGAATTGGCAAAGAAAAAATCAGCGATTTCAATTGAAGCTGCTGTAGTTCCTAAGGTTAAAACGCGTTCCCCATTGGTTTGGGTAGTCGCAGGTTTTACACTGAGCTTAGCCATGGGGGGCTGGGCGATATCGCAAGGCCCTGCTGTCGATAACTCAATATCAACTCGAGATATACAAGTTTCTGTTATGGATAGTTCTGAAGGTATGTCTGAAGCGGCCTTGACTCGACCTGTGTCCTCGCCGACTAAGAAGTTAGTGACGCTAGATTCAGCGAACCTTTCAGCTCACAACTCGGCAATACTAAAAAGTGCTCAAGCTAAATCTGATTCAGTCGTAGTATCAACTATTTTAGCTACAAAGCCTCAAGTAAACCCTAAATCTCAAGGTACACCTAAAGCAAAAGTAGCAAAGCCAATGCTTGTTGCTAGCGTGGCTAAAAAAGATCTCACACCAGTATCTAATCAGCCTGAAACGTCTGGCGATTCAGAAAACAGTGGAATGTTGATTGAGCAGGTGGAATTGACGCCTGAGCAGTTATCAGTGAATGCACAAGGGCGAGCTCAAAAAGCACTGGATGCCAATGATCTTACAGGGGCTTTGAAAGGTTACACTGAAGCTTTGCGTTATACTCCTCGAAATGAAGATGTGCGCCAGAAACTCGCTATCCTCTATTTTGGGAAAGGTGACACGCGAAAAGCCTATGAGATATTTCAGTCGGGCATCAAACTTAATATCAACAGTGAAAAACTACGCTTAGGTTTATCTAAGTTACTCGTGAAAGCCAATCAGCCAGAAGCCGCTTTGAGCCCATTAATACATTTATCGCCTAGTCCAACTCAAGATTACTTAGCAATGCGTGCAGCATTAAGTCAAAGGTCTCAACAAGAAGAAATCGCACTAGAGAGTTACCAAAAACTGACTGAGGTCGATTCAGATAATGCTCGCTGGTGGTTAGGTTTAGCGATTCAACAAGAGCGTCAACTTGATTTTGCGGCTGCAAAGCAATCATACCAAGGAGCATTGGTTAGAGTTGGGATCTCATCTCAGTCGCAAGGCTTTGTTCGTGATCGCTTAAAAATACTCAGTGCTTTAGAGGAGAGTAGCGATGCAAATTAGATTAAGAAAAAGGCTCGGTGATTTGCTCGTAGAAGAGGGCATCATTACTGAAGATCAAGTTGAACAAGCTCTGGCCGCGCAAAAAAGGACTGGCCGTAAGCTTGGTGATGCACTGATCGAGCTTGGTTTTTTATCAGAGCAGCAAATGCTCAGTTTCTTGTCGCAACAGCTTGCTATTCCTCTTATTGATATTAGCCGAGCTAACGTTGACGTCGAAGCTGTGCAGCTTTTACCTGAGGTTCATGCTCGCCGCCTTCGTGCTTTGGTCATTGGGCGTCAAGGTGACACATTACGTGTTGCAATGAGTGATCCAGCCGATCTGTTTGCCCAAGAATCATTGCTTAGCCAACTAGGCGACTACGCACTCGAATTTGTCGTCGCCCAAGAGAGGCAATTAGTTGATGGTTTCGACCGTTATTACCGAAGAACCAAAGAGATTGCCTCATTTGCTGAGCAGCTTCATGCTGAGCATAAAGTTAATGAAGCCTTTGATTTTGATATTGCTGAAGAAGACAGCGACGAAGTTACGGTCGTTAAGCTAGTAAACTCGCTGTTTGAAGATGCTATTCAAGTTGGTGCATCTGATATTCATATTGAACCAGATTCAAACGTATTACGTTTGCGTCAGCGTATTGATGGTGTTCTGCATGAAACGTTGTTGAATGAAGTGAATATTGCTTCTGCACTGGTTTTGCGTTTGAAGCTGATGGCTAACCTCGACATTTCAGAGAAACGACTGCCTCAAGATGGTCGCTTCAATATTCGCGTTAAAGGTCAATCGGTCGATATTCGTATGTCGACTATGCCAGTACAGCACGGTGAGTCAGTGGTTATGCGTTTGCTTAATCAATCCGCTGGCCTACGTAAATTGGAGTTGTCAGGCATTCCGAGTGATTTGCTCGTTCGTCTTCGTCATCAATTACGTCGCCCACATGGCATGATCCTCGTTACCGGGCCTACGGGCTCAGGTAAAACAACCACTCTATACGGTGCGCTAAGTGAATTAAACGAACCGGGTAAAAAGATCATTACCGCTGAAGACCCTGTAGAATACCGTCTTCCTCGTGTGAATCAGGTTCAGGTAAACCCTAAGATTAACCTCAACTTCTCAACTATCTTGAGAACCTTCCTACGTCAGGACCCGGATATCATTCTTATTGGTGAGATGCGAGACCACGAAACCGTTGAAATTGGTTTGAGAGCGGCACTTACTGGTCACTTAGTGTTAAGTACTCTGCATACCAACGATGCAGTAGACAGTGCATTGCGTATGATGGACATGGGGGCTCCGGGTTATCTGGTGGCAAGTGCTGTTCGAGCCGTGGTCGCGCAGCGGTTAGTTCGTAAGGTATGTGCTGATTGCAAGGTTGATGATGAGCTGGATGAAGCGCGTAAGCAATGGTTGAGTGTTCGTTTCCCAAACCAGCTAGGTACGCCATTTATGAAAGGGCGTGGTTGTCAAAATTGTAATTTGACAGGCTACAGTGGTCGTGTTGGTGTGTTTGAAATGTTGGAGCTCGATCAGCCTATGATGGATGCGCTTAGAGCCAATGATGCCGTTGGTTTTGCTCAAACGGCAAGGCAGTCAGAAAACTACAAACCGCTGTTAGCTTCTGCGATGGAATTGGCCATGCAGGGTGTTGTGAGCTTTGATGAGGTAATGAACCTTGGCGAAGGCGATGCTTCTGGTGCCACTGATCCAATTTATCTGTAGAGGTAGAGTGATATGCCAACTTATCGTTATGTAGGTCGCAGTTCTGGTGGCAGTCAAGTGACAGGTCAGTTGGATGCGAATAACGAAGATCTTGCTGCTGACAGTTTGATGAGTAAAGGGATCATTCCAACTTCGATTAAACTTGGAAAAAGTGGCGGTTCAATCTTGGATATGGATGTATCCAGTCTGTTCTCCCCGAATGTGCCTTTAGAGGTGTTGGTTCTGTTTTGCCGACAGTTGTATAGCTTAACTAAGGCGGGCGTTCCACTATTAAGATCGATGAAAGGGTTAACTCAGCATTGTGAAAATAAGCAACTGAAAGTAGCACTTGAAGAAGTGGTCGCTGAGCTTACAAATGGTCGTGGATTAGCGGCATCGATGCAAATGCACCCTAAGGTATTTAGTCCATTGTTTGTATCGATGATCAGTGTTGGTGAGAATACAGGTCGTTTAGATCAGGCATTGTTACAACTAGCAGGATACTACGAACAAGAGGTTGAAACTCGAAAGCGAATTAAAACGGCAATGCGTTACCCAACGTTCGTGATTACTTTTATTACAATCGCTATGTTTGTCTTGAATATATTTGTGATTCCTCAGTTTTCAAGTATGTTCGCGCGTTTTGGCGTCAACTTGCCGCTTCCAACCCGTATTTTAATGGGGATGTCTGAGTTTTTTGTTAATTACTGGGGGTTAATGCTTGGGTTAATCTTTGGTCTTATTTTTGCTTTTAAAGCATGGGTTAAGACAGATAAAGGGTGGGAAAAGTGGGATCGGCTGCGCTTAAAAATGCCAGTGATTGGTGGAGTGGTCAATCGAGCTCTATTGTCGCGCTTCTCACGTACTTTTGCTTTGATGCTAAAAGCAGGCGTACCACTTAACCAATCGTTATCGCTATCGGCTGAAGCTCTGGACAATCGTTTTTTAGAACTTCGTGTTCAAGGCATGAAATCGGCAATAGAAGCGGGCAGCACCGTCTCTTCAACCGCGATTAACAGCGAAATTTTCACACCACTCGTGATACAAATGATTTCTGTGGGTGAAGAAACGGGGCGTATTGATGAATTGCTGCTCGAAGTTGCGGATTTTTACGACCGAGAGGTTGATTACGATCTAAAAACGTTAACCGCTAGAATTGAACCTATTCTGTTGACCATCGTTGCGGGAATGGTGCTGATTTTAGCTCTGGGTATTTTCTTGCCGATGTGGGGAATGCTGGATGCAATCAAAGGTTAGAGGATGCTGAATAACCTACAGCGCTCACGTTTTGTTATTTGGGTTGCGGTTATTCTTTTTCTCGTTATGGGATTGCTTTCTGTATGGAAAACAGTAGAAGAAGAAGCAACGAACACGGCATTGATAGTTGCAAGTAAGCGAATCCTTGAGCAAGCTAATTTGTTCAAACAGCAGTATTTGTTATCTGGTGTGGCGCAAAAGAATGATTCGAAACCGCCAAAGACTTACAGCAGAACGGGGTGGGTTATGCCAATTAAAGACTCTACTCGAAATTGCGGTTATTGGTTGGAGCAATTATATCCTAAGGGGAGTATTTTAGGTCTCAGCTCTCCAAGTATTGAAGACAAAAGTGATAACATTCGTTTTCATTGCCGATATCATTATAGTGATAAGTATCAGATAGATATATTACTAAAAAAAGAAAGATTTAGTGTCAAAGTCAATATATTGGCCTTGTGAACGTATTGACGCTGTTTTTATGGTTTTATACATATTCAAATGTATAATGCGCATTAGCAATTAGATGAGTAGGTAGAAAGTGCTTAAAAATCAAAAGGGTTTCTCCCTAGTCGAGTTGGTCATAGTGATTGTCGTCGTGGGCTTATTAGCCGTTGCTGCTTTACCCCGTTTCTTAGATGTGACAGACGAAGCTAAGAAAGCCAGTATTGAAGGTGTCGCGGGTGGTTTTGCGACAGGAGTGCTTTCAGCAAGAGCTCAATGGGAAGCAGAAGCTCGTCCATCAGAAAGAATTGGTGTTGAAATATACAATACTGTAAATTACGATGGTGTTGATTTTTGGCTAACCAGATCAACAAGTAGCAATGGACGTACTAATTTTAGAGACGGCTACCCATGGTCTATAAACACAAATTCAGCTTCAGCTCCGTCTAATGATGTGACTGATGCTTCGTGTGTCGATTTAATGGAAAATCTACTTCAGAACCCTCCTAAAGTTGGAACATTAACCAATGTGGCTAATGGTTCGAATTACAAATATTCAGCGCAAGCGGATAATAGTAATGACTACTGTACTTACATTCAATTGGAAGGCGGTACTCAGCATCAATTCGTTTACGAGATTAGAACTGGTCGTGTGACCGTAACACTGCAGTAAACCTGCGTTAAATATACATAGAGAGAAAAGACTATGAAAAAACAAAGCGGTTTCACCCTAATAGAACTAGTGGTGGTAATTGTTATTCTAGGTATTCTTGCAGTTACTGCAGCACCTCGTTTCTTAAACTTACAAGGTGATGCTCGTGAGTCTTCACTGCAAGGCCTGCGCGGCGCAATGGCAGGAGCGACGGGAATCGTTTACGGCCGAGCTGCAATTGATGGTATTGAACTGCGTCAAAAAACAGCCGATGCAGCAACGACACCTGTGACAACTGATGGAATTGCAACTAACTTTGGTTATCCGACATTTGCCGATATTGGTGCGCTAAACAGTGGCATCGAAGAGGCTGTGGAAGGTCTACCTGGCGGAGATTGGGTTGCGGTTAATATAACGACAACACCAACAGCACCTACGTTTGATGTTGTTGCGTACTCTTTTGTTGGCTCTGATGTTGATGCTGCGACGAACGGTTTTACTTATGATTTTGGAACTCAAGTTGGAACGGGTTGCTTCGTGCTTTACGCTGAGGCGGATAATGCAACGACTCCAGCCTTTACTGTTGCAGTTACCGGGGGCTGTTAATCGCTAATTGCTTTAAAAGGCCAGCATTGCTGGCCTTTTTTCTATCTGAAATTCATACCAGCAACAAAGACAACCTCTCTTCCCTGAGTTACACTTAATCTTTAAATTATCAAATATTTAGCGGATTGGATTTCGGTGAATCAATTCAATAGAACATACAGGAAAAATGGACTTCAGCAACTAGGCTTCACTTTGGTTGAGCTAATCATTGTGATCTTGTTGATCGCGATTGTCTCTGCCTACGCTGCTAGCCGTCTATCCGGAAGGGATAGCTTTTCTGCCTTTGCTGCTCAAGAGCAAGTAACTTCTGTTGTCCGCCAAGTTCAAGTTAATCGTATGCAGTCCAATGTGGACCTTGGGACCGTCGTTGGGGATAGCAATTTTATTCTCGCTATCGTTGGGAATTGTATCGGTTCCGAAGTGAGCTGTACCGCGCAAAACCAAGCTCGCAGTGATTGGGTTATGCTCAACGGGGTCACTTTAACGGCTACATCTAATACCGCACCTGCCAGTCCCCTATCTCTAGTTAACTTTGATTTATTAGGCAACCCTACAACAGGTGAAACACCTGCTGGCGTTGTCGTTGACGTTGCAGCCGGTGTGGTGATTACTATCACTTCAAATGTGAACACCTGCCGTGTGGATATTAACTCGCAAGGTTATGTCGAAAATGGGGGGTGCTCATGAACACCATTCATAAATCACCTGCGAAAGAACGTGGTTTCACATTAATTGAAAGTGTCGTTGTGATAGTGGTTATGGGACTTGCCATGATGACCATCATAAATTTTTTAGCACCTCAGATTAGCCGATCTGGTGATCCTCATTATCAAACCCGTTCAGCCGCGTTGGGGCAGAGTGTGATGTCGATGATTCTTGCTCGAGGGTTCGATGAGAATAGTGACTTTGATGGTGGGGAATTTAGATGCGGTGAGGGGGCGTCTGGTGTGAATTGCACTGTTGAAGCGATATTTGGCCCTGACCGCACGGAGGCTATCGCTCAATATAATGATGTCGATGACTATGATGGTTGTTGGGAGCCCGGTGCAACCAACGGGTGTCGAGACCTTACCCTATTGCTAGGCGAGAATGGTGTGACAACTTACAACAACTACCGCCTAGATGTTGATGTGACGTACCAAATTGTCGATCAACTAAAAAGAATCAATATCACAATTACAGCCTCAAATTATTCCCCTATTGTGCTTGATGCCTATCGAGGTAATTACTAATGAGAAGGCAAGGCTTCACTCTTATTGAAATGATTATCACCATGATAGTTGGTAGTATTTTAGTTGCAGGTATTGCTGGGTTTGTTGAGTTAGGTGCGCGTGGCTATGCGGACACTGTAGATAGGCAGCGTTTACAAACTCAAGCAAAGTTTGTCTTAGAAAAAATTACTCGTGAAGTGCGTCATGCTGTACCTAATATGTTCAATCAGAATGCTGTTGTCCCGGGAGCTCGCTGTGTTTCATTTTTCCCTATCGTTACCTCTGGAATTTATGCGGTGTCGGGCGATGATATTCAGTTTGTCACGGCTGATAATGCACTGACGGCCGCTGTTCTAGCCCCGTTATCTTTAGTGATAAATCCTACAGAGGTGACGCCGACCAATAATGATTTCCCCTTAGCTACTGTAACTGCAACGAATAATACTTTCTTGCTTGCTAATGAGTCTGGAAACCTTGTGGGTAATTCAGTTTCAAATCGACACTATATTTATAATCCTAATGGCCGCGTAAACTATTGCATTGTGAATGGCCGAGTATGGAGAAGTGAAGGAAATGGCGCATTAATCCCAATTTCGGACACGGGAGTGACTGGGGTTTTAGACTATCAACCCGCAAATGTTCAGCGTAATGGTGTCGTCCATCTTGAGTTTGAATTTAGAAACCAAGTTGGAGACGAAACGACCAATTTCCAGCAAGACATACAGGTGATCAATGTTCCTTAAAAAAAGACAAGTCGGAAGCTTGTATATTGTCGTCATCTTTGTCTTGGTGGTGATGGGCTTTCTTGCAACAACCTTAAATCGCATAGAGTGGTCCAATCATGATGCACATACAAAAGATGTGATTGGTACTCAAGCCGCACTTTTAGCTCATTCGGCAATTGAGCAAGCCTTAATACAGGTATATCCACCTAGAGCCAATTTAACGGTTCCATTTAATGTGGCTGCAGCATGTACAAACTTGAATGGAACGACGATGAACTTTACATCCACAATTTCATGTACAGCTGTTCAAATAACGTGCTCACCAACCGGTGGTCTACTTGTCGATAATTCTCAGTTATATACAGTAAGAGCAGTCGCAATGTGCGGAACGGGTGTGAATTTAATGCAGCGTAGTCAAGATGTTTGGGTGAGGGGAGTAATATAAATGCGCCTACTTAGTAGAGTTAGCCTCGTATTTTTTATTCTTTTTAGTGTGTTGTTTCAAACTAATGCATTGGCTAATCAGTGTTTATCTAAAGGGGCATGGGTAGATGCTCGAAATGGTTTTTGTTTCACTTTTCAAATTGATTCTGATGGAAAAAATCGTGCTCGTTTGGAAGGAACTTACTATTTCCCAATTTGGACCGATGATACGGTTTATCAAGGTTATAGCTCTAATGTTTATGAAAGAGACTATGTATCAGAAAGAAAACAAAGAACTTTCCAAGTTAAATTTACACGAACTTCAAATTATAATGCTAAGCATATTAAAGGCATAATTACCTACTCTGTTGACGGAGTAGTAAAAGGTTCTCCTTTTGCGATCAATTTGTCTCAAAAAACAGGTGTTGATAAATTTTACCCATATTTGAGATTGAACTTAAAAGGAACACAATTTTACGATAGCGACAAATATTGTATTAGTAGTGGTAGCTGTGGAGCATTACCGGTTCCGCCAGTGACGAAATTTGATGACGCTCGCTATGAATTTGGGCGTTTAGATTCCGCCGACTGTAAGTCGAGCGACTGTACTATCACCTTCAGTAAAACCTATAGAACCACTCCATTGGTGTTTCTGATGCCAACGATCGATCCTATCAATCCTGATAACGATGCTCCTGCAACGCTTTCAATTAAAAGCATCAATTCAACGCAAGCGACATTCCATCAAGAAGTGGCACCTCAAGACTGGGGTTACAACCTTGCATCAAAATCAATGTCTTCGATTAGCTACCTTGTTGTTGAGCCCGGAACCATAACATTTAGTGATGGACATAAGGCAATAGCCGGATATATAGAGACTAAAGCGTATCAAGCTCATGGAAAAAAAAGTAACCCTAAATGGGAGTCTGCCTCTTATTCAAGGTTTAGCTCACACCGAATACAGGATGATGATCCCGTTGTATTTACACAGGTTAATAGCGCAACAAGCCGATGGTTAACGGCAGGCGTAGACGATGTGGGAAGAACGAGTGCTAAATTCTTTTTAGAGTTAACACGTGTGAATACACACAATCCGCCTTCTCAAGCAGAAAAAATAGCATTTTTAATTTCAGATGAGCACGATGGTACGTCAAATGGAATTAAGTATGAGTTTGGCCGAATTTCTCTTGATGATGACAGTGGCTCATCAACACCGCTCCTTAAATCTTGTAATGATATGCATGATCTTGAAAATGAATATAAGTCATTACCGGGAATTATCGCGAGTAAGCTTACTCGAATAGGAGGGCAAGGTGGTTGGTTAAGGCTTTGTAGCGTGAAACGTGATGGAGATGACGACTATCAAGTAGGGCTTGTGGTTGATGAGGACCTTTCTTGGAATGGTTCCAAGGGGTGGAGATCTCATACAGACGAAGAGATCGGATATTTTGCTTTCCAAGTGAGCAAGCTGCCTAAGTTTACGAAAAACTACTGTTCGGCTTTTCCTTCAGCCGTTCAAGGTTGGAAGAACTCGTCTGGTAGTAGTATTGAGATGTGGAACCAATCTAAAATAACCAATGCATTATTGGAAGGTGGTCAAAGAAAAGTTGGATTTGGGACTGCTCAATTTGGTAATGCAGTGAAATGTGATGGGATATCGTGCACTAACGACCCCTCTAAGCAAATTGTACAATCTAAACTCGATGATTTTGTGATAACAAACTCAGGAAGTGATATTTGGAATACAACAAAAACGTTAATGCCTTTATCTCAAAAGAGCTTATCAATTGGTCAGTCAACCGTGACACTGACGGCTGGCGATTACTATTTTAACTCTTTGAATATTAACTCCCACTCTTCTTTGAATATTCAAGGGAAAGTGATTATCCATACTCGGTACTTAAATTTATCGAATAATTCAAGAATTAATAATTCAGGAAATGCCGATAACCTTGTCATCGTTGGTTATGACCCGACTAAAGGTTCATCTGGGCAAGTGTGTCCAGCGTATGGTTGTAAAATAGATTTATCGAGTCAATCACAAGTAAAAGCTCTGATTTACAGCGAGGGGGAAGTCCGACTGTCTAACGGCTCCCATGTTTATGGGGCTGTTACTACTCGTGATCTTCATATGAGTGGAACATCTCAAATTACCGGGGAAAGCCAGTGTTTTTCTGAGCCAGAGCTGGTTATTACTCCTGGCTCTAGCTCAGGGCTAGCCTGCGCAGGAATTCCTATTACCTTCAAACTGGTCGATAAAATAACCAAGCAACCCGTTAATAATTATACGGGAACTCTTGATGTGACAATTCCAAATAACAGTTCGAGGGATGCGTGTTGGTTAAATTCAGATGGAACCTGTTCTGCATCCTTGAGTCACGATTTCGTAGCAGGGCAGACAGCTACTTACACCAAGTCACTGTCAAGTATTGGCCTATCTCCGGTTTCAATCTCTGCTTCTATTCGGGGGCAAAGTAACATCAGTGCAACCGGTGGACCGTATCAGTTTGTGCCTTACGGATTTAAAATTGAAGATAAACAAAGGGTTGATGGAGGTAAGGGGCAGGTTGCTTTCCGAACATTTGAGACCGAAGTTACCGCAGTGGCATCAGGAGGCTCTAACCCAAGGGCATGTCAGAAAATATCGGATTATGATGGAGCTAAATCGCTTTATGCTTCCTATGAGCAGATAACTCAAGGCAATAGTGGTTGGAATAATGAGCTATTTCTCAATTCGTATAGCATCAAGATCGGTAGTTCACCTTTAAATGGAACCAAAGTGAACAATATTGCCTTTAAAAATGGTGTTGCAAAACTGACTTCTCAATACTGGTCGGCTGGTCATATAAAACTTCATTTGGCAGATGCTGACTGGCAGCCCACGAATCAATCTATACCCAATTGGAAAGGCTTACAGAGTTCTACTGATGTGTATGTTAGGCCATTTGCTTTGGTGAGTTGCCAAGATAACTCCGGTGTACCAAATGCCCCATTCCCTTCCGGTAGCTCAACAGGAGGAGCTTCATTTATCGCGGCCGGTGACACCGCTTATTTAGCCGTTAGTGCGATTGCTTGGCAATCAAATGCCGACACAAATAGTGATGGCTTAATTGATAGCTCGTTTTCAGGGAACCTATGTAACGCTAATCCAGTGTCTGGCTTTGATGATGAAACGGTATATGTGAATTATAGCCTTGATAGCCCAAGCAACCGTCACAATGGAGTGCTAACCGTTGGTGGTAAAAGTAGTGGGGATGAGTCCTTGCCACAACCGATCCCCGTTGATATGTGGTCGAATGGCTACGCGTATAAGAGCTTAGCTTGGTCTGAAGTAGGTAGCATTAAACTATGGACAGACAAACCGAATTACCTGAATGGGATGACGGTGCCAGGTTATAAAGCTACCGTTGGTCGTTTTTACCCTAAATATTTTCAAGTGGTGAGCAGTGCGGTGTGGGATTACCCAGGGAATCAATCTTATGCATACATGAATCAGCCTTTTGACGGCGTTACATTTGATGTTGAAGCATTAAGTTTACAACTCACTGCGGTGAAGAACTATGGATATTTTAATCCAACAATTACCGCTAACTTTGCTTTGTATGAGGCTAACCCTGCTTTTGTAAATCGTTTTCATTCTGGGACTCCGAGTAAGTCTTGGGCTTCCATCTTGGGCAAGAGTATAGGTACATTTACGTTAGATGAAAATTCTCCCTCAACTAACTGTGCTAGCGAGCTGTGTTGGGCGAAAGCCGCACCTACTGATGGCTATGAGGATGGACCGTTCAATGCTGTAGGAGGTACAACCTCGACGATTTCGATTGATGCCGTGGGGAGCAATGTCGACCCTATTAGTTATCATTATAATGGGTCCCCTAGGTTATTAAAGGTTCAGCCAACTGTTCGCTTTGGCCGCGCGGTCATGGATAGCCTCGGTAGTGTCGCTGGAGGTGGTATGAATATTCCGCTTCGTATTGAGCACTGGGATGGAACAAGTTTTGTCACTCATGAAGGTGATAACACAACGAATATTCGAGGTGTAAATATTGAAAACGACAATCTCGATATCTGGGTAGAGGCGGGTTCTATGGCTGCTGACGTAACCCTTAATGGGGGCGGTGGTGTTGTGAATGGGATATCTAATTCAATACAGGTGGCTCAGTCAAATCCGATCCGACAGCAAACTCAACTTTGGTTAGAGCTGAATCGTGGTGGAAATGCAGTTCCTTGGCTCCGTTATCGCTGGCAAGATCCGAACCGGGTGGAAGTTGCTGGTGAAGAAGATCCATCAACAGTAGTCACCTTTGGTATCCATCGCGGGAACGATCGTGTGATCTACCGAGGTGAAAGTGGCTTAATAGGTCAGCAATAATATGATTTTTTGGCTGTTAAGTTAGGAATCTGTAAGAAATTGTGGGTTTCAGTCCATGTTTATACTTCAATGCCTTGCCGTGACAGCAAGGCATTGGTACATTTAGTGCAATTTTTGTCTTCTAATTCTTGCAGGATGAGCGAAGAATATGTTTAAAAAGCTTCGTGGCATGTTTTCAAACGACCTATCGATTGATTTAGGTACTGCCAATACCCTTATATATGTAAAAGGCCAAGGCATTGTTCTTGATGAGCCTTCAGTTGTAGCTATCCGCCAAGACCGTGCGGGTTCTGCAAAGAGTGTCGCTGCGGTTGGTCACGCTGCTAAGCAAATGCTTGGCCGTACGCCTGGTAATATCTCAGCAATCCGTCCAATGAAAGACGGCGTAATTGCTGACTTTTACGTAACGGAAAAAATGCTTCAGCACTTCATTAAGCAAGTGCATGATAACAGTGTTCTTAAGCCAAGCCCTCGCGTATTGGTTTGTGTTCCTTGTGGTTCAACGCAAGTTGAGCGCCGTGCAATCCGTGAATCAGCATTGGGTGCTGGTGCTCGTGAAGTTTACCTAATCGATGAGCCTATGGCTGCTGCGATTGGTGCAGGCCTACGTGTATCTGAGCCAACAGGTTCAATGGTTGTTGATATCGGTGGTGGTACGACTGAAGTTGCCGTTATCTCACTAAACGGTGTGGTTTACTCGTCTTCTGTACGTATCGGTGGTGACCGTTTTGATGAAGCGATCATCAACTACGTTCGTCGTAATTACGGCAGCTTGATCGGTGAAGCAACAGCCGAAAAGATCAAACACGAAATCGGTTCTGCTTACCCAGGCGATGAAGTCGATGAGATTGAAGTGCGTGGTCGTAACCTTGCTGAAGGTGTTCCTCGTAGCTTTAGCCTAAACTCAAATGAAATCCTTGAAGCGCTTCAAGAGCCTTTATCTGGCATCGTATCTGCAGTCATGGTTGCACTTGAACAGTGTCCGCCAGAGCTTGCTTCTGATATCTCAGAAAACGGTATGGTACTGACAGGTGGTGGTGCACTGCTTAAAGACCTTGATCGTCTGCTAACTGAAGAAACTGGTATCCCTGTTGTTGTGGCGGAAGAGCCATTAACGTGTGTTGCTCTAGGCGGTGGTAAAGCTCTAGAGATGATCGACATGCACGGCGGTGATCTTTTCAGCGAAGAATAGAATCTAGTGTTAGGCTCTTTTATTATCTAGTTTTATGTAAAGAGCCTAGGACCTTGTCTATAGGATCAAATGTAGCTCTAGGACCAAATATAGAATGAAGCCAATTTTTGGTAGAGGTCCCTCTCTACAATTGCGCCTGTTTTTTGCTGTAACATTATCAGCCAGCCTTATGCTGGCTGATAGTCGTTTAGATGCATTCTCAAATGTCCGCTATCTATTAAACAGCATGGTTGCACCAATTCAGTATGCCGCTAATTTGCCTCGCACTATGTTTGATGGCGTATACGACCGTTTTAGTACTCGCAAAGGGCTAATTGAATCCAACCATAATATTAAACGAGAAGTCTTGCGACTGAAGAGTGAGTTGATTCTGCTTGAGCAATATCAAGAAGAAAACAAGCGCCTTCGTAAGCTGTTAGGTTCTCCGTTTATCCGTGATGAGAAGAAGGTCGTCACAGAGGTTATGGCGGTGGATACTTCACCATACCGACATCAAGTGGTGATCGACAAAGGTCAGATTGATGGGGTGTATGAAGGTCAGCCAGTGATTAACGAAAAAGGCATTGTTGGCCAAGTCACTTTCGTTGCTGCTCATAATAGTCGTGTTTTGCTACTGACTGATGCAAACAACGCAATTCCTGTTCAGGTTATTCGTAACGATATACGTGTGATTGCTTCTGGTAATGGCATGATTGATGAGATCCAGTTAGAGCACATTCCAACCAGTACTGACATACAAGAAGAAGATCTGCTGGTGACATCTGGGCTTGGTGGTGTATATCCAGAGGGTTACCCAGTCGCTTATGTTACTGCCGTTGATTATGATCCTAAGCGTGAGTTCGCCGTTATCAAAGCGGAACCTGTAGTTGAGTTTGATAAGCTCAGATACTTGTTGCTTGTGTGGCCTGATGAAAATAAACAGATGCAAGCAGAGCAATCCAGTATCGAACAAGCATTGTTAGAAGGTGAAAATGGCCAATAGCGTTTTAAGAAGCAAAGTAGTAATTGGCTGCTCATTTTTGATAGCACTTATTCTACAAACGATCCCTTGGCCGGGTAGTTTAGATCTATTCAGGCCATCTTGGTTATTACTGGTTACCTGCTATTGGGTTTTAGCGTTACCTTACAGGGTTAATGTTGGTAGTGCTCTAGTGCTGGGCTTATTGTGGGACCTTTTGATCGGTTCGACTCTGGGTATTCGAGGCATGATGATGGCAATAGTAATGTACATTATTGCAATGAACTTCCTCGTGATTCGAAATATGGCGCTATGGCAGCAAGCGATAATCATTGCAGCCTTAACGGTGTTGTTTGAGGTGCTGATATTCTTTGGTGAATATTTGATCCAAGATGTCGTTTTCAACCCATTATCGCTATGGAGCGCATTGATAAACTGTATACTTTGGCCTTGGATGTTTTTATTAATGAGACGCGTGCGTCGCCATTGGCATGTAAGGTAGAGTGACGATGGAAAAGAAACATTTAGTTTTGGCATCCGGCTCTCCACGCCGTAAAGAATTGCTATCTCAACTCGGTTATGAGTTTTCTGTCCTTGTAACTGATGTCGAAGAGTGTAAACACGCCCAAGAAACCGCCGAAGAGTACGTTAAGCGACTATCTTTAGATAAAGCCTTAGCAGCGTTGTCTTTATTGAAAGATAACCCTTCTGAAAAACAGCATGTTGTTCCTAGTTCTGATAATGTAGATCTTGGTTCTGATATTGTAGCTCTTAGCTCTGATGTTATTTCTCTTGATTCTGAAACAGTGGTTCTGGGCTCTGACACAGTCGTCGTAAGCCAAGGGCAAGTGCTCGAGAAGCCAATAGACCTTGCTGACTCTAAGCGTATGCTTACTCAGTTAGCGAATGACCGTCACCAAGTGATGACGGCAGTGTCTGTTGTATCGGAAGAAAAACAAAAGACAGAAATCATTATTACCGACGTATGGTTTAAACCCCTCAGTGAAAAAGAAATAGAACAATACTGGCAAACAGGGGAGCCATGCGATAAAGCTGGTAGCTATGGGATCCAAGGTTTGGGCGGACGCTTTGTTACCCGAATCGAAGGTAGTTATTACGCCGTTGTCGGCTTACCTTTATTTGAAACGGACCAGCTACTGCAAGAATTCTTATAATTACTAATCTGAGGTGCACCATGAGTGCTGAATTGTTGCTGAACGTGACCCCGAGTGAAACTCGTGTGGCCATGATTGAGGGGGGAGCTCTTCAAGAGATCCATGTCGAACGAGATGCTCGACGCGGGATCGTAGGAAATATCTACAAAGGACGTGTAAGCCGTGTTTTGCCTGGAATGCAGGCGGCATTTGTGGATATTGGCCTTGATAAAGCCGCTTTTTTGCACGCCTCTGATATTGTCCCACACACTGAATGTGTTGCTGAGAATGAAAAGAAGCAATTTCAGGTTCGTGATATTTCAGAGCTTGTTCGTCAAGGGCAAGATATTGTCGTTCAAGTGGTCAAAGATCCTCTTGGTACCAAAGGTGCCCGTCTAACCACTGACATTACTTTACCATCTCGTTATCTGGTATTCATGCCGGGCGCAAGCCACGTTGGTGTTTCTCAGAGAATTGATAGTGAGTCCGAACGCAACCGTCTAAAAAAAGTCGTGTCTCGTTACTGTGACGAGCACGGTGGCTTCATTATCCGCACAGCAGCAGAAGGCGCAGACTCGAATGAGTTGGCACAAGATGCCGCATTCTTGAAGCGATTATGGCTAAAGGTGTTAGAACGTCGTGGCAAGCACAAAGCTCGTACTCGCTTGTATGGAGAGCTTTGCTTAAGCCAACGAATTTTACGTGATTTTGTCGGTACTGAATTGAGCAAAATTCAGGTCGATTCTCGTCTAGAATATGAAAACCTAAAAGAATTTACTTCTGAATACGTGCCTGAGCTGACTGAAAAGCTTGAGTTGTATGAAGGTGATAAGCCGATCTTTGATATGTACGATACCGAGAACGAAATTCAGCGTTCATTGGATCGTAAAGTTGAATTAAAGTCTGGTGGGTATTTGATTATCGACCAAACGGAAGCGATGACCACTGTTGATATCAACACTGGCGCGTTTGTTGGTCGTCGTAATCTAGAAGAGACGATTTTCAATACTAACGTCGAAGCGACACAAGCTATTGCTCGTCAACTTCGCCTTCGTAATTTAGGCGGCATCATCATTATCGATTTTATTGATATGTTGTCTGAAGAACACCGTAAGCGAGTACTAACTTCTTTAGAAGCGGCGCTCGATAAAGACCGTGTGAAAACCAACATCAATGGCTTTACACAGCTTGGTTTGGTTGAGATGACTCGTAAACGTACCCGTGAAAGTATTGAGCATATTCTGTGTTCTAGCTGTCCAGCCTGTGAAGGGCGTGGCAGTGTGAAGACAGTCGAAACCGTTTGTTATGAAATTCTTCGAGAGATCACGCGAGTGAATCGCGCGTATGACGCCGATAAGTTCGTGGTTTATGCGGCAGCAGCGGTTGCCGAGGCATTAGAGGGTGAAGAATCTCATGCGCTTGCTGAGCTTGAAGTCTTTATTGGTAAGCAAGTTAAAATCCAGGCTGAGCCTCTGTACATACAAGAGCAGTTTGATGTTGTTATGATGTAATGGATATTTTGTGAGCTCAAGCGTTACTCTGATTCTTCGTACATGTCTATGGTTAGTGGTTACTCTCTTAGTAACACTAGCCATTGCTGTCACTACACTGCGTGTAGCCTTGCCCAATTTAAATAAGTATCAATCTGAAATTGAGCTTTGGGTAAACCAACATTCCGGTTTTGAGTTTTCTATTCAAGATGTGGGTGGTTTTTGGCGTAACACTCACCCCTCAATTGCTCTGCAAGGTGTTAAGGCTAGCCTTCCCAACGCAGAAGATGTGGCTTTCTCTGTTGAGCGTGTTGAAGTTGAGTTTGACTTGATTCAATCGGTCGTGCAGATGCGTCCGGTCGTGGCCGACTTGGTCATGAATCAAATGTATCTTGATATCCGCTCAATTGATCTATTTGCCGGGCAAAACGGTAAAGATGAACCTAAAGACCCCGGCTCTTCCAAGCGAGTGATACAGGAGCTGGACAATTTACTTCTAAAAACTTTGGTGGATGTGACCGCTAAAGATTCCTCTCTTCTATATCGCACTATCTCTGGTGAAGAACGTCAGCTTGATATCGAAACTTTAAAATGGCAAAACTCAGGTAAACATCACCTTGCGGAGGGGGTAGTAAGTATTAAAGACGCTAATCTCAACTCTTTGTCAGTAAGTGCTAACTTTGTTGATGGCGGTTCTTTAGCTGATATGACGGGCGAGTTTTATGTCAGCGCGGATAGTATCTCAGTAATGCCTTGGTTAACTCGTTATATGCAGGCTGAATCCGGCATTGAGACGGGTACGGTGAGCTTGAATAGCTGGCTAACGCTACGAAATAGCAAGCCAGTTAGCGCTTACGTTGAGGTATTACCTTCAGAACTGACTTGGAATGAAGATGGTCAACATGACTTGATGCTTGAGTCGGGTGTTTTTAAGTTATCACCAATTGATGGTGGATGGCAGGTAAATGGTCACTCACTAAATCTAAGGACGGATGACAGGCCTTGGCCTGAACTTGATGTCGCTTTCAAGTGGAATAGAGGCCCGTGGGAACTTAATGTTTCTGAACTTGATGTTGAAACCATTATCCCGTTGATTAAGTTGCTTCCAGATTCTTCGCAATCTACCCAAATGATCAATGCATTGGCTCCGGGCGGTATCGTTTCAGACATTCGCGTTGCGATGGGCTCTGGAATTGAAAGTTTGCGTTACTCTGCGAACTTTTCTGATTTGGCGATAAAACAATGGGAGTTAGTCCCTGGCTTTAGCCAAGTATCAGGGCATGTGTTTGGCTCGGCTTCGGAAGCGAAAGCCAGCTTATATGTTATTGATGATGTGTTTCCTTATGGTAATGTTTTCCAAGCGCCTCTGAATATCAAACAAGGTCAGGTTGATATTGTTTGGCAGCAAGATGAAAACGGCTGGAAACTGTGGTCGGACAAAATCACTGCAGCCACGCCAGATTTACAAGTACTAGGTGCATTTCGCTTGGACTTTCCAAATAACGCTAGCCCTTATCTTTCTTTTTATGGTGAAGCGGACGCTTACAACGTCGGTGAAACATGGCGCTATTTACCGACATTGGCACTTGGCCAAGACTTAACCGATTACCTTTCAACGGCGATTCAAGCGGGTAAGGCCGACACCGTTAAATTACTTTGGCATGGTGAATTAGCCCAATATCCGTACACCAATCATGATGGTATTTTCCAAGTTTGGGTTGGCTTAGAAGACGCTAAGTTCAGCTTCGATACCGCGTGGCCATTGATAACCGACCTTCAACTTGATCTGTTATTTGAAAATGATGCGATGTATTTAGACTCTCGTTCCGCTCAATTGATGGATGTGGCGGCAGATCGAATCACTGGTCGTATTCCTTATTTAGGGGAAGGCGGTCATATTGAAATTGAAGCTAAAGCAACGGCGTCTGGTAATGCAGTTCGAAATTACATGACTGCTTCGCCACTGGTGGATTCTGTGGGTGCTGCGTTAACCGCACTTAAAGTGAGTGGTGACGTCTCTTCTGAGTTCCAGCTTAATATTCCGTTTGATTCTGAACAAGAACCTAGAGCGTGGGGATATGCAGATCTGAGTGGTAACCATGTTGAGATTGAAGCTCCACCAATGGTGCTAGAGAACACCACTGGTCGTATTGAATTTGATAATGATGTCGTGACAGCAAGTGGTCTTGCCGCTGATTTGCTTAATCAAGGTATCTCGGTTGATTTTAAAGGTCTTAATGATGGCTCTGGCTATGCAGTGGATCTTGATGTGTTAGGAGATTGGGACGTCAATCCTCTAAAGCCTTATGTCGGAGAGCAGTGGTTAAGCCGTTTGTCGGGTCATGCACAGTGGCAAAGTCAGATCGATATTCAACTTAATGATATTGGTTTTACTTACCAACTCGACTTACAGTCAGACCTCAAATACTTAGCGAGTGATTACCCATACCCATTAACCAAAAAGTCATTAGAAAGTGGTTCGGCCAGGCTACAAGCTTCGGGCAATCAAGAATCGATTACCGCGCGTCTGCAATTGCCGAGCACTAAATACCAAGCTGAGATTGATATTTCCGGCGATGTTCCTGAATTAACGGCGACCAATTTAGTACTTGGTCGTGGTGGCTATAAAATTAGCCCCGTGGTAGGGCACCATGCCTTGATTCGTACCGATAAGTTCAATGCCGATGACTGGCTGTCAGTAGTCATGGAGCCTGTGCAACCATCGGATGCTGCCCTTAGCCAGATGAACACGCCAACCATTCCAGCGCCACGTCGCATCACCTTCGAGAGCAAAGAGCTGATCTTAGGTGGTATTTCTTGGAATGATGTCGATTTTAGCGCTCGAAAAAACAAGCAAGCGTGGCAAATGGAAGTCTCTAGTCAAGAGTTAGAAGGTGATGTCAATTACTTGCCTCCTTATGATTTGACTGTTTCATTGGATCGCCTGCATCTGTTTGTTCCTGAGTGGAGTGACAAGAAAAACCAAGAGCAACTGCTACAGCGTAAGGCGCAAGAAGCACCATTGATCTCTGAGTTGGATAGAAAGCTCCATGATGCGATGCCGAATTTGACGCTGACCCTGAATGACTTCTGGCTGCAAGGCTACAAGGTTGGCAAGGTCGATGTTGAAATGACGAGAAAGGAAGACCGCGTTGAGTGGAATAAGATTCAGGTTCGAAGCGGCGGAAATAAAGCGGATATCAGTGGCTGGTGGGAGTTGCAAGGCGATAAAAGTCAGTCATCGCTCACTCTTGATGTTGAAGGTGAAAACAACAGTGAGTTAATGGAGCGCTTCGGTATTACTTCCGGGATTCAAAAAGCGCCCTTTGAGTTAGAAGGACAATTGAATTGGGATGGTTCGCCTTGGGGGATCAAAATGGATACTCTTGATGGCAACGTTAAAACCCAATTTGGTAAAGGTATTATCTCGGATGTGAGTGGCGCAGCTCGATTACTGGGGCTGTTTAGCCTAGATTCGATTATCCGCAAGATGCAGCTAGACTTCTCGGACGTATTTGATGATGGCATGGCATTCAACAGCATCACAGGAACAGGCGAGATTCAAAATGGTATCTTCTTAACCAATGATCTGAACATGGATGCGGTTGCCGGTGAGATGAAAATAAAAGGTATCGCCAACCTCAATACACGCGAGGTCGATGCTGAAGTGAACTTCACCCCAGATATCACCTCCGGGATTCCAGTATTAACAGCTTTTGCGGTAACGCCTCAAACAGCGCTATACGTGTTAGCGGTGACTACAGTTATTTCACCGGTTGTTGAAGTCTTCACCCAAGTTAATTATTCGGTGAAAGGACCGTTGGATTCACCAACAGTGAGCGAGCTTTCTCGCAGTTCTGGAGAATTCCAGTTACCAGAAAAACTCAGAAAATTAGCCGAATAAGCCTTAAGACACTAGTCAGTTAAAATACACTAGTCAGCTAATATACGGTGCAATGCTGATTTCTGAATCATAATGAATGGAGGAGCGATACACATGGATTGTGTTGGGTTGATTCAAATGACATCAGGCCCTCGCCCTGACTTGAACTTTGATTATCTTGCTCAAGAAGTAGCAAAGTGCAAAGAGTTGGGGGCTAAGTGGGTTGTGTGCCCTGAAAACGCGTTAGTCTTTGGCAGTAAAGCCGACTATCACCAGTATGCTGAGCCTCTAAATGATGGCCCACTGCAAAAGAAAGTCTCTGAGCTAGCAAAGCTTTACCGAATTTGGATTGTTATTGGCAGTATGCCGATAAGCACAGCTAAAGGCGTGACGACCACAACCTTGGTGATTGATGATTTTGGTTGCTTAGTGGCCCATTACGATAAGTTACACATGTTTGATGTGGACGTTGCTGATGCACATAAGTGCTATCGAGAATCGGATATTTTCACGCCCGGTGACCGAGTGGTAACAACGGAAACGCCTTTTGGTCGCTTAGGTTTGAGTATTTGTTATGATGTGCGCTTTCCGCACTTGTATTCAGAGTTACGCAAGCAAGGAGCACAAATCATAGTGGTACCGGCAGCTTTTACCGCAGTAACAGGGCAAGCTCACTGGGAAGCATTATTAAGATGCCGCGCGATCGAAACGCAATCGTGGATTGTCGCGGTGGGGCAAGGCGGAAATCACCCTTGCCAAAGAGAAACATGGGGACACTCAATGGTGGTTGATCCATGGGGACGAGTGGTTGCACAGCTAGACCAAGATCCTAAAAGTATGGTGGTTGAGATAGACACATCCAGTTGCGAATCGATCAGGCAAAATATGCCAATCGCGCAGCATTCTCGATTTACCAATCAATTTTAATTACAAATAAGAGCCATTTATGAGCATCAATCAAATTGAAGAAGCGCTACTGAACCCAACAGGGCTGACGGAGCAAAATATCGCAGATACACTGGCGAGCATTGCTACCCGCCAAATTGATTATGCTGATATTTACTTTCAGTCAAGCTGGCACGAATCTTTAGTGCTAGAAGACAGCATTATTAAAGACGGCTCTTTCAATATCGATTGTGGTCTTGGTGTACGAGCTGTCTCTGGTGAAAAAACCGGTTTTGCTTACTCTGACCAAATCCAATTGGATGGCCTTAAACAGAGTGCAATCGCGGCTCGCGGTATCGCTAAGCAAGGCCAAAACGGCAAGGTACAAGCTTTCAAGCGTAACTCTAACCAAGCTTACTATGATGCGGTAAACCCACTAGCAAGCTGGGAAAAACAGCAAAAGACAGAATTACTTAAAGCGCTTGATGCTTACATTCGTACTAAAGAGCCTATGGTGACTGAAGTATCGGTAAGCTTAAGTGGTGTACATGAGCAGATGCTTGTCGCGGCAACTGATGGTACTTTCGCTGGTGATATTCGTCCGTTGGTTCGCCTGTCTATTAGCGTGCTTGCACAGAAGGGTGATCGTCGTGAGCGTGGCAGTGCCGGTGGCGGTGGTCGTTTTGGTTACGATTTCTTCTTAAGTGATGCTAACGGTTCTCAAGTTGCTTACCAATTCGCTGATGAAGCGATTCGCCAAGCATTAGTTAACCTTGAAGCGGTTGCTGCGCCTGCTGGTGCAATGCCTGTGGTTCTTGGTTCTGGTTGGCCGGGTGTTCTACTGCATGAAGCGGTAGGCCATGGTTTAGAAGGTGATTTCAACCGTAAAGAGTCTTCAGTATTTTCTGGCAAGATCGGCGAGCAAGTTACATCAAGCCTATGTACGATTGTTGATGATGGCACATTAACGGATCTACGCGGTTCATTGAACGTTGATGATGAGGGGGTTAATGGTCAGTACAATACGCTAATCGAAAACGGCATCCTAAAAGGTTACATGCAAGATAAGCTGAACGCTCGTCTAATGGGTGTCGCGCCGACAGGTAATGGTCGTCGTGAGTCTTACGCGCATCTTCCAATGCCACGTATGACGAATACATACATGTTGCCGGGTGAACACACACCGGAAGAGATCATTGCAACGGTTGAGAAAGGCATCTACGCACCGAACTTCGGTGGCGGTCAGGTTGATATCACATCAGGTAAGTTTGTGTTCTCAGCTTCTGAAGCGTACATGATTGAAAACGGCAAGATCACTCACCCAGTGAAAGGCGCGACGCTAATCGGTTCTGGTATCGAAGCAATGCAGCAGGTGTCTATGGTCGGTAATGACCTAAGCATTGACCGTGGTGTTGGTGTATGTGGTAAGGCAGGTCAAAGTGTGCCAGTGGGTGTTGGTCAGCCAACATTGAAGCTAGACTCGCTAACCGTCGGTGGTACTGAGTAAAGCAGATTAGCCTCTGAAAAATCACTATAAAGATAAATTGAAAAGCGCCTCTATTGTGAGGCGCTTTTTGCTTATAGGTTACTGGTTCTGTGAGCGCGCAGAGTCTACATGTTCTCTTCCGCGAACTCAGCCAGTCGGCTACGCACCACACCATTGAGGTGGATGTTGGCACTGCCTTCGAAGTTTTTAAAACGCTCGACCATGTAGGTGAGCCCCGAGGTCACAGGAGTTAGGTAAGAAGAATCTATCTGCGCTAGGTTTCCTGAGCAGACGATCTTGGTCCCTTCACCACAACGGGTGATGATGGTTTTGATTTGTGAAGCGGTCAGGTTCTGACACTCATCCAAAAGCACAAACGCATTCTGAATTGAACGGCCACGCATAAAGTTAATCGATTTGAACTGGATGTTGGCTTTATCACAGATGTACTTCATCGAGCCTTCTGTGCAGTGATCATTCTTGTGCAGCGCTTCCAGTGTATCGGTCACTGCAGCTAACCAAGGCAACATCTTCTCTTCCTCTGTACCAGGAAGAAACCCTATCGACTCACCTATATCAGGTGTGTTTCGGGTTACGATGATCTTATCGAACTGTTTACGTTCAATAGTTTGCTCAAGTGCAGCAGCCATGGCTAACAGTGTCTTACCACTACCAGCAGCGCCAGTGAGAATCACCAGATCAATATCAGGGTCGAGCAGGGCATCGATCGCCATACCTTGGTAGACGTTTTTGGGGGTGATGTCCCATGCTCTGCGATTCATTAGTCTTTCGCGACTGAGGTCTCTTAGTGTAATGCTTTCAGTTTCAATCTCTTCGACTCGAGCGGCAAAGTCACTTTCTTCGTCAATCACATACTGGTTGAGAAAGGTTGGCTCGAACGGCGCTCTTGCTAAGGTGTGCAGCGTCTTTCCGCCTAAACTTCTGCTCTCGACATTATCGATACCATCCCAAAATGAGCCTTCCAGTTGTTGGAAGCCTTTGGTGAGGTATTGGATATCATCAATCAATTGGTCGGTTTGATAGTCTTCAACAAAACGGACACCAGCGCCTTTAGCTCGTAAGCGCATGTTGATGTCTTTGGTGATGAGAACCACTTCGCGTGGTGCGCGTTTATTTTGAAGATAGAGAACTGCGTTGAGGATTCGGTTATCGCCAGCTTTGTCGTCGGCGAAGGCCTTGATACTTTCTTGAAGTTCGTAATCTGCGAGTATTGAAATACTGCCAGAGGCGTTAATGTCTTTAGAAAAAGGGATGCCTTCCGATATTTGGTCTGGTGTGGCTTCCCTGAATAAGTCTTCGAGAGTTCGAATCGCAACTCTCGCATCTCGAGCAACATCTCTTTTACTGTCTTTGATTCTGTCGAGTTCTTCTAGCACTGTCATTGGGATAACGACATCGTGCTCTTGGAAAGAAAATATAGCGAAGGGTTCGTGAAGTAGGATATTGGTGTCTAAAACAAATAGCTTACGGTTGGTCTCGCCCATAGCATCTCCTTGCCGACGTGCGGCTTGCCTTGCATTCATTGAACGTAGATTAAGCTCATATAAAGGTTAGTATCTGATTCTAGTGATAGTCAACAACTCACCTAAACTTCATTTGAGAGCTGCATTCTGCTCTCCATAGAATAACCATGATTTTTTGACAGTTTGATTGCACTTATGAAAACAGAAAAAAAGTATGAAATCGTCTCCTTTAGGCGTGACCTAAATCACAGCATCGAGTAAGATTAGCGACCTTTTTCTGCAGCATTTTCTCAAGATATTTATTATTAAGAGCGCACTTAAAAAGTGGCTGCAAACTAGGCATTTTTGGCTATATTTTTAGTTCAAGATCAATAACGTTCTTGTTTAAAATTGCAGTTAGAAAGACCAAATTCCAACTATAAGATTGAGGTAGTCGATTCATGACATTTGCTTTGGGGCAACGCTGGATAAGCGATACGGAGAGCGATTTAGGTTTAGGTACCGTTGTAGCAATGGATGCTCGCACAGTGACAGTAATGTTTGCTGCGTCAGAAGAAAACCGCGTCTATGCACGCACTGATGCTCCCGTAACCCGAGTGGTGTTCAATGTAGGCGATGTCATCGAATGCCAAGAAGGTTGGTCTTTATCTGTTGAAGAAGTTATCGAAGATAAAGGGCTACTGACTTATTTGGGTACTCGTGAAGATACTCAAGAGACAGAGGTGACTCTGCGTGAAATCTTTCTAAGTAACCAAATCCGCTTTAACAAGCCACAAGACAAGCTGTACGCAGGTCAAATCGACCGTATGGATAACTTTGTGTTGCGTTACCGCGCACTGAGCAACCAGTACCAACAACACAAGAGCCCAATGCGCGGCTTGTGTGGTATGCGTGCTGGCCTAATTCCTCATCAGTTATACATCGCTCATGAAGTGGGTCGTCGTCATGCGCCACGTGTTTTATTAGCCGATGAAGTTGGCCTAGGTAAAACCATCGAAGCGGGCATGATCATCCACCAACAGGTGTTGTCTGGCCGTGCTGAACGTATCTTGATTGTGGTGCCTGAAACTCTACAGCACCAATGGTTAGTTGAGATGATGCGCCGTTTCAACCTGCACTTTTCTATCTTTGACGAAGAGCGTTGTATTGAAGCCTTCGCTGAATCGGACAACCCATTTGATACCCAGCAATACGTTCTGTGTTCTTTGGATTTCCTACGTAAGAGCCGTAAGCGCTACGAGCAAGCACTTGAAGGCGAGTGGGACTTGTTGGTTGTCGATGAAGCGCACCACCTTGAGTGGAGCCAAGACAAACCAAGTCGTGAATACCAAGTGGTTGAAGGATTAGCTGAAAACACGTCTGGCGTACTATTACTGACAGCGACCCCTGAACAGCTTGGTCGTGAGAGCCACTTTGCGCGTCTGCGTCTGCTTGATCCTGACCGCTTCTACGATTACGAAGCATTCGTTGAAGAAGAAGACCAATACGCGCCAGTTGCTGATGCAGTAACGGCATTGTTCTCTGGCGTGAAACTTGAAAACAGCGCGAAGAACCAGATCACAGAGCTTCTGTCTGAGCAAGATGTTGAGCCTCTATTCCGCGTGATTGAAGGCGATAGCAGCGAAGAAGAGCAAGCGTTAGCTCGCCAAGAGCTGATTGATAACCTTATGGATCGCCATGGTACAGGTCGTGTTCTATTCAGAAATACTCGTGCTGCAATCAAAGGCTTCCCTAAGCGTAATGTAAATCTACTGCCGATGGATATTCCAACGCAGTACACAACCTCGATGCGTGTATCGGGCATGATCGGTGGCAAGATGGCACCAGAAGCTCGAGCTATGAAGATGTTGTACCCAGAAGAGATCTTCCAAGAATTTGAAGGTGAAGATTCAAGCTGGTGGCAATTCGATTCACGTGTGAACTGGTTGATTGAAAAAATCCAAGACAAGCGCAGCGAAAAGATCCTAGTGATCGCTTCTCGTGCAAGTACTGCTTTGCAATTAGAACAAGCACTGCGTGAGCGTGAAGGTGTGCGTGCAACTGTATTCCACGAAGGCATGTCGATTCTAGAGCGTGATAAAGCTGCGGCTTACTTTGCTCAAGAAGAGGGGGGTGCTCAGGTTCTTATCTGTAGCGAAATCGGCTCTGAAGGTCGTAACTTCCAGTTTGCCAACCAGTTAGTGATGTTCGATCTTCCGTTTAACCCGGATTTACTTGAACAACGTATAGGTCGTTTAGATCGTATCGGTCAGCTACGTGATATTGACATTCATGTACCTTACCTAAAAGGCACATCACAGGCGATTCTTGCGCGTTGGTTCGATGAAGGTCTAAATGCATTTGCAGAGACTTGTCCAACCGGTCGCACAGTTTACGACAAGTATTCTGATGTACTGATCGAAATGTTGGCTTCTGGTAATACAGAGCAGCTTGATGAAGTCATTGAAGAATCAGCGAAGCTCAATCAAAGCCTGAAATCGGATCTAGAAAAAGGCCGAGATCGCCTATTAGAAATGCATTCAAATGGTGGCGACAAAGCCCATGAGATTGCTGAAAAGATCGCGTCTACTGATGGTGATACTAACCTAGTTTCTTTTGCACTGAGCTTGTTTGATACCATTGGTCTGAACCAAGATGACAAGGGTGAAAATGCGTTAGTCGTGACACCTTCTGAACACATGATGGTGCCAAGCTACCCAGGCTTACCTTATGAAGGTGCAACGATTACATTTGACCGTGAAACCGCGCTTTCTCGTGAAGACATGAACTTCATTAGCTGGGAACACCCAATGATCCAGGGCGGTATTGATCTGCTATTGAGTGAAGGTGTGGGTGCGTCTGCGGTATCTCTACTGAAGAACAAAGCGCTGCCAGTGGGTACTATTCTGCTTGAGTTGGTTTACCTTGTTGATGCACAAGCGCCAAAGCGCAGCGGTATCAGCCAGTTCCTGCCTAAGACGCCGATTCGCTTGATGATGGATGGTCGTGGTAACGATTTATCTGCTCAGGTTGAATTCGATAGCTTTAACCGTCAACTAAGCCCGGTAAACCGTCATTTAGCGAGCAAGCTAGTAAACTCGGTACAAGGTGAGATTCACAAGCTAATCGAAGCCGGTGAGACGCATGTACTTCCGAAGGTTGAAGAAGTTCGTCAGCAAGCTCAGAAAGATATGCAAACTAACTTGAACGGTGAGTTAGAGCGTCTACAAGCGCTTAAAGCGGTTAACCCTAACATTCGTGATGAAGAGCTAGAGGTTATCGAAGCTCAAATCAACGAACTGACAGGTTACATCAGCAAAGCTCAGGTTCAGCTCGATTCGCTACGTTTGATTGTGGTTTCTCACAACTAGTTTTGAATTAGCTAAATGCTTTAACGAAATAAGGCCTTCATCACGAAGGCCTTATTTGTATCTGTAGTTTGGATAAACTGTAGCTTGGTTAAAGCTTAGCGCTCGATTATATTCCTATCTAGTGATCAATCGCGAAATGAAGAAAAAAATCAAAACTTCCTTAGTAGTTAAGAGGCTCTAATGGCGTTAGAACAGTACACACCACCACGTGAACCGTGGACAGATATTGTCTATCAAGATGATGATATTCTTGTGGTGAACAAGCCAGCAGGCCTACTTTCGGTACCGGGGAGACTGCCTGAGCACTACGACAGTATGTGGAGTCGGTTGGTTGTGGATTTTCCGGAGATTCAGGTTGTGCATCGGTTGGATATGTCGACATCAGGCTTGATGCTGCTCGCTAAACACAAACAAGCTGAGCGGCATTTGAAGAAGCAATTTCAATATCGACTGACACACAAACTCTATTACGCGCGAGTATGGGGTTCAGTGGGAGAAGCAGAAGGTTTGATAGATCTGCCACTCATTTGTGATTGGCCAAATCGACCAAAGCAAAAAGTGTGCTTCGAGGATGGTAAATCATCTCAGACTCGCTATGTGGTTGAGCAAGAGGAACTACAAACGACTTTATTGAAGCTACTGCCTATCACAGGCCGCTCTCATCAGTTGCGTGTGCATTGTATGGAAATAGGGAATCCAATTGTGGGCGACGAGTTTTACGCAACGCCTGAAGCTTTTGAGTATAGCGATCGGCTAGCTTTACATGCATGTGAACTGAGCTTCTATCATCCAGCGAACAACCAACTGTTCAAAGCCTTTGTTCCTTGTGAATTTTACCCTCAAGCATCGCCACAAATCGAATTGCACTTTGAAATTGCGCCAGAGCTTCCAGACTACAGTAAGCTAAAAGCTTAGAATGGTTAAATTAATACCAATGCAAGGACGTACAATGCCGAAGTTGAAAGTGGTCTTTCTCGACAGAGCCACCATCCCATCTCAAATCAATTTAAAACCTCTTAGCTTTGAACATCAATGGATTGAGTATAATTTCACAACTCCCGAGCTTGTCTCAGAGCGAGTTAAAGGTGCCGATGTCGTGATCACCAATAAAGTGGTGCTCAATGAATCAAATTTGGCTCAAGCACATCAACTTAAGCTGATCGCTGTTTCGGCGACAGGTGTGAACAATGTCGATGTGGAATACTGCAAGATCAACAATATCGCGGTGGCTAACGTACAGGGCTACGCGACTCTATCGGTTCCTGAACATGTCATCGCAATGCTGTTTGCACTGAAAAGAAACCTCGTCGGTTACCACCAAGACATTGAAGCGGGAGAGTGGCAGAAGGACAAGCAGTTCTGTTTCTTTACTCATCCGATTCAAGATGTAGCAGGCAGTACATTAGGTTTAATTGGTAGTGGTAGTTTAGGGCAAGCGACTGCGATATTGGCTAAAGCGATCGGCATGAACGTCATTTTTGCGGAGCGTAAAGGGGTAGACACTTGTCGCGAAGGCTTTTTGCCTTTTGATACTGTGTTGCAGCAAGCGGATGCGATCAGCTTACATTGCCCATTAACTGAAGCGACTCGAAATCTGATTTCAGAGCGAGAGCTAACCATGATGAAATCAAGTGCGGTATTAATTAATGCTGGCCGTGGTGGACTTGTCGATGATCAAACCTTGGTCGAAGCATTGAACAATCATGAGATTGCTGGTGCGGGCATGGATGTGTTTACACAAGAACCTGCAGATAATTCGAATCCATTATTGGCTAACAGCCACTTACCTAATTTACTACTGACACCACATGTGGCGTGGGGCAGCGATAGCTCCATTCAAAAGCTGTCTGATATCTTAATCGATAATATTGATGGGTTTGTTGCAGGTAATCCGCAGAACTTAGTGAGTTGATTGAAGAATTGAATGGTGCAAGCACAAAATAAAAAAGGTTGGCTTTTAGGCCAACCTTTTTAGATCGTTATGTCGATTAAGTGATTTAGCCTTGCGGCTTAACTACCAGTACATTGATTGGTGAGTTCTGTACCACTTTGCTTGCAACAGAACCAAGTACAACCTTGTCGATTTTCGAACGCTTATGACTAGGCATCACGATAAGGTCTGCCCCTAGTTTCTCTGCGCAATCAAGAATCGTTGTGTAGGTCTTGCCTTCGGCAACGTGAACTTTATAGATCACATCATCGTCGATATGCTTATCAGCAAATTCTTTCAGCTGATTTTTAACATCAAGCTTCATTTGGTTTGCTGCATCTTTCGGGAAGTAAGACGCTACCATCGACATGTGGATGCCCGGTAATACGTTTAGAATGTGGATCTCAGCATTACTGTGTTTCGCGTGCCATACCGCTAACTCGACCGCTTTATCAGAAAAGCCTTTGTCGTTCAGATCAACGGGAACAAGGATTTGTCTATACATGTATTCGTCTCTTTTTGAGCAGCGCCTAGTACATACTAAGCGCTGTAATTATCTTTTCCATGTAGTAAAAAAGCCAAATAGAGTAGAGCGCTATTTGGCTCTATCCATTACGCGCTAATCTCATCCTTACGAGCACGCCTTCTTTGGTTCATCGCTAAACCAATCAAAATCAATAGGGCAGGTAAGAATACCCACTCTTTCATTGGTCGTTCTGCATCTTGAATAACGGATTTAATTTCCCAATCAAAGTCAATGCCAGCGGCTTCTGCTGGGCTACCAAACTCAACCATATCAACAATCATCTTGTCGTCAGCTTGTGTCAGCATTAGGCCCATTGAAGCAATGCGGTCTTCACTTGTTGTCGCAGAATCTTCAAACGGAAGGCGAACTGTTTTCTCAGAATAGTTACCTTCTAAGTTTTCGCCACCGACTCTCAACTCAAGTGATTGTCCCACATCCAGCCTTTCTGTGATTTGAGCGATCTCAACTCCAGGTGAAAGAACTTTCTCTGGATAAATCATGTCCCACCAGAAACCAGGGCGGAAGAAAGAGAAGGTCAGAACGATAAGCAGTATAGTTTCCCACCACTTGTTCTTAGTGAACCACCAACCTTGTGTCGCTGCTGCAAAGATAAGTACCGCAGTAACCGAAGAGAAAATCGTCAGTGCTAAGTGCCACCAAGAATCAATACCCATCAACAGTAGTTGGGTATTGAAGATGAACATGAACGGCAATATCGCGGTTCGGATATCGTAGGTAAAACCTTGAATACCGGTACGAATCGGGTCTGATTTAGCAATCGCAGCGGCCGCAAATGCAGCCAAACCTACCGGAGGCGTATCATCCGCAAGAATACCGAAATAGAAAACGAATAAGTGAACCGCAATCAGTGGAATGATCAAGCCGTGCGCTGCACCTAAGGTAACAATTACTGGCGCCATCAATGTTGAAACAACGATGTAGTTCGCCGTTGTTGGTAAGCCCATACCTAAGATTAAGCTGATTACCGCAGTAAAAAGCAACATAAGAATGATGCTACCGCCGGAGATGAACTCAACAAAATCGGTCATTACAAGGCCGATACCTGTAAGCGTTACCACGCCTACGACCGTACCTGCTGCAGCTGTCGCTACACCGATACCGATCATGTTACGTGCGCCTGAAACCAAGCTCTCTGCTAGGTCAACGAAACCTGCTTTAGTTTGCTCTGCAAGATCGTCTGATTTGTTCATCAGAGTCATCAAAGGACGCTGAGTGATCAGAATGAAGATCATGAACACAGTCGCCCAGAATGCTGACAGACCTGGAGAGAAACGTTCAACCGTTAAACACCAAACTAGAACCACGATAGGCAGTAGGAAGTGAAGGCCAGACTTAATCGTTGGGCCTGGATCAGGAACTTCTGTTAGGTTCTCGTCGATTTCCATGCCACCTTCAGCTGCGTATTTAGCCGAAACACGAACCAGAGCGATATAAGAGACTAATAGAGCAACAGTCACAATTGGTGTGGCTGCAGCGCCAAAGACATCTTTCGTCCAGCCGACACCGTAGTAAACCGCAGCACTGATGACACATAGGCCTAAGATAGTAGCAGTGAAAGAGAGTAGGCTTTGCACGATAGTTGGTGTGTGACGACGAGGTAAGCCCGTCATACCGGCTTTACATGCCTCTAAGTGAACAATGTAAATCAGGGCGATGTAAGAGATCAGAGCTGGTAATAGCGCCGCCTTGATTACTTCTACATACGAGATGCCTACATACTCAACCATCAAGAATGCCGCAGCACCCATGATAGGTGGCGTTAGCTGACCGTTGGTTGAAGCCGCAACTTCTACTGCACCGGCTTTTGTGCCCGGGAAACCAACACGCTTCATTAGCGGGATAGTAAAGGTACCTGTGGTAACTACGTTAGCAATCGAAGAACCTGATACCAGACCAGATAAACCAGACGCTACAACGGCTGCTTTCGCTGGGCCGCCCTTCATGTGGCCAAGCAGAGAGAATGCAACTTTGATGAAGTAAGCGCCTGCACCCGCGCGCTCAAGCATTGCACCAAACAGTACAAACAAGAATACGAATGACGTTGATACGCCAAGAGCTACACCGAAAACACCTTCTGTTGTTAGCCACAGGTGCGACATTGCCTTGTTCAGGCTCGCGCCTTTGTGGGCAATAACGTCTGGCATGTGAGGGCCACCAAAGGTGTAAAGTAGGAATACTGCCGCCACAACCATAAGAGGTGGACCTAAAGCGCGTCGTGTTGCTTCAAGCAGTAGAACCATACCGAATACCGCTGCAACAATATCAAACGTTGTTGGAGCGCCTGAACGTTCAGCGAGTTGAGTATAGAAAATATAGATATAAGAAGCTGAAAAGCTACCTACAAGCGCTAATATCCAGTCGACGGCTGGGATGCGATCCCTAGGCGAATTCTTCATGGCTGGATAAGCGGTAAAGGCTAGGAAAATAGCAAACGTAAGGTGAATTGCTCGAGCTTCAGTGTCGTTTAAAATTGCGAAGTTAAAAATGAATGGCAGCGGAGATGCATACCAAAGTTGGAACAGTGACCAACATAGAGGCACAAACCATAAAATACGGCCTTGGATACCACGAGGGCTACGCGCACCAGTATCTGATTGTGCCACCATTTCTTGCACATCTGGAGACGGTGATGTTGTCTGCGTCATGTACTTTATCCTTATTATTGATGGTCTGCCTTTTGTTACGAGCAACTAAACGTGATTTCTTTCCTATCTAGTGTAGCGAATGGATAGAGAAATGCGTTCTTTGTTCGTCTTTGTCTTAGGCTTGATACGAAGGTAAGTCCTCCAAATTGGAGAAACTTAAAGGGTTGTTCTTTTCACTTAAATTATTTTTATAAAACGTGAAAAGCCAATAAGGAGGGCTAGCCTCCTTATTGGTTTAGTAGGCTTAAAGTAGAGTTACTTTAGAAGACCTACTTCTTTGTAGTATTTTGCTGCACCTGGGTGAAGAGGGATAGAGATACCCGCTTTAACCATGTCTTCTTTTTTCAGGTTAGCAAATGCTGGGTGCAGACGTTTGAATGTTGCGAAGTTTTCAAATACTGCTTTAGCAACGTTGTATGCTACTTCATCCGAAACGTCTGAAGTTGTTACCATTGTTGCTGCAACACCAAAGCTATTTACGTCAGCATCTGTACCGCGGTACATACCAGCAGGTACTGTGCTGTATGCGTAGTATGGGTTTTCAGCTACGATCTTGTCGATCTGTGGACCTGTTGCAGAAACCAGTTTTGCATCACAAGACGTTGTAGCTTCTTTAATTGATCCGTTCGGGTGACCAACCATGTAGATGAATGCATCAATCTTATTATCACAAAGTGCTTGTGAACGCTCAGAACCTTTCAGTTCAGAAGCAAGCTTGAAGCTATCGTTAGTCCAGCCCATAGAGTCCATTACAACACCCATCGTTGCACGGTCGCCAGAACCAGGATTACCGATGTTTACACGCTTACCAGCTAGGTCTGAAACATTGTTGATACCAGCATCGGTGCGCGCGATGATGTTGAACGGTTCTGTATGTAGAGAGAACATAGCACGAAGTTTCTTGTATTCGCCTTGATCTTTGAACTTACTTGTACCGTTGTAGCCGTGGTATTGCCAGTCCGATTGAACAACACCGAAATCTAGTTCACCAGCACGGATGGTATTAACGTTGTAGATTGAACCGCCAGTAGACTCGACAGAACAACGAATGTTGTGATCTTTGCGGCCTTTGTTCACTAGCTTACAAATTGCACCACCAGTAGGGTAATAAACACCCGTTACTGAACCAGTACCAATTGTGATGAACTCTTGAGCGTTAACTGCGCCAGCGCCCATTACAGCAGCTGCAATAGCCCCAACTTTAATCAGTTTGGTAAATGCCATGAATTTCCCTTCCTTTATTCATTATTAACCCTGAAACAAGTGTAGTCGTTTCTGGAGTTTCCTATTTGGAAACGGCACCTTTTTCAATCCATGTGATGAAAAAGTGGCTGAATAATATCAAAAATTGGCAGAAAATTACTCAAATGTTAAAAGATATAGCGAAAAAATCTAACAAATGACGGTTGGATCTCGTGTTTGATTTGCTATTGAGTTTTTTAAAATCAATGAGTTAGTGGTTTTTGGGAGAGGCGTGATAGATATCTTAGGATGTGATTTGGATCACGAACTAAATAGATGTTTGTGATCCAATAGTAATGGCTGATAGTTATGAAACTGTGAGCAATTATCCTGCGTATTCAAACAGTTCGCATACAGAATCGAACAGTTGCTTAGTGGTAACTGATAAGGTTGGAGTAATGAAGATAGTATCATCTCCAGCAACTACACCCAGTATGCCTTCTGACTTACCTAATGAATCTAATAAACGAGCAATAAGCTGCGCGGCACCAGGGCCAGTATGTATCACAACCAATGCATTGTTGTGGTCAATATCTAACACTAACTCTCTTAAAGAGCTCGAAACCGTCGGAACACCAAGTTCAGCAGGAAGACAGTAAACCATCTCCATTTTTGCATTGCGTGTTCGCACGGCGCCAAACTTAGTTAACATACGCGAAACTTTAGATTGGTTGATACTTTCAAAGCCTTCATGCTTCAGGGCATCGACAATCTCGCCTTGCGAACCAAAACGTTCTTCTTTTAGTAGTGATTTAAAAGCTCGAACTAAGTTGTCTTGTTTTTCTGTATTGCGCATATGTCATTCTTATTCATTAACAAAGATGTTTGCATATTCTCGCATACATATTCAGTTCTCGCCAAAAAATCACGGTAATTTGTTAGTTATATCACTGTAAAAATTTAATGGGGTAATGTGTTATTTAAGGCGAGTTGTTTTGTCATTTCAAATGATTATCGCCATAATGCGAACTTGCTGTGTAGCACGGTTTTATTGACTTGCGCGAAGTCGCAAAGCTAGCGTTAATTGATTGTAATCACTTTGTGATTAATATAGTTTTTTAGCGATAATTTAACTTTTTAACCATAATTTAGCTCAAGAACTACCCTACCAAGAATTTATAAGAGAAAGCTCTCAAGGAGAATAACAATGAAAGTAGCTGTTATTGGTGCCGCTGGTGGCATCGGTCAAGCCCTAGCCCTACTACTAAAGAACCGCCTGCCTGCTGGTTCAGATCTTGCACTTTACGACATCGCTCCGGTAACCCCGGGTGTTGCTGCCGATCTTAGCCATATCCCGACGCCTGTTTCGATCAAAGGTTACGCGGGGGAAGATCCAACTCCAGCACTTGAAGGTGCGGATGTTGTGCTTATTTCTGCGGGTGTTGCTCGTAAACCTGGTATGGATCGTGCGGATCTTTTCAATGTGAACGCTGGCATTGTTAAGTCTCTAGCTGAGAAAATTGCCGTTACTTGTCCTACTGCTTGTGTTGGTATCATTACTAACCCAGTAAACACAACAGTACCAATCGCTGCTGAAGTACTTAAGAAAGCGGGCGTTTACGACAAGCGCCGTTTATTCGGTATTACTACTCTTGATGTCATTCGTTCTGAAACGTTCGTTGCTGAGCTGAAAGATAAAGATCCAGGCGACATTCGTGTTCCTGTTATCGGTGGTCACTCAGGTGTAACGATCCTTCCTCTGCTTTCTCAAGTTGAAGGTGTTGAGTTTACTGACGAAGAAATCGCAGCGCTAACAACTCGCATTCAAAATGCGGGTACTGAAGTAGTAGAAGCTAAAGCGGGTGGCGGTAGTGCGACTCTATCTATGGGTCAAGCGGCTTGTCGTTTCGGTCTTGCTCTAGTGAAAGCACTTCAAGGTGAAGAGAACGTGATTGAGTGTGCCTACGTTGAAGGTGAAGGCGAGCACGCACCATTCTTCGCGCAACCAGTTAAACTTGGCAAAGAAGGCGCTGAAGCGATTCTTAGCTACGGTGAACTGAGTGACTTCGAACGCAATGCACTAGACAGCATGCTAGAAACGCTAAATGGCGATATTGAGATTGGTGTTGAATTCGCTAAATAAGCGATAGATAACTGAACTCTGCTAAAACGACAGTTAACGAAAGCCGATCATTGCGATCGGCTTTTTTGATCCTTGTATTCAACCACTCGTAATCTTTTCTAACCTCGAAGAATTAGAGTATCGAATTATGGCTAGAGTCCAAAAGGGAATGAATGTTAACTATCTAGGTCGCTTGGGCAAGATATTGGTTATCGATGAACAAGAGCAGTTCGCGTTGTTTGAGTCTTACAATAGTCATAAGCAATATGCGGTTCCGTTGGAAGAACTTGAAGAGATCGAAGCGCAACTACCTTTATCATTCGAATCGAGTCGATATTGAGACCCAGAGTATTATCTAGCAGGATCAAAAAAAGAGCCAACAGGCTCTTTTTTATTATATAGCTGTCTATTTACTACTTAGCTTCTATTTACTTGCTACGTTTTACTGCAAGATGAGCTAGCGTAGTTAAAGCCTGCTTGTATTCTGACTCAGGAAGAATAGAAAGCTCAGCAATGGCTTTATCAGCTTCTTCATAGGCTTTATTGGTCGTGTACTCTAACGAGCCTGTCTCTTTCATGACAGACATAATGTCGTCGAGACGTTCCATACCATTGGCTTTTTCAATCGCTTCACGAATCATGCTCGCTTGGTCTGGCGAGCCATTGCGCATTGCGTAAAGCAACGGTAACGTTGGTTTGCCTTCTGCTAGGTCATCACCCACATTTTTACCCATCTCTTTACCATCAGCGGTGTAGTCCATCACATCATCAATGAGTTGGAATGCCGTGCCTAAGTATTTACCGTAGTTTTGCATCGCCGTTTCGATTTCAGGTGAAGACTCTGTAAGAATCGCGCCGATTTGGGTTGCGGCTTCAAACAAACGAGCGGTCTTTGAATAGATCACCTGCATGTAGCTTTCTTCTGTGGTGTCTGGGTTATTACAGTTCATCAATTGTTGAACTTCACCCTCGGCAATCACGTTTACTGATTCGCTCATTAGCTCAAGGATCCTTAAAGATCCAAGCGTAGTCATCATCTGGAATGAGCGGGTGTAAATAAAATCACCAACCAAAACGCTAGCTGCATTACCAAAAGCAGCATTGGCTGTCGCTTTACCGCGTCGCATGTCTGATTCGTCGACAACATCGTCATGAAGCAGTGTTGCAGTGTGGATAAACTCAATAAAGGCGGCTGAGGTGATGTGAGCTTCACCTTGGTAACCAAGTGCACGAGCTGATAAAAGAGCAAGCAAAGGGCGTAAGCGTTTGCCACCACCGCTAACGATATAAAAACCAAGCTGGTTGATTAAACTTACGTCAGAATTAAGTTGGGCTTGAATTGTTTCATTCACTTTTGCCATATCATTGGCAGTAAGCGTTTGGATAGCTTTAAAATCCATTGTTCATCCGGCTGAAGTTAGACCCTGTAAGGCTTATACGTTGTATTTAATTGTTGAATAATACACTAAAAAACGTTGATTAATACATCACTTAAAGGCATCATTGCCGCACTTTTCTTTGGCGAACATGTTTTCGCCAATATTTTAAAAATATGGCTTGTCATAGCGGCATGATTCCCGTAGAATCTGCGCCCTATTGATTAGTTTAGCGCACACCCGAGTTGTAGAATTAACAACCATAGGCTGTGCGGAAAAAGCGGAGTAAAATATGTACGCTGTTTTCCAATCTGGTGGCAAACAACACCGAGTAAGCGAAGGTCAAACACTTCGTTTAGAGAAATTAGACGTTGAAACTGGTGCAACTGTAGAATTTGATAAAGTTCTTCTTGTTGCTAACGGCGAAGAAATCGCTGTTGGTGCACCTCTTGTTGAAGGTGGCAAGGTTACTGCAGAAGTAGTACAACACGGTCGTGGCGATAAAGTAAAAATCGTTAAGTTCCGTCGTCGTAAGCACTCGCGTAAGCAAGCTGGTCACCGTCAGTGGTTCACAGAAGTGAAAATCACTGGCATTAACGCTTAAGTATTAGGAGAGTTTAACAATGGCACATAAAAAAGCTGGCGGTTCTACTAATAACGGCCGCGATTCAGAAAGCAAACGTCTTGGTGTTAAGCGTTTTGGTGGTGAATCTGTTCTTGCAGGTAACATCATCGTTCGTCAACGTGGTACTAAGTTCCACGCTGGCACAAACGTTGGCATCGGTAAAGACCATACTCTTTTCGCTCTTACTGAAGGTAAAGTGAAATTTGCAGTAAAAGGTCCTAAAAACCGTAAGTTTGTAAGCATCGAAGCTGAGTAATTTAATCTTTTATTAGATTATTTATACTAGCTTTCAAGCTGAATTCAAAAGCCCTGCCGATTCGGCAGGGTTTTTTATTTATAGCGAGAATAAAAAAGTAGACGCTCTGGCTTTGGTTTTGAGAAGCAGTTTGGTTTTTGAGGAACAATTTAGTTTCAAGAAGCCGTTTGTTTTTTAGAAACAGAAAGCAAAGAACCTCTCCTTATTTGTTCCTTGGTTGCAGATCGATCTAGATCTTAGGTGATCGATCTAAACACGGATCTGCTAGAATTTATATCACTCCATGATGAGTGGTAACGCAACGTAAGTGCGGAGTTAAAAAATGAAATTCGTTGATGAAGCATCAGTAAAAATAGAAGCCGGTGATGGCGGTAATGGTACAGTAAGCTTTTGGCGCGAAAAATTCGTCGCTAAAGGTGGTCCTGACGGCGGTGATGGCGGTGATGGCGGTGATGTTTACATCCAAGCGGATGAAAACTTAAACACACTGATCGATTACCGTTTCCAACGTTTTTACAATGCAGAGCGTGGCGAAAATGGCCGCGGTGGTAACTGTACTGGTAAACGTGGTAAAGATATGACCATGAAAGTACCTGTAGGTACTCGCGCTGTTGATATCCACACTAATGAAATCGTTGCTGAAGTTGCTGAACATGGCAAGAAAGTAATGGTTGGTAAAGGTGGTTGGCACGGTCTTGGTAACACGCGTTTTAAGTCGTCGGTTAACCGTGCTCCTCGTCAAAAGACAATGGGCACCAAAGGTGAAGTTCGCGAACTGCGTTTAGAGCTTCTTCTGCTAGCGGATGTTGGTATGCTTGGCTTGCCAAACGCTGGTAAATCTACTTTTATTCGCTCAGTATCTGCTGCGAAACCGAAAGTTGCTGATTACCCGTTTACCACGCTAATCCCTAGCTTAGGTGTGGTAAGTGTTGTCCCTGAGAAGAGCTTCGTTGTTGCTGACATCCCAGGACTAATCGAAGGTGCCGCTGATGGCGCAGGTCTTGGTATTCGTTTCTTGAAGCACCTTGAGCGTTGTCGCGTTCTTCTGCATATGATCGATATTTTACCGATTGATGGTTCGGATCCTATTCAGAACGCACTGACGATTATCGATGAGCTTGAGCAATACAGTGAAAAAGTGGCACAGAAACCTCGTTGGTTAGTGTTCAACAAAGTTGATCTAATGCCTGAAGAAGAAGCTGACGAAAAGATTCAAGAAATCGTCGAAGCTTTAGGTTGGGAAGGCGAGTACTTCAAGATCTCTGCTGTAAACAAGATCGGTACCAAAGATCTTTGCTTTAAGCTTGGTGAGTTCATGGAGAACCTACCTCGTGAAGTTGAAGCAATTGAAGAAGAAGAAAAAGTTAACTTTATGTGGGATGACTACCATAAAGATGCGATGGCCGGTAAGAATGTCGTTACTGAAGATGACGACGACTGGGATGACTGGGATGACGAAGAAGATGACGGTCATGTTATCTATGTTCGCGACTAATCCTCAGAGTTTTTTATAATTACTTTGGTCGCTTCTTCTAAAGCACACAGATAGTTTTACTAAACCGCAATGAAAATTGCGGTTTTTTTGTATCTAAATCATTATGTCTTGTCGAATTTTAATGCAGAATTTATTTCTAGATACTTTACGCCTATGGGAAGGAAATCATGGCATCAGAACAAAGAGCGATCTCAAGGTTAGTCGCTCAGTCAGGACAAATGTTATTGGCACACGGCGCCGAGAGCACACTGGTCGGTGATATTATGCGCCGTATCGGTATTGCTTGTGGAGTGAATGAGGTTGAAGTTGCACTGTCAGCCAATGCGTTGGTCGTGACAACAGTAATGGATGATCATTGTATAACGACTACTCGAAGCTGTGCTGATCGTGGCATTAATATGCAGGTTATCACCGACATTCAACGCATTTGCATCATGATGGAGAAGGGAATTCTCGATTATGATTTGGCTTATAAGAAGATCCAAGGGATCACTCCTGAACGCTACAACCGTTGGTTAGTTGTCGTAATGATAGGGCTATCGTGTGCTTCTTTTAGCCGCCTTGCTGGTGGAGATTGGCAGGTCTTTATGATGACGTTTATAGCTTCGGCTTGCGGTATGATTGTGAGACAAGAGATCGGTCATCGTCATTTCAATCCGTTATTAAATTTCGCTATTACCGCTTTTGTCACCACCACCATCTCAGCTCAGGCGGTGCTCTACAACATTGGTGGTCAACCCACTATCGTGATGGCTTCGTCAGTATTGATGCTAGTGCCCGGTTTTCCTTTAATTAATTCTGTTGCGGATATGCTTAAAGGCCATATAAATATGGGGCTCGCACGCTTCACCATGGCTAGTTTATTAACGTTGGCAACAAGCTTAGGCATTGTTGCTGCGATGAGCCTTTCGGATGTGTGGGGATGGGCAAGCTAATGACTATCTTTGAATTATTAATCGGTCTTTTGAACGATATGTTTTTTGCTGCCATACCTGCCGTCGGCTTTGCATTGGTTTTTAACGTACCACAACGTGCGTTGATCTATTGTGCGCTTGGAGGCTCCATTGGTCACGGTAGCCGTTACTTAATGATGCATTTCGGCATTCCCATAGAATGGGCGACGTTCTTCGCGGCTACCATTGTCGGGATGATCGGGGTTCATTGGTCACATAAACTGTTGGCGCACCCCAAGGTATTTACCGTCGCCGCTTTGATTCCGATGGTTCCAGGAGTCTTCGCGTTCAAAGCGATGATCGCTATGGTAGAAATCAACCGGGCAGGGTATAACCCAGAGTTGCTCGCCATGTTGATGGAGAACTTCTTAAAGTCGATGTTCATTATCGCGGGGCTAGCGATTGGCTTGGCGGTGCCGGGGCTGTTATTCTATCGTCGTAGACCCATCGTCTAACTTCAATTTCATTTTCAGGTAAGGACAGGACTTTCTATTTATGATCATCAGTATGATAGCTGCAATGGCAAACAGCCGTGTAATTGGTAAAGATAATCAGATGCCATGGCATTTACCTGCAGATTTCGCATGGTTTAAACGCTCAACGATGGGGAAACCGGTAGTGATGGGGCGTAAGACCTATGATTCAATTGGACGCCCTCTACCAGGTCGATTGAATGTCGTAATTAGCCGCGATGAGAGCTTAGAGATTGAAGGAGTGACTACTGTTACTTCAATTGATCAAGCATTAGAGCTAGTAAGCGATGTTGATGAAGTGATGATCATCGGTGGCGGTTCGATTTATGAAAGCTGTCTGCCTAAAGCTAACAAGCTCTATCTGACTTATATCGACCTCGAAGTTGATGGCGATACACAGTTCCCTAGTTGGGGAGAAGGTTGGAAGCTGAGCTTTAGTGAAACTTATCAAGCCGATGAGAAGAATAAACACAACATGGAGTTTGTGATTCTCGAGCGTTAACTGTGGTTATCAATAGCTAGTCTCTGAAAAATACTTGCGTTACTCCAACAGTAACGCAAACTTCTCGTATCTCGTATCTCGTATCTCGTATCTCGTATCTCGTATCTCGTATCTCGTATCTCGTATCTCGTATCTCGTATCTCGTATCTCGTATCTCGTATCTCGTATCTCGTATCTCGTATTTTTTATAACGCATCTTGAGTGAAAAACTTTTTATCTTCCCAGCGAAGTATCGTCAATTCTCCTCCCCACACACACCCTGTATCTAAGCCAATCACATCTTTTCCTGAATAGCCTTCTAAGGCTGCCCAGTGTCCAAACAACACGGTTTTTTCGAGTGTAATGCGCTGTGAAAGGTCAAACCAGGGCACCAATGGCTCAGTGGTAATTTCGTTAGGTGGTAGTTTACAGGCCATATCGAGTCGACCATCAGTAAAACAGAATCTCATTCTAGTAAGGCTGTTGATCGCATAGCGATAGCGCTCAATTCCTTTTAAATCCTTATGCCATAAATCAGGAGTATTGCTGTACATGTTCTCGATAAGCCACTGCCAACGGTCCGATTTCAATAATGACGTTATCTCTCGATTCTCTGTACGTGCTTGTTCCAAGCTCCATTGAGGTGAGATGCCCGCATGTGTCATGACAAACTCAGGGTGTTCTTGCATCAAGGGTTGTTGTCTTAACCATTCCAGCAATTGGTCACGGTCTTCAGCATCAAGAATTGGTTGAGTCTTGTCTTTTGGTTTGGCTGAAAAGAGGTCTAAGGATACAGCAAGTAGATGTAAATCATGGTTACCCAATACCACCTTCGCTGAACTGCCAAGGTTACGAACAAAACGTAACGTCTCTAAGGATTTAGGGCCTCGAGCAACTAAGTCTCCGGCGACCCATAAAGTATCTTGTTGTTTATCAAAGTTGATGGTTTCAAGCAGTAACTGAAGTTCGTCGAAGCACCCTTGGATGTCTCCGACAATATAATTCGACACAGTATTTTCCTGTAAGTGGTAGAGATGTGTACTAGTTAAGGATATTAGGGATAGCGAGTCTGAATGGGTCGACTTCGGTAATAAAATCAATGCCCTTGTTATCGGTCATCACATAGTGACCTTGCATAACACCCACAGGGGTTTCGATGACCGTACCACTGGTATATGTGTATTCGTCATTGGCTTCAATCACAGGCTGCTGTCCAACCACGCCATCACCTTCTATGGTGAGTTGTTTACCGTTAGAGTCGGTAATCAGCCAGCGGCGAGACATAAGTTGTACCGTTGTTTTACTTAGATTTTTGATGGTAATGATGTAAGCGAAAACGTAGCGATTTTTTGATGGCTCAGATTGTTCTTCAATATATTTAGAATGAACTTGGCATTTGATACAAGGCGTAGATATATCCATATTCGCACCTTTTGTTGTTGGTATGCTTTAAGTATTACATAAAAAATAGGCTCCTCACCGAAGTGTAGGAGCCTTTTACGATTATTTGTCAGCGTTGTGACTGTCGTGCAACCAGTTCGCCATATCGACAAACTGTTCAAGCGTCAGGTTCTCAGGGCGCATGCCAGGGTTTACACCTAGCTCTTCAAGCACTTCCTTATCGATTAGGCTCTTGTAGCAGTTACGTACTGTTTTACGGCGCTGGTTAAAGCCTTCGCGACATACGCGATCCAGCCACTTAAGATCTTTTGCCGGGTAAGGCAGTACTTCATAAGGCTGAAGACGAACGACTGCAGAGTCTACTTTCGGTGGCGGAACAAATGCCGTTGGTGGCACTTCTAGCACAGGTGTTACTTTACAGTAGTATTGAGCCATAACCGTTAAACGACCGTAAGCTTTAGTACCAGGACCTGCCGCTAAGCGGTTAACGACTTCTTTTTGAAGCATAAAGTGCATGTCTTGCACGTCTTTATGGAACTCAAAAAGGTGGAACATCAATGGTGTAGAGATGTTGTATGGCAAGTTACCGAAGATGCGTAGCTTGTTGTTTGGCTTAACAAGTTGCTCGAAATCGAACTTCATTGCATCGCCTTCATAGATCGTTAGCTTTTCAGCCAGATCAGGGTGATTACGCAGACGTTCAGCAAGATCTCTATCCAGCTCAATCACTGTGAACTTGTCGACAAGCTTGCCAACCGGCTCAGTAATTGCGCCAAGACCAGGACCGATCTCTACTAAGTTCTGGCCTGGTAGTGGGTTAATACTCGATACGATTCCATCAATAATGTATGGATCGTTAAGGAAGTTTTGACCAAAACGTTTACGCGCTTTGTGCCCTAAGTGGACATCATTTCTCATTGCTTTTTCTCTACTAATTCAATGGCGTGCGTGAGCGCTGTTCTAAAGCTCCCTGTATCGGCTTGGCCTTTCCCTGCCAAGTCTAAGGCGGTACCGTGATCGACGGATGTGCGGATAAACGGTAAGCCAAGCGTGATGTTCACTGAGCGACCAAACCCTTTGTATTTCAATACCGGGAGTACTTGGTCGTGATACATACCTAAAACAGCATCTGCATCTTGCAAATATTTTTCATTAAAGATGGTGTCTGCTGGCAATGGGCCAACTAAATTGATGCCATCTTTTTGGCGAATTTTTTCTAGCGTAGGGGTGATGGTTTCTATCTCTTCACGCCCCAAGCAACCATCTTCACCAGCATGTGGATTCAAGCCACACACGTAGATAGTTGGTTTCTCAATAGCAAACTTTTCAACCAAGTCTTTATGCAGAATCGCAATAGTTTGCTCTAATCTGTCTTCGGTCACTGCTTGAGATACATAAGCTAGCGGGATGTGCGTTGTTACTAGCGCAACACGCAGCCCTTCTGTTGCCAACATCATCACCACGAGCGGTGTGTTGGACTTCTCTGCAAAAAACTCGGTATGGCCGCTAAAAGCAACGCCAGCTCGGTTAATTACACCCTTATGAACAGGGCCGGTGACAATAGCATCAAATTCATCATTCATACAGCCAATTGCTGCGGTTTCTAGTGTATTTAATACGTAGTGGCCGTTCGCTTCATTAAGTTGACCCGCAACGGCAACTTCAGATAGTGGAACATGTTTCACAACCAATGTTCCAGAGCGTTGAGGTTGCTTAGGCGCGGTTGAATCGTAATCCAACAGCTCAACCTCAATCCCTAATATTTCAGCTCGCTCTGCTAATAGGCTTTTGTCTGCACAAACGACGAGCTGATGTGGCCAGCTTTCTTGGGATAATGCGAGAGTTAAATCTGGCCCAATTCCCGCCGGTTCACCTGCTGTAATGACAATGCGTTTAGTTGTCATCTTGGTCATCCTCGACCACTTCAACAAAGGCGCTAGCTCTTACTTCTTGCAACCAAGCACCGACTTCTTCGTTGAACTTACGGTTAAATAGAATTTGGTAAGCTTTGTTTTTCAATGCTGAATCGGTACGGTCTACCTCGCGACGATCTAGTACTTCAACAATGTGCCAACCGTGCACGGTTTTGAATGGCGCACTGATTTTACCTTCAGGTAACGTTTCTACTTGGTGCTTGAACTCTGGTACGTACAAGTCAGGTGTTTGGTAGCCTAACTCGCCGTCTTGAACAGCTGAACCTGGGTCTTGGCTGTATTGCTGTGCAAGGTCACCAAAGCTCGCTTCACCTGCGTTTACGCGACGAGTGATCTCTTCAAGCTGCTCTTTCGCACCGTCATCACTCAAGATAACCGTTGGTTTAATCAAAATATGACGTGCATTAACTTCGGTAACTGCAACGGTTTCCAAACCTTTTACGTCTTCAATTTTTAGAATATGAAAACCAACACCGCTTCGGAATGGTCCAATGATGCTGCCTTTATTTTGCATTTTGATTTGGTCTGCAAAAATGGTTGGCATCTCTTCTTTACGCATCCAACCCCAATCACCACCTTGTAGCGCTTTAGGGCCTTTAGAGTAAGTATATGCCATGGTGCTAAAGTCTTTGCCGTTGTTTAGCTCTTCCACTAAATCAGTCGCTTGTGCTTCTAATTCTTCTTTGGTTTGGTCGTCATTGAATCGCAGTTGAATGTGGCCAATTTTGTATTGAACCGTCGCATTGGTTTCTTGCGCTAAGATGTCTGCTAGGTTGTCTACTTCTGCCGGAAGGATATTAATACGACGACGAACCAATGCGTTGCGTGCTTCACTTGCAGCAATCTCTTTTCTCACTTGCTCACGAAATGCGTTGTAACTCAGGCCTTCTTCAGCAACTGATGCAGTAAGTTGTTGTACTGTTTGGTTGTTATCTTTAGCAATGCCTTCAATCGCTTGATCAAGTCGAGCATCATCAATTCGAACCCCAATACGTTCCGCTTCTTGGGTCTGAATTGTATCGATGATCAACTTTTCGAGTACTTGTTCATTAAGCACGTCTTGCGATGGTAGTGTTTGACCACTTTTCTTCGCGTTTGCACGCAGTGTTTTCATTGAAGTATCAATGTCACTTTGTAAGATCACGCCTTCGTTGACGATCACTTTTACGCTATCGAGTTCAACTGGTGCGGCATAGCTTGTTGATAAAGTACAAGCCGCTGCGATAGCTATTAATGTGCGTTTCCACAATGTCATGTGTAATCCTTTATATTTACCGATGTGTTATCAATAAAGAAAATTAGTTGTTTAAGAAGAATGGGCGACCATAGCTGAGTGCGTTACTTGAGCTCGTTTCACTTACTTCGCTTGAATTAGAGCCTATATTGGTACCAAAGCCAACAATACCGAAGTTAAAGCCAAAGTTTTTCTCGTATACTGGTGTCGCATTCGATGTGTTGATGTAATCACCTTCCCATCTACGCAATTGGTTACTATAGGTGAAGCCGATATACCAACAATCTGACTTGTAATTGAGTTTAGCTAACCACTCAAGGTTCTCTTCGGTTGTTAAATCATAAAAGTACTGTGCACTGGCACTCCACTTACGTGAAATCTGGTAGGCTCCGAGTAATCCTGCTTGAGATATACCATCTTTAGTAATCGATCCAACATTAAAATCAACAGTGTCTTCGATATACTCTTTGGTTACGTAGCGGTAGTTGGTTTGGATATAACCACCAGAAAAACGGTACTCAATGGTGCTGTTGGCTAGTTGCATTGCTGTGGTGTCGATGTCGTACTGTACACCACCATGATAAAACAGGTAGTCGTCGTAATTAAAGTCGACTTCTACAGCCCAAGATGAGTAATTCGAGTTCTTATCTTTAGTATCAAGTGTTAGATGTTGTTTCGTATCTTTGTCGATATAAAAGATCTGTCCAAAAGATACATTGAGTCGCTCTTTATACTCATCATCAAAGAAACGAGATGATGCACCGTAGCTTACTTGGTTAGCTGCAGCGATACGGTCTACACCACTGTATTTACGGCTTCTAAAGAGACCATAATAATCAGTCTGCAGAAGTGTCGTATCGTAAAGACCAATGTTGTTTTGATCTTCTTTTGGTACATACAGGTATTGAACTTGGGGTTCTAGAGTTTGAGTGTAGTTACCAATAACTTTGGTATCTCTTTCTAAAACGATACCAGCATGACTCCTAAATTCAGGGATAACTCGACTTACTGATTTTTCTAAATCTTTATATTTGTCACTCGTGGTATCAACACCATCAAGATCTTGTTGGTAGTAAGTCCCAAGAAGTCGGGCTTCTGTGGTCCAAGTACCCCAAGTGTTGCCTACTGGAATTGTAATTCCCGGCTCAACGTGAATACGAGTTGCCGATGGTTTCCCTTTTGCATCTGTATCAAACAGAGACACATGGCTGACCAAGTCGAAATCTAAATACTCCATTACCTCAGGGGCATAATAGTTATATTCAAGCTGTGGGAGCAGGCGGTATGGAAGGTTGTTTGTCGTATTTGTGAGGACCTGAAAATCTCGCACAAGTACAGACGCATCCCAATTTTGAGAACGGTATGTAGCCTGCCCTTCTTGAAGCAGCTGGCCATCTTCACGGTTACCAATGCCGCTTCCGTTGACATCTGTGAAGTACTCGATATCGCCAACTTTTGAGTAATCAATTTCAAACAGCCAAGATTCTTGGAATATTCCTGAGTGCTCTAATTGAGCCCCCCAACGTTTGCCTTTTTCGGGGTATTTTTTGTCATCAGGTAAGTATTCAGACTTAATCATCCCGGAACCAAAATCGCTTAAATATCTAAATTCACTGTTAAGCTGAGTACCACGCTCTTTCATGTGCTTAAAAGTGGTTTTGAGGTCATACTCTGGTGCTAAGTTCCAATAAACAGGGATCTCAAATTCAAAACCATCACTTGAACCATATGATACCGTTGGATATAAGAAGCCTGTTTTACGCGTATCACCAATCGGAACGGTTAAGTACGGCAGATAAAAAACAGGAACGCTCTGAATTTCAAACCTTGGGTTGTAGAACGTAGCCTCTTCTTCATTTTGGTCGACATCGATACTTGACGCTCTTAGTCGCCATGCATTGTCGCCGATAGGGCAAGAGGTGATTGAGCCATCTTCAATTTCATAAACCGCTTTTCCGGTTTTTGCGATGTAAACCGCATCACCTCGGCCTTGTTCACAGAGGAACTCATAATTTGTATTTTCGAGCGTCATTTCATCGGTGGTCAGATTGTTAGTGGCTCTGTCTGCCACTGACTTTATTTGACCATCGCTAAAGTTTACGTTGCCTTCAGCTACAACGATATTTTCTTGTTGGTGAAGCGTTACATTGTCGGCAAGGATGGTTTTGTTTCCTTGGGTAACTCTTACATCACCTGAGTAGATTGCCTTGTCACCATTGATAGCCTCTAAGCGATCGGACTCAACATGAGCGGGAAGTTGTGTCTCGTTTTCTGCAGCGGGCTCGATCAAGCATTGATCTATAGAGGGCATTTCCTGCACACTACTATCGGTGATTGTTTCAGCTTGAGTTGTCGATACGTATAATGCCGTACTTATAGACGCGGCTAACAAGGTGCGGGAAAAAGATTGCATGAAGTTGAACTATCCTGTGTCACTAGATGAAGGGTTGATCTAGTATCAATCCAATTAATAAAGCATTTTCCTTATGATAAAGGAAATATTAGCATTCAGCATCATCAGACAGCATTACTCAGACAAAATTCATAGATAGAGAACACATAATGCAAATATTTGGCAAAATTTTGGGCGCTTTTTTTGGTTTTTTATTTGGGGGGCCGCTCGGTTTAGTTTTTGGCCTATTTTTAGGGCACCAGTTCGATAAAGCTCGCCGATTGAACCAATCGGGCTTCAATAGCTCTGGTTTTGGCCGAGGTCCAAGCCAAGCTGAAAGACAAAACGAGTTTTTCAAATCTGCTTTTGCGGTTATGGGACACGTAGCTAAAGCTAAGGGACAGGTTACGCCAGAAGAGATTCAGCTAGCTTCTACAATGATGGAGCGTATGAACCTGCATGGCGAACAACGTAAAGCGGCTCAAGATGCTTTCCGTGATGGCAAAGAGAGTGACTTTCCATTAAGTGATGTACTTGAGCGTGTGAAAATCTCATCGGGTGGCCGTTTTGATCTTCTGCAGTTTTTTCTTGAGCTACAAGTATCTGCAGCATTTGCCGATGGAAGCTTACACCCAAGTGAGCGTCAGGTCTTACATAAGATAGCGCAAGGTCTTGGGTTTTCTGCAGAACAGCTAGAGCGCCGCTTGCAGATGCAAGAAGCAGCATTTCGTTTTCAACAACAAGGTGGAAGCTTTGGTGGGCATCAAGGTCATGGGCAATCATCGGGTTGGCAACAGGCTTCGCAACAAAACCAATTGGCCGATGCGTTTAAAGTTCTCGGTGTGAGTGAAAGTGCCGACGGTAAAGAGGTGAAGAAAGCTTACCGCAAGCTGATGAATGAGCATCACCCAGATAAACTGATGGCGAAGGGCTTACCGCCTGAGATGATGAATGTTGCGAAAGAGAAATCGCAAGAAATTCAGAATGCTTATGACCTGATAAAGAAAGTAAAAGGTTTTAAGTAATTGAACATAGACCGAGTCATGATATTAAATGATTCGGTTTTTTATTAAAGGGAATTATATGACGGTAACGTATCAGGATGTTCTAGAGTTTTGGTTCGATGAACTGACGCCTAAAGATTGGTTTACTGGCGGTGAAGAGATCGATACTTTGATTGAGTCTCGTTTTGCTAAACTGCACAAAGCCGCTATCCAAGGTGAGTTGTTTGAATGGCGTCAAAATGCGGAAGGGCGCTTGGCTGAAATTATCGTGCTTGATCAGTTTTCTCGGAATATTGGTAGAAACAATCTGGCTGCGTTTACTGCTGACCCAATGGCGCTTGCTTTGGCTCAAGAAGCGGTAGCGGGTGGTTTTGATCACCAGCTTAACGAGCAACAAAAAAGCTTCCTGTATATGCCTTATATGCACAGTGAGTCTTTGTTGGTTCATGAACAAGCAGTGGATCTCTTTTCTCAAACGGGATTAGAACATAATCTTGATTTTGAGTTTAAGCACAAGGTCATCATTGAGCGTTTTGGTCGCTATCCGCACCGCAATGAGGTGTTAGGGCGAACTTCAACTCCCGAAGAAGTAGAGTTCTTGCAGCAACCGGGATCAAGCTTTTAATTTTAGAAATACAGTCAAATAGGCTAGAGGTTGATAATAACCTCTAGCCTATTTTTACTTGATCTTATTGACGAAATTTTAGCGTGAAGCTAGTTTACTTGGTTGAGTGACCAATCGTAGTCATAACTGATTTTTTCAGTGTTTTTTATTGGTTGAGTTCGATATTGTTCTAAGTGTTGAATGAGTTGATTCTCCGTACCAAAATCCACAGCAAACCATTCGTAAATCGATGATAACTGAAGCTTATTATTATTTTGAATCAGTACACCTTTGTCACTATTTACAAATTCAGTTGCGGCTTGTTCTAACAGCATCTCGGTGTTGTCAGCGGTAAAGGCTTGAGATTGCAGGTTAGGGCAACCTAGGCTCGCACAGTTCACTGCATAATGTGTACGGGGATCTTGCCATATCGGTCTTAAGATACGGTGTTCAATATCATTGAGTGTCAGTGACTTCCCATTGACGACGATGACATCATCTCCCCATGGCCCAAAACTAAATAGTCCGCCAAGTTTAGTGATGGATTTTATTGGGTAGGCATCAAGAATCAAATCGACAGTCACGGCGTTATATAGATTAACCCAATAGACATACTGTTCCGCTTTTGGATAGTCGAGCGGGTCAATCTGTTCAAGTCGGCTTATGTACTGCTTCAGTTTGGTTTTGTCTGAAGAACTCACCGTTTGATATCTAACTAAGGTGTGCTGACCTTGTTTTACTAAATAGTTATCGAGGAATTGTTGCCAATCTTGATGAGAAACTTGTTCAGAGTTGGCTTCATTACTTTGATCCCAGTAAGGCCAAAGATCGGATTTAGGCGCAGACCAAGCTAAGGTTGAGAAAAGTAGGCTGACAATAAAAAGTAGTTGTTTCATGGCATTCTCCTGATGACTGACTACTAAGACCTTATGGACTACCATTTTCTTTCATGGTCCTTTAGTTAAATAACGAGCTTAGTCAGATAAAGACGTTAAGTTTAATAAAGACGTTGAGTCAAATAAAAAAGGTTGGCACTTGGCCAACCTTTAGATTTAATCAGAAATGTCTGATTATTTTAGGAAGCTAGGAATCTTAGCTTCAAACTCAGAGATCTTATCAGCATGTTGAAGTGTAAGGCCGATATTATCTAAACCATTTAGCAAACAGTGACGACGGAACTCATCAATGTCAAACGAGTATTCTTTTCCATTCGCACTGACTTTCATTGCTTCTAAATCAACGTGGATTTCAGCACCTTCATTCGCTTCAACGAACTGAAAGATTTCATCAACTTCTTGCTCTGTAAGACGAACTGGCACCATCTGGTTATTGATCGAGTTACCGTAGAAAATATCAGCAAAGCTTGGAGCGATCATCACTTGAATACCGTAATCGGCAAGCGCCCAAGGTGCGTGTTCACGAGATGAACCACAACCAAAGTTTTCACGAGCCAGTAGAATTGAAGCGCCTTGGTAGCGAGCTTCGTTCATCACAAACTCAGGGTTTGGCTGTTGGCCTGCGTCATCTAGGAAGCGCCAATCGTGGAACAAGTGCTTACCAAAACCAATACGGTTTACTTTCTGTAGAAATTGCTTTGGAATGATCGCATCAGTATCGATGTTGGCCGTATCTAGAGGAACGACTAATCCGGTGTGTTGTTGAAAACCTGACATGTTAAATCCTCTAATTAAAGTTCACGAATATCGACAAAGTGACCAGCGATCGCTGCTGCGGCAGCCATTGCAGGGCTAACAAGGTGCGTACGACCATCACGGCCTTGGCGACCTTCAAAGTTACGGTTTGATGTAGAAGCACAGCGCTCTTGTGGACCTAGACGGTCGTTGTTCATTGCAAGACACATAGAGCACCCCGGTAGGCGCCATTCAAAGCCTGCTTCGATGAAGATCTTATCCAGGCCTTCAGCTTCAGCTTGTGCTTTTACTTGCTCAGAACCAGGTACGATCAATGCTTGAACATGTTTCGCTACTTGGCGACCTTTCGCTACCGCTGCTGCTGCACGCATGTCTTCGATACGTGAGTTAGTACAAGAACCTACAAATACTTTATCTACGTTGTATTCAGATAGCGATTTACCCGCTTCAAGGCCCATGTAAGCGAGCGCTTTTTCTGCAGATGCCTTTTCAACAGGGTCTGCAAAGCTTTCTGGTTCCGGGATTGGTGTGTCTACTGAGATAACCTGACCTGGGTTGGTTCCCCAAGTGACTTGTGGTTTGATGTCTGCAGCTTCTAGCGTAACAACAGCATCGAACTCTGCATCAGCATCGGTTTTCAATGTGTTCCAGTATTCAATAGCTGCTTGTAAGTCTTCGCCCTCTGGAGAGAACTTACGACCTTTGATGTATTCGTATGTCGTTGCATCTGGCGCAATCAGACCTGCTTTAGCGCCAAGCTCGATTGCCATGTTACATACCGTCATACGACCTTCCATTGTAAGGTCAGTAATTGCCTCACCACAGAATTCAACCACATAGCCTGTACCGCCAGCGGCTGTTGTCTTACCGATGATAGCTAGTACGATATCTTTTGCGGTAATGCCTTCAGCGACTTTGCCTTTTACTTCGATCTTCATGGTTTTAGCACGAGCTTGTTTTAGCGTTTGAGTAGCTAGAACGTGCTCAACTTCTGAAGTGCCAATACCGAATGCTAATGAGCCAAATGCACCGTGTGTCGCAGTGTGCGAGTCACCACATACGATGGTCATGCCCGGTAGTGTAATACCCAGTTCAGGGCCCATTACGTGCACAATACCTTGGTATTTGTGGTTTAGGTCGTAGAGCGTGACACCAAACTCTTCACAGTTCTTCGATAGCGTTTCCATTTGGATACGAGCCATCTCACCAGAAGCGTTGATGTCTTTCGTTTGTGTCGATACGTTGTGATCCATGGTTGCAAAAGTTTTGCCTACTTGGCGGACTTTACGACCTTTTTCACGCAGGCCATCAAAAGCTTGTGGCGACGTTACTTCGTGGACTAAGTGGCGATCGATATAAAGAATTGGCGTTTCGCCTTTCGCTGCAACCGCAACGTGAGCGTCATAAACTTTTTCGTATAAGGTTTTTGCTTGCTGGTTTGTCGACATAGCTTTTCTTCCTTGGGAGCATCAGTCCCAGTGTTTGTTTCGAGCCAAGTCATGCGGTTTAAGCTGACTTGGCTTGATATTATTTTTATGTACTTACTTATTTTTCGAGTAGTCGCTTATGAAGCTAGGATGTACTCTGCGATCTTGTCACCCATTTCTGAGGTAGTAAGCGCTTGGTTCTTACCTGCAAGGTCTGCTGTTAGCTCGCCTGCAGAAAGTGCTTTAGATACCGCAGCTTCGATGTCTTGCGCTGCCGCTTCTTCGCCTAGGCTGTAACGAAGCATTAGCGCTGCCGAAAGAATTTGCGCGACTGGGTTCGCAATGTTCTTACCTGCGATATCTGGAGCACTGCCACCTGCGGGTTCGTATAGACCGAAGTTGCTTTCGTTCAAGCTTGCAGAAGGAAGCATACCCATAGAGCCTGTGATCATTGCACACTCATCAGAGATGATGTCACCAAAGATGTTTGAACATAGCATTACGTCAAATTGAGATGGATCTTTGATTAGCTGCATGGTCGCGTTGTCGATGTACATGTGGTTTAGCGTAACATCTGGGTAATCTTTTGCGATCTCTTCAACCACTTCACGCCATAAGATAGAGCTCTGAAGAACGTTCGCTTTATCGATTGAGTAAACGTTTTTGTTACGTAGACGAGCGGATTCAAAAGCAATTTTTGCAATACGTTCGATTTCGTAACGGTGGTAAACCTCAGTATCAAAGGCTTTCTCTGTTGCGCCTTCGCCTTCACGACCTTTAGGTTGGCCGAAGTAGATACCGCCAGTTAGTTCACGAACAACAACGATGTCGAAGCCGTTACCTGAGATGTCTGCACGCAAAGGAGAGAAAGACTCTAGACCTTTATGGATTTGTGCAGGACGTAAGTTACAGAACAGTTGGAAGTGTTTACGTAGAGGAAGTAGGGCACCACGCTCTGGTTGATCGTTTGGTGGAAGGTGTTCCCATTTAGGACCGCCGACAGAACCAAAAAGTACCGCGTCAGATTCTTCACAGCCTGCAACTGTTGCTTCTGGAAGTGGACAGCCGTGGTTATCAATCGCGATACCACCAACATCATACTCTTCGCGAGAAAAGCTAATTGCGTGTTTCTTTTCAATCGCGTCTAGCACTTTGTGTGCTTGTTGCATTACTTCTGGGCCAATGCCATCACCAGGTAGTACGGCAATTTTGTATGATTTATCTGTCATGTTAATCCTTTAATTCTTGTTACTGAGCTGTTTGGCTCGTTTTAAATTTTGTCCCTAAAGCCAACAACATCGGCTCTATGGCTTTGTTATTGGGTATTAAACTGTCGCGAATTTTTGCTGCTTCATTTCAGCAATAGTGTCTGCGCGTTGAATGCTATTGATAACGTGTAGCAACGCTTGACCTGAAGCTTCAACGATATCCGTTGAAACGCCCGTACCGTGGTATTTACGGCCTTTATAGTTAGCAATGATGTCTGCTTGACCTAAGCCATCCTCGCCTTCACCTTTTGCAGTAAGGTCGAACTTATCCAACGCGATTTCGTAGCCTGTTAAGCGGTAGATACATTGGTACAAAGCATCAACAGGGCCATTGCCGACAGCGGCTTCGCATTTCTCTTCGTCACCACATTGCAGTTTGATGCTGGTGGTAGACATAACACTACCAGATTGTACGCTTAGGTAGTTAAGTTTATAGAAGTCATCTTCGTCACGTAGATTCGCGAAGTGCATTAATGCTTCTAGGTCGTAATCGAACACTTGTCCTTTACGGTCAGCAAGCTTCAAGAAGTCTTCGTACAATGAATCTAGGTTGTACTCATTGTCTTTATAACCCATAGCGTCCATGTGGCTCTTAACCGCTGCTCGGCCACTACGGCTTGTTAGGTTTAAGGCTTTGTTTTTTAAGCCAATAGACTCAGGCGTCATGATCTCGTAAGTGTTCTTGTTCTTAAGCATGCCGTCTTGGTGAATACCAGAAGAGTGGCTGAATGCGTTCGCACCGACGATAGCTTTATTGTCTTGAATCGGCATGTGGCAAAGCTGGCTAACCAACTTACTGGTACGGTGAATCTCTTTATGATCCAAGCCGGTATGAACACCTAAAAGCTCTTGGCGAGTTTTGATGATCATTGCGATTTCTTCTAAAGAACAGTTACCTGCACGTTCGCCAATACCATTGATTGTGCCTTCAATTTGACGAGCACCCGCTTGCACAGCAGCAATTGAGTTTGCAACCGACATACCTAAGTCATCATGACAGTGAACAGAGATGATGGCTTGATCGATGTTTGGTACGCGATCGAATAGCGTTTTGATGATGCCACCAAACTCATTCGGTACTGTATAGCCTACCGTGTCTGGAATGTTGATGGTTTTAGCGCCTGCGTTAATCGCGGCTTCAACCATGCGACATAGATTGTCGATAGGGGTACGCCCTGCATCTTCACAAGAAAACTCAACATCATCGGTGTAGTTACGAGCATGTTTGACGGCTTTTACTGCCATCTCTACGACATCATCGTAGCTACGGCGCAATTTATCTTGAACGTGAACCGTTGATGTAGAAATGAAGGTATGAATACGGAACTGGTCAGCAACTTTAAGCGCTTCTGCTGCGGCATCGATATCTTTAGCTACGGCACGAGAAAGTGCACAAATGCGGCTATCTTTGATGTGCTTAGCGATGGTTTGTACTGACTCAAAGTCACCTGGAGAAGAGATAGGGAAGCCAGCTTCGATAACATCTACACCCAGTCTCTCAAGAGCATAAGCGATCTGTAACTTCTCTTTTACCGTAAGGCTTGCAGCCAATGCTTGCTCGCCGTCACGTAAGGTAGTATCAAAAATTATTACTTGATCGTTCATGGGGGCTTCCTTATATCGATAATGAATCGATTGCTATCCAAATTATTATTAAGAATGATGTTCTTTAAAAAGTGCCAGTTACAAAAAAACCCGCTCAGTGCGGGTTTTAATATTTGTGTAGTTCTTGACCCACAACTTACCCGCGCGATTGGTTCACGATAAGGAGAAGTTTCAGCAGTAGAGAGGAAGAAAAAATCATTACACAAATATCCGTAAATAAACTGTTAACACCATATTTACCGTAATTTATTCTGAGCGTCAAACAAGAAAATCCAATATCAGCGTGTGTTGGTGGTGTTTTTGTTTGGTTTGTGCTGTTTTTTGTTATTTATTTGGATAAAGCGACTGATTGGTGCTTTTGTATTGGCGGGTTAGTTTATCGTTTGGCTGATGTGTAGGTTAAAACTTTGTAGTAAATCTTTTTGATGGAATGATTCACCAAAAAAATCACAAGCGTGACCAAATTAATTATTCACTTGATTAAATAGTGAGTAATTAATCTTCTACTGTTACGCTAGTTTATCTCTATAATTAATCAGATGATTAATTATAGAGATGGATTTTTGCCATGACGGCACGAAAAGCGGGGCGACCTCAAAAGAACTTAGATGTTCGACAGTTATTGATTGAGCATGCTCGCGATCTGTTTGTCGTTCAGCCATACGACAAGGTCTCGACGCGCCTGATTGCTGAGCGCGCGGGTGTGAATATTGCGATGATCCGTTATTACTTTGGCAGTAAGGCTGGATTATTTGAGGCGATGCTGCGTGAAACGCTACGACCAATGCAATTGCAAATGCAGAGATTGGTTGAAGAAAGCAGCCATGAGAACTTTCTTGATTTAATGCGGACTTATTATAAAGAGATGGTCAAGGTCCCCAAGTTTCCTCGTTTGATTGCTCAAGTGATGAATATGCCTCCCTCTGAAGTACAAAGAGAGTTGCTCGAAAAGGTTTTTCTCGATGTCGCCAAGCCAGCACAAGATGTCATTTTTGAAAAGCTGGTTGAACAAGGCATCTTAAAACAGAACATGGATCCAAAATTGTGTCGAGTTTCGTATATAAGCTTGATGGTGTTTCCCTTCATTGCTCCGCCCCCTCTATTAGCAATCCATGGTATTAAGATTAATGAAGAATTTCTTAACCGTTTAATCGAACACAATATTCAATTGATGACCGAAGGCTTTATCAACGCACCGAGCCCTTCTGCAGTGCAGGACCAAAGATAATGAAAATAAATAAAAAACTACTCTTCTTTCCAGCGCTTGCGGTTGGTGTTATCGGCCTTGTGACTGCGATTAGTTTAAAGCCGGATCTGCCGACTAAGCCCGCGGGAGACAGGGCTCGTCTAGTCGAAACAGTCAGTTTAGAACAACAAATGATCGCGCCGTTGGCGGTGGGCTTTGGCAAGGTGGTACCTAAGGTCGAATGGAAAGCCATTGCCGAGGTGACTGGGCAGATTGTTTATCGACATCCAGACTTAGAAAAAGGGCAGATCATTCCTGCGGGTACTGAGGTACTTAAGATCGATCCCTTAGATTACGAGCTAAAGCTGGTACAAGCCGAAGCGGATCTTAAATCAAGCCAGACCTCATTAGCTAAGTTGAGCCAAGAAGAAGATAATCTTAAGCAGACTCTTAAAATTGAAAAGAACCGCTTAGTGATCAGCAATAAAGAGCTGCAACGTAAACAAGATCTGCGCAAGAAAGGGCTGACGTCTCAGTCTGATGTCGATCTCCAACAGCAAAGTGCGTTGTCTCAACAGAAGCTTGTATTGGATATCGATAACCAAATTGCGTTGATGCCTGATGAAAAGCGTGTCGCGGAAGCTGTGATTAAGGTGAATGTTTCTAAGGTAAAAGAGGCGCAACGCTCTTTAGATAAAACAACCATCACCTTGCCTAGAGCGATGAGAATTGCGCAGGTCGATATCGAACAAAACCAAGTGGTTAATCTTCAGCAAGAGATGTTTGTTGCTCACGGGACTAATGTTATGGAAGTTGAGGCGCAACTCTCTATTCACGATATGCAAACTTTAGCCTCGAGCTTTAATCAATTCCCTCGCGATGCTGCAGGGCTCCCTAATCCTTATGAAGCGCCAATTAAAGCGACTATTCAACTTAACAGCGGTAACCTGAACCTGAGTTGGCCTGCGAAGGTAGCAAGAATCAGTGAAACGGTTGATGAAAACCAAGCGACAGCGGGAATTATTCTAGAGATTGCTCAAGACTACTCACAACTGCAGCCAAGCAATGCACCCCCTTTGGTCAATGGCATGTTCGTCAAAGCTGAGATAGAAGGTTTGGCCAACCTTAGCTGGGTTGTCCCAGAGCGAGCACTGCATGGCGATAAGGTTTACCTGATGGATGACAATCAACGCTTGCAAGTCGTGAATGTTGAAGTGCTGTATCGCAGAGACAACCAAGTGGTTGTGAGTGGCAGGCTACAAACTGGAGATAAACTGGTTCTCAATGATGTCCTGCCAGCAATCGAAGGCATGTTACTGAGAGAGTCCAACTCTGAAGAGGCTGAGCTTGAATCTGATACTCAGGAGAGCGCGTCATGATCAAGTTTTTCTCTCGGCACCCAACAGCAGCAAACTTGTTGATGCTTGGGCTGTTGATCTTGGGTATAAACTCACTATCAACCATCAAGCGTGAAACCTTTCCCGCCTATGATCCGCCTTACATTATGGCGGCGATCGTTTATCCCGGCGCATCACCACAAGAGGTGGAAGAGAGCTTGTGCGTGCGAATGGAAGATGCCGTTGATGGCCTGGCCAATATTGAAGAAACTCAATGTGAGGCGATTGAAGGCAGCGCTCGTCTTATTCTCAAATTAAATGAGAAAGCGGACATCGGCCGAATGCTGGTGGACGTGCAAACCCAGATCAACTCGATCAATGATTTTCCAACCGAGATTGAATCGCCTGTTGTTCAAGAACTGGATTGGAATGAACCGGTTGTTGATATCGCCATCACCGCAGAAACTTCATGGCCGGAGCTTAAGGCCTACGCTGAAGACCTCAAACGTATCTTGAAGCTTGATTATGATGTTTCACTGGTTGATGTCAGCGGTTTCTCGGATCATCAATACCGTGTTGAACTGGATACCCAAGCTATTCGCCAGCTGGGTTTGAGCGTAGGTGATATTGCCGATCAGATTGGCCGTCAGAATGTAAAACTGCCAAGTGGTAACGTTGAAACACCAGACAAGAACTTTTTGATTCGTTTTGACGAGAGACGAATTACGCCTGTTGAGCTAGAAAACATTGTCGTTGGCTCTGCGCCTAATGGATCTGTGATCCGTTTGAGAGATATCGCCAAAATAACCGATCGCTTTGAGCTTGATGAGCAGAAGGTGTTGTTTGATGGCAAGCCATCAGCTCTGTTGAAGGTCAGTAAAAACAAAGAAGATGATGCACTACGGATCAAAGAGAATGTCACGCGATTCGTTGAAGATCAAAGCGCGATTACTCCTGATGGCGTGACACTACAAATGACCAACGATCTCTCTTCTGTACTTTGGGATCGTCTAACCATGATGGTGAGCAATGGCTGGCAAGGTATTGTGCTGGTATTCGCCACCATGTGGCTGTTCTTCAGTTTGCGTTATTCATTTTGGGTGGCTGCGGGTCTGCCGGTTGCTTTCCTTGGTGGCTTGTTCTTAATGGTTAATCTTGGTTTGTCGATTAACATTATGTCGCTGGTCGGACTGTTGATGGCGATAGGTATTATGATGGATGACGCTATCGTGATTGCCGAATCGATAGCCTCCCATTTAGATCGGGGGCAGAGTGTTGATGATGCGGTGTATAACGGGGTAAAAAAAGTGCTTCCCGGAGTACTGTCTTCTTTCCTAACCACTGTCTGTATCTTCGGTAGCTTATTATTCCTTGATGGGGAAATGGGCGCGGTGCTTAAAGCGGTGCCTCAGGTGCTTATCTTGGTGTTGTCGCTAAGTTTAATCGAAGCATTTCTTATTCTACCCAATCACTTATCTCATTCATTACACAAAGAAAAAAATGACAAACCAGCGCTACGCTTTAAGGTTGTGTTACTTGAGAGGTTCGAGAACTTTCGTAATACCACTTTGATGAACATGGTTGAGAAAGTCGTGACGTTCCGCTACGCCTTTATGGGTGGAGTGATTACGCTGTTGTTGCTTTCGGTCGCCTTGATTGCTGGTGGCGTTGTTAAGTTTCAACCTTTCCCTGAGCTAGATGGTGATATTGCCGAGGCGCGTATCATTCTTCCGCCGGGCGCGTCATTGTCTCAAACCGAGAAAGTGGTCGACAAAATTGTCGCGTCGGCTGAGCGTTTGAACAAGCAATGGAGCGAAGAGGTTGAAGAAGGCAATACACTGGTCGAGCATATCACCAGCCAATTCAATGCTAACGCCGATGCCAATGAATCTGGCCCACATTTAGCCACCGTACGCTTAGACTTACGCGGAGCAGAGAGTCGTAATACGCTTATCGATGACTTCATTGATGCATGGCGAGAGGATGTGGGTGATCTAGCTGACCCGATTTCATTAGTGTTCAAGCAACCCACCATGGGACCGGGTGGGCGTGCTATCGAGATCCGAGCCAAGCATGATGATCTGGCGGAGTTGAAGTCCGCCTCTCTGGAGATTCAGGAATACCTCAACCAGTTTGATGGTGTGCATGGTGTGCTTGATGACATGCGCATGGGTAAAGAAGAGATCTTGGTGAAGCTGCGTCCCGGAGCAGAAACCTACAACGTCAATGGACAAATGATCGCTTCCCAATTACGTTCCGCCTTTTTTGGACAAACTGCGGACGAGATTCAAATCGGCGTGGAGAATATCTCGATAGAAGTTCGCCTTGATAAAGAACAAGCAGGTGATTTACAACAGCTGGCCAACTTCCCGATCATCACTGCAGATGGCAGCCAGATCCCGTTAGCAACATTGGCTACTTTAGATTTCCAACGTAACTACGTGCGAATCCAGCGTATTGATGGGCTGAGAACGATCAGTATCTTTGGTGACGTTGATAATAAAAAGGCCAGCTCTTCTGCGATCTTGGCTCAGTTCCAAAAAGATGAAGTAGCCAAGCTCATTCAAAAGTACCCAGGCTTACGCTTTGATTTTGAAGGTGAAGCCAAAGATGCCGCGAAGACCGGAGCTTCGATGGGGAAAGGGTTCTTGTTGGGCTTATTCGGTGTGTTTGCGATTCTGAGTTATCAGTTCCGAAGCTACTTGGAGCCTGTGGTCGTGATGTTGGCGATTCCACTCGCCTTTATTGGGGTGGTCGTTGGTCATTGGTTGTTAGGGCATGCATTGAGTATGCCGAGCATGATGGGTTTTATATCGCTGGCGGGCATAGTGGTCAACGATTCCATCTTGTTAGTGCAGTACATTCGTCACCATGTCGATGAGGGAGATAGCGTGCATGACTCGGTGGTCAAAGCCAGTCGTGAGCGCTTTCGAGCGGTATTTTTGACCTCAATGACGACCGCCGCAGGTTTGCTACCACTATTGACGGAAACCAGCTTACAGGCTCAGGTTATCCAGCCTTTAGTTATTTCGATCGTGTTTGGCATATTTGCTTCAACCTTACTGGTGCTGTTTATGATCCCTGCCGCTTACGCGATATTGGCGGACTTTGGGTTGGTGAAAAAGCATGAGCCATTAGCGCTATAACCTTTAGCGCTATTATCATTAGCGAACGCTATAACCATTAACACGATAGAAGTAGCGTTTGCTTGCTAATATAAAGAAGTAAAAACATAGAAAAATAAAGCGGCCTTGGGACGCTTTATTTTTATCGGTAGTTTCTAGCCCCCACCAGCTTGCTAGCGAAAGCAGTCAATTCGCCTCAAAATTCATTTTAGTTCATTCAAAACGTCACTTAATTGTCATTTCAGGGGCATAACTTGAGCCTTAACTGAATAAGAATTGTTAAGGAGATTGTATGCGTACTATCGAACCTATTGTCCGCTGGGATGTGGCATTTTCTGTTTTTTGTTTAAAAAACCGTTATAGCGGACAACAGGCGACATTCAGTAAGGCGGTGTCTCATACTGGGGATGGTCACTTATATGTATTGATCGCTCTGATTGCGCTGTTAGCTGATGGCTATACTGGTCGTGAATTTTTAATGGTTGGTCTAGCCGCTTTTGCGGTAGAGCTGCCGATTTATTGGTTAGCTAAGAACACCCTCAAGCGCCGCCGACCGGCCGAATTCTCTTCATTGCTTCACTCTCACATTGTGCCATCTGATAAATACAGCCTGCCTTCTGGACATTCTGCTGCGGCTTTTGTTATGGCGACTCTAATCGGACATTTCTATCCGAGCTTATATCTCTTTGGCCTGATTTGGGCGGCAGCGATTGCAGGCTCTCGAATCCTACTCGGTGTGCACTTTTTAACGGATGTACTGATTGGCGCAGCCTTGGGCATCGCTTGTACTAGCCTTGCTATCAGCTTCATCCTGTAATCATTTTGTTAGCAACAACCACTGCCGAGCTTAAGTAGCAAACATAAAGGAACATGCATGAAAATTTTATATGGCGTACAAGGCACAGGGAATGGGCACATTGCTCGAGCGAGAGCAATGGCTGTAGCTTTTCGTCAGCAAAATATCGATGTCGACTTTCTGTTCTCTGGGCGAGACGAGAGTAAATTCTTTTCGATGGAAGCGTTTGGCAACTATCAGACCCGCAGCGGCTTAACTTTTTACAGTGAGCAGGGGCAGGTTAAATACGGCAAGACATTCATCAAGAACAATATCTGGCGATTTCTCCGCGAGGTTAACCAGATCGATCTTACACCTTACGATTTGGTATTGAATGACTTCGAACCGGTAACCGCTTGGGCTGCGAAAAGGCAAGGTGTCCCGTGTATTGGAATAAGCCACCAAAATGCGTTCCGTTACGATGTGCCTAAAGAAGGGGGCAACTGGATTGAACATTCCGTTATTCAGCATTTTGCACCAACAGAGCATGCCATTGGGTTGCACTGGTATCACTTTGAACAGCCAATATTGCCACCTATCGTCCACACGCCTGCGTGTGATGAGCGAGCTAAAGCAACACAAGACTTCACCTTAGTTTATTTACCATTTGAGGATCTTGATGTGATCTCTGAGTTGTTGATGAAGTTTGTTTCTCATCACTTTACCTGCTATCACCCGAATGTTATTGAGTATAACCGAGTCGAAAATATTGAGTTCAAGCCACTCAGTCATGCAGGCTTCCAATTCGATCTCAATCAGTGCTCTGGTGTGGTGGCTAATGGCGGTTTTGAATTGCCATCTGAAGCCTTAACTTTAGGTAAGAAGTTGCTTCTCAAGCCTCTTGAGGGGCAGTTCGAACAACAAAGTAATGTGGCGACGCTTGAAGCGCTCGGGTTGGCTCAAACCATGAGTTTTTTAGACGCGGCTATCATGCGTAGTTGGCTCGGTGAAAAGCAGGCAGAAGTGGTCACTTATCCTGACGTGGCAAGTGCACTTGTTGAGTGGGTTTTGGCGGGGAAATGGTCCAACCAAGATGACTTGAGAAAGCAACTTTGGGACAAGGTAGATTTTCCTCGTTATGCATCACTCACGTAACCCATAATTGTTATTTCTGAATCGACTGGTTGAACGATTCACGAGTTCAATAATTTGTAACAAATGTAACCAAAACGATAGGACAGCTAAATAAGTCGAAATGAAACTCATAAGTGACGCATTTTATGTTTTTTTATAACTCCATAAGCAACTGATTTTTAGGTGTTGTTTAATCATTAAGGTAAAATTAAATTATTCTTTATCAATCTTGTTGGTAGCTCGAGATTTATTGGTTAATAGTAATGGCAATCCGAAAAACATCGGTCTGATAAATATAAGAATTAGTGGTTATCTATTCCCACACCATTACCAATTTAACCCTGTCGAACCGACAAGAGGCAACTTGAATGTTAGAGAAAAAAGACGCAATGAGTGCAATTGCAAGCTACAGAATGGAAAGCACACTTCGTGGAGTCGACTTAAATCTTTTAACTGTATTTGATGCAGTTATGCAAGAGCAAAATATTACACGTGCAGCTCATAATCTGGGCATGTCTCAGCCAGCGGTAAGTAATGCTGTTGCTCGTTTGAAAGTAATGTTCAACGACGAGCTATTCATGCGCCAAGGTCGTGGTATTCAACCGACTCAACGTGCTCGTCAGTTGTTTGGCCCAATCCGCCAAGCGCTGCAGTTAGTACGCAACGAATTGCCAAGTTCTGTATTCTCTCCAGAGTCGTCTTCTCGTCTGTTCAAACTTGCAATTTGTAGTCCTTGCGACATGCGTTTTGCACCTAAGATTATGTCGACAATCAACGACCAAGCACCTAGCGTTAATCTGCACATGGATGCAGAATTTGACCGTCAACTTTCTGAGCGCATGCGTTACCAAGAAATTGACTTCGTTATTGATTACTCGCGTTTTGATGAACAAGGTTTCTCAAGTACTGAAATCTTCCAAGATGAATTGGTTGTGGTAGCTTCTGCTTCTCACCCACGTATCAACGGTGAAGTTTCAGCGGCAGAATTGCTTAACGAAAAGCATGCTAAATTGTCTCGCATCCATGGTCAACGTAGCTTCTCAGAGCAAGCTTACCGTGATCTAGATTGCACGCCTTTCTACGAAGGTACGAGCCTGAGCAACGTACTTTACGTTGTTGGTCAATCTGAGCTTGTGACGATTGCTCCTCGCTGGATGGTAGAACATGCAGCAAACAAAGAGCAGCTTCAGATTCTAGATTTCCCATTCGATAATGCGGCGATTTCTGGCTTCTTAAGCTGGCACGAATCAAGTGAAAAGGACAAAGGACACATCTGGTTACGAGATCAGTTAATGATGATCTGTGGCGAAGTAGTGGCGCTTAACTAGACACTAATTCCTATGATTTATAAGCCCTAAGCTAGGAGTCTGGCTTGGGGTTTTTTTGTACCTGCTATTTTTGTTGATAGAAAACTTAGCGTGAGACGTACTATTACTTATAACTTTGAGCTTCATCAGTTGCCTTTTCCATGATCAGAGGTACACTTGTGCGCTCAAAAAAGCTTACAGGTGTAAGCCAAAGGTAAAGAGATGGCCAATTTAGATTTTCATATCGTAAAAAGACTTCGTGACCAAATTGCCCAAGGCGGCAACCGTACAGCTTTGAAGCACAAAGTAGGCAATGTATGGCAAGGTATTAGCTGGGAACAATTTGGACAACAAATCGATACGCTTTCATTAGCGCTATTGGCTCAAGGATTGAGAGTTCAGGATAAGATCGGTATCTTCTCGAACAATATGCCTCAGTGGACTGTGGCTGACTTCGCATCCTTACAAGCGCGTCTTGTAACGGTACCAATCTACCCAACCAATACAGCGGCACAGTCTTCTTACATTATCCAAAATGCGGATGTGAAGATCTTATTCGTTGGTGAGCAAGCTCAATTCGATGCGGCGGTTAGCCTTTTTGAAGAGTGTGAGCAGCTAGAAGTTGTTGTGGCGATGTCTGATGATATCGATCTGCAAGGACATCGCTTTGCCGTCTCTTGGAAAGAGTTCATGGCTCGTGGTGTTGAAGATCAGCGAGCTGAGCTTGATGTTCGTCTTGCGGATGCCTGCATGGATGACTTACTGACGCTTATCTATACCTCTGGTACAACAGGCCAGCCTAAAGGTGTAATGCTTGATTACACTAATGTTGGCTATCAACTAAAAGGCCATGATGAGCGTCTCAGCTTAAGCAAAGACGACGTCTCATTGTGTTTCTTACCTCTATCACATGTATTTGAACGCGCTTGGACTTTCTATGTCCTTTATAAAGGTGCAACCAACTGCTATCTGCAAGACACCATGCAAGTTCGTGACGCACTGAGCGATGTTAAACCAACGGTTATGTCTGCTGTTCCTCGCTTCTACGAGAAGATTTTCTCAGCGATTCACGAGAAAGTATCTAAAGCACCGTTTATTCGTAAAGTACTCTTTACTTGGGCGGTGAACATGGGCGCGAAGCTCTCTGTTTGTCATCAAGAAGGTCGTACACCATCATTCATGCTGAAGAAGAGCCATGCGCTTGCTGACAAGCTTGTGCTCTCTAAACTGCGAGCTTTGTTAGGTGGTAACATCAACTTCATGCCATGTGGTGGCGCGAAGCTTGATGAAACCATTGGTCGCTTCTTCCACGCGATTGGTATCAATGTAAAACTTGGCTACGGCATGACAGAAACCACGGCAACAGTATCGTGCTGGGATGACCGTTGTTTTAACCCTGATTCGATCGGTATGTCGATGCCGGGCGCTGAAGTGAAAATTGGCGCTAAGGACGAGATTCTTGTTCGTGGCCCAATGGTGATGCGTGGCTACTACAAGATGCCAGAAGAGACAGCTAAGACATTTGACGAGCATGGTTTCCTAAAAACGGGTGATGCGGGTCATTTTGATGAAAATGGTAATCTATTCATTACTGATCGCATCAAAGAATTAATGAAGACTTCTGGCGGTAAGTACATTGCACCGCAAGTGGTTGAAGGCGCAATTGGTAAAGATCACTTTATAGAGCAGATTGCTGTTATCGCTGATACGCGCAAATTCGTTTCTGCGCTGATTGTTCCTTGTTATGACTCGCTAGAAGAGTATGCCAAAGAGCTTAATATCAAGTATCACGACCGTGTGGAACTTGTTAAAAATCACCAAATAGTAGAGATGCTAGAGAAACGTGTGAATGACTTACAACAAGAGCTAGCGAAGTTTGAGCAAGTGAAGAAGTTCAAGTTGCTGCCAAAAGCGTTTTCTATGGATGATGGTGAGCTAACACCGACCCAGAAACTGCGTCGTAAGGTTATTAATGATAAGTATCAAGACGAAATCGAAGAAATGTACAACGAAAAGCCTAAAGATAAGTAGTTTTCTGTTTAGATAAATTTTCAGTTGTTTAAAAATCCCCCTACGAATGTGATTGCATTTTTAGGGGGATTTTTTGTATCTAATGACACAGCACAATGTGCGAAAGCGCACACCAACAAGCTCGCTGTTTATCGATAAATAGCGAACTGTTGAAATATTAAGTGCTTTTTTTTATCAGGTAGCCAGTGTTTATACCTAGTGTGAAAGCCTGTGTTGGGTTTTATTTGATGCTTTGAGCTAATAGTTGGTTTTTTGACACAGTTGCTGAATAACAGGCGTTAGACCAGATGATAATAAAGCGTTAAAGTTGTTTCGTATTACTGTTTGTTGTTATCACTACAGACAGCCATAGCCGAAAAAGTGGAAGTATTTCGAATTAGGCTACGAATAAGCCCTAGACTATGAAAAACCAGCCCAACATGTTCACCAAATGTGATTGGAAACTGGTGAGGAGAGCAATATGACAACAAAACCTGAAACAGCCATGTCATCCGGCGCTGAAATGTTATCCGGCGCTGAGATGGTGGTGCAGTCTCTAATTGAAGAGGGTGTAGAACAAATCTTTGGTTACCCAGGTGGTTCTGTACTTGATATCTACGATGCGCTGCATGCTAAAACTGCTGAAATTAAACACGTATTAGTACGACACGAACAAGCCGCTACCCACATGGCAGATGGCTATACTCGTTCTACCGGTAAACCGGGAGTAGTACTTGTGTGTTCTGGTCCAGGTGCGACCAATACCGTTACTGGTATTGCAACAGCCTACATGGACTCAATCCCAATGATTGTTATTTCTGGTAACGTACCAAATAACCTTATTGGTAACGACGCCTTCCAAGAGTGTGACATCGTTGGTGTATCACGCCCGATCGTTAAACACAGCTTCTTAGTTAAGAAAGCGGAAGATATCCCTGAAGTCGTTAAAAAAGCATTCTATATTTCAACGACAGGACGTCCAGGCCCTGTGGTTATTGATCTACCAAAAGACATTTTAAACCCACAAATTAAGCTTCCTTATGAATACCCAGAAACGATCAAAATGCGTTCATATAACCCAACGGTTACGGGTCATAAAGGTCAGATAAAAAAGGCGCTAAAAGCCCTTCTTGAAGCGAAGAAGCCGGTACTTTATGTCGGTGGTGGTGCGGTTATTTCTGAGGCAGATAAGCCGCTGTTAAAATTAGCAGAGGCACTGAATTTACCCGTGGTAAGTACCCTAATGGGGCTTGGCGCTTTCCCTGGTACTCATAAGAACTCTTTGGGTATGTTGGGGATGCATGGTTTGTATGAAGCCAATATGGCGATGCACAATGCGGACTTGATCTTTGGTATTGGCGTACGTTTCGATGATCGAACGACCAATAATCTAGATAAATACTGTCCTGATGCGAAGATCATGCACATTGATATCGATCCATCTTCTATCTCTAAGAACGTTAAAGTGGATCTGCCGATTGTAGGTTCAGCGGAAAAAGTACTAGAAAGCATGGTTAACCTGCTTATTGAGCAAGGTGGAACTAACGATGTAGAAGCGATGGAAAGCTGGTGGAGTGAAATTAAACAGTGGCAAGAACGTGACTGCTTAGCGTATGACAAAACGTCGGGTCGAATTAAGCCACAACAAGTTATTGAAACACTTCATAAAGTAACCAATGGCGATGCCTATGTTGCTTCTGATGTAGGTCAACACCAAATGTTTGCTGCTTTGTACTACCCGTTTGACAAGCCACGCCGTTGGATTAACTCTGGTGGTCTAGGCACGATGGGCTTTGGCTTACCAGCTGGTATGGGCGTTAAGTTTGCGAAACCTGATGAAGAAGTTGTGATTGTTACTGGTGACGGCAGTATTCAAATGAATATCCAAGAGTTGTCGACTGCGCTGCAATACAATATTCCCGTTAAGATTATTAATCTTAACAACCGTTTCTTAGGCATGGTAAAACAGTGGCAAGACATTGTTTATCAAGGTCGTTACTCTAATTCATATATGGACTCTGTTCCTGATTTTGCTGCTATCGCTGAGGCTTATGGCCACGTTGGCATGCGTATTTCATCTCCAGATGAACTGGAATCAGGTTTGGAAAAAGCACTAGCGATGAAAGACCGTTTGGTATTTGTCGATATCAGTGTGGATGACACCGAGCACGTATACCCAATGCAGATTAAAGGCGAGGGTATGGATAACATGTGGCTAAGCAAAACGGAGAGAACATAATATGAGACACATCCTTTCACTATTAATGGAAAACCAACCAGGTGCACTTTCTCGAGTGGTTGGCTTGTTTTCTCAGCGTGGCTACAACATCGAGTCTTTGAATGTATCCCCTACGGATGATCCAACGCTTTCTCGTTTGAACGTAACGACTAACTCGAGCGAAATGCAGCTTGAGCAGATCCAAAAACAGCTACATAAGCTAATCGATGTACTTAAAGTACAAGAAGTGTCTGAGCTTGAGCACATTGAACGTGAGCTGTTGATGGTTAAAGTACGTGCGAGCGGCTTTGCTCGTGCAGAAGTGAAGCGCACAGCAGATATCTTCCGTGGTCAGATCGTTGATGTCACGGCTTCTCAATATACGGTTCAAATGGCGGGTACTAGCGAGAAACTGGATGCCTTCATTCAGGCGCTGTCTGAAGTAACGGAAGTACTTGAAGTGGCTCGAAGTGGGGTTGTTGGCATCGCACGTGGTGAACGAGCGTTGAAAGCCTAACGAAGAAAGATTTAAAAAGCTGCTTTTAAGCTAAAACTGATCATTTAATCGTTTGAAAAAAATAGCGATTTTACAGATACGAACGGCCCTTAATTTGGGCCGTTTTGCTTTCTGGAAGTATGCATCGTTTGTCCACACTTTCTTATTGCCATTCATTTCTTTATAGCTCTTCATTAGGGCTTTTATAGAGTGCCCTGTTATTTACTGTGCTTGAGCCCCCCAGTGCCGTGTATCCATATTTATTGGAAATCTCATTTTTGAGAGACTTAAATCACAAAGTTTATATGATTAGACTAAAGTCTAATACTCGCGGTGATTTGAGCTAAACTGAACAATAATCAAACAGTCTTGCTTCATGTCATCTCATGATAAAAGATGCAATTAATAGAGTGTTTGCTAGATGTAAAAGGATGGCACTGTTAACTTAATTCAACTGGTTAGCTAACCCTATCAAAGGCTTGAAAGGCATTAGTTGAATTAGGTTCGCTGAAGCAAGGGTTTAGGGATCATACAGTCTGATTGAAAGAGGCGTGGTATGTTTGTCGATTTTTTAGTGAGGTTAACCATAGGTACATTAGCCGTTCTTGGCTTTCAACTGAGTGCATTGTATTTTTTACCTATGGTTGTGCTACTCAATACTCATCACAAAGAGTTTTTTGGGTGGTAGTTCAGTCGTAATACTGGAAATAAAAAACGGAGCTATTAGGCTCCGTTTTTATATGGCTAGGGTCTGCCTTAGCATTATGCAGCTTCGATAACTTCTTCAATTCGTTTCATCGAACTTAACAGGTGTTGATCCAATAGTTCTGTCGCTTGATCGACATTTTTCGCAAGCACTAGCTTCATGATCATTTCATGCTCATCAATATTGAACAGATCATCAGACGCGCTTTTCGCTGACATAGCTAGGAAGCGGTAGCGTTTTACTTGATTGATAAGATCATCAAAGAACTTAAACATGTTCTCTGAATCTGCGCCTTCAAGTAACGCAATATGGAACTGTTGGTGACGCTCTTCCCACTCAACACAATCAAATTCTTCTGATACATATTGTATGCGTGATAACTTGTGGTAAGAGGTTAATACTTCCAATTCCCAGCTTTCATCACCTGCTGAAATTGCCTTTTTAAGCAGAACAGAAGAGACAACACGAAGGCTTTCATATAGGTCATTGAGTTCTTTCTTTGATACCGGTGATACCCAGCAGCCTTTTTGTGGCTCTAGCTTTACGTATTTACTCCAAGATAGCTGCACTAAGGCTTCGCGAATTGGAGATGCGCCGACGTTGTATCGTGCTTTGAGATCAGCTACAACGAGTTTTTTACCTGGGGTTAATTCACCATTGAGAATATCTTGGCGAATCATCTTTGATACTTTGTCAGTAAGCGTAGGACTAGACATTACAAACCTCATGTATATTTGATTTCTAGTCTGCTAATCCGTTTCTTAGGAAGAGTTTATTGGAGTTTAACAGTACGTAGTTCTAATGTGATTGATAATACAGCGTACTGAAAAGTTAGGCAAGATTTTGTTTCATAAAAAAAGAGGGCCGAAGCCCTCTTTTATATTTTATGCGAATCGGTTCATTCTTATAGAACGTGAACAGATGCTGTGTTTGTAGTACCAGAAGCGACTAGAGCACCAGAAACCATAACTACGATGTCGCCTTTGTTACCTAGGCCAGATTGTAGAGCGATTTCTTTACCGTTGATGTAGAACGCGTCTGTGTTCTCGATAGAGTCAACAAGAACTGGCTTAACACCTTTAGTCAGAACTAGTTGTGCAGCTGTCTTTTCGTTAGTTGTTAGAGCAAGGATGTTTGCAGTTGGGAAGTACTTACGTACTGAACGTGCAGACTTACCGCCTTCAGTTGCAACAACGATTAGAGGAGCAGCTAGCTTCTCTGCTGTGTCTACAGCGCCTTTACATACTGCTTCAGTGATGCGTAGACGTGGGCTATCTAGACGAGAGCCTAGCTCAGCTTTAAGAGCTGAATCAGTACGGTTTGCGATTTGAGCCATGATAGTAACAGCTTCAACTGGGTACTTACCTTTAGCAGTTTCACCAGAAAGCATTACTGCATCAGTACCATCCATGATTGCATTCGCAACGTCACCCGCTTCTGCACGAGTTGGACGTGGGTTGCTGATCATAGAGTCAAGCATTTGAGTTGCAGTGATAACCATCTTACGTGCGCGGTTACACTTCTCGATCATCATCTTCTGAGCGAAGATTACTTCTTCAGCTGGGATTTCAACACCTAGGTCACCACGAGCAACCATGATGCCGTCAGAAGCTTCAAGGATTGAATCGAAGTTATCTACACCTTCTTGGTTTTCAATCTTAGAAATGATGTGGATGTTCTCGCCGCCGTTAGCGTTTAGAAGCTCACGGATTTCTTTAACGTCTTCTTCTTTACGAATGAAAGAAGCAGCAACGAAATCTACGCCTTGCTCGCAACCAAACTTAAGGTCAGCTTTGTCTTTCTCAGAAAGAGCTGGAAGTTGAACAGAAACGCCAGGAAGGTTAACACCTTTGTTTTCGCCTAGAGCACCGTTGTTAAGAACTTTACACTTAACTTCAGTTTCTGTTGTTGCGATAACTTCCATTTCGATTAGGCCATCATCAACAAGGATAGTGTTACCTGCTGTTAGGTCTTTAGCGAAACCTAGGTAAGTTACTGCTACTACGTCTTTGTTACCAACAACTGTTGCGTCAGTTGTGAAAGTGAACTCTTGACCAGCTACTAGATCTACGTCGTTACCATCTTCAAGTTTGATAGTACGGATTTCTGGACCTTTAGTATCTAGAAGGATCGCAAGTTGCTCACCATTGTTTTCCATTACTTTACGGAAGTTCGCGATACGAGTGCCGTGCTCTGCGAAATCACCGTGAGAGAAGTTAAGACGCATAACGTTCATGCCAGCATCTACTAGTTCAGTTAGCTTCTCTACAGATTCAGTTTTAGGGCCAATCGTACATACGATTTTGGTCTTTTTCATGGAAGGTACTCTCCGGTAAGTATTGTTACAATTTGAAATTTATTTAAGTTCTGAAGATTGGTCCGCTACATCAACATTTTGTGCCTGTTGTGTAAAAGCGCAGAACTTCCAATATGTCCTTCAGAGTTGTAAGTCTTTCATCAATTTTAGTCATTTTATGACCAAAAGATTTTGATTCAATATCGGCTTTCTGTGACTTACCCCACTATATAGGCGGTAAGTTGCAAAAAAATAACAGTCAGTTTTGTAATTTTTTTTCTTTTCGGGTGCGGATTCTACCACCGAATGAGTTCAATATCACTGCTTAACAATTGTCTTAGGACAAGGTTTTATCGCTATTTATTAATTTTTTGGATCAAAATAAATGGACTAAATAGTTTCGTTGTAACTATAATATGTTTCATATCGAAACTTAATGGCCTTTTTTTAATGTCGAAACGAAATACTCAGCTCAGAAGACATGCAATTTCTAACCTAGTGAATGAAAAAGGAGAGGTTAGTGTTGATGAATTATCCGCTAAGTTCGAAACCTCAGAGGTCACGATTAGAAAGGACTTGGCGTCTTTAGAGAAAAACGGTCAGCTTTTACGCCGTTATGGTGGTGCGATTTCGTTACCTAAAGAGGTTGTCAACGAAGAGCTATGTCCACAAGTTTCGACTCGAAAGATTTCATTAGCGAAAGCCGCTGCAGATTTAATTCGCGACCATAATCGCATTGTCATCGATAGTGGCAGTACTACTGGTGCCTTGATTCAGCAGCTTAATACTAAGCGTGGTTTGGTTGTTATGACCAACTCATTGCACGTAGCTAATGCGCTTAATGAGCTTGAAAGCGAACCAACGTTATTAATGACGGGTGGTACTTGGGATACCCATTCGGACTCTTTCCAAGGCAAAGTCGCAGAGTCAGTACTTCGTGCTTACGATTTTGATCAACTATTTATTGGGGCTGATGGTATCGACCTTGATAGAGGAACGACCACGTTCAATGAATTGATTGGCCTGAGCAAAGTTATGGCTGAAGTGTCACGAGAAGTGATCGTGATGGTTGAGTCTGAAAAAGTGGGACGAAAGATCCCTAATCTGGAATTAGCGTGGGAACACATCGATATTTTGATTACCGATACAGACTTGAACAAAGAATTCCAAGCAAGTATTGAATCACATGACGTTCGAGTGATCCTAACTGATCCGACTTAAACCTAATTTAAACTATTGTGCATTTAATTTCCTATAATTGATCTTAATGAAAGATATGGCCTTTGCTTGCTGCCAGTAGGAATAAACGAAATTGATGGAGTAAAACTATGTGTGGAATTGTTGGTGCAGTAGCACAACGTGATGTAGCCGAAATCTTAGTAGAAGGTCTTCGCCGCTTAGAATACCGAGGCTACGATTCTGCGGGTGTCGCTGTAGTCGATACTGAATCTAACCTAACTCGTGTACGCCGCCTTGGTAAAGTACAAGAGCTAGCAGACGCAGTCGATCAGCAACATGTAATTGGCGGTACTGGTATCGCTCATACACGTTGGGCAACGCACGGTGAGCCGTCTGAAGCGAATGCACACCCACATATGTCTGGTGATATTGCTGTTGTACACAATGGTATTATCGAAAACCACGAAGCACTGCGTGCTCTTCTTCAAGAGCGTGGTTACGTGTTTACTTCACAAACGGATACTGAAGTTATCGCTCACTTAGTGGAATGGGAACTTCGTACTTCTGATTCATTGGTTGAAGCGCTTCAAAAGACAGCGAAACAATTAGACGGTGCATACGGCACGGTGGCCGTTGATCGTAAAGATCCTAGTCGTATTGTAGTCGCTCGTTCAGGTAGCCCGATCGTTATTGGTTTTGGTGTTGGTGAAAACTTCCTAGCATCTGACCAACTTGCACTATTAAGCGTAACTCGTCGCTTCATGTACCTAGAAGAGGGTGATGTTGCTGAGGTTACTCGTCGTGATGTAACGGTATTTGATGTGGCGGGCGAGCGTGTTGAGCGTGACATCGTTGAATCAAACGCAGAGCATGATGCGGGTGATAAAGGTCAATACCGTCACTTCATGCAGAAAGAGGTCTTTGAGCAGCCAACAGCGCTAATCAATACAATGGAAGGTCGTATCTCTGAAACGTCTGTTATCACCAACGCAATTGGTGTTAAAACTGAAGAGATTCTAAGCAAGGTAGAGCATGTACAGATCATTGCATGTGGTACGTCTTACAACTCTGGCATGGTTGCACGTTATTGGTTTGAGTCTCTAGCTGGCGTAAGTTGTGACGTAGAGATCGCCTCTGAATTCCGTTACCGTGACTTTGTTGTTCGCCCGAATAGCCTATTGGTAACTATCTCCCAGTCAGGTGAAACGGCCGATACGCTTGCGGCGCTTCGCTTGGCAAAAGAGAAGGGATACATGTCCGCAATGACTATCTGTAACGTTGCGGGTTCTTCATTGGTTCGTGAATCTGATTTTGCCTTTATGACTCGCGCAGGAACAGAGATCGGTGTGGCTTCGACTAAAGCTTTCACGACTCAACTAGCCGCAATGCTGATGATGGTAACGTCAATTGGTCATCTACAAGGTCGCCTCAATGAGGAGAAAGAAGCTGAGATCGTTCAAGCACTGCATCAACTGCCTGCTGATATTGAAAAAGCACTCGCGTTTGATAAAGAAATTGAAGCACTGGCACCTGATTTTGCTGATAAGCACCATACACTGTTCTTAGGTCGTGGGGAGTTTTACCCAATCGCAATGGAAGCGTCTCTTAAGTTGAAAGAGATCTCTTACATCCATGCAGAAGCATACGCGGCTGGTGAGCTTAAGCACGGCCCTTTGGCTCTTATTGATGCTGATATGCCAGTCGTCGTTATTGCACCAAGCAACGACTTGCTAGAGAAGCTGAAATCAAACGTTGAAGAAGTACGTGCTCGTGGCGGTCTACTGTACGTATTCGCTGACGAAGATGCAGGCTTTGAGAGCGATGAGAACATGAAGATCATCAAGATGCCTCACGTAAGTGAAGTAACTGCACCAATTTACTACACAGTACCGATGCAGCTATTGTCTTACCACGTAGCACTAATTAAAGGTACCGACGTTGACCAACCTCGTAACCTAGCGAAATCGGTAACGGTTGAGTAATCGCCAGCCTATCACAGAAAATTAGATAATAAGAAGCCCATCCTGTGATGGGCTTTTTGGTATCTGTTAGTTAACGATCAGTGTTAGAGATAGCTTTACCGTTATTAAGTATTAAGCGCTTGCTCTAGATCAGCCAAGATATCGTCAATGTGCTCGATACCTACTGATAGACGAATCATCTCTGGTGACACTCCTGCTTGCTTTTGTTCCGGTTCGCTTAATTGACGGTGTGTTGTAGAAGCAGGGTGACAAGCGAGAGATTTTGCATCGCCAATGTTCACCAAGCGCTTGAAGATTTGTAGCGCATCATAGAAACGAACACCAGCTTCATAACCATCTTTCAAGCCAAAAGATAAAATGGCAGACGGCTTACCTTGCATGTATTTCTCAGCCAGCGGATAGAACTCAGATGTTGGTAAACCAGCGTAGCTCACCCAACTCACTTTCTCATGTTGCTGAAGGTACTCTGCTACTTTTAGTGCGTTCTCTGTGTGTCGCTCCATGCGTAGCGACAAAGTTTCTAGACCTTGCATTAGCATGAAGGCATTCATTGGCGACAGTGCTGCCCCCGTATTACGTAGTGGAACCGTTCGAGCGCGGCCAATAAACGCGGCTTCGCCAAAGGCTTCGGTATACACCACACCGTGGTAAGAAGGCTCTGGCTGATTAAATACTGGGAAGCGATCCTTATGCTCTGCCCATGGAAATTTTCCTGAATCGACAATTACGCCACCGAGTGTTGTTCCGTGCCCACCAACGTATTTTGTTAGCGAGTGCACCACTATATCGGCACCAAAATCGATAGGCTTACACAGCACCGGAGTTGCTACGGTGTTATCGACAATCACAGGCACACCTTGTGCGTGAGCAAGCTCTGCCACACGTTCTAAGTCGATAATATTACCAGCTGGGTTACCGATACTTTCGCAGTAAACTGCTTTGGTTTTGTCATCGATCAGTGCCGCTAAGCTTTCAGGTTTGTCGTCTTTGGCAAAGCGAACTTCTATCCCTTGGTTTGGCAGCATGTGAGCAAATAGAGTGTAAGTACCGCCGTAAAGCTGAGGCGTTGAAACGATGTTGTCACCGATTTGTGCCAACGTTTGAATGGCGTAGTTGATTGCCGCGCTGCCCGCACTCACCACTAAGCCTGCAATACCACCCTCTAAGGCCGCCATGCGTTTTTCCAACACATCGTTGGTTGGGTTCATTATGCGAGTGTAGATATTACCGGGTACCGCAAGGTTGAAGAGGTCGGCACCGTGTTGTGCGTCATCGAATTCGTAAGCAACGGTTTGGTAAATAGGGGTCGCAACCGATTTGGTTGTTGGATCAGTTTCGTAGCCGAAGTGAATCGAGAGCGTTTCGTCTTTCATGTTTCTTCCCTGAACGATTGAATTATCTATGTACTATCATATTGCCGATTTTTTTATGAAAGAAAAGTATATTTAGTCACATAGAGGGAATTGGAATTGTGTGTGGGACGATTCGTTATTTGTAGGAAACATAGCTGTGAGTTGTACAGCTTCAGAAAAGCAAAAAGCCAGAGCAGTGTGAACTGTTCTGGCTTTTCTAATTTGGTGGCCCCTCCCAGATTTGAACTGGGGACCGAACGATTATGAGTCGTGCGCTCTAACCACTGAGCTAAGGGGCCGTAGGGCATAGATTATAGGGGAAGCATTCATTTGTGTCTAGACACTATGAGGGGCAATTCCGCTTACATCTTAGCCACTTAAATCATACAGGCACAAAAAAGGTGAGCCAACGCTCACCTTTTTTATTTTATGCTTAAAAGCTAACCACACTAAAGCGTGTAATTACTCGTCTAGGAAGCTACGCAGAGTTTCTGAGCGGCTTGGGTGACGAAGCTTACGCAGTGCTTTTGCTTCGATCTGACGGATACGTTCACGAGTAACGTCGAACTGCTTACCAACTTCTTCAAGAGTGTGGTCAGTGTTCATGTCGATACCGAAACGCATACGAAGTACTTTCGCTTCACGAGGAGTTAAGCCAGCAAGAACGTCTTTAGTTGCGCCGCGTAGGCTTGTTGCCGTTGCAGAATCTAAAGGCAGTTCTAGCGTTGTATCCTCGATGAAATCACCTAGATGCGAATCTTCGTCGTCACCGATTGGTGTCTCCATTGAGATAGGCTCTTTAGCTATTTTCAGTACTTTACGGATCTTGTCTTCAGGCATTTGCATGCGCTCAGCCAACTCTTCCGGAAGCGGTTCACGACCCATCTCTTGTAGCATTTGACGAGAGATACGGTTTAGTTTGTTGATCGTTTCGATCATGTGAACCGGAATACGGATAGTACGAGCTTGGTCGGCAATCGAACGAGTGATTGCTTGACGGATCCACCACGTAGCGTAAGTAGAGAACTTGTAACCACGACGGTATTCAAACTTATCTACTGCTTTCATCAGACCGATGTTACCTTCTTGGATTAGATCCAGGAATTGTAGACCACGGTTTGTGTACTTCTTAGCAATCGAGATTACTAGACGTAAGTTCGCTTCAACCATCTCTTTCTTAGCACGACGAGCTTTCGCTTCACCAATAGACATACGACGGCTGATATCTTTAATGCTTTGAACAGTAAGAGACGTTTCACGTTCGATTATATCCAGCTTTTGGATAGAACGACGGATGTCGTGTTCGTTACGTTTGATCTTTTCAGCGTATGGTTTGTCTGAAGCAAGAACTTCGTCCAACCATGCTTCGCTAGACTCATTGCCAGTAAATAGAGCAATGAAAGATTTCTTCGGCATTTTGCCGTACTCAACCGTTTGACGCATGATTAGGCGTTCTTGAGTACGTACGCGATCCATTGAAGTACGCAGTTCGTTTACTAGGTAATCGAACTGTTTTGGCGTTAGACGGAACTCTTTGAATACGTCTTGCATCATTGTCGTTGCAAGTGTTGCTTTCGGGCTTTCATGGCCGTATTCATTGATTGCTAGTTGACGGTTTTGGTAGCTAGTGCGAAGTGCTGTGAACTTCTCAAGAGCAAGCTCAGGATCAATACCTGTATCTTCCTCTTCTTCTTCCTCGTCGTCTTCTGCTTCTTCTTTGTCTTCGTCTTCTAGATCAGTTTTAGCAAGTTCTGAACCGATGTGAGTCGCCGTTGGCGCTGCTGTGCCATCGTCGTCTGGGTCAACAAAGCCATTGATTAGATCTGTTAAGCGAATCTCTTCAGCGAGTACGCGGTCAAACTGTTCCAAGATGTATGGAATCGTGCCTGGGTACTCAGCTACAGATAATTGAACAGTATTGATACCATCTTCAATACGCTTCGCAATGTCGATTTCGCCTTCACGAGTCAGTAGCTCAACTGTCCCCATTTCACGCATGTACATACGAACTGGGTCAGTTGTACGGCCAATCTCGCTTTCTACGCTTGAAAGCGCAGCAGCAGCAGCTTCAGCTGCATCTTCATCTATATTGGCATCATCATCATTAAGAGCTAGATCATCAGCGTCAGGTGCAGTTTCTACTACCTTGATACCCATGTCGTTGATCATTTGAATGATGTCTTCTACCTGTTCAGAATCCACGATTTCTGCAGGTAGGTGGTCGTTTACTTCGGCGTAGGTCAGATAGCCTTGTTCCTTGCCTTTAATAACAAGTAATTTAAGCTGTGACTGCGGATTTTGATCCATAGATGATATCCAACTTCAGGTCTGGTGAAGGACGTTGCATTCTCAAATGCAAACCAATTATGTTAACAAATTTATTAAATGCTGACTAATCAAACAGGGTTACGCTTTTAGATCTAGCATTAAAGCTAGTAGCTCCCTTTTTTCTTCGGCTGATAAACCGACACTTCTTGCTTTGGCCTGCAGGTTTTCAATTTGTTTTTCAACGCACTGGGCAAGTATATTGTCCAGTGAGTCTAAAAATATGTCTTCTTGATTGTCTTCGTCGAGGGGGATTTCCCAGCTCGCGAGACGAGACAGAAGAGCCTCATGTTTATTGTGTCGCCAATGCTCTAATAATTGGCCTGTGTTGATATGGGGATGCGCGTGGCATTTATCAAGTACTTCGACGAATAAACTTAGTCCAGGCAATTGTAAGCCTTTGACACTTGATAAATCCGGTACCATATCAGCATAGCTCGGATTTTGGATAAGCAAAGCGATAACTTCTCGCATTGGAGTGCGTTTCAGTTCTTTATGCGGTTGAGATGTCGGGTTCTTAGTATGAACACGAGCTCGTCTTAGTTGGTTATCAAAACCAGTACGCTCATCCAATAATTTTTCGAGCAGTTCTTGGAAATAACTGTCAGGGATTCTGTTAATCAAGGCACTTGCGTGTGCTCGCAATGCCGACTTCCCTTCCGTTGTTCCTAAGTTCAACTTGTGTATCTCAATAAGATTATCGAACAAGTAAGTAGAAAGCGGTGTCGCATTCTGTACCAGTTGTTCGAAGGCCTCTTGGCCATTTTCTCTTATATAGCTATCTGGGTCTTCGCCGTCGGGTAAAAATAGAAACTTGAGCGTGTTACCTGTTTTCAGGTATTCAAGCGCATTTTCGAGTGCGCGCCACGCCGCTTCTTTACCTGCTCGGTCACCGTCGTAACAACAAACCACTGTGCTGGTTTGGCGGAACAACATTTGAACGTGGTCACCGGTTGTCGAGGTGCCGAGTGATGCCACTGAGTAATCAACACCATATTGCGCTAATGCCACGACATCCATGTAACCTTCAACCACAAGTATTTGAGGCGGTTCACGGTAGGCTTGCAGCACTTCATAAAGGCCGTAAAGCTCTTTGCCTTTATGGAAGATAGGCGTTTCTGGTGAATTTAGGTATTTCGGTGTTCCGTCTTCTAAGACACGCCCACCAAAACCAATCACTCGACCGCGACGATCGCGAATCGGGAACATGACACGCCCACGGAATCGGTCGTATCGGTTGCCTTTATCGTTTTCTATCAACATGCCGCCAGTAACGAGCATGTCTTGGGCTTCTTTTTGTTGCCCAAAGTTCTTACGAACCAAGTCCCATTCATCAGCGACGTAGCCAATGCCAAACTTCTGTACGATTTCACCAGACAGTCCACGATTCTTTAGGTAATCAATCGCAGGTTTGTTGGCTGATATTTTCAGTTGAGAGCGGTAAAAATTACTGATGCCGCCCATCAAATCGTAGAGGTTACGTTTTTGTTCGCTGTTGGCTCTTGGTGCCGTGGATATTTCACCACTGCGCTGTTCTCTAGGAACATCAAGGCCTAAAAATGAGGCAAGTTCTTCAATCGCTTCAACAAAGTCGAGACGTTCGAACTCCATAATGAAGTCGATGGCATTGCCATGCACGCCACAACCAAAGCAGTGATAAAACTGTTTTTCTTGGCTTACGCTAAAAGAAGGGGTCTTCTCGTTGTGAAATGGACAACAAGCACCATAGTTTTTGCCTTTTTTCTTAAGTTTCACGCGTGCGTCCACAATATCGACAATGTCGAGACGCGCTAGGAGATCATCGATGAAACTACGCGGGATGTGTCCTGCCATAAAACCTTAGAAAAATGCACTAACTGAGAGTGTGGATAATAATAGTTTGAATAGGTTACAGATACAAACAAGCCGTGCGTTCCGAAGGATTGCACGGCTTGTTGCAATTTGATTTGGGATTAAGCGAGTTTAGAACGAACTAAACCACTAACTTTTCCCATATCTGCACGCCCTTGAATTTGTGGTTTCAAGATAGCCATTACTTTACCCATGTCTTGCATGCCCGCAGGTTGAGCTTCCGCGATTGCGCTATCAAGTAGTGCAACAACTTCTTCTTCAGTTAACGGTTGAGGCATAAAGCCTTCAAGTACAGTAATTTCTGCTTTTTCCACGTCAGCAAGATCTTGACGATTTGCTGATTCATATTGAGCAACAGAATCGCGACGTTGCTTAACCATTTTAACTAATATAGCAATTATGTCGTCGTCGTTCAGAGTGATCCGTTCGTCAACTTCACGTTGCTTAATTGCTGAAAGAGCTAAGCGGATAGTGCCAAGGCGCGGTTTGTCCTTGGCTTTCATCGCTAATTTTTGCTCTTCTTTGAGTTGTTCAATAAGAGCCATAACTCAGTCCTTATGGATTAAGTTATTAGTACAGGCGAACGCGACGTGCGTTTTCGCGAGCTAGCTTCTTAGCGTGACGCTTTTGAGCTGCTGCTTTAGCGCGTTTGCGAACTGTAGTTGGCTTTTCGTAATGCTCACGACGACGCACTTCAGAAAGGATACCTGCTTTTTCACAAGAGCGCTTGAAACGACGTAGTGCAACGTCGAACGGTTCGTTTTCACGTACTTTAACTATTGGCATATGCCTTTCACCTCAGGGGTTATTCATTATCGCTGGTCACTCAGTACCAAATCAGAGAAGTTACCCATCGAGCTAACTCTCTATTCGCGTTTGGCCATTAACCAGCTTGATCAAAAATGGTGCGGAATTTTAATCCGATCACAGTGGCTTTGTAAAGCACTTTGTCGATTATAGTCTGTACAATATTTGTTTGAAGAGCTTAGGCAGGGTAATATTGCGCTAATTTCCCATTTTAGACGAAAGCGTGCCGAGAAAATTATGCGCATTATTGGTATTGAAACCTCTTGTGATGAGACAGGAATTGCGATTTATGATGATGAGCAAGGCCTGCTTTCTCATCAATTATACAGCCAAGTGAAGCTGCACGCCGATTATGGTGGTGTGGTTCCTGAGTTGGCATCGCGTGACCACGTAAAAAAGACCATCCCACTGATTAAAGCGGCATTGGCTGAGGCTAATCTAACGTCAAAAGACATTGATGGCGTGGCTTACACTGCAGGACCCGGTTTAGTTGGCGCTCTTCTGGTTGGCGCAACGATCGGTCGCAGTATCGCTTATGCTTGGGGTGTACCAGCTGTACCTGTTCACCACATGGAAGGTCACCTTCTTGCTCCTATGCTAGAAGATAACCCGCCACCATTCCCATTTGTTGCTCTGCTGGTTTCTGGCGGACATACCATGATGGTAGAAGTGAAAGGCATCGGTGAGTATCGAATCCTTGGTGAATCGATTGATGATGCTGCCGGTGAAGCGTTTGATAAAACCGCGAAGTTGATGGGCTTAGATTACCCAGGTGGCCCGTTGCTGTCTCGTTTAGCAGAAAAAGGCACACCAGGTCGTTTTAAGTTCCCGCGTCCAATGACCGATCGTCCAGGACTCGATATGAGTTTTTCTGGTCTAAAAACATTTGCTGCGAACACCATTCGTGCGAATGACAACGACGATCAGACACGCGCTGATATCGCTTACGCTTTCCAAGAAGCCGTTTGTGCGACCTTGGTAATTAAATGTAAGCGTGCCTTGGCGGAAACAGGCATGAAACGTATAGTGATTGCTGGTGGCGTAAGTGCCAACAAACAGCTACGTATTGAGCTTGAAGCGCTGGCGAAGAAAATCGGTGGTGAGGTTTACTACCCGCGAACTGAGTTCTGTACTGATAACGGTGCCATGATTGCTTACGCTGGTATGCAACGCCTTAAAAATGGTGAAACGGCTGATTTGTCTGTTCATGCCACGCCGCGTTGGCCTATTGACCAACTAGAGCCAATTGCTTAACTAGTAGCAATCGTTCAGCGAGAAACAGTCGATCAACAAAAGCTAAGCGCAGAATAAACCATAGTATTTCGATAAACGGTCGCTGAGTGCGGCCGTTTTTATATCCTAGCTTACCGACTATATGTCGATAAATAATTGTTGATAGAGATTAGGGAAGAAAATGAATAAGTTCACTGTAGATAACCAGTCGATGGCGTACCTAGATGAAGGTCAAGGCCCTGTTGTTGTACTAGGCCACAGCTACCTTTGGGATAGTGCAATGTGGAAGCCGCAGATCGACGCATTAAAAACTCAGTATCGCTGTATTGTTCCAGAGCTTTGGTCTCATGGTGAGTCTCAAGCTGCACCAACTTCGATGCGTAACTTGAAAGATTACGCTCAGCATGTTTTGGATCTACTTGATCATTTAAAAATCGAAGAGTTTTCCGTTGTCGGCCTATCTGTGGGCGGTATGTGGGGAACTGAGCTAGCGGAGTTAGCACCTGCACGAATCAAGTCTTTGGTACTTATGGATACCTTTGTTGGTTTAGAGCCAGAAGTTGCCCATGTTAAATACTTCAGCATGTTAGATACCATCACTCAAACCAAAATGGTTCCTCAACCGATTGTTGAAGCCGTGGTTCCACTGTTCTTTGCCAATGACGCTCAAACAAACTCACCAGCTTTAGTGGAAGGCTTTACTCAGAAATTATCAGCTCTTAAGGGTGAGAACGCTGAAGAAGTGGCTCGAATCGGTCGAATGGTCTTTGGACGTCGCGATATGATTGAAGCAGTAGAGAGCTTTGCACTGCCGGTTTTGATCGCTGTAGGGCAAGAAGATAAACCGCGTCCGGTACTTGAGTCATACCTAATGCACGATTGCATTACGGGCAGTGAGTTGGTGGTGATTCCTGGTGCTGGTCACATTAGTTCGCTAGAGCAACCAGAGTTTGTGAACACAATGCTGAAGACGTTTTTAGATAAACATCTGCTGTAAGCTTTAAATATTGAATAGTATTGTTCGACAGAGATTTACGTTGGTTTAAACGTATCTCAGTTTAAAAATGGTTCGGCTTAGACATGACAGTTTAAGCCGATTTTTTTTGTCCAAGTTTTGGTTCGCTGCCATCGAGAAGGCGGCGGATATTCTGATGGTGACGTAAGACGATCAAACAACACAACATGGCCACTGGCAGTGTGTATTGAGGTTTGACTAACCAAGCGTAGAAAGGTGCGAGCAACACAGTAACCAGTGCAGCTAAAGAAGAATAACGAAACAAAAATGCCACAACCAACCAAGTCGCCATGATCATGCCTGTTAGATCGAATCCAATTGGAGCGATAGCTCCGAGTGCCGTTGCGACGCCTTTACCACCTTTGAAGTGGAAGAATATTGGATACATATGGCCAAGACAGGCTGCGATCGCCACAACTCCTAGAATGATGGGATCTATCTTGAGGTAGTAGCCAAGCCAAACAGGAATGGTGCCTTTAAGCATGTCACAAAGCAGAACGGCTGCAGCGGCGCCTTTGCCGCCCACGCGAAGCACATTGGTTGCACCGGGGTTATTGGACCCCACTGTTCTTGGATCTGGAAGTCTTAAGACTCGGCATATCAAGACCGCACTAGAGATTGAACCTAGTAAATAGGCAGCAATAATCATGATGAGTGCCAATGGGGTCATGTTTTTCCTTAAACGGTTATAAGCCTAACGATGGGAAAATAATGCTCAATCTAAGAGTAATTGATATCATATCTGGAATTACACAAATAATACGTTTTTTTCCCCGGTATGGGTATCCGACCTCTAAAAGGACAAGTCATGGCATTGGATAAAGTTTTCATTGAACAGCTAGAAGTAATTACAACGATCGGTGTTTACGATTGGGAGCAAGAGATTAAACAAAAACTTGTGCTTGATATTGAAATGGCTCATGACAATCGCCCAGCAGGTAAGAGTGATGATGTTGTTGATGCTTTGGATTACTCGACAGTGAGTACTGCGGTACTTGAGCACATTGCTAATGGTCGATTCCTACTGGTTGAACGTGTGGCAGAAGAAGTCGCTGAATTAATTATGACTCAGTTCTCAGTGCCTTGGATTAAAATCCGTCTAGCGAAGCCTGGCGCAGTACCACAAGCAAAAGCAGTGGGTGTGATCATCGAAAGAGGTCAAGCATGACAATAGCCTATGTTGGTGTTGGCACGAACATAGACCGCGACAAGCATGCAAAGGTGGCATGGACTGAGCTTCAATCATTAGGGGTTAACCTAAAATGCTCGAAGATCTATCACTGTGAGCCTGTGGGGTTTAACAGTAATCCGTTTTACAATTTTGTGGTAGAGCTCGACACATCACTCTCATTGACTGAATTTTCACAGCACCTCCGTGAAATCGAGTTTAAATGGGGTCGCCCTCAAGATGCCCATAAGCTTCAAGATCGAAAGCTCGATCTTGATATTGTGCTGTTTGGAGAGGTGGTTTCTGAGAGCGAGCCAGAATTACCACGCAGTGATATCTATAAATATCCTTTTGTAACACAGCCACTTTATGATCTTTGTCCTGCGAGAGTGATCCCGACAGACGGACGAACCGTCAGTGAAATATGGCAGAATATGCAGCAATTAGACTCGCTCTCTGTCGTTGATATAGCACTATAATTTTTTAAGGTAAGTCATGAGTTATTTTGAAGCGTTTATGCTGGCCTTGGTGCAAGGCTTTACTGAATTTTTACCTATTTCCAGTTCTGCGCACTTAATCCTTCCTTCTGCCGTGTTAGGTTGGGAAGATCAAGGTTTGGCCTTTGATGTGGCTGTCCATGTCGGTACTTTGGCTGCCGTTGTTATCTATTTCCGCAAAGAAGTGGTCTCTCTTTTGAGCGCATTCTTTAGTTCGGTATTTAAAGGCGATCGCAGTAAAGAAGCAAAGTTGGCGTGGATAATCATTCTCGCAACGATTCCTGCATGTATTTTTGGCTTGTTAATGAAAGATATTGTTGAGCTTTACTTGCGTAGTGCGTGGGTGATCGCGACAACCACCATTATCTTTGGTCTATTGCTATGGTGGGTGGATAAGAACTCAAGACTGCGTGATGACGAATATCAAGCCGGTTGGAAAAAAGCTTTATTCATTGGCCTAGCTCAGGCAATGGCAATTATCCCTGGTACGTCTCGTTCTGGCGCGACGATTACTGCAGCGCTTTACCTTGGTTTCACGCGTGAAGCCGCGGCTCGATTCTCTTTCTTGATGTCTATCCCTATCATCACTCTGGCTGGTGGTTACTTAGGTATGAAGTTAGTAACCAATGGTGACCCTATCCATGTTGGCACCTTGTTGACGGGTATCGTGGTGTCTTTTATCAGTGCTTATATCTGTATTTACTTCTTCTTGAAGCTCATCTCACGTATGGGTATGACACCGTTTGTTATCTACCGCTTGATTCTAGGTTTTGGTCTGTTTGCTTTCTTGATGCTGCAGTAATTAACGTCGACAACTGTCTCGTCCTACAGATTGAAACGGAAAAACCCGCTTAGTCGCGGTTTTTTTAATACATGGTAATCAGCGTTATGGCGATTAACTATCAGCGAGTTCTAATAGGGCGCTCTCAATCGCGGCAGCTCTGCGCCTCTCTTGTTCTTCTCGAATGTCTTTACCTTGAAAACCATCGGCAATAATCGTTTTAACTTCGACTTGAAGTGCTGCTTGGTAAGCCACTTCAAAACGCGCTTTCTGAGGGTAAGGCTGATCTTCTAATCCTTTACGACCAGCATGATCGGCTTGGCAGCAAAGCAGTATATCGTCGAGTCTATCTGGCTTACGCCAAACATCGAACTTGTTGAGAACCTTGAGGAAGGTGGTTGGCTTTAGCTCGCCTGCACGATGGATATTGGAATGCTGCTCGCACACTAACAACGCGAGGTCTCTGAATTCATTGGGCACTCTGACTCTTTCACACAGCTTCTTAATGATTTTTAAGCCTGTATGGCAATGCATTTTGTGGCTTGGCCACTCGCTTTCTGGTGTTACGCCTTTACCTAAATCATGCACTTGAGCGGCAAAGCGTACTGGTAACGATGGGCTTAGTAGTGCTGCTTGTTGAGCCACCATTAGCGTGTGAATGCCCGTGTCGATCTCAGGGTGCCATTTTTCAGGTTGAGGTACGCCAAATAGAGCGTCAAGCTCCGGCAAAACAACCGCTAATGCGCCACATTCTCTTAAAACGGAAAGGAACACCTCAGGGTGTGGCGTGCTAAGAGACTTGTGCCACTCCTGCCAAACTCGTTCGGCAGTGAGGTGTGCCAGCTCACCAGATTGGACGATCTCACTCATCATCAGCATGGTTTCAGGTGCAACCGTGAAGCTAAGATGGTGAAGCTTGGCGGCGAAGCGAGCCACACGCAGCACACGAAGAGGATCTTCAACAAAAGCGTCCGAGACGTGTCTTAGAATGCGGTCATCAAGATCTTGCTGACCATGATAAGGATCGTAAAGCTGGCCTTTGTCATCTTGAGCGATGGCGTTGATCGTTAGATCTCGACGCATCAGGTCTTCTTCTAAACTCACGTCCGGAGCAAAGTAACACTCAAAACCTGTGTAACCCGAACCTGATTTCCTCTCAGTACGAGCCAGTGCGTGCTCTTCTTTGGTTTTTGGGTGTAAGAATACAGGGAAATCTTTCCCGACAGCAGTAAAGCCAAGGTTTTCCATCTCTTGAGGGGTACTTCCTACCACGACCCAATCTCTATCATAACTATCAATATTGAGCAGCTTATCGCGTACCGCTCCACCGACTAGATAGCGCTGTAGCCCATTGTCTTTTGGTAGGCTATCGTATATTTGCAACTTATCACCTCGAAATGTTTTATCACTGCTGGACTTTACTGCGAGCAATGGTACTTTCCATTAATCGTAATTATAGGGCAGCACATGTATAAGGAATATTTTGGCTTCGTTGAGATGCCATTTTCGATTGTACCAAATTCTCGCTATTTGTTTTTGAGTCAGCGTCACCAAGAAGCGATGCAGAACCTACAAGCCGGTTTAGGCGAAGGTGGGGGCTTTGCGATGCTTACTGGTGAAGTAGGTACAGGAAAAACAACGGTCGCCAAAGCGATGTTGTCATCACTCGATCATCAGACTCAAGCCGGCCTTATACTCAACCCTACGTTTTCCAATTCAGATTTACTTGAAGCTATCTGCGATGAGTTTGAGGTCGAATACCCTGAACAAGCGTCGTTAAAACAGCTGAGTCAGGCAATTTATCACTTCTTGCTTGATAGCCATGCTGAAGGCATTCAAACCTTATTGGTGATCGATGAGGCCCAACACCTTGCAGCTGATGTGTTGGAGCAGCTACGCCTTCTGACCAATTTAGAAACCGATAGCCGTAAGCTATTAAAGGTGCTGTTGGTTGGCCAACCTGAATTACAGCAACACTTACAAACCACACAGCTACGTCAACTCGCGCAGCGGATTACAGGTCGCTATCACTTATTACCTCTTAATATCGAAGAAACGGGTAAGTACATCGCGTTTCGTTTGGAAACGGCTGGTGGTGAGCAGATGTTGTTTTCGAATCGTTCAATCAAGCTTATCGCCCAATATACTCATGGTATTCCAAGGCTCATTAACTTGGTGTGTGATAAAGCGCTGCAATTGGCTTTCCATGATGGTGATAAATCACCGAGTAATGAAACGGTTAACCGAGCTTGTCAGCAGGTCATGTCCTTTCAGGCCGATGTGTATCACGTCGAGAAAACTCGTGCCACTCATGTAGCCCCAAAATTACTCCAATACGCGGGGATTGCCACATTAAGTGTCGGCCTTGCAATCGTGACCTTTAACTTCGCCCCAACCTATATTAGTTCATGGATGCCTGCGGATACTTCCAGTGAAGTGAAAACGGAAGTAGCGGCGAATACTCAACGCTCATTTGTGGCTGAAACACCGATATTGGATGATAAATCTATATCGGTTCAAGATCTCAAGGCTTCGAAGTTTGCACTACCACAAGATGTTCAGAATCACTTAAAGCAAGGGAATAATCAAACGCTTGCAATTAGGGACCTATACACACTTTGGGGATATGAATCCTCGCTTCGTGATTGGCTATGTTTGAGTGAACAACAAAGTGTATTTGTCTGTGAGCAACGTCAAGCTGATTTAGAAGCTTTGATTGAACTTGGAGTACCAGTGGTTCTTAATTTGGAACTAGGTCAAGAGCCCGTGTTTGCCGTGCTTTATGGGATGTCTGAGGATTCAGTAGAGTTATTGGTTGACGAAAAGTTGCTCGTAATGCCCAAGCGCTCTTTAGAGCAAATATGGCAAGGTGATTATATTTCTATTTGGAAGCAGCCGTTAAGAAATACGCTCAAAGAGGGAGAGCAAAGTGAAGAGATTGCTTTACTTGATCTACTACTTTCCGAAGTGCTAGGTGAATGGGTGTCTGGAAGTGATGTGTTTGATGATGAGTTAAAGAGGAAAGTCGAAGCCTTTCAAGTTTGGCAAGGTATGTTTGTTGATGGTATTGCGGGAGAGCGAACTCTATCAAGCTTACAGAGATTAGCTCAACTTGACTCTCCTAAGTTGGTATCATTCGATGGAGGATCAAACTAATGTCGCGCACACTGTATGATCTTAAACAGACAAAGTTTAAAGGTTACCAAAACCATCAGGTTATTAGCCCTACAACAAGAAAGAGTCATAAGCGAGGTTCATCGTTAGCGAAAGCACTACTCTTTATTTTAGTGCCTTCTTTGATGGTGGGAGCGGTGCTGTCATACCAATCATATCAGCAACAAAATTTACACCTAGTAAGCCAAGTGCTTAATTCTAGGGCGCAGGGTTCAGAAAACCAATCAGGTTTTGATGCTCAAATGGGGGAAGCGAGTAAACTGGCTGTGAGTAAAGTTTCGGAGGCGGTCACGTTGTTTTCTATTCGCACCGCACCAGCAGGTCATCCGTTAAAAGTATTACCACGTAAAGATATGTATGCGCAGGTCGAGACGGGTCAGGATAGCATGGTTGACGATTTAAATATGATGTCCTCGAGTGCTGGCCATTCTATAAAGATGGAAAGGCATTCTGAGCCATCGCCTATTCAACGACCAATTAAACCAGAAGTAAGGAAAGAGAGCAGTGCTTTGCAATCCGACAGTGATTTACTGAAAGGGTTAGACCTCACCGAGTTGCCACCCGATTTAGCATTGAAACTAGAATCAATGATGGGAGAGCAACCGGTCTCACCGGAACCGATGGATTCTAGACCTGTGGGGAGTATGGATTCTCAGGTCATAGGTTTAGAAACACATGGTAATAGACTGTCTGGTGTATTACCTAAGTTAGACCTACAAACTCATATGTACTCGAGTAGTGAAACTAAGCGTTGGGTCAAAGTGAATGGCCACGAAGTCGCTCAAGGGGAGTGGATCGAGCGGGGTATTCAGTTGCTTGAGATTAAACCACAATCGGTAATCATTGAATTCAATCAGCAGAAGATAGAAATCCCAGCTTTGTATGAGTGGAAAGGTTAGTACTATAGATATTATTTACTGTGACCGATGTTAGCGCTGAGACTTGAGTGATAAATCCAGACAAATAAAAAGGAGCACCTCGGTGCTCCTTTTTGATATTCGATACTGAATCTACTGTACCAAATGCGAGGCTTACGCCCAGCCGTTTGGTGACTTTCTACGACGAGGCATGATGTGTGGCAGAACAAGGCCAAGAAGTAGACCAATACCCGCAACACCACCACCGTACATGAAGTACTTCAATAGTAAGTCATCTTTTTGAGTATCTAGTTTAGCGCGTAGTTGACGGTTCTCTGTTTGAGAGCTCGTTAGCTGTTGGCTAATCTCACTATAGTTCTGCTCTAGTTCAGCAATCTGCTTGTTACGAGAGTCTAGAGAGCTTGCGAGACCTGCTTTTTCACTATCAGCACTTTGGCGAGCATTTGCCAGTTTGCCTTTTACTTCAGAGAGCTCTTTCTCTAGCTTAGGCATGCGCAGCGCCATACTTTCTTTTGTGCTTACGAACTTACTCTCAACCCAACCTTTGCGTCCTCGGCTATCTTGAACTTGAGTGTAACCCGTGCTCTTGTTAGTTTGCAGGTAGGTGATTTTCTCACCGGCATCAATACTACCTATGATACGGAAAGTATTGTTTGGGCCAGAGTGCATATAAGTAAATAGTTTGTCAGCAATATAACGGTCTTGAGCAAAGGCAGCTGGAGCCGCAAGCATTGCGAACAAAACTAAGCTAATCAGTTTTTTCACAGTAAATCCTTTAACGATTCAAATTGGGTAGGCGTATGAGTCAGCCTCAATGAGCAAATAATATTTAGTTTTTTTATATGGTGCAACAAAGAAGGGAGGCAAAGCCTCCCTTTCTGTGCGTTTGAGTCAATAATGACATGGTATTTACATATCTTTACTGAAGCTCACCGTTTTCTGACGCTAATATTGACTAGCGTCAGGGCTATTACATAGTAAACATAGCCTGAATTGCGTAGAAGAATACAACAGCAAGTAGAGCACCTGCAGGTAACGTCACAATCCAAGAAGCTACGATGTTACGCACAACGCCCAGGTTTAGAGCTGCGATACCACGAGCAAAACCTACACCTAGAACCGCACCAACCAATGTTTGCGTGGTTGAAATCGGAAGGCCAGTACCTGAAGCTAGTACAACCGTACATGCCGTTGCAAGCTGTGCAGCAAAGCCACGGCTAGGAGTTAGTTCTGTAATACCAGTACCAACGGTAGCCATTACTTTATGACCCATTGTTGCAAGACCAACAACGATACCAATACCACCTAGTGGAAGAATCCACCATGCGATAGTGCTCTTGCCTGAGATTTCACCCATGTGCTCAACCGTTGAAACAACCGCTGATAGTGGACCAATCGCGTTGGCAACATCGTTTGAACCGTGTGCGAATGCCATTGCACAAGCCGTGATAACCATTAGTACGCTGAAGATACCTTCTACGCCAGTAAAGCCGTGGTCTTCTTCGCGGTTAGCAAACTTCTTCTGAATGTATAAGTAACCGCCAACCATGACGACAGCAGAAACACCTGCAGCCCATAACCATGCTTCAGTACCGCTTAGATGAAGGCCAACGTGCTTAAGGCCTTTCTTGATAGTTACAAGTGCAATGACCATTGTTGTAATAAACATATATACCGGTACAAAACGCTTCGCATTGAATAGCGGGTTTTCTGTATCGAATATCAGTCGCTGGGCACTGACAAATATGAGATAGGCGAAGATACCGGAAATCAATGGTGTGACAATCCAACTTCCCACAATGCCTTGAACACTGTTCCAATCTACAGCTTCAGTACCCACAGACACACAAGCAAAACCGATGATTGCACCGATGATTGAGTGAGTCGTTGATACTGGCCAGCCCATGTATGAAGCTAGAAGTAGCCATGTACCAGCCGCTAGTAGTGCAGACATCATACCGTACACAAGTACGTCAGGTTGATCTGCAAACAGAGATGTTTCGATAACACCTTTACGGATCGTGTCTGTTACTTCGCCGCCCGCAAGGTAAGCACCTGCGAATTCAAAGATCATTGCAATAATGATCGCTTGTTTAACGGTTAGAGCTTTAGAGCCTACTGAAGTGCCCATTGCGTTCGCAACGTCATTTGCACCAATACCAATAGCCATCAAGAAACCGAAAGCTGCTGCAACAATAATCAGGACAGTGCCGTAGTTAGCAAGGATATCCATCGTAATACCTAGTTGTTTGATAACAAGCGGAACAAATTTAGACGCAAAAAACCGCTCAGCGAGAGAAATACTCAGCGCATAAGTGGTTTGTTCAAAAAATGCTCTTCGTTATATGGTTAACGTATGATTTAAGATCGAGAAAGCATTACTTCAAGACGAGCGCCTACACGCTGTGCTTGATCTGCAATACCACCAACCCATTCAAGAATTTTGTATAAGAACATGATATCAACTGGATTCAGACCATCTTCAATCGCCATTAGTTGTTGGCGTAGTTCGATCTGCATCGCGTCCGTGTCATCTTCAATTACATCTAATTGATGAATCATTTCAGCAACGAGTGTTACTTCACGGCCTTTAAAGCCCGTTTCAAGTAATTCGTCTAGTTCATTGATTACGTTTTGTGCTTGGTTCGCTGCATCTAGACAACGTTTAACGTAAGCGATGAAGTTTTCTTGCATAGGAGCAGGAATGACAAGTTGACGACCATATACACGGCCAGCAATGTCTTTCGCTAGATTTGCTAGTTTGTCTTGTTGAGTTAATAGCTCCAACATATCGGTGCGATCAACTGGCATAAACAAACCGCGAGGAAGTTTAAGGCGAATTTCACGTTTTAGTACGTCAGCTTCTTTCTCAAGGTGAGAAATTTGAGCTCGAATTTCTGATGCTTTCTCCCAGTCACCTTTTGAAGAAACTTCAAAGAAATTAACTAGGTGAGAACAACATTCGTTCACGCATACTACGTGACGCTGCAAAGGTTTAATTGGGGACTTTGCAAATAACCCCATAATTGTATTTACTGGCATGGTCATCCAACCTAATAAATAATAACCTTAAAACAACATACACCATATTCATGGTGAAATGTTAAGCGATGGCTACAAAGTCGCGCATGTTAACCTAATCAATGTCTCATTAAAACTGTTTTAGATCATCATAAGGGCGATATTTCTGACTTGCTGAGTTTTCAAATTGGCAATATCCTGTCCCTATCTTCACAGAAAGGTATAACTATGGAAACCGAGATAGAACTGAAGTTTTTTGTTTCTCCTGATTTTTCAGAGACTTTACGCAATAAAATTGCTGAAACTAAAGTACTTCAGCACAGTTGTCGTGAGCTAGGTAACATCTACTTTGACACCCCCGATAACTGGCTACGTAAGCATGATACTGGCTTGCGCATTCGACGCTTTGATGACGTATTTGTACAAACCGTAAAGACGGCTGGTCGTGTGGTTGCAGGCCTGCATCAAAGGCCTGAATACAATGCAGAACATGACAGCAATGAACCTAAGCTAGCCCTGCATCCAGAGGACATCTGGCCAGCGGGTAAAGACATAGAAACGCTGCAAACTGAACTTACTCCTCTATTTTCTACCAACTTCACGCGTGAGCAGTGGTTGATTGGTATGCCTGATGGCAGTCAAGTCGAGGTCGCATTCGATCAAGGTTTTGTTGAATCAGGCGAACTGCAAGAACCGATTTGCGAAGTCGAATTGGAGCTTAAGTCTGGTCAAACGGATGCTCTATTTACCTTGTCTCGCCAGTTCTGCGAACAAGGTGGCATGCGTTTGGGTAACCTAAGCAAAGCTGCTAAGGGTTACCGCCTTGCTCAAGGTTATCAAGGAGATGAAGTCACTCCTTTGACCTTAGTTGATACTGATAAAAGTGATACTGTTGAATCGTGTTTCATTCAATCTTTAGAGCATGCTCTCGCTCATTGGCATTATCACGAGCAGATCTTCACCGAGCGCCAATCCATTGAAGCGTTACATGAGATCAGTCACTCGCTGAGTTTTATTCGTCAAACCTTCACTATCTATGGTGGCATTGTCCCAAGACGCGCGAGTGCTATTTTACGCCAAGAGCTTAAGTGGCTTGAGCAAGAGCTCGACTGGCTAAAAAGCTATGACCACTTCGAAGACTTGCTCGAAGATAAAGGCCACGTGCTACGTAAGCTTGATGCGCGTAAGTTCTTGGTCGCTGAACTTAAAGAGATGCAAGAGCAACTTCCCGATCGCGAAGAGCTGCTTACCTTGTTGAGCTCTGCTCGCTATACCGGGTTATTGTTGGATCTGAGCCGCTGGATTTTGTCTCGTGGCTGGCAACCTTTCTTAGATGAAAAAGCACGTGAACAAATGGCACGTGGTATCGAATGGTTTTCGGTTAAGCAGCTCGATCGTACATGGGCCGACTTGATGGAAGCCTTCCCGCCAGAGCGAGTAATGACCAGCCAAGCGTATATTGATCAGCAATACCGTTTGATGAGAAACCTATATTCTGGTGTGGGTTTCGCGAGTTTGTATAATGACGATGAACGAAACAGTTTCCGCTTGCCATGGGCCGATATGGTGCAAGGTATTGACGATTTGCTGGCACTTAAAACATTAGAGCCTTTGACTGAGAAGTTGGAAGGTGATGAGAAGGTTCAGCTAGAGCGTTGGTTAGCTCGCCAAGAGGTGTCTATTCTGCATGCGATGGAACAGACACGCCAAATAAGCGTAGAAGTTGAGCCGTATTGGCAAGATTGAGTTTCATAACAATATGAAATTGAAAATAGGGCTTCGGCCCTATTTTTTTGTTTGTTGTTCTAGCTTTTCTAGTCGTTCGAGAATTTTCTGTTGTTGCTCAATGATCTTCTCAAGGTGCTTCTCTTTGTTTTCAGCTCGTTGATTGTCATGGTTAGTTGGGGAGGTGATCAAAGAAGTAATCAGCCCTGAAATCATACCAAAAACACCCACACCACAAATGATCACCAGAGAAGCAACTAACTTGCCTGAGCTCGTTACTGGATAATGATCGCCGTATCCCACGGTACTAATCGTTACGAAAGCCCACCATAAAGCATCTTGGCCAGTGGTAATGTTGGCATTGGGATCCTTGTGCTCTAGCAGCAGTATTGTTCCTGCACCTATGGTCAGGAGAATAACCAATAGCAAAATAATTGAAGCGAGTGTCGTTTCTTTTCGATTGCGAAACAGCTCTCTGAAAACTCGTTTTCCTGACCGAAGAACGAGAATGACACGCAAAATCTGAAAAATGCGAGCGAATCGCAGGGGCTCGACCATAGGGATGCTTGCCAAGAAATCGATCCAGTGTACTTTTAGATATTCTTTCTTATTTTGTGATCTGAATAGATCAATAGTGAGCTGAAAAAGAAAAACACTACAGATTATAAAGTCTAGGCCGATAAGAACTTGTTTCGATTCTTTATCAATCGGTGCAAACAATAAGCCTGAGATCACAAATAACGCTAAGAAAGAGAGAATCAGTGATAATAAGCTCATCGGCTTAGTGGCGTCTTTGATACTATTTAACATTCATACGAGGCTCAAAATAAATCGCGAACTTTGACTGACATAGCCATCTCGCGGATATAGAAGCCATCAATATATAAGAGTTAATGGAGAACTGACAATGACTAAACTGTCATTCAAGCCGTGGGAAAGGATTATCTCAGACATCCGTCTCGTTCCAAAAATGATCATGCTGATGGTTTTCAGCACTATCTTGATTATTTCGAAGCAGCTATGGGACGCAAGTGCGTTTTACGATTCATTACTTGCAGTCACCAATAATGCACAAGTTGCACAGCAGCATTACGAGACTTACCTAGTTCAAGTGGCTTGGCAAACAGCCTTGATGATCATTGTGTTTGTGGTTCTTCTATTGGCGGCAGCGCGCGTTATGCTTCGCCAAACTCAATACCTCAATGACGCCATTAAAACGATGGCCGATAAGAACCTATCAGTGCCTATTCATATGGATTGTAAAGATGAATACGGTGATGTGGCACGAGAACTAGAAAAAACTCGAGTCCAGTTGAATGACATGATCAAAACTCAGGTGGCCTCTTCTGATGAATTGTTTGCCCTGACGGAAGTGATGACCATCAGCATGTCAGAAACCAAAGACTCCGCTCAGGAAGAATTTAACGAAATCGACCAATTAGCGACAGCAATGAGCGAGATGACCTCTACTGTGCAAACCGTGGCTGAACACGCGCAAAGTGCTTCTTCTCTTACTGAGCAAGCATCAGGTCAAGCACTGACAGGTCAGAAGTTCGTTCAAGGTTCTGTTTCTAAGATGAGTGAGCTTTCTTCGGACATCGCAGCCTCTGCAGCAGCGGTAAACCAAGTAGAAGAGCGCGTAGACTCGATTGGCAGTGTGGTTGGTACTATCCAAGGCATTTCAGAGCAAACGAACCTATTGGCTCTGAACGCAGCGATTGAAGCGGCACGTGCCGGTGAAGCGGGACGTGGTTTTGCGGTTGTTGCCGATGAGGTTCGTAACCTTGCGCAACGTACTCAGCAAGCGACAGTAGAAATTCAAGATATGATTAGCCACCTACAAAGCAGTGCTAACTCGGCAGTAGAGTTGATGGAAAAGAGTGTTGTTGAAGCCGCTGAAGGCGTAGAACTAGTGACTAACGCTGGTTCTGAGCTTGATGGCATCGTAAGTCAGGTAAACCAGATTAATGATATGAACTTCCAGATCGCGACTGCTGCTGGCCAACAAACGAGTGTCGCGGAAGAGATGAGTGTCAACCTGACCAATGTTCGTGAGCTTGTTGAAGCCTCTGTAGTGGTGGTGGGTGAGCTTCTCGAGACTTCTGAGATCATGGAAAGCAACGCGCAAGAGTTAGACGGTAAGATTAAGCAGTTTAAGGTTTAATCTCCCAGTTCTCGGTCTGAGCTCTAGTTCGTAAGGTCTAAAGGTTTATTCCTAGAGGTTTGGCCACGGAGACTTGTTATTAGAGATAAAGGCTTTACTTGATAAGTTCACTGATAAAACGCCCACATTGCTAATGTGGGCGTTTTTTATTGGCAGAACTTTGGTATAACTAATCATTAGTTTTTAGAACTCGTTATTGAAGAACTGAACCGACAAGCCAATTGTTCGGTGCGCAGTTTACACAAGGAAGAAACATGCCATTGCCTTCTCTACTCGTCACTCATTCCCAGTCTGCTTTTGATCAATTATTAGAGCATCAAAGTGACGCCATTAACACTTGGCCTGAGTCACTGATTGCCGAGCTCAAGCGTGTATTAGGCTTGAGCTGTTTTGTTGGTGATTGTTTACAGCGTGACTCGATTTTATCCAGCTCCTTGCCTGAGATGTTGAGATGCCAAGAGCGCGCGGAAGGATATCGTAAATGTTTGGCCGAGTTACTTTCTGGTTGTGCTGATGACATGAGCGGTCAACGTGTACTGCGTCAATTCCGTAATCGAGAGATGACCTACATTGCTTGGCGTGACTTTATGGGCTCATGGAATTTAGAACAGAGTTTAAGTCATTTGTCGATGCTAGCAGAGGCGATGATCTTCGAGACCTATCAATGGCAGTATGATATTTGTTGTAAAGAGTGGGGCACACCTTGTAACGAGCAAGGTGAAGCGCAGCCTATGTTGATCATAGGTATGGGCAAGTTAGGTGGCGGTGAGTTGAATTTCTCTTCCGATATCGATCTGATTTTTACCTACCCTGAGAATGGCGAAACCCAAGGAGCAAGAAGAAGTATCGCTAACGCGCAGTTCTTCACGCGTTTGGGGCAACGTATTATCAAGGCGCTTGATCAGCAAACCTTTGACGGATTCTGTTATCGAGTCGACATGCGCTTGCGTCCATTCGGGGAGAGCGGCCCTTTGGTCATGAGCTATGCTGCTCTTGAAGATTACTACCAAGAACAAGGCCGTGACTGGGAACGCTACGCAATGGTTAAGGCGCGAGTGATGGGCAGCGAAATGTACCCTGAATACCAAGAGCTCCGCCAGATGTTGCGTCCGTTTGTTTTTCGTCGTTATATTGATTTCAGTGCCATCCAATCTTTGCGTCGAATGAAGTCGATGATCAGTAGCGAAGTGCGACGTCGTGGCTTATCAAACAACATTAAGCTTGGCTCTGGTGGTATTCGTGAAGTCGAGTTTATTGCTCAAGTCTTTCAACTGATTCGTGGTGGACGTGAACCGAGTCTTCGTGGTCGAGGTTTGTTGGATACGTTAAGTGCGATTGAATCTCTTCATTTATTAGAAGCCGAAGAGGTCGGTCACTTACGTGAGGCCTACCTGTTTTTACGCCGCCTTGAGAACCTATTACAAGCGATGGCTGACAAGCAAACTCAAACCTTACCTGATGGTAATTTAGAACAGTTGCAACTTGCTGTCGCTATGCAGTTCGCGGATTGGGAGAGTTTGATTGCGGCAACCCGTACTCATATGGCGAATGTTCACACCGTATTCGAAGACCTGATTGGTGTTGATGAAGATGATGCTAACCCAATCGCGAGTCACTTTAGTGAGTTGTGGGATATGGCTCATAAGCAAGATGTGATTGAGCAGGTTCTAGAGCATGACATCGCGATTGCTAACCCGCAGCAAGCGGTGAAAACCATTATCCAATTCAAAGCTGATTTGGCTAAGAAAACCCTTGGTCCACGTGGGCGAGAAGTTCTGAATCGATTAATGCCTAAAGTGTTTCAAGCGCTGTACACCGCCAAAGATGCCGAGTTTGGTTTGTCGCGAGTGCTGCATCTGCTGCAAAAAATAGTGACGCGTACCACGTATCTTGAGTTATTGGATGAGCACCCTGCAGCCCTCACTCAACTCGTTCGCCTGTGTACTGCGAGTCCGATGATTTCGGAGCAGCTTGGGCGTTACCCAATTCTGTTAGATGAACTTATTGATCCTCAGCAACTCTATAATCCCGTGCCTTTAGAGTCTTACAAGACCGAGTTGCGTGATTACCTAGCCCGTATTCCTGAAGATGACATGGAGCAACAGATGGAAGGCCTGCGTCAGTTTAAGCAGACTTGTATCTTGAGAATTGCTGCCGCTGATATTGCGGGCGTTCTACCGGTCATGAAGGTAAGCGACCACCTAACCTATTTAGCAGAAGCGATTGTTGAGGCTGGTATCAACCAAGCTTGGTTACAAGTGACAGCCAAGTTTGGGGAGCCTACCCACGTTAAAGATCGTGAAGGTCGTGGCTTCGCCGTGGTTGGTTACGGCAAAGTCGGCGGTTGGGAGCTTGGCTATAACTCCGATCTCGATATCGTATTCATGCACGATTGCCCGGTACATATCTATACTGATGGTAAAAGAGAGATCGACGGACGCCAATTTTATCTGAGATTGGCGCAGCGCATTATTCATATTTTCTCGACCAGAACTGCTTCCGGTATTTTGTACGAGGTCGACACTCGCTTGCGCCCTTCAGGTGTCTCTGGTCTATTAGTGAGTCCAACCGATGCCTTTGATGAGTATCAGCACAATGACGCGTGGACTTGGGAACACCAAGCTTTGACTCGTGCTCGTATGATTTATGGTGATGACTTATTAGCATCTGCGTTTAATAAAACACGGCATGAAGTTCTATGCTTGTCACGAGATGAAGCTGTACTTAAAAAATCCGTTGTCGATATGCGTGAAAAAATGCGCGGGCACCTCGGTGGAAAAAAAGCCGATCGATTCATGCTGAAACAAGATGCGGGTGGTATCACCGATATTGAATTTTTGGCGCAATATTTAGTACTTCGATACAGTAATGAAAAACCTAAGTTGACTCGTTGGTGTGACAATGTACGAATCTTTGAAAGTCTTTTGTCACAAGGGATCATGGACGAACAGCAAGGCATGGCATTAACTAATGCCTATACAACATTAAGAGATGAAATCCATCACCGCAATCTACTCAACCTTGATGCGGACGTGGCGATTGATAAATTTAAAATGGAAAGGGAACATGTCGTTCAGGCATGGAAGCAATGGATGGAAGCGTAACGGAACTATTTCTTAACGGTTACGTCATTATCATTTAGTGATCGCTTATCGACTTCTTAGCTGCTTATTAGCTACTAGAGTATCTATTGAGTTAGGCTTTCACTCATTTTTCTATGGTTTAGCCACTGTAATCAGTGTGCTAGACTCTAGCCAGATTCGATTTTTGGAGATCCACAATGAAACCAATTCTACCTGACTACAGCCAATCAGGCGTTCTTGTTGTCGGTGATGTAATGCTTGACCGTTACTGGTATGGCCCTACTGGCCGTATTTCACCAGAAGCACCTGTGCCCGTTGTTAAAGTAGAAAATAACGAAGAGCGTCCTGGTGGTGCTGCCAACGTAGCAATGAATATTGCCTCTCTTGGTGGTCATGCTCATATCGTTGGTTTGACTGGAAAAGATGAGCCAGCTGAGGTGTTGAAAAATACCTTGGGTGCATTAAAGGTTAAATGTGATTTTGTTGAGTTGGACGATTACCCGACCATCACAAAATTGCGTGTCATGAGCCGTGGACAGCAGTTGATCCGTCTTGATTTTGAAGACAAATTTGAGAACACGGATCCTGAACTTGTTTTATCTCGCATGGAGCAAGCACTTCCTAATGTACGTTCGGTAATCTTATCTGATTATGCGAAAGGTGCTTTGGAGCATGTGCAGAGCTTTATTCAAAAAGCGCGCGCAGCGAACATTCCTGTGTTTATCGATCCTAAAGGTGCAGATTTTGAACGCTACCGTGGTGCGACATTACTTACGCCAAACATGGCTGAGTTTGAGCTGGTTGCCGGTAAGGTTAAGTCTGAAGATGAAATGATCGAAAAAGGGCTTGCGTTAATCGAAGAGTTTGATTTTGAAGCCTTGTTAGTGACTCGTAGTGAGCATGGCATGACATTGCTCCGCAAAGGCGTAGAACCATTCCACTTACCGACCCAAGCGAAAGAAGTGTATGACGTTACTGGTGCTGGTGATACGGTTATTTCAGTATTAGCAGCTTCAGTTGCAGCAGGTAAGCCACTTGATGAAGCGTGTGCATTAGCCAACGCTGCAGCTGGCGTGGTAGTCGGCAAGCTAGGTACATCGACGTTGTCTACGATTGAGTTAGCGGAAGCGATTCATGGTAGCCAAGATACTGACTACGGTGTTATCTCTGAAGCTGCTCTAGTTGAAGCGGTGAAACGTGCTCGTGCGAAAGGCGAGAAAGTCGTTATGACTAATGGCTGCTTTGATATCCTGCATGCGGGACATGTCTCTTACATGAACCATGCTGCTGAGTTAGGTGATCGTTTGATCGTTGCTGTGAATACGGATGAATCAGTGAAACGCTTAAAAGGCCCAGGTCGTCCTGTGAACCCAACCGATCGTCGTATGGCGGTACTGGCTGGTTTAGGTGCGGTTGATTGGGTTGTTCCGTTTTCTGAAGATACACCGCAACGTTTGATCTCTGAAGTTCTTCCAAGCATTCTTGTGAAAGGTGGTGATTATAAACCTGAAGAGATTGCTGGTGGTGCGGAAGTGATTGCGGCTGGCGGTGAAGTTAAAGTACTTAACTTTGAAGATGGTTGCTCTACGACTGAAATCATTAAAGCGATTAAAGGTGGTCGCGGTTAAGCGCTCAACTAATTATTGATAATAAAAATGCCGCTCAATGAATGAGCGGCATTTTTGTAACTGTAACTTGAGTAATTAAGATTTACTTACTTGCGACTTTTAGACCTGCGTTTACATCAACAATGTCTTGTTCGCTTAGCGTGCCAACGGCTTGACGAAGCTGAAGTACACTTAGGATGTAGTTGTAGCGAGCATCTGAAAGGTTCTTGTTGGCATCGTATAGACGACGAGTTGAATCTAGTACGTCAACGATAGTACGAGTACCTACATCAAAACCTGCTTCTGTAGCTTCTAGAGCCGACTGAGCAGAAACAACAGACTGTTCGTAAGCGCGTAGCGCACCAATTGAAGCACTGATGTTGTTGTTGAATGCACGAACGTCTTTTACAACGCTACGGTAAGTCGCTTCAAGATCTTCACTTGCTGCAACGTAGTTGTATTCAGCCTGTTTAGTCAAAGAAGTTGTACTACCACCAGTATATAGAGGTACAACTAAATTTAAGCCGACGTTTAGGTTATCTTGATCGTAGTCTTGAGAGCTTTTTGACTGATCTGCAATAGAGTAATTACCGTCTAAGGTTAGGCTAGGTAGGTGGCCAGAACTTGCTAGTGTGATGTTATCTTTAGCGATGTCTTGATCAATACGTGATGCCAATAGCTTCAGGTTTTTCTCTTGTGCTTGCTCAACCAGTGCAACAGCAGATTCAGAAGACTTGCTTGCTGAGAAACGGTCTGTATCTAAGATGTTTAGATTAGAGTGCTCTTGACCAGTGATTTCACGTAGACCTTCGTAGTTATTAATCAGAGTGTTCTCTGCTAAAACTTCGTCAGCCAACACACCATCGTACTGAGCTTGTGCATCATGTACATCGGTGATTGCTGAAAGGCCAACTTCAAAGCGTTGCTTAGTTTGTTCCAATTGACGAGCAACCGCGGCTTTTTCTGCACGAACAAACTCTAAGCTATCTTGAGCACGAAGTACTTCGAAGTAAGCGGTAGCAACACGAAGGATCAGAGCTTGTTGCTCTGCTGCGTATGAAGAATCGGCTTGGCGAGCTTTTTTCTCTGCTGTATCTAGCGTGATCCAAGAAGAGCGTTTGTAAAGCTCTTGCGTGAAGCCGACACCTACGCCCCATTGATTGTTGTCAAGATCAGTTGTACCAGTAGCGTCGTAGTCACGCTCACCGCGATTGATATCATAGTTCGCGTTCAGGTTGATTTGTGGTAGCAAAGAGCTACGGCTTGACGTTACTGCTTCAAAAGCGGCATCGCGCTTCGCTGCTGAACGAAGAAGTTGAGGATCGTTCTGTTTTGCTTGGTCGTAAACCTCAGCTAGCGTATCAGCGAAAGCTGACGAACTCAGGCTGCCAATTGCTGCACTGATAAATAGTGGAAGCAGTTTTTTCATTTTCCTATTCCTGCCTTTAATGGAATTTTCTTTAAAAGAGTTTAACCCAGTTTGGTGGTAATTTACTCGAAACTTTGCACTTTTTTACAGTTAACTGTCCACTTGTGCAATATTTATTTTTTAAAACTTAACTTTAATTATAAGTTTTATACTAAAAGTTGAACCTTATCCTTGGTAGTTAACTCGGACAATGAGTAAACTATAAGATCACTTAGTGAGGTACCAAATGCAACAGTATGACAATCAACGACATGAGTTTACTCCGCAAGATGTGGAAATAGTCTCAAAAGAGACGCTGTTTCGTGGTTTTTTCAAAATGGTTAAATACACATTTAAACATAGACTGTTTGAGGGCGGCTGGAGCCAACCAATCGAGCGTGAGATGTTTGAGCGTGGACATGCTGCCGCTTTGCTACCTTATGATCCTGTACGTGACGAAGTCGTGATCGTTGAACAGATCCGTGTCGGTGCTCTAGAGCATGAGTACCCGTGGCAATACGAAATTGTTGCGGGGATTATTGATACCGATGAATCATCACAAGATGTTGCTCGTCGTGAGGCGATGGAAGAAGCGGGGGTCGAAGTCGGATCTGTATTGCCTATTACTTCGTATTATCCTTCATCCGGCGGTTGCTCAGAAAAGCTCGACGTCTTTGTTGGTTGTGTTGACGCCACGACAGCAAAAGGGGTTCACGGATTGGATTACGAAGGTGAAGATATTCGTGTACAAGTGATGAGTCGCGAAGCCGCTTATCAGTTAGTAAAAGACGGTGTGTTTGAAAATGGCGCCACGATCATCGCGCTGCAGTGGCTACAATTGAACTACCAAGAATTACAGTCAGAGTGGATAGATTAACGTCATGCCAAATATAGCAGTCAAAAAACCGTATCATGTCGATCTGGCTGAATTAATGCGAGTTTACGAGACTAACTATGCCAAACTTAATGCTTTGTTACCGGTTGAGCATGAGGTGGGTGACGTTCGCTGTTACCAAGCCGTTAATATGGTGTATCAATTGACAGTGAATGAGGTCACAAAATACACCACATTAATAGATATATGTCAGAGTGACGCGATGCCAGTGTTTCCTTTGCCAAAAATGTCTGTCAGGCTATATCACGACGCTCGAGTTGCAGAAGTGTGCGCTAGCGGGGATTTTTCGCGAGTCAAAGCAAAATATGACTATCCCAACACAAAACTTCTGCAAAAGGATGAGAAATTTCAATTGAACAAATTTCTTGGGGAATGGTTAACGTTTTGTTTAAAAACAGGTATCAGCCGAACTCCAGTTTCTTTTTAATTGAGCCTATTTAAAAACACTTTTAAAGTCTAAACAGTAACGTATCTGGATTTGTTATTTTGGAATTATCACACACTTCAAAATTTGATGAGAGCAGTATTAAGCTTGTACAGCTAACGGACACGCATTTATTTGCGCCGAGCAATGGCAGCTTATTAAGCATCAACACTCAAGATAGCTTTCGTGCTGTAGTCGATGCCATTGTTAGTCAGGGCTTTGACTATCAAGCGATTTTGGCAACCGGTGATATTTCTCAAGATCACAGTGCTGAGTCGTACCAAAAATTTGAGTCAGGAATTCAACCTTTGGATAAGCCGTGTTACTGGTTGCCAGGGAATCATGACTTCAAACCGAATATGGGCAGTGTTTTACCATCACCACAAATACAGTGCGTTGAGCATGTCTTGCTAGGCAATAATTGGCAGATGGTGATGCTGGACTCGCAAGTGGTTGGTGTGCCTCACGGACGTCTCAGTGATCAACAGCTTGATCTACTAGAACAAAAGCTAACCGAATTCCCCGAACGTAATACCTTGGTTCTGCTGCACCATCATCCACTATTGGTTGGCAGTGCATGGCTGGACCAACATAATCTGAAAGATGCTGATCAATTTTGGGACGTGGTTCAACAGCACACCAATGTGAAAGCGGTACTGTGTGGTCACGTTCATCAAGACATGAATCGAGATCATCATGGTGTACAAGTCATGGCAACACCGTCGACTTGTGTGCAATTCAAACCTAACTCAGATGACTTTGCGGTTGATACTTTGTCGCCTGGTTGGAGAGAGATTGAATTGCATCAAGATGGATCAGTAAGCACGCAAGTTCGCCGTTTACCTCATGGACAATTCTTACCTGATTTTGAAGCGGCAGGTTATTAATGAAGGTTGCTATTGATGTTTGATTCTGAACAGCAAACCGCTAAGCCACCACTGCTTCTCTATATTCACGGTTTTAACAGTTCATCACGTTCTCACAAAGCAACGGTGATGGCTGACTATTGCGCGGAGCATCGTCCTGATATCAAAGTGATGACACCTCAACTGCCGAGTTTTCCTCAGCAAGCGGCCATTTATTTGCAGCAATTGGTGGAGCAATATAAAGAGCAATATCAGATAGCGTTGGTAGGTAGCTCGTTGGGGGGCTATCTTTCAACATGGCTGAATACTCACTATGGCTTTAAAGCCGTGGTTGTGAACCCAGCCGTTAAGCCGTATGAGCTTCTTGCTGACTATTTAGGTGAACAAGTAAATCCATACACAGAAGAGCGATATGTTCTGGAAACAAAACATATCAATGAACTGAAGGCGTTAGAGGTTCCGGCTATAGCTCAGCCGAGTGACTTCTGGTTACTTCAGCAAACGGAAGACGAAGTTCTGGATTACCGACAAGCGGTAGAGAAGTACCAAGGTGCAGTACAGACAGTAGAAGAGGGAGGGGATCATAGCTTTGTTAATTTTGAACGCTACCCTCAACAAATCATCACCTTTCTGAATCTTTAATCTGTTTCACCAATCAAGTAATTTTCTCTTGTTTGACTGTTATTTCATCTATCAGTGGTGAAATATCATAGTTTGATGCCTTAGTTTTTGAACTAGCTTGACATCATTACTCAGCTTCCAGACTATATTCCCCAATACTTCGCTCGTTCGCTCTACTATGACGGTTCATAGTAATGATTTCGCTTTAGTTAAACTAGAGCCAGCGAACTGACGCAAACTTTTTGAGTAAACTCCGTATTATGACTGAACAATATAATGCAAAAGACCTCGAGGTACTTGAAGGTCTCGACCCCGTGCGACACCGCCCGGGAATGTATACCGAGACAGAAAGACCAAACCACCTTGCCCAAGAAGTCATTGATAACTCGGTTGATGAAGCACTAGCGGGACACGCTAAGAAGATTAAAGTCGTGTTGCATGCTGACCAATCGTTAGAAGTGACGGATGATGGCCGTGGTATGCCGGTTGATATCCACCCTGAAAAAGGGATCTCAGGTGTTGAGCTGATTTTAACTAAGCTCCACTCTGGCGGTAAGTTCTCGAACAATAACTACAAGTTTTCAGGTGGTTTGCACGGGGTAGGTATCTCGGTGGTAAACGCGTTGTCAAAACGTGTTGAAGTGACGGTTCGCCGTGACGGTCAGGTACATGAAATTGCCCTTGAAGGCGGTCATGCTGTAACGGATCTTACTGTTACAGGTACTTGTGGTCACCGCAATACCGGTACGACGGTACATTTTTGGCCAGATCCAAAATACTTCGATAGCTCTAAGTTCTCTGTTTTACGTCTTATCAATAACTTGCGCGCTAAAGCTGTACTTTGCCCTGGTTTAGAAATCACCTTTGTCGACAAGGTTGGCGGTGAAGAACATAAATGGTTCTATGAAGATGGTCTAAAAGACTACCTTGCAGAAGGTGTGAAAGGTTACACCTTACTGCCTGAGGAACCTTATGTTGGCGAATTCGTTGCTGAAACAGAAATGGCGAACTGGGCGATTATTTGGCAGCCAGAAGGCGGTGATATGATCACAGAGAGTTACGTGAACTTAGTACCAACTAAGCAAGGTGGTACACACGTAAACGGTCTTCGACAAGGTCTGCTTGATGCTATGCGTGAGTTCTGTGAATTTCGTAACCTTCTACCGCGTGGCGTTAAGTTAACGGGTGACGATATTTTCGATCGTTGTTCGTACGTATTATCGGTGAAGATGCAAGATCCGCAATTTGCTGGTCAAACAAAAGAACGTCTTTCTTCTCGTCAAACCGCAGCGTTTGTGTCTGGTGTGGTAAAAGATGCCTTTAGCTTGTGGTTGAACGAAAAACCACAACTGGCAGAACAGTTAGCTGAAGCTTGTATAGCGAATGCTCACCGCCGCATGCGCGCAAGCAAAAAGGTTGTGCGTAAGAAGATTGCTTCAGGCCCTGCATTGCCGGGTAAGCTAACCGATTGTTCGGTTCAAGATTTAAGTCGTACCGAAATCTTCTTCGTAGAAGGGGACTCGGCGGGCGGTTCTGCTAAACAAGCACGTGATCGTGAGTTCCAAGCGGTTATGCCACTTCGCGGTAAGATCCTAAATACATGGGAAGTGTCAGCGGACCAAGTATTGGCTTCACAAGAAGTACATGATATTTCGGTTGCTCTGGGTATCGACCCTGATAACGATGACTTGTCAGGCCTGCGTTACGGTAAGATCTGTATTCTTGCCGATGCGGACTCGGATGGTCTTCATATCGCGACACTGCTATGTGCACTCTTTACTCGCCATTTCCATGCATTGGTTGAAGCGGGTCATATCTATGTGGCAATGCCCCCTCTGTATCGTATCGATTGCGGTAAAGAAGTGTTCTACGCACTTGATGACGCAGAGAAAGATGGTGTGCTTGAGCGACTATCGCAGAAGAAAGCTAAGATCAACGTGCAACGATTCAAAGGTCTGGGTGAAATGAACCCACTTCAGTTACGTGAAACCACCATGGATCCGAACACTCGTCGTCTTGTTCAATTAACGATTGATGACAACGAAGCGACCAACGAGATGATGGACATGCTGCTTGGTAAAAAACGTGCAGATGATCGCCGTACATGGCTACAGACTAACGGTGATATGGCCGAGGTATAATGGATGTCTAACGAAATTACATATGATGGCGTTGAACAGTTGCCAATGCGCAAGTTCACCGAAGATGCCTACTTAAATTACTCAATGTACGTGATCATGGATCGTGCATTGCCGTATATCGGTGATGGCTTGAAGCCAGTACAGCGTCGTATTATTTACGCGATGTCTGAGCTGGGCTTATCGGCTGCATCGAAATACAAAAAATCAGCACGTACCGTTGGTGACGTATTAGGTAAGTATCACCCACACGGTGACTCTGCTTGTTACGAAGCGATGGTATTGATGGCGCAGCCTTTCTCTTACCGCTACCCATTGGTAGATGGTCAAGGTAACTGGGGTGCTCCGGACGACCCGAAATCGTTCGCTGCGATGCGTTATACCGAAGCGAAATTATCTAAGTTTGCTGAGGTTCTTCTAGGTGAACTAGGTCAAGGCACAGTTGATTGGCAACCAAACTTTGATGGCACCATGAAAGAGCCTCAGATGTTGCCAGCACGTCTGCCTCATATCTTACTTAACGGTATTACTGGTATCGCGGTAGGTATGGCGACTGACATCCCGCCTCACAATGTCCGTGAAGTGGCGAACGCAGCGATTCACTTGATTGATACGCCGAAAGCTGAACTTCCAGATGTGATGGGTTTCATTCAAGGCCCTGATTACCCGACAGAGGCTGAGATTATTTCGCCGAAGTCGGACATCGAAAAGATCTACCGTACTGGACGTGGCAGCATCAAGATGCGCGCGGTTTGGCACAAGGAAGGCTCTGATATTGTTATCACGGCTTTACCTCATCAAGTGTCAGGTGCGAAGTTACTTGAGCAAATTGCTAACCAGATGCGCGCTAAGAAGCTGCCAATGGTTGACGACTTGCGTGATGAATCGGATCACGAGAACCCAACTCGCATCGTTGTCGTTCCTCGTTCAAACCGTATCGACTGTGACCAATTGATGAGTCACCTATTCGCTTCTACGGATCTAGAGAAAAACTTCCGCGTTAATTTGAACATGATTGGTTTAGACAATCGTCCTCAAGTTAAAGGTCTAGTTCAAATTCTGAAAGAGTGGATTGAGTTCCGTCGTACAACTGTTCGTCGTCGTTTACAGTACCGTTTAGATAAAGTACTGGCACGTTTGCACATTTTAGAAGGTTTGCTTGCTGCTTATCTTAATATCGATGAAGTGATTGAAATCATTCGTACAGAAGACGAACCATGTCCTGTATTGATGAGCCGTTTCAACATTTCTGAAATTCAAGCCAATGCGATTCTTGATATTAAACTTCGTAACTTAGCTAAGTTAGAAGAATTTAAGATTCGAGCTGAGCAAGAGGAACTTGAAGCTGAACGTGAAAAGCTTGAAAAGCTACTCGGTTCAGAGCGTCGCTTGAATACGTTGATCAAGAAAGAAATCCAAGCAGATGCAGATAAATACGGCGATGATCGTCGTTCACCTCTGATTGAGCGTGCTGAAGCGAAAGCGCTAACAGAACGCGACTTAGTACCAAGCGAACCAATCACGGTTGTGTTGTCTGAGAAAGGTTGGATTCGTCATGCTAAAGGGCATGAAGTCGACGCTGAAGGCTTGAACTACAAATCTGGTGATAAATTCTTAGCGAGTGCTAAGGGTAAGAGTAACCAACAAGCGGTGTTCCTTGGCAGTGATGGCCGAAGCTACTCCCTTGAATCTCATTCATTACCGTCGGCACGTAGCCAAGGTGAGCCAATTACAGGCCGCTTGAACGTCAGCCCGGGTACTTCTATTCGCCAAGTGGTGATGGGAGAGAACGAACAATTATGGTTAGTCGGTTCTGATGCTGGTTATGGCTTTGTTTGTAAGGGGAGCGAACTGCTGTCTAAGAACAAGAGCGGTAAAGCGTTAGTTAACTTGCCACAAGCTTCTGAAGTGATGTTGCCAAGCCCTATTGCAGACTTGGACAGTAACCAGATTTTGGCGATTACTAACCAAGGCCGTATGTTGTTGTTCCCTATTAAAGACCTACCTCAGCTGAGCAAAGGTAAAGGCAACAAGATCATCAACATCCCTTCTGCGAAAGCAAAAGAGCGTGAAGAGTTTGTATCGCATCTGATGGCTATTCCAGAGAATGCAACGCTGACTATTTACGCGGGCAAACGTAAACTTGGCTTGAAACCTGCGGACCTTGAAAACTTCCGTGGTGAGCGTGGTCGTCGTGGTGGTCTGCTCCCAAGAGGTTTGCAGCGTGTGACTCGCATCGATATCGATGAACCTAGTGACGCTTAGTTTTGATTGAGTTTATCATTAGCTTTGATTGATAAAAGAAAACCCAGCTTAAGAGCTGGGTTTTTTGTATCTATACTTTTTGTCTCTGTAATTGGCGGTTTGAGTTACTAGCTATTAGCAATCAAACTAAATAAAGACTACAGGCGTGTGTCTTCGGTAATGGTGACTTTGAGTGTCTTGTTTTCACCTTTGCGCAATACACCAACATCAATGATAGTACCCGGGCGAAGGTCAGTAACAATGTCCATTACGCTCTGTCGTCCGCTAATTTGGGTGTTGTTGATGCTGATAATGATATCTTGTGCTTCAAAGCCGGCATCGGCTGCAGGACCATTCGGGTCAATGCCTAAGACAACAATACCACCGATGTTCTTAGTACCGAGCAAGCGTGATGTCACCGAATTGATGTCTTGTCCGTCGATACCAATATAACCACGAATGACACGACCATCGGCGATGATCTTCTCCATGATTTTATTAGCAAGTGAGTAGGGGATTGCAAATGAGATCCCGTAGGTTTCCATGTCGGTAGCTTGTTGGAAAGAAGCCGTGTTGATACCGACGAGCTCACCTTGTGAGTTAACCAGTGCACCACCAGAGTTACCTTCATTGATTGCAGCATCGGTCTGGATAAAGGCTTGGTGACCATCTGCACTGATCGAAGAACGACCTGTTGCAGAGATAATGCCAAAGGTTGTCGTTTGCCCTAGGTTGTATGGGTTACCGATAGCCAGCACCACGTCGCCGACATTTGCTTTGTAATTCGGGTTCAGTGGAATAACAGGTAAGTTGTCACCGCTGACTCGGAGTATCGCAATATCGGTGCGTTTGTCTGAGCCGACAAGTTGTGCGGCAGCTACTCGTCCGTCTTGAAGTGCCACGACTATTTGGTCAGCTTGAGCAACAACATGGAAGTTGGTAATGATGTAGCCTTTTTCACTAACAATCACCCCTGAACCTAATCCTTGAGTTAGTAGCTTGTTGCGATCGCTTTCTGCGTATTTACGACTATAAATATTGACCACAGCGGGTGCAGCTCGTCGCACCGCTTGGTTAAATGAGATCTGAAGAGAGCCAATATTATCGACTTGAGGGTTCGTGACGTCTGCAACAATCGCCGGCCTTAAACTCGGGAATGCGAGAAGAATAAGCGCCGCTGAAACGAGTCCAAGGGAAATAGAACGAAATAGAAAGGACAGCATGTTTCCCTCTTCAACAAGTAAGGTATGAAGCATCCGTCAATGGATGACTGACTTGATTATCAGTGAAGCATAGCATTTTGATTGATCTAAAGAAAAGGGAGACTGAGTAAGTTTAAAGCAAACTTACTGAGCCTCCCTGTAATTACGCTGACGTATGGCTATCGAATAACTAGATAGATAGTCCTATCGTCTCGCTGGATATTAAGTGCCAATACGCCAGGTTGTTTTTCAAGAATCTTTCTAAATTCAGCAAGGTTCTTAACTGGTTGGCGGTTTACCCCGATGATGATGTCATCTTTAAGAAGCTGATAAGCTTCTGCTGGCGAACCTTGAGCGACACTTGATACCTTGACGCCTGTCGCTGAATCGCTGTCGGTTGTGTTGGTGAGCTCTGCACCGGCAAGTCCTTCATGGAGCTTTTCAGCTTGTGTCTTACTATTTGTGGATTCACCAAGCGTGACGTCAAAGGTCTTATTCTTACCGTCACGAACCACGCCTAACTCGATCTGTTTACCTGCACCTAAGGTGGCTACTTTGGCTCTTAACTCACTAAAAGTATCAATACGCTTACCGTTAATGGAGATAATGACATCGCCCGCTTTCAATCCGGCTTTGTCTGCAGCACTGTCGGGTACAATTTGGCTAACAAAAGCACCTTTGCTGGACTCATAACCAAGCGCTTCAGCCAATTCCGAGGTGACCTCTCCACCTTGGACACCAAGCATGCCACGTTTTACTTCACCGAAATCGAGAATCTGTTCAGTCAGGTTTGTCATCATATTGGATGGAATGGCAAAGCCGATACCGACATTGCCTCCGTTAGGTCCTAGGATGGCCGTGTTGATACCGATCAGTTCACCGTTAAGATTCACTAACGCACCTCCAGAGTTTCCACTGTTAATCGCGGCATCGGTTTGAATGAAATTTTCGAAGTTCTCTAGATTGAGACCGCTACGTCCTAACGCTGAAACGATACCGGATGTCACGGTTTGACCAAGCCCAAATGGGTTGCCGATAGCGACACTGAAATCGCCGACTCTCAATTTGTCGGAATCTGCGACTTTTATCTGGGTAAGGTTTTTGGCTGTCTCGAGTTTTAATAGCGCGATATCAGACATCTGGTCGCCGCCGATGAGCTCTGCATCGTACTCTCGACCATCATGCAGTTTTACTTTGATATCGTCTGCGCCATTGATGACATGGTAATTGGTCACGATATGACCTTTCTTGGCGTCAATGATCACACCAGAGCCTAGCCCGCGGAATGGACGCTCTCGTGTTTGTTCTGGACCAAAAAAGAATTGAAATTGTTCAGGGATTTGCTGACGTTGTACCTGTTTGCCTTCTACGGCAATACTAACCACTGCGGGGGTTACTTGTTCAAGCATAGGAGCAAGGCTTGGTAATTGTTCATTACCCACACTTAATGGAAGTGCGGCTGTTGCTTGAATGGGGGTGATGATTGAACTTAAGCTTAAAGTCAGTACTGATAAAGCAAGCAAAGGTTTTTTCATCATAAACTCCTCTCTAGTTAAGGTCTTAACCCTCTTATACGTTTAATAAGTATGAGAAGTTTCAAATGACCTGAGTGAAAGTTATGACTCAAAAACCTTTGTAAAGTTCACAGAAGTGTTAAATGTTTACGATGCTTTTGCTGTAACGACATCGGGAGCATCCATGATTTCTTTCTTCTGCTCGGTAAATAAGCCCGTTGCGCCATTCGCGTAATCTTTCGGTTGTTCTTCAAGAGTCGACTCTTTAACTGAAGACTTATCTTGTGGCTTATCCGAATGAGCAGCGGCTGTTTTCACAAATGGGTTGTCTTGCTCTGGCAGGTTAGGGAGTAGCTCTGAGCTCGTTTTTTCCATGTGTTGGTAAAGCTTTGTATAGTCCTTACCTAAGGTGTCCAACATTTCTGCTGATTTCGCAAAGTGGTCAGCTAGCTCTTGTCGCTGCTGTTCCAGGGCAAACTTTGCGCTATCTAATTCTTTCTGTACGTTCTTTTGTTTTTTGTATTCAGGTGTCATGAGACGAGAAATAGCGACCCCTAAAATAACTCCGACTAGTAAACCGGCAACGGCATACATCCAAGGCATAACAGCTCCTTATTATTGTTTTTTAACATGTTTGTTACTGCTTAGTTACACGTGATACGGCTCCATGGTACTATGAGAAAGCCGCAGTATAAAGAGAAATGCGTGTGCGCTAGTTAGCAGTTTGATGCTGCATTATTCACCGCATAGCGACATGTCTCATACTGTTTGGGCTCATTTTTATTTGCTGTCTGATATCGCTTTCATTGTGGAAATGTCGTCATGAATCCCATTAAAAAATACGAACAAGATATAAAAGAACATGGATTTCAAAGAGATCCAGCACAAGAGCAAGCCGTTAAGTCTTTAGATGAACTCTTTCATCAATTCCAAGATTACATGAATACGCCTATTCCTCAACTGACTCGATTTCAGAAATTACTGGGTAAAAAGCCAGAACTGCCAGAGCCACCGAAAGGACTCTATTTTTGGGGCGGCGTTGGGCGCGGTAAGACGTATTTAATGGATACGTTCTACGATGCCTTACCGACCACAAAAAAAATGCGCGTTCACTTTCACCGCTTTATGTATCGAGTCCATGATGAGCTAAAGGCGCTAGGTAATGTGAGCGATCCATTGCCTTTGGTCGCAGACAAATTAAAAGAAGAAGCGGACATTATTTGTTTCGACGAATTCTTTGTCTCCGACATCACGGATGCGATGATTTTAGGCACCTTGTTCCAAGAGTTATTTGCTCGAAACGTTATCTTGGTCGCCACCTCAAACATTCCGCCTGCGGATCTGTATCGCAACGGCTTGCAGCGAGCACGCTTCTTACCGGCTATTAAGCTCATTCAAGACAATTGTCATATTCTTAATGTCGATAGCGGAATCGATTATCGTCTACGTACCCTAGAGCAAGCTGAGATCTACCATTACCCGCTGGATAGCCAAGCGAATATCAACCTCGAAAAATATTACGCACAATTAGTTGGTGAAGATAAAGAGAAACTCAAACAGATTGAGGTCAATCACCGTCAACTGGATGTGGTAGAAGCCAGCGATGGCGTATTGCATGGCACCTTTGCTCAGCTTTGCCAGTCGGCTCGCAGCCAGAATGACTATATTGAACTGTCTCGGGTTTATCACACGGTTCTGTTGGCTGATGTGTTGCAAATGAGCGCGACTTCCGATGACGCCGCTAGGCGCTTTATTGCGTTAGTTGATGAGTTCTATGAGCGCAATGTGAAACTGATTATTTCAGCGGAAGTGGAGCTAGAAAAGCTATACACCAATGGTCAACTAGAGTTTGAGTTTAAACGTTGTCAATCGCGTTTAATTGAAATGCAGAGCCATGAGTATTTGGCAAAAGAACACTTAAGTTAGCTTTGATTATCTCGAATAAGAAAGAGAATTAAAAAAATCGTGATTTTGTTCAAAAAGAGGTGATTTTTTCTTCGCTCTTCTCTATAATCCTGCGACCTACCGTTACTGCGGGCCTCTAGCGATGAGTAAAATCACGTTATGCCAAGAGTTTTCCAACACTCGAAGGGGTGATGAATGGTAACTCTTAGACAGTGGGAATACGCGAGTATTCCTTAAGTGTAAATTTTTTAAATAGGTAATTATTAGCATGAAAACTTTCGTTGCTAAACCAGAAACTGTAAAACGCGACTGGTATGTTGTAGACGCTGAAGGCAAAACTCTTGGCCGTCTAGCAAGTGAAATCGCTTCTCGCCTACGCGGCAAGCATAAAGCAGAATACACTCCTCACGTAGACACTGGTGATTACATCATCGTTGTTAACGCTGAGAAAGTTGCTGTAACTGGTAACAAAGCTAAGGGTAAGGTTTACTACCGTCACTCTGAGTTCCCAGGTGGTCTTAAAACTATCACTTTTGAAAAGCTAATTGCTAAGAAACCAGAAATGGTTCTTGAACTAGCAGTTAAAGGTATGCTTCCACGTGGTCCACTAGGCCGCGCGATGTACCGTAAGCTTAAAGTGTACGCTGGTACTGAGCACAACCATGTTGCTCAACAGCCACAAGTACTAGACATCTAAGGGGATTAAGACAATGGCAGAGAATCAATACTACGGCACTGGTCGTCGCAAAAGCTCAGCAGCTCGTGTTTTCATCAAACCAGGCTCTGGTGAGATCGTAATCAACAAGCGCAGCCTTGATGTTTACTTCGGTCGTCCAACTTCTCGTATGGTTGTTAAACAACCTCTTGAGCTAGTTGAACTAACTGAGAAACTTGACCTTTACATCACTGTTTCTGGTGGTGGTATTTCTGGTCAAGCTGGCGCAATCCGCCACGGTATCACTCGCGCTCTTATGGAGTACGATGAAACTCTACGTCCTGCTCTACGTGCAGCTGGTTACGTTACTCGTGACGCTCGTTGCGTTGAACGTAAGAAAGTTGGTCTACGTAAAGCACGTCGTAAACCTCAATTCTCTAAGCGTTAATTTTTCTTTACGAAAAAGTACACGCTCCCAGTTTTACGACTGGAATTGTGGTTCAAAGCTCGGCTATATGCCGGGCTTTTTGTTTTTATGTCCCCTCTAAACGCTTTCCCTCCCTCGTTTTATTTCCAAATTCTTATATTTTGAAAGCTTTTGTAACCCAATGTGCGCTTTGCCTCATGATTGTTACAAAAAGGTAGCTTTATCTTGTCAAAAAGTAGGGTTTTATTTATCATTTGCCGTCAATAAATAGAACTAAATACATATTTTGTTAGCCATGCTCTTTATTCGGAATTATTTCAATCCATAAGGAGCAAATGGGAGAATGTTTGGATGAGCAACGCGCCTTTAAATAACGGTCGCAGGCGTTTCTTAACCGCAACAACAGCCGTTGTTGGTGGTTTAGGAGCAGCTGCTGTAGCCGTGCCTTTTATTAAATCATGGAATCCGAGTGCCAAGGCGAAAGCTGCAGGCGCACCGGTGGAAGTGGAAGTCAGTAAGTTAGAGCCGGGACAAATGGTTCGTGTCGAGTGGCAAGGTAAGCCTGTATGGGTTGTACGCCGTGCTGAATCGGTACTTGAGAACCTAAAAGCGATCGGTGGTCAACTTCGTGACCCTCAATCTGAAGCTGAACAACAACCAGAATACGCGCAGAACGAGTTTCGTTCAATTAAGCCGGAATTCTTCGTTGCTGTTGGTTTCTGTACGCACTTAGGTTGTTCTCCAACTTACCTGCCAGATTCTTTTGCAGAACAAGTTCAGGGTGTTAAGTCTGGTTTCTTCTGTCCTTGTCATGGTTCAAAGTTTGATATGGCAGGTCGAGTATTCCAAGGTGTACCAGCGCCATTGAACCTTGTTGTACCAAAGCATATGTATTTGAGTGACACTAAGATCATGATCGGTGTGGACGAGGGAGACGCGTAATGCAAGGATTGCTTGATTGGGTAGAGAAACGTCTACCCGCGATGAATGCTTACAAAAAGCATTTATCTGAATACCCAATGCCTAAGAACTTTAACTTTTGGTACCTTTTTGGTTCTTTAGCAATGTTAGTACTGGTTAACCAAATCCTTACGGGTATTTGGCTGACAATGAACTATGTACCGTCTGGTGAGGGCGCATTTGCTTCTGTTGAATACATCATGCGTGATGTGGAATACGGTTGGCTACTGCGTTACATGCACTCAACAGGTGCATCGGCATTCTTCGTTGTGATCTACCTGCATATGTTCCGTGGTCTAATCTACGGTTCTTACCAAAAGCCTCGTGAGTTACTTTGGATCTTCGGTATGTTGATCTTCTTAGTGCTTATGGCTGAGGCTTTCATGGGCTATCTACTACCATGGGGTCAAATGTCTTACTGGGGTGCTCAGGTAATCATTTCTCTGTTTGGTGCGATCCCTGTTATAGGTGATGACCTAACGCTTTGGATTCGTGGTGACTACATCATCTCTGGTGCAACGCTGAACCGTTTCTTCGCACTGCACGTTATTGCTCTGCCAATTGTACTTCTGCTGCTTATCGTACTTCACGTATTGGCGCTGCATGAAGTGGGTTCGAACAACCCGGACGGTATCGAAACTAAGCTTCCTAAAGGTACTATGGGCGACGACTACAAAACTCAGTTCCCATTCCATAAGGATTACACTAAGAAATACGACATCATAGACTCTATTCCTTTCCACCCATACGGGACAGTGAAAGATATGGTAGGTGTTGCTGGTTTCCTATTCTTGTTCTGTTACGTGCTGTTCTTTAACCCAGAGATGGGTGGGTACTTCCTTGAGCCGCCTAACTTTGAAGCTGCAAACCCGCTGAAAACACCTGAGCATATTGCTCCAGTTTGGTACTTCACGCCGTTCTACGCTGTACTTCGTGCTGTTCCAGATAAGCTGTTAGGTGTAGTTGCAATGGGCGCTTCAATTGTTGTGCTATTCCTACTGCCATGGTTCGACCGTTGTAAAGTGCGTTCTTACCGTTACCGTAGCAAACTGCATTTGATTAACATCATCCAATTCACAATAAGCTTTATTGCGCTTGGTGTCCTTGGTGCGCTTCCAGCCACGCCAACATACACGCTACTAGCTCAAATCTTTAGCTTAGGTTACTTCATGTTCTTCGTTCTGCTGTGGTTCTACAGTAAAAATGAAGCGACGAAACCATTACCAGAAAGGGTGACATTCAAATGAAAAAGTGGATTGTAATTTTATTTGCTATGTTGCCGTCACTAGCGATGGCAGCGGGTGCAGGCGTACCATTAGATAAAGCAAACAATGATTTAACAGACAAAGCTTCATTGCAAAATGGCGCTAAGATGTTCATGAACTACTGTTTCGCTTGTCACTCAACGCAGTACCAACGTTATGAACGTGTTGCGAATGATTTGGAGATTCCTTTAGACCTAATGAAGGAAAACCTGATCTTCGATCCTGAAGTGAAAATTGGTAGCTTGATGGTTAACGCTATGCCCTCTGAGCAAGCTGCTAGTTGGTTTGGTGCTCCACCACCAGATCTAACATTGGTTGCTCGTGTTCGTGGCGCAGATTGGCTATACACGTACCTTCGTACTTTCTATGAAGATCCGTCTCGTCCATTTGGTGTGAACAACATGGTTTTCCCAAGTGTTGGTATGCCGCATGTTCTTGAAGAGCTACAAGGTATCCCAACGCCAATCTACGATACTCACATGGTCGATGGTGAGGAAGTAAAGGTTGTTGTTGGTACTGAAACGGATGGTTCTGGCGAATTAAGTGCTGGTGAATATGACGAAGCAGTTCGTGACCTTGTTAACTTTTTGGTTTACTCGGGCGACCCTGTTCAACTTGAGCGTCATGCTATGGGTTGGTGGGTAATGGCCTTCTTAGTAATCTTCACTATCATCGTGATTTTGCTGAAGAAAGAGTATTGGCGTGATGTGCACTAATTGTGCTATAATACCGTGCTAATTCCCAAATTATGTTAATGTTCAATGGAGGCTTTAGGCCTCCATTGTTTTTATTTAAAGTGTACTGGAGGGCTCCATGGCTGTAGCTGCCAATAAACGTTCTGTAATGACTCTTTTCTCAAGTGCCTCTGATATGTATAGCCATCAGGTGCGCATTGTTCTTGCTGAAAAAGGCGTAAGTGTTGAAGTTGAGTTGGTTGATGAAAAAAATCTACCAGCAGAGCTTGTTGAACTGAACCCGTACAAATCAGTACCTACTCTTGTTGATCGTGAGCTTGCTCTATATGACTCTAAGATCATCATGGAATACCTAGATGAGCGTTTCCCTCATCCACCATTGATGCCTGTATACCCGGTTGCTCGTGGTAACAGTCGTCTAATGATGTACCGAATTGAGCGTAACTGGTATTCAGTTGCAGAGAAGATCGTTAAAGGCAACGCTGAAGAATCTGAAGCAGCTCGCGTTAAACTGCGCAACGACCTACTAACTCTTGCTCCTATCTTCGCTGAGTATGAATACTTCATGAGCGAAGAGTTTAGCCTAATTGATTGTTACCTAGCTCCGCTACTATGGCGTTTACCTGAGCTTGGTATCGAACTGATTGGTCCTGGTTCTAAAGAACTTAAGATTTACATGAACCGCGTATTCGAACGTGATTCATTCCTAGCTTCTCTAACGGAAGCTGAGCGTGAGATGCGACTCGTTCGCTAAGCGTTTATGGATATTTCAAATATGACTCCACGCCGACCATACATGCTTCGTGCATTTTATGAATGGCTGGTTGATAACGAACTGACTCCACACTTGGTTGTTGAAGCAACATTGCCGGGTGTAAGAGTTCCAGACGAGTTTGTTCAAGATGGTCAGATCATTCTGAACATCGCGCCTCGTGCGGTTGGACAACTTGAACTGGGTAACGAAGCGGTGACGTTTAGTGCTCGCTTTAGTGGTCGTCCACACTCTGTGATCGTTCCGCTATACGCAGTACAGGCGATTTATGCTCGTGAGAATGGTGCTGGTACCATGTTTGAACCTGAAGAGGCTTACATGGAAGCGTTTGAAGAAGGAATTGAAGAAAGTCCTTTTGAAGAACCAGAAAAAGGCCCATCTTTGAGTGTTGCAACAGCTGACGTAGATGCTGAAGAGTCTGACTCAGAACCTGAGCCATCTCGTCCAGCGAAAGGTCGCCCAAGTCTTCGTGTTATCAAATAGCGTTATTTTTTAAATAACTCCAAATACAAAAAAAGCAGCGATTTATCGCTGCTTTTTCTTTTTGTGCTTACTGACTTTTATTAATCTGATTCATTTCGTTAGGCTTTACCAGCCAGCCAGCCAGCCAGCCAGCCAGCCAGCCAGCCAGCCAGCCAGCAGCTAAGTTAGCTAAGTAAATTCAGAGGGTGTTAGTTTACCGAATTGTCATCTTCACTATATTCAAACGCTCGAATCACCTGCTTTACGCCAGATATATTACGCGCAACTTCTGTCGCGATATCAGCGTGTTCTCGAGAAACCAATCCAAGCAGAAATACTTCTGAATCTTCAGTAATTACTTTGACTTTTATGCCGTTAAGCTCAGATTCAGCAAGTAGGGCAGACTTCACTTTAGTGGTAATCCAGCTGTCTTTACTGATAGCAGTAACAGACAATGGCTCTTTCACTCGGATCTGGTTGTGTATACTTTCAACTCCCGTTACTGCTTTAGCTTGGCTTTCAAAAGCACGACGTTCAGCATCTGTTGTTGCTTGCCCCATCAGTACTACTGAACCGCGGTAAGAGCTTGCTGTGACACTGACGTTGCCGCGAAATGGCGGTTTATTGGTCATAGCCGCAACTTCAAATTCGATATTGTTGTCGCTCCAAATCTCTTTGGTGGTTCGTGTATCTGTGACTAGATTTGCAGTAGTTGCTGCACCAGCAATGAAAAGACCAGCACAACCAGATAACGACAGTGTAAGTAGCGAAACACTAATCAGCTTAAGCAGCTTCATAGAAGTTAATGATTTCATCGTGATGCTCCGTATATCACTCTTCGTGAGCTGGGAAGAGTACTTGATCGATTAGGTCACATAAGCAGTGTAGTGTCACCATGTGTACTTCGTGGATACGTGCTGTACGGTGTGAGGGAATACGAATTTCTACATCGTGCTCACCAAGCAGGCCAGCCATTTCACCACCATCTTTACCAGTAAAGGCGATGATTGTCATATCACGTGTTACCGCAGCTTCCATTGCTTTGATGATATTTTTACTGTTACCACTAGTAGATATAGCCAGTAAAATATCACCAGTTTGACCAAACGCACGTACCTGCTTAGAGAAGATCTCTTCATAGTGGTAGTCGTTAGCCACAGCCGTTAGCGTAGTGTTGTCAGCAGTGAGAGCCATTGCTGGAAGACTAGGGCGCTCGGTTTCAAAGCGATTAAGTAGGCAAGAAACAAATTGCTGAGCATTCGATGCCGAACCACCGTTACCACAACAAAGAATCTTGTTTCCGTTAAGCAGGGTTGCAACCATTGCTTGAGCGGCATGCGTGATTGCGTCTGGCAGAGCTTCTGCCGCCGCAATTTGGATTTGAATACTTTCTGTAAAACTTTCTTTGATGCTGTCTAGCATGTTTATCCTTGGGTAATCGCGTTTTGAATCCAGTCGATAGTGTCATTCGGCCCTTCAATGGCAATGATATCAAACCTGTAATCTGTAGAGTGTACCGACAAGCCTTGCTGCATAAGCCAAACATTGGCTGTTTTGAGTAGCTTTTGTGACTTTTTGGCTGTCACCATTTCAGCGGCATGTCCGTAGCGGGTTTGCTTACGGTATTTTACCTCAGCAAACACAACTGTTTTGTTATGGCGCATTATAAGATCAATCTCGCCACATTTTGCTATGAAGTTTTCTTCTATTAACGATAAACCGTGGTTAATCAGGTAGGATTTTGCCACAGCCTCGTATTTATCACCCACTTGTTTGTGGGTGATTGATGGCTTGGATAGGAACTTACGGCTAAAAAGCCCCATGCTCTGCCCAGCTGATTTCACGTTGAACAACACAGTTGTTGTCGATGGTTAATACGCCGGTTTCGCCAGTAATGCTGTAATCTTGTACGGCTTTCATCTGTGGTAGTGCATCCATTAGGTAGTATGCATCCATTCCCAACGCTTGTAGGCGTTTTTGGCTGTTCGAGTGTGAAGGCCATAGGTCATTAAGCGCTTTATTAAGCTCGTTTTTGTTCTCGACCAATAGCGGGATATCGCTGTAGAAGACACCCGTTAGGTCTTCATATTGCTTGTCACCGCTGTTGCTGCGTGAGTTAGAAAACAGTGCAGGTTGGCTAGCATCAGGGTTAATTGCGACTTCAATGAAGGGTTTGATGAGTGTTAGCTCTGAGTTCTTAGCGACAATGTAGACAGAATCGATATCACGACGACTGCGTGGTTCTGTTTCTAGGTCTAGGTTAAGTAGCCCATCCATTTGAGCGATACGTTGTTGGCTCTCTTGTAAACCGAAAATCTGATTCACATTACGCTGCAGTTGGCGTTTGTCAGAGAAGAAGCTGATTGCAACGTCGTTGTTGCTGTATTTCTGCCACTCTTCGTTAAACGCTTGCTTAACGCGGTCACCTAAGCGTCCTTTGGGTGCAAGAATAAGTGGGTACTTATAGCCTTGTGCAAAAAGGTGTTTCGCAGCCTGAGCGACTTCTTGTTCTGGCGATAAAGCGAGATAACAAATATTAGTATCTGGTTCTAGCTGAGTTGGAATATTAAGAGCTAATGCTGGAATCGAGTTCTCGTGGTTTTTCTGCGCTTGTTGAAGCTTAGTGATGTTGCTCTTAATGAGCGGGCCAACGATGAAATCAACGTTGTTCTCTTCCAGTGTCGCTTTAATCTCAGCCGCACTTTGCACGTTGGTATCCATTACCGTCAGCGTTGCATCTTCTTCGCGCTCTTTATCATTCATCATCGCAAAGATGAAACCATCACGCACAAGTTGTGCTTGCTTGCTGTACTTACCTGTTAAGGGGAGTAATAGCGCGGTACTGGTTGGTTTACTAATCTCTAGCGCCAATATGTCAGTGATAGCCTGAGGTGTGTATGTCGCCGCAGGGTGACGAGGATTTTCGGCTAACCAATCAGACAGGGTTTTCTGTAAGTCCGGAAGATTAGAGTTAAGTGTTTTCATATAAATAGCGAGCTGTAACCAACCGGCTAGAACGTCTTCTGTAGGAGATGTTTTAAGTTCTAGAATCTCATATTGAGAATAGCTGTTCAGGTTCTGCCAAATACGGTCGGCAGTTTGCTGTTGGCTTTCGTCGTTAGCGTCCAGATATTCAGAATAAAGGACTAACTCACGGCTCGCTTCGAAATACTCATTCTGTATTTCAGAAATGTTAGCGCGTAGCTCGTGATAATCTTTCCATTGCTCGTTCGGAAGCTTCCACCAAGGCTGAAAGTTCAGTTGGCTGTACGCTTGCTGTGGCTGCGAGTTATTCACCAGCAGTTGAGCGCGAGCTAATTGCCATTCTGCTTGTTGAATTTCACTCAGCTCTTGTTTGGCTAAGCGTTTGATCAGCAGAGTCGCTTGATCGGTTTTTCTAGCTTGCACAGAAGCCTTAAGCGCCATGATTAACCAGTCGTTTTGTAGACTTCCTTTGCTACTATCCGCCTGCATCATGTAACTTTCAGTTGATTGCGCTGGATCTAGTGTAATATCAACACGCGTTGGTGCTTGAGGACCTGAAGAACAAGCCGCCAATGTAATTGCTAATGCAATTGGAGTGAGTAAGCGTGGTACACTGAGTCTCTTATGGTTCATCGTTGCCATGAGTTCTTTAAATTCCGTATAAATTTGTATCTATATTAATCGTTGAAGTGATGGTAAACAAATGACAGATAACAAAACCTTGCTCACAGAGAGCCCAACTCTCTATATTGTGCCAACCCCAATCGGAAATTTGGGAGATATCACTCAAAGAGCAATTGAAATTTTATCAAGTGTCGATGTTATTGCAGCCGAAGACACACGCCACACGGGTAAGCTGCTTGCTCACTTCAATATATCAACCAGAACGTTCGCTTTACATGATCATAATGAACAAACTAAAGCACAAGTTCTAGTCGAAAGGTTATTAGAAGGTCAGTCTATCGCATTAGTCTCTGATGCGGGTACTCCTTTAATCAGTGATCCAGGTTACCATCTTGTCTCACAATGTCGTCAAGCGGGTGTGAGAGTTGTGCCACTTCCTGGTGCTTGTGCTGTGATTACCGCACTAAGTGCGTCTGGTTTGCCGTCTGATCGTTTCAGCTTTGAAGGTTTCTTACCGCCAAAGAGCAAAGGTCGTAAAGACAAGTTCTTAGAGATCGCAAAAGCAGAACGCACGTGTATCTTCTACGAATCTCCGCACCGTATTACTGATTCTCTACAAGACATGCTAGAGATCTTAGGCCCTGACCGTGAGGTTGTGTTGGCGCGTGAGCTAACCAAAACCTTCGAAACCATCCAAGGTCTGCCACTTGGTGAACTTATTGAGTGGATTGAAGAAGACGCAAACCGTAAACGCGGTGAGATGGTATTGCTAATTCACGGTCACCGTGAAGAAGCGAGCACAGAGTTGCCAGACGAAGCGACTCGCACGCTGGGTATTCTAACCAAAGAACTGCCACTTAAAAAAGCAGCGGCGATGACGGCAGAAATCTACAATCTGAAAAAGAACGCTTTATACAAATGGGGCCTAGAGCATCTAGACAACTAGATACCTCTTAATAGAGTAGCTAACCTGTATTGAAAAGCTTGTGAGGAGTGATGGAAATACCGTCGCTCCTTTTTTTGTGCTTGGATTGTGTGAAATTCGTGCACTTGCTTAATGGTTTACAGCATATTTGTGATCTCGCTAGACACTGCACATTAATCTCTATACAATCCGCCCTCGGAGTTGAACGGGTAATCGCTGCTTTGCTGATGTCCTTCGGGAGACTGACGTTGAGGTCCTTCGGGAAACTGACGTTGAAGTCCTTCGGGAGACTGGTAGAGGGGAGGAACGTCCGGGCTCCATAGAGCAGGGTGCCAGATAACGTCTGGGGGGCGCGAGCCCACGACAAGTGCAGCAGAGAGAAGACCGCCGATGGCCTCATTTCTTCGGAAGAGGCACAGGTAAGGCTGAAAGGGTGCGGTAAGAGCGCACCGTGCGACTGGCAACAGTTCGTAGCAAGGTAAACTCCACCCGGAGCAAGATCAAATAGGCCCTCGCATTGCGCTGCTCGCGTATGGGGGCGGGTAGATTGCTTGAGCCTGTGAGCGATTGCAGGCCTAGACGAATGGTTACCGCCGCGCAAGCGGAACAGAACCCGGCGTATGTGTCAACTCCACCTATATAAAGAACCCATCATTACTTAACGGTAGTGATGGGTTTTTTGCTTTATATTGACGTTAATTATTTAGATTTCCTTAGAATCCATAATCTTGATATGAGCTTGGGTCAAAAATTCCCAAAGCCTATACACAATATGGTGGAGATACGGCGTGAAATCAGTAAACTAAAACGTTAATAGAACATATTATTGCCGAACTAATGGCTCAATCCATTCACTGAGAAGACTATGACAGAAGCATTCAAACATATTTCAGTATTGCTTAACGAATCTATTGACGGACTTGCGATCAAACCTGACGGTACCTATATCGATGGTACTTTTGGCCGTGGTGGTCACAGCCGTACAATCCTGTCTAAACTGGGCGAGAATGGAAGACTCTTTAGTATCGACCGCGATCCACAAGCGATTGCCGAAGCACAAAAGATTGATGATCCTCGTTTTACGATTATTCATGGCCCGTTCTCAGGTATGGCTGAATATGCAGAGCGTTATGACTTAGTCGGTCAAGTGGATGGCGTATTGCTGGATTTAGGTGTCTCTTCACCACAGCTAGATGATGCTGAACGTGGCTTTAGCTTTATGAAAGATGGCCCGCTTGATATGCGTATGGATCCAACAACCGGCATTCCTGTTTCCCAGTGGTTGGTTGAAGCTGATCTTGATGACATCACATGGGTTATTCGTGAGTTCGGTGAAGACAAACACGCTCGTCGTATCGCGAAAGGCATCATTGCTTATCAAGAGAATGAAGAGAACGAACCGTTAACGCGCACTGGCCAGTTGGCTAAGCTTATTTCTGATGTCGCTCCAAAAAGCTTCAAAGAGAAAAAACACCCAGCAACACGTGCTTTCCAAGCATTCCGTATCTACATTAACAGTGAACTGGAAGAGATCGATACAGCACTGAAAGGCGCGGCAAGCATTCTAGCTCCTCAAGGTCGTATCTCTGTTATCAGTTTCCACTCGCTTGAAGACCGTATGGTGAAGCGCTTTATCCGTAAAGAGAGCCAAGGTCCACAAGTACCACATGGCCTGCCACTAACTGAAGAGCAGATCAAAGCGCTAGGCAGTGCCGATCTGAAACCAATTGGTAAAGCAATTAAGCCTTCTAAAGATGAAGTGGATGAGAATACTCGTTCACGTAGTTCGGTACTACGAATCGCAGAAAAGCTATAGTCAATGAAGACCTCCAAACCCAACTTAGCCAAGATAATATTTTTTGATTTGATCTCCGTGGGTAAAGTCCCATTGGGGCTTCTTATCTGCATCTTTGCGAGTGCGATGGGGGTCGTTCTTACGACACATGTATCACGTCAGGCGATTACGCAAAAAGACATGGCATTGGTGGAGCGGGAACAACTTGATGATGAGTGGCGAAATTTAATGCTTGAAGAGACGGCGCTAGCAGAACACAGCCGCGTTCAAGCATCGGCAAAAAGAGAGCTCGACATGAAACGTCCAGACTCCGACAAAGAAGTTGTGATCACACTGAAATGACCGGTAAAAAGGAAAAAACACCCGCAAAACCCGTTAATGAATCAACGAAAGAGCGAGTGAAGAGCGAAAAGGATTCGGATCCAATTCTTATTAAATGGCGTTTCAACGTTGTTATTGCTTTCGTGTTTCTAGCCTTTGCTGCACTCGTTGGCCGTGTGGCTTACATCCAAATCATTGAACCTGATAACTTAATTCGTCAGGGGGATCTTCGCTCAGTACGTGTTAAGGCTATTCCTTCTGCTCGCGGTATTATCTCTGACCGCAATGGTGAGCCGCTTGCTGTGAGTGTTCCCGTTGAAGCAGTATGGGCCGACCCAAAAACGATTTTCGATAAAAATGGTATGGCCCAGATTGATCGTTGGTATGCGTTAGCCGATGTACTTGGCCTACAGCGACAATCGATGATCGATAAGATCTCTAGCAACAAATCCCGTCGATTTATTTATCTACAAAGACAAGTTAGCCCTGCGATGGCTAAGTATATCCGTGAACTTAAGCTGGTGGGTGTGGGCCTGAAAGCGGAATCTCGACGTTACTACCCTGCAGGTGAAGTCAGTGCACACCTTATCGGTGTTACCGGAATTGATGGGCACGGCCTAGAAGGGGTTGAACGCAGTTACGATAAATGGCTTACAGGTGAAGCAGGCAAGCGAACGATTCGTAAAGACCGCTACGGACGCGTTGTCGAAAACATTGCGTTAGAAGAACGCGAAGAAGGCAAACCACTAGAACTCACCATCGATCAACGACTGCAGGCGATCGCCTACCGAGCGATTAAGCAAGCGGTGGCCGATCATAAAGCGACCTCAGGCTCTGCAGTATTACTCGATGTGAAAACGGGCGCTGTGTTAGCCATGGTCAATGCACCGTCTTACAACCCGAACAACCGCTCTGATTTACAAAGCTTTAAAATGCGAAACCGCGTGCTGACCGATGCTATGGAGCCCGGCTCAACAGTGAAACCTTTTGTGGTGCTCGCCGCATTAGAAAATGGTACAGCTGATGCGAAATCTATTATTGATACGGGTAATGGCATCATGCAAATTGGAGGTAGCCGAGTACGTGATACCTCTAAAGTGGGCAAGGCTGATTTAGCCTTGATCCTTAAAAAGTCAAGTAACATCGGCGTGGCGAAATTGGCGCTTGATATGCCACTTGAAGCGTTACTTGGTATGTACAGTTCGGTTGGTTTAGGCGAAATGTCTGGGCTAAATCTCGTGGGTGAAACGAGTGGTATTTTCCCGAATCGTCGCCGTTGGTCCAAGTTCGAAATCGCGACGCTATCGTTTGGATATGGCTTATCTGTGACCCCGCTTCAGTTGGCTCATGCTTATGCAACGTTAGCCAACAAAGGTATGTATGAACCGATTCATATCATTAAAAGCAACGACCAAGACTTCTCAAAGCAGATCATCAAACGTGAAAATGCAGAGATGGTATTACAAATGTTAGAAGGCGTGACTCAAAAGGGCGGAACGGCAACCAGAGCCGCTGTTCCGGGTTATCGAGTTGCGGCAAAAACGGGTACATCTCGTAAAGCCGCTGCGGGTGGCTATAGTGATGAGTATATTGCCATAACGTCGGGTTTTGCTCCAGTCAGCGATCCAAGAGTAGCTCTGGTTGTCGTAGTCAATGAGCCGCAAGGTGACCTTTACTATGGCGGTTCAGTTGCTGCCCCCGTTTTTTCTGAAATCATGAAGGGTGCACTGCAAATACTTAATGTCCCTGCTGATGAAAACAAGTTTCAAGAATAGAGCCAATCAGGATTCAATATGAGTAATAGCCTCACGCTGTCATCTTTACTTTCTCCTTGGGGGGGCTTTAGTTCACCTGAGCTAGATGCGATTGCTGTTGAGCAATTGGAGTTGGATAGCCGTACCATCAAGGAAGGCGATATTTTTGTTGCCATTGTTGGACATGCCATTGATGGTCGTCGATTTATCGACAAAGCCGTCGCTCAAGGCGCGAAAGCCGTCATTGCACAAGCTGGCGATGACAAAGCTCATGGCTTGGTTGAGTGGCTAAACTCGGTTCCTGTGGTTTATGTTTCAGACTTAAACTCCACACTCTCTGAATTAGCTGGCCGTGTTTATTCTTCTCAAGCGACTAAGTTGATTGGTGTTACCGGCACCAATGGCAAAACCACCATCACCCAATTGATTGCTCAGTGGCTTGATTTGGTCGGCCAGCGTTCGGCGGTAATGGGCACCACGGGTAATGGCTTCTTAGATAACCTAAAAACAGCGGCTAATACCACAGGCAGCGCGATTGAAATACAACGCACACTGAGCGAGTTGGCTGAGGAAAGTGCAGTTTATACCGCGATGGAAATCTCTTCTCATGGTTTGGTGCAAGGCCGAGTAAAGGCCTTGGATTTTGAAGTGGGTGTGTTCACTAACCTAAGCCGTGATCACCTTGATTACCACGGCACGATGGAAGAGTACGCACTGGCTAAGAAGAGTTTGTTTACTCAACACAAATGCAAACATGCAGTGATCAATGTGGATGATGAAGTCGGCAAAGCGTGGATGTCAGATTTGTCCAATGCAATAGCTGTTTCATTGCTTCCGTTGTCTGGTTACCAACAGTCGGTGTGGGCATCTGATGTCGCCTATGCAGAAACTGGGATTAAGCTCTCTTTCGATGGTAGCTGGGGGCAAGGTGATCTTTCGGTTCCATTGATTGGTCAGTTCAACGCATCAAACGTACTGGTTGCTTTCGCGACTTTGCTTTCATTGGGCATCGACAAGCAAACCTTGGTCGACACCGCGTCTCAGCTTCAACCTGTTATTGGTCGTATGGAACTGTTTCAAGTTCCGAGCAAAGCAAAAGTCGTTGTTGATTACGCGCACACGCCAGATGCTCTAGAAAAAGCATTGGCAGCACTGCGTGTACACTGCTCTGGAAAGCTGTGGGCTATCTTCGGTTGTGGTGGCGATCGTGACACAGGTAAGCGCCCAATGATGGCGGTAACGGCAGAGCAGTTCGCCGACAAAATTATTATTTCAGATGACAACCCTCGCAGCGAAGATCCTGCTTTGATTGTTAAAGACATGCTAGCTGGCTTAAGCGAACCTGAATCCGCATTCGTCGAGCACGATCGCTATCAAGCGGTTAAGTTTGCCCTAGAACAGGCTGGCAGTAATGACATTATTCTTTTGGCTGGTAAAGGCCATGAGGATTACCAAGTATTGAAAGACGAAACGATCCATTACTCAGATCGAGAGTCTGCGCTACAACTTTTAGGTATTTCATAATGATTGATGTATCACTCGAGCAGATTTGTTCAGCGGTGAGCGGTCAGCTGATTGAGGCTGGCAAGTCGAGCAATAGTGTTATTAATGCGGTTTCTACTGACACTCGAACCGTTGAAGAAGGTGCACTGTTCGTGGCTCTCGTTGGTGAACGTTTTGATGCGCATGACTTTTGTCATCAAGCGGTAGAAGCTAATGCGAGCGCGTTGTTAGTCGAACGAAAACTTGACCTAAATATTACTCAAGTGGTTGTTGAAGACACTAAACTTGCTTTAGGTCAGCTAAGTGCTTGGATTCACGAGCAATGTAACGTCCCAACCATGGCGATTACAGGCAGCTGCGGCAAAACGACCGTCAAAGAGATGGTGGCAAGCATTCTGCAGCACCGTGGCAAGGTGTTGTTTACAGCAGGTAACTTCAATAATGATATTGGAGTGCCACTAACCTTGCTGCGCAGTGAAGCAAATGACGACTATGCCGTGATAGAACTAGGGGCGAATCATATTGGTGAAATTGCCTATACCACGCAGCTTGTGAAACCACAGGTGGCATTAGTTAATAACGTAGCTGCAGCGCACCTAGAAGGCTTTGGGTCTATCAATGGTGTGAAACAAGCGAAAGGTGAAATCTTCCAAGGGCTTGCTGTTGGTGATACTGCTATTGTTAATCTAGAGAGCAACGGTGGTGACTTTTGGAATGACGTGCTAGCAGATAAAAGCGTGCTGACATTTTCAGAAAGCGACAGCAAAGCGGATTATTTTGCCAAGAATATTCGCATCAATGAGCAAGGTGAAGCGTGCTTTGATATGCAGACACCTCAAGGGGCCATATTTGTTGAGCTTGGTATCATCGGTCAACATAACGTAGCGAATGCATTAGCAGCTGCAGCGTTGAGCATTCAATTTGGAGCCTCGCTTGATGAGGTGAAAAATGGTTTAGCGAATCTGATCTCTGTCAAAGGGCGAGTTGAGGTTCAACAATTAAATCAGAATATCAAGCTGATAGATGACAGTTACAACGCCAGCGTGCCAGCAATGAAGGCGGCAGCGAAGCTACTCTCGAGCTTCAAAGGTCAACGTTGGTTAATTTTAGGTAATATGGCTGAATTAGGCGATGAAAGCCTTGCACTTCACCGTCAAGTCGGTGAATATGCTGCCCCATTCGCTTTTGAGCATGTACTTACTTACGGTGATGATACCAAGGTGATTAGTGAGGTCTGTAATGGTACCCACTTTACAACGCATCAAGCGATGATCGCGCACATAGAGCAGCAACTAAGCTTGCCAGAAAGCGTGTCACATACCTTATTGGTAAAGGGCGCGAATAGTGCAGGAATGAGTAAAATAGCCGCTGCTTTAAAGGAGAACTTTTCATGATAATTTGGCTTGCAGAGCTACTACAGCCACACTTTTCTTTTTTCCGTTTGTTCGAATACCTATCGTTTCGTGCAATCGCGAGTATTTTGACTGCGTTATGTCTGTCACTGTGGATGGGACCTCGTTTAATTGAGCGTCTGCAAATGCTACAAATTGGCCAAGTTGTTCGTAATGACGGCCCTGAATCTCATTTCAGCAAACGTGGTACGCCAACCATGGGCGGTGTGATGATCCTTGCTGCGATCATTATTACGGTATTGATGTGGGCTGATCTCTCGAATCCTTATGTTTGGGCTGTATTAGTTGTACTTGCTGGTTATGGCGCAGTTGGCTTTGTTGATGACTACCGTAAAGTGGTTCGTAAAAATACAGATGGCTTGATAGCTCGCTGGAAGTACTTCTGGCAATCGGCGATTGCTTTAGTTGTCGCATTTGCTCTGTATGCTCATGGACACGATACAGCGGCAACACAGCTCGTAGTGCCTTTCTTTAAAGATGTGATGCCACAATTAGGTTTATTGTACATCGTACTAACATACTTTGTTATTGTGGGTACCAGTAACGCGGTGAACCTAACCGACGGCCTAGATGGCTTAGCGATTATGCCAACGGTGATGGTTGCGGCGGGTTTTGCTGTGATTGCTTGGGCGACTGGTAACGTTAACTTCGCAGCATATCTACACATTCCATACATTCCATACACCTCTGAACTGGTTGTGGTATGTACTGCTATCGTAGGTGCGGGTCTTGGTTTCCTATGGTTCAACACCTACCCAGCACAAGTATTCATGGGCGATGTTGGTTCGCTAGCGCTTGGTGGTGCATTGGGTGTGATTGCTGTGTTAGTTCGCCAAGAGTTGGTATTGGTTATCATGGGCGGTGTGTTTGTAATGGAGACCTTGTCAGTGATACTGCAAGTGGGCTCTTACAAGTTGCGCGGTCAGCGTATTTTCCGCATGGCACCAATTCACCACCACTATGAACTGAAAGGTTGGCCAGAACCGCGTGTCATCGTGCGTTTTTGGATCATCTCAATGGTATTAGTACTGGTTGGTCTAGCAACGCTGAAAGTTCGTTAATCCTATCTGAGCCTCTTAATGAGAGGCTCTTTAAAACTATTAAGAGCATCTTGTTTAAATGGAACGTTGGCAAAATATTCAAAATGTAGTGGTTGTGGGGCTCGGTATTACCGGGCTCTCTGTCGTTAAACATCTCGTAAAATATCAACCTCACACTCATGTGAAGGTGATTGATACACGAGAGCTACCACCAGGAAAAGAATCTTTGCCTGAGTCGGTAGAGCTGCATTCTGGAAGTTGGAATAGCCAATGGTTAGCGGAAGCTGATTTAGTGGTTGCTAACCCAGGTATCGCCTTGGCGACCCCTGAAATACAAGATGTTATTCAAGCGGGTATTCCGGTTGTTGGCGATATTGAACTTTTTGGTTGGGCGGTAGACAAACCCGTCGTGGCAATAACAGGCTCCAATGGCAAGAGTACGGTGACCGATCTAACGGGTGTGCTTGCTAAGGCTGCTGGTCTTAACGTTGGCGTTGGTGGCAATATCGGTATTCCGGCCTTGGATCTTCTTGAGCTTGATGCCGATTTATATGTCCTTGAGCTTTCAAGTTTTCAGCTGGAGACAACATCCAGTCTAAACCTTGCAGCAGCGGCCTTTTTAAACCTGTCAGAAGATCATATGGATCGCTATCAAGGCATGGCCGATTACCGTGACGCTAAATTGAGAATTTTTAATAACGCTCAGTGTGCGATCGTAAACCGCGGAGACAAAGAAACTTATCCTGCTCAAACGATGTCATTGGTGACATTTGGACTTGATGACCAAGAGTTTGGTGTAGCGACGATTGATGGCACCGAATGGCTAATGGACAACGGCAAGCCTGTACTTCCTAGCCAAGACTTAACATTGGTTGGACGTCATAATGTGGCAAATGCTTTAGTCTCTTTAGCACTGCTTAAGCAAGTCGGTATTGATTACAGCAAAAGCCTTGAAGCTTTGAAAGCCTACAATGGTTTGACTCATCGTTGCCAAGTGGTGGCTGATAAGAGCAAAATCAAATGGGTTAACGACTCGAAAGCAACCAACGTAGCCAGTACATTGGCGGCTCTGTCGGGATTAGAATACCAAGGTACTTTGTATCTTCTGGTGGGTGGTGTAGGTAAGGGAGCTGATTTTAGTGAGCTTAAACCTGTGCTGTCTCAACTAGACCGCGTTCAACTGTGTTGCTTCGGTGAAGATGCTGCGCAATTTATGCCATTACATCCATCGGCTAAGACGTTTGATACCATGCGTGACATCATCGAGAGTATCTCTGCACAATTGGTGTCGGGTGACATGGTGATGCTGTCTCCTGCATGTGCCAGTTTCGATCAATTTAATAACTTCATGGCGAGAGGTGATGCGTTCACTGAACTTGCTCATGAATACGCCTAACGTGTTGAAGGACTAACATTCAGTGCAAAGAGTGAAAGAGATTAACCAATCCATTTGGCAATGGCTAAACCGTGCCACACCAGAGGCGCTTTACGATCGTCAATTGGTTTGGATTGCTCTTGGACTGATGCTGACGGGTTTAGTGATGGTAACGTCGGCTTCGTTCCCAATCAGTGCTCGTTTGACCGATCAGCCGTTTCACTTCATGTTCCGCCACGCCATTTTCCTGGTGTTAGCATTGGGCGTATCCAGCGTAATATTACAAATCCCGATGAAACGTTGGTTTCAATACAGTATGTACCTATTGGGCTTATCCTTCTTTTTGCTAGTGGTGGTGTTAGCTGTCGGTAAGTCGGTTAACGGTGCCTCACGTTGGATTCCTCTCGGGCTGTTTAACTTACAGCCTGCTGAAGTCGCTAAGTTATCTCTGTTTATCTTTATGGCGGGCTACTTGGTTCGTAAACAGGATGAAGTGAGAAAAACCTTCTTCGGTGGTTTTGGTAAACCGATCATGGTGTTCGGTGCCTTTGCGGTGTTGCTACTTGGCCAGCCTGATTTAGGTACCGTTGTCGTAATGTTGGTTACCTTGTTTGGCATGTTATTTATCGCAGGTGCTAAGCTGTCACAGTTTATAGCCTTAATGGTGGCAGGTATTGCTGCCGTTGTGGGATTGATTGTTATTGAGCCTTATCGTGTTCGACGTGTTACGTCATTCTGGGAACCTTGGAGTGACCCGTTTGGTAGTGGTTATCAGCTAACTCAATCATTGATGGCGTTCGGTCGTGGTGATTGGATGGGACAAGGGCTTGGTAATTCAATTCAAAAACTCGAGTACCTACCTGAAGCTCACACCGATTTTGTTTTTGCTGTACTGGCAGAAGAGTTGGGTTTTGTTGGCGTAACCTTGGTGTTGATGTTGATCTTTAGTTTGGTTTTTAAAGCTATTTTTATTGGCAAAAAAGCCTTCGAAAACGACCAAGTGTTCAGCGGTTATCTGGCGTTTGGCATTGGTATTTGGTTTGCTTTTCAGACGCTTGTTAATGTAGGTGCCGCTTCAGGTATTGTTCCGACCAAAGGTCTAACCTTACCGCTGATCAGTTACGGTGGTTCAAGTCTTATCGTGATGTCAGTAGCGGTTTCTATGCTGCTGCGTATCGATCATGAATGCCGAGTGCAAAAAAAAGAACAAGCCGAAAATCAAAACGAATTAGTAGAATAAGAATCTAACGTTATGAAACAAAACAAAAAACTTTTAGTGATGGCTGGTGGTACTGGCGGACACGTTTTCCCTGGGTTAGCGGTGGCGAAAAAGCTTCAGCAACAAGGTTGGGAAATTCGCTGGTTAGGAACCGCAGACAGAATGGAAGCAGATTTAGTGCCAAAGCATGGCATTGAGATCGACTTCATCAAAGTGAAAGGCTTGCGTGGTCAAGGCGTTAGTAAATTAATTAAAGCGCCGTTCCAGATTATTAATGCCATACTTCAAGCCAGACGACATATTAAAGCATGGCAGCCTGATGTGGTGCTTGGCATGGGTGGTTACGTCAGTGGCCCGGGTGGTATCGCGGCTTGGTTATCTGGTATTCCAGTGGTTCTGCATGAACAAAATGCAGTGGCAGGTTTAACCAATCAATGGCTGTCTAAGATAGCTAAAAAGGTTTTCCAAGCTTTCCCTGGTGCGTTTCCTACCGCAGAAGTGGTGGGTAACCCAGTACGTGAAGATGTGGTTGCCTTAGCTGAACCCGAGCAACGCATGGCTGAGCGTGATGGTGATATCCGCATCTTGGTTATGGGCGGCAGTCAGGGCGCAAAAATCCTGAATGATACCTTGCCAGTTACCATGGCGCAGCTTGGTGAAGGCTTCACTGTGATGCACCAAGCGGGTAAGAACAATCAACAGCAAGTTATTGAGCAATACAAATCACATTCTGTTGATAATGTTCAAGTGACTGAATTTATTGATGATGTGGCGCAAGCTTATGAGTGGGCAGATCTATTAGTGTGTCGCTCAGGTGCATTAACCGTATCCGAAGTGTCTGCGGCAGGAATCGGATCTATCTTCGTTCCGTTTATGCACAAAGACAGACAACAAGCGTTGAATGCCGACCATTTAGTTGAATGTGGCGCAGCGTTAATGATTGAACAGCCTCAACTAACGGCTGATAAGCTCGCGAACACTATCGCGCAGCTTGATAGAAATGAATTAAAAATGATGGCAACAAAAGCTCGTCAAGCCGCAAAGCTTGATGCTGATGTGACCGTCGCTGAAGCGATCAAAGCTTTAGCAAAATAATGAGATTGAATTGATGACGATTGAACATACCCAAGACTTAGCGCAAATCCGTGCAATGGTGCCAGAGATGCGCCGTGTTAAATCTATCCACTTCATTGGTATTGGTGGTGCCGGAATGAGCGGGATTGCTGAAGTCTTGCTTAATGAAGGCTACCAGATCACAGGTTCTGATATTGCTCAAAATCCAGTGACAGAACGCTTAGTTAGCAAGGGGGCTACTGTTTACGTTGGTCACCAAGCAAGTAACGTTGCCGATGCAAGTGTTGTGGTGGTTTCAACCGCTATCAACGAAGAAAACCCAGAAATTATTGCTGCTCGTGAAGCGCGTACACCGATCGTTCGTCGTGCTGAAATGCTGGCTGAGCTGATGCGTTTTCGTCACGGCATTGCTGTGGCAGGTACACATGGTAAAACAACCACGACTGCGCTAGTGACACAGATTTACTCTGAAGCAGGCCTAGATCCAACCTTCGTAAACGGTGGTTTGGTGAAAAGTGCAGGTACTAACGCACGTTTAGGTTCGAGCCGTATTCTTATCGCTGAAGCCGATGAGAGTGATGCGTCATTCTTACATCTGCAACCAATGGTTAGTATCGTCACTAACATCGAAGCGGATCATATGGATACTTACGGCGGCGATTTTGAAACGCTGAAGCAGACGTTTATTGATTTCTTACACAACCTGCCATTCTACGGTCAGGCTGTGATGTGTGTTGATGATCCTGTGGTTCGTGAGCTTATTCCTCAGGTTAGCCGCCAAGTGATTACTTACGGCTTCTCAGAAGATGCTGATATTCGTATTGAAAACTACGTACAAGAAGGTCAGCAAGGCAAGTTCACGGTTGTTCGTGAAGGTAAAGCCAATCTTGATATCACGTTAAATATTCCGGGTCGTCACAATGCATTGAATGCCTCTGCAGCGATTGCAGTTGCAACCGAAGATGACATTAGCGATGAAGCAATTCTCAAAGCAATGGCGGGAACGGAAGGTACTGGTCGCCGTTTCGATCATCTAGGTGAGTACGAAACAGGTAAAGGTGTTGCAATGTTGGTGGATGATTACGGTCATCACCCAACCGAAGTGGACGTAACCATTCAAGCTGCACGAAGTGGCTGGACTGATAAACGTCTTGTTATGATCTTCCAACCGCACCGTTATAGCCGTACTCGCGATCTGTATGATGATTTTGCGAACGTTCTTGAACAAGTTGATGTCCTAATTCTGTTAGATGTTTATTCTGCAGGTGAGAAACCTATTGCAGGGGCTGACGGACGTTCATTAAGTCGAACTATTCGCGGACGTGGTAAGATAGATCCAATCTTTGTTGCCGATATCAACGCACTGCCATCGGCTTTAGCCAACGTAATTCAAGGCGGTGACCTTGTTTTAACGCAGGGTGCAGGCGATGTTGGCCGTGTAGCGAAGCAGTTGGAATCGTTACAGTTAGACATTAATAAGATGCAGAACGCGTAACAGAATACTGTCTACAGACTGTGGTCAATCGCTCACTTCTTGCGATTGACCTAAAATTGACCAAAAATCTTATTATCAACGTTTGATAGTTTAGTTTTGCTCAGTATAATTCATAGGTTAAAGTAAGTACTTTTACCTCTATTACGAAGATAGGGAATAGAATTGCGAACCAACGACAGGGAATGCGGGCTTTGGTAGAAAGTACTTTTAGCGAAAACCGCCACCTATTCAGTTTACCGTCGCTCAAGAAACACGCCTTAGGCGGGTCTTTTTTTGTCATGGTATTGCTATTCATTGGGTTTCTTTTCTATACCACACTGACTTGGATGTGGGACGATCAGCGATTGCCTCTCTCCAAAATAGTACTGCAAGGCGACCTAACTTATGTAACAGCTGGTGATGTTCAACATGCCTTTAGCGAGCTAGAGCATATTGGAACATTCATGTCTCAAGATATTGGCGTGTTGCAACACAGTTTAGAAGCGTTGCCTTGGGTTTCTGTTGTCTCGATTCGTAAGCAGTGGCCAGACACAATAAAAGTATTTTTGACTGAGTATCATGCGGCAGCTATCTGGAATGGCAATATGCTGTTGAATGAAGATGGTCAGGTGTTTAATGGTGATATTGGCCTTTTGAAGGGTGATAGAGTTAAACTTTACGGTCCAGATGGCACTAGCCAACAAGTGATTGAAAAGTGGCGACAGATAACGCCTTTAATTAACAGCCTAGGGTTAACCGTTACCTCGCTCGTTCTCAATGAGCGTCGCGCCTGGCAAATCATTCTAGACAACGGTATTCGTTTAGAATTAGGTAAAGATTTTTTAGATGAGCGTGTTGAGCGCTTTATTTCGCTTTACAACGAATTAGGTAGTAAGGCGAATCAAGTGAGCTACATCGACCTCAGGTACGATACGGGAGCCGCTGTAGGCTGGTTTCCAGAGCAAGAGTTAGAAGAGAGTACAGATGACTAAGACCGCAGATGACAACATAATCGTTGGTCTTGATATAGGCACTGCGACCATATCAGCTCTAGTTGGTGAAATATTGCCTGATGGTCAAATCAATATCATTGGTTCTGGGCAAAGCCCATCCAGAGGTATGGATAAAGGTGGTGTAAACGACCTAGAGTCGGTAGTTAAGTCGGTTCAGCGAGCTATTGATCAAGCAGAGTTGATGGCGGAATGCCAAATCAGCAATGTATTTATCTCGCTATCGGGTAAACATATCGCAAGCCGAATTGAAAAAGGCATGGGCACTATCTCTGATGAAGAAGTGTCTCAAGACGATATGGATCGAGCGATCCATACCGCGAAATCAATTAAAATAGGTGATGAACAGAGAATTCTGCACGTGATTCCACAAGAATTTACCATTGACTATCAAGAAGGGATTAAGAACCCACTTGGTTTATCTGGTGTTCGAATGGAAGTCAGTGTTCACCTAATTTCTTGCCATAGCGACATGGCGAGAAACATTATTAAAGCTGTTGAACGATGTGATCTCACTGTAGAACAAATCGTGTTTTCAGGACTTGCCTCAAGTAATGCGGTAATTACTGACGACGAGAGAGAGCTTGGAGTCTGTGTTGTTGATATTGGTGCTGGTACGATGGATATTTCCATTTGGACTGGCGGCGCACTGCGACACACAGAAGTCTTTTCCTACGCAGGAAATGCAGTAACCAGTGATATTGCCTTCGCTTTCGGCACGCCAGTGAGCGATGCTGAAGAGATAAAAGTAAACCATGGTTGCGCTCTGAGTGAACTCGTAAGCAAGGATGATTCTGTTAACGTCCCTAGTGTAGGTGGTCGTCCATCGAGAAGTTTGCAAAGACAAACTTTGTCGGAAGTGATTGAACCACGTTACACTGAACTTATGGGGCTCGTTAACCAAACTATTGATACGGTTCAATTACAGCTACGAGATGAAGGTATTAAACACCACCTTGCAGCTGGCGTCGTTCTCACTGGTGGAGCGGCACAAATTGACGGATTGGTAGAGTGTGCGGAACGTGTTTTCCGCAATCAAGTTCGAGTTGGTAAGCCGTTAGAAGTTAGTGGTTTAACCGACTATGTTAAAGAGCCGTATCATTCTACGGCGGTTGGTTTACTTCATTACGCAAGAGATTGTCAGATCAGCGATGAAGGTGATTACAGCGAACCTAAGCGTTCAGCACCTTCTATGTCTGGTTTATTTGGTAAATTGCGTAATTGGATACAAAAAGAGTTTTAACCTGAGTTGCAGGAAAAAACGGAGATAACACATGTTTGAACCGATGATGGAAATGTCTGACGATGCAGTAATTAAAGTCGTTGGAGTTGGTGGCGGTGGCGGTAACGCTGTTGAGCACATGGTACGTGAATCAATCGAAGGCGTAGAATTCATCAGTGTTAACACTGATGCACAAGCACTTCGTAAAACAAGCGTTAGCAGCGTGATCCAAATTGGTGGTGATATCACTAAAGGTTTGGGCGCTGGTGCAAACCCACAAGTAGGCCGTGATGCAGCTCTCGAAGATCGAGAAAGAATTAAAGAAGTTCTAACTGGCGCCGATATGGTATTTATCGCAGCTGGTATGGGCGGTGGTACGGGTACAGGTGCTGCTCCAGTTATTGCTGAAGTTGCGAAAGAGCTGGGTGTGCTAACGGTTGCTGTTGTAACTAAGCCATTTAGCTTCGAAGGCAAAAAGCGTTTAGCGTTTGCTGAGCAAGGTATCGAAGAGCTTTCTAAGCATGTGGATTCTTTAATTACGATTCCAAATGAAAAGCTACTTAAGGTACTTGGCCGTGGCGTCACTCTGCTAGAAGCTTTCGCAAGTGCAAATGATGTACTTAAAAATGCTGTACAAGGTATCGCTGAGCTAATTACTCGCCCTGGTATGATTAACGTCGATTTCGCGGATGTTCGCACCGTAATGTCAGAGATGGGTCATGCAATGATGGGTAGCGGTATCGCAAAAGGCGAAGACCGTGCTGAAGAAGCTGCCGAAACGGCAATTTCTAGCCCACTACTAGAAGACATCGACCTAGCTGGCGCTCGTGGCGTTCTTGTGAACATCACAGCGGGCCTAGATATGCGCTTAGATGAATTCGAAACAGTAGGTAATACAGTTAAGGCATTCGCATCTGATAACGCAACAGTTGTGATTGGTACTTCTCTAGACCCTGATATGACGGATGAAATCCGTGTAACTGTTGTAGCAACAGGTATCGGCACAGAGAAAAAACCAGACATTACATTAGTTGCTGGTGGTAAAGCTAAGGTTGCACCAACTCCTCAACCACAGATCGCGGCTCAAACTGCACCAAAAGTGGAAGATAAAGTGGCACAACCATTGCAAGAAAAAACTGAGGTAAAACCTCAAGTTAAGCCGCAGCCAACAACGTCACCTGTTTCTTCAGGTACAGGCGCTAGCCAAAGTGCAGCACCTAAAGCTGAGAAAGAGAGTGGATACTTAGATATTCCGGCATTCTTACGACGTCAGGCTGATTAACAAATACCCAAAGTTTGACTATCGTCGAATTAATGGTAAAATTCGCGGTCGGTAAATACTGACCGTGATTTGTAGCACTGATAACGAGGCAAGCAGATGATCAGACAACGTACTCTGAAAGAAATTGTGAAAACAACTGGTGTGGGTCTCCACTCTGGTCGTAAAGTCACACTTACTCTTCGCCCGGCAGCTGCAAATACAGGTATTGTTTATCGTCGTACAGATGTAAATCCACCTGTAGATTTCCCAGCTGATCCAGCGTCAGTTCGTGACACTATGTTATGTACTGCTCTTGTTAATGACGAAGGCGTACGTATCTCTACAGTAGAACACCTTAACGCAGCTCTAGCGGGTATGGGTATCGACAACATTATTGTTGAAGTCGATGCACCAGAGATCCCAATTATGGATGGTAGCGCAAGCCCATTCGTATACTTGCTACAGCAAGCGGGTGTAGAAACACTGAATGCAGCGAAGCGTTTTATTCGAATCAAGAAACCTGTTCGTTTTGAAGATGGCGATAAGTGGGCAGAATTCGTTCCATTTAACGGCTTCCGTATGGACTTTGAAATCGAGTTCAACCATCCAGCAATTGAATCTGATGAGCAACACCTGTTGTTTGATTTTTCTTCACAAGGCTTTGTGAAAGAAATTTCTCGCGCTCGTACCTTCGGCTTCATGCGTGATATTGAATACCTACAATCACAAAACTTGTGTTTGGGTGGTAGCTTTGATTGCGCAATCGTATTAGACGAATACCGAATTCTTAATGAAGAAGGTCTACGTTTCGAAAACGAGTTCGTAACGCATAAAGTGCTAGATGCGATTGGTGACCTTTACATGTGTGGGCACGCTATTATCGGTGAGTTCCGTGCATACAAATCAGGTCACGGCCTAAATAATCAACTACTACGCGCAGTACTTGCTGATGCAGAAGCTTGGGAATGGGCAACATTCGAAGAAGAAGTTGGTTCTCCTGTTGCGTTTGCTGAGCCAGGAATGGTTCTAGCGTAATTGTTGTTTACGACAATATAAGATTTTGAAAACCAGGTCATTGACCTGGTTTTTTTGTATCTATTTTCCAGATACAGTGTCGTCAGCATTTAAAAGTTGCCTAGTATTTGGCTACAGTCTGGCTAATCCATCAACAATTAGAAAGAAAAGTACCAAGCACATCAAACAAATGGGGTTATAAATGGTCGTTGGTGTGAAAATTACTTACACTAGAGGGCATTAATTTTAACTGAAGCCTTGAAAACTCTACTCTCAAGTACAATATCAAAGATACTAGATTTATCTCAGTATCCTTGGTTAGTAACTAAAGACTAGTTTATAGCTAGTAGAGACTGACGGCATTTAAAATAGATCGCGGACGATCTGAGAACGAAGAGATTCCAAGCACATGATTACTAAGCTGCTGACAAAGGTAATTGGCAGTCGCAATGACAGAACACTGCGCCGCCTTAGAAAAATTGTAAAAGAAATTAATAACTTCGAACCAACGTTTGAGGCTCTTTCAGACGATGAGTTAAAAGCAAAAACGGTTGAGTTTCGTGAGCGCTTAGATAAAGGTGAATCGTTAGATCAACTTCTACCTGAAGCATTCGCTACGGTACGTGAAGCGTCGAAGCGTGTTTACGGCATGCGTCACTTTGACGTGCAATTGATTGGTGGCATGGTTCTTAATGCTGGCCAAATTGCAGAGATGCGTACTGGTGAAGGTAAAACACTTACCGCAACCCTACCTGCTTATCTAAACGCGCTCCCAAGTAAAGGTGTTCACGTAATAACGGTGAACGATTACCTAGCGAAGCGTGATGCGGAAACAAACCGTCCATTATTTGAATTCCTTGGCATGACTGTTGGCGTGAATGTGGCAAACATGGCTCCGCCAGAGAAAAAAGAAGCGTACCAAGCTGACATCCTATACGGAACAAACAACGAGTTTGGTTTTGATTACCTTCGTGACAACATGGCTTTCCGTGCTGAAGACCGAGTTCAACGTGAGCGCTTCTTTGCTGTAGTCGATGAGGTTGACTCAATCTTAATTGATGAAGCTCGTACTCCGTTAATTATCTCTGGCCCAGCTGAAGATAGTTCTGACCTTTATACGCGCATTAACACTCTAATTCCTTCTCTAGAGCGTCAAGATAAAGAAGATTCAGAAGAGTACCGTGGTGAAGGTCACTACACCATGGACGAAAAATCAAAACAGGTTCACCTGACTGAAAACGGTCAAGAATTTGTTGAAGAGCTAATGGTTAAGAATGGCTTGATGGAAGAGGGTGACACACTTTACTCTCCAACCAATATCAGCCTATTGCACCATGTGAATGCTGCGCTTCGTGCGCACGTATTGTTTGAGAAAAACGTCGACTACATCGTTACTGAAGAAGGCGAAGTGGTTATCGTTGATGAACATACTGGTCGTACTATGCCAGGTCGTCGTTGGTCTGAAGGTTTACACCAAGCTGTTGAAGCTAAAGAAGGTGTGAAGATTCAAAATGAAAACCAAACGCTAGCATCGATTACATTCCAGAACTTCTTCCGACTGTACGAAAAACTGTCAGGTATGACAGGTACTGCTGATACTGAAGCTTTCGAATTCCAGTCTATCTACGGCCTAGAAACGGTGGTTATCCCAACCAACAAGCCTATGGTTCGTAACGATATGCCAGATGTGGTTTATCGTACTGAAGAAGACAAGTTCAATGCGATCATTGAAGACATCAAAGACCGTGTAGCGGCTGGCCAGCCATCACTGGTTGGTACGGTTTCTATCGAGAAATCTGAGCTGCTGTCTAACGCATTGAAAAAATCAAAAATTAAGCACAACGTTCTAAATGCTAAGTTTCACGAAATGGAAGCTGAGATCGTTGCACAAGCTGGTATGCCTGGTGCGGTAACTATCGCAACTAACATGGCCGGTCGTGGTACCGATATCGTGTTGGGTGGTAGCTGGCAGGCTCAAATTGAGAAGCTAGATAATCCAACCAAAGAGCAGATCGATAAGATCAAAGCTGATTGGAGAATTATCCACGATACAGTGCTTGAGTCAGGTGGTCTGCACATCATTGGTACTGAACGTCATGAATCTCGCCGTATCGATAACCAGCTGCGTGGTCGTTCTGGTCGTCAAGGTGATGCGGGTTCTTCTCGTTTTTACCTATCAATGGAAGATTCTCTGCTACGTATCTTTACGTCTGATCGTATGGCTGGTCTTATTCAAAGTGGTATGGACGAAGGCGAAGCGATTGAATCTAAGATGCTGTCTCGTTCAATTGAAAAAGCACAGCGTAAAGTAGAAGGTCGTAACTTCGACATTCGTAAGCAGCTTCTTGAGTACGATGATGTAGCCAATGACCAACGTAAGGTTGTTTATGAGCTACGTGATGAACTGATGAGCTCAGATGACATCAGTGAGATGATCGAACACAACCGTGAAGATGTACTTGCGTCAGTCATTGATGAATACATTGCTCCTCAGTCTCTTGAAGACATGTGGGATATTGCGGGTCTGCAAGATCGTCTGAAGAATGACTTCGATCTAGACTTTGATATTCAAGGCTGGTTGGACGAAGACGACAAGCTTTATGAAGAAGCATTGCGTGAGCGTATTCTTGGTATGGCGGTTGATTCGTACAAACAGAAAGAAGAAGTGGTTGGTGCTCAAGTACTGCGTAACTTCGAGAAGTCTGTGATGCTACAAACGCTAGACGGCCTTTGGAAAGAGCACTTGGCTGCGATGGATCACCTTCGTCAAGGTATCCACTTACGTGGTTATGCTCAGAAGAACCCGAAACAAGAGTACAAGCGCGAGTCGTTTGAACTGTTTGAAGGCCTGTTAGATGTGCTGAAAACAGACGTTGTTACCATTCTTTCTAAAGTTCGTGTTCAGCAACAAGAAGAAGTTGAAAAGATGGAAGCTCAACGTCAAGCTCAAGCTGAACAAGCGGCGCGTCGTGCACAAGCACAACATGCAACGGCTGAAAACCAGCTAGGCGGCGATGAAACTGATGCGGCATCTCCACAAACGGTAGTACGTGATGAGCGTAAAGTGGGTCGTAACGAACCATGCCCATGTGGAAGTGGTAAAAAATACAAACAGTGTCACGGTAAAATTGACTAATGCTTTGCTGTAGTGGCTGATAACTTCGTCGGCGATGCTCATTTACACTTGTAAACTCCGCGTCACCTCCTCGTTCTCAACCAATACAGCTTTGCCTTAATATAATTTTGATAAAAAGAGTCGCTTAGGCGGCTCTTTTTGTATGTAAATTTCATGGCTTACTTTGTTACGCAAGGAAGTCGTCATTCCCTATAGCGAGAACGAGCGTAATAGGGAATCTCGTTTAGTTAGGCTCATATTGTTTTAGATCCCCAATTCAGTCGTTCCTCCTTCTTGAGGATGACGTATTCAGGGGCTATGTGAGTTCAGCGTTTTATTAAGGAACACCAACACATGAAAAGAATCCATATTGTAGCGGGTATTATCTTCAATCAAGATAAGTCACAGGTATTTATCACTAAGCGCCCAGACGATAAGCATAAAGGCGGTTTCTGGGAATTCCCTGGTGGCAAGGTTGAAGTGGGTGAAACCATTGAACAAGCAATGACTCGTGAGCTTGATGAAGAAATTGGTATCAAGGTGACTGAGCAGTCTCTGTTTGAGCACCTTGAATTTGACTATACGGATAAGTCACTTAAGTTTGATTTTATCCTTATTACCGATTTTGAAGAGCAGCCTTATGGTAAAGAAGGTCAACAAGGTGAATGGGTCGCTCTTGAATCATTGAATCAATACGCCTTCCCCGAAGCAAACGTGCCAATTTTAGAGCGAGTAATAAAAGAGTTTTCGTAATTGCTAGCCTGAGTTTGAGATTGTTGTTAGTTTAAAGAGATTAATCGATTGAACGTTGCTGCAAGAGATAAGTGGCAACGGTAACCAAAACAATGGAGATATTCGCAGTGGTAAGAATTGCAATTGCAGGAGCAGCTGGCCGTATGGGTCGTAACTTGGTGAAAGCCGCTCACCATAATTCAGAAGCAAGCGTTGGTGCTGGTTCAGAACGTCCAGAATCATCTTTGGTCGGTGTTGACGCTGGCGAGTTATGCGGTGAAGGTCGTTTTGATGTGGCTCTAGTTGATGACCTTTCGAAAGCGGTTGAAGAGTTTGACGTGATCGTCGACTTTACCGCACCTGTAAGCACATTAGCGAATATTGAACTTTGTAAACGTCACGGTAAAAAACTGATCATCGGCACTACTGGTTTCTCTGAAGAAGAAAAGCTGGTTATCGATGCGGCTTCAAAAGAGATGGCTATCGTAATGGCACCGAACTATAGCGTTGGTGTGAACTTGGTTTTTAAGCTGTTAGAGAAGGCCGCTAAAGTCATGGGCGATTACTGTGATGTTGAGATCGTTGAAGCTCACCATCGTCATAAAGTTGATGCGCCTTCTGGTACTGCAATTGGTATGGGCGAAGCGATCGCCGGTGCGATGGGCAATGAGCTAAACGATGTCGCAGTATGGTCACGTGAAGGTATTACGGGCGAGCGTACCAAAGATGAGATCGGTTTTGCGACAATTCGTGCCGGTGACATCATTGGTGAGCATACCGCTATGTTTGCTGATATCGGTGAGCGAGTGGAAATTACCCATAAAGCCACTGATCGAATGACCTTTGCCAATGGTGCAATCAAGGCCGCGGTTTGGTTAAATGATAAACCAGCAGGCTTTTATACCATGACTGATGTGCTTGGTTTGAATGACCTGTAAATAGATATTTATGCGCTGGCAATTGCCGGCGCTTTCTTTGTTTGGTGCATTTTCCTTAGTAATCTCTCTTCTACGATCTTCCTTATACTTTCTTCTTATCGCCATTTTCTTTCTCTCTGTGTGTTGTTTATGTGGGTTTTAGTGTGCTTTTTGCTTTAAAGTTTTAAATTTCTATGTTTTCTCTTTGTATTTATCGATTGCTATTTGTTGCTGATATTTTTGCCACTCTATGGTTGACTAAAGTGAGGGTTGAAAATTAGAAAATTGTAATATTCGGCCTAAATGAGCATAAGAGTTGAACTTTTGAAGCTTTCGGTGTGTAAATTGAATTAGTCCTTACAAATGTTTAATTTCTTTTGCGTTAAATGTTGACACGTATCACGCAGATCACTAAAATACCGCCAATTTGTCTAATTTCCATAAACACGCAGTTTTTGGTGTTGCAGGAAGGTAGATTTGCAAATTAAATCAATTTTAATGCATTTTTATTTCTGGAGGTTGTCTTGAAGAAGTCAGCACTACTCGTCCTAGAAGATGGGACAGTATTTCACGGTGAAGCCATTGGCGCTGTAGGTTCTGCAGTTGGTGAAGTCGTTTTTAATACCTCGATGACGGGGTACCAAGAAATCCTCACTGATCCTTCCTATTCTCAGCAAATCGTTACTCTTACTTACCCTCACATTGGCAATACCGGAACCAATTCCGAAGATGAAGAATCTTCTTCAATCCACGCTCAAGGCCTTGTGATTCGCGATCTCCCTCTAATCGCTTCTAACTTCCGTAATGAACAATCTCTTTCTGATTACCTTAAGTCGCAAAACGTTGTTGGTATCGCTGATATCGATACGCGTAAGTTGACGCGTATTCTGCGTGAGAAAGGTGCTCAAAACGGTTGTATCGTAGCGGGCAACAATATTGACGAGGCTCTAGCGTTAGCGAAAGCAAAAGAATTCCCTGGCCTGAAAGGTATGGACCTTGCGAAAGAAGTTACAACAAAAGAAGCGTATCAATGGAAACAAGGTTCGTGGACGCTTACGGGTGGACTTCCTGAAGCGAAAGCAGACTCAGAATTGCCATACCACGTTGTTGCTTATGACTTCGGAGCAAAACGAAACATCCTGCGAATGCTTGTTGACCGCGGCTGCCGCCTAACGGTTGTTCCTGCTGAGACTTCTGCTGAAGAAGTACTCGCACTGAACCCAGACGGTGTTTTCCTTTCAAATGGCCCTGGTGACCCAGAACCATGTACTTACGCAATTGAAGCGACAAAAGTGTTCCTAGAAAAAGGCTTACCAATCTTTGGTATCTGTCTAGGTCACCAGATTCTTGCTCTTGCGTCAGGCGCTAAGACAGTGAAGATGAAGTTTGGTCACCACGGTGCAAACCACCCGGTTAAAGATTTAGATCGTGATGTTGTGATGATTACTTCACAAAACCACGGCTTTGCTGCTGACGAAGATACGCTTCCAGAGACATTACGAGCGACTCATAAGTCTCTATTTGATGGTTCTCTACAAGGTATCCACCGTACAGATAAACCAGCATTTAGCTTCCAAGGTCACCCAGAAGCAAGTCCAGGTCCAGAAGATGCGGCACCGCTATTCGACCACTTCATTGAATTAATTAACCAGTCTGTTGCAAACAAACAAGACAAAGCGTAATCCGGAGTAGTAGATAATGCCAAAACGTACTGACATTAAAAGTGTTCTAATTCTAGGTGCTGGTCCGATTGTTATCGGTCAAGCATGTGAGTTTGATTACTCTGGTGCTCAAGCTTGTAAAGCACTTCGCGAAGAAGGTTACCGAGTTATTCTTGTAAACTCGAACCCAGCGACAATCATGACTGACCCAGATATGGCTGATGCGACTTACATCGAACCTATCCAATGGGAAGTGGTTCGTAACATCATCGCTAAAGAGAAGCCAGATGCAGTTCTACCGACAATGGGCGGCCAAACTGCACTTAACTGTGCGTTAGATTTAGAAAAATACGGCGTACTTGAAGAGTTCGGCGTAGAGATGATTGGTGCAACTGCTGACGCTATCGATAAAGCAGAAGACCGTTCACGCTTTGATAAAGCAATGAAAGCTATTGGTCTTGAGTGTCCAACGGCTGATACAGCGAAAACGATGGAAGAAGCTTACAAAGTTCAAGAAATGGTTGGTTTCCCTTGTATCATTCGTCCATCGTTTACGATGGGTGGTACAGGCGGTGGTATCGCTTATAACAAAGAAGAATTTGAAGAAATCTGTCGTCGTGGTTTGGATCTATCTCCAACCAACGAACTTCTAATCGATGAGTCACTTATCGGTTGGAAAGAGTACGAGATGGAAGTGGTTCGTGACAAGAACGACAACTGTATCATCGTATGTGCGATTGAAAACTTTGATCCAATGGGTATTCACACTGGTGACTCGATCACCGTGGCTCCTGCTCAAACGCTAACAGACAAAGAATACCAACTAATGCGTAACGCATCTCTAGCGGTACTGCGTGAGATTGGTGTTGAAACGGGTGGCTCAAACGTACAGTTTGGTATTAACCCGAAAGATGGCCGTATGGTTATCATCGAGATGAACCCACGTGTATCTCGTTCTTCTGCACTTGCTTCTAAAGCAACAGGTTTCCCAATCGCTAAGATTGCAGCGAAACTAGCTGTTGGCTTTACGCTAGACGAGCTAATGAATGACATCACTGGTGGCGCAACGCCAGCATCATTCGAACCAACAATCGACTACGTTGTAACTAAGATTCCTCGTTTTAACTTCGAGAAATTTGCAGGTGCTAACGACCGTCTAACGACGCAAATGAAGTCTGTTGGTGAAGTTATGGCTATCGGCCGTAACCAACAAGAATCTCTACAGAAAGCACTTCGCGGTCTAGAAGTTGGCGCAACTGGTTTTGACGAAATGGTCGACCTAGATGCACCTGACGCTCTAACGACGATTCGCCATGAGCTTAAAGAAGCTGGTTCTGACCGTATTTGGTACATCGCAGACGCTTTCCGTGCTGGTATGTCAGTCGATGGTGTATTCAACCTAACGCAAATTGACCGTTGGTTCCTAGTTCAAATCGAAGATATCGTAAAACTAGAGCAAGAACTTAAAGCGAAAGGCTTTGCTGGTCTGAATAAAGACGAGCTAATGAAGCTTAAGCGTAAAGGCTTTGCTGATGCTCGCCTGTCTAAGATTCTAGGTGTGGCTGAAAGTGAAATTCGTCGTCTACGTGACCAATACGATATTCACCCTGTCTACAAGCGTGTAGATACGTGTGCGGCTGAGTTCTCTTCTGATACGGCTTACATGTACTCATCTTACGATGACGAATGTGAATCGAACCCAACAGACAAAGAGAAAATCATGATCCTAGGCGGCGGTCCAAACCGTATCGGCCAAGGTATTGAATTCGATTACTGTTGTGTACATGCATCTCTAGCACTACGTGAAGATGGCTACGAAACAATCATGGTTAACTGTAACCCTGAGACTGTTTCGACAGACTACGATACGTCTGACCGTCTGTACTTTGAACCAGTAACTCTGGAAGACGTACTAGCAATCGTTCGTGTTGAGAAGCCAAAAGGCGTTATCGTTCAGTACGGTGGTCAAACACCACTGAAACTGGCTCGTGAGCTTGAAGCTGCTGGCGTACCAATCATTGGTACTAGCCCTGACGCAATCGACCGTGCAGAAGACCGTGAGCGTTTCCAAGTTGCTGTTGACCGTCTTGGTCTTCTACAACCAGAAAACGCGACAGTAACAACAATGGAGCAAGCGGTAGATAAATCTCGCGAAATCGGCTTCCCATTGGTTGTTCGTCCTTCTTATGTTCTTGGTGGTCGTGCGATGGAAATCGTATACGACGAGCAAGACTTACGTCGCTACTTCAACGAAGCTGTCAGCGTTTCAAATGAATCTCCAGTACTACTTGATAGCTTCCTAGATGATGCAATTGAAGTAGACGTTGATGCGATTTGTGACGGTGAGCGCGTTGTTATTGCGGGTATCATGGAGCACATCGAGCAAGCGGGTGTTCACTCGGGTGACTCAGCATGTTCTCTTCCTGCATACACGCTAAGCCAAGAAATCCAAGACGTAATGCGTGAGCAAGTTGAAAAGCTAGCGTTTGAGTTGGGTGTTCGTGGTCTAATGAATACGCAGTTTGCTGTTAAGAACAACGAAGTGTACCTAATCGAGGTTAACCCTCGTGCAGCACGTACAGTACCGTTCGTATCGAAAGCAACAGGCGCAGCGGTCGCTAAGATTGCAGCTCGTGTTATGGCGGGTCAATCGCTAGAGTCTCAAGGCTTTACGAAAGAAATCATCCCACCATACTACTCAGTGAAAGAAGTTGTTCTTCCATTCAACAAATTCCCTGGTGTTGACCCACTATTAGGCCCAGAAATGCGCTCTACTGGTGAAGTTATGGGTGTTGGTGCAACGTTTGCTGAAGCATACTCTAAAGCTGAATTGGGTTGTGGCAACATCTACCCAGAAGGCGGTCGTGCACTTCTTTCTGTTCGTGAAGGCGACAAAGAGCGCGTTGTTGACCTAGCATCTAAGTTATCTAAGCTTGGTTACCAGCTAGACGCAACACACGGTACTGCAGTTATCCTTGGCGAAGCGGGCATCAACCCACGTCTAGTAAACAAGGTACACGAAGGTCGTCCTCACATTCTTGACCGTATCAAGAACAATGAGTACACGTACATCGTGAATACTGCGGCTGGCCGTCAAGCGATTGAAGATTCTAAAGTTCTTCGTCGTGGCGCATTGGCTGAGAAAGTTAACTACACGACTACGCTAAACGCTGCATTCGCGACTTGTATGGCGCACACTGCAGACGCGAAAACGTCAGTAACTTCAGTTCAAGAGCTACACGCACAAGTTAAAGCTTCTCAAGCTTAATTGACTCACGTGTATCGCTGTTAAGCGGATATAAATGCTCAAAGCCCACTCTTCGGAGTGGGCTTTTTTATGTCTGTTATCTGGTGTCGGTTAAATGGTGAAAATCTGGTGATGGCTAAATGATGAAAATTTGGAATAGGTTACAATCTTGTGTTTCGTTGTTGATTGTTTGCTCACGATGGTAATTTGTCGCTACACGAGAATTTAAGGTGCTGGGTATATGGAAATCACTCTAGAAATATTGGCTATCTTGTTTGTTGTTGCAACAGCGGCAGGCTTTATTGATGCGATGGCCGGTGGTGGTGGGTTATTGACTTTACCTGCATTGCTAGCGGCAGGAGTACCACCAACGCAGGCATTGGCAACCAACAAACTTCAAAGTTCTTTTGGTAGCTTTTCTGCGAGTTGGTATTTTGTTCGCAACGGTATCGTCAGTATTAAAGAGATGCGTCTTGCTATTCTCTGTACCTTTATTGGTTCTGCGATTGGCGCTGAGTTAGTGCAGCATATTGATGCGAGCTTGCTGACCAGCATGATCCCATTACTGCTTATTGCCATCTCTCTCTATTTCTTATTAGCACCACAAACCAGAGCGTCTGAGGGTGAACAGAAGATCTCTGAGGCGATGTTTGCTCTGTGTGTAGGTGGTGGCGTAGGTTTCTATGATGGCTTCTTTGGCCCAGGAACAGGTTCTATCTTCACCGTCTGTTTTGTTGCGATTGGTCATTTCTCGTTAGTGGATGCAACAGCACGTACTAAGGTTCTTAACTTCACCTCGAATATAGCCGCATTGATCTTCTTTATTATTGCTGGTTTACCCATTTGGGAGTTGGGCTTAGTGATGGCTGTTGGTGGCTTTATGGGCGCTCAGCTTGGCGCTAAAGTGGTGGTGACAAAAGGGCAGAAGTGGATTCGCCCCCTTGTGATAGTGATGTCGATGTTAATGGCATCTAAACTGCTTTGGGAACAGCATCAACAATGGATTCTATCAGTATTTTAACTCGTGGGGATTGATAGCTATTCGCTCTCACACAGATATGAATCGGTCGAATAAGGCCTTCTAGTTCTTGGAAGCTAAACAGGTATTGAGACTTAATATTGAGTGTTTTTACGATAGAGAGCGGGATCAAAGCGGGTCCTGTCCCCCCCAACGCTAACTGGGCAGCTGCGGTGTAGGCATCCATCTCCATCAAGGGTTTGATGCCGAACTTTTCCAGTACCGATAACTGATACGAGTTAGCAGGGTTGGTCATGTCGTTAGTGATGACCATTGGAGGAAGATCCGTTAACGGCGATTTACTCACTATGTAAAACGGCTCATCAAACAGGTGGAAAGTCATCAACCCATGATGCGGTGGCAGCAAACCAGCGCACAACCCTAAGGTCGCCTTACCAGATTGCACTCGCTCTATGATTCTTGGAGTATGGTTAGTGGTAATGGTGATGTATTTATCTTGTTGGATAAATTGGCCCATCATTTCACCTAGATAACCTGCGATCAAAGATTTAGAGCTATCTAAGGTAATAAGGGTGGTGTCTTCCAACTCTTGTTGCTCGTAGATAAGCCCTCTAAGTTCATTGAATGCAGGGCCAATACTTTCGATTAATGCGATCGCATCCGGCGTCAGTTTGATCTGTCGGCCACTCGGTTCTATGAGTTTCTTACCTAACTTCTTCTCTAAATTAGCAATCCGTTTGCTTACCGCCGATTGGCTGATATAAAGCAAACTGCCAGTGCGGCTCATGGTCTTTGCTTTGCTAAGCACCAATAGAGTTTCGATTCCTTCGAGTAACATTTAGTGATATTCATGAAAGTTGGGAATGATTAAACCAAGTTACCTCAAACGCCATTCATTCTCTAGATTTGAAGCGAAAGGTTTGAACTCAGTTAGGTATTTTAAATTGGGAACGTAAAGTATCACGAAAGATCATAAGAATGGATTGGAGAGTGAGCCGGATTAAAAAAGGCTCCTTTGCGGAGCCATTTCTATTTTGTAACGCTAGCCTATTTGATTGCGAAGGTAGGCAATGACATGTGCCAGCGAATAGCGCCAAGCCTAATCAATAGTGTCGTGAACACGCCGGCCAGAAATGCGGTTTCTGAGTCGTGCCCCATGCTGAGCGCCATGGTATGGAAAGCGCCGCCAATGATACAAGCGGTCGCATAGACTTCACTTCTTAGAATCATTGGGACTTCACGAGCAAGTACGTCACGGATAATGCCGCCACCGCAGCCTGTGATCACACCCATGATAATAGCAACCAATGCAGAATCTTGATAAATCAGCGCTTTTTCTACACCAATGCCCACGAATACCGCTAGGCCGATTGCATCGCATACTGGTAGGATCCACCACGCCAGACGCTTGGGGCGTCTTACTATAATCATGGTCAGCAAACAGGTGGTGATGATAACCCAAAGGTAGGTGGTATCAGTGATCCAAAACACAGGTGTCGCGCCCAATGCCATGTCACGAATAGTACCGCCGCCAATCGCGGTTACGCTGCCTAAAACGGCGACGCCAAAGGGGTCCATTTTAAGACGGCCTGCGACAAATACGCCAGAGATAGCAAAGATAGCGGTGCCAAATAAATCGATAATATAAAGCAGCATGGAGTCCATGATACTGGTGCTCTTATGGTTGAAATTGTAGGGACAGGTCGGTGGCGAATTGTACGAAAAAACGCAGCAAATAGTTAGTGATTTTGCCTAGCTCTATCGAAGAAATCGCATACTTGTTGGATCGCTTTCAAAGTTCTCGTCGTTGGGCGATTAATCCAATCAGAGTTGAGTGACCAAATCTGATTTTGAGCGACTGCCGGGATCTCACCTTCCCAAGTTTGCCACATGGTTCCATTCTCAATCGCGTGCTGAGAAGTGAAGATCACTTGCGGCTTCCTTAACACAACTTGCTCAATGCCAACTTGTGGGTAAGGGGAGGCGCTGTCTTCGAAAATATTGTGGCCGCCACAAAACTCAAACACCTCACTTGGCCAGTGCCCTTGAGCAACCGTGATGATCGGCTTCTCACTTAGTTGGTAAAAGTAGTTTACTGGCTCGGCATCTTTATATTTTAGTCTCAACGCATTGAGCTTTTCTCTGTATTGCTTGGCATTATTTCTACCGATATTCGGGTTGCTTGCGAATTGGCTAAGTTGTTCAATATTGGTCGCGATGTTGTCTAGGCTTTTGGTTTTGGAATAGTAAATATTGAAACCAAACTGCTCTAGCTTCGCGAGTTCTCTAGGCGGGTTTCCGGCTGGCCACGCAAGAATCAAGTTAGGCTGTAGGGCGATGATCTTCTCAACCTTGATGCCTTGATAGTTTGCTACTTTCTCTAGCTGGTCAGCTTGTGGTGGGTAATCACTTCGCTCACTTACCGCAACAAGCTTATCACCTAAACCAGCGCTGTATGCGAGCTCAGTGGCATGAGGAGCAAGGCTAACCACGCGTTGAGCCGGTTGAACTTTTTCTGAAGTCAGTGGTGTTGCTTCTGCAAATGACAAAGGCAGCCATAAGCTGGAAAACAAAATAGTAAGGCTTGTAACAAGTGCTGATGGTTTCACTCTAAATCCCTTGGTGAACAAATAGTAAAATTAGGCTTTGTAAAAATATCCAGATAGCGATGCGACCAAACAGCAGTTTTTGAACTTGAGACAAGTGCAGCGCTGAAGGGGCGATTCTGCCGCCTAATTTTGCTCGAATAGCTTTGGTGCTGTCGTAAATCGCAGGACCGCCCAGTGACAGCTCAAGCTTATTGCCGACAGCAGTAATCAACCATGCAGGGCCAGGCAGTGGCCAAGAGCGGCTTTGGACTAGCATCATCTTAAACGTGTGTGTCGCTTTTTCACCACTTACGATCATCAAAGCGAATAAACGCATCGGTACGAACTCTAAGATTGCGACAATTTTGATAGCGGTTGAGCCAAATGGGGAAAACTGCTTACGGCTTGGTGACCAAGCTCGAGCTAATTCGACCACAAGGCGATACATTAACGCTGCGATTCCACCACCAACGGCGTACCAGAACAACACACAAATCACGTTACGCGCGTAACCCATAATGATAGTTTCAGCGGCAGCTTTGCCAAGCCCTAGTGATGACAGTGATTCGGTCTGACGATTGACAATCGGAGCCAGTAATTGACGAGCGGTAGTTTTATCTTCTCGGCCAAGTGCTTTGATCAGTTGATTCGCTAGCTTTTCATTATTACGCCAATCAATCGCGAGTAACAACAGCGCTAATTCAAACAGTTGTGATTGCCAAACCAGTGGCTGCAGTGCCAATAGAATAACCAGAGCCGGCAAGACCATTAACCCCCAAGCTAAGGTGCCCGAGATTAAGCTTTGGGAATAGTTTTGGTTGTTATTAACCTTGCTTGCTAAAAGCTCAGCAAACTTATGCCATAAGGTCGTGGGGTGTGCGGCATGAGGGATAGGTAAAATTAAATGAAAAAGCAGTGCTCCCCACATTACAAGGAGCACGCCATTTGCAAATACCTGTTCAAACAGTGTTTGCATGTCTAGTCGTTTACTTTAGTAGGGCAACCATCTTGATAACCATTTCAGAAGAGCTTTGCGCAGCTAGAGGCAGGAACTCTTCGAAGCTCATTGGTGATTCTTTGTCTGCAACGTCAGAAATTGCACGAACAACCACGAATGGTACTTGGAATTGGTGACAAGCTTGAGCGATAGCAGATGCTTCCATCTCTACAGCAACGACTGATGGGAAGTGCTTACGGATGAACTCTTGGCGTTCTGCTGTGCAAACAAATGCGTCGCCAGTACAGATAAGACCGCGAACAGCATGCTTATCTTCCATTTGTGCGAGAGCTTGTTCGGCAACAGCCATCAATTTGTCGTCAGCTTTGAACGCTGCAGGTTGACCTGCCATTTGACCGATTTCGTAACCGAAAGCCGTAACGTCAGCATCGTGGTGACGAACTTCAGTCGAGATAACAACATCACCAAGGTTTAGTGTTGAATCAAAACCGCCAGCAGAGCCCGTGTTCAGTACTACATCTGGTTGGTATTCGCTTAGTAGGATTGAAGTACCCACTGCCGCTGCTACTTTACCAATGCCAGATTGAAGCAAAATAACGTCAACACCATTTAGCTGACCAGAAAAGAAAGTACAACCGCCTTTATTCACTTCAGTAATGTCTGAAATTGCTGCTTTTAGGATCGCAACTTCTTGCTCCATTGCGCCAATGATGCCGATTTTCATGTGTAGTCTCTTAATAAATAATATTTAAACAGTAGAGCGAAATTGTAGCATGGATAAGAAGTGTCAAGCGACCGCCCAGAAGCACTTCTCATCCGAATAGCAGCGATTTATCTGCGTATTCTTTTATCTATTTGATCAGGCCTTCACTTTTTAAGTTAGCGCGAAGTTGTTCAGCGCGTTTTCGGTTTACGCCAAAATCAGAGTGGCCAGTACGAGACTCTGAGCGGACCAACAGGTTTTCACCCTCAATTTTCAGTTCAAGATCGTCGACAAAGCGCATGATCTTACTAGTAAATTCAATACGCAGATAGTTGTCTTTTGAAACCGCCGCTTTAGTTCTAGGTAGTTGCAATATTACTGCCTGAACTTGAGATAATCTTACACCGTCCACTAAGGTAAACGGGGCAATATTGTGTTGTTCGCGTGTATCTTGAGTCGAGACACAGTTCGGCTTGTTGCCACACGGGGCATGAGTTCTGTCTTCCATTGTTTGATTTCCTTGGCTACAGCCTGAAAGACTGATGAGAAGGGTAGAGAGCAAGACGATTTTTTTCATTATTATTTCCTTTATTTTTAATGGGAATGAACGATTTACCCATTTATGATCGTCATGATATTGAAAGTTAATTATATGACTTAATAAAGAAAAGGATCCATATTTGGACCCTTATATATTCATTCTTCTACGCACCTCATTGAGGATCGTCTTCGTATGGAATGAGGTTAGTAGACGTCACGAACGTAACGTTTTTGCTTCTTGAGTTTATTGATGTAAGCTTTCGCACCATCGTCATCTAGTCCACCGTGCTCTGAAATGATGTCGTGTAGCGCTTTATCTACGTCTTTTGCCATGTAATAGGCATCACCACAAACAAAGAAGTAGCCGCCACGTTCTAACCATGCAAATAGCTCAGAGCCGTTGGTGCGCATCTTGTCTTGTACGTAAACTTTCTGCTCTTGGTCTCGGGAAAATGCTAAGTCTAGTCGAGTCAAAACCTCCTTTTGTTGCAAGGCTTCGAGCTCTTCTTGATAAATGTAGTCGGTAGCGCTATTACGATCACCGAAAATTAACCAGTTATCACCAGGGGAAGCTTGCACTTCACGTTCTTCAAGGAAGGCTCGGAAAGGTGCAATGCCAGTTCCCGGTCCTACCATGATCATTGGTGCTTTGTCATCTTCAGGTACAGCAAAGCTCTTATTTGGAGCAAAGTAGCAAGGTACTGTCTTACCCTCTTCAACTAAATCGGCAAGCCACGTTGAACACGTGCCGTTGTAGCTACGTTCGTCATGTTTATAACGCACACTACCGATAGTGAGATGAACTTCATCGTTGTGTTTGTTAAGGCTAGAAGAAATTGAGTAAGCGCGTGGCGCAATAGGCCTTAGGAGCGATAAAATTTCTGCCAGTGATAACGAAACAGTAGGGTATGTTTTTACAAGATCCAGTACGTCTTTACCCCACAGGAAGTCATTCAAGGGACTGGTATCGTCATTGCCTAGCATCTGAATAACATTATGATCACTGGCGGATTCAGCGAGAGTTTTAACTAACTCTTTCGATGGTGTTCGAATATCTAGGTAGCCAGTAAATAGTTCGCGTAAGCTATGGTTCTCACCATTCCATGATGGCCTCTCATCACCTGTAAACTGAAAGTGATCGAGTAGTGCGTTGATCAACTCTGGTTGGTTCTGTGGGATGACATTTAGGGCATCACCTGGTTTATAGAACTCCCCTGAACCTTCAAGAGACAGTTCGTAATGAACAATTTCTTTGCTTGAACCTTCTTTAGTGAGTACTCGCTTATGCTTGAGTGTCGCTTGTAAAGGGTTCTTACGGCCATACTTAGATTTTTGCTTGGTTGTTGGTGATGCTGTGGATGCACTTTCGTTGTCATCTCCTTTCGCTGCGATAGCGGGAAGGGTGGCGATCATCCACTCTTCAGCCGGTTGTTCAAAATCAATGTCACAATCGACTCGCTCAGTGATACGTGTAGCACCTAGGTGTGTTAACCGCTCGTCCCACTCTTTTCCGGCAAGGCAGAAATCATCATAGCTGGTATCGCCTAGTGCTAATACAGAGAAGTAGGTACTAGCGAGTTTCGGCGCATTGTCCCCGCTCATGGTTTCCCAAAGGGTTTCGGCATTATCCGGATGTTCACCTTCACCGTAGGTGCTGGTGATGATTAGGATGCGTGAGGACTTCACAAAGACTTGAGCGTCAACATCATCCATATCTTGCACCGTAGCAGTAAGGCCGTACTCCTTGGCTTTTTCTGCGGTGTCATAGGCCACGCTTTCTGCGTTACCTGTTTGCGATCCATAAAGGATGGTTAATCCCTTCACTTGAGGTTTAGATTCCGCATGTACAACGGATTCTTCCTTTACCAAAAGGCGTGAATGAAGGCCTGAAAAGAAGCCCGCCAACCAAGTCTTTTGGTCTTCATTAAATGGTAAATCTTGTGGCAAATGAGGTACTTTCATGATTATTCCTATTTAATACTTTGCCTGTCCTTAGGCGTTTTGGGCTTCTTGTTTGGTTTGCTCTATTTGCTCGCGTATCACATCGGCGAAAGTGTAGCAGTAGAGAGTGGCCAAGCGTTGATTGATAGGCTCAATAACCTCCATCTCTTTGCTAATATCTCGTTCTCTAGCGATGATCCATACTGTCGTGCCTCGGCTGTGGGTATCCCAAACATCACGCCTTTCAAGTGAGGCTTTGTAGTCTTGAATTCGTTTGTTGGCAAGTAATACGGAGAGTTCGTCATCACTATAGTTTGAGACTGCTTCTTTCACGTCTTTGAGCAGTTGGTCGTAAAGCTTTTTGTCTTTTAGCTCAAACATTCGCTGAATAACGTGAGTATCTATAGCCGTGTTTTTCACGAGCTGGTGGGCGCGATGAAGCACGCCACTATGCGTTAATAGTTCGCAAATAAGTGGGGTGTCCATATCTCCATATTGTGGGCTTAAGCCATTCGCTAAGGATTTTTGATCTCGGAAGGCAAAGTGCACCGCTTCAATCAGGCTGCTCGCTTGTCCCTGAATGAGCTCTTCAAGTATCTGTTTTCGACTGTGATGTTCAAGAATACTTTCAGGGTGCTGGCTGTGCAGTAGTGCTAGCGGTATGACCAAAGTGAACATAGTACGACTCGTTGGCCAATCGTTGAGGATACGTTGCGTTTTTCTTGAACCTGTAAAGCGAACGTGTTGTTCAAGATGCCATTTTAGCGCCTCTTCATAGCCAGGGTTTTGTTCTATCAGTGGTATCGTCAAGATGGAGTCGGCACTGCAACTATCAACGAACTTTCCGTCGACATCATATTGGTAAGCTATTCCTCCAGACATACCATTGCCGAAGCCTTTACCAAAGTTCCCTAAGTTGATGACTGAGCCATTAGTCATATACTCGCAACAGAAATCACCAACGCCTTCAACTACGGCGACAGCACCTGAATTTCGAACAGCAAAGCGATCTCCTGCCTCTCCTTGAATAAAGGCTTGGCCTCCTGTTGCACCAAACAGTGCAAAGTTGCCAATGAGTACGTTATTACCCGTCTTGAACTTGCGCTGACTTGGTGAGCGCACAACAATGTGGCCGCCACTTGAACCTTTACCGACACCATCGTTACAAGTACCAGTATGCTCCATCAGTAGGCCACTGTTATTGAATGCCGCATAGCTTTGTCCGGCACTACCATGGCTCTTAACCACGATCGATTCAGCATCAAAGAAGCGACGTCCATTCGCTGCGCTTAACGCAGCCGGGTGTTGTTGAGCTTTATCTTGGTAGTTGAGCGCACGTTCGATGTCTATTGAAAGCTGCCCGCCCATCGACTTATTGCAGTTGTTCAGTTTGCCTGCATCAAGCTCGATATGGCGCGCTTCTTGATCAAAATAGTTGGCCAGGAGTTGCTCAATTAGAGCATCGTCGGGAGTAAAGTCAGCTTCTAGATAAACAGGTTTTGCAACTTTAACAATATCTACTTCGCGCAATAGACCAGTAACATTGAGTTTACCGACGATACTGTGGTGGTTGGCAAGGTGAAGCAGTTCGCTTTTTCCTCGAATCTCTTGCAAGCTTTGATAACCAAGATGAGCAAGAATTTCACGAACTTCATGGGCAACATTTAAGAAATACTGAGCAAGTGCTCTTGGATCTCCTTGGTAAAGCTCAGGGTTAGTCGTGAGCCCTGCAGGGCACTTTACGTTACAGTTCTTAGCCATTACACACTTAAGCATCATTAAAGCTGTGGTACCAAATTCGAAGGAGTCACCTCCCATAATGGCCGATTTTATGACATCGATACCTGTTTGGTGAGCATTAGAGCAACGTAGGGTGACTTTATCGCGTAGGCCATTTTCACTAAGCGCTTGATGCACTTCGGCTATCCCAATTTCAGCAACGCGACCAGTATTTTTTAAGCTGGTTACCGCTGCTGCACCTGTACCGCCAGTATTACCCGCGACGTTGATAACATCGGCACCAGCTTTAGCCACACCGACAGCAATAGTGCCAATCCCCTCTGAAGATACCAGTTTAACGATAACGCGTACGCGAGCTGCTTTCGCATCATGAATTAGCTGCCCTAGATCTTCTATAGAGTAAGTGTCGTGGTGTGGTGGTGGGCTAACTAATTCAACCCCGGGAGTACCGCCACGAGCGGCAGCAATTTCTACCGTTACTTTTGGTGAGGGGAGTTGTCCACCTTCACCTGGTTTCGCTCCTTGTGCAATTTTTATTTCAATTTCTTCAAGTTGTGGGTCTGCAAGGTAGCCAACCCATACGCCAAATCGCCCAGAAGCGAACTGTTTGATTTTACTTGATTTAATTGAGTTGAAACGAGACGAGTGCTCACCACCTTCTCCTGAGTTGCTCATGGCCCCTGCGATATTAGTACCTTGAGCCACAGCTTGATGCGCATTAGCGTTAAGAGCGCCATGACTCATTGCTCCTGAAGCAAAAGCCGGGGTAATAAGGTGAGCAGCCTGAACTTGGTGGAGCTCAATCGGTTGTTTAGCCAATTTAACGCGTGATAAGAAAGCTTGCAGTTCAGGATTGACAGTTAGGTGAATGGCGTCATCAACAATGACAAGATGCTCTGTTTTCTCAGACCAAGTAGCCTCAATGGCCATTTTGAGTGAGTTCATTTGTTCACGATTGTTAAGTGTTAGAACAAATTGATTTACGGCATCAGGTGAGACTTCAACTTCTAGGCCTGACCAAAGGTAGTTAACGTTGCCTTCGAAGTGGAAACGATCCAGAAGGTGTGAAAATTCATCTACACTTTTTGCTTGATTGAAATTAAGCGGTAAAAGCAGGATATCACGCAATGTCGCTGGACGCGTTTCACGTTCACGATATAGGTTATCAGCAAAGGAACGATATGCAGGTGTCACTTTGAATTTATCGATCTCTTCTGGGGTTAGCTTTTCGTAACCGGTCTGCTTATAGGCAACATCTTCACTGGTTGCGATGGTTGATTCGAGAGCTTGCTCTGCGACAAGGTCAACATAGCGGACTTCTTCTTGGGTCATGTTGATGTATTCACGGACCGCAGTATTACCGAAGCTGTGTCCCGCTCCATCTTGACGCTCTTTGAATAACCCAAGTAGAGGTATCTGGTTCTCTTCGTTAATTGCTAGGGCTTTGAAATGCCATTTTGCAGAGCTCCACGCGAGGTCATCGAACTGCGCCCCACCAACAGGAGAGCTAATGTTTGGGAAGAAACGATTCAACAGTTCAGAGTCGGTATCAAGGAAGTTGGACTCGAAGAACTCACCACCTATATAACTCTCAACCGTACACAGGCCAAACTTACCCATGGTTTTCATCAAGGACTTTTCACAGGCTTTTTGGAAATTCTTGAGCCCTTGCTCGACAGACTGGTTATTACACAGTGTTTTAGCTCGATGGTAGACAGAAATAGGGCAAACTGCAGAAATACCAAAGCCAAGTAGGCATGCAATGTCATGGCTACTGGCCGCTTGACCTGTTTGATAAATAACGCTCGCATCGAAACGCAAACCGCGCTTGATCAGACGTTGGTTGACGGCGGTTGCGACAAGAATTGCAGGTAGAGCTGCTTTGCCATTACCAATCTGCTTGTCACTCAGTACGACAATATTGGTTCCATTCTCAACTGAACTTTGGATTGTGTCACAAAGTGAGGTTAGAGCTTCAGATACGCGCAGGGCGTTATCTTCACGGCTGTTAAGTGTCGGGTTGAAAAGGGCATCAAAAGTCTCAATTTTGATTTGATTTTGCGCGAAAATCTGCTGAAGTTGTTGGGGTTGTAGAATCGGAGAATTGAGAACAAGTTGAACGGTTGCTCTTGGGCTAAAGTTTGGTTTTGCTCCAAGGGCGACACGTAATGTCATGCCGTCGCCTTCTCTTAATGAGTCGAGAGGTGGGTTGGTAACTTGTGCAAAACGTTGGCTGAAGTACTTGGACATTCCGCCTTCTTCATCGGTTAGCACATTAGGTGCTAACCCAAAGCCCATTGCTGTGATCTTTTCTGCGCCATGTTCGATCATCGGATCAAGGAAAAACTTAAAGCTTTCCTGGTTCAGTGAGTAAGCGACATGTCGGCTATACGTACTAAAATTGGTGTTGACGGTAATGCTATTGAGTTTGGGCTCTTCAAGATCGCTAAGGGTAATACTGGCTGATTCTAGTAGTGCACTGTAGTTACGCTCTTTAGCGAGTGTCTCTAGGATCTCATTGGTTTCATAGCTACGACCAGTTGCGTGATCAAAATAGATCATGCCACCTGCTTGGATTCGCCCAAAGCGTACAATGTCCTCTGCTGGGAAATCAATTTGACCAGCTTCACTCATGACAGCAAGGTAACGGTCTGTTTCAACACTACGCAACGGGCGTAAACCTAGGCGGTCCAATCTAGCTCCGACTTTTTGACCATCCGAGAAAATAAGCGCAGCAGGGCCATCATTTTTTTCTTCTGAAAGGCTGAAGTATTCAAGCATCGCTTTGACTTCTGGAGATATTCTGTCGTCATTCTCCCAAGCTGGTGGCATCATTGCGAGCACAGCCGTAACAATGTCGAGTCGATCTTCAACAACGCGACGGGCTAAGGTTTGATCTAGTCTAGCCGAGTCTGATTGACCCTTCGGGAAAATAACTCTTTTTTGTTGTTGGCGAGCAATAGCATCTTCACTGAGGCGGTTTTTCTTATCAGTATTTAATTCACCATTGTGTGCCATGCGGCGAAATGGTTGAGCCATCATGGTTGCTGGTGCCGTATTTGTCGAAAAACGCGTATGGAAAAATAGCGTTGTAATATGGTGCTCTGAGTGGGATAAGTCACAGAAGTAGGGAACCACTTCCCATGAGTTTAAACGCCCTTTATAGACCTGAGTTTTCGAGCTCATAGAGAGAGGGTAGAAGCCTGATAACTCATCATCAGTAAAACCAACCGATTCAATTTCACCTAATGCTAGGTTGATCTGATGTTCAAAATGTTCAGCGCTACGGGAAAAATCACCATTTAAAAAGATCACTTGTTGAATTGGCTGCTGCACTTTATTAGATGCATCGTTTATTGCTGTAGGATTTATAGGCACTTCGCGCCATAACGCAATATCCAATTGGTACTTAGCTAGAAGCGTTTCTATGATCTGTTTTGTTTGAGCGTGGTATTCACTATTAAAAGGAAAGAAGAAGTTCGCAACACCAAAGTCTCCGCGCTCAAGGTCTGAGGTCTTGAGAAGATGACGATAAAAGTTTATCGATAGGTCGATGTTGACCCCTGCACCATCACCAATGCCTTCTGCGTTCATGCCTCCACGGTGTGGAATTGTGCACAGAGCTTGATGGGCTAGTGAGAGTAATTGATGAGTTTGTTCACCAGTTTTATCGGTGATGAAACCCACCCCACAACTGGAGTGTTCATGCTCGCGGTCATAAAGCGAGCGAGATTCCTGATTCATTCGATCATTTCCTTGATTGCTTGCAGTTGAGACTGCGGGTTCCTTTGGCATGTATCACTACAGTGCCGAAGCCTCAGCTTATATCCCTATTGAGTTGCGAAATTTTGACAACTTCTAATTGGGGAAACCAACTTTTCTGCTCCTGCTGAAGTAAATTGGTTTCTTAATGAAACGTGTTTTGTTCCTTTAAAGCGATCTCAATAATTATCATGTAGAAAATTTGATAGCAAGTGGTTGTTTTCTTTTCACATGGATTTCGAATAGTTAATTAGTCTTTATATTTGTTTTATATCGAGTTTATCTGGTCACTTTTTCTTTATTTTGTCGTATTTTAGAGTTATCAAGTTAAACGATAATGATTATTAGTTATTTTTATTGGGCTAATTTTTTGTCTTAATTCATAAAAAGTGGATAAATAAGTAAACGGGTATGGGTATCTAAGAAATAAAAAAGGCCAACACAGAGTGTTGGCCAAAGTTTGGAAGGAGTTGCTATTAAAGTTTTATGCAGAAAGCATCAAAGAGTCGGCTTTCGCTTCTAAGTTTGAGTTACCCATTAAGAAGTCATCAATAGCAATGGCGCATTCACGGCCTTCGTTAATACAACGTACTACTAGAGACTGGCCTGTACGCATATCACCAGCTGCGAAAACGCCTTTTTGGTTAGTCGCAAAACCTTCAGAAGCGACGTTACCACGTTCGTCCAGTTTAATGTCTAGTTGAGCTAGCACGCCTGTAGGTTCTGGATGTAAGAAGCCCATCGCAAGGAATGCCATGTCACACGGAATAACACGTTCAGAGTTCGCTACTTCATCAAAACCTGGACGTTCGCCTGGTTTCGCGTCTTGCCAAACGATGTCAGCGATACGAAGCCCGGTTACATTACCGTTATCGTCAGAGATGAACTCTTTAGTCAGGATGTTCCAATGACGTTCACAACCTTCTTCGTGAGAAGTCGTCGTTTTCATGATCATTGGGTATTGAGGCCAAGGCATATTTACAGGGCGTTTCTCTGGTGGGATCGGCATGATCTCAACCTGAGTAATGCTTGCTGCTTTATGACGGTTTGATGTGCCCACACAGTCAGAACCCGTATCACCACCACCGATAACCACTATGTGCTTATCTTTAGCGTGAAGCTCTTCTGTTTTAAGGTCTAAGTCGTTGGCTCGGCGGTTGTTTTGACCAAGGAATTCCATGGCAAAATGAACGCCTTTCAGTTCACGACCTGGGATTGGTAAGTCGCGTGGAACCGTAGAACCACCCGTCAGCAATACCACATCAAATTCTTGTCGTAGCTGTTGAGCGTTAACATCAACACCGATGTGTTGATTGACTTTAAACTCAACGCCAGCTTCAGCCATCAGGTTGATCTTGCGGTCAATCACGTCCATGCCCAGTTTGAAATCTGGGATACCGAAGCGCAGTAGACCACCGACTTTCTCATCACGTTCAAATACTGTCACTGAGTGACCAGCACTGTTTAGTTGCTCAGCAGCGGCTAGGCCTGCTGGGCCTGAGCCGATCACTGCCACTGTTTTACCAGTGCGAGAGCGTGGTGTTTTAGGCTTTGCGTACCCTTCACGGTACGCCGTTTCTACTATCGTCTTCTCGATATTACAGATGGTGATTGGGTCTTGGTTGATACCCAGTACACAAGCACTTTCACAAGGAGAAGGACACACACGACCTGTAAACTCAGGGAAGTTGTTGGTAGAGCTTAGGATGTTCCAAGCCTCTTCCCAGCTGTCACGGTACACCGCGTCATTGAATTCTGGGATGATGTTACCAATCGGACAACCGCTGTGACAGAAAGGTACGCCACAGTCCATACAACGAGATGCTTGAGTATTGATTTTTTCACCAAACTCTTCGTTAAGTACGAACTCTTTGTTGTCTTCGATACGAACCGATGGGGCGAGCTTCTTTGGAAGCTCACGACCGTGTTCTAAAAATCCAGTAGGCTTACCCATTATACTGCCTCCACTTCTTCCGTTTGTGCTTGTTGTGCTTCAGCTTTACGCTTTTCAAGAACCGCTTTGTAGTCGCGTGGCATGACTTTAATCAGTGATGCAACACTTGCTTCAAAGTTGTCTAGGAAAGACTGAGCAACTTCACTTCCTGTGAATTCAACATGCTTGGTTAGCATATCTAGTAGAAGATCTTTATCTTCTTGTTCAATTGGATCTAGGTCTACAAGTTCAGCGTTAAGCTTGGTTTCGAAGTCGCCTTCTTTATCCCAAACATAAGCAACACCGCCACTCATACCAGCTGCAAAGTTACGGCCAGTTGAGCCAAGGATAATTGCCGCGCCACCTGTCATGTATTCACAACCGTGGTCACCAACACCTTCAACTACAACCTTCGCACCTGAGTTACGAACACAGAAACGTTCGCCAGCCATACCGCGAATGAAAGATTCACCTGAGGTTGCACCGTAGAAACATACGTTACCAACCACGATATTATCTTCCGCAACGATAGAAGATTTCGCATCTGGGTACAGTACCAACGTACCGCCAGATAGACCTTTACCCCAGTAATCGTTCGCGTCGCCTTCTACTTCGAATTTTACGCCTTTCGCAAGGAACGCACCGAAAGATTGGCCAGCACTACCGTAGAACTTAACGTTCATTGGTTGTGGTAAACCTTGGTCTTTGTAAACTTTCGAAATTTCATTCGATAGCATCGTACCCGCAGAGCGGTCCGTGTTGATGATAGGGAAGGTCGCATTCACGGCTTCGCCTTTCTCAAGCGCTGGAATGGCAGCTTGAATCAGTTTACGGTCAAGAACATCTTCTAGGTTGTGGTTTTGTTGTCTCTGGTTGTAGATACCGTCGTCTTCACGTGCCTGCTCAATGTGCAGTACAGGTGTTAGGTCGAGGTTCTTGTACTTCCAGTGACCGATGTCATCACGAACTTTAAGTTTGTGCGATTGACCAACCATTTCGTCGATAGAACGGAAGCCAAGTTCAGCCATTACTTCACGCAGACCTTCTGCCATGTATTGGAAGAACGTTACTACGTCTTCTACGCGGCCGTCGAAACGCTCACGCAGGGTCTTGTTTTGTGTTGCGATACCAACAGGACATGTATTCTTGTGACACTTACGCATCATGATACAGCCTTCAACAACAAGTGCAGCTGTTGCTACGCCCCATTCTTCAGCGCCAAGTAGTGTTGCAACTGCAAGGTCACGAGGTGTTTTCATCTGACCATCAGACTGAACAACAATACGGTTACGTAGGCCGTTTTTCAGCAGAGTTTGGTGAGTTTCCGCTAGACCCAGTTCCCAAGGCAGACCGGTGTGACGGATAGAAGACATCGGAGATGCACCTGTACCACCATCAAACCCTGCGATAAGTACGACGTCAGCTTTCGCTTTTGCTACACCTGATGCTATCGTACCTACGCCTGCTTCTGATACTAGCTTCACGTTTACACGGCCGTTACGGTTTGCATTTTTCAGATCGTAGATCAGCTGAGCCAAATCTTCGATTGAGTAGATATCGTGGTGTGGGGGTGGAGAGATAAGACCTACGCCCGGAGTCGAGTGACGTGTTGCACCAATCCAATCATCAACCTTATCACCAGGTAGTTGACCACCTTCGCCAGGTTTCGCACCTTGAGCCATCTTGATTTGCAGCTCATCAGCGTTAGATAGGTAGTAAGACGTTACACCAAAGCGGCCAGAAGCCACCTGTTTGATTGCTGAACGTTCCCAGTCGCCGTTTTCTTTACGCTCGAAACGTGCTGGATCTTCACCACCTTCACCTGAGTTTGACTTCGCGCCAATGCGGTTCATTGCAACAGCCAGTGTTGAGTGAGCCTCATGTGAGATTGAACCAAAGCTCATTGCGCCGGTTGCGAAACGCTTAAGGATGTTCTCGATTGGTTCTACTTCCGCGAGAGGAATAGAGCCTGCAGGGTTCTTGATGAAATCCAGTTGGCTACGTAGCGTTGCTGCGTTGTCGCCTTGGTCATCAACTGCTTTTGCGTACTTCTTGAACTGACCGTAATCTTTATTACGCGTCGACTCTTGAAGTAGAGAAATCGTTTCAGGGTTGAATAGGTGCTTCTCGCCACGTTGTTTCCACTGGTAAACACCGCCAACATCAAGGATCTGAGCTGGAATTTCACGAGCTGGGTAACCAACACGGTGACGAACTAGCACTTCTCGTGCGATATCATCGATCGTTAGACCTTGGATACGAGAAACAGTACCAGTGAAGTATTTTTCAACCACTGACTTGCTTACACCAAGTGCTTCAAAGATTTGTGCACCGTGGTAAGACTGTAGCGTAGAGATCCCCATCTTAGAGAAGATCTTCAGTAGACCGCCGTTGACACCTTTACGGTAGTTATCGAATAACTCACGCGGGTGTACGTTTGGATCTAGCTTCTTCGTACGTTGCAGTTCAACAATCGTTTCAATAACTAGGTATGGGTTAACTGCGTTCGCACCGTAGCCGATAAGCGTTGCAAAGTGGTGTGTCTCGCGAGCATCGCCCGTTTCAACAACAATGTCACACTTAGCTCTTAGACCTTTCCGGATAAGATGGTGGTGAACCGCGCCAACTGCCAGCATTGCTGGAATAGCGGCGTGGGTAGAGTTAACCGCACGGTCTGTCAGTAGGATGATAGAGTAACCATCAATCACGGCGTCTTCTGCGTATTGGCAGATACGCTTAAGTGCGCGCTCTAACTTGCCGTTGTCTCCGTTTGCTTGGAATACGATATCCAGCGTCTTCGCTTGAAGGTGCTCGTTATCGATTGCACGTAGCTTCTCTAATTCTGAGTTAGATAGCACAGGAGATTCAAGTTCTACTTTTTGACAGTGTTCAGGTGTTTCAGCAAGTAGGTTCTGATCCTTACCTAGGTAAGTGTTCAGAGACATAACCATACGCTCACGAATCGGATCGATTGGCGGGTTAGTTACTTGTGCAAATAATTGCTTGAAGTAGTTTGAAAGGTGCTGCGATTGATGGGAAAGAATCGCTAGCGGCCAGTCAGCCCCCATTGCTGAAAGTGGCTCGTAGCCTGTTTTCGCAAGAGGTAGAATGATTTCGTTTACTTCTTCAGAGCTCACACCAAACGATTGTTGTTTGTGAAGCAACTTTTCTGGAGAAGGTTGGTTAAATTCGTTGTTCGCATCCGGTAGCTTTTTCAAGCTCAGAAGGTTCTCTTCAACCCACTTTTCGTAGGGTTGTGCTTTAGCAATACCGTCTTTCACTTCTTCGTCAGAAATGATGCGGCCTTGCTCAAGGTCAGCAACGAAGATACGACCTGGCTGTAAACGACCACGGTATTCAACGTTTTCAGGTGCGATCTCAACAACACCAGACTCAGACGCCATCACTAGGAAGTCGTCTTTCGTTACTGTGTAGCGAGAAGGACGCAGACCGTTACGGTCAAGTGTTGCACCAACTTGAACACCATCAGTGAAGCAGACAGAAGCTGGACCATCCCATGGTTCCATTACGTTCGCGTGGTACTGGTAGAACGCACGACGAGTTGGATCCATGTTTTTGTTTTCTTGCCATGCTTCAGGGATCATCATCATTAATGCGTGTGGCAGAGTACGACCTGAAAGAACAAGTAGCTCAAGCGCCATATCGAAGTTTGATGAATCCGAGCTACCTTCCTGACAGATAGGAAGCAGCATGTCGATTTCAGCTTGTGTAAACAGATCCGACTCTAGGATTGCTTCACGTGCTTTCATCCAGTTTAGATTGCCGCGAACCGTATTGATTTCGCCATTATGCGCGATGTAACGGAAAGGCTGAGCCAGACGCCAACGAGGGAATGTATTGGTAGAGAAGCGAGAGTGTACAAGTGCTAGAGCTGTCACCATAGTTGGGTTTTGCAGGTCTAGGAAGTACTGAGGTACTTGTTCAGTTGTTAGCTGACCTTTGTACACCAATGTCTTGTAAGACATAGAGTTGATGTAGAAGTCGTCACCGATATTTGAAACGCTTTCTAGGCATACACGAACGGTGTAGTTACGTAGAACATACAGTTTACGCTCAAGCTCTTCAGGTGTGATACCTGGACCACCAGAAATAAATACGTGTTCAAATTGAGGTTCAGTACTTAATGGGTCAGCACCAATCATTGAATTGTCAGTTGGAAGTTCACGGTATCCGATAACCTCTAACTCAAGGCGCTGTGCATTGCGTTCTAGAATGTCACGACACTGTGCACGTTTGTATTCATCTTTAGGGAAAAGTACAACACCAACACCATATTTTTCAAAAGATGGCAGCTTAATTCCAAGCTTTACGGCTTCTTCTAGTAAGAATTCGTGCGGCTTCTGTAGCAGGATACCTGCACCATCACCAGAACACGGATCGCAGCCTTGGCCGCCACGGTGTTCCATACGTGCAAGCATATCGAGTGCTTGAGTTACTACATCATGAGATTTGCGATTCTTTAGATGTGCAACAAAACCGATACCACAAGCGTCATGCTCCAATTCAGGAGTATACAGACCCTGTGAGTTCTGCTCTTGATCTACCATAGATACATCCTTCCAGTTAAATCTAGGCGCAACTTATTTGTATAAAGTTAGCCTTGTCCTTTTATATTTATGGGTCTAAACCTGCCTATGCTGGCGGTTTGAATCCTTTCCGTATCTCGCAGGAAAAGTATTGCGAGAAAAACAATCCTTAGTGATATCCGTTTATTTTTAGCCACAAACTAGTGGTTTATATAGGTGGGATATGGATATCACCAACTTATTAACAAGTTTTTGTTGTAAGTAAATGCACAAAAACAGCCAATATGTGTAAGTATCCTACAATTTTGTTAAGGATAATTGCAATGAAAGTTGAACTTTGTAGACCATTTTTTTATTTTGAATTGAATTTACGCATAACATTTATGCAACGTTAGGCGATTATGAGTGTTTTATTTGCATTTTTATTGATATTCGTTAGATGGATCGCAAGTGTGCTTTGGTAATCTATTTGGATTATTTCTGAAAGTCCGTAATTTAATTTCACAAATGAAATTAATATTCATTCTCATTTAGATTCTTGGTGTATCTATTATGCAATTACACGAGTTGGTCAATACTATTGGCCAAGATCTCCAGCGTCGTTATGGCGAAAAGGTTCACAAGTTGACACTGCACGGTGGTTTTAGCTGCCCAAATCGAGATGGGACAATTGGCCGTGGCGGTTGTACCTTCTGCAACGTAGCTTCTTTTGCCGATGAACAAACTCAAGTTCAAAGTATTGCTGATCAATTAACAGATCGCGCGGGTGAGATTGCTCGTGCCAAGAAGTATCTTGCTTATTTTCAGGCCTACACCAGTACTTACGCTGAGGTGCAGGTACTCAAGAATATGTATGAAGAGGCTCTAAAAGCACCCGGAGCAGAGATTGTTGGCCTTTGTGTTGGCACGAGACCAGACTGCGTGCCTGATGCGGTACTCGATCTGCTCGCAGAGTACGTTAAGCAAGGTTACGAAATTTGGCTAGAGCTCGGCCTGCAAACAGCCAATGACAAAACCCTCAAGCGAATTAACCGCGGACACGATTTCACGGTGTATGAAACGATCACCCAGCGCGCACGTGCTTTAGGTATCAAGGTATGTACTCACCTTATTGTCGGCCTGCCTAAAGAAACCAAAGCGGATAACCTTGAAACTCTAGATAAGGTATTAGCGACTGGCACTGATGGTATCAAGCTTCACGGGCTTCATATTGTTGAAGGCAGTACCATGGCTAAAGCCTGGAAGGCAGGAAAGCTAGAAGCACCAAGCCTTGAGGAGTACATTGATATCGCGAGTGAGATCATTCAACGCACACCAGCGGACGTGGTTTATCATCGTGTATCTTCTGCGGCGAGACGCCCGACACTACTCTCCCCGTTATGGTGTGAGAACCGCTGGTTGGCGATGACTGAGATTGGTCGTTCGCTTGATAAAACCGGCGCACAAGGCATTAAAACAGGCTTTGCATTCGAGTACACGCAACCTGTTTTAAACGCGACCAATTGATAGGAATGGGTGCTTGTAGGTAACAGCAGATAAAATCAACAAATAGTGGTAACATTTCCCTCATAGAATTTATAAGTATAGATTGAGAGCAGATGGAGCTGGTAATGACTTGGTTATGGGATAGGGCGTATGGCTACGGTATATATATCGTTGTTCTATTGCTGATAGGTCTCATCTGCTGGCACCTTTATTTACGTTACCAGTCATATATTGAACAGCTTCTTCTCGCTACGCCTTCACCTCTTTATTTTGTTGATATCCGAAGTGGCGAGATCTTGTACGCCAATCGCCAAGCCATGCAGTTGCTTGGTATCCGCCAAATCGGTACTCACTTTCGTTTTCCTACAGTGGAAGCTGAGAATAGTTTTCGTCATTACCTCACTGATCACATCAACTCTCGAACGTTTGAGTATCTCTCGTCCTGGGTTCTTTCTGAATTTGAATCTTTTAAGATCAACTTGGTGGGTCGTAAGATCCACTTTAGAAGTAGGAAGGCTTGGATGATACATGCTTCCCCTTATAAAAGTACCAACGAAGAGCTTTCCCAAGAGGTTCGAGATCTCAATGTTGCTCGTACCGCTTTGGATTCTTTATCTGAGTTGGTCTATGTCATCGATCAAAAGGGTGAATTGGTCGCGAGTAATCGTGCGTTTAAAAAGTTTTGGCATGGTCGCCCTGAAGAGGGCACTTTAAGTGTGTCTAGTGGTGCCTTGAAAGGTCGCGTCAGTGAGCGCTCATGGACTACAGACCAAGATGGTAAGGGATGTCTTCTTGAAACTTATCAAAGTGTTTTGCTCTCGCAAAGTGGAGAAACCATAGGTACGCTCTCGATAAGTCACGATGTGACGGATTGGCATGACATGCAGCAGCAACTGCGTGGGGAAATGGAAAAGCGTAAAGATACTGAAGTTGCACTTGCACAACGTGACACCATTTTACAAAACATCTTGGAAGCGAGCCCTGACTCGATTGGTATCTTCAACGAAAATATGGTTTACCAAGCGTGTAATAAGCCATTTGTGGCAGCGTTGGGTATTTCTGAAATCAGTGACTTAGTGGGTAAACGTCTACAAGACGTAGTACCAAATAGCATTTATATGCGCGTCTCAGAAACTGATCACCAAGTGCTTCATCAAGGTAACTCGTTGCGTTACATCGACAAACTGGTTTCAAGTGATGGAGAGTTTACTTGGTATGATGTAGTGAAGTCGCCTTTTAGAGACCCAGCATCGAGTACCAATGGTGTACTGATCATGGCACGTGATATCACAGAACGTTACCTCGCCGAGCAGAAACTTGAAGAAGCCAATTTAGAGCTTGAGCGCCTCAGTTTTATGGATAGTTTAACTCAGGTGTCCAATCGACGTCGCTTCGATGAGCAGCTGTCTACATTGTGGCATCATCACGTGCGTGAGAAGTTGCCGTTGACGATCATGCTGTGTGACATCGACTTCTTTAAAGGCTATAACGATTTCTATGGACACCAACAAGGTGATGATGCTTTGATTCAGGTTTCACAAGCCTTTAAGCAGGTGTTGAATCGCTCTTCGGATTGCGTGGCTCGATATGGTGGTGAAGAGTTTGGCTTTATTCTCCCAAACACAACCACAGAAGGTGCGCTTATGGTAGCTCGTCGAATTCATGATGAAGTGCACAAACTAGGACTCGCTCATGAGAAGTCTACAGTGTCTGACTCCATCACGGTGAGTATTGGTATCGTCTCTTATATACCAACACCTGATGACGAAATGGAGTCTGCTGTTGCCTTGGCTGATAGTGCGTTGTATCAAGCGAAATCTGATGGTCGAAATCGTTCTATAGTGCATCCATACTCTATTCACTAACTTTATAGAATGGGTAACTTAGTGACTCCGTCTTTTTCTTGTTTAGCATTTATATTACTTGGCTAATATTTATGTGGCTTGGCTAGTATTGATATTGCTCGGTTAGTATTAATATTGGTTGATTAACCTTCGATATTACCGCTAATCTCTTGCTGCGTGTGATGTAGCTAGCTTACCTACTATCTTCAAACAAGGTAGAATGTTGCTAGTCTTATCGCGTGGAGCGCTAAATGAAACCCATGAAAAATCTTGCCCAGTATTACGTGGATCTGCTCGTAAAATTGGGGATTGTCCGCTTTTCTATCTTACTCGCCCTAGCGCTTGTTGCCCTTGCTGTTGTTGTACAAGTCGGTATCACCCTCGCACTCAAAGGTAATGTTGATGATATCGACATTGTCCGTTCGGTTTTCTTCGGTTTAGTGATCACACCTTGGGCGGTCTATTTTCTCTCAGTCGTGGTAGATCAACTGGAAGAGTCTCGTCAAAGGTTGGCTAAATTGGTCTCTAAGTTGGGTGATATGCGAGAGCGAGATCAAGAACTCAACAATAAACTGCAACTTAATATCGAAAAGCTCAACCAAGAAATTGAAGATCGTGAAAAAGCAGAAGAAGCGCGTGCAGAAGCGATGCATGATCTTGAGAACGAAGTGTTTCAGCGTGAGCGAACTCAGCTTGAATTAGCAGAACGTACGGCGCTGTTGCGCTCGTTTATCGATGCCTCGCCTGACCTCATTTATTATCGCAATGAAGATGGGGTGTTTTCTGGTTGCAACCGAGCGGTTGAAGAACTCACGGGCAAAACAGAAAAAGAGCTAGTCGGTTTGACTCCTTGGGATGTCTACAGCAAAGAGGTAGCCCAGCAAGTTGTTGAAACTGATAAGAAAGTCTTTGCTGATAACCAAGCTTTGACCTATGACCAATGGCTAGAATACCCTGACGGACGTAAGAGTTACTTCGAACTGCGTAAGGTGCCTTTCTACAGTAAAGATGGTCGCCACCTTGGCTTGGTTGGTTTTGGTCGTGATATTACCGAGCGTAAAGAGCATCAAGAGTCACTAGAAAAAGCCAGTCGCGATAAGACCACCTTTATCTCAACCATTAGCCACGAGCTAAGAACACCGCTCAATGGCATCATCGGCTTGAGCCGCATGTTATTGGATAGCCAGCTGACGACCGAGCAGCGTAAGCAGATGCAAACCATCAAGGTGAGTGCGGTAACATTGGGTAATATCTTTAACGATATTATCGACATGGATAAGTTCGACCGCCGTAAACTTGAACTTTTCCCAACACCGATCAACTTTGAAGATTTCGTTGTTGAGATCGAAAGCATTTCTGCGTTAATGGCAGAGCAGAAAGGGTTGAGGTTTGATCTAGAAAGGCTGTCCGATCTTCCTTCTGCAGTTGAGGTGGATGGTACTCGTCTTAGACAGGTATTGTGGAACCTTGTTAGTAACGCGATGAAGTTCACCAAAGATGGTGGTGTCGTGATGACGGTCAGCGCTGATATTGATGGCGACTTTGCCAACATCACGATGGAAGTAGAAGATACCGGGATTGGTATCCCTGAAAGTGAAATCGAGAAGATCTTCGCGATGTACTATCAGGTGAAATCGGGAACAGACAATTTACACGCTGTCGGTACCGGAATTGGTCTTGCTGTATCTCAACAGCTTATCAATATGATGGATGGTAACATTGAAGTCACCAGTGAAGAGGGTTTTGGTAGTACCTTTACGGTTTCGATTCGAGTTCCAGTTAATCACGATACTCAGGCTCTGATCAAAACGCCAAGAAAGCAGTCCAACCTTAAAATTTTCATGGTCGAAGACATTGAGCTCAATATCACAGTAGCTCGTTCTTTACTTGAAAGCCTAGGGCATGAAGTGACAGTCGTAATGACGGGTAAAGAGGCACAAATCGTTTTCAACCCGAAAGATTATGACTTGGTATTACTGGATATCCAGTTACCAGATATGACAGGTTTCGACATAGCCCAATACTACCGCGAGAAATATAGCCAATTGCCGCCTTTGGTGGCATTAACCGCGAATGTATTAAACAATAAGCAAGAGTATTTCCAGAAAGGTATGGATGAAGCGATCAGTAAACCACTGTCGGTTCGTGCAATCCAGGATGTCATCAGCGAGTTGATTGAGGATGCCCCAGAGGTTATTGAGGGTATTGATACAGTAAAGGACGTTGAGAAAGTAGCAGGTGTTGAGAAAGTCATAGGTGCTGAGAAAGTAACAGCGAGTAAGCCAGCTCTTTCAACGATTGATACCACTTTGCTTGATATTGATATGCTAGAGTCTTATGTTGACATTGTCGGGTCGAAACCTGTTTTGGATAGCATCGTGATGTTTGAAGATATGATGCCGGAATATATGGAAATATTGAATTCCAATATGGTTGCGAAAGATCAAGACAGTATCGTCTCTGAGGCACACAAGATTAAAGGTGCAGCAGGTTCCATTGGCCTGAAACGCATACAGCAAGTTGCTCAGAAAGCTCAATCTCCAGATATGCCTGCGTGGTGGGAGAACATTTCAGATTGGGTTGATGAAATAAATAACGAATACCAAAATGATATTGAAGTCTTAAAGAGTTGGTTAAATCAAAGGTAGAAGAATAATGAAAAAATTAGCATTTGCCGCATGTGTAGTAGCATTAGCGGGTTGTTCTACGCCACAAGTAGAATGGCAGCAAGATAATCAAGTAGAAGTATCTGCAGCGACAGTCACAATGAAAAGCAACCTGTGGCACAACAAAATGCCTACGATTGGGGAGGCTCAAGATAAGACTCTACATGGTGCTATCTACCTAGAGTCTGACTCACAATTACCAGCAACACTTGCGGTTGAGAGTGTGACGGTTAAACAGGGTGCAGATACCTTGTTGGTAACAGCTGACGATCTAGATTTAAGAACACACAGTGAAACGCAGTGGGAAGTTGCTTTTGTATGGCAGTTAGAGATCGACAGTGATAAGCCTGTTGATGTTGCGATTGAACTCAAAGATGGCGAAACCGTGAAGTGGCTAGTCGAGAAAGACGTTAAGGTAGATACGGTTTACTAAAACCTTAGCCTTAGCGAACAATGAACAATAAAAAAGGGAGAATGCGTTGGCATTCTCCCTTTTTAATAACGATTGATCACGCTTCGATTACTAGAAGTACTAACGGCTTATAAGTACTAACTTGTTAGAAGTGCTATCGGTTTAGAAGTGCTAACCGACGACAAGAACTAAACGACCAGAAGCGCGAATCGAATTAGTCTTCTAGGTCACCACAAAAGCGGTAGCCTTCACCGTGAATCGTCGCGATGATTTCTGGTGTGCCAGAAACAGATTCAAAGTGCTTACGAATACGACGGATTGTTACGTCTACAGTACGATCGTGTGGCTTAAGCTCACGGCCAGTCATCTTCTTAAGAAGGTCTGCACGTGTTTGGATCTTACCTGGGTTCTCACAGAAGTGAAGTAGAGCACGGAACTCTGAACGAGGTAGCTTGTAGCCTTCGCCATCTGGGCTAACCAGAGAACGACTGTTGATATCTAGTACCCAACCATTGAACTCGTACTTCTCAACGCTACGCTTTTCTTCTTGAACAGAGCTTGTGCTCATTGAACGGTTCAGAAGGTTGCGTGCACGGATAGTCAGCTCACGAGGGTTGAAAGGCTTTGTGATGTAGTCATCTGCGCCGATCTCTAGGCCAAGGATCTTATCAACTTCATTATCACGACCTGTTAAGAACATAAGCGCTACGTTTGCTTGCTCACGCAGTTCACGGGCAAGTAGTAGGCCATTCTTACCTGGAAGGTTGATGTCCATAATTACAAGGTTAACTTGGTTGTCAGATAGCACTTGGTGCATCTCTTCACCGTCGCTAGCCTCAAAAACAGCATATCCCTCTGCTTCAAAAATACTCTTTAGAGTGTTACGAGTTACTTGCTCATCTTCAACGATAAGAATCTGCGGGGTTTGCATTTGGCGGTACCTAAATTTGTGACGAAACTGTGCTAATAGAATAAATTCTAGGCAAAACATAACATACAGGTAATGTATTTTTGATGATAACTTAAAGTTTTCAAAAAAACACTTACTTCCAGCTATCTGCCTTCCTTGAAGTATTGCCCAATAACGTAGATCCAGTACGCCTTTCAATCATTCTTTTAGTGATTTAAGAGGATTCTATAATGTTAACAGCATGCTAACAACGCGAGAATGTTAATTCCATTCAGTTTGTTGATTTACATCAATTGCCGTATCGCAACAAACTTTAATAGTATGGCTACAACTTAACCAATGTTATGGTGACTATTTAGCACCAAAATAAGAATGATTATTCGAGATGTTTCGCACATCTTGCTTGCTAAAGACCGGACTATGAACCAAGGAAGCTGAAAGCTGTCCTTAGAGTCTAGTAGATAAATATGCTCAATCAACTTTTATTTCGTATTCAATTGGGCATAGAACAATGAAAACAAAGGATTAATCTTAATAACATATAAAAGCATAGAGGCTCACCTGACTTAATAGGTTTGCCTTACTCACGGAGGATATATGCACGATATAACACCTGACTTATGTGATGAGTTTGAAAGCAAAGTCACGCTACTGAATATGCCATTACAGAACTTCGGCCAGCGTGGTGCGTTCTGGGGAAAAATTGTAACAGTTCGTTGTTATCACGATAATTCCAAGGTTCGTGAGGTTTTAGAGACCGATGGCTGCGGCAAAGTACTCGTTGTAGACGGTAATGGGTCGTGTCAAAAAGCGTTACTTGGCGACCAATTGGCTATTTTAGCCATAGAAAATGGCTGGGAAGGTGTCATTGTGAATGGTGCGGTTCGAGATGTGGCGATGATGGCGCAGATGGATCTTGGTATTCAAGCTCTAGGAGCCTCTCCATTTAAAACCGAGAAGCATGGTGTTGGGCAAGTTAATGTCACGCTCACGGTACATAATCAACTGATTCAACCAGGTGATTACATTTATGCCGATTGGAATGGTGTGTTAATTTCAACTGAATTGTTAATTGAATCGTAATGGCCTCATCAATAAAGAAGTGGGATAGATTAGAAGCGGAACCCTAATCCTACTTCAACACCTTGTTGCCACTCTTCATAGTCAAGGGTGGCATGCATATCTAGATTGTCGGTTAGCTGCACGCGGCTGGAAAGCTCTGCGGCTACCGATTTCTCATTGTCTTCGGTTTCATTGTTATAGGTGTGTAGAGAGCTGTTGAAAGAGACTCTTTCGGAAAACTGATAACTAACACCACTCAAGAATCCACTCTCATATTTCAGTGCCGCAGTGTTGATTCGTGTACCGACATAAAGGTCCACATCAGAAAACAAGCTATAAGAATAACCACTGTCTACTGTCCAAGTATCAAAGCTTTCACTCGATGCACTTTGCGTGGAGATAAAAAACTTATGGGCAGAGCGATCGATTTGACTGGGGAGCAAAGGCAAACTGTTCAGTAGCGGTAAATTGTTCGCTGAACAAACAACAGGCATAGCAAAGACTAAAAGAATAAGTAATCTCTTCATTTCCCACTCCTGATGTCATTATTATTGTTTTTCGAACGTTATTGTTCAATTAAAGCACAGGACTTGTATATTCGCTGTACTATCGATATAGCATTTTGTTATGACCATATATGCAATTGATTGCTTCTGTTTGTTTGATGAGTTAATCCAGTTTCTGAATGGCAGGTTGATGCAGGGTGTTTTATCTCTTAAATGAAGGTTTGCTCTGAAAAACGGTGTGAATGTAAAAAAAAAGCAACTTTTCATTGACGCATAGTAGTAAAAATTGATACACGTAGAGTAAAGCACAAGCAGAGAATTTGATATGCAGCATGTAAGCCACCTAGTAATGACCACCACCATTATTATTACCGACATTCACATTGTTGGGGCAGGCTGCTAAGTAACGGATTTTAAAAAAAAGGCCTGTATCCAACAAGATACAGGCCTTTTTTTGTACCATTTTTATGACTTATGGAGAAAGGGATGCGCGTTTTAAAGTTTGGAGGTTCATCATTAGCTGATGCAGATCGTTTTTTACGAGCGGCGGATATCATCGCTAATAATGCCCAGCAAGAAGAGCTAGCCGTTGTACTATCGGCTCCAGGAAAAACAACCAATAAGTTGGTCGCTGTTATTGAAGCTGCATTGAAAAACGGTGAAGCTAACACACAGATTTCAGAGATCGAATCATCATTTTCTGCATTGTTTGCAGAGATTCAAGCGGTATTGCCGTCAGTAGATGGTTCTGCGTTTCAAGAGCAAGTCGATACCTCTCTTGCTCAACTTAAGCAGTTCGTGAATGGTATTAACCTACTGGGCATGTGCCCGAATCACGTAAATGCTCGTATCATTAGTAAAGGTGAGCGAGTTTCAATCCAGTTAATGAAAGCGGTACTTGAAGCGAAAGGCCAATCAGCAAGCCTGATTGACCCAGTGGAATACCTCTATGCTCAAGGTGATCATCTTGAAGCTATGGTGGATGTGGACATTTCTACACAGAACTTCCGTCAATCTCCACTTCCACAAGGTCACGTTAACATCATGCCTGGCTTTACGGCGGGTAATGAAAAAGGCGAGCTAGTAACGCTTGGCCGTAATGGCTCAGACTATTCTGCGGCTGTATTGGCAGCGTGTCTACGTGCAGACTGTTGTGAGATCTGGACTGACGTCGATGGTGTTTACAACTGTGACCCACGCTTAGTAGATGATGCCCGTCTTCTTAAATCACTTAGCTACCAAGAAGCGATGGAGCTTTCTTACTTCGGTGCTTCAGTACTACACCCGAAAACAATCGCACCTATCGCACAATTCCATATTCCATGTCTGATCAAAAACAGCTTCAACCCACAGGGTGCAGGCACTTTGATTGGCCAAGACACTGGCGAAGATAACCTAGCGATCAAAGGTATCACTACGCTAAGTGACCTAACCATGGTTAACGTATCAGGCCCTGGTATGAAGGGCATGGTAGGCATGGCGAGTCGTGTATTCGGCGCGATGTCTTCTGCAGGCGTTTCTATTGTCCTTATTACTCAATCTTCTTCTGAGTACAGCATCAGCTTCTGTATTGAATCAGCTGACAAAGTGAAAGCGAAGCAAGTGTTGTCAGATGCGTTTGAACTTGAGCTTAAAGATGGCCTATTAGAGCCCGTTGAGTTCATGGATGATGTTGCGATTGTGACGCTGGTGGGTGACGGTATGCGTACATCACGTGGCGTGGCTTCTCAGTTTTTCTCTTCACTGGCTGAAGTGAACGTCAACATCGTTGCTATTGCTCAAGGCTCTTCAGAGCGCGCTATCTCTGCGGTTATCCCTGAAGATAAAATCTCAGAAGCAATCAAAGCGTGTCACGAAAACCTATTCAACTCTAAGCACTTTCTTGACGTCTTCGTCGTCGGTGTTGGCGGTGTCGGTGGTGAGCTTGTTGACCAGATTCAACGTCAACAAGGTAAACTGGCTGAAAAAGGCATCGTGATTCGCGTATGCGGCCTAGCAAACAGCAAAGGTTTGTTGCTAGACAGTGACGGTCTACCGCTAGAACAGTGGCGTGATCGTATGTCGAGTGCGACAGAAGAGTTTAGCCTAGCGCGTTTAGCTGCACTTGTTCAACGTAACCACATCATCAACCCAGTGTTGGTTGATTGTACGTCTAGCGAAGGTATTGCAGGACAATACGCAGATTTCCTAGCGGCTGGTTTCCACGTTGTAACACCAAACAAAAAAGCCAACACGGCAAGCATGGCTTACTACCATCAACTTCGTGAAGTGGCACGTAACTCTCGTCGTAAGCTGATGTACGAGACAACAGTAGGCGCAGGTCTACCGGTAATCGAAAACCTACAGAACCTAATCTCTGCAGGTGATGAGCTTGAGAAGTTCAACGGTATTCTTTCTGGTTCACTGTCTTACATCTTCGGCAAGCTTGATGAAGGAATGACACTCAGCCAAGCAACCAACATTGCTAAAGATAACGGCTTCACTGAACCGGATCCTCGTGATGATCTGTCTGGTATGGATGTGGCGCGTAAGCTACTTATTCTTGCTCGTGAAGCGGGTATGGCTCTTGAGCTTGAAGATGTTGAAGTTGACCAAGCATTGCCACCGGGTTTTGATGATTCAGGTACGGTTGACGAGTTCATGGCTCGCTTGCCAGAAGCGGACGCATACTTCAAAGAGCAGTCAGCTATCGCAGCAGAAGAAGGCAAAGTACTTCGTTATGTGGGTGAGATCGCTGAAGGTAAATGTAAGGTTCGTATCGCAGCTGTTGATGGCGATGACCCAATGTTTAAGATTAAAGATGGCGAGAACGCTCTGGCATTCTACAGCCGTTACTACCAGCCAATCCCACTCGTTCTGCGTGGCTACGGTGCAGGTACTGAAGTTACAGCAGCAGGCGTATTCTCTGATGTGATGCGTACTCTTGGTTGGAAATTAGGAGTTTAGGAATGAGTTCAAGTGATATGGATGTTGTCGTTTATGCTCCTGCATCAATCGGTAATGTCAGTGTAGGGTTTGATGTGCTGGGGGCCGCAGTGTCTCCAGTGGATGGTACATTGCTTGGTGACCGAGTAATGGTTAAAGCTGGTGATGAACCGTTCTCGCTAAAAACAGCAGGCAGCTTTGTTTCTAAGCTGCCAACTGAAACCAAAGAAAATATTGTCTACGACTGCTGGGTTGTGTTCTCTCGCGAGTTAGACAAGAAAGGTATCTCAGTTAAGTCTCTAGAGATGACGCTAGAGAAGAACATGCCTATCGGTTCCGGTTTAGGGTCGAGTGCATGTTCAATTGTCGCGGCGCTTGATGCCTTGAACCGTTTTCATGGTCAACCGTTGAATGAAACTGAACTGCTTGCTCTTATGGGTGAAATGGAAGGTAAGATTTCAGGTGGTATCCACTATGATAACGTTGCGCCATGTTACCTTGGTGGTGTGCAATTAATGTTGGAAGAGCTTGGCATTATTAGCCAAGAGGTTCCATGTTTTGACGATTGGTATTGGGTAATGGCTTACCCTGGCATCAAGGTTTCAACGGCCGAAGCGCGAGAGATCTTGCCTTCTCAGTATCGCCGTCAAGATGTGATTGCTCATGGTCGTCATTTAGCGGGCTTTATTCATGCTTGTCACTCTGGTCAGCCCGAGCTCGCGGCTAAGATGATCAAAGACGTGATTGCTGAACCATATCGTGAGAAACTGCTTCCAGGGTTTGCTGATGCTCGCAAATATGCAACGTCAGCAGGAGCATTAGCTACTGGAATTTCTGGTAGTGGCCCTACGCTATTTAGCATTTGCAAAGAACAAGATGTCGCCGAGCGTGTTGCACGCTGGTTAGAACAAAATTACGTACAAAATGAAGAAGGATTCGTCCACGTTTGTCGCTTAGATAAACAAGGTTCGATCGTTACAGGAAGTGAGTTATGAAGCTGTACAACATCAAAGAAAACGATGAGCAAGTCTCTTTTGGCCAAGCCGTTCGTCAAGGTCTAGGCCGTAACCAAGGTCTATTTTTCCCATCAGAGCTGCCTAAGTTCGATGACATCGATGTACTACTTGCAGAGGACTTTGTCCCTCGTAGTTCAAAGATTCTTTCTGCTCTAATTGGTGATGAATTGCCAAAAGAACAGATTGATCAACTAGTGGATGCGGCATTCCAATTCCCAGCTCCGATCAAGCAAGTGAAAGACGGTGTTTACGCTCTTGAACTGTTTCACGGTCCAACGTTAGCATTTAAAGATTTCGGTGGCCGTTTTATGGCTCAATCTTTAGCTGCGGTTTCTGATGGCGGTCAAATCACTATCTTAACGGCTACATCGGGTGATACTGGCGCGGCGGTTGCACACGCATTCTACGGTATGGAAAACATCAACGTTGTTATCCTATACCCGAAAGGCAAGATCAGCCCACTGCAAGAAAAGCTATTCTGTACGCTAGGTAAGAACATCCACACTGTAGCGATCGATGGAGACTTTGATGCGTGTCAGGCACTAGTAAAAGACGCATTCGACGATGCTGAACTGCGCAAAGAGATTGGCTTGAACTCAGCAAACTCAATCAACATCAGCCGTTTGATGGCTCAGATCTGTTACTACTTTGAGGCGGCTGCTCAGCTAACTAAAGAGCAACGTGAAAACTTGGTTATATCTGTACCAAGTGGTAACTTTGGTAACCTAACTGCGGGTCTATTAGCGAAAGCGCTAGGCTTACCGGTTAAACGCTTCATTGCAGCAACCAACGAAAACGACACGGTTCCTCGTTACCTAGAAACAGGTCAATGGGATCCAAAACCAACGGTTGCGACAACATCGAACGCGATGGACGTAAGCCAACCAAACAACTGGCCACGTATCGAAGAGCTTTGCCAACTGAAAGGTTGGGGACTGGATACTTTGGGTAAAGGTAAAGTATCTGATGAGCAGAGTGCTGAATCAGTACGTGATCTAAAAGCTCAAGGTTACCTTTGTGAGCCTCATGGTGCGATTGCTTACCGTCTATTGGAAGAGCAACTGCAAGAGAATGAGACTGGCCTGTTCTTGTGTACGGCACACCCGGCTAAATTCAAAGAAGTGGTTGATGACATTTTAGGTACTGATATTGAACTTCCTGGCCCGCTAGCAAAACACGCGGCGATGGAGTTGTTGTCTGAAGATCTAGATAACGATTTTGAAGCGCTTAAAACAGTGCTTCGTCGAGTTCAACCGTAACCTACATCTGTATTGTTGAACAAATAAAAACGGCGCTCAATGAGCGCCGTTTTTGTATTCTAATTCAAGCTCTAAAAATTATAGAGACTCAGTGAACGTACGTGCGATAACGTCACGTTGCTGTTCAGTAGTTAGAGAGTTGAAACGTACAGCGTAACCCGATACACGGATAGTTAGCTGTGGGTAGTTCTCTGGGTGAGCAACGGCATCTTCTAGCGTTTCACGCTTAAGAACGTTAACGTTTAGGTGTTGACCACCTTCGATGCGTGGTGCTGCTTCGATAGCAACTTCACGGCTTTCGTATTCGCCTAGGTCTGCTGCTGAGATAACTTGGTCTGCTTCAAAACCAGATGTAGCAACAACACAACGAGCTTCGTTCTTCTCGCTGTCTAGTAGCCAGATTGAGTTTAGTAGGTCGTCGTTTGCTGCTTTAGTAATTTGAATACCTTGGATCATAACTATCTCCTAGTCCACTTTATGTGGTTTGATTATGGTGTTAACTTTCGAATTTTATTGAGCTGAGTAATATATACCTAGTTTGTGGTAGTTTAATATTGATTTAAGTCAAAAAACAACCAAAAACCTCATTTTTTTCAAGGTGATTACTTTGAGTTAAATCAATAAAACCTTTGAAAACAAAGTAATTACAAAATATTTTAAAGTATAAAAAATATTTAACAGTTGTATTTGTTGTAAGTTTACTACATTCGTTGTGTTTTTATTGACCTGCAAGCAATACGACTCTTTATTTATTAAGCATTCTGAAAGTGTAAAGTGATTTAATGACAAACAATAATTCATCCTCAAAACCTCAAACCAATATTAAGTTTATTGGTGCTCATGTGTCTGCTGCTGGTGGTGTTGATCAGGCGCCAATGCGCGCAAGAGAGATCGGTGCCAATGCTTTTGCGCTGTTTACCAAAAACCAAAGACAGTGGGCAGCAAAGCCGCTGGAAGCGAAAACCATTAGTGCATTTAAAGCCAACTGTAAGATGTTGGGCTTTAGTGCTGAGAATATCCTTCCTCATGACTCTTACCTTATTAACCTAGGAGCACCAGAAGAAGAGAAGCTAGAGAAATCACGTGCGGCTTTTATTGATGAAATGGAGCGTTGTAATCAACTCGGACTCACGCTTTTGAATTTTCATCCTGGGAGTCATTTGAAGAAAATCTCAGAAAGCGAATGTTTGGCCAAGATCGCTGAGTCTATCAACTTGGCTCACCAAGCGGTGCCTGATGTAATTGCAGTGATTGAGAATACCTCAGGGCAGGGGACTAATCTGGGTTGGAGATTTGAGCACCTAGCAGAGATCATCGACCAAGTAGAAGATAAGTCACGCGTCGGCGTGTGTTTAGATACCTGCCATACCTTTACTGCCGGTTACGACCTACGAACAAAAGAAGCGTGTGAGCATACTTTTGCAGAGTTCGACCGCATTGTGGGCATGCACTATCTAAGAGCAATGCACATCAATGATTCAAAAGCTGAGTTCGCGAGCCGAGTCGATCGACATCATTCTTTAGGAAAAGGTGAAATTGGCTGGGATTGTTTTGAATTTATTGCCTCGGATTCTCGCTTTAATGGTATTCCTCTGATCTTGGAAACCATTGATTCGACGATCTGGAAAGAGGAAATTCAACAGCTTAGAATGTTCCATCGCTCAGCAACGGCAGTGAGCGAAGAAGCGTAATAATAGAGGGAGAAATTTATTTCCGTCTATTTCTAAAAATTGGCACCTTTCTTCCATAGTACTAAAGTGAATATGTAGTTCACGATGCCTTAGAGGAGGTGCCTTTATGTATTCACAAGCCCAAACTTCAACCGTATCTGCTGCTCGCCGTTTACCGACCCCAAACCGTCATGTGCATAACCATGGCCACCACCGTACACAGCAGAAAAGTGGTTAATCGAGATAAACACAACTTGAACTGATTATTATGATTCATCAACAAGTGAACCCTACCCATCATGTTTATTGATAGCTGTATGAGGTATAAATAGGGCGTGTTGATCTTTCGAGCTGATTTTTGCAGCGAGTTGCTGGGTATTTATACAAGGCAGAGGCTTTGACGTGTAGCTAGCCTACATGAGAAGCCGCTAACGCAGTAGAAATGACTAGCAAACGCTGCCCGGAGGGTTCGGCTAAAAGCGTTTTACTCTTTGTTGAGGGAGGTTTGCTTAGAATGACTAGGCTACTTCTCCCTCGCCGCGATTAAAACGCTTTTATCTCGAACAAAATTTAACCACGAAAGGTCAACACGCCCTAAAGCCTTATTTAGGACAGTTAGCCGATACAGCTATTTTTGTGTCTGGCGAAAGCCCCTAGAAACCTTGATGATTGGGAAGTAAAACGATGAGCGTACCAAAGACTTGGGAATCCATTATTAATGATGAACGTGACAAAGAGTACTTTCAGGGTGTCCTCGCGTTTGTTAAACAGCAACGTAATTGTGGGAAAACTATCTACCCGCCACAAGAGTTGGTGTTCAGTGCCTTCGATATGACGCCTTTCGAGTCCGTACGAGTGGTTATCCTGGGGCAAGATCCTTATCACGGCGCTAACCAAGCTCATGGCTTAGCATTTTCTGTGCTTCCTGGCGTGAAAATCCCGCCCTCTCTTCGTAATATGTATAAAGAGCTTGCGCAAGATATAGAGGGCTTTGAGATCCCGAGTCATGGCTACCTCGATTCTTGGGCATCTCAAGGGGTGTTGATGTTGAATACGGTACTGACAGTAGAAGAGGCAAAAGCCCATTCACATGCTAAGTGTGGTTGGGAAACCTTTACTGATGCCATTATTGCAGAGCTCAATAAGCGCTCTGAACCGGTCATCTTCTTGTTGTGGGGCGCACACGCCCAGAAGAAAGGCCAAGCGATTGATGCAGACAAGCACCATGTGTTGGTTGCACCTCATCCATCACCATTATCAGCACGCCGTGGTTTCTTCGGTTGTCAGCATTTCTCAACAACCAACAAGCTACTTTCTTCTATGGATCAACAATCTATCGACTGGCGTTTACCAACAGAAGTATCGGTTGGTGGTTTTCCGAGCAGAGTCAAATCATAAATCAGCATATTCGTATACACTTATAAATAGTAGGTGTAATGGAGTGCAATACTATGATGATTGAAAGGATAAGACGAGAGCATGGCTATATGGCTCGTTTGCTCGCGATACTCAACAATAAGTTAGAGCTTCTAAAGCAAGAGCGAGAAATAAACTATAGCCTGATCGCAGAGGTGGTTCATTATCTCATGGACCATTCAGACAAGGTGCATCACCCGAAAGAAGATGTTATTTATCGTTACTACCTTAAGCAATATGGCAGTGATCAAGTGATTGAAGACTTGGAACAGGAGCATCAATTGCTTTCTGAGAAAACGGCGGACTTTTTAGGTGTGGTCGATATGATCCTTCAAGATGCGGTCGTTCCTCAACAAGTATTTATTGATCAGCTTGAAGCTTTTGTTAAAGCTCAACGAAAACACATGGAATATGAAGAGAAGCATGTGTTACCAATGATTGTTGAGTCGTTCACAGTTAAAGATTGGCAAGAGGTGGAGTCTCAATGGCTTCAACCTGAAGACGATCCTGTCTTTGGAGAGACAATTGCTGATGAGTACCAACAACTAGCGGCTCGTGTTCGACAGAATGAACAAGAGTGCGTTTAGCCAGTTGTCATGTTGAAGCGTGACTATTTTAGATACTCTCTATATTAGAGGGTTAGTTCCCAAATGACGCTTTGAGCGGATTAAATACCTCATAAAATAAAAAGGCACCTATATAGGTGCTTTTTGCTATCTGATTTCTTATCGTGCTGATTAAAGCTTTATATCGTCGAGGCTAAAATCGAGACCTAGGTTCATCTCTCTTAGTTCTTTCTCAAGCTGTCTACGATCGTTGATAGCCTCTATTTCACGCCATTTACGTTTGAGTGGTTTAGAGCGTGTTTTTTGAGTGGTACGAGGCATTTCTAGTTCTGATAATTCATCGAATTGAAAGCTATCCATAAGCATCTCTCCTTCCGTGGGACTCGTTCTTACGAACCATTAAATATCATATTTAGGTTCACAATAACCTTGATTTGTTTCTCATTTGTTTCAAATATATGAAGGTTTTGTTCTGTTTTATTATGCATGCTCACACATTGCGTGGATTTTTGTGTACAAAAAACAAGCAAACAAACTTAAGTAACCGATTAAATTAGGGGGGATTGAATGTTAATTCATTGTGCAAATGGAATAGCATTTTGACTACAGTGCATTTAAGTGCGCATTGTGCCGTGCAGTATAGGGATCTCATTACCCTAGGAAAAAACACAAATCTTCACTATACCTTGTAAAACCTAGGCTGATGTCACTTTTATGGGATGCTGTTTTTATTTTTATGGTGCCTTGGTTTTTGTTGATATTATGTCCCGACAATGTGACTTTTATTGGTCTCTATTGTTGAGAGTTGTGTTAACAAAAGGTGTGTTATTAGTGAAATGTCATTTTAATATAAAATCATTTGCATATTGATTTTTAGGCCGTCTCGCTGCATTATCCGCCCGTCAAAAAATACACTGATACGTAAAATGGATGCATGAAGCGACATTTACAATCTAGATCGCAGCAAATAAATATAAATCTAATGCCGACACAACTATTGACACTGGCATAGGTGATCTAGAGGAAGGCTAGGAAGCATGATCGGTGCTTAAACTCAATTACGAGGTTCACGTGACAGACTTAATCAATTTGATGAACGATCTCCTTTGGGGATCTATCTTAGTTTACTTACTCGTCGGTGTGGGTATCTACTTCACTGTACGACTAGGTTTCATTCAATTCCGCCATTTCGGCCACATGTTCTCTGTTCTTAGAAACAGCCGTAAAGCAGACAGTGCAGGTATCTCTTCTTTCCAAGCACTTTGTACTAGTCTCGCTGCTCGTGTCGGTACGGGTAACATGGCTGGTGTTGCTGTAGCACTAACCGCTGGTGGCCCTGGCGCTATCTTCTGGATGTGGCTAATTGCCATGCTAGGTATGGCAACATCGTTTGCAGAAAGCACACTAGCACAGCTATACAAAACGCGTGATAACGACGGCAATTACCGCGGCGGCCCTGCATACTACATGGAGAAAGGCCTAGGCATGCGTTGGATGGGGGTTCTATTCTCTATCTTCCTGATCATTGCATTCGGTCTTGTATTCAACGCTGTTCAAGCGAACGCGATTGCAACCGCAATGAATACGGCATTCGACTTTGAGCGTAGCTACGTTGGTATTGGTATTGTTGTTATTTCTGCATTCGTTATCTTCGGTGGTATCCGTAAGATTGCGCGTACTGCAGAAATCATTGTTCCAATCATGGCATTGGCTTACCTAGCTATCGCTATGTACGTTATGTTCGCGAACATCGAAAAAGTGCCTGAAGTTCTGGCTCTTATCTTCAAGAGTGCATTCGGTCTGCAAGAAGCAGCAGCGGGTGGCTTAGGTTACGCAATCGCACAAGCGATGATTAACGGTATCAAACGTGGTTTGTTCTCGAACGAAGCGGGTATGGGTTCTGCGCCAAACGCAGCAGCTTCTGCTACGCCTTACCCACCGCACCCAGCATCACAAGGTTACGTGCAAATGCTAGGCGTATTCATGGACACAATTGTTATCTGTTCAGCAACAGTAGCAATCATCCTGATGTCTGGTGAGTATGTACCACACGGTGAAGTAACGGGTATCGAACTAACGCAACGTGCACTAACAGCACAAGTCGGTGAATGGGGTGGCATCTTTGTAGCGGTAGCGATTTTCTTCTTCGCTTTCACTTCAATCATTGCAAACTACTCGTACGCAGAAACAAACCTTATCTTCTTAGAGCACAACAACAAGAAGGGCCTAGTGCTGTTCCGTATCGTTGTACTGGGTATGGTTATGTTCGGTTCTCTCGCGACACTGCCAACGGTATGGGCATTAGCTGACGTATCGATGGGCCTAATGGCGATTGTTAACTTGGTAGCGATCATCTTGCTGTCGGGTATCGTGATTAAGCTAGCGAAAGACTACAACCGTCAATTAGACGCGGGTAAAGTACCAACGTTCGATGCGGATGATTTCCCAGAGCTCAAAGCTCAATTGGAAGATGGTATTTGGGTTAACAAGAAGAAGTAATCTTGTAGGAGTGATTCATCACTCATCCTAAAATCATTAGAAAGGCTAAGGTTTTTACCTTAGCCTTTTTCTTTGCCTGCGATTTCTATCTGTTTACAATTTCTATCTGTCTGCGATTTTTCTTGGTGAGTGATTTTTGCTTTGTCTGCGACCTTTTCTTTGTAAGCGACTTATAGCTAGATCTGTCTATCAAAGTAATAGGAAGAGTCATAAAGACAAGTTGATGTTTTTTCTATACTCTAGCTGCATCCAGTTAGATAACCGATTAGGGTAAAGTTATGTTAGTTGTCGTTTCTCCAGCCAAGACATTAGATTACGAATCACCATTAGCGACTGAGCGCTTCAGCCAACCAGAGTTTGTTGAACACTCTGCAGAGCTTATTGAAGTGTGTCGTAAGCTGACACCTGCTGATGTATCAGCACTGATGAAGGTAAGCGATAAGATTGCTGGGCTGAACGTAGCGCGCTTTGAGCAATGGAGCGAGACCTTTACCCAAGAGAATGCTCGCCAAGCTATTTTGGCGTTCAAAGGTGACGTCTACACAGGCTTAGATGCTGAAACATTGTCGGACGATGATTTTGATTACGCACAGAATCACCTGCGCATGCTTTCTGGCCTATATGGGTTATTGAAGCCATTGGATTTGATGCAGCCTTACCGCCTAGAGATGGGCACACGCTTAGCTAATGAGCGTGGCACTAACTTGTATCAGTTCTGGGGCAATATCATCACAGACAAACTGAATGAAGCGTTGAATGCTCAAGGCGATAATGTGTTGATCAACCTAGCATCGAACGAATACTTTAAAGCGGTGAAGCCGAAGAGCCTTGATGGTCAAATCATCACGCCAGTTTTTAAAGACAGTAAGAATGGTCAATACAAGGTGATCAGTTTTTACGCCAAGAAAGCGCGTGGCATGATGGCTCGCTATATCATTGAGAACAAAATTGATTCCGTTGAAGCGCTGACCAAATTTGATACCGCGGGTTACTACTTCGTTGAAGAAGAGTCGAACGCGAAAGAGTTAGTCTTCAAGCGTGAAGAGCAAAACTAGCAGCCCTTGGCTAATTAGTTACTCTTGGTTTGAGTTTGAAATTAGATGCCTAATTATTTAGCCTGATAACAAGCCAGACAATAATAAACCAGACAAAGAAAAGCCCCATGCAGTTCATAACTGCATGGGGCTTTTTATTGAATCATTGAAAGGCGGTTAGATTACTTGTTCTTAACGGCTTTCTTTTTCTTAGCGATTTTCTTTTTCTTAGCAATTTTTTGCTTCGCTACCGCTTTCTTATCTTCTTTCTTCGGTTTCTTCTTCTTCGTTACCGCGGCTTTCTTATGCGTTGGGCGCATGCCTTCGATGAAGCGCTCTTTGATCGCATCTTCAGTGTAACGAGCAACACGTTCAATCATTAGCTGATCGTGCGCTTCAATGATAGAGACCGCGTTACCTTTCTTACCTGCACGAGCCGTACGGCCGATACGGTGTAGGTAGACATCTGCTGTACGTGGCATATCGTAGTTAATAACGTGACTTACATCTGGAAGGTCGATACCACGAGCTGCGACGTCAGTTGCCAGCAGTACGTTGATAGAACCATCGCGGAAACGAGAAATCGCGTTGTTACGACGATCTTGAGGCATTTCACCTTGGATCCATACACACGGGATCTGTGCACTTTCTAATTGAGCTCGTAGGTCACCTAGGCGGTCACGAGTCTTCAAGAAGATGATGCTGCGTTCAGCTTGCTCTGTGATGATATGTTTTAGGATATCAAGCTTGTGCTTAGCTGAATCGGCGCGGTGATACCATTGAGTGATCTTCTTACGTTCACGCAGTGATGATTTCGCATCGATCTCTGCTGGGTTTTTCAGAAGATCTTCAGTGAAACCTTCAATACCTTTGCCTTCTAGCGTTGCTGAGAAAAGTAAAGTTTGTTTACGCCAGCGACACTCCGCAGACAGACGGTCAACAACAGGACCAAAGCCCATGTCTAGCATACGGTCGGCTTCATCGAGAACTAACCATTCAATCGCACGGCAGTCAAAACGCTCGCCTTCAATGTATTCCATTAAACGACCAGGTGTTGCGACTACGATATCTTGAGTCGTGCTTAAGATATCTGCGTGCTCTTGGTACATCACACCGCCCGTGATCGTAAAGATATTCAGGCTGGTGTATTTAGCAAGCTCACGTGCTTGTTCGGTGATCTGCATTGCTAGCTCACGCGTTGGCGTCAGGATAAGCATACGTGCAGGGCCAGATTTCTTACGTGGGAAATCCAGTAGGTATTGCAGTGCTGGCAATACAAATGATGCTGTTTTACCAGTACCTGTTGGCGCAGAAGCCAAAACGTCTCTTCCATCTAACGCTTGTGGGATTGCTTCAGCTTGTATCTGTGTTGGGCGTTCGTAGCCCATTTCGTCAATTGCTTTAAGCAGCTCTTGGTTTAGATCGAGTTCTGCAAAGGTTCTGATCACTGTTGTTTCTCCACAAGCAATAAATGTTTCTGCCTCAAAAAGCAGACGATAAAAAAGAGTAGTCGGACATTATAGAAGCATTAGTGATTAGGATCACATGGTATTTGCTACATCTTGAGATAAAAATCTTTAGTAAGGGCAATAAATGCCTCGCTATAACCGCCATCGTGATGGATCGTAAGCGATTCACGCTGCAAATCTTGCTCGCTAACAGGATATTTAGATAGTTCAAACAGGATTCTGCTTGGTGATTTTTTGTCGGTTGTTTTCACATCAAGGCGTTTTGCTAGGTACCAACCACATTGCTCGGCAAGTTTGATGAAACCTTCTCCTTCTGGCGTTGGGAGTATAAAACTGGCGGTGGCGGCATCAGTCGTTATCTCGAAACAACGCTGGGCAAGTTGAAGGTGATCCAAGCTGTCGGTGTGTCTCGCGGTGGCTCTTTGGCTTTGCTGTGCCTGTTCACCAGAGTTGAAGTAGGGCGGATTACAAATTATGGCATCAAATTGTTGCGAGAAATCCGTGGTTAACACGCTGTCGTGATGAAGGGAGATACGATCTTGCCAAGGCGACTGCTCAATATTGACTGTGGCAGCATCAATGGCGTGCTGATCAATATCGATCGCAGAGATTGAAGCATCCTCAAAACGCTGCGCAGCCATCAAAGCCAACAGACCTGTTCCTGTCCCTATATCGAGTACTAATGATTTAGGGGCAAGGCTAATCCATGATCCGAGTAGTACTCCATCGGTGCTAACAGGCATGCCGCTCTGTCCTCCGTAAATAGAGAACCTCTTAAAATTGAAGCTTTTAGTATTTATCGTTTTGTCTTTCATGAATATTCTGATTATCGAGATATTTTAAGTGATTAGCTCTAATGTTAACCGTTTGTGTGAATTAATGTTCTAATTGTTTATCTATTGTTGCTGGTGATTGTTAGTTGATAATTGTGTTCATCTGCGTATATTTAGTTTAATTCACTACTTTTTGTTTATATGTGCAAATTTATATGGTGTTTTTTTATGGTGACTTGCAGCTAGCCGAGTGTTTCGTCATTATGCGCGACTATTTTAAAGATTGATTGGCAGCTTCTCGCTGTAACATTCATGTAAGCACAACATAAACTCATAAATATAATTAAGGATTATCTGTGAAACAGAGTCTAAAACTAACAGATATAATGGCATTGGGCTTTATGCTTTTTGCGTTTTTCTTAGGTGCGGGTAACATCATCTTCCCACCTCTAGCTGGCCAATTAGCTGGTGATCACTTTCTTCCAGCGATGTCTGGTTTCCTGCTGACCGCCGTTGGTCTGCCGTTAATCACTATCGTCGCGGTCGCAGTGGCTGGTGGTTCATGGGGTCATCTAACTAAAGATCTTCCAAAGCAAGCTGCAACCATCATGGCAGTGCTGATCTTTATCATCATCGGTCCTGCATTTGCTGCACCACGTACCGGCCTTGTTGCTTATGAGATGGCGGTGAAACCGTTCTTCATCGATGCCTCTCAAGCTCACCTAACTCTCTTTTCGATTGCATTTTTTGTGGTAGCAATGTTCTTCTCATGGTCGCAAGGTAAGCTTATCGACGTGATTGGCAAGGTACTTACGCCTGCACTATTCGTTGGTTTGGTTGTACTGGCAGTTGCTGTGTTCATTAATCCACAAGGTGATGTCCTTGCGGCTCACGGTGAGTACATCACTCAGCCACTGACCAAAGGTTTCCTTGAAGGCTACAACACCATGGATACTTTTGCTGCTTTGATGTTTGGCATGCTGATTGTTGACGCAATTCGCAGTAAAGGCGTGACTGACCGCGCAGCAACAACTAAGTACCTAATTAGTGCGGGTTGTATTGCCGCAGCGGGTCTAGCGTTTGTTTACATCTCTTTGTTCTTCCTGGGCGCAACAAGCGCAACAGTTGCAGCGGGTGCAGATAATGGCGGCGCTATCTTAAGCCTATACGTCCAATCTTTGTTTGGCCCTTCTGGTCAACTCGTGCTTTCTGTGATCGTACTATTGGCTTGTCTAACGACGGCGATTGGCCTTGTATCAGCATGTTCTGATTACTTCAGCTCGCTAACACCTCTGTCTTACAAGACCTGGGTAATCATCAACGGTGTAGCTTGTGCAACCGTAGCGAACGTTGGCCTTTCTCAGTTAATTTCTCTGTCTGTTCCAGTTCTGTTTGCACTTTATCCAGTAGCAATCGCATTAGTCGCACTAACATTCTTGCGTAGCCGTTTCCCTAATCCAAAAGCGGCTTACCGCGTGGTGGTATTAGTGTCTCTACTGTTTGCTCTTATCGATGGTGCTAAAGTTGCTGGTATGGATGTATCTGCAATGAACATGCTGCCATTGTTCGAAATCGGTATGGGTTGGTTGCTTCCAACGACTGCCGCAATCATCTGTATGTTCTTCGTTGGTAAATCAACAGAGCAAGAGATGACAGAAGAGACTGTTTAATCTTCCTTTGAGATGACATTGTCCTTCGAAATGAAATAGAAAAGGCCTCATTACTTCGCAGCAATGAGGCCTTTTTGTATTCTGTTGTCTTTTAATATTCAGCAACTTAGTAGCATTCTGTTTGGTTATAGCTTTTCGCTGTACTCAACCAGAACTTGTTCAACCCAACTTGCGATACGGTCGTCGCTAAGCTCGTATTGTGAATCTTCATCGAGAGCCAAACCAACGAACTGAGATTGGTCTTCTGTTAGTGCTTTAGAGGCTTCAAACTCGTAGCTATCATCGTTTGGCCAGAAACCAACAAACTCAGCGCCAGCGATTTTCAGCTCATCATGCAATAGACCCATCGCATCTAAGAACCACTCGCCGTAGCCTTCTTGGTCACCTAAACCAAACAGTGCCACAATTTTGCCTTTCATTGGCGTGGTTGCGATGTCTTCCCACAGTTCATTCCAATCTTCTTGGATTTCTCCGAAGTCCCACGTTGAGATACCAAGCAGTAAAAGGTCATAGTCCGCCATCAATGAAAGAGGGGTTTCTTTCACGTTATGGATATCAACTAGGTCTTCACCAATAATGCCGCGAATTTTCTCTGCTGCCATTTCTGTGTAGCAGGTGGTTGAGCCGTAAAATAATCCAATTTTCATAGCAAACGTTCGATTTTAATTTCAGATGGCGAATTCTAACCATAAATCGACTTCGATTGCAGCGATTATCCGCTCAAGTCGTAATTTTTATGGCATTCATATTTGCTCTGGCATACTCTCAAAACAGTTTCCAATATTGTGAGTAACACTATGCAGTCGCCTCAAGGGCAGAGCGCAGACCACGGTCTAGTAGAACAGTTTTTAGATGCTATGTGGATGGAGCGAGGATTATCGGAGAATACGCTTGTCTCGTACCGTACCGACCTGTCTAAGCTTCTAACGTGGATGGAAAAGAATAATTATCGGCTCGATTTTATTAGTCTGTCAGGGCTACAAGACTATCAAGGCTGGTTAGCTGATGCTGACTTTAAGCAGACTTCTCGTGCCCGTATGTTGTCGGCAATTCGTCGCTTGTTCCAATATTTACATCGCGAGAAAGTAAGAGCCGACGATCCTAGTGCGCTGTTGATCAGCCCGAAACTGCCGAAGCGCTTACCGAAAGATTTAAGTGAAGAGCAAGTGGATTCGCTGCTTGAAGCACCAGATCCAAACGACCCCATTGAGCTTCGCGATAAAGCGATGCTTGAGTTACTCTACGCTACTGGTTTGCGTGTTACGGAACTCGTTAGCCTGACCATGGAAAACATCAGCCTAAGACAAGGTGTGGTACGTGTGATCGGTAAAGGTGGCAAAGAGCGCTTGGTGCCAATGGGCGAAAATGCGGTGGATTGGATAGAGACATTTATCGAACAAGGTCGTCCACAATTGTTGGGTGATAACAGTTCGGATGTGGTTTTTCCAAGTAAACGAGCGAAGCAAATGACCCGTCAAACGTTCTGGTATCGTATCAAGCATTATTCGGTGATAGCGGGTATCGACACGGAATTATTGTCGCCGCACGTATTAAGGCATGCTTTTGCAACGCATTTACTGAACTATGGCGCAGATCTCAGGGTCGTACAGATGTTGCTAGGGCATAGTGACTTATCGACAACCCAAATTTATACTCACGTGGCGACTGAAAGGCTGAAGCAAATTCACGCTCAGCATCACCCACGTGCTTAAATCCATTTATTTTTAAGGTGAACTTAATGAGCGTATTACGCCGTCTTCCTCTATTAGCGCTTCCTCTCATGATTACTGCATGTAATGCATCAGAAGCGAAAGTAGAAACAACATCAACAGCCGTAGAAGCTGCTTCAGCGCAAGCTGTTGATACAGCCGCGTTAACGAAGCGCTTTGAAAAAATCGGTATTAAGGTCGAGAAGATTGCTCCTTCAGATATCGATGGCCTGTTAGAAATTCAAACCAACAGCGGCATTATTTTTTCTTCTCCAGAGGGCGATCACTTTCTAGCCGGTACTCTTTACTCTTTGGATGAAAACGGTAAGTTCAGTGATGTTTTGGCTGAGCGTCAAGCTCCGCTGAATGCTGAAAAAGTAGCAGCGATGTCGGATACGGTTATCGAATACAAAGCAGATAACGAAAAGTACGTTGTGACGGTATTTACTGACATTACCTGTGGCTACTGTGTTCGTCTGCACAGCCAGATGCAAGGCTACAACGATCTGGGTATCACCGTTCGTTACATGGCTTACCCACGCCAAGGTGCGACAGGACAAGTTGCCGATCAAATGGCTGCAATCTGGGCGTCTGATGATCCAAAAACAGCTATGCATGACGCTAAAGTCAATCGTCAAATGCCAGCGTCTGGTAAAGACCTAGCAGAGCAAAAGCAGATCATTGCTAAACAATACCAACTCGGTCGTGAGCTTGGCATCAATGGCACTCCGGCTATCGTGCTAGCAAGTGGTGAGTTGGTGAGTGGTTACTTACCTCCGGCGCAACTTATTCAGCGTTTAGAGCAGTAATCTTCATTTTTTATTACCTCTTATTCCCCCCTGTTTTTGATTTAAGGAGTGGCCTGATTGATATCAGGCCCATTTTTATATGATAGAGATCCAACGCCGTCCTGAGGTCGATACTTCAGTTTTACCTGCTCATTTACCTGACTTGTTAAAGCGCATTTATGTGAGCCGCGGAATCGATAGTGCTGACCAGCTAGAGACAGCTGCGAAAGGTTTACACTCTTATCAAAAACTGGGCGGCATTGATACTGCGGTTGAATTGTTGTTCAAAGCCATTCAGCAGCAAAAGCGCATTATCATTGTCGGTGATTTTGATGCCGATGGCGCGACAAGCTCCGCGTTGTCTGTGCTTGCTCTGCGAATGTTGGGCAGCTCTAATGTTGATTATCTGGTACCAAACCGTTTTGAAGATGGTTATGGCTTGAGCCCTGAGGTTGTCGAACAGGCGATCGAACTTGGTGCTGAAGTGATCATGACAGTCGACAACGGTGTATCTTCAATTGACGGTGTTCGCTTTGCTAAAGAGAAAGGCCTTGATGTATTGGTTACAGATCATCACTTGCCTGGTTCTGAATTACCGATTGCAGATGCAATGGTCAATCCCAACCTAGAAAGCTGCGTATTTCCTTCAAAAGCGCTGGCGGGTGTAGGGGTTGCGTTTTACCTGATGATGGCGTTGTGTGTTCATATGCGTAAGTTAGGCTGGTTTGCTCAACACGGCATGACAGAACCCAAGTTGATGGAACTGATTGACCTAGTGGCACTGGGTACTGTTGCGGATGTGGTTCCACTTGATGAAAATAACCGAATCTTGGTGCACCAAGGGCTACAACGCATTCGTGCGGGCAAAGCTCGTCCGGGTATTCAAGCCTTGATTGAAATTGCTAAGCGAGATGCTAAGCGATTAGTTGCCTCCGATTTTGGTTTTGCGCTTGGTCCACGTATCAATGCGGCTGGCCGATTGGATGACATGTCTTTTGGTGTTGAGCTGCTAATGAGTAACAACATCCATGCCGCGCGTCGAATGGCCAGCGAGTTAGATGGCTTAAACCAAACACGTAAAGAGATCGAAGAGGGCATGAAACAAGAAGCGATGGCTTTTTGTGAGCGCCTTGAATTTGGTAAAGACGATTTGCCTTCTGGTTTGGCGCTGTTTCAACGTGATTGGCACCAAGGTGTAATCGGTATTCTCGCTTCGCGTATCAAAGACAAATATCACCGCCCAGTGATCGCATTTGCTGATGGTGGTGAAGGCAGTATCAAAGGTTCATGTCGTTCAATTCCAGGTTTGCACATGCGCGATGCGCTAGACAGAATCGACACTCAAAATCCTGGCCTGATCTTGAAGTTTGGTGGTCACGCAATGGCAGCCGGCTTAACCATTATGGAAAAAGACTTCGAGCGATTCAGCAAGATGTTTGATGACGTTGTGCGTAAAGAACTCGGTGAGACGGCACTGAAGGGTATTATCTTTTCTGATGGTGAGCTGTTACCTGAAGAGTTCTCAATGCACACCGCTGAGACGTTGCGTTCAGGTGGTCCGTGGGGACAAGCTTTCCCTGAGCCCATCTTTGATGGTGAGTTTAAAGTTCTGCATCAAAAGTTAGTGGGTGAAAAGCACTTAAAGTTAATGCTTGAGCCATTGTATAAAGGCCACCCAACCAATGTGATGATTGATGGTATTGCTTTTAATGTTGACCTTCGCCGCTGGCCTGATGCCTCAGTGAAAACGGTACATCTTGCGTTTAAGCTTGATATTAACGAGTTTCGTGGCAATCAATCATTGCAGTTGATGATTGATCATATCGAAGCGAAATAGCATTATCGTTCACTGAATGAGGTTCATCATTTAGTGCCAAACCCAACAAGCTCTGTTCAAAAACAGGGCTTGTTTCCCTTCCTTTCCTTACAAATTTTACGTGTTTTTTCTACCCGTCAATTTTATATCCGATTAAGTTATTGAATCTTGGTGCACCACTCTAAAAAATTCTGTATCTCCGTCACACTTTTGAGTACAATTCTCCGGTTAAATTCTACTCATAAATGATGAGCTAAAATGTTTGAAATCAATCCTATAAAAAACCGTCTGCAGGATGTGTCTGAGCGCACAAATATCCTGAGGGGGTATCTTTGACTATGACGCAAAGAAAGAGCGTCTAGAAGAAGTAAACGCAGAATTAGAACAACCGGATGTATGGAACGAACCTGAGCGTGCTCAAGCGCTAGGAAAAGAGCGTTCAGCATTGGAAGCGGTAGTAGAAACGATCGACCAACTTGACCAAGGTGTTGAGGATGTTGATGGCCTATTAGAGCTTGCGGTTGAAGAAGAAGATCAAGAAACGTTCGATGAAATTGAGCCAGAACTAGCCGAGCTTGAAGCTAAGTTAGAGAAGCTGGAATTCCGTCGTATGTTCTCTGGTGATCACGACGCATCAGATTGCTACATCGATCTGCAGTCAGGTTCGGGCGGTACAGAAGCTCAAGACTGGACTTCAATGATGTTGCGTATGTACTTACGTTGGGCAGATTCGAAAGGCTTCAAGACTGAAGTTATCGAAGTGTCTGATGGCGATGTTGCTGGCCTTAAAGGCGCAACGGTACGTATCTCTGGTGAGTACGCTTACGGTTGGTTACGCACAGAGACTGGTGTTCACCGTCTAGTTCGTAAGTCACCATTTGATTCAAGTGGTCGTCGTCATACTTCATTTGCTTCTGCGTTTATCTATCCTGAGATTGATGACAACATTACGATCGATATTAATCCTTCTGACCTACGTATTGACGTATACCGTGCCTCTGGCGCTGGTGGTCAGCACGTCAACACCACGGAATCGGCGGTACGTATTACTCACGTTCCGACTAACACCGTGGTTCAGTGTCAGAATGACCGTTCGCAGCATAAGAACAAAGATCAAGCGATGAAGCAGCTACGTGCTAAGCTTTTTGAACTTGAGATTCAAAAGCAAAATGCTGAAAAACAAGCGAGCGAAGAAACGAAATCAGACATCGGTTGGGGCAGTCAGATCCGCTCTTACGTGCTGGATGATTCACGTATCAAAGATTTACGCACCGGCATCGAAAACCGTAATACTCAAGCGGTTCTTGACGGTGACTTAGACAAGTTTATTGAAGCTAGCCTGAAATCAGGTTTGTAAGCTTTATCAATTATTAAGCTTTACCAATAATATTGGTAAAAATGCCTATATTTTCAAAAATATAGCTGTCCAAATTATAAAAGCAGGGTACATCTCAAATGACTGATGCTGTTCAAAACGAAAATGCACAAGAAGCTTCTTCACCTGAAGAGAACAAACTAATCGCTGAGCGCCGTAGCAAGCTGGATCATATCCGCCAAAACTGCAAAGCTAATGGTCACCCAAATGATTTCCGTCGTGAGCACCTAGCTGGCGACCTTCAAGCGGAATTCGGTGAGAAGACTAAGGAAGAGCTAGAAGAGCTTAACCACATCGTTGCGATCGCAGGTCGTATTATGGCGAAGCGTGGTCCATTTCTTGCGATTCAAGAAACTTCTGGTCGTATCCAAGCGTACGCAGCGAAAGACGTTCAAAAAGTACTAAAAGAGAAGTACCAAGGCCTAGATATCGGTGACATTATCGGTGTTAAAGGTGCGCTTCACAAGTCTGGTAAAGGCGACCTTTACGTGAACATGGAAGAGTTTGAATTGCTAACCAAAGCACTTCGTCCTCTGCCAGAAAAGTTCCACGGTCTAACTGACCAAGAGATGCGTTACCGTCAGCGTTACGTTGACCTAATCGTGAACGAAGACTCTCGTAACACATTCATCGTGCGTTCTAAGCTTGTGTCTTCAATCCGTAACTTCATGAGCTCAAAAGGCTACCTAGAAGTTGAAACGCCAATGATGCACGTGATCCCAGGCGGTGCAACAGCACGTCCATTCATCACTCATCACAACGCACTAGACATCGACATGTACCTACGTGTTGCACCTGAGCTTTACCTTAAGCGTCTAGTAGTTGGTGGTTTTGACCGTGTATTCGAGATCAACCGTAACTTCCGTAACGAAGGTCTTTCTCCACGTCACAACCCAGAATTCACAATGATGGAATTCTACCAAGCGTACTCTGACTACAAAGATCTAATGGATCTAACGGAAGAGATGCTAAGCACAGCTGCGATGGACGTTCTTGGTTCTACTTCTATGCCTTACGGCGACGAAACAGTTGAGTTCGGTGGCACTTACGCTCGTATGAGCATGTTCGATGCAATCAAACACTACACTCCTGAAAATGCAAACATTCAAGCTCTGACTGAAGACGATCTTCAGAACAGAGAATTGATGGTTAAAATTGCAGAAGAAGTGGGTCTGTACGTTGAGAAGTTCTGGACATGTGGTCAGCTTCTTGAAGAGATCTTTGGTGAAACGGCTGAGCCTCAGCTAATTCAACCAACGTTCATTACGGGTTACCCAGCGGATATTTCTCCACTGGCTCGTCGTAGCGATAGTAACCCATTCTTCACAGACCGCTTTGAGTTCTTCATTGGTGGCCGTGAAGTTGCGAACGGCTTCTCTGAGCTTAACGATGCACAAGACCAAGACGAGCGTTTCAAAGCACAAGTTAACGCAAAAGACGCGGGTGATGACGAAGCTATGTACTACGATGCAGACTACATTACTGCACTAGAGCACGGCCTACCGCCAACAGCGGGTCAAGGTATTGGTATCGATCGCCTAGCGATGCTATTTACTAACACGCACACAATCCGTGACGTGATCTTGTTCCCGGCAATGCGTCCTCAAGCGTAATTTTCGCTGACAGGCTGTAACAGCCGATTCAATTTAAAAGCCACCTTCGGGTGGCTTTTTCGGTTTTTAGCGTCAAAACCTAGCTCGTACCGCACTCTTGATTCGAAAAATGATTATTTATGACATAGTCTTACCATTGAGACAAAAAATCTAAGATAGTCTCATTACTATACGTATCGGATCTGAATACGATCTTGTGGCACTTTGTACCCGTATGATTCGTTTAACTCGTGTTAGCCTGATTGAAAAAAAATAAAAATAGAATAAGGAAGAAGGATGGGAACTCAATTTAAGATGGATTCCTTACCAGGTTCTCTTATCGTCGTTGGTGGTGCGTACGAACCCTGGTTATCAGTGTTAGAACAAGTGGGTTGGCAATGTACCCAGTGTGCAGATTTACGAAAAGCCGATGCCTTAATTACTGATATTGGCCCCTGCATTGGCATTGTGGATCTTAGTCATGATGAGTTTAGCCTTAATGGTATCGCTAACCTCGTGAGCAACAACAAGCAAGTTCGATGGCTTGCTTTTATCCGTGAATCGCAATTGAGCTCAGATACAATCTGCCAATTTATCGTTAACTTCTGTATCGACTTTTTCACGGCACCAATCCCTGATGCTCAGCTATTGAGTACCATTGGTCATCAACTGGGTATGCTCAAACTTGAGCAGAAAGTATGGCCAAACTACGGTATTAACAACAATATGGGTCTACTAGGTGATTCTGTGGCGGTGAAACGCTTGAGAGACCAAGTAAAGCGAATTGGCCCCACAGATGTCAGTATTTTGATTTACGGTGAGAGTGGGACAGGAAAAGAGACAATTGCACGTTCCATTCATCAAAATTCATCGCGAGCTCAGAAACCATTTTTAACTGTGAATTGCCGTGCTCTATCTGAAATGAGGATAGAGACTGAGATGTTTGGTATCTTAGCCCCTGCAACGGCAGCGCCTTGTATGTTAGAAGAAGCCGATGGTGGAACCCTCTTACTCAACGATGTCCTAGCGATGCCTCGTAATCAACAATTGAACCTTTTACGCTTTTTACAAGAAGGGAAAATTGAAACCTCGAAGGGAGCTAAGTCGGTTGATGTTCGCATTTTGGCTGCTAACTCTTCTGATATTGAAAAGGCATTGATCGAGGGCGACTTCAATGAAGAGCTTTATCATTACATCAATGTTCTGCGTATTCATGTTCCTAGCTTGAAAGAGCGGGTTAGTGACATATCAGTACTGGCGAATCATTTTCTGCGTGAGTACTCGAAAGAGTTTAATGCGCAAGCGAAGAGCTTTTCAGATGATGCTATACGCTCGATGAGTCGCTACCATTGGCCAGGCAACGTTCGTGAATTGATGAATCAGATCAAACGCGTCGTGTTGATGTCAGATGCTGTGATCATTGAGGATCACCAGCTGGATTTACCAAAACAGAATGATGAACGCCGCAGTCTGAAAAGTATCCGTGAACGTTCAGAGCGAGATGCTTTACTCATTGTGTTGGAATCTTATGGTGGTCAAGTGTCTTTGGCCGCTAAGGAGCTTGGAGTTTCACGCGCAACTATGTACCGCTTACTCAATAAACACGGTCTTATATCTGAGGGCGTTGTTTAGACTCTTTCTATATGACTTTATTCAGTCACTGTAAATTAAAAACCACGTAGATACGTGGTTTTTTGTTTCTGAAGGGGAGTCCGTTGTTTTCTAGCTCAGTCCTAAGAGAGATATGCTGTGATTTTATATAATCATAGTGAATATGTTATATGTAAATGAATATGAAACTGATATTTCAGGCGAATGCATTGTTTTAAAAATGTTAACCAATTATCGGTTGAATAATACACTCACTTGGTTAAACTTTAACCGTGAAAGCAACGATTTAACAAAGACTTGTCTGCTTTTACTACCTCATTTCTTTTTGGATTTTTTAGTTAGCTTGGAGGCGCAAATGAAACATTTCGATTTTATACAGCATATTTGCGCGTCGTTTGATCCGTGTACTGACATGGTGACTGATATGTCACACACATCAGCGATGGCCGATCGAAACACCCAAGATAAACCTAACTAATAGATCCGTACCCTTATTTGGCTGCGGAAAAATAGCAGCTAAGTGAGAAGCCCTCATTCGATCTAACACGCTATTTTTCCTCAGTTGATTCAACAACTGGAGAGTTATCATGCGTCACTCAGTATACTTAAAACTAGCAACAGTCCTTATCCGTGCCGATCTTCGTCGTGAAGAGCGTGAATGGCAACGAAAAGTTCGTCGTAGTTCATATGATCTACCGTGGAACAATACCCACTTATTGAGAGATATTGGCCTTGAAGCCGATGGTCGACCAATTGGTTTTTCTGAGCCTGAAGTCGTCACGATTGAACGTCGAGTACGCCATCTTCGTCGTGTCCTAAGTGCGCGAATACCGACGTAATCTGCGGGGTTGATAGCACCGTTCAACCCCTAAGATAAGTCACAGTGATGGTTATGGTGTCGAAAGTGCAAATTTTTGAACTAGAACTGGCCAAAAAAGAGAAGCTCTTGCTTCTCTTTTTTGCTTTTTTAAGTCGTTATCTAGTAAAGGTAAATAGTTCGGCTAAGCTTTATAGAGCAAGGGAGGCTGACTATGCAGAAGCATCAATTAGACATGTGGTTACATGGAGAGCACAAAGACTCTTATCAGACACCGAAAGTGTACGTTATTGGTTGCTCTGATATCTCTGAATATTTACTGGCGGTGGAGTACAAACACAAGCTAGAACCGGTGAAGCAAGACGGCGAGCCGCTTCACTTTGGATCCTTGGAGCAAGTGAAAGAGGAATTACTCCGGCTCGGCTTTGAAAAGGCCTACCTTCGCTTGCACAACGCGTATGATGAGTTTGGTAATGAACCAAACCAAAGCTACTGCGATATTGAACTGGCGCTCAAACCTCATTAGAGAGTATTTTTAACGAGCGTTGTAGTGAGAAATTACTTCTAAATTGAGACGGTTTATAACGTACTGATCTTTTAGCCTATCTACGTTAGATAAAAACCTCTATGCGTAATGGCTTTCTATGCGTAATAGGTTGTCAGCAATCTGTGGGTGAATTGAGTTCGTAGATAGAAACCACGAGGTTTGGTCTTTATTGGTTTTCCACTTGCACCGTAAGCTTCTGTTAACACACGACTGTTGGCGGCTTTTGGTCGTAAATGCAGTGCTTCGCCGTGTCTTGCTGTTATCTGTTCAACATTACCTAACACGATCAATTCCATCAACTCTTCCCAATCTGTTTTCAATAGTTCGTCTTCAGCCTGGCTTGGTGTCCACAATAAAGGGGATCCTACATGCCTTTCTGTCAGCGGGATCTCTCTTTCTCCCTCTACTGGGATCCACAACACTTTAGACAGCTTGTTTCGAACGTGACTGGTTTCCCAAGTTATGCCTTGCACGCCCATCAATGGCGCGACACAAACAAAGGTGGTTTCGAGTGGCTTCCCTGAATAGCCAATCGGGATACTTTTTAGCTCGATCCCGAGCTTGGCAAAATCTTGTTCTGGTTTACTGCCAGCTGGCGCACCCAAGTGCCATTCCAATAGTTGTCCAACCCAGCCTTTATCTCGCTTTAGGTCGTTTGGTACAACCATATTGGCTTCATCGGCGAGCTCTTTGAAGGTCATTCCTGCAATAGCATATGCTCTGTCTAACAGCTCTTGTTGTGTTTGTGGTTCTGGTTTCATAATAAAAGGCATGATCAAAAAAATGATTTTACCAGAAGTTATCACCATATGACGACTGGTTAAGAAATGATCGCCTTGCTAGAGAAGGGATCAAACTCATGGTTATCCACAGGACATGAAGGTAATTAATTGAAATATTAATTTGGTGGATAAATAAACAGGGGTTTGTAGGGGATAAACTGCTTGATTAATAGGGTTTGAAATGAATCTTTCACTTACTAGTGTGGATAAACATCGGAGTGGTTGATCTTTGACCACGGACGGTTTTTAAAAGATCTTTTACTTTTCTCATGTTTTTAAAATTGATGGTTTCATTTTAATTGATTGATTTTAAGTTGTTTTTGTTGGTGGTGGGTGATTTTTGGTTTTTGGTTCTGATGAATCTATGGATTAAAAAAAACGATTGCGGGTAATTCTTCACATAGTTATTCACAGAAAAGGTGAATAAATGTGGTCTATGTCTCACTCTTGTGTGGGTAACTAAGATTTGAGCGAAACTTATCCATATTCGTAGTTATTATTCATAAATATAGCGCTTGTCACGTCACTAAGTTTGCTCCGATTGGGGATATGTGGAAAAATCAGTGTAATTAAAAATTTAGATAGAGGTTGGCCAGTGATAGATGGCGATGGTTACCGATTAAATGTTGGTATTGTAATCTGTAACAACCATGGTCAGGTCTTCTGGGCTAAACGATACGGGCAACATTCATGGCAATTCCCTCAAGGGGGAATAGATGAAGGTGAGACTCCGGAACAGGCAATGTACCGCGAGTTGTATGAAGAGGTTGGCCTTACTAAAAAGGATGTAAAGATCGTCGCGACAAGTCGTCATTGGTTACGCTATAAGCTGCCCAAACGACTGGTTCGGTGGGATTCTAAACCTGTCTGTATTGGACAAAAACAGAAGTGGTTTCTTTTACGCTTAGATTGCGATGAATCGCATATCAATATGCAGCGTGGAAGCACACCTGAGTTTGATGGTTGGCGTTGGGTGAGTTACTGGTACCCAGTTCGACAAGTTGTTTCTTTCAAGCGAGATGTTTACCGTCGAGCAATGAAGGAATTCGCATCTTTAGCAATGCCGTTTAAAGAGCGAAAAACAAAAGGAAAACGCAAATTGCGTAGAGGTTAAGCATGCTCAGCCAACTAAGGGAAATAGTTGAACACGTATCAAGAGTTGAAGATGTGTCGACGGCTCTTGATATTTTGGTGAAAGAGACATGCAGTGCGATGCAGACAGAGTGCTGCACCGTGTATCTAGCGAATAATGATATGCAGCGCCTTGAGTTGATGGCAACTCAAGGCCTGATCTTTGAAGGGAATAGTATTCACATTGGTTTTGACGAAGGCTTAGTTGGCCTTGTCAAAAGAAGTGCTGAACCTATTAACCTTGCACAGGCATCTGCTCACCCAGCTTATAAGTTTTTTCCAGAACTAGGAGAAAGTGTTTACCACTCTTTTCTAGGCACTCCGATTATCCATCGCAAGCAAGTGCTTGGCGTTTTGGTTATTCAACAGAAATCTCCTCGTTTATTCAGTGAAATGGAAGAGTCTTTCCTTGTCACTCTCTCAGCTCAACTTGCGGTTATTGTGGCGCATGCCCAAACTCAAGGCCATTGGCTTCTTGAGCAACAAAAGCTGCCTTCCATTAAAGGTATTGCTGCATCATCCGGTGTTGCTATCGGTGATTTATGGTGGGACAACACACAACCTGAATTAACCGATGTTTACCCAGCATCGACGCTCAACGTTGAAAGAGAGCATGAGTTGTTGGCGGTTGCGGTCGAAAATGCCCTCAACGACTTCAAGCGCATGCGAAAGCGCTTAGATAGTGAAATCAACAAAGATGCGTTGGCGATCTTTGATCTGTTTACCCACTTACTCAACGACCCTATGTTGCGTAAGGATCTGAAAAGCCAAATTCAAAAAGGTGACAAGGCCGATTGGGCATTAAGACAGGTAGTTGAGAGTTACTCTAACCGCTTTGCCCGTATGTCTGATGTCTACCTTCGAGAGCGGGCACAAGACATTCGCGAACTGGGTCAAAGGCTGCTCTATTTCCTTCATAACTCAGAGCACGAGCTGCGCACGTTAGATAAACCGATTATTTTGGTGGTTCGTGAGTTAACGGCCTCTGTATTAGCGTCTATTCCTAAAGAAAAACTATTAGCGGTTATTTCCTTGGAAGGGGCGGCGAACTCGCACGCAGCGATTTTGTCTCGAGCTTTGGGTATTCCTTCTGTTATGGGGGTTAATCTTAACCTTTCGCAAGCTAATGGTAAGCAAGCGATTGTTGATGGGTATAGCGGTGAGATCTTTATTGAACCGACTAAAAACCTGCTCAAAGAGTATCGTGGGCTGATTCTAGAAGAGAGTGAGCTCTCCTCTATGGTCAATCGAGAACTGTACTTACCGGCAAAAACGAAAGACGACAAGCAAGTCGAGATTCTGCTTAATGCGGGTTTGAGTGCAGACACTAACATCGCTATCAACCAAGGGGTTGATGGGGTTGGTCTGTATCGAACCGAAATTTCTTTCTTGTTGCAGCAAAGGTTTCCGTCAGAGGACGAACAATTCAAGCAGTATCGTTCTGTGCTTGCGAGTTACCCTGAGAAGCAAGTGGTGATGCGAACCTTGGATATTGGTGGAGATAAGGCGTTACCTTACTTCCCAATAGAAGAAGACAATCCATTCCTTGGTTGGCGTGGCATTCGTTTTACCCTTGATCATCCTGACATCTTTATTATCCAATTGCGCGCGATGTTACGTGCGAGTTGTGATAGCCAAAACTTGAGTATCTTGTTGCCGATGATCTCTAGCACTCAAGAACTGGATGATACTGTTCAACTCATCGAGCAAGCCTACGATGAAGTGCATGAACTCGACAGTCGAGTTCGTATGCCGCGTATCGGTATCATGATTGAAGTGCCATCCATGCTTTACCTTCTTCCGCTTATTGCGGATAAAGTTGATTTCGTTTCGGTGGGCACCAATGACTTAACTCAATATTTATTGGCGGTTGACCGGAACAATTCCCGTGTCTCTGATGTCTATGAATCCATGCACCCTGCAGTGATCATGGCATTGAAACACATCCATGATACTTGTAAGCAATATCAATTGCCGGTGTGTATATGTGGCGAGTTAGCCGGTGACCCGATGGGCGCGCTACTATTGATTGGATTGGGGTATGAGACGTTAAGTATGAATACCTCGAATGTCGCAAGAACTAAATATTTGATTCGTCAATCGAACTTGGCTGAATTACAGGATTTGGCAAATAAGGCACTTTCAAAACCGTATGGTAGTGACATCTATAGTATGATGCTGAACTATTTCGAAGAGCGTGAGTTTACTGGCTTCATTCGAGCAGGTAAAAAATAGGATTTAACGTGTCATATGAACTGATAGGCTTGCTAGCAGGCCTTGGTGCTATTGTTGGTGTTTTAGCTGGCTTGCTAGGCATTGGTGGTGGTTTACTGGTGGTTCCAGCCTTACTCTTTTTGCTTCCTAAAGCGGGCATCCCTCAAGAGTTTGCGATGCAAATGGCATTGGCTACCTCGTTATCAACCATTATCGTTACGTCGGGATCCTCTGCGATTAACCATTTAAAATTGGGTAACGTAGAGATATTTGTCGTTAAATGGTTGATGCCAGGTGTCGTGATAGGTGGCTTCCTCGGTTCTTTCGTGGCCGATGTGATTCCAGCTCAATACTTACCAAAAGTCTTTGGTGTGATTGTCTTGGTATTGGCGTTGAAAATGCTGTTGTCGATTCGCTCTAAGAGCCAAAAGTCGATGCCGGGTTCAGCTAAAACCGTGTTGTGTGGTGGCGGTATTGGTTTGGTATCAAGTTTAGCGGGCATTGGCGGTGGGTCTTTATCGGTACCTTTCCTTAACCATCACGGTGTGGAAATGCGTAAAGCCGTCGGCTCATCTTCGGTATGCGGTTGTGTTATCGCGATTTCGGGAATGCTAGGTTTCATTTGGCATGGATCTTCTGTCGATGATCTTCCTGCGTATAGCTTAGGTTATGTTTATCTGCCGGCTTTGATTGCGATATCTTGTACCTCAGTGTTGACCACTCGAGTGGGGGCGAAACTGGCCACTCAATTACCAACCTCTGTGCTGAAGAAATTCTTTGCGGTATTTTTAATGTTTATAGCAGCGACAATGCTGCTGTAGTGTCTTTTCTGTTAGTTATTGAGCTAACCGTTGATCAATTTAGATAGAGAGCCAAGTATGTCTCAGGGTTTTATCGAATTCCCAAATATCGATCCTGTTCTTATTGAACTAGGACCAATCTCAGTTCGTTGGTACGGTCTAATGTACCTTGTTGGTTTTATGTTTGCGCTTTGGTTAGCAAACCGCCGAGCTGATCAACCTGATAGTGGTTGGACTCGAGAGCAAGTATCAGATCTACTGTTTGCTGGTTTTCTAGGTGTGGTATTGGGTGGTCGTATTGGCTACGTGCTTTTCTACAACTTTGACCTTTTCCTAGCAGACCCACTTTACCTCTTTAAGGTATGGACTGGTGGTATGTCTTTCCACGGTGGTTTACTTGGTGTTATCACTGCGATGTTCTGGTATGCGAAAAAGAATGGTCGAACCTTCTTTGGTGTCGCAGACATGATCGCGCCATTGGTTCCATTTGGTTTAGGCATGGGTCGTTTAGGAAACTTCATGAACAGTGAGCTTTGGGGCCGTGTGACTGATGTGCCATGGGCAATCGTCTTCCCGAATGGTGGTCCACTTCCTCGTCATCCATCTCAGCTTTATGAAATGGCGCTTGAAGGTATTGTGTTGTTCTTTATCTTGAACTGGTTTATCAAAAAGCCGCGTCCTCTTGGTTCTGTGTCAGGGTTATTCCTAGCAGGATATGGTACATTCCGCTTCTTAGTAGAATACGTACGTGAACCTGATGCTCACCTAGGTTTGTTCGGTGGATTTATCTCTATGGGACAAATTCTGTCACTGCCAATGGTTATCATCGGTGTGCTGATGATGGTTTGGGCATACAAGCGTGGTCACTACAAAGATGAATTACCACAACAAACGAAGTAAGGAATTGGTGTGAAACAGTATTTAGATCTCTGTCAGCGTATCGTTGATGACGGTACTTGGATTGAAAATGAACGCACGGGCAAGCGCTGCCTAACCGTGATCAATGCTGACCTGGAATATGATGTTGGTAATAACCAGTTCCCTCTAGTAACAACGCGTAAGAGCTTCTGGAAAGCGGCGGTTGCTGAACTGCTTGGCTACATTCGTGGTTACGATAATGCTGAAGATTTTCGCAAGCTAGGGACTAAAACTTGGGATGCGAATTCGAACCTGAACGAAGCATGGCTGAATAACCCTTACCGTAAGGGTGAAGACGACATGGGCCGTGTTTACGGCGTTCAAGGACGTGCATGGGCGAAACCTGATGGCGGTCATATCGACCAACTAAAGAAGATTGTTGATGATCTAACTAACGGTATTGATGACCGTGGCGAGATCTTAAACTTCTATAACCCTGGTGAGTTCCACATGGGATGTTTGCGTCCGTGTATGTACAGCCATCACTTTTCTCTACTTGGTGAGACTCTGTACTTAAACAGTACTCAACGCTCTTGTGACGTGCCTTTAGGTCTGAACTTCAACATGGTTCAAGTGTATGTGTTCCTCGCTATCATGGCGCAAATCACAGGCAAGAAAGCGGGTGTGGCTTACCACAAGCTTGTTAACGCTCATATCTATGAAGATCAACTAGCACCAATGCGCGATGTTCAGTTGAAGCGTGAGCCGTTAGCTGGCCCAACATTCCATATCAATCCTGAGATTAAGTCCCTAGAAGATTTGGAAACATGGGTAACGATGGATGACTTCTGGGTTGAAGGCTACGAATGTCATGAAGCGATTAAGTACCCATTCTCGGTTTAACCTAATCCGCTTTGTTTGATCGAAAGGCTGCCTCTGTGCAGTCTTTTTTGTATCTAAGTTGTAGTGACGAGTAATCGAGATGCGAAGAGCATGAGATGTCGTTATTCCCTAGACTGACGAAGGAGGGAGTAGGGAATCTCTTTCGTGGTGTGTTTGTGAGATTCCTTATCACGCTCGTGCCTCGCTGTAGGGAATAACGTTTTATTTGCTTTTGCTCTTCGTTACTCTAATCTTCTTTTTGTTTCCTGCATCTGCTCTTAAAAAGAAAAAGCCCGCAACCTAGGAGGTTGCGGGCTTTGCTATAAGCGATGTTTGTTTTGCTATTAAGCTGTCAGTGCTAACACGCTACCAGGCAGTACAAGGAATACCGCAACAAGATAACCAGCTACTACAGCTTTGTTTTTCACTGCCATGTCTGAAATGATGTCAGCTGCTTTCACTGGCAGTTCACGTAGGAACGGAATACCAAAGATGAATACCGTTGCCATGATGTTGAACACCAAGTGTACTAGAGCAATCTGTAGTGCGAATACTGCGAACTCACCAGATACTGCTGTCGCTGCAAGTAGAGCCGTAATACATGTACCGATGTTTGCACCCAAAGTGAATGGGTAAACGTCACGTACTTTAAGAACACCTGAACCTACTAGTGGAACCATCAAGCTTGTTGTTGTAGAAGAAGACTGAACAAGGATAGTCACGATAGAGCCAGAAGCGATACCGTGGATAGGACCACGACCGATTGCGTTCTTTAGAATCTCACGAGCACGGCCAACCATTAGGCTCTTCATTAGCTTACCCATTACCGTGATAGCTACGAAGATAGTCGCGATACCTAGAACGATAAGCATAACCCCACCAACAGTGTCGCCAAACGTTGATAGTGGTTCTTTAATCGCACTTACTACAGGCTTAGTGATTGGCTTGATGAAGTTAAGACCACCCATGCTCATATCACCTGTTGCTAGCATCGGTGATACTAACCAGTGAGAGATTTTCTCTAGAATACCAAACGCCATCTCTAGTGGTAGGAAGATAGCAACGGCTAATAGGTTAAAGAAGTCGTGAATCGTCGCACTTGCGAATGCACGTTTGAACTCATCTTTACAACGAACATGACCAAGGCTAACTAGCGTATTGGTTACCGTAGTACCAATGTTCGCACCCATGATCATAGGGATTGCTAGCTCAACAGGTAAACCACCTGCCACAAGGCCAACGATAATTGAAGTAACTGTACTTGATGATTGAATAAGTGCTGTTGCTACTAAACCAATCATTAAGCCTGCAACTGGGTGTGAAGCAAATTCGAAAAGAACTTTTGCTTGCTCGCCTGTTGCCCATTTGAAGCCTGTACCAACCATTGAAACTGAAAGTAATAGTAGGTAAAGCATGAATGCCAAGTTAGCCCAGCGTAGCCAACGAGTTGTGCTCGAGATAGGCGCTGCTGCAGTAGTAGCTTGGTTCATAATGTTTTCTCCATTGGACCGTTTTAGTCTGTGTTTGGTCTGTTTGTTTAATCTGAGCGTGATGTTAGAGAACAAATATTTCAGTAATATTACATTTTGGTTTAGGTGAGACTTTTTTGTGATGATTTGCTCTTTAAATATTTGGTCTTGAAATGGTGGTGGTTTAACTTGTTGTTTTTAAAGTTTTTTGTTCGTGTTTTTGATAGGTGATATAGATCTTAAAAGTTAGAGAAAAATTGAAAATAATCGTTGAAATATTACATTATGAAATCAGACACTTCGTAAAAATAAGTAGTAATTGATAGTTGGGTATGGTTTTTCCGAGTTTGTTGAGTGGAGGTGTCATATTTGATATAACAGGTTATCTTCTCTTTTTTACGGCACATTTATGTCGCATCTCAACTATAACCACCTTTATTACTTCTGGATGGTTTGCAAGCAAGGCTCTGTTACTAAAGCTGCAGAAGCCCTATTCCTAACACCACAAACGGTAACTGGTCAGATAAAAGCCTTAGAAGAGCGTATGGATGGCAAGCTAACTAAGCGTAATGGTCGCAGTGTTGAGCCGACAGAGCTTGGGCAGTTGGTTTTTAAATATGCCGATCGTATGTTTGGCCTGAGTTACGAGATGCTGGATATCGTGAATTATAGCCAGCACTCCAATATTCTGTTTGATGTTGGCGTCGCGGATGCACTGTCCAAAAGATTAGTCAGCAAGATATTGATGTCGACAATCCCACCCGATAACAGCATTCATTTACGCTGCTTTGAATCGACCCATGAAATGCTACTTGAACAACTTTCTCAGCATAAGCTCGATATGATTTTGTCAGACTGCCCGGTGGATTCTAGCCAAAGCCCAGGCTTGTTTAGTAAAAAGTTGGGTGAGAGCGGTATGAGCTTTTTCAGTTCAGGTAATGTGGAAGGTGTTAACTTTCCGGCTGTATTAGAACAAAAGAAACTGTTAATCCCAGGAAGTCGAACTTCGATGGGGCGTAAAGTACTGCAATGGTTTGATAGACAAGGACTTAAGCCTGATATTTTGGGTGAGTTTGATGATGCGGCATTGATGAAGGCTTTCGCTCGTTACCACCACGACGCTATTTTCTTAGCGCCTACGCTATATATGTCAGAGGTTGAGGAAGATACGTCATTGCAATTGTTGGGGGGAATCGAGGAGTTAAAAGAGGAGTACTACGTCATATTTGCTGAGAGGATGATCCAACATCCAGCAGTAAAAAATGTATGTGACGCAGATTTTAGCAAATTGTTCGAGAGAGCTTGTTTGTTAATGAATTGATATCGATTATCATGACTTCATAATCTGCCGGAAATACTGATAACCCGGACTTGGCGTAAAGGTTGTATGGAGCCAAACTATGAACTTAAAAGAGATGGAGAAGAATTCAGCACAAGCTGTGATTCTACTCAAAGCCATGGCCAATGAGCGTCGCTTACAGATTCTGTGCCTATTGCATGGTACTGAGCTGTCGGTTGGGGAGTTGTGTGGCAAGTTGGAATTGAGTCAATCTGCTTTATCTCAACATCTTGCTTGGTTGAGAAGAGATGGTTTGGTCGAAACTCGCAAAGAAGCTCAAACAGTGTATTACACATTGAGCAGTGAAGAAGTAAAAGCGATGATTAACCTACTGCATGGTATGTACTGCAAGTAGTTTATTGCTGGTGGGGGAAGTGATTTCTTACCAGGGGTAGGGGCGACACAAGGAAGTGTCAGTATTTCATGTCGAATGTTAGTGCCTATCAGCAAACCGCATATCTTTAAGTAAACCAAGTAACGCTCAGCAAGAAAAATCTCTGTGTTACTCAAAATTTAGATATAAAAAAACCGGCCGAGGCCGGTTTTTTTCGTTTTGCGTTGTAATCAAATTTCTATTAAAGAGCTTTGATTGCAGCAGCGAAACGAGACTTATGACGTGCAGCTTTATTCTTATGAATAAGGCCTTTAGTCGCCATGCGGTCTAGAAGAGGTGTAACTTCTACAAGAGCAGCAGTTGCAGCTTCTTTATTGCCAGCTTCAATAGCTGCAATAGTTTTTTTCATGTAAGTGCGCATCATAGAACGACGGCTAGCATTGTGCTGGCGACGTTTCTCAGCTTGGATAGCGCGCTTCTTAGCAGATTTACTGTTTGCCAAGGTCTAACTCCCAAAAACTTAGTTCGGTGACAATTTAAGGGCGAGGACTATCCCTCATAGGCGCTTAATTGTCAAATGATTTGTGCAAAAACCAATCGTAGCCAAACAAACTTTGGTATGGAAAGGTCATCGCGGTTAAGATGGCGGGGATTCTAACAGCATTTTTAGACCAATGCTAATAAATATGCTTCTTAGGACAGGATAGTATTTATCCTCGCTTGAAAGTAATCAACCAGTGTCAGAGGTTTGTGTGAGTAAACGACTATTAAAGTCAGGCCTGATTGTCAGTGCAATGACTTTTGTTTCCCGCGTATTGGGGCTAGTACGTGATGTAGTAGTAGCAAATTTGATGGGAGCAGGAGCGAGTGCCGACGTATTTTTCTTCGCTAATAAAATCCCTAATTTCTTACGTCGACTTTTCGCAGAAGGTGCCTTTTCTCAAGCGTTTGTTCCTGTATTAACGGAATATCACGCTGCAGGTGATAAAGATAAGACTCGAGATTTAATTGCCAAAGTATCGGGCACGCTCGGGGTACTAGTTTCTATCGTCACCGTTATCGGGGTGTTGGGCTCGGGCGTAATCACCGCGATGTTTGGCGCAGGTTGGTTTATCGACTGGTTAAATGATGGCCCAGCAGCACCAAAATTTGAGCTGGCGAGCTTTATGCTCAAGATTACCTTTCCTTATTTATGGTTTATCACCTTTGTTGCTTTATCTGGTGCAATCCTCAATACCATGGGCAAATTTGCGGTTTCGTCATTTACCCCTGTGTTCTTGAACGTAATGATCATAGGTTCAGCATGGTTTATCTCTCCTAATCTAGAACAACCCGAAATTGGCTTGGCCATCGGTGTGTTTCTTGGTGGTTTAGTCCAGTTCCTTTTCCAAATACCTTTCTTGATTAAAGCGGGTGTGTTGGTTAAGCCTAAGTGGGGTTGGAGAGATCCCGGTGTAGTTAAGATCCGCACGCTAATGATCCCTGCCTTGTTTGGTGTGTCAGTGAGCCAAATCAACTTGTTGTTCGATACCTTCATTGCCAGCTTTCTAGCAACCGGCTCTATCAGTTGGCTATATTATTCGGATCGATTATTGGAGTTCCCACTCGGTTTGTTTGGTATTGCTATTGCGACGGTTATTCTTCCTGCTTTATCTCGTAAACACGTAGATGCTCAAGGGGAAGGGTTTGCTCATACAATGGACTGGGGCGTGCGCATGGTTTTATTGCTAGGCATTCCTGCGATGTTAGGTCTTATTGTTTTAGCGAAGCCGATGCTGATGGTGCTCTTCATGCGTGGCGAGTTTTCACCACACGATGTACAGCAGGCTTCCATGTCTTTGGTGGCATACGCTTCAGGCTTGCTTAACTTCATGTTGATTAAAGTGTTGGCTCCGGGCTATTACTCACGTCAAGATACTAAAACTCCTGTGAAGTACGGCATCATTGCGATGGTCACTAACATGGTGTTCAACGCGATCTTCGCTTCTTTCTATGGTTATGTTGGTTTGGCAATCGCAACGGCGTTATCTGCGTTCGTGAACATGACTCTACTTTATCGTGGTCTGCATATAGCGGGTGTTTATCGTTTAACCAAGACTACATTGTTGTTTAGCCTTAAATTATTAGTATCTGGAACTGTGATGGTTGGCGTGATTTTATGGCAACTAGACAATATGCAGCTGTGGCTTGATTGGAGCTTCAACCAAAGAGCGTTGACGCTAACAGGGTTGATCGCACTTGGTGGCTTTGCTTATATTGTGTCGGTACTGGTTTTAGGTATCCGAGTAAAACATTTAAAAGCAGCGACAGATTAATACTGATTAGTATATAATCCGTCGGTTTCACACAATAAATGATGCAAATAACAGGTTTTAGCTGATCACAATGGAACTGATCCGAGGTATACACAATATTAAAGCACAGCATCATGGCTGTGTATTAACCATAGGTAACTTCGATGGTGTTCATTTAGGGCATCAAGAGGTTCTGAGTCAGGTTTCTAAACAAGCTACAGCACTGGGACTCCCTTCTGTTGTCATGACGTTTGAACCGCAACCTATGGAATTGTTTGCTAAAGGTCGAGCGCCAGCGCGTTTAACTCGTTTACGAGATAAGTACGTGCAATTGAGTAAGCTAGAGATTAGTCGTTTATTGTGTGTGAATTTCAATCAATATTTTGCAAGCTTGTCTGCGGAAGCGTTCATTAAGGAGCTTTTGGTTGATAAGCTTGGTGTGAAATTCTTGGTGGTTGGTGACGATTTTTGCTTTGGCAAAGGCCGAACGGGTAATTTCGCTATGCTTAAAGAAGCGGGCGAAAAATATGGTTTTGAGGTGGTGAGCACCCAAAGTTATTGCTTAAACCAATTACGAGTAAGCAGCACTGAGATACGAAATGCGTTAGCGGCCAATGACTTGGCTTCTAGTGCTACCATGCTTGGGCGTGACTACAGTATCAGTGGTCGTGTTTCTCATGGTCGTAAACTAGGGAGAACTATCGGTTTCCCTACCGCTAATATTCCATTAAAACGTTGTGTTTCTCCTGTGTCGGGAGTGTATGTTGTTGAAGCATTAGATATCGACGGTGTTCCTGTCGGTGGTGTTGCTAATATTGGACAACGGCCAACAGTTAATGGTGTAAGGCAGCAATTAGAAGTACATTTTTTTGACTTTAAAGCCAATTTATATGGTAAACAGTTAGAAGTGCGACTTTTGCACAAACTGCGCGACGAGATAAAGTTTGAGTCGTTCGACGCATTAAAGAATCAAATAGAATTGGATGCTGAAGCCGCAAGGGTGTGGCTGCTTCAGCTAAAGAATTAGTCGGATAATTCCACCGATTAACATAATGTCTAACTTCGCCCAATATAACGGAATTAAGAATCGATGAGTGATTATAAAGATACCCTGAACTTACCAGAAACAGGGTTCCCAATGCGTGGCAATCTGGCAAATCGTGAACCAGAAATGCTTAAGCGTTGGTACAAAGAAGACCTTTACGGTGAGATCCGTAAGGCAAAGAAAGGTAAAAAATCTTTCGTACTGCATGATGGCCCTCCATACGCGAACGGCGACATTCACATTGGCCACGCGCTGAACAAGATTCTTAAAGACATTATTATCAAATCTAAGACCCTTTCTGGTTTTGATGCACCGTACATCCCTGGTTGGGACTGTCACGGTCTTCCAATCGAGTTGATGGTTGAGAAGAAGAAAGGTAAGCCTGGTCAGAAGATTTCAGCGGCTGAATTCCGCGAAGAGTGTCGTAAGTACGCTGCGGGCCAAGTTGAAGGTCAGAAAGAGAGCTTCAAACGTCTTGGTATCATGGGCGAGTGGGATAAACCATACCGCACTATGGATTTTGGCACTGAAGCGAACATCATTCGTTCTCTAGGCAAAATCGCAGACAAAGGTCACCTTCTTAAAGGTTTCAAACCCGTTCACTGGTGTACTGACTGTGGTTCTGCTTTGGCTGAAGCTGAAGTTGAATACAAAGATAAAGTCTCTCCATCTATCGATGTGAAATTTACAGCAGCTGACGAAGCGGCTCTACTAGAGAAATTTACTCTAGCGGAAGGTCACGCAGGTCAAGGCGAAATCTCTATCGTTATCTGGACGACAACACCATGGACTCTGCCGGCTAACCGCGCAGTATGTCTACGTGATGATCTTGAATACGTACTTATCCAAGTTGAAGCGAATGGCGAACAGCCAGCTCAACGTATCCTTGTTGCTTCTGAACTAGCAAAAGACGTAATGGATCGTGCGGGTATCGAGCACTTCCATAACCTTGGTTTTGCTACTGGTGCTGATCTTGAGCTTTCTCAATTCAACCACCCGTTCTACGATTTTACTGTTCCTGCTGTTCTTGGCGACCACGTAACAACGGATTCAGGTACTGGTGTGGTTCATACCGCTCCTGGTCACGGTCAAGAGGATTTCGTGGTTGGCAAGAAGTACAACCTAGAAATCGCTAACCCAGTTGGTTCAAACGGCGTTTATCTGCCAGATACTGAGCTATTTGCTGGTCAGCACGTATTCAAAGCGAACGACTCTGTTTTAGAAGTTCTAAAAGAGAAGGGTGCACTACTGCATCACCACGCTTACGAGCACAGCTACCCACACTGTTGGAGACATAAAACTCCAATCATTTTCCGTGCAACACCGCAGTGGTTCATCTCTATGGATCAAGCTGGCCTACGTGCAAAAGCACTAGAGTCAACGAAGAATGTTGAGTGGATGCCGGAATGGGGGCAAAGCCGCATCGAAGGTATGATCGAAGGTCGCCCTGAGTGGTGTATCTCTCGTCAACGTACTTGGGGTGTGCCAATTGCTCTGTTCGTTCATAAAGAAACATCAGAACTTCACCCAGATAGCCCAGCTCTTATTGAAAAAGTAGCGAAGCTTGTGGAAGAAAAAGGCATTCAAGCTTGGTGGGATGTAGATGCTGCTGAACTGATGGGTGCTGAAGACGCTGACAAATACGAGAAAGTACTTGATACGCTAGACGTATGGTTCGACTCAGGTGTAACGCACTTCTCTGTTGTGGATTCTCGTGAAGAGTACAACTTCCCGAATGAAGAAAGAACGCACAGTGCTGATCTTTACCTTGAAGGTTCTGACCAACACCGTGGTTGGTTCCAGTCATCTTTGATTTCATCTATCGCGATGAAAGATGAAGCACCATACAAGCAAGTGCTAACGCACGGTTTCGTGGTTGATGGTAACGGCCGTAAGATGTCTAAATCTATCGGTAACGTTGTTGCTCCTAAAGATGTAACTAACAAGCTAGGCGCAGATATTCTACGTCTATGGGTTGCTTCTACTGATTACACTAACGAAGTAGCGGTTTCTGACGAGATCCTTAAGCGCTCTGCTGATGCTTACCGTCGTATTCGTAACACGGCTCGTTTCTTCCTAGCGAACTTGAACGGTTTCAACCCTGAAACTGACCTAGTTCCTGCTGAAGAAATGGTAGCACTTGATCGCTGGGCTGTTGGCCGTGCTCAAGCTGCACAAGAAGAGATCGTTAAAGCATACGGTGAGTACAACACTCACGGTGTAACTCAACGTCTAATGCAGTTCTGTTCTATCGAAATGGGTTCTTTCTACCTAGACGTAATTAAAGACCGTCAGTACACAGCGAAACAGGGCAGCCATGCTCAACGTAGCTGTCAAACGGCGCTTTACTACATCGTAGAAGCTCTAGTTCGTTGGATGGCGCCTATCATGTCGTTCACTGCAGATGAAATCTGGAACGAGATGCCAAGCTCTTTACCAACTGGAGAGCAGCGCGATACGTTTGTATTCACAGGCGAGTGGTTCGAAGGCCTATTTGGTCTTGCTGACGACGAAGAGCTAAGCAACGAATTCTGGACTGAAATCCAGTCAGTTCGTGGCGCAGTGAACAAGCTTCTTGAAGATGCTCGTAAAGAGAAAACAATCGGTGGTGCTCTGCAGGCTGAAGTTACTCTATACGCTGACGATGCACTAGCGGCTAAAATCAACAAGCTAGAAGATGAGTTACGTTTCGTACTTATCACTTCTGCTGCTGTTGTTAAGCCAGTTAGCGATAAGTCTGATACAGCTCAAGCGACAGACGTTGAAGGTCTATACGTTGAAGTTGCAGCAACTGAAGCTGAGAAGTGTGACCGTTGCTGGCACCACACTCCAGATGTAGGCACAATTGAAGGTCACGAGAAAGTTTGTGGTCGTTGTGTGTCGAACATCGACGGTGAAGGCGAAGTGCGTAAGTACGCATAACGACTCAGAGAAAGACTGAACTTTTTGTAAAAATCATAGCCCCAGTATCAACTGGGGTTATTTTTAATTATAGGAAATGTGTTTAGCCAAGTTTGGTAATCAAGGTCACTTAAATTGAGTAACAGTGAATACCAGCTTCGTAAATACTAGGAATAGAAATGAGTGAAGTTTCGTTAAAACAATCTGGTGTGCGTTGGTTGTGGTTGGCCCTAGTGGTCTTCCTTGCAGATATCGGCATTAAACTCTTTGTCATGGACAATATGGGTTATGGTTGGGCAAACCGCATTGAGGTTTTGCCATTCTTTAACTTTTTGTATGTGCATAACTACGGCGCAGCATTTAGCTTCTTGAGTGATCAAAGTGGCTGGCAGCGTTGGTTATTTACGGGTATCGCATTTGCGGTAACAGGGATGCTGACGTACTGGATGAGTAAGCTACCAGCGACAGAAAAGTGGAACAACATTGCTTATGCGATCATCATTGGTGGCGCGGTAGGTAATGTGTTCGACCGTGTTGTACATGGCTTTGTTGTCGATTACTTAGACTTCTATTGGGGCACTTACCACTGGCCTGCATTTAACCTAGCGGATATGGGAATCTGTATCGGCGCCGCGATGATCATCTTAGATGGTTTCCGCAAGAAAGATGAAAGCAAATAGACTACTCAGACATTAATGAGTATTCAGTAAATCGCTTTGTAATAGTTTGTCCTAAAGTCAGTCTATGACTCACAGATTAGAATAGCCCTAAGCGCTGTCGGTTGATTCCGACGGCGCTTTTTTTTATGCTGCAATTAATAAGGGAGCAAAGCAGAATGTGTTCTCAAATAATAAAGAAATCTAAGGAAAGTAACGTGGCAGCAATTAAAAATGATTCAGCAGTAACTCTACATTTTACGATTAAAATGAAGGATGGTTCAGTTGCCGATAGCACCGAAAATATGGGTAAGCCTGCAAAGTTCGTAATGGGTGATGGCAGCCTAAGTGAGAACTTTGAACAGTGCCTGATTGGCCTTGAAACGGGGACTGAAAAGTCTATCGAATTGAAGGCGCAAGACGCGTTTGGCATGCCTAATCCAGATCATATTCATCATATGGATCGTGCTAAGTTTGTTGGCGATTCTGAAGTCGAAGTTGGTACTATTATGGCTTTCTCTGGTCCTGACGGTATGGAAATTCCAGGTATTATCACTGAGATCGCAGGTGATTCAGTGACGGTTGATTTTAATCACCCATTAGCCGGCCAAGACGTTACGTTTGACGTCAACATCTTAGCTGTGGAATAGCGATAGACTAACATCGCCTTACAGCTGTGATGTAACCCAGAGCTTCACTGTCTAGACGCTTCACTGTAGAATGCGAACCTCGCTGACAGCGAACTCTATAGAAACAACCTTAGTACCGCGGTAAATGATGAGCAATGAAATGAAAATAATGTTAGCTAACCCTCGTGGCTTTTGTGCAGGTGTCGATCGTGCGATCAGCATCGTAGAGCGCGCTCTTGAACTGTATCAGCCACCGATTTATGTTCGCCATGAAGTGGTGCATAACCGCTTTGTTGTTGAAGGGCTAAAGCAACGTGGTGCTATTTTTGTCGAAGAGTTAAGTGAAGTACCAGACGATAACATCGTGATTTTCTCGGCTCACGGTGTTTCTCAAGCGGTTCGTAAAGAAGCGAAAGAGCGCGAGTTAACGGTATTTGATGCGACGTGTCCTTTGGTAACTAAAGTACATATGGAAGTTGCTCGTGCGAGCCGCAAACATATGGAAGTGGTACTTATTGGTCACGCTGGTCACCCTGAGGTTGAAGGCACCATGGGTCAGTACGCTAGCCAAACGGGTGGTATGTACTTGGTTGAAAGACCAGAAGATGTACAGAACTTAGTCGTGAACGACCCGAGTAACTTGCACTATGTTAGCCAAACCACGTTGTCAGTTGATGAAACTGCAGACGTGATTGAAGAGTTACGTCGCGTGTTCCCTGAGATCCAAGGGCCACGTAAAGATGATATTTGCTACGCAACACAAAACCGTCAAGACGCAATTCGTGAGATGGCTGGTGATGTTGATGTTGTGATTGTTGTCGGTTCTAAGAACTCATCGAACTCTACTCGTTTAAAAGAGCTGGCAGAAAAATTAGGCACGCCAGGTTATCTAACCGATTGTCCTGAAGACATTCAAACAGAATGGGTTGAAGGGAAAAAGAAAATTGGTGTGACAGCGGGGGCGTCGGCTCCTGAAGAGTTGGTAAATCAAATCTTAGATCGCATTCGCGAGCTAGGTGCAACCGAAGTTGAAGAGATTCAAGGTCGTGAAGAAAACATGTTCTTCGAAGTGCCAAAAGAGCTGCAGATTAAGCAAGTCGACTAATCGCTATTGATTTGTGACCAGTTCGATTCGTAAGCGCTATCGATTTGTAAACAGCAGGAAGCCAACGTTGATGCGTTGGCTTTTTTGATCGAGCTTTGGAAAAATAGTCGAAGTTTATGGGGTTATTGAAGGCCTAGCTGCTCTTTTAAGGTTTTTAGATAGCGACGACTGACAGGCACTTCAAAGCCGGTCAGTGTGACGATCTCCGCTAATCCATTATCTAACAGTTTGATCTCTTGGATCGATTTTATGTTGATCAAATACTGTCGATGACAACGGATCAAGTCGGTTTTTTCTTCCAAGATCTTTAGTGTTAACTGCGAGGTTGCCGTTTGTGATGAGCTGCGTACGTGTACACCACTGATATCTGAATAAGCGCACTCGACCGTTTGGCTCGCCATGATCACTATGCGGTTATGGCCGATGCACGGGATCTGCTCTAAACGACACGGAGCAATGGCTGAGAGGTCTTGTTCCGGCGCTTTGTGGTTCTGCTTGATGACCTTATTCAGACGACAAACACTCTTGTTTAATCGACAAGGTTCAACTGGCTTGAGTAGGTAGTCAAAAGCGTTATCTTCAAATGCTTGAATTGCATATTGGTCGTAGGCAGTGACGAATACCACGTAAGGCATGGTGTCTGGATCAAGCATGCTTAACAGTTCAATTCCGGTAACCTGCGGCATTTGGATATCCAAATACACCACATCAGGCTTGAGCAGGTTGATCTGTTTCAGTCCTTCGATCGCGTTACTCGCTTGGCCAATGATTTCTACTTGTCCGGTTTCAGTGAGTAGTTCAATCAGCTCTTCGCGAGCAAAAAGCTCATCATCGACAACTAATGCCTTTAACATCCTATAATCTTCATTTTGGTTCTATCCCTGCTTGTTTCACGCTTTTCTTCTAAATGTCGGCTTCTAAATGTTTCAACTCGGAGTGATTCGTCTCCGAAAATGCCCTTATTTCAGTATAGGTATGATAAAGCTCATTCGAGTAAATTGCTGTGGTTGAGATTCTATTTTTAGTGTTGAATCTTGTCCAAAGAAATTAGTGAGTCGTTTATCAACAATCTCCATACCTAATCCAACGTGATCTTGGGATGGCTTCTGATAATTACCAGCATTATCTTCAACGATCAGCTTGAATCCACCCTCGAAAGCCTCGCTATAGATCTTCACTTTGCCGCCTTCCAGCATGTTAGAAATCCCATGTTTGATGGCATTTTCTACTAGCGGTTGTAGGGTAAAGCTTGGCAGCTGCGACTCATACAGTTGTGGGTCGATATCCCATTCGACTTCTAATCGGTCAGTAAAACGTGCTTTTTCAATAGTTAGGTACGCATTGACGTGCGCCAGTTCGTCTTTGAGTTTCACGGTATTGATGTTCTGTTTCAGATTACTTCTAAAGAAGTGAGAGAGATGCTGAATGAGTTCCCGTGCTTTATCAGGGTCACGACGTGTAACGGCACTGATGGTGTTAAGTGCATTAAATAGGAAGTGTGGGTTCACCTGTGCATGCAGCAGTTTGATTTCCGCTTGGGTGAGCAGCGTTTGCTGTTGTTGATAATTACTAAACAGGATCTGGCTCGACAATAGCTGAGCGATACCTTCACCCATCGACATATTGATGGTCGAGAATAGTTTCAGCTTTGGCTCATACAGTTTAATGGTGCCGACCACTTCATTACCTGCGCGGAGTGGGATAATCAGAGCCGAGCCTAATTTACAATCTTGTGAAAGAGAGCATTGATACGGGTTCTCTTTCCCATCGAGGTAGATGATGTCGTTCTGTTCCATCGAAGTGAGTGTGCTTTGCGATGAAATAGGTGTATTGGGAATATGGTGTTCATCCCCAATGCCGACGAACGCGAGAATTTTTTCCCGGTCGGTAATCGCTACCGCCCCAACATTGGTCTCTTCGTAAACGATACGGACGATTTTTTGTGCGTTATCGGAATTGAAGCCGCCATGCAAAATACCCACCGAACGTTCGGCGATGGTTAATGCGCGGCGTGAGAAGGTAGCTGAGTACTTCTCGAAGATGGTTTTCCGATCTTGGATGATGCTCATAAACAGTGCTGCACCGACTGAGTTTGCAATGATCATTGGCGCTGCAATATCAGAAACCAGAGCGTAGGATTGTTCGAAGGGTTTAGCGACCGCCAGTAGAATCAGCATCTGAATAATCTCTGCAAACAGGGTCACCGAGAACACCACCATCGGATTAAACAGCTGGCTGGCTTTGTTTTTTCTGACTAAGTAAACGTGTAAAAAGCCGCCAATCAAGCCTTCTGCCGTGGTTGAAATGGCACAAGCTAAGTCTGTGAAGCCGCCTAATGAATAACGATGGATACCACCGGTAAATCCGACGGCAAAGCCGACTACAGGGCCGCCAAACAAACCACCCATTACCGCACCCATCGCACGTGTGTTGGCGATGGCGTCATTAATCTGCAGCCCAAAATAGGTGCCCATAATACAGAACAGGGAAAACAGAACGTAACAGCTGACTTTATGACTTAAGCGCGAAGATATGCTCAATAACGGGAGAATCAGTGGGGTCTTACTTAGCATGTAAGCAATCACTAAGTAGACACAGGTTTGTTGCAGCAGAGAGAGAATGAGTTCCATATTTTCACCTATTGAGAAGCTGGTTAAGTGTAAAGCTCATTGAGGCTGAAAAGTAGCTTTGCTTTTTTGCAGGTTGTCTTTCTTTTGTTTAGTGGAAACTAACGTATTCAGTGGTTATGGATAAAATAATAAAGCCCATCATACATGATGGGCTTTGATCTTAGATTCCAGTTCATCAAAGATGATGGTGGAACAAGCGAAGTGTTTTTGGCTTACTTATTCTCCTCTTTCTATGAAGATCGAGAATATTTAGGGGAAAGCTAAGCTGTTTTTGTTACGGGCTTTGCTTCCTTTTCTGATTCTTCATCAGCAAGGTCGATATCACCTTTGCCTTTTGAAATCTTGATAACGTAAGCCGCAATACCGAATGCACTCACCACGCCAATGATGGTTGAGATTTGCATTGGTAGACCGAAGCCTAACTGGCTATTGTTCAGGATGAATGTAATACACACAGACGTCATGAACACCGCTGGAACCGTTGTTACCCAGTGCAGTTTATTGTGACGAAGTAGGTAAGCTGAAGCTGTCCATAACATCATTACTGCCGTTGATTGGTTAGCAAAACCGAAGTAGCGCCAGATAATACCGAAATCGACTTGAGTCAGGATGCCACCAAGAACGAACAATGGTAGAGCCATTAGTAGGCGGTTACGCAGAGTTTTCTGTTCCATGTTAAAGTATTCAGCAAGGATAAGACGGCTTGAACGGAACGCAGTGTCACCTGAAGTGATCGGTAGGATAACCACGCCAAGGAAAGCAAGGATACCGCCAAATACACCCAGTAGGCCAAATGAAGCGCTGTATACCACGTTACCTGGGCCGCCGTTTGCAATCGCGTCAGACAAAGACTCAACAGAACCGAAGAACGACAGAGCAAGTGCACACCAGATTAGAGCGATGATGCCTTCACCAATCATTGCACCGTAGAATACGAAGCGACCGTTTTTCTCGTTTTCCATACAACGTGCCATCAAAGGAGACTGAGTTGCGTGAAAGCCAGAAATAGCACCACAAGCGATAGTGATGAATAGAGCAGGCCAAAGTGGTAGGTCATTCGGGTTCATGTTAGTGAACATGTCTTTCATCTCGAATCCACCCATGATTTGGTGCTCGTCAGATAGGCCAATCGCAGTGATTAGGCCAACAGACATAAAGATAAGTAGTGCACCGAACAGTGGGTAGAAGCGACCAATGATTTTATCGACAGGGACAATCGTTGCAATGATGTAGTAAGCAAAGATGATAACAACCATAGTGCTTGTAGACATCACGAAATCAGTTTGGTCGTTCACTAGGTTAGTGATCATGCCTGCTGGAGCAGAAACGAAAACCACACCAACAAGAAGCAGTAGAACAATGGCAAAGATGTTCATAAAGTGTTTTGCGCCATTGCCTAGGTAACGTCCAGTGATAGTTGGAACCGAAGCACCGCCATTACGGATAGATAACATACCTGAGAAGTAGTCGTGTACAGCACCTGCGAAGATACAACCTAGCACGATCCAAAGCATTGCTGCTGGGCCGTAAAGGGCACCCATGATAGGGCCGAAGATTGGACCTACACCTGCAATGTTAAGCAGTTGAACTAGGTAAACCTTTGGCGTCGACATTGGAACAAAGTCCACGCCATCTTGCTTGGTGTGAGCGGGTGTTTGGCGCTTTTCATTGACACCGAAAATCTTTTCGATAAAGGCACCGTAAATAAAGTAGCCACCAATGAGTGCTGCAACACAGGTAAGAAACCACATCATAATTTGTTATCCCTGAATGTATTAATTAAGTCAGGGTGTATATTAAAGGAGTGTATGAGAAGAAACTTCCGCTACTGGAGTGAGTGGTCGAATAGCTAATTAAGTGGTGTTATAACCGATTTAGTGGTTTGTGACCTTTGCGGAGCGGTTGGTTACTGGTGTTGAGAAGTGTCATGCTTCTAGTTAGTGGTGACTTATCAGCTTTAAGCGGTAATCAATAAATATCAACGACAGATAACAGACATAAGTGGACATCAGTCAGTGTTCAGCGGAGAATCGCCACAAAGGCAGCGCTTCGTCAGGAAGTGATGAAGTAACAATATAAAGGATTGAAATGAAAAAAATAATCGCACTATTCGCCGTGACATTTAGCCTTGCAGGATGCAGCGCCAATGTTCAAGATTTAGCAGCCGAAGGCAGTTGGCAAGAGATTGGCTATCGTGATGGTATCAAAGGCCACACTCAGCGTTCTTATTCAGATATGGCCGAGCTTGGCGGAGTCGATCAAGCGAGTTACACAGAAGGTTACCATTTAGGTGTGACTGAATATTGTAATCCGAACCATGCTTATCAGATTGGTTTATCTGGTCAGGTGTATGAAGGCGTGTGTTCTGGGACGGAAGACGCTCAACGTTTCCGTATGGAATGGCAACGTGGCTGGGATGAGTTCTCAAACGACTATTAAGCCCAAGCTAGCGATAACAAATTAAAACTAAAAAAGACCAGTACCTTATGTGTACTGGTCTTTTTGTATGTCGTTAAAGTTACTCTCTAAATGAGAAGCTACAAACAGAATTGAGATTACTGATTATTCTCGACTGCTTTTCTCAAGAAGCCATTTTGCTTATCAAGCTGAGCCTTGGCCAATTCTAAATCTAGCCCTGTTAGAATCATCAAAATAGACAATTTCACATCGTAATCAGTCGTTTTTAGTGTCGAGACTGCCAGTGCTTTGTCACACTCAGTTGCTTGGATAACGATGCGAGCAGCGCGGGCAACCAGTTTTTCGTTGGTCGCCTTTACGTCGACCATCAGGTTCTGATAGCTCTTACCAATACGAATCATGCTCGCAGTGGTGAGCATATTAAGCACTAGCTTTTGTGCTGTACCTGATTTGAGTCGTGTTGATCCAGTCAAGGCCTCCGGGCCAACCACTGGGCTTATCGCGATTTGAGCGATCTCAGCTATCGGTGAATCAGGGTTACAAGACAGCGCAACCGTCACCGCGCCAAGCTGATTGGCGTAATTGAGTGCACCAATCACGTAAGGTGTACGACCGCTCGCTGCAATACCCACCACGACATCATTTTCTGAAAACTGAATCGCTTTGAGGTCTTCAATACCGAGAGTCAGCGAATCTTCCGCTCCCTCTTTGGCTTTTAAAATCGCTTCTGGTCCGCCAGCGATTAAGCCGATAACCATTTTGTCTGAAACGCCAAAAGTCGGTGGGCATTCTGAGGCATCTAACACGCCTAATCGACCACTGGTACCTGCACCCATATAAATCAGTCGGCCACCGTTTTGAAAGGCATGAGCGATCTTATCAACCGCTTTAGCGATCTGTGGCAGTTCTGCTTCGATCGCTAAAGGCACTTGTTTATCTTGTTGGTTAATCTTTTCAACCACTTCGAGAGAGGTGAGCAGATCAATATCCATAGTGTCAGGGTTTCTCCCCTCCGAAACGAGGTGCGAGAGCGCTGATATGAGAGCGTCGTTACTCATAATGATCCTTAAATGGTGGCTCTAAAATTGTTTAGACAGCATCGCGAAGTCAGTATTATTACTAAGTTAGCACGGCTATCAAGTTAATCTGCACGATAGAGAACGCCTAGAGAGGCCGCCCTGCTTGCGCCAGTGACTTCTGGTAAATTACTTGGCAGTTTATGAATATGACGTTGAGCAAGCCACGCAAAGGCCATAGCTTCCATGTAATCGGCATCAACACCCTTACTGGTCGTCGACTCAACCTCCCAGCTAGGAAGCAGTTCAGACAGTCTCTTCATCAACAATGGATTTCTCGTACCGCCGCCACACACATAGAGTGCCGGTTGGTTACCCAAGCGATAGTTTTCCACTTCATTCGCTATCGTCAATGCGGTGTATTCACAAAGTGTGCGCTGAACCTCTTCTGCTGCAAGGCCTTTAAATTCTGTTAATTGTTGCTCTAGCCACGGTAGATTAAATCGCTCCCTGCCAGTGCTTTTGGGTGGCATTTGAGATAGATAAGATTCGTTCAACAGTTGTTCGAGTAAAGCTTGATTGAGTTGACCTTTAAGTGCGAATTGCGCATCACGGTCAAACTTCTCACCCGTGTGTTTATTAATCCAAGCGTCCATCAACATATTGCCTGGGCCAGTATCATAGCCAAGAGTATGCTGATTCGGGCGCAATACTGAAATATTCGAGATACCACCAATGTTCAACACCACAACCGAGCTGTCTCTCGGGTGAAAAATCGTATGGTGAAACGCTGGTACTAATGGTGCACCTTGTCCGCCAAGCGCCATGTCTTTGCGTCTGAAATCAGCGACTGTTTGAATCTGTGTTTTAGCGGCAATGATATTGGCGTCACCCAATTGCATGGTAAATGGTGAATCACCGGTTGGCTGGTGGAATACTGTTTGGCCATGGTTACCAATCGCAGTCACATAAGATGCAGGCGTACCTGACTTGTCGAGAAGTTGCAGAACCGCATCAGCAAATAGATGACCAAGCTGGTGGTCTAGTTCGCCAATGGCAATCAAATCTGTTTTCTGACCAATACAAACTTCAAGCAAACGCGATTTGAGATCATCAGGCATTGGGAACTCATCATGAGCGAGTAATGTGATGCGCGAATCTTCAATCGAAACTAAGGCGGTATCAACACCGTCCATACTCGTTCCCGACATCACACCGATATACAGTTCTTTATGATCCATTCCTAAGCTCTTGCGCTGCATTCTTAAAGTCTTCCACAGATTGGTTTAAAAACATTGTAAAGCAAATTTAAAGAGAATAATCTCGGGAAGTTTATGAAATTAGGTTTAATAAGGGATAAATATGGGACCGTTGTGGGTAGATGTCGCGGGCTACGAACTGACAGCTGAAGACAGAGAAATTTTAGAGCACCCAACCGTTGGTGGTCTCATCTTATTCGCTCGAAACTACCACGATAGCAAACAGCTTTCGGCGTTAAACAAAGAGATCCGCAAGGTAGCGAAACGTCCTATTTTGATTGGCGTTGACCAAGAAGGTGGCCGAGTTCAGCGCTTCCGCGACGGCTTTTCAATTATCCCTGCTGCTCAGGAATTTGCGACCAAGAATAATGGTGAGCAATTAGCAGAACAAGCGGGTTGGTTGATGGCGGCGGAGTTGATTGCCCATGATATCGATTTGAGTTTTGCGCCAGTATTAGATAAAGGCCATGCTTGTAAAGCGATTGGTAGCCGAGCATTTGGTGAAGGTATTGATACCATCGTTCGCCACAGTAGTGCTTTTATTAAAGGCATGAAATCGGTTGGAATGGCGACAACAGGAAAGCACTTCCCAGGACACGGCGGTGTAATTGCTGACTCTCACTTAGAAACGCCTTACGATCCTAGAGATGATATCTTTGAAACCGACATGGCAATTTTCAAGGCGCAAATTGAAGCCGGAATATTGGATGCCATGATGCCAGCACACGTGGTTTTCTCTCACTATGATGATCAACCTGCGAGTGGTTCAAAGTATTGGCTGCAGAAAGTCTTGAAGCAGCAGCTTGGGTTCAAAGGTTTAGTTTTCTCTGATGATTTAACGATGGAAGGCGCCGCCATTATGGGCGGACCAGCAGACAGAGCGAAAGCGGCCTTGAATGCGGGCTGTGACATGGTGTTGATGTGTAATAAGCGAGATGCACAAATTGAGGCTCTTGATCATTTAGCGATTCAAGAGGTGTCTTTAGCCAACTCATTGCTTAAAAAGCACAGCTTTGATTTATCGACGCTTCACTCGGATAGTCGATGGAAAGAGGCCTCAGAGCAAATTAAGCGAATGTTAAACGCTGGGTAATAAATAAACACTCTATAAGTTTGAAGAAGGCGATATGAGAAATATCGCCTTTTTTGTATGTGTGAGGTGCAGTTTAAGCTGGTTTGTGTGTTAGAGTGAATTAAAGTGGGTGTGTAAATTTAAATTTACAGTAAATGTTTTTTATTGTTTACACTTGCAATCGTTTTTGTAGCTGTTATTGTGTTCTTTAAAGATTGTTAGCCCAAATGGAAATATTGGGTGTAAAAATAAATATACAGGTTGAGTTATGCAGAAAAGTGAATTAAGCAATGTCAATATCATCGACGAACAGGTACTGATTACTCCAGAGGAGTTAAAAGCAAAACTGCCTTTGAGTGATAATGCTCGTCGTTTTATTCAAGAGTCTCGTCAAACTATTGCAGACATTATTCATAAGAAAGATCATCGCATGCTTGTTGTATGTGGCCCATGTTCTATCCATGATATTGAAGCGGCGAAAGAGTACGCAAAACGCCTAAAAGCTTTATCTGAGCAGCTTAGCGATCAACTGTATATTGTAATGCGAGTTTACTTTGAGAAGCCTCGCACCACTGTTGGTTGGAAAGGTTTGATCAATGACCCTCACCTAGATGGCACTTTCGATATAGAGCATGGTTTGCATGTTGGTCGTAAGCTACTTGTTGAACTCGCTGAGATGGAAATTCCCTTGGCAACAGAAGCGCTAGATCCAATCAGTCCGCAATACCTAGCAGATACATTCAGCTGGGCAGCAATTGGTGCTCGTACGACGGAATCTCAAACTCACCGTGAAATGGCAAGTGGTCTTTCAATGCCAATTGGCTTTAAGAATGGTACGGATGGCAACCTAGGCACTGCAATCAATGCAATGCAGGCGGCTTCGTCTAGCCACCGTTTTATGGGTATCAGCCGTGAAGGTCAAGTTGCACTACTCACGACGCAAGGTAACCCAAATGGTCACGTGATTTTACGTGGCGGTAAGCAGACGAACTACGATTCAGTATCGGTACACGAATGTGAGCAAGAGCTGGGTAAATCTGGCTTAGAGGCGGCACTTATGGTCGACTGTAGCCATGCGAACTCTCGTAAAGATTTCCGTCGTCAACCGCTGGTGGCTGAAGATGTCATCCATCAGATTCGTGAAGGTAATAAGTCGATTATCGGCCTGATGATTGAGAGCCATATTAACGAAGGAAACCAATCTTCAGATATACCTCTCAATGAGATGAAATACGGTGTATCTATTACCGACGCGTGTATCAATTGGGATTCAACTGAGGCACTATTGAAACATGCACATACGGAATTAGTCCCGTTCTTAGAGAACCGCTTGAAAGGTTAGTCAGAGTTTAAATTTAAGTGCCTCATCTAATGGGGCATTTTAAGATCTGTTGCTAACGAAGCTGCATCAGTGCGGGCTTTTAGATTGGCACGGGCTTATAGATGAGTAAGGAATAAAATGGCCGTTGAACTGAACGAATTACGCGACCAAATCGATGCTGTCGATAAACAAATGTTGGATTTACTGGCTCAACGACTGGCTCTAGTAGAGAAAGTCGGTGAAGTAAAAAGTGAACATGGTTTACCTATTTATGTACCGGAACGTGAAGCCGCGATGTTGGCATCTCGTCGTCAAGAAGCCGAGAAAATAGGAGTTCCACCACAGTTAATCGAAGATATTTTGCGTCGTACGATGCGTGAGTCTTATGCCAGTGAGAAAGATTCTGGCTTTAAGTGTCTTAACCCAGAGTTACGTTCAGTGGTTATCGTTGGTGGTAACGGTCAACTTGGTGGCTTGTTTGGCCGTATGTTCAAGCTTTCTGGTTACGAAGTGAAAATCCTTGGCAGCCAAGATTGGGATAAAGCCGATGAGATCTTAGATAATGCTGGCCTTGTTGTTGTTACGGTTCCAATTCACCTAACTGAAGGTGTGATTGCGAAACTAGGTAATCTACCAAGTGATTGTATTCTTTGTGATTTGACGTCGATAAAATCAAAGCCTCTACAAGCTATGTTAGACATGCACCAAGGCCCTGTGGTTGGATTACACCCAATGTTTGGTCCTGATGTTCCAAGCCTTGCGAAACAAGTGATTGTTTACAGTGATGGGCGTAGTTCTGAAAGCTATCAATGGTTGCTGAATCAATTTGGTATTTGGGGCGCGAGCCTTTGCCAGATGGATGCTGCGGAACACGATCACGGCATGACTCTGATTCAAGCTCTTCGTCACTTCACCTCTTTTGCTTACGGCTTGCACCTAAGTAAAGAGAACCCGAACATTGATCAGCTTCTGAAGTTAAGCTCGCCAATCTACCGACTTGAGATTGCGATGGTTGGTCGTCTGTTTGCTCAAGACCCGAACTTGTACGGTGATATCATTCTTTCTTCAGATGAGAACATTGAGATGATTCGACGTTTCCATAGCTGTTTCGGCGAAGCTCTAGAGATCTTAGATGGCAAAGATAAAGCTAAGTTTGTGGAGAGCTTTAATCAAGTCAGTGATTGGTTTGGTGGCTATTCACAACAATTCTTGCAAGAGAGCCAAAGTCTTCTAAAACAAGCACATGACTCGATTCATCGTGGTTAATACGATTTAGAACCATAAAAAAGAGCGACCATCAGGTCGCTCTTTTTGTTTGTGCTCAAAGCTATGAAAGCATTTGGTCTACTGTAGGCTAAAAGCAATTAGATCATCATAGGCCAAATCAAAGTCTCCCAATAACTAATAACGAATAACTAATAACTAATAACTAGTTAGTCGTGATAGGTTTCTTACTATCTTCACTGGATACAGTGTCTATGGTCGAGCTAATATAAGGCACGTTGGTCAGGTTGATCTGCAAGCGAACTACATTCGCAATTAGTTGAACTAGCGGACCCCACTTTACCTTTTTCTCTTTCTCGAACACGTAGTTGAAGTTCTCAGGTGTCCAATCCATCAAGTATTGAGGGTTCAATGAACGACCAAGGAAGCGTACTTCATAATGCAAGTGTGGGCCGGTTGAGTTACCCGAGTTACCACAGCTCGCAATCACATCGCCTTTACTCACAAATTGACCGCTACGTACTTTGAACTTCTGTAGGTGCGCATAAGAGCTCATGAAACCGAACGAGTGACGCATAGTTATAAAGTTACCGAAGCCTTTCTTACTTGGACGCACGGTTTCAATTACGCCATCTGCTGGCGCTACTATATCTTCACCACGCTTACACGTTAGGTCGATACCAGTATGAACGTGGCGTTTACCTGTTATAGGGTTAGAGCGACGACCATAAGAGGATGATATGCGTTGATAAGCCATAGGGCTGTCATTTGGAATCAAACGAAACATTGTGGCTCTGACTGCCGAATCTACTGCAGCTGCATCAATTCGGTCTTCTAAAGAGATGTCATCAGTAAGCGGCTCTTCATCGGTCAGGCCAAGCACTGATTCCACATCAAATACACGCTTACCAAGTAACTGAATAGTGCCTTCTTTCTCGGTTAATGCTTGAGACAGTGAGTGATTGGTTTCTACCTGCTCAGCGTAAAGAAAGTCGGTTTGTTCTTTTTCAACAATCAGTGTTTCAATCAATTGTTGTGCATCATCGGCTTGTAGGGCGAGTTCTTGTTTGCCTTCAAAGTGCATGTATGCAGCTACGCCAATCAATAGAGGCACTGAAAAAATTGCGGTAGTACATAGTAGTACGGCTTTTCGACCGAAATAAAACGTCTGATCCCCTTGGGTTAAGGGGATTGTAATGGAAACTTTTTTAGACATGGTTCTGTATTAACTAAATGCTTCTAATAGAAAAAGGGGAATGGAGACATCACTCATTACCTAAATCGGTAAGGTGTTCAATCTCTCTATAAAGCAGTTCATCGTCGCCGACGTTAAGTTCCACAAGGCGCTTAAGGTGGCTGATACTATCAATATCTAAATGCTCTATACGTAAACGCATTGAGGTATTGATGGTCGAGACTATCGTTGCTTCTAACTGAATATTGATATCACTGTTTTCGAGCTTAAAGCTGACTTGAACAGGAATATCAGATCTGAGTTGCTGACATTTATCACATTGAATGAGTAAACCATGAAGAGATAGGTCTTGCACTGAGCCTGATACATTTACTTGTCCTTGTGAAATCTCAGTCGGAACTTGATAAATAACTCGTGAAAATTTACGTCTTTCAAGCATAGGTAATCTCTCTATATCAATAGGTAAATAGTAAGCTAGATATATCAAAGGCCGCTATTATCGCGGCCTTTGTTCAAAATACAAGCTTATTTACTTTGCAATACGTTTGTATTTGATGCGGTGAGGCTCTGCCGCTTGTGCACCTAGAGTCTTTTTCAGCCACTCTGTATATTCAGTATAGTTACCTTCGTAGAAGTTAACTTGACCTTCATCGCGGTAGTCTAAGATATGGGTCGCAATACGGTCAAGGAACCAACGGTCATGCGAGATAACCATTGCACAGCCAGGGAACTCAAGTAGTGCTTCTTCAAGAGCTCGTAGTGTCTCAACATCAAGGTCATTGGTTGGTTCATCGAGTAGCAGTACGTTACCGCCCGCTTTTAGCAGTTTCGCTAGGTGAACACGGTTGCGTTCACCACCTGAAAGCTGACCGATGATCTTCTGTTGGTCGTTGCCTTTGAAGTTGAAACGAGAGCAGTATGCACGAGCAGGAATTTCGAAGTTGTTGATCTTAATGATATCAGCGCCTTCGGAAATCTCTTGGAATACTGTTTTTGTATCGTCCATGCTGTCACGGAACTGATCAACAGAAGCAAGCTTAACCGTTTCACCAAGTTCAACTGTGCCTGAATCTGGCTGTTCTGCGCCACTTAGCATCTTGAATAGTGTTGATTTACCCGCACCATTGGCACCAACGATACCGACGATAGCGCCTTTAGGCATGCTGAATGATAGATCATCGATAAGAACGCGATCTCCAAATGACTTCGTTAGGTTCTTAACTTCAAGTACCTTGTCACCTAAACGTTCACCTGGTGGGATGAACAATTCGTTGGTTTCGTTACGTTTCTGGTATTGGCCAGTCGTCATTTCTTCAAAACGAGCCATACGAGCTTTAGACTTAGCTTGACGACCTTTAGGGTTTTGACGAACCCATTCAAGCTCTTTCTCAATCGTTTTTTGACGTGCGCTTTCGCCTGCTTTCTCTTGCTTCAAACGCTCATCTTTCTGTTCTAGCCAAGATGTGTAGTTACCTTCCCATGGGATACCTTCACCACGGTCAAGTTCTAGAATCCAACCTGCAGCGTTGTCTAGGAAGTAACGGTCGTGGGTAATCGCCACAACAGTACCGCTGTAGTCAACAAGGAAGTGCTCAAGCCAAGCAACTGATTCTGCATCCAAGTGGTTGGTTGGTTCATCAAGAAGCAGCATGTCTGGCTTCTCAAGAAGTAGACGACAGATAGCAACACGACGACGTTCACCACCTGATAGGAATTCGATTTTCGCATCCCACTCAGGAAGACGAAGTGCATCTGCAGCTCGCTCTAGAGCTGTTTCTAGGTTATGACCATCTTTTGCTTGGATCAGAGCTTCAAGCTCACCTTGCTCTTTCGCTAATGCATCGAAATCTGCATCAGGTTCTGCGTAAGCGGCATATACTGCGTCGATGCGCTTAAGTGCGTCAGCAACATCTGAAACCGCTTCTTCTACGATTTCACGAACGGTTTTTGATTCGTCTAGTACAGGTTCTTGAGGTAGGTAACCTACTTTAAGACCTTGTTGTGCACGTGCTTCACCATCAATATCAGTATCAATACCAGCCATGATACGTAGTAGGGTAGATTTACCTGAACCATTTAGACCCAAAACACCGATTTTAGCGCCAGGAAAAAAGCTAAGAGAAATGTCTTTAAGAATTTGACGCTTAGGTGGAACAGTTTTGCTCACCCGAGACATGGTATATACGTATTCAGCCATTGCCGATCGATCCTAATTATTGTTCAAAATTGTTTGCTATTTTATACCAATATCCTCAAAGATGTTACTCCTAGGACAGAAAAGCCATTCTTGAACTAATCCTCACCTATTATTGTCACAGTAGTCATTAAAAATAGCTTTAATAAGCTTTCGAGGCGATGTGTTAAATATTAACAATATTTACACTCAAATCCTTTACATTTGATGTGATGTCGGGCGTAAATAGACTTCACGTATTCATACACGCACTAAGGAAAGAGCGAATGTTTTTCCGCATTGGTAATACGAAAATTGCTGTCGCTGCATCGGCAATTTTGTTTTCATTTTCACAGGCTCCGATGGCTATGGCCAGCAATGCTTCCGAGCTTGAAATGCAGCGTGATGTTTATGACAGAGCGCAAGAGGTTTTAGACAACCGTGATCTAAAAGCTTATTCAGCGCTACGTAACAAAATTCAAACATACCCGTTAACACCTTACACTGACTATCGCGCCTTTTTATTGGGCTTAGGTGATCGAACGCCAAGCGAGGTGGATGCTTTTATTGAAGAGAACAAAGCACTGCCGTTTTCCAATCGTATACGAGCGCCTTATTTGGATTTATTGGCGGCTCAAAAACAGTGGAAGACGATCCTTAAGTTTCAAACCAAAGAGCCTGTTGGTGAAAAATACCAATGTATCTATTACCGCGCTAATTATGAACAAGGTAATCAAGAGCTCGCATTTAAAGGGGCGAAACAGCTGTGGTTAAGTGGCGAAGGGATTGATGATAGTTGTGATCCACTTTTTGAACGTTGGGATGAAGCGGGTTTAAGAACGGATGAACTGATTCTAGAAAGGATGCTTTTAGCGTTTGATAGCCGAAATGGTAAGTTGATGAGTTACCTAGTGAAGCAATTAGATCATGATGGGTCAATTGCTCAAGCGAACCAGATGAAGGCGTTATACAACAAACCTGAAAATGTGCATGCGTTTGCTAAGAAAAATCCTGCTAATGAGTTTTACCAAGCTCAAACGGAATTTGGTTTCAAGAAGTTAGCAAGGAAGTCAGCAAGCAGTGCTCAAGAGGTGTTTGATGGTGTCATCAAGGCTCAGAAATTCTCGAAAGAGAAATCTCAAGATCTCGCGGATTATTTAGCGTTTCGCTTGATCAATTCTGATTCTGAAGAGTTGATGGCGTGGCGAGACAAAATGTTGGCAAGTTCATCAAAGCAAGTGTTGCTTGAGCGACGTGCTCGTTTGGCTATTCAGCACGCCGATTGGACGGGTTTGAAAGAGTGGATTGCGCGCTTAGATGGCAAACATCAAGCTTCACTGCGTTGGCAGTATTGGTTAGGTAGAGCTGAAATTGCTACGGGTGACAGCGTTAGTGGTAACAAACGATTATCAGATATTTTAGGCCAGCGTAATTTCTACAGTGTGGCAGCTGCTAAGCAATTAGGTAAACCAGTTCATTACCCGACTTCAACACTCAAATACAACGCGGAAACAGTGAAACCATTCGATACATCTTTGGTTCGTATTGGCGAGTTGATTGAGCGAGATAAAATTGCGGCAGCAAAGAGCGAATGGCGCTGGTTGTTGACTAACGCAGACAACGATCAAAAAGCGATGCTTGCCGCTCATGCAGCGACACAGCGTTGGAATCACTTAACGGTAACGGCGAGTATTTCGGCGAAAATGTGGGGTAACATTGCATTACGCTTCCCGGTTGCCCATAAGTGGTGGTTTAACTTTTATGCTGAAAAGCATGATATTGACCCAATCACCTTGATGTCTTTAGCGAGACAAGAGAGTGCAATGGATTCTGAGGCTCGTTCTCCTGTTGGCGCACGCGGTATCATGCAAATTATGCCGAAGACAGCTCAGTATACGGCTAAAAAACATAATATTAAGTATCAGGGTAGCGATGAGCTTTATGATGTAGGTAAGAACATTGAGATAGGCAGTCATTATTTAGATGGCTTACTCGCTCAATATGATGATAACCGTATCTTTGCATTTGCCGCGTATAATGCAGGCCCTAGTCGTGTGAAACAGTGGCGATCACGCAGCGATGAAAAGCTCGATGCATTTGCTTTTATTGAAATGATCCCATTTAAAGAGACTCGTGGTTACGTACAGAATATCTTGATGTTTGAGACCTACTATCGAGATATCCTGGGTGAGAAAGGGACGTTCTTAGCGCCGCATGAGGCAAAAACGAAATACTAAGCTTTCGGTATTTTTCTCCGAGCTGAGTAATATTAAAGGCAGTGAGTGCGAACCATTTCCACTTACTGCCTTTTTACATTGGATCACATCAAGTGTTTCGGTATAAAGTGTGAAACGATTTCAATCGTTAGTGACTACTTAAGGTCAGAATTTAAAGTAAGTGTAGATATATGGCATCACAACCTGAATACGATAATTGGCAACAACTGATGGATTTGGTCAAAACAGCAGCTGAGAAAGATCAGCATGAGCTATTGTTGACTATGATGATGTCATCAGATGAACGAGATGCCTTGGTTTCTCGAATTAACATTATTTGTGAACTGATGAAAGGCGAGATGTCTCAACGACAAGTAAGCCAAATGCTCGGCGTGGGTGTCGCGACGATTACCAGAGGCTCTAATGAATTGAAGGCTAAATCTGAATCAGAGAAGGCCATTATTGCAGAACTATTGCTTAAATAAGCATTGATTTAAGTGAGAACAAACTTAAGTTCTTACTGAGTTATGTGATTACGAATTCGATAAAAACGCTAACTGAATGTTAGCGTTTTTTGTTTCTGAAGATTGTTCTCAGAGTCTTTCGAAGTTCTAGATAGGAAAGTGCTCAGGATTCACAAATGGGATCAGTGCTAAAATTAAAGCCTGATGATAGACCGAACTGCGCGACAGTTGGTTATGTGTCAGTAGGCCAATCGCACCGCCTTTTTGTTTGATATTATCGGTGCCAAACACATCATCCATAACATCCCCTAGCTCGTTCGCATGTTCTAACTTTTCAAGCACTGCAGGTGGCAGCATCAGACTTGCTGAACGTGATTCTCCGCGCTGACCGTTTGCTTCAATCACCATCCATGCAAAGGTCACAGTGCCTTCTATTCCAGCTTCTAGACCGACATAGAAATCCGAATCTGACTGTGCTTGAATGGCGTTGTGCACTCGGTTTACCGCACCTTGATAGGTTTCTTCATTACTCATGGGTTGATCGGCAACGCCACTAGGGACGCTGATGCCTTTGAAATCAAACTTAGTATCAGGAAAAGCCGATAAGAATGCACTTTTCACGGCGTTAATTTTAGCTGGGTTCAGCGATGCAATGATTACAGATTTCATATGGCAGGTTCTTTTTGTGTTCGACAAAATTGATTTGATGCTGTCGGTACCATTCAGTTAGCTCTTCTAATGGCATCGGTTTACCAAAGTAATAACCTTGCAGCATATCGCATTGAGCATCTTGCAACCACTGATGCATGCATTGAGTTTCAATCCCTTCAGCTGTGACCTTTTTCCCTTGGGCGTGGCATAGCCCGATAATGGGTTTCACTATGTTCTGGTTATCTGTCTCAATCAAGGTGTCCAAAAAGGTTTTATCCAATTTAATCTTCTGAGTTGGATACTGAACCAGTTGAGTGATCGAGGTGTAACCAGAACCAAAGTCGTCGATTGCTAATCTATAGCCCATGTATGATAACTGGTTAAGTAATGGGAAACCCTGAGAGTTCGAATAAAAGGTTTCTGTGATTTCAAAATCGATCAAATTGGGCGGAATCTGATTGATTTTCGCATGCTCTTTGATGAAATCAGCAAGATGAGTGGTTTTAATCCCGGCTGAAGATAAGTTAATCGATAGCTGAATGGAGTGATCGAATTGCTCTTGAAGTCGATGGAATGAAGCAAATGCATTCTGTATCACCCAGCGATCGATTAATTCAAATAACCCGGTTTGTTCGGCAATAGGAATGAACTCATCGGGTGGCACCAGACCAAGGTGTTTTGAGTGCCAACGTAATAGTACCTCAACACCAATAACATAGCTTCCGGTTGCATCCATGTAAGGCATGTAAACGAGCTTAAACTCTTCATCAAAGTTGTTTTCTCGGAGGGCTCTCTCAATACTGGCTTGACGCTGAATGGTTTTATCTAAGTCTAACGAGTAATCTGCAAACTGGTTTTTACCCGCCCGTTTAGCTTGATACATGGCGGTATCTGCGTTCGACAGTAGCTTCTCGATTGTCTCGCCATCATTAGGGTAGGTCGCAATACCAATACTGACCGTAATTGGGAAATTGCCTGATTCGGTGATAAAGCCTTTTTGTAGTGGGTCTAGTAAATCACTCGAAAATCGATGCGCGACATTTTCTTGGTGATTTGGAGCATTAATGTATACAACGAACTCGTCTCCAGAAAGTCGAGCTGGCAGACAGTGGGCGTTTAATTCTGTTTGATAGTGGTTACAAATATCAGAAATACGTTTAGCAAAGCAGATGAGAATCGAGTCGCCTATTTGATGTCCGTATTTGTCGTTTACAAATTTGAAGTTATCTAAGTCAAAGTAGAGAATCCAGGTTTCGGTATTTGAGCTAGGTTTTGACAACGATTGCTGGACGAACGTTTGAAATTGGTGCCTATTGGCTATTTGGGTTAGCTGATCATTTTCTGCCAACAACTTAGTCTGTTGATAGGTGTCATCCAACTCCTGGTACATATCATAAAAGCGTTGGGATAAGCGATCGAGCTCATCATTTGTTCCTAGGCGCTCAATATTTTTTCTCTGTTTTTTCTCAACCTCTTGAAGCTGTCTGTCTAAACGAGTGATGGGAGTTATCACACAGCGAGATAGCAGGATAAGCAATAAGGCAACACTGACAAATGCAGATAGAGCAAAGGATAGGCTCAGTTCATTCCAGATAGATTTGAGTTTGTTGTCTAGCAAGAATGGTGCGGGATCGAGCGTGGCATAGAGCTCAGGTGCTAGCTTTATTGATTGTGTTAACTCATGCTCTCGTGTCACAAATACAGGGGTAAAGAACAGGCTAGTTTGATAGTCGAACTCTATCTGTTTTCGTAGTGAATTAAACTTATCAAGAGAGACAGAAACAACCACAAAAAAGACATTGTTGGGCTGAGAATTTACTGGTATCGAAACTGATTTCTTATCAATAACTTCATAATGAACTAATACGCCTTCACCTTGGGAGTTCTGTATATAGTCGGTACTCGAAGTTGCTAACGTTTTTTGATATTGATGATCAATGAACTCCAATATCTTAGGATCCATTGTTGCTAAAGGGTCGTTGGTATTATCTGCGTAATATTTAAGGGCTCGATCGCCGTCGAGCAACGCTACTCTTGTAAAGCTGTCGTTACCATCTTGCAGTAGCTTAATCGTTTCGTTCAGGTTACCAACTAGTTCACGCTGGTGGTCGGTACTTTCATCAACCATAAAATAACGCTTAACCATGTCACTCTTGGTGAGTGTATAAGAATAACTGTTGAGGAAAGAACGAGACTGTTGAAAATAACCTGCTAATTTTTCCATGCTTAATTGCAGCGCATTGTCTTCACGTTTGATAAAGCTGCTTTTTTGCGTGGAGTAGATGATATAGCTAGAAGCCGCTGTACTGACCAGTATTACGGGGGCAATCACAAGTAATATTTTAGTACTTAGCTTCATGGTTATTCACAACATGGTTTATAAATTTTAGCGCGCAAGTTTATGTTATTTGGAGAGTTCTCGCCATCAATTATATTGTGTTTGAAGTGTTTTGTTTGGGTTTTAAGTTTTTGTATTTACTGATTAAATTATCAGTAGTGGTGTTTGAGTATGTTGGGAGAACGATGGAAGTAGATAGAAATGAGCAACCAGAAAAATAACCCCATTCATTTTTAAGGTATGCATACTTTGAGTATTCCTTAGTTTGAGAGTTATTCCACTCGTTGCTTTTTTATCTCTTGGCCTACTGTAGGCCAAATACTTGTATTAGCGAAAAGCTAATGGCAGTTAAAAACGGATGTTAGATAATAGAAAACTATGACAACTTAACCTGAGTCGCTTTGATGTTCTCACTTGGGTAGCAACCTAACACTTTTAGGTGACGAGTTATGGCTGTTAGTTCCGTTATCGCTTGCTGCATATTATCTGAATCTAAGTGTGCTTCTAAATCCACATAGAACATCTCTTCCCAAGGGTTACCCATGATAGGACGAGATTCCAGCTTGGTCATGTTAATACCTAAGCGTTGCAAAATCAGCAGTGTTTCAACCAAAGAACCGGCTTCTTGAGAAGTCGACATGATGAGTGTCGTCTTAGCTGGGATTTGAGTCGATACTTCAACGGGCTTACGTGCCACAACGATGAAGCGAGTGTGGTTCTCAGTTTGGTTGGCAATGTTGCCTTGGATTGGTTGAAGTCCATAAAGCTTGCCGCTCGATGCATTACCAATCGCAGCCACATCATCACCGTCTAGATCTTTCACCTTTTTCATAGCATCAGCTGTGCTTGCACAAGATTCAAGGCTGACATCTTTAAGGCGGCTTAAAAACTCACTGCATTGTTGATGAGGTTGTGGATGCGAATAGAGCGTTTTAATGTCTTCTAAACGAATATCATTTTTCGCGACAAGGCAGTGTTCAATCGGTTGAGAAAGTTCACCAACGATGTAAAGCGTTGTGTGTTGTAGCAGATCGTAGACTTCGTTAATTGACCCTGAACTGGTATTTTCAATCGGCAGTACACCATAGTCGGCATGACCCGATTCTACAGTCGATGCGACTTCTTTGAAGTGATTACAGTTCAGCTCAATCAATTCCATATTCTTGCGGCTGAAGTATTCGCGGCTCGCAAGGTGAGAATACGATCCCTTAGAACCTAAGAATGCAACGCGAGCTAGTGGTTTACGGCTTTGCGGATTCGCTAGGTTTTGTAAGTATGACTGCTGCAGTAAAACGGAATCTTCGATGATGGTGTGAAACAGCTTAGTAATGTACTGAGCATCCAATTCGTACTTGTCTTTACCGTTGTTGATCAGTTTGACTAGTAGTTGTTGCTCTCGTACTGCATCACGAACGGGTTTTGATGTTTCTACCTTGCTTTTAGCGACTTCGATACTTAACTTACGACGCTCTGAAAGTAATTTTAGGAGTTCGTCGTCTAAATCATTGAGACGAAGGCGGATATCATCTAGTGAAATTGTTCGGTCAGTCATAAATGTGTCCTTATAAAAAAGCCCCCCTAGTGTGGGAGGCTTCTTGTTCGTTTTTGACTTGTTTTTCTAAAACGACTTAGCCTCCGATTTACGGAAGAAAAAAGAAGTCAAAAATAAACAAAGAGTGAGAGTGCATAAAAAGTGATTGTTTTATGAATGTTTAAACACAATAAGCAAGCGAGCTACGAGCGTCAAGAAAAAAAATAGCGCCCTGAGGCGCTATTTTTTAATCTGTCATCTTTCCTTATTCTACTTCAGCTTCTAGCTCTTCGATTTCAGGCTTTTCAGCGCGGCGTGCTTCAGGTTTATGGCGTAGCTTGTTGAGTTGACGCTCTAGCTTTTGTTCTACTTCGTTGATAGCTACGTAGAGGTCGTCATGAATTGATGAAGCAACAAGTTGGCCTTTTGGCACCGTTAGAACGGCTTCAAATTTTTTCTTCTTGTTTGGTTCTTCGCTAAAGCTCGCTTGGCAGCCAATGATGTCTACTTGCCATTTATCCAGCTTCTTAAATTTGCTTTCTATGTGATCACGGATTGCAGAGGTAATGTCGATATTTTTACCAGTGATGTTCATTTTCATAGAAGTTTTCCTCTGTTGTATCCCTCATGGGTTAACTTCAGATTACGACTTTTAGGAATAAAGAATGTGATCTAGATCTTGTTTTGGTTGGGTGGGATAAGCATTAAAATCAAATGTGATCTCACGCAAATCTTGATGTCTTTTTGTCGAAAAATACTTGTTATCCCTATGAAAAACGATAAATTGGAGACAAGGCTTCGCTAAAAATTAAACCAGTTTTTAGGGGTGGACTACAGCCTATAGAAAGTGCTTGCTTGAAATTTACTCAATAGTGCTTTGTGATATAGGTATCATGATGTAGATCGTTACATAAGCTTCTTCAGAATTAGATAAACAAAAGCCGCATCAGTTTTCTTATGCGGCTTTTGTGTTTTTAACTTTGTCTAACACCTTTGTTCCTCAAGCTCTGATGTTGAGGGGTAAGTTAATCGTTAGTGTTCAGTAATCTCGCTGTACCGTCCTCTCGGATGGCATTGATTGCTTTCAATTGTTTGTAAATGACAAAATAACGATTGATGTTGGCGACATAGGTTACGGGTTCTTTACTCACGTACTTACGAGTGATGATTTCTACGTTTTTAAACCAGATATTTGGATTATAACCCTTCTTTTTAGCAATGTTCCGCATCTTTCTTATCTTAGCGGGGCCGGCATTATAAGAAGCTAAAGTGAAGTAGATTTGATTGTCAGGCGATATCGCTGGATCGTCAAAGTATCGATCTTTGATAAAACGCATATATTTCACACCAGCATGGATATTGTTATCCACCTTATGTATGTTTTTGATATTGACGTTTTTGTCTTTGGCGGTACTTGGCAACACCTGCATCACACCAATAGCTCCACGGTGAGAAACCCGGCTTTGATCAAGTCCAGACTCTTGGAAACCTTGTGCAGACATCATCAAAGGGTCGAATTCGTATTCATTAGAATATTTTTCAAAGACATCTGCCAGTTTTGCCACTCGGTCTACTTTATTTGGGTTGAGTGCTCGTCCTAACCAACGAGTGTTGTCGATGTATTTATTATAGATAACGTTCCCAAGTAGAGTTCCTGTTCGTGCGGTTTTTACGTATTTGTTGATCTCTTTCTTTAGCTGAGGGCTGTCTTTTCTCAGTGCCCAAGCAATTTGACCATTTTCACGCAGCGGCAACTCAGTATGTACCTGAATGTTTTCCATAACATCGAGCCAGAGCTTCGCTTTGTGGCTATCTAGAACTGTACCTTGTATATACCCCTGATTAACCAGTTCTATCAGCTCGTAGTCTTGTAATGATTCTTCGATAAAGTGGACATGCAGTGGTGGTAAACCTAGTGCGTTAAGCTCTTTGTTGACTCTTTGAACACTCTCGAAGTAACTCGAGCTAGCTCGGATCCAGACCTCTTGACCGCTCAATTGCTTGATTTCGGTGATAGGGGCAGAATTTTTTCCGGTGATAATCAGTTCTTTCCCATCTTTGATCATTGGATCGGAAAAATCGATGGTTCGTAATCGTTTGTCGGTGATCGTTAGGTTAGCGACAGCGACATCACCATAGCCAGATTCTAAAGAGGGAAGCAGATCATCTCGTTGCACGGGGATGATTTGAACGTTGAGGTAGGGGTGCTTCTTACGAAGGCTTTTTTCAAAGTGGTAGAGCATTTCTGCCACAATACCTTTTGGCTTGCCATCTTCTATGTAGTAAAAACCCAGATCAGCCGATACCAATACTCTCACTGTTCCTTTTGTTTTGAGTACATCTAAGTCTCCCATGTAAGGTTGATTGCTCAATGGGGACAGTTCTAATGCATAGGACAATTGGCTAAATAGCGATATCCAGATAAATAATAACAACCTACTCACATCCACACTCCATGTTGATGTTTTGTTAAAAGTTATCTATTGAAGATACTGCTTATACTGCCATTCATCAAGTTTACCAGACGAAGTTCAAAAAAAATCGCGCTAACAAATTAGCGCGATTTTGAAGTGATTGTTTTAGTTAACGACTAGTGTGATTCGCTGACTAAGGCAGTGGATTGAGCTCAATTAACTTTTCTGTTCGTAACACTGCATCTTCTAAGCCTAGCTGTTCGTAAGCTTCTAATTGAATGTCTAAAGACTTACGTGCAGCAATGGTGTCAGGGTAAGTCTTCTGCAACTCTTGTGTTCTGTTTATAGCTGCAATCCAAGCTTCACGACGAAGGTAGAAATCAGCTGTTGCTAAGTCATACTCCGCTAGGCGGTTTTTCAGTGCGAACATGCGTTTTTGTGCATCTTCAGCGTATGGGCTTGCAGGGAAACGTTCTAACAGTCGTTTGAAATCAGCAAATGCAAGTTTAACTGGCTCTGGATCTCGGTCGCTACGATCGATATTAAAAATATCATGCATGAAGTTTCGGTCTTGTGCCATGTGCGTTAAACCGCGCATGTAAAGAACCCAATCTTGCTTCTCATGAGTTGGGTTTAAACGTAGGAATCGCGAAATAGTCGCAAGGCCAAGTGCCAAGTCATCATTTTTGTAGTAAGCGTAAATCAGATCCAGTTGTACTTGTTCAGAATAGGCGCCGAATGGGTAACGTGAGTCTAAGGCTTCTAGCTTTTCGATTGCAGAAAGCCAGCTACCACTCTGCAGTGATTCTTGGGCGTCAGAGTAAAGAACCGATGGCGGTACATCTGGTACTATTTCTTCACTACTTGAACAACCAACTAAGAGTGATACGGCTAATAGACCCGTTAAAGTAAGGTGTTTCATGTCAGGCGTCGATTCCTTGAATTAAATATTTCGTAAGCTTCCGTTACTTTCTAACCAGTAACAGATACAATGATGCAATTATTCTATTTTATCCATACTAATGGGTATTAGTCTCACGGTTTTTAAAAAAGTTCGATATGGCTCAGCAGATAACATTAACAGACACAGTAAAAAGCAGCCAGTTAGGTCAACGTTTAGACCAAGCTGTCGCTGAACTATTTACCGATTTTTCTCGCTCTCGTATTAAAGAGTGGCTTCTTGACGGCAAAATCCAAGTGGATGGCGAAGTTATCACTAAACCGCGCACCATAGTTTTGGGCGGTGAAGCGATCATCTTACAAGCAGAGCTTGCGGATGAAGAGCGCTGGGAAGCACAAGATATTCCGTTGGACATTGTCTATGAAGATGATGATTTATTGGTTATCAATAAACCTCGCGATCTGGTTGTACACCCAGGTGCAGGTACGCCGGATGGAACCATACTAAACGCATTGCTTTTCCATTACCCTCAGATTGCTGAAGTACCTCGTGCGGGTATTGTGCACCGTCTTGATAAAGACACAACTGGTCTTATGGTTGTGGCTAAAACGGTTCCAGCTCAAACTCGCCTTGTACGAGCTCTCGCTAAACGTCGTATTACTCGTGAATATGAAGCAATTGCAATTGGCAAAATGACAGCGGGTGGTGTGGTTGAGAAAGGCATTAGCCGTCATGCAACTAAGCGTACGTTAATGGACGTTAATGAACTGGGTAAGCCTGCGGTAACTCACTACCGTGTAGCTGAGCACTTCCGCGAACATACGCGTATTCGTCTGCGCCTAGAAACGGGTCGTACTCACCAAATCCGTGTTCACATGTCATACCTTCAGCATCCTCTGTTAGGTGATATTGCATACGGTGGTCGTGCACGTATTCCAAAAGGTGCATCTGAAGAGCTAACGACAATGATTCGTTCTTTTGATCGCCAAGCGCTACACGCGGTTATGCTGAAGTTTGTTCACCCGATTACTGGTGAAGAAGTAGAGTTCCACGCACCTGTGCCAAATGACATGGTTGTGATGGCTGAAGCGTTGCGTGTTGACGCTCGCGAAAACATAGAAGACGACATTTAATCGTGTCAATGATCATCCCTGACTGGAATGCACCAAAAAACGTGAAAGCATTTGCTTCAACTCGTTTTGATGGTTGTTCTACAGGTGCTTATCAAGGGTTAAACCTTGGTATGCACGTTGGGGATGAAGCTTTGCTTGTTGAAAGTAATCGAACCTGGCTAAAGGAACAATCTAAGATGCCCACGGCTCCGGTATGGCTAAATCAAACTCACTCAACGGATGTCGTTACAGTTTTAGAACCTGTGGCGAATGTGCTTGATGCGGATGGTGCATTTACCACTGCAAAGGGTGTTGTGTGTTCTGCGATGACAGCCGATTGCTTACCGGTCATCCTTACTGATACCAAAGGCACTCAAGTTGCTGCCGTTCATGCGGGTTGGCGTGGTCTTGCTGGTGGCATTCTTGAAAATGCCGTCGCAAAGTTTTCAAACCTAGATTCAGATAATCAGATCATTGCTTGGCTTGGTCCTGCAATTGGTAAAGATGCATTTGAGGTTGGCAACGATGTGTTGGATGCTTTTGTTCGTTTTGACCCTCAAGCGAAATTAGCATTTAAAGCCAAACCTGAAGTTGGCAAGTGGTTAGCAAACATGTCTCAACTTGCGACTCAACGACTAATGAACGTTGACGTGACTTCGGTGACAGATTCGAATCTATGTACATACGCAGATTCCGATGCTTTCTATTCTTATCGTCGTGATGGTATTACTGGACGTCAGGCGACATTTATTTGGTTAGAGTAATCTCTGACTAGCACAACCACTCATCCAGTTCATTTATATTTTCATATCAGCTCTATTCTTCATCCTTATCCCTTGAAAATCTGCGTTACCGTATCCATCTTCTAACCATAAGATAAACATATCTAAGAGTAGGAAGGTTGGCATGCGTCTCGATCGATTCACTAGTAAATTCCAAATTGCGATATCTGATGCTCAGTCGCTCGCATTAGGTCGTGATCACCAATATATAGAACCTGTACACCTAATGGTGTCTTTGCTTAATCAAGATGGCAGTGCGATTCGTCCATTGCTCACTATGCTGAATATTGACGTTGTTCAATTGCGTTCTAAATTGAGCGAAATATTAGACCGAGTGCCGAAAGTAAGCGGTATCGGTGGTGATGTTCAGCTCTCAAATGCAATGGGAACGCTATTCAACCTATGTGACAAGGTCGCACAAAAACGTCAAGACAGTTACATATCTTCAGAAGTATTCCTACTTGCTGCCATTGAAGACAAAGGTCCTTTAGGGGATTTACTTAAAGAGCTAGGCCTGACTGAGCAAAAACTATCTCAAGCTATCGAGCAAGTCCGCGGTGGTCAAAAAGTTGATGATCCGAATGCGGAAGATAGACGCCAAGCTTTAGAGAAGTTCACCATTGATCTGACCGAACGAGCAGAGCAAGGCAAACTAGATCCTGTGATTGGTCGTGATGATGAAATTCGTCGCACGATTCAAGTCCTTCAACGTCGAACTAAGAATAACCCTGTCATTATCGGCCAACCCGGTGTGGGTAAAACCGCGATTGTCGAAGGTTTGGCTCAGCGTATTATCAATAATGAAGTGCCTGAAGGCTTAAGAGGCCGACGAGTGCTTTCATTGGACATGGGCTCATTAGTAGCGGGTGCTAAATATCGTGGTGAATTCGAAGAGCGTCTAAAATCAGTGCTTAATGAATTATCGAAAGAAGAAGGTAATGTCATTCTCTTTATCGATGAAATTCATACTATGGTCGGCGCAGGTAAAGGCGAAGGCTCTATGGATGCGGGGAACATGCTGAAACCGGCATTAGCTCGTGGTGAACTGCATTGTGTCGGCGCAACAACGCTCGATGAGTATCGCCAATATATAGAGAAAGACCCTGCCTTAGAGCGTCGATTCCAAAAAGTGATCGTAGATGAACCAAGCGTTGAAGACACGGTAGCGATTCTTCGTGGTTTGAAAGAGCGCTATGAACTTCACCATCATGTAGAAATTACCGATCCTGCTATCGTAGCGGCGGCAACGCTATCTCACCGATACGTTTCAGATCGTCAGTTACCAGATAAGGCGATTGATCTCATTGATGAAGCGGCTTCGAGTATTCGAATGCAGATAGATTCAAAACCCGAGTCATTGGATAAGTTAGAGCGAAAAATTATTCAGTTGAAGATAGAACAGCAAGCTCTGACGAATGAAAATGATGAGGCCAGTGAAAAACGCCTGCGCACGCTACAAAGCGAACTTTCTGAGAAAGAACGCGATTTCGCAGAGCTAGAAGAAGTTTGGAACGCTGAAAAAGCGGCGCTATCTGGTACGCAACATATTAAATCAGAGCTAGAACAAGCTCGAATGGATATGGATTTTGCACGACGTGCTGGTGACCTTAACCGTATGTCTGAATTGCAATATGGTCGAATCCCAGAATTGGAGAAGCAGTTAGATCTCGCGACTCAAGCTGAAATGCAAGAAATGACCTTATTACGTAATAAGGTGACTGACGCTGAGATCGCCGATGTCCTTTCAAAGCAAACCGGTATTCCTGTTTCTAAAATGCTAGAAGCAGAAAAGGAGAAGCTTCTGAAAATGGAAGGTGTTCTGCATAAGCGGGTTATCGGTCAAGCGGAAGCGGTCGAAGTGGTATCGAACGCGATTCGTCGTAGCCGTGCTGGTTTGTCTGATCCGAATAAGCCGATTGGTTCGTTCTTGTTCTTAGGGCCAACAGGTGTCGGTAAAACCGAACTGTGTAAAACATTAGCGAATTTTATGTTTGATAGTGAAGATGCGATGGTGCGTATCGATATGTCTGAGTTTATGGAAAAACATTCTGTAGCTCGTTTAGTTGGTGCTCCTCCAGGTTATGTGGGATATGAAGAAGGTGGTTATTTAACTGAGGCTGTTCGTCGAAAACCTTATTCTGTGATTTTGCTTGATGAAGTAGAGAAAGCGCACCCTGATGTTTTCAATATTCTATTACAGGTTTTAGATGATGGACGATTAACTGACGGACAAGGTCGCACGGTTGATTTTAGAAATACCGTGGTAATCATGACGTCGAACCTAGGTTCAACTCGTATTCAAGAGAACTTTAATACATTGGATTACCAAGGGATTAAAAATGAGGTTATGGAAGTGGTGGGTAAACATTTCCGACCTGAGTTTTTGAATCGAGTTGATGAAAGCGTTGTGTTCCATCCATTAGGCCAAGAGCACATTGAGTCAATTGCCGCTATTCAGCTTGAGCATTTGAAAAAGCGAATGGAAGACAATGGTTATGAGCTTGAAGTATCGGATAAAGCACTGAGGTTGATTTCTCAAGTCGGTTTTGACCCTGTATATGGTGCGAGGCCTCTTAAAAGAGCAATTCAGCAGAGTGTTGAGAACCCATTAGCGAAAGCGATACTTGCGGGGAAAATCAATCCGGATAAGAAAGTGCAGCTGTTAGTGAATAACGACCGAATTATTGCTCACCAATAATCAAGGTAAGAACGATAGGTACGATTAGTCGAAATTAAGACGCAATCGTACCTATTTTGAACGCTTTGAGTGAATAGTGTCCGAACGATCGCCTGCTGCGGTCTTTTTTCGTTGTTGGCCTTGTGCAAAGGGGCATTCTCTCTATAATGCGCCTCCGTTGCCAGGGATAACTAAGCGGTTTGAACTAAGTAACGAGACGACATTAAGCATTTAAGATGCTTTGAAAAATTAGCTGGAAAAAGTGTTTGACACTGGAACCCAATTCGCTAGAATGGCCGTCCACTTCGAGAGGCTCCTTACTAAAAGGAATGCTCAACAAGTAAAGCTCTTTAACAATTTAAACCTATCAATCTGTGTGGGCACTCGTTGATGAATATCAAAACGTTTTATCTTTCCTTTTTATTAAGAGAAGTAAAACAGATTCCTCGGAATCAACTTTGGTTTCAATGAACTGAGTGACCAATACGAATAACTACTTTCTCTTGTAGAAAGAAAGTATTTGGCACAGTCAATTCATTATCTTTCTGTTCCTATTTATTTAAGAAGAGAGAGATAATAGCTTTAGGATTACTTTTTGTAGTTTTGAAGTCAGTATTCATTGAGCCGACAAAATCTTAAATTGAAGAGTTTGATCATGGCTCAGATTGAACGCTGGCGGCAGGCCTAACACATGCAAGTCGAGCGGAAACGACACTAACAATCCTTCGGGTGCGTTAATGGGCGTCGAGCGGCGGACGGGTGAGTAATGCCTAGGAAATTGCCTTGATGTGGGGGATAACCATTGGAAACGATGGCTAATACCGCATAATGCCTACGGGCCAAAGAGGGGGACCTTCGGGCCTCTCGCGTCAAGATATGCCTAGGTGGGATTAGCTAGTTGGTGAGGTAATGGCTCACCAAGGCGACGATCCCTAGCTGGTCTGAGAGGATGATCAGCCACACTGGAACTGAGACACGGTCCAGACTCCTACGGGAGGCAGCAGTGGGGAATATTGCACAATGGGCGAAAGCCTGATGCAGCCATGCCGCGTGTATGAAGAAGGCCTTCGGGTTGTAAAGTACTTTCAGTTGTGAGGAAGGGGGTGTTGTTAATAGCAACATCTCTTGACGTTAGCAACAGAAGAAGCACCGGCTAACTCCGTGCCAGCAGCCGCGGTAATACGGAGGGTGCGAGCGTTAATCGGAATTACTGGGCGTAAAGCGCATGCAGGTGGTTCATTAAGTCAGATGTGAAAGCCCGGGGCTCAACCTCGGAACTGCATTTGAAACTGGTGAACTAGAGTGCTGTAGAGGGGGGTAGAATTTCAGGTGTAGCGGTGAAATGCGTAGAGATCTGAAGGAATACCAGTGGCGAAGGCGGCCCCCTGGACAGACACTGACACTCAGATGCGAAAGCGTGGGGAGCAAACAGGATTAGATACCCTGGTAGTCCACGCCGTAAACGATGTCTACTTGGAGGTTGTGGCCTTGAGCCGTGGCTTTCGGAGCTAACGCGTTAAGTAGACCGCCTGGGGAGTACGGTCGCAAGATTAAAACTCAAATGAATTGACGGGGGCCCGCACAAGCGGTGGAGCATGTGGTTTAATTCGATGCAACGCGAAGAACCTTACCTACTCTTGACATCCAGAGAAGCCAGTGGAGACACAGGTGTGCCTTCGGGAGCTCTGAGACAGGTGCTGCATGGCTGTCGTCAGCTCGTGTTGTGAAATGTTGGGTTAAGTCCCGCAACGAGCGCAACCCTTATCCTTGTTTGCCAGCGAGTAATGTCGGGAACTCCAGGGAGACTGCCGGTGATAAACCGGAGGAAGGTGGGGACGACGTCAAGTCATCATGGCCCTTACGAGTAGGGCTACACACGTGCTACAATGGCGCATACAGAGGGCAGCAAGCTAGCGATAGTGAGCGAATCCCAAAAAGTGCGTCGTAGTCCGGATTGGAGTCTGCAACTCGACTCCATGAAGTCGGAATCGCTAGTAATCGTGAATCAGAATGTCACGGTGAATACGTTCCCGGGCCTTGTACACACCGCCCGTCACACCATGGGAGTGGGCTGCAAAAGAAGTGGGTAGTTTAACCTTTCGGGGAGGACGCTCACCACTTTGTGGTTCATGACTGGGGTGAAGTCGTAACAAGGTAGCCCTAGGGGAACCTGGGGCTGGATCACCTCCTTATACGAAGATACTTACGATGAGTGTCCACACAGATTGATTAGGTTTAGAAAGTTTAAGAGTAGAAATACTTTTCCAGATGGGGCTATAGCTCAGCTGGGAGAGCGCCTCGCTGGCAGCGAGGAGGTCTGCGGTTCGATCCCGCATAGCTCCACCATCTTTAAGTGTTTTTCTTTGAAAATATTTAAAAATGGTTCATTAGTTTGAATCAAGCTCTTTAACAATTTGGAAAGCTGACTGATTGATTACTTACGAGTAATTCAATCAAATTTAAAAGTTCTCAATGTTTATCTGCTCTTATTTAATAAGAACGGTATAAACACAACAAACACATTCAAGTGTCTTGTATTCGAATCAAACGTTAGTTTGATTCACAATTGAGTCCGGCAAACAGTCATCAAGAATTAACCCTTCTTGATGACAACCAAAAACCTTGGTTAGTTGCCATACTAGTTTGTTTTCACTCCTGTTTGTCTTCACTTTTTAAAAGTGAAAATAAAAAGGAAAGTGAAAGTAAAACAGAGACCCTTTCGGGTTGTATGGTTAAGTGACTAAGCGTACACGGTGGATGCCTTGGCAGTCAGAGGCGATGAAAGGCGTAATAACTTGCGATAAGCCCAGATTAGGTAGTAATAACCTTTTGAGTCTGGGATTCCTGAATGGGGAAACCCACGTGCACAAGCACGTATCCTGTTGTGAATACATAGCAACAGGAGGCAAACCGGGGGAACTGAAACATCTAAGTACCCCGAGGAAGAGAAATCAACCGAGATTCCGAAAGTAGCGGCGAGCGAAATTGGATTAGCCCTTAAGCTTTTAATGATGCAGGTGAAGAGTCTGGAAAGTCTCGCAATAAAGGGTGATAGCCCCGTAACCGACACATCATAATCAGTGAAAACGAGTAGGGCGGGACACGTGATATCCTGTCTGAATATGGGGGGACCATCCTCCAAGGCTAAATACTACTGACTGACCGATAGTGAACCAGTACCGTGAGGGAAAGGCGAAAAGAACCCCTGTGAGGGGAGTGAAATAGAACCTGAAACCGTGTACGTACAAGCAGTAGGAGCACCTTCGTGGTGTGACTGCGTACCTTTTGTATAATGGGTCAGCGACTTAATTTTAGTAGCAAGGTTAACCGTTTAGGGGAGCCGTAGGGAAACCGAGTCTTAACTGGGCGTACAGTTGCTAGGATTAGACCCGAAACCAGGTGATCTAGCCATGGGCAGGTTGAAGGTTGAGTAACATCAACTGGAGGACCGAACCGACTAATGTTGAAAAATTAGCGGATGACTTGTGGCTAGGGGTGAAAGGCCAATCAAACCTGGAGATAGCTGGTTCTCCCCGAAAGCTATTTAGGTAGCGCCTCGGACGAATACTACTGGGGGTAGAGCACTGTTAAGGCTAGGGGGTCATCCCGACTTACCAACCCTTTGCAAACTCCGAATACCAGTAAGTACTATCCGGGAGACACACGGCGGGTGCTAACGTCCGTCGTGGAGAGGGAAACAACCCAGACCGCCAGCTAAGGTCCCAAAGTATAGCTAAGTGGGAAACGATGTGGGAAGGCTCAGACAGCCAGGATGTTGGCTTAGAAGCAGCCATCATTTAAAGAAAGCGTAATAGCTCACTGGTCGAGTCGGCCTGCGCGGAAGATGTAACGGGGCTAAGCTATACACCGAAGCTGCGGCTACGTACCTTAGGGTATGTGGGGTAGGGGAGCGTTCTGTAAGCCGTTGAAGGTGTGCTGTAAGGCATGCTGGAGGTATCAGAAGTGCGAATGCTGACATGAGTAACGATAAAGGGAGTGAAAAACTCCCTCGCCGGAAGACCAAGGGTTCCTGTCCAACGTTAATCGGGGCAGGGTAAGTCGACTCCTAAGGCGAGGCCGAAAGGCGTAGTCGATGGGAAACGGGTTAATATTCCCGTACTTCTTACAATTGCGATGGGGGGACGGAGAAGGCTAGGTGGGCCTGGCGACGGTTGTCCAGGTTCAAGTACGTAGGCGGAAAGTTTAGGTAAATCCGGACTTTCATTAACGCTGAGATACGATGTCGAGCTACTACGGTAGTGAAGTCATTGATGCCATGCTTCCAGGAAAAGCCTCTAAGCTTCAGATTGTAAGGAATCGTACCCCAAACCGACACAGGTGGTCGGGTAGAGAATACCAAGGCGCTTGAGAGAACTCGGGTGAAGGAACTAGGCAAAATGGTACCGTAACTTCGGGAGAAGGTACGCTCTTATCAGTGAAGTCCCTTGCGGATGGAGCAGACGAGAGTCGCAGATACCAGGTGGCTGCAACTGTTTATTAAAAACACAGCACTGTGCAAAATCGTAAGATGACGTATACGGTGTGACGCCTGCCCGGTGCCGGAAGGTTAATTGATGGGGTTAGACTTCGGTCGAAGCTCTTGATCGAAGCCCCGGTAAACGGCGGCCGTAACTATAACGGTCCTAAGGTAGCGAAATTCCTTGTCGGGTAAGTTCCGACCTGCACGAATGGCGTAATGATGGCCACGCTGTCTCCACCCGAGACTCAGTGAAATTGAAATCGCTGTGAAGATGCAGTGTACCCGCGGCTAGACGGAAAGACCCCGTGAACCTTTACTACAGCTTGGCACTGAACATTGAACCTACATGTGTAGGATAGGTGGGAGACTATGAAACCGCGTCGCTAGATGTGGTGGAGTCGTCCTTGAAATACCACCCTTGTAGTTTTGATGTTCTAACGTTGGCCCCTGAATCGGGGTTACGGACAGTGCCTGGTGGGTAGTTTGACTGGGGCGGTCTCCTCCCAAAGAGTAACGGAGGAGCACGAAGGTGGGCTAAACACGGTTGGACATCGTGTGGTTAGTGCAATGGCATAAGCCCGCTTGACTGCGAGAATGACAATTCGAGCAGGTGCGAAAGCAGGTCATAGTGATCCGGTGGTTCTGAATGGAAGGGCCATCGCTCAACGGATAAAAGGTACTCCGGGGATAACAGGCTGATACCGCCCAAGAGTTCATATCGACGGCGGTGTTTGGCACCTCGATGTCGGCTCATCACATCCTGGGGCTGAAGTCGGTCCCAAGGGTATGGCTGTTCGCCATTTAAAGTGGTACGCGAGCTGGGTTTAGAACGTCGTGAGACAGTTCGGTCCCTATCTGCCGTGGGCGTTGGAAAATTGAAAGGGGCTGCTCCTAGTACGAGAGGACCGGAGTGGACGAACCTCTGGTGTTCGGGTTGTCATGCCAATGGCATTGCCCGGTAGCTAAGTTCGGAATCGATAACCGCTGAAAGCATCTAAGCGGGAAGCGAGCCTTGAGATGAGTTTTCCCTGGCGCTTTAAGCGTCCTAAAGGGTTGTCGTAGACTACGACGTTGATAGGCAGGGTGTGTAAGTGCTGCGAGGCATTGAGCTAACCTGTACTAATTGCCCGTGAGGCTTAACCATACAACACCCAAGGGGTTTTGTGGACTCAAAACTATTTGTCTCCGCTTTTCAAAAGCAGAAACAAAGTACAAACGCTTGAATGAGTTTGAAGAGATACTTTTATAGCTCTATTAAATAGAGAAGCAGTTTTCCAGATTATTTTGCCTTCAGTTTTTAAAAAACTGAAAGTAAAAGCAAAATTTGCTTGGCGACCATAGCATTGTGGACCCACCTGATTCCATGCCGAACTCAGAAGTGAAACACAATAGCGCCGATGGTAGTGTGGGGTTTCCCCATGTGAGAGTAGGACATCGCCAGGCTTTAAATTTGAACACTTGTCAGCGACGACAAGTATTCCACTGCGGAGTGGTAGTTCAGTTGGTTAGAATACCGGCCTGTCACGCCGGGGGTCGCGGGTTCGAGTCCCGTCCACTCCGCCACTTATTAGAAAGCCTAGTCTTATGACTAGGCTTTCGTCGTTTCAGGGGGGGGGGGGGGGGGAGTTTTTGCCTTCGACTACGACAATATCGCCATAGATTGAGAAGACTTGCTAGGAATAGTGAAGCTTTTTCACTTAAATATCTCAAGTCAGTAGATAACTCTCAAACTATCCCCAAAATATCACTCTCGACATACACCTATTCCCTAATGACGACTAGTATAAAAACAGTGATCGTTTATTTGGAATTGTTATGAGGTTATTTTGTACATTGGCTCTTATCTTTTGTTCGTTTGTTGTATCAGCAACTTCGTGGGAAAAAGAGAAAAGCCCAACAAGAAATTCAACCTCATCTATAGGTAGTTACGCTAATGGTTGTCTTGACGGGGCGCAGGCTTTGCCAATTAATGGGCAGGGTTATCAGGTGATCCGCCCTCAGAGAGAGCGCTATTATGGCCATACAGAGTCAATTCAGTTTATTGAACGGCTTGGTTTAACTACAAGCAAACAACTCAACACAAATCTATTAGTGGGTGATATTTCTCTGCCTCGTGGAGGGCGTTTTTCTTCGGGTCATTCAAGTCACCAGACTGGTTTGGATATTGATATATGGTTAAGGCTCACTGATAAAAAACTTTCAGAGAATGAACTTGCCGTACCTAAGCCAATGAGCGTTGTCGATCTTACTAATTACAAACTGCGTAAATCAAATTGGACCGATGACCATTTTCAAGTTATTCGCTATGCAGCCAAAGATCAAAAAGTGGTACGTATCTTCGTCCATCCTGTTATTAAGCAAACCCTTTGTGAACAAGAAAACTCTGATGCCAATGAGAGAGCTTGGTTAGGTAAAATCAGGCCTTGGTGGGGGCATCATTCCCACTTCCATGTTCGTTTAAAGTGTCCTGATGGCAGCTCAAACTGCATCGCTCAAGCAAGCCCTCCTAAAGGTGATGGTTGTGGAGATGAACTTGCAAGTTGGGCTCCAAAGACCATTCCCGTTCCTCCACCTAAAAAAGTCGTTAAAAGTAAGAAAAAAAAGAAAGTTAAAGTGATGCCGAGTCAGTGTTTGGCCTTGATATCCAATAAGTAATCGTATCTATCGAGGTTAATTACAGTGGTAACCCCACTGGTTTTCTCGACTCTAAAACTGGAGAAATATCACACTTTTGTCTAGAGTTTATAAACACGAGATTAAGAACATCGTTTGATATGAATAAAACCAATAACGATATCAGCAAGGGCGACGATGATGAATTTGACAAGGTTTGGTCAGGGATTGAGTGTTTTTTGGGGTGAAAGATGCGGCTTATACGCAGTATGCGAAATCAGAGTCTGATGCCCGTCGATAGATAATTCAAGGATAAGACTATGACTATGATTTGTGCAAAGGAGTTTTCAGAATGGTTAAGACATAGGTTCAACGCTGAAAGCTCGGGTATTTCTATTTCAAGAGCTGATATCAATCAGCTAACAGGCAGACAACGTTTAGATCCTAGCTTCGTAAATGATGTTCACTATGAATTAATGCAGTATGGAATGGCATTTGTGACTGATACCAGTAGAGAAAACTTCTATCTTGTTCCGATAGCTCAATCAATAAACTGGCGAGAACGACTCGAATATCAATTTGAGAAAGAGATGTTCTGTAACATATACCCCATTGAGAAATCGGGTTAAAAAAAAGGTTCAACTTGATGATTAAGTTGAACCTTTTATCTTTTAGGTCAAGCCTTGAATGATGACAAACTTTTCTAATAATTCGTCATCAGTTTCAATATGTTTTGGGTCAGTAATGATGCATTTGGTAATCGGACATACTGACTGACATGTTGGCTTCTCATAGTGACCTTTACACTCAGTACATAAATCAGGATCGATTTCGAAGATACTGTCACCCATAGTGATTGCACCATTTGGGCATTCAGGGTCACACATATCGCAGTTTATGCACTTGTCAGTTATTAGTAGAGCCATTTATCTTTCCCAAGTAACCGTTATTTACCTGATGCGTTACGTGTATCTTGGCCTTCGCTCAAGTTACGCATTAGCAAGCCATACTCTAGATCGAGATCTGCTGGCACAGGAATAAATACGAAATGACCGTTACCTTTTGCGTCTTCTACCGCTTCAGATTTACGGTTTTCCATCACTTCTAGTTTGAAAACAACGTTACCTTTTGGTGTCATCATTTCTAAGCTGTCGCCAACTAAGAATTTGTTTTTCACTTCTACTTCCGCTAAGTCACCACGGCGTTTACCTGTGAATTCACCAACAAATTGTTGAGTGTCAGAGATAGAGTAGCCGTACTCGTAGTTTTGGTACGTATCGTGAGTATGACGACGTAGGAAGCCTTCAGTGTAGCCTCGGTGAGCTAGGCTCTCTAGCGTACCCATTAGGCTCTCATCGAATGGTTTTCCAGCAACAGCATCATCGATAGCTTTACGGTAAACCTGTGCTGTACGTGCACAGTAGTAGAAAGATTTAGTACGGCCTTCAATCTTCAATGAATGAACACCCATCTTCGTTAGGCGCTCAACGTGTTGGATTGCGCGAAGATCTTTTGAGTTCATGATGTAAGTACCATGCTCATCTTCAAACGCTGCCATTTTTTCTTCAGGTTTGTGTGACTCAGAAAGTAAAACGACTTCATCAGTTGGTTTACCAAGGCCTAGTGTGTTGTCTGGGCGCTCGTCTTGAACTTCAATACCTTGAGTTTCGACTTCTTGAATAGCGACGCCGGTAGGGTTGGCTTCAACGATCTGACCGTTTTCGTCTTCTTTCGCAGCTTCTGTCTTGTATTCCCAACGACAAGCGTTAGTACAAGTACCTTGGTTTGGATCGCGTTTGTTCATGTAGCCAGAAAGTAGGCAACGACCAGAGTAAGCCATGCACAGCGCACCGTGAACAAAGATCTCTAGCTCTGTTTCTGGGCAATGTTCACGGATCTCTTCGATTTCTTCAAGAGATAGCTCACGAGATAGGATCACACGCTCAACGCCTTGGGTTGACCAGAACTTAACGGTTGCCCAGTTTACGGCGTTTGCTTGAACTGAAAGGTGAATAGGCATTTCAGGGAATGCTTCACGTACCATCATGATAAGACCTGGGTCTGACATGATAAGTGCGTCTGGGCCCATCTCAACAACTGGCTTAAGGTCGCGAATGAATGTTTTTAATTTAGAGTTGTGTGGCTGAATGTTACATACAACATATAACTTTTTGCCTTGAGCATGAGCTTCATCGATACCGATTTGTAGGTTTTCGTGATTGAACTCGTTGTTACGAACACGAAGGCTGTAACGTGGCTGGCCAGCGTAAACTGCATCTGCGCCGTAGGCGAATGCGTAACGCATGTTTTTAAGGCTTCCTGCCGGTGATAATAGTTCAGGTACAAATGGTTTTTGTGTAGTCATTGCTTCGTTCTCTAATCTGATCTCAAGTCAGGTTGATACCACCAGGTGATATCAAAGGGGCGCAAATTTTACGCTAAAATGAGCTTGGTTGATAGCCCTAAAGATAACAATGGTATTGAGAAGCGAGTGATAGGTATTGATAAGGGGGAATAGGAAAGAAAATAAGCTCAGATATCCTCGACACCTGAGCTTAAACTCTGGACAATTAAGCGTTAGGTTGAGTTAACCCGCCTAATGATTCGAATAGGTTTGGTAGGAAAACACTGAACTCACCACAAAGTAGAGAGAAGTCTGCATCAAAACGCGCAGCTTGATCTTCGCGAGGAATGTCGTCGTTCTCATCTTTTAATTCATCACTGAATTTCAGGCGCTTGATGCTGCCATCTTCTGCAAGAATGAACTCAATGCGATCTTGCCAGTTGATCAGAAGCTTGGTCACAACTTTGTTGGCTTCAATGTGGTTTTTAATCTCATCAGCTTCTAGTTCTTGTTTCTTAACTCGAACAATGCCGCCGTCTTCTTGAATAGATTTTAGCTCTGCTTCATCAAGCATAGTGATACCTTGAGGCGTATTACCTGATTTTACCCACTCTGTCAGAGTTGTTTCAATTGCTTGCTCTGGAATCGCAGGTACAACTGGCAGGCTACCCATAGTTTTACGTAGTAATGCCAACACATCTTCTGCTTTTTTGTAGCTGCTAGCATCAACAACAATAAAGCCTTCTTTCGGCATGATCAGTGCGTAAGTGAAGTTACTGCGGCTGAAAGCACGAGGAAGAAGATCGATGATGATGTCTTCTTTTAGGCTGTCTTTCTCTTTCTTTTTCAGAGGAGTACCAGACTCTGCCTCAAGCGTTTCTACTTTGGCATTCAATGAATCTTTGATTACAGAAGCAGGAAGCATTTTCTCTTCTTTCTTTGCACAGATGAGAATGCGGTTTTCTGATACGTGCGTCATCATATCGCCGTGTCTACCCATCGCATTTACCCAACCAAACTTCTGTTTGTCTTGGCTACCACAAGGGGTAAAACGGAACTCTTCAAGTTGTTTCTCTAGCTGATCTGCGTTGAAGTCTATATCACGATTAAAGCGATAGACGAGGCAATTCTTAAACCACATAAATATTTCTCATACCTTTATCTGAAGATGCTCATCATAGGAGATTTCGATCCATTTGTCTTATACCTGCAATAAAAATTAAAAGTGAAACGTTTGAGACAGTTATATGAAAATTTGTTTTCAAAGGTCACAAAAGTGTCATAATTAAACCAGATAATGCAATGCGTTGATTAAATACTAAGGCTATTCAATTATGTCGAGAAGGATTCTGGTCGTTGAAGATGAAGCACCTATTCGTGAGATGCTGTGTTTTGTACTTGAACAAAAAGGCTACCAAGCAGTAGAGGCTGAAGATTACGATACAGCGGTAAACAAGCTATGTGAACCTTTCCCAGATCTAGTATTACTAGATTGGATGCTACCTGGTGGTAGCGGGATAAACTTTATCAAGCATATGAAGCGTGAAGAGTTAACTCGCAACATCCCAGTGGTGATGCTGACGGCTCGTGGTGAAGAGGAAGATAAGGTTCGCGGTTTAGAAGTTGGTGCTGACGACTACATTACCAAACCATTTTCGCCAAAAGAGTTGGTCGCTCGTCTGAAAGCGGTTATTCGCCGTGTAACACCAACGGCATTGGAAGATGTGATAGATGTTCAAGGGCTTAAATTAGACCCTGTATCTCACCGCGTTACAGCAAGCGAAGGTCCAGTTGATATGGGACCAACCGAGTTCAAAATGCTGCATTTCTTTATGACTCACCAAGAGCGAGTATACAGCCGAGAGCAACTGCTAAATAACGTTTGGGGTACTAACGTTTACGTTGAAGACCGTACGGTTGATGTTCATATTCGACGTCTACGCAAAGCTCTCGAATCTGCTGGTCATGACAAATTAATTCAAACGGTTCGCGGCGCAGGCTACCGTTTTTCTACAAAGGCTTAATGTGGCTTCACTGCCCAGTTTATGGAGTCCTGAATGGTTGAGAAGTTAACCTGGAAGAAGCTAGCTTGGGAGCTGGCTTTTTTTTACGCACCTTGGATTATAGTCGGATGGATATTCGGTTATTTACCTTGGTTATTGCTGGCTGCAACAGTATTACAGTTAGCATGGCATCTACACTATCAAATGCGTTTGTCTGCTTGGTTGTGGGATGAAAAGCGGTTAACACCCCCTTCTGGTTCTGGAAACTGGGAGTCTCTGTTTAACGGTATCTATCGTATGCAGCAGAGACAGCGTCGTAAGCGCAAAGAATTGACCAACCTTATCCGCCGTTTCAGAAACGGTGCTGAATCCCTTCCCGATGCCGTTGTGGTGTTTCGCGGTGAAGGCAATATTGTTTGGTGTAACAAGCTTGCTCAGTATTTACTGGGCTTTCGCTGGCCAGACGATTCTGGGCAACCTATCTCCAACTTGATCCGCACGCCGGACTTCATCAAGTACCTTAATAAACAAGATTTCTCAGAGCCGCTAGAGATGCCTTCGCCACTTAATGTGGAGCGCATGCTTGAGCTTCGTATCGTACCGTATACCGAGGGCGAACACCTTATGGTAGTACGTGATGTTACTCAGCTAAAACAGCTAGAAGGCATGCGTCGTAACTTTTTCGCTAACGTTTCTCACGAGCTGCGTACTCCAATGACCGTACTTCAGGGCTACCTTGAAATGACGGAAGATCCAGACATGATCGTTGGGCCTATGTGGCCTAAGGCTCATGGTGTGATGACCGAGCAGTTGAATCGTATGAACAGTCTGGTGAATCAGCTTTTAACTCTTTCTAAGATAGAAGCGGCGCCAATGCATGAATTGGATGAAGTGGTTAACGTTCCGGCTATGTTGGAAGTTCTTGAAAAAGAAGCAGCTAGCCTCAGTGGAGAGCGAGAACATAAGCTTGAATTTGATATTGATAAGAGCCTACGCGTATTAGCTGATGAAGATCAGTTAAGAAGTGCGATATCGAATCTGGTTTACAATGCAGTGAAATACACGCCGCCGGGCGCAACGGTTAAGGTGCGTTGGTATCAAACCAGTCAAGGCGCGTGTTTGGATGTGTCAGATACTGGAGACGGTATCGAACCACAACACTTGCATCGACTTACCGAGCGTTTCTATCGTGTTGATAAAGCACGCTCACGCGATACTGGGGGCAGTGGCCTAGGATTAGCGATTGTTAAACATGCGTTGAGTCATCATGATTCACATTTAGAAATTCAAAGTGAAGTGGGTGTTGGTAGCCGATTCCATTTCACGCTGCCTAGCCGATTGACAGTGTCATGAGTTCTTTAATACGCAGGATGCGTTTCCCCATCAGTTCATTATTAGCATTAGCATTAGCATTAGCATTAGCATTAGCTTTGGTTACCCCTGTTCATGCCGAGCAAGGTGTCGATTCTCTTCCAGGTTATTCTAAGGTTCCGGGTATTTCGGGCAGCTTGTTGTCTGTCGGTTCCGATACCTTAGCGGGAATGACAACGTTATGGGTTGAAGAGTTTAAGTCTTACTACCCGAACGTGAATGCTCAAGTTCAGGCTTCTGGTTCATCCACTGCACCTCCAGCCTTAACAGAAGGTACTGCCCATCTCGGGCCTATGAGTCGCCCAATGCGCCTGCGAGAAGTGGAAGCGTTCGAAAGGGAGCATGGCTATAAGCCGACGGCGCTTCGAGTTGCTATCGATGCGATTGGTCTTTTTGTGCATCGTGATAATCCTATCGAGGGGCTTAGTTTTCGCGAAATTGACAGCATATTTTCAGAGACATTGCGCTGTGGCGCGACTAAGCAGCTAAACAATTGGCAAGATTTAGGTATCAGCCAGCCGTGGGCAAAACATAGATTCCAACTGTTCGGTCGTAATTCCGTTTCGGGAACCTATGGCTACTTCAAACAAAACGCATTATGTAGTGGCGACTTCAAGAACCGAGTCAATGAGCAGCCAGGCTCTGCGTCGGTTGTACAGTCGGTCGCTTCATCAATCAGCGGGATAGGGTACTCAGGTATTGGTTATCGAGTGGCTGGTGTAAAGTTAATTCCTATTGCCGAGCATGGTTCTGATTACGTAGAGCCTACTCGAGCGAATATTTTAAGTGGAGATTACCCGCTATCGCGCTTTCTCTATGTGTATGTGAATAAACACCCAGATAAACCGCTTTCTCCTGTAGAGAGAGAGTTCCTCACTTTTGTGTTCTCAAAGCAAGGGCAAGAACTTGTAGAGAAAGATGGCTATTTAGCGATACCGCCTGAGTTCGCAGAGCAAGAGTTGGCAAAAGTCGGGCTCTGATTGAGGCTACTACAAACTTAGTCAAGAATATGTAGAAACAGCTTGCTAAGTCGCAGGCTGTTTTTGTTTTGACTGTTATTCTACCTTTAACGACCATCCAGCATTTTGCCAACGTTGTTGTTCTTCTTTGAGTTCATATTCAAGCAGTTGGTTTTGGGCCAACCAATCGCTGTTAGATCCTTTCAATTCCCAGTTATCCTGTTGTTCAATCGTTAGAGTCACGTCTGGGGCCAGTGCTTGATTCCGCTGACGGTTGAGTAAGATAGCGAGTCTTAATATGCGAATTAGTAGCGTTATTTGTTGTGGAGAGAATAGAGACAGTTCCGGCAAGTCTTGTCGCTTAATCGCTTTTCTTTGGTGGCGAACCAATGTCGAGATAAGACGTTGTTGCTCAGTATTGAAACCGGGCATTGTCGTGTGCTTAAGCAGATAAGCGGAATGGCGGTGATAGCCTTGGAATGCGATGCTTTGTCCTACCTCATGAAGTAGTGCAGCCCAACCAACCAGATCATACAGCTCATTGGTGACCGTAGTAGTTATTTGAGACTGCACTTGTTTCAGTAATGCAAGGGCGAGTTCTTTGACTTTCTGGCCATGAGCTACGTCAACATGGTATCGAGATACGAGTGTTTCGGCGGTTCTTGTTCGAACATCAATATCTTTAAATCTATCCTCCATGTCATAAAGAACGCCTTCTCTCAGGGCGCCATCAGAAAAATGTAACTCCTTTATGTCCAGCGTATCCATAGCTGCTGAAAGAATGGTGACGCCAGCAGCAAACACTGGCTTTCTCTCATCACTTAAACCTGAAAGGTCTAAGGTTTTGGATGATGAAAACTCACATAAGTGATTTTTCAAATAGGACAGACGTTGCGGCGTAATGAGGCCATCGGTAAACCCTAAGCCAATGAGTACCTCTTTTATTGATTTAGCCGTCCCTGATGAGCCAAAGGCGATTTCCCAAGGGGCCTTTGTGTATTCTTCAATCAATGGCATCAATAGACGAGTAGCTGCGGTATAAGCATCTGAGAAGTGTTGTGAGGTTAGCTCTCCGTCAGCAAAGAAACGTTGAGTGAAGCTGACACATCCCATAGGTAAACTGCGCATAATTAGGGGGGTAAAGCCTTGCCCAGCGACGAGTTCGGTACTCCCTCCACCGATATCAATAACCAATTTAGATTTAGAAGCGATTTGAGTGTGTTCTACACCGTTATAGATTATTCGAGCTTCTTCTTGACCTGAAATGATCTCTATTGGAAAAGGAAACAGTGGTCTGGCTTGCTCTAAGAAGTCTTGAGCGTTTTTGGCCTTTCTTAGAGTATGAGTCGCAACAACTCTGACATCATCAAGTTCAAAATCCGCTAGTCGTTCAGCGAATACCTTGAGGCATTCCAAGCCTCGCTCGATAGCGCTTTCGGATAAGAAGTTAAACTCATCCAACCCGTCGCCCAATCTCACTTTCTGTTTGTGTCTGCTGACTAATTGCAGGTGTTGATCGAATACTCTGGCAACCACCATATGAAAGCTGTTCGAACCTAAATCGATAGCGGCAATACATCGAGAATGTTTGTTATCAATTAGCGGCATGATTTCTTCTCTTGTTTGTACTTCTTGCGAGCAAGTTTCTCCATACGTTTAATATAGTGGTAAGTGGAGAGTTGTGACGTCGGGTAATCGAGTGGGTTTGTTGGAGCTTGTATGTAAGGGTTGCTCATCGATTGCTCTAGCACTCGGGCTTTGTTGCTATCATCGAAATGAAACTCGGTGATATCGATAATGGTTTGCTTGATCTTTGGATCTAAAATTGGGGCTGCAACTTCGATGCGGTGATCAAAGTTTCGTGTCATCCAGTCGGCAGAGGAGATATAGACTGTTGGATTACCAGCGTTACCAAAGATCATCACTCTTGGGTGCTCGAGAAAGCGATCGACCACACTAACAACCTCAATCTTCTCACTGATGTTGGGGACTCCTGGTACGAGAGAGCACATACCACGAATGACCATTCTCACCTTTACATTGGCTTGACTGGCCTGATAGAGCTTCTCAATGATCTCTCGGTCGACTAAATTGTTGAGTTTTAGAGTGATACTCGCAGGTTTGCTCTCTATCGCGTTTTGTATTTCATTATCTATCAACTGATACAGGCGTTTTCTTGTATTCTTTGGTGACACAATCAGTTGTTTGAACTGTGATTTTTGATAAGGATTTTCAATATACTTAAAGATTTGTCTCACCTCTTGGGTCAAATCTTCATTCGCAGTGAGCAGAGAAAAATCGGTATACACGCGCGCTGTTACTTCATGAAAGTTACCGGTGCCAATATGAGCGTAATGCGCCGTATGCTTTCCTTCTTTCCGTTTAATGAGCAGCAGCTTAGAGTGAATTTTCAAACTTGGGATACCATGGATGACTTTTATACCGGCTTCTTGAAGTTTCTTGGTCCATTGAATATTGGCTTGTTCATCAAAGCGAGCTTGCAGCTCAACGACGACTGTTACTTTCTTACCATTGTGTGCCGCATCGATGATCGAGCTAAGGAGCTTTGAGCCTTCTGCAACACGGTAAACGTTTATTTTTATGGAGGTTACTTTCGGGTCAAAGGAAGCCTGCCTCACGAGTTCAGTAATGTGATTAAAGGTGTGATAAGGGTAATGCAGTAAGATATCGCGGTCTTTTATTGCTTCGAAGTAGTTTGGGTAGTGGCTGAAATGCGCGCACTTAATTGCGGGAAGTGGGCGATTAACTAAATCACGTCGGTTAAGGCTTGGGAATTCGCAGAAATGCTTGAAGTTATGATAGCGACCTCCCGCGATAACACTGTCATAGTCAGACAGCTTAAGTTTGACTTGTAAGAAATTGAGCATTTCAGCTGGCATTTCTGACTCATAGATAAGGCGTATCGGTAGTGCTGTTAAGCGCTGTTCTAAACCCAACGACATAGATTCTAATAGGTTATTTTCATTGTCCTCTTGAAGATCATAATCGGCATCACGAGTCATTTTTATAGCAAAGCAACGCACGGAGTCATACTCAAAGAATCCTTTAAGCAAGTCATCTAAACAAAATCGAACTATATTATCTAATAAGATCAAAGTAGTACGCTGTGAACCAGACGTGTCTGGTAACTTAACAAATCGAGGGAGAGCTTCTGATGGGATTTCGAGTAAGACATATTGAGAAGATGTCTCTCGCTCAATGTCGATCGCCAAGTAGCTTTGTTCATCTTTGATAATATTGAGTAACTGGCTATCTTCGTTCAAGAGAAACGGAGTTAAATGTGGCAGTACTTTTTTCTTAAAGTACTTTTTGATCCATTCACTCTGATCCTCAGTAATCTGTTGTTCGTTGACCAGAAAAATACGATTGCGTGCCAGTTCTAATAGTAAGTCGCTATACAGTTCATGGAATCGAGCATCGAGCTTTCTTGCTTTGCTCTGCATTTGAGTTAGTAGGGTTTTCTGCGAGTTGGCAGATAATTGTGGATCTTGGAGTAAGATCTTTCGTTTCACGTCAGCAAATCGGACTTTGTAAAACTCATCGAGGTTTTTCGAGTAAATACCTAAAAAACGAACTCTTTCGATTAAGGGGACTGATTTGTCGGCCGCTTCTTGGAGTACTCTTTCATTGAAGGATAACCAGCTAAGTTCTTTTGTTACATAGTCTTTTTCCATTGAGATGATAATCCTTGAGTGCTGGCTATAGAGCTGATTACTTTAATTTAGAATGACAAAATTCACAAAATCTATGATCTTACTTTAAGAAATATGGTCAACAAACTTGTTATTAGTTTCAGTTGTTTAACGTAACTTGTAATATAATTGTCATCTAACGTACATATTATGTCAGTAGCTAAAAAAAGGTAGATAAACAGATGGCTTCAGCCCAATTTTCATTGAAAGAGCGCGACAAAAAAAGATGGTTGAAAGATCGTCTCGTCCGTTTTTCGGTGACATGTGGTGCCGTCAGTGTTCTAGCGGCTCTGGTGCTGATCTTTGTTTACTTGGCGATGGTCATTTTACCGGTATTTTCTGATACTGGTTTAGAGACTGACCAAGCCGTGAAGAGCGTTGCCATAGAAAAGCCTATCGCCTTATCGGTTGATGAATACGGTCAGCATGCGTTTACTATCGAAAAATCTGGTTTGGTTCAGTTTTGGGATTTAGAGTCTCAAAATACACACTCTTACTTTGAGCGTAATGTTTTAGCTAACCCCATCGCCTTTTCTCGAAATACCCCGTCTGAAAACTGGTTTGCCTTTGCCGATAGCGCAAGCAACCTTACTTTTTTCTACCCAGAGTATAGTGCGCCTGTGCTGCAAAAGGGCAGTGAAGCCAAACCTAAAATTGAGCAAATCGATCTCCCTGAACCATTTTTAAATGATGTATCATCAAACGGAACAACAATCGAAAAATTTGCGTTCTCTAAGAATGGACCTGGGATCACGGTTGCCGCTCAGTTAAGCGACCAACGAGTTTTAGTGAAGTGGTACCAAAGTGATGTTACGGGTCAGTATGTTTTTCAGAAGAGCCAATGGCTGTCGGATAAGTTGGGTTTACAGCAACAGTTGTTAGTCACGCCTGATGGCCAAACCTTATATCTCCGAGCGCAATCGGATTTAGTGGTTTTGAAGCTATCAGATAGCGGCTTCGATGTTCGTGAAGTGATTGATCTTAGCTTGAATGATGCGAAGCACTCGGTGAAAAGTATCGATTTACTGTCTGGGGCCTATTCGCTGTTGGTTACGCATGAGGACGGACAGGTTTCTCAGTGGTTTGATGTACTCAAAGATGAAAAGCGTAGCCTGACCCATATTCGCGACTTCCAACTCGCCGAAGAGGTACAGTTTATTCTGCCAGATACTTATAGAAAGGGTTTTTATAGCTTCTATAAGAACGGCACATTACAAAGCCACTATACGACCAGTGAAAAGCTGTCGTTGTTCGAGCGCGCATTTGATAAGTCACCACAATTAGCAGCAATGTCGGCCAATGAACTGCATCTGGCGACGCTGATTGATGGCGTCATTAGTGTGGCTAAAGTTGATAATGAATACCCGCAAATATCATTCTCATCGCTTTGGCAAAAAGTCTGGTACGAAAGCTACCCAGAACCGCAATACGTTTGGCAGTCAACGTCGGCAAACGATGACTTTGAAGAGAAATTCAGTTTAGTCCCTATCACGTTTGGTACCATCAAGGCCGCGCTGTTTGCGATGATGTTTGCCGTGCCGATTGCTGTGCTCGGAGCCATTTACACTGCATATTTTATGTCACCTCGAATGCGAAGAGTGGTTAAGCCTTCGATAGAGCTGATGGAAGCTCTTCCGACCGTTATTATAGGATTCTTAGCCGGGCTTTGGTTTGCTCCCATTGTTGAAACGCATTTAACGGCCGTCTTCTCGTTAATGGTGCTATTACCACTGAGCACGCTACTGACTGGGCTTGTTTGGTTCTGCTTGCCAAAAATGGTGACGAGCCGTTTTACTAATGGTTGGCATGCTCTGATATTGATCCCGGTATTGGTGATGACTGTGATGGCAGTCTTTGCTGGTGAAAATGGTATGGAAGCCTTGTTGTTTGGTGGCGATATTCGTACTTTCTTGGCTAGTTATGGCATCGACTTTGACCAACGTAATGCGCTGGTGGTTGGTTTTGCTATGGGTTTTGCTGTCATCCCTACCATTTTCACGATTGCAGAAGACGCTATTTTCTCTGTGCCAAAGCATTTATCTGATGGTTCATTAGCGTTAGGTGCAACAGCTTGGCAGACCCTTATTTATGTTGTGTTATTGACGGCTAGCCCAGGTATCTTTTCTGCAATCATGATGGGGCTAGGGCGAGCGGTTGGCGAAACCATGATCGTTTTGATGGCTACAGGTAACACCCCAATTCTTGACTGGAATATTTTGGAAGGGATGAGGACATTATCGGCCACGATTGCTGTCGAGTTACCTGAATCCGAGGTGGGAGGTTCTCACTTCCGCTTGTTGTTCTTAGCTGCACTCTTACTGTTTATTTTTACGTTCGCGGTGAACTCTGTCGCAGAGTGGGTTAGACAAAGGTTGAGAGATAAATATCGTGCGCTGTAGTTTTAAAGATCTACCTCAATGTGTCTTAATGGCTTTTAGTTGTTTGGTTAGCGCATCTCGCGAACTTGGCTCTTCCTTGGTTTCAGCACGTCAACAGCAAGGTCGATCATGATGAATAAACTGAAGTCATTATTATCTTGGGTTAAATCGGGATCTCCGTGGATCTGGCTTACGGGCGGGGCGGTGAGCATCAGTATGCTTTCGGTTCTTGGCCTAATGCTGCTGATCGGTTGGAAGGGCTTAACCTATTTTTGGCCTGCTCCTTTGTATCAATGGCAAGTCGATTCCAAAGACGCATCGTTAGTTGTCGGCCTCGACGAAACGTTAGTAAAGCAAGATGTATTGATTGGTCAGTTATATGAACGGAAATACATCCCGATAGAGCAAGTCCCACAAGTACACGACCTCTTGTCGTCTCAAAACCTGTCGACTGGGCTAATTCAGCGCTTAAGTATCAAAGTTGCTAACAGGGAAATTTATCCAGCGGACTTTGTTTCCATTTTGGATGTTAACTTACGCGAACCAACCACCCCACCTGACTGGGCTGTGATTGAGCGAAGTCGAGGTGGTTACTTCTTTGGTAAACCTGTGGGGTTTAAAACCGCTTCTGGCACCTTTGATTCGAACATAGACCAACAGCTCGAGCAAGGCTTGGCGTTCGCTGGTACGTTACGTAAAGAGACGTCGCGTGTAGTGAACCAAGAAATCCGCAATATCAGCTGGCAATTGGAAAATTTGCGTTTAGAAAAACGTAAGCTTGAACTCAATGAGTCAGTGAGCGATGAATACCTTAAAACCTATACTCAAACTAAACTGGAATTAAATCGCCAGTTAGCAGAAGCAGAAATAAAGCTTGAGCACCTTAGAACGCAGCTCAATGTCGAAAGCTTGTTGGTGGAAGATATGACAGGAGAGCAGGTTGAAATTTCGCTCAGTCATATTTTGGATTATTGGTACCCGAATAATATGTCTTATCTTGAAAAGGTTGGGCATTGGGGCAAACAAGTTTGGAAGTTCTTATCAGAGAACCCTCGAGACTCAAACTCTGAAGGCGGTGTGTTTCCTGCGATTTTTGGCACGGTACTGTTGGTTATTCTTATGTCGATTGTCGTGATGCCTCTTGGTGTGGTTGCTGCGATATATCTTCATGAATACGCAAAAAACAACGCACTAACACGTTTGATTCGTATTGCCGTAATTAACTTAGCGGGTGTACCGTCGATTGTGTATGGTGTATTCGGCTTAGGATTTTTTGTGTATACCATCGGTGGCTCAATTGATTCTTTGTTTTACGCAGAACGGTTACCCGCTCCGACATTTGGTACGCCGGGCCTATTATGGTCCGCATTGACCTTGGCGGTATTAACATTACCCGTTGTTATTGTCACTACGGAAGAGGGTTTAACGCGGATTCCTAGCTCCGTGAGACATGGTTCATTGGCGCTTGGCGCCACTCAATTTGAGACGCTTTGGCGCATTGTTTTACCGATGGCAAGCCCTGCGATAATCACCGGTTTGATTTTGGCAATCGCGAGAGCTGCGGGGGAGGTTGCCCCACTTATGCTGGTGGGTGTGGTGAAACTCGCATCAAGCTTGCCTGTGGATGGTCAGTTTCCATACCTGCATTTAGACAGAAAGTTCATGCATTTAGGTTTTCATATCTATGATGTTGGGTTTCAAACCTCTAATATCGAAGCGGCACGACCTTTAGTGTATGCGACTTCATTTTTATTGGTTACTGTGATTGTTGGATTGAATTTAACAGCCATCAATATCCGTAATAACTTGCGTGAAAAATACCGAACCTTAGGACAAGATTAGATGTTCTCGATTAATGAAACCTTGGGCTACCAAGCACCACTTGATGTCCACAACTTGAAGGATGAGCAAATTGCTATCTCGATTGAAGGGCTGAATCTTTATTATAAAGAGAGCCAAGCACTTGATGATATTTCAATGCAAATCCCGAAGGGGCAGGTGACCGCGTTTATTGGCCCATCAGGGTGTGGTAAGTCGACTCTACTGCGCTGCATTAATCGCATGAACGATCTTGTTGAAGGTTGTAAGGTTTCCGGAAAAGTGAAGCTTCATGGCAAGAACGTCTATCACCCTAAGGTGGATGTCGCGACTTTACGACGCCGTGTCGGCATGGTATTCCAGCGCCCGAACCCTTTTCCTAAATCTATCTATGAGAATGTGGTTTATGGTTTGAGGCTCCAAGGCGTGAGCAACAGCCGAGATCTTGATGATGCGGTTGAGCGCTCTCTGCGTGCTGCTGCGTTATGGGATGAAGTGAAAGACCGTTTGCATGAGAACGCCTTTGGTTTATCGGGGGGGCAACAGCAGCGTTTGGTTATCGCTCGTGCGGTTGCCATCGAACCTGAAGTGTTGTTATTGGATGAGCCGACATCGGCACTCGATCCGATTTCGACATTGACGATTGAAGAGTTGATTAATGAGCTTAAAACGCAATACACAGTGGTGATTGTTACCCACAACATGCAGCAAGCCGCGCGTGTGAGTGACCATACTGCTTTTATCCATATGGGTAAGTTGATCGAGTACTCAGATACTGATTCGATATTTACTTCGCCATTGAAAAATCAAACGGAAGACTACATTACTGGTAGGTACGGCTAACGTTTAAGTTCGTGCCATCTAGAGCTAAGTCACTCTGAAATAAACGGCTTTATTCATTTCTTTTAAGGAGCTGACATGCATTTTGGTCGCCACATCTCAGGACAGTTTAATGTCGAATTAGAATCTATCCGTACACACGTACTAACCATGGGTGGATTGGTAGAGCAGCAGTTGTCCTTTGCGATGCAAGCTCTTCATAAAGATGACGCGGAGCTGGCCAAGAAAGTGATTCGTGATGACCATAAAGTCAATGCGATGGAAGTTTCCATTGATGAAGCATGTACTCGTATTATTGCAAAGCGTCAGCCGACAGCGAAAGATCTGCGTTTGATTATGGCGATTATCAAAACCATTACCGACTTAGAACGGATTGGCGATGTTGCCTCTAAAATTGCTCAAGGCGCGATCGAGATCCCTTCGACCAAAGAACAAAAATTTCATGTCTCGTTAGAGCCATTGTGTCGTCAGGCAATCACTATGCTGCATCAAGTATTAGATGCTTTTGCTCGGATGGATGTCGATGCGGCGGCAGAAGTACATAAACTTGATGATAAGCTGGATGCGGAATACGAGGCCGTCATTCGTCAGTTGATGACGTACATGATGGAAGATCCTAAGAACATCCCCAACATCCTACAAGTGATGTGGTCAGCCCGTGCGATTGAGCGAGTGGGAGATCGTTGTCAAAATATCTGTGAATACATTATCTACTTTGTGAAGGGGAAAGATGTACGCCACCTTGGTGATCAAAGTCTAGATGACGCATTAAAATAAACAGCCTAGCTAGAAGCTCAGTATAGCGCCTAGGTTTAAGTTGATAGTGGTGTTGTAAGGTACAAAAGTCTTATTGTGGTCAAACAGATTCAAGTCGGCACCCGCTCTGAGTGCGAGTATTGGCGTCGCTTGATACACATAGGCACCACCTAAACTTAAGCCTGTTGCTGTCTTCGTTTCCGTTACCCCAGAACGAGTCTTTTCACCTTCGTAGTCCGCAAGTCCTATCTCAGCTTGAAAGCCGTGTATTTTCTGTGAACCAAACATGTTCTGAATACCAATCCGATACGAGTTTACCGTTTCATCATAGCGGTCACTCTCATACCAAACCTCTGAGTAACTTAAGTAAACTGCATTTAGATCCGCAACTTCAGTGACACCGACTTGTGCCCCAAACCCGTGATATGCACCTATTTTAAACTCTGGTGAAAAATGAAGACCGCTTGAAAAAGCAGAGGTTGAGAATAAAGCTGAAGCTAAAAGAAGTGTTTTAAATTTCATGATACCACCGAAGTAATTTTTAGCTCTCCTTAGCATTAGATCGATCCATGCGTGAACTCAGTAAAATAACTGGCTAACGATGAACATTATATGGGCTTGGAAAGAGCAGGCTAATTCGCATTGGTTATCTCTGTGATAATGCTTGCTTATCAGTGGTGGTGAAGGTTACTCAGTGAGGCACTTGGTTTTACATGGCCTTACGTAGACTTACAAATCGAGTGTTGTAAATACACTGCCACTTAAGCTTATGTTCTGTAATGACTTTGTTTGTCAGTTATAAAAAAAATAACGACAGTATTGATGTGGCTCTTCGGTACTCGCTATATTCCAACCGGTCTTTAATTTATTCTGCTGCTTAGTTTAGCCCTTACATTTATTTTTTAGGTAGATACCAGTATGAAGAAGTTTCTTTTAGTTGTGACTCCTCTTTTCGCGTTAACTGCGTGCGGCAGCGTTGCCATAATGGATAAATCCGACGCTGTTAATCAACAGCCTGAACTCATTGTAAAAACCGATGGCGATTTCTGGGGATTAGGACAAGAAGGAACGTTTGATATTGCGGGTATGTATCAAGGTAAATACACCCGAAACTCATCAAGCTCAACATGGTTTAATACTGTTTCGTTTAAAGAGGGTGAGCTTGCTGCTGAGATCACTCGAGTCGATAATGGCCAGATGTGGAACTTAGTTTGTTCTGGCGGTGGCACTTCAGTTAACTATATGGGTGTTGATTTTGGTGGCAATAAGCCTTACCGCTGTTCTGTATCTCAAAAGAATGAGAAGGTAGGAGAGTTCGTATTAGAGCCTCAAGCTGGGATGATCAGCGTTAGCTTAGAAAAGAAAGAAGCTGGCTACATCCGAGTTGGGTCGAATCAATATGATGTAGAAACAGTCCATTCAAGCAAAGATCTTTTGATGTCGGTGGAAAAACCACTAGGGTATAGCTTTAAAAAAGCTTCTAAAGAAATAGCGGCTGCTCAGACAAATGGAATGATAACGCTACAGATGTTACCTGAACTTAATGACGCTGAAAAAGACACATTAGTTATCGGTACTATTGCTAGCGCACTGAGCTGGCGCCCAGAAGAGTAAAATACAATATATAACTTTTAATCGAACTTACTTTTGTACTTGTTCTGATAAAACTTGCTTTATGAGTTTTGAAAGCCAATTTGTTAAAAGTGAGTTTCGATTTTTAATGTGTATATAACTATAGACCGGAGTCTTCAGCGTTTTTCCGTCGACTGAGACATCTACCCCGCGTAATGTCGGATAGTTTTCTACTGGGAAAAGGTTGGAATGGGGCATGTACATATCAGTATGTTGAATGACATCGATTAGAGCCATGACCAATTCGCTGCGAAAACCGATACGATGCTCGATGGAAAGGTCGGTTAGAATCTGAGACGCTAAGCTAAAATTGTCATTCCAACCAGGCGTCACTAAAGATGCGATTTCGTACCCTGCCATGTCATATGGAGTCACGGTATCTGGCTTTAAAGGGTGGTCTTTCCTAACAAAGATACGTCCTGTTAATTCAAAAAGCTGCCTTGTATAAACCTCTTTACTGGTATTTTCCCCTAGATAGCTTACCCCCATCAGAACTTCATCTTTTTGTATATCTGCAACCGACGAATTTGACCATGGAACTAGCTCAAGATTGGCGTTGGGCGCTTGTTCCCTTATCTTTCTAAATAAAGAACCAGATAAACAAGATAAGACGATAGGTGATAGCGCTATTTTGAGTGTGTAATCAATCTCTTTCGGGTCAAAAGCATTCGATGTATTTACCGCGATAGATAGACCGTCCATGAACGGTTTTATTTGATTAGTGAGCTGCTCTGAAAAAGCCGTAGGTCGTAAGCCTCCATGAACCTTTACGAAAAGGTCATCGTTGAAGTGGTGTCTTAGTTTTTGTAGGGCTTGGCTAACCGCTGGCTGAGAAACAAATAAACGCTCCGCTGCCTTTCTGGTGTTTTTTTCTTGATAAACAATCAGAAATGTTCGTAACAGGTTTAAATCAAGAGATCTGAATAAGTCTTTAGCCATATCTGTCCATGGAAGGTTTACTGCGTTATTAAATCTAATATACGTCAGTCAGTTAGATTAGTCAGCGTGGTTCTCTGGATTTGTGTTAGTGACGATTACCCTAAGCGGTGAGGGCGGCTCTCACATTGGATATCTTATTCGCATCAGTTACTGGTATCTGATAATCATCAACATCATTACTGCCCATTTGAGCGCTTGAATTGTTTTCCATTAGGCTGGGTCTTGTCGATTTACCTGAAAGGTGAAGTGCAGGTACTTGGGTGGTGCTTTGAATCATTTTGGCATTCGTTGCGTTGACGCCAGCCCCTGCCATGATGTCGATTCTGCCATCGGCTTGTTTGACCATATCTGCGAGCACATTGATGCCTTGCTCTGCATTAATAGCAAGCCCTGACGTCAGGATTCTTTCACATCCAAGCTCAATAATCTGCTCTAACGCTACTTTATAATCCTGAAGTTGGTCGATTGCACGGTGGAAGGTGATTGCTAGTTTGAGTTGGTGAGCCTTGCTTGAGAGAATTTGCATTGCAGGCATATCAATCTCACCATCAGGTGTTAGTACACCCAGAACGACGCCATTCCCCCCTGCTCTCGCACAAGCTTCAATATCGTCTAGCATACAGAGTATATCGTCATAATCGAATATGAAGTCGCCTTGTCTCGGTCGTATCATTGCATAAACTGGTACGGACGAAATTTTCACCGCCTGCTTCATCATTCCGAAGCTTGGAGTTAACCCGCCAAGTGCCAATGAAGAGCACAGCTCAATTCGATTCGCGCCACCAGACAGTGCGTTATGTAGAGATTCTAAGTTATCGATACAGACTTCAATTTCGGTGTTCATCATGTTTATCCGTTTAAAAGATACAGATGAAATAATAGCAATCTAGATACGATTATGAATAGAGAGTGATAGAGGGAAATAGGGGCAAAGTTTGGCTTTGTGATTACCCCTATTAATAGCTAAGAGCGGAGTGTGGATTTCATGGCAGCGAAATCGTGCAAAAAAAAAGCCCGAAGCGTTAACTTCGGGCTTTTAATAGGACTTTACTTCTTAACTGATTGGCGGTGCGCTTTGCGCTATTAGCTTATGCTTTATTTCTCTTTATAGAGAGTCTTCCAACCATTAACCCGCGTTGAGTTCGGGCTTAAGAGGTAATTACTTGCTTAGGTCGTCAGCGTGCTCAGATAGGAATGCAGCAACACCTTGTGGAGATGCGTCCATACCTGATTTACCTTCTTCCCATTGTGCAGGACATACTTCACCGTTCTTCTCGTGGAAGTTTAGTGCGTCTACCATGCGTAGCATTTCGTCGATGTTACGACCTAGTGGAAGATCGTTAACTACTTGGTGACGTACAAGGCCGTCAGCGTCGATTAGGAAAGAACCACGGAAAGCAACGCCTGCTTCTGGGTGCTCAACATCGTATGCTTTGCAGATCTCGTGCTTAACGTCAGCAACTAGAGGGTATTTAACTTGACCGATACCGCCGTCAGCGATAGCAGTGTTACGCCATGCGTTGTGAGAGAATTGAGAATCAATAGAAACACCGATTACTTCAACGCCTTTAGCTTGGAAATCTTCTAGACGGTTGTCGAAAGCGATTAGCTCTGAAGGACAAACGAAAGTGAAGTCTAGTGGGTAGAAGAAAACTACCGCTTTCTTACCTTTAGTGAATTCTGCGAAGTTGAAGTTATCAACGATCTCACCGTTACCTAGAACAGCTGCTGCAGTAAAGTCAGGGGCTTGACGACCTACTAGTACCATTTGGAATCTCCTAAAAAATTAGTTGGCCCAACACATCTTTGTTTGGGCTCCGTTTCTACGGGACAAACTATAGTACAATCGGTACTATAGAAAAAAGCGAATTAAATAGATTAAGTTAATCGAAAAAAGCGATAAGCTTATTCTTTGTCCGTTCCTTAGGTCAAATGACCTTCACTTAAGTTATCCTACTCATATTACAAAGTAATTTCATGAATAAATGGCCAAGTCTTAAACAACTTCACTATCTTGTTACTCTTCACGAAACTCGCCACTTTAGCGACGCTGCGGATCGCTGCTTCGTGAGTCAATCGACACTAAGTAAAGGCATTCAAAACCTGGAAGAACTCATTGGTTGTCCTCTCTATGAGAAGAAAGATAAAAAGAGCCCATTGGTTTTCACTCAAGCGGGTGAGCTGGTGGTTAAGCATGGTCGAGAGTTATTGGCGAAAGGGCAAGACTTGGTTGAGCTTGGAAATCTATGTAATGGGGATGCGATGCAAGGGCAGTTGCGAGTAGGGTGTATTCCTACTATTGCACCATTCCTATTGTGCGATTTGGTACAAGAAGCGAACCAACGTTTTCCACAGTTGAACTTGTTGTTACGGGAAGACACGACAACTAACCTATTGGCTGCATTGCGTCATGGTGAGTTGGATGTACTGATTCTGGCTTTGCCTGTCGATATCGACAACATGGAGAGCAAAGTTGTTGGGCAAGATCCTTTCAGAATGGTGATTAGCCGTAATCAAGCCGATGGTATTCGTGTTCCGATTAAATATGATGATCTGCCTGATGAATCTGTATTCTTACTGGAAAATGAGCACTGTTTAACAGAACACGCAGTGTCGGCCTGCAAGTTAACAGATAAAGAGAAGATCAACCCGTTCACAGCGACGAGCCTTCACACATTGGTTCAAATGGTGGCAAACGGGTTAGGGACAACTTTTATTCCGCAAATGGCTATCGATCATGGCTTGCTTGAAAATCAGAATTTGGTGGTGATCGACCCACCAGGCCAACAGGCATACCGAGACATAGGTCTTGTATGGCGACCAAGCTCGTCACGTCTTGAAACCTTTCATCAGTTAGCTGATGTGGTCTCAGAATTGCTTTAAAAAACTAGAAAGTAAAATTCAAAAGAGCAGCTATTTGGCTGCTCTTTTGGTTTGATAAAAAAACGCCACAAATAGTGGCGTTGGAAATTTATCTATAGTGTTAGATTTTGAAAAAGCTCAGCAAGTCTTTTTGCTTAGCGGCTAATGAAGAAAGTTCCTCACTAGCTTGTTTGCTCTGCTCAATCCCTGAAACATTTTGATGAACAATATCAAAGGTCAGAGAAACATTTTGTGAAATATCTTGTGTCACGCCAGATTGCTCTTCAGACGCAGTTGCTACTTGTGTATTCATATCTGAGATTAGTTGCACAGAGTCAGTGATAGAGGCGAATGAAGTGCGAAGCTGTTCGCTATACTGTCTAGACTCTTCAGCTAACGAAAGGTTGGATTGCATAAACTGGTTCGCATCTTTCGCTTGAGCTTGAAGGCGAGATATTATTTCTTGAATATCGACGGTTGACTGCTGTGTTTTAGCGGCAAGAGAACGAACTTCATCTGCTACCACAGCAAAGCCTCGGCCTTGCTCGCCTGCTCGAGCGGCTTCAATAGCAGCATTTAACGCAAGCAAGTTAGTTTGTTCCGAAATTGAATTGATTACTTCAATAACACTACCTATCTCTACCGAGTACTCTTGCAATTGGTTAACGATGTTTGATGTCTCTTCGATCGAATTTTCAACTTTTTGTGATATATCATCTGATGCATCGAGTGAAACACTGCCATCTTTGACATTGGTCGTCGCACCTGTTGCCGCGCTCTCGGCGCTAGCTGCATTCTGGCTAACCTCACTCGCAGTACTAGAAAGTTCATTGATAGCTGTTGCTATTTGTTCCATCTGACTCAGTTCTTGTTGAGCATTCCCTTCTGTTTGACTCATCACTGCGGTTAGCTCAACGGAGGCCGCTGAAACATTGTCTGAAATTTGGTGGAAACCATCGATGATTCGACGCAGTTCTTGGCGCATTTCTAAAATGTTAGCGTATATACCAGTTTCTGTGCCTGTACTTGGAATCTGTTTTGAAAGATCGCCAGCTGCAACTTCGGCAACAATTGCTTGGATGTCACTTGGCTCTCCCCCAACGACTTTCCATACACTGCGGTAAATCGAAACAGCAATGCTAAGAGAAGCGGCAACGACGATAATTGAAAGAACGCCTAGCATAAACTGCGCACTAGAGAATCGCTCTACCATACTAGGCCCAACAGAGTCTTGTTTTGACTTTGTCGCTAGTTTTATCTCTTCAATTGTTTTTGCCGCATTGATACCTGCAAGATCAAGGGTTCCTGAAATTATGCTGTTTCGTTCGTTGATCGTGTTAACGATTTTTGAAAATGTGGTGCGGTAGGTTTTGAATGCATCAGTAAAATCGTTTAAGTAACTGATTTGTTCCATCGACATGAGTTGAGATTCGATTGTTTCTGCGAGTAGTGCAGCTGAGGCAAACTCTTTTTCAGCACGCTGAGCATCTTCTGTTTTATTGCTAGTCAGAAACTTAGAAGCGTACAATCTTGATAGCAACACATGCTGCTGAAGCTGTCCTGAACTGACAGCAACTTCTAAATCCTCTTCGGCTGAAGCTTGGGTCATCAAGTTGGTCACTGCTTTTCGCATATTGACTCCTGATGGGTCTAAGGCCTCTTGAACTAGGTTGTTTCTCGTATTAACCAGTTGAACAACTTTGTTAAAGCCTTGGCTATATTGATCAAGCAGCCCTTCTATCGCTAGAAATTCATTTTTGTGTAGATCGTCAAGGTGAGAAGCTAATAGGTCATCGATCAATTGATTTGATGCGGTGATGCGTCTGTTCAATTCAGAAGCGTGTGACGGAATAGGGTTTTTAATATATTTAAGTGCAGATAAACGAGCTTCCAGTATGTTGGCTTGGATTCGACCCGTTGAGACACTTGTTAATGCAAGGGAACGGTAAGTGTTAAACCCATCACTCGATTGATAAAAGCGTAATGAAGCAACGACTGAAATAACCAAAATTAGCGCGAGAATCACGCCAAAACCTAAGGACAGCAATTTCTTTAAACTCATAAATATCATTCCTAGTAAGGCAGCTTGTTTTTATTCTTAATAAATTCTTACATTATTCTAACGATAAATATATCAATAAATAGTATCAGAACACTATATTTTGATATCTAGGAATGATGGGTAAAGTAGGTTGTTGATATTCTTGTTTTTTGTAATTTTTCTTTTGATGTTTTACAAAAACAGATGCGGTTTTAGATGGGGCAGAATTTAGATATGTGAAGAGCCTCGGATTAAAAGGCTCTATGGGGTATCGTGAATAGAACAAACGGACTAACCTCCGACTTCTTCTGGTTCTACTTCTTCTTGTAACTCTAATAAATTGATCGCTATTGTAACGAAATCGCTGTCTGTAATGATGCCCACTAGTTCGTGGTTCTCTACGACAGGTAAACAGCCCACTTTGTGTTTCTGCATATAAACAGCAGACTCTTTTAGTCCTGCGCGTGGCTCTACAGACATAACACTCTTGTGCATGATGTCATTGAGTGGTGTTGCAAGAGTATAGGATTGAGCTTGTGGGATGTTTTGTAGGCTAGATTCTTGAGCGGCAAGAACGTCTCGCTGTGTGACGACGCCAAGTAGTTGTCTGTCGGCATCAACAACCGGAATATGGCGGATATCAAGCGCTTCCATCATGTGCTTTGCATCGGCCAGTGAGTGTGAGCGCAATAGGGTATGAGGGTTGCGAGTCATCATATCTTCAACCTTGATCATACGGACCTCCTTCTTTTTTATTTGTTGCTATCACTATAGTTTTTTATCCAAAAAATAACTGAGATCTAACGCATTTTTGGGTGAGTTTCATGCAACTAATTTTGGCTTTTTTATGAGGGGGAATGGTCGTATTATTTTACGACTCTTTACAATAATCCAATGCTGTAAACCTTGCTATTGCGGCTCGTGTGCCTATACTAGCCCACTGCGAAATTTTTAGTCATGTTTACGATGTGTTTCTGGTAACGATTTACTTACCGAAACGATTGCTCGGCAACTTCGACTTATTATTCGCCAACGGCATAAATATCATCAACTAAGACAAGACTCGACACATGCAAGTTTCAGATTTTCACTTTGACCTACCAGATGAACTCATTGCTCGCTACCCTCAAGAGGAGCGCACAGCAAGCCGCCTACTTAAATTAGATGGCAACAATGGCAACCTAGCTGATGGTTCGTTTAAAGACGTTTTAGACTTGGTTGAGCCAGGCGATCTTGTTGTTTTTAATAACACTCGCGTGATTCCTGCTCGTGTATTCGGTCGCAAGGCATCAGGCGGTAGGCTTGAAGTGTTGGTTGAACGTATGCTTGATGAGAAAAGCATTCTTGCGCATGTTCGTTGTTCTAAATCACCGAAACCGGGTACCAAATTGTTCCTTGGCGAGAACGATGAGTATGAAGCTGAAATGGTGGCACGTCATGATGCGCTATTTGAAATCCATTTCACATCCGATCAAAGCGTTTTAGAGATTCTTAACAGTGTTGGTCACATGCCACTGCCTCCTTACATCGATCGTCCAGATGAAGACGCCGATAAAGAGCGCTACCAAACTGTCTATAATGAAAAGCCGGGTGCGGTTGCTGCGCCAACAGCAGGCCTTCACTTTGATGATAAGCTAATGGCTGACATGAAAGAAAAAGGTGTTGAGTTTGCTTACGTGACGCTTCACGTTGGTGCTGGTACGTTCCAGCCAGTAAAAGTCGATAACATCAATGATCATCACATGCATGCAGAGTACGTTGAAGTGCCGCAAGAAGTGGTGGATGCCGTTGCAGCTGCAAAAGCACGTGGCGGGCGTATCATTGCCGTTGGTACAACCTCTGTGCGCTCACTAGAAAGTGCGGCTCAAGATGCATTGAAAAATGGCACTGAGTTAGTTCCTTTCTTTGGTGATACAGAAATTTTCATCTTCCCTGGTTATGAATACCAGTTGGTGGATTGCTTGATTACCAACTTCCACTTGCCAGAATCAACGCTGATTATGTTGGTAAGTGCATTTGCTGGCTACGACCATGTGATGGGCGCATACGATCACGCGGTGAAGAGCGAATATCGTTTCTTCAGCTACGGCGATGCGATGTTCATCAATAAGAAAACGAGCTAATTTAAGCTGGTTATAAACGATATAAACAGAATTTACGGGTGCTAGCAGTAAGCTAGGAGTCGGGCAGGGTGTCTGTCTAATCTCTCGCAAGGAATACGCGACCGCTCCTCATAGAACCTACTAGGCTGAACTTTTGTTTGGCTTAAGGTTCTGAATTAACAGTCAGATTGTTTCTCTGGCATATTGGAGGCTTCGTGAAATTAAAATACGAACTTAAAAAAACTAATAGCGGCGCACGTCGTGGTCAACTTCAGTTTGAACGTGGTACCGTTGAAACCCCAGCATTCATGCCTGTAGGTACTTACGGTACGGTTAAAGGCATGACACCTGAAGAAGTAAAAGACACAGGTGCTGAAATCCTATTAGGTAATACATTCCACCTATGGCTACGTCCTGGTCAAGAAATCATGAAACTGCACGGTGATTTGCACGATTTCATGAACTGGAAAGGTCCTATCTTGACTGATTCAGGTGGCTTCCAAGTATTCAGCCTAGGTGCAACGCGTAAAATCACTGAAGAAGGTGTTCATTTCCGTAACCCTGTAAACGGTGACAAGATCTTCATGGACGCTGAGAAGTCGATGGAAATCCAAAAGGATCTAGGCTCAGATATCGTAATGATCTTTGACGAATGTACGCCTTACCCTGCGACGCATAAAGAAGCTAAAGACTCGATGGAGATGTCTCTTCGTTGGGCTCAGCGTTCACGTGATCACTTTGATAAGCAAGAAAACCCGAACTCACTGTTCGGTATTGTACAAGGTGGCGTATACGAAGACCTTCGTGATGTATCAGTTAAAGGCCTAACAGAAATTGGCTTTGACGGTTACGCAGTTGGCGGCCTAGCAGTAGGCGAGCCAAAAGAAGACATGCACCGCATTCTTGAGCACACATGTCCTCAACTGCCGGAAGATAAGCCACGTTACCTAATGGGTGTAGGCAAACCTGAAGATTTGGTTGAAGGTGTTCGTCGCGGTATCGATATGTTTGACTGTGTTATGCCAACGCGAAATGCACGTAATGGCCACCTGTTTGTAACGGAAGGTGTGATCAAGATCCGTAATGCGAAGCATAAAACCGATACAACACCACTAGATTCAGATTGTGACTGTTACACTTGTAAGAACTACAGCAAGTCGTACTTACACCATCTGGATCGTTGTAACGAAATCCTAGGTGCTCGACTGAACACGATTCACAACCTGCGTTTCTACCAACGAGTAATGTCAGACATTCGTCAGTCTATCGATGAAGACCGCTTTGAAGAGTTCGTTGCAGAGTTCTACGCAAGAATGGGGCGTGAAGTGCCACCACTAGGTAAAGAATCTTAGTATTTCTTTTTTGCGAGCCCTATCTCTCTTCCGAGTGATGGGGCTTGAAAATAAAGGGATGTGACCCAATTAGACAAACAATTACGAAAATATAATAGAGGATGTTTTAAATGTTTATTTCTCAAGCTCACGCAGCAGCAGAAGGTGCACCAGCAGGCGGCGGTTTCGAAATGCTTATCATGCTAGGTATGTTCGCTGTGATCTTCTACTTCATGATCTACCGTCCACAAGCTAAGCGTGTTAAAGAGCACAAGAGCCTTATGTCTTCTATGGGCAAAGGCGATGAAGTTCTTACAAGCGGCGGCCTAATCGGCAAGATCACTAAGATTGCTGAAGACAGCGACTACGTTGCTATCGAACTGAACGCAAACAACGAAGTTGTTATCAAGAAAGACTTCGTTACAGCAGTGCTACCAAAAGGTACTCTGAAATCACTATAAACAGCTAGAGGATCCTCGCTGTGCTAAACCGTTATCCGTTATGGAAGTATTTGATGGTGATGTTTGCCATCGCTATCGCTGCGTTGTACGCACTTCCAAATATATACGGTGAAGATCCGGCAGTTCAAGTTACAGGGGCGCGTGGCGCCTCTGTAGATCTGTCTACGCTGGATGCTGTCACCAATGCTCTTGAAGCAGAAAACCTTTCTACTAAATCCGTTGCTCTCGAAAACGGTTCCATTCTTGTTCGATTTAACGATACAGATACGCAAATCAGTGCCCGTGATATCATCACAGAAGCACTAGGTGATGACGTTATCGTAGCTTTAAACCTAGCGGCTTCAACTCCTGATTGGCTTGAATCTATTGGTGCTGCACCAATGAAACTGGGTCTTGATCTACGTGGTGGTGTTCACTTCTTAATGGAAGTGGATATGGACGCTGCGATGCAAAAACTGGTTGGCCAACAAGAAGAAGCGTTCCGCAGTGAACTTCGTGAAGAAAAAATCCGCTACCGTGCTATTCGCCCATCGGGTAAAGATGCAGTTGAAGTGATTCTGCGTAACGAAGAGCAGCTTGCGGAAGCGAAATCGCTACTGCAATCTAAGCACCAAGATATGACGTTCGTAGATTCAGAATCTAACGGTCGTTTCTCTTTGATTGCTAACTTCACTGAAACTCGTCTTCAAGAAATCCGCAATTATGCGGTAGAGCAAAACATTACTATTCTACGTAACCGCGTTAACGAACTTGGTGTTGCTGAGCCTTTGGTTCAACGTCAAGGTGCTAGCCGTATCGTAGTGGAATTGCCTGGTGTTCAAGACACGGCTCGTGCTAAAGAAATTTTAGGCGCAACCGCGACTCTTGAATTCCGTGAAGTAGACAGCAGTGCTGATTTGGCCGCTGCAGCTTCTGGCCGTGCTCCTGCTGGTAGTGAAATTAAGCAAGACCGTGATGGTCGTCCTGTAGTACTTAAGAAACGCGTTATCTTAGGCGGTTCTAGCATTACAGATGCAAGCTCAAGTGTTGATGAATATGGTCGCCCACAAGTTAACATCTCGCTAGACAGCGAAGGTGGTAGCAAGATGTCTACATTCTCTCGTCAAAATATCGGTAAGCTAATGGCAACCGTATTTGCAGAGTATAAGGACAGCGGTCGTAAAACACCTGAAGGCCGAGTGATCCTAAGTAAGCACGAAGAAGTGATTAACCAAGCGACAATTCAATCTGCGCTTGGCCGTAACTTCCGTATTACAGGTATCGACTCAACGGCTGAAGCTCATAACTTGGCACTTCTACTACGTGCAGGTGCATTGATTGCTCCTATCTCGATTGTAGAAGAACGTACGATTGGTCCATCTATGGGTCAACAAAACATCGATATGGGTATCATGGCGATGGTTTGGGGTATGGCTGCAGTAATGCTGTTTACACTGCTTTACTACCGTACTTTCGGTTTGATTGCGAACGTTGCTCTGATGGCTAACTTGGTGTTGATTATTGGTGTGATGTCGATGATTCCTGGCGCGACAATGACGCTACCAGGCATTGCCGGTATCGTATTGACGGTCGGTATGGCAGTCGATGCCAACGTTCTTATCTTTGAGCGTATACGTGAAGAACTTCGAGATGGACGCAGTCCACAACAAGCGATCCACCAAGGTTATGCAAACGCATTTAGTACAATCGCCGATGCCAACATCACCACACTACTAACAGCAATCATTCTATTTGCTGTCGGTACAGGTGCGATTAAAGGCTTCGCGGTAACGTTATCAATCGGTATCTTGACTTCAATGTTTACAGCTATTATCGGAACACGTTGTATCGTGAACCTGATGTATGGCGGCAAACGCGTTAAGAAACTGTCGATCTAAGGCTAGGAATTAATATGTTTCAGATTCTAAAAGCAGAAAAAATGATCGACTTTATGCGTTGGTCAAAGGTTGCCTTTGTATTCTCTATCTTGATGATTGGTACTGCTATCTTCACCCTAACAACGAAATCGTTGAATTGGGGTCTAGATTTTACCGGCGGTACTCTGATTGAAGTTGGCTTTGAGGAGCCAGCAAATCTACCTGACATTCGAAGCGCACTAGAAGCTGAAGGCTTTGGTGATGCTACGGTTCAGAACTTTGGTTCTGCGCGTGAGGTAATGGTTCGTCTACGTCCACGTGATGGTGTTGCGGGTGAAACGCTTGGTAACCAGATCCTGTCTGCGATTAAAGATGGTACTGGTGAGCAAGTTGAGATGCGTCGTATCGAGTTCGTTGGTCCTAACGTAGGTGATGAATTAACAGAAGCGGGTGGCCTTGCTATCCTTGTTTCTCTTATCTGTATCTTGATCTACGTATCAGTGCGATTCGAATGGCGATTAGCTGCGGGTGCGGTATTAGCCCTAGCGCACGACGTTATCATCACGCTCGGTGTCTTCTCTTTAATGCAAATTGAGGTAGACCTTACCATCGTAGCAGCCTTGCTAACGGTAGTCGGTTACTCCCTCAACGATACCATCGTTGTATTCGACCGTATTCGTGAGAACTTCCGTAAGATGCGTAAAGGCGAGGCACCTGAAGTTCTGAACAGCTCAATCACACAAACATTGAGCCGTACTTTGATCACTTCTGGTACCACGTTATTCGTAGTTATTGCACTGTTTGTTCAGGGCGGCGCTATGATTCACGGTTTCGCGACTGCGCTTCTATTGGGTATTACAGTGGGTACTTATTCTTCTATCTACGTTGCATCAGCACTAGCTATGAAGTTGGGTATTACGCGTGAGCATCTAATGCCACCACAAGTGGATAAAGAAGGTGAAGAGTTTGACGAAATGCCTTAGGCCGCGGCTTAACAACTTTCGCTAAACCAAAAAACCGCTGGGCAACTAGCGGTTTTTTTATGTCTGTATATTGTGGGTTAGCTTTTGTATCCGATTGCACATTGCCGTATTTACCCAATATCAATATCAATATCAATATCAATATCAATATCAATACCAAGTGCCAAAGTAGTTAAGTCACTATCTAGTGGAGTTCTAAATACAGCTGACAGATCAAGTGATTTGTGCTCACTGTAACTAACCGGAATTTTGGTCGTATCTCGGATACAAAAAAGCCTCGCAATAGCGAGGCTTTGAAAATCTTATGCTCTTAACTAAAGAGCATTAACGCAAGGTCTGAATTACTTCAGCATACCTTCGTTAGAGTTCTCACGAACGTGCTTAAGAATAGACTTAACACCACGCGCGCTTGAAGCAACAACATTACCAGACGTCATGTAATCAGTGCCGCCAGCAAAGTCAGTCATGATAGCACCAGCTTCACGAGCGATTAGATCGCCAGCTGCTAGATCCCATGGCTTGAGGCCTAGTTCTAGGTAACCGTCAACACGGCCAGCCGCTAGGTAACATAGGTCAAGCGCTGGAGAACCAGTACGACGGAAATCAGCACAATCAACGAATAGACCAGAGATGATCTTCATGAAAGATTCAGAGTGTTGTTTTTGCTTGAATGGGAAACCAGTCGCTAGAACAGTACCTTGAAGGTCTTTTAGTTGAGTAACACGCATACGAGCGTTGTTAAGTTGAGCGCCAGCGCCACGTTGAGCTGTGAATAGCTCGTTTAGCATTGGGTCATAAACACAAGCAACTTCTGTACGACCGTTCATGCGAACAGCGATAGATACAGAGAAGTGAGGGAAACCTTTTACAAAGTTGTTGGTGCCATCTAGTGGGTCAACGATCCATTGTACGTCAGAATCTTTACCTTCAGTTAGGCCTGACTCTTCAGAAATAATGCTGTGCTCTGGGTAAGATGATTTGATTGTCTCAATGATCATGTACTCAGCTTCTTGAGCAATGTTAGTAACGTAATCGTTGTTACCTTTTAGAGACGATTCGATCTTATCAGTTGTTTCTAGAGATTTAGCAATATGGTTGCCAGCTTTACGCGCAGCGCGTATCGCAATGTTTAGCATTGGATGCATATGGTTTTTCCCACAAGATGTTAAAGAACAGTTTAAAGCGGCGGCGAGTATACCAAAGTTTCCCCAAAAGGGAAGTGGTTATTTTTTGAACTCTTGATTTCACATTCCGAGAAGGGTCTGACCATTTTACTTAGCTATGTGTTAATATCTCGCGATTATTTTTAAAGTGGTGTCATATAGCATGTTAGACAATGTAAAAGTCGTTCTGGTTGGTACGTCTCATTCGGGAAATATCGGATCAGCAGCTCGCGCAATGAAAGTGATGGGTTTGAGTCAGTTAGTTCTTGTAGACCCTCAATGTGAAGTTGACGAGCAGACCTTAGCACTGGCTGCGGGTGCAGGTGACATCGCGGAAAACGCGACCATCGTTTCTACACTGGATGAAGCAGTAAAAGACTGTGGTTTGGTGGTTGGTTCGAGTGCACGCTCTCGTACGCTTGAATGGCCAATGCTTGAGCCGCGTGAATGTGGACAAAAATTTGCAGTTGAAGGTCAAAAGCACCCTGTAGCGTTAGTGTTCGGCCGTGAGCGTACAGGCTTAACCAATGATGAGCTTCAGAAGTGTCATTTCCATGTATGTATTCCTGCAAACCCCGAATACAGCTCACTAAATCTAGCAATGGCGGTACAGACTCTTAGCTATGAAGTACGTGTAGCACACCTTGATATGGTAGCGAGCCAGTACCAGCCGCAGCAACAAGATGAGTACCCTCGTCACGAAGAACTAGAAATGTTCTATGAGCACCTTGAAAAAGTGATCATTGATACCCAATTTATCTCTAAGGATAAGCCGGGTCAGGTGATGAATAAGCTACGTCGTTTGTTCAGTCGAGCTCGTCCAGAGCTGCAAGAGATCAACACTCTACGCGGCATTTTGACTTCAATTGAGAAGAGCAAAAACGACAAATAAAGTCCGCACAAAGCTTAAGGATGAATACCTGACTAAAATAGTCGGCTAAATACTTGACCAATTTAGTCAGGTATGGGAAGATTCCAACCACATAAACAATGTGGGTACGGTGTGATATGAAACTTACATCTAAAGGAAGATATGCGGTAACAGCTATGCTAGATGTAGCACTGCATTCGCAAAAAAGCCCAGTTCCTCTGGCTGATATTTCAGAGCGACAAGGCATCTCGTTATCTTACTTAGAACAGCTGTTTTCTAAGTTACGTAAAGCTGGCTTGGTTGCTAGTGTTCGTGGTCCTGGCGGTGGTTACCGTTTAGGTGCTGAAGCGAGTGACATCGCTGTCGGAACTGTAATTGCTGCAGTTGACGAATCAGTAGATGCAACTAAGTGTCACGGTCGAGCAGATTGCCAAGGTGGTACTCGTTGTTTAACTCACACTTTATGGCGTGATTTAAGCTCCCGAATCAGCAGCTTCTTAAACGACATTACTCTCGGTGAGCTAATGAAAGATAACGAAGTTTTAGAGATTTCTGATCGTCAAGATATCGATCTTGCGGTTAATAATGGTTTTGCACATAAAAATACGAGCACTACAACGATTAGTGCAGCACCTCACGGTGTTAATGCCCGCTCTTAGCGGTCAGTTTTTACATTGGAGTAGAAAATGAAACTGCCTATTTACTTTGACTATTCAGCTACATGCCCAGTCGATCCACGTGTTGCTGAAAAAATGGTTCAGTGCATGACGATGGACGGTAACTTCGGTAACCCTGCATCTCGTTCACACCGTTACGGCTGGCAGGCAGAAGAATCAGTAGATAATGCTCGTGAGCAAATTGCCGATCTACTAAATGCAGACCCACGTGAGATTGTTTTCACGTCAGGAGCTACAGAGTCAGATAACCTTGCTATCAAAGGTGCTGCGCACTTTTACGAGAAAAAAGGTAAGCACGTAATCACGTGCAAAACAGAACACAAAGCGGTTCTTGACCCATGTCGCCAACTAGAGCGTGAAGGTTTTGAGGTTACATACCTTGAGCCAGAAGCAAACGGCATCATTGATCTAGACAAGCTACAAGCTGCAATGCGTGAAGATACTGTTCTAGTTTCTATCATGCACGTAAACAACGAGATTGGTGTAATCCAAGATATCGGTGCAATTGGCGAATTATGTCGTGCACGCAAGATCATTTTCCACGTTGATGCGGCGCAGTCTGCGGGTAAAATCCCACTAGACGTAAAAGAGATGAAAGTTGATCTTATCTCTATGTCTGCACACAAAGCATACGGCCCTAAAGGCATCGGCGCTTTGTACGTTCGTCGTAAGCCACGTATTCGCCTTGAAGCGCAAATGCACGGTGGCGGTCATGAGCGTGGTTTTCGTTCTGGTACGCTTGCTACTCACCAAATCGTGGGTATGGGCGAAGCGTTTGCTATCGCTAAACAAGACATGCAGAAAGATTACGACCACGCACTAGCACTTCGTGAGCGCCTATTGAAAGGTGTTCAAGATCTAGAAGCAGTAACTGTAAATGGCGACTTAGACCAACGTGTACCACATAACCTAAACGTGAGTTTTGCTTTCGTTGAAGGTGAATCTCTGCTTATGTCTTTAAAAGACCTTGCGGTATCATCAGGTTCTGCATGTACATCAGCAAGCTTAGAGCCTTCATACGTTCTGCGTGCTCTTGGTCTAAACGATGAACTGGCGCACAGCTCAGTACGTTTCTCATTCGGCCGTTTCACAACGGAAGAAGAAATCGACTACGCGATTGCACAAATCCGTGTAGCGGTAAACAAATTACGCGACATGTCTCCTCTATGGGATATGTATAAAGAAGGGATTGATTTGAACACTGTTGAGTGGGCTCATCACTAATCTCACGGAAATAGAGGATTCGAGGTAACTATCATGGCATATAGCGAAAAAGTAATTGATCACTACGAAAACCCACGTAATGTAGGTTCGTTTGATAAAGAAGACCCAAGTGTAGGTAGCGGCATGGTTGGCGCACCGGCTTGTGGTGACGTAATGAAACTGCAAATCAAAGTATCTGCAGAAGGTATTATTGAAGACGCAAAATTCAAGACTTACGGTTGCGGTAGCGCAATCGCTTCTAGTTCACTAGTAACTGAGTGGGTTAAAGGTAAAAGTATTGATGAAGCAGCTGCAATCAAAAACTCTGAAATCGCAGAAGAGCTTGAGTTGCCACCAGTGAAAGTTCACTGTTCAATTCTTGCTGAAGATGCAATCAAAGCAGCTGTTGCGGATTACAAAAAGAAGCACTAATCGCTTCAATAACGTAATCACGTCGAAAAAATAAGTAATATTTGGGAGCATCCTTTGTGCTCCCCCTGAGTTCTCAATTTATATAAAACACAAGGTTGTAGTATGGCCATCACCATGACAGATACGGCAGCAAGCCGAGTTCAAGCTTTCCTAGATAACCGTGGTAAAGGTCTCGGGTTACGCTTAGCAGTAAAAACTACTGGCTGTTCGGGTATGGCGTATGTACTGGAATTCGTTGACGAGCTTAACGAAGAAGACGAAGTGTTTGAGCATTCAGGCGTTAAGGTCATCATTGATCCAAAGAGCCTAGTATACCTAGATGGTACTGAGCTTGATTATGTAAAAGAAGGCCTAAACGAAGGTTTTGAATTCAACAACCCTAACGCGAAAGGCGAATGTGGTTGTGGTGAGAGCTTCAATGTTTAAACGCTTGAATCGTTGAGCGTTGTAAGCGAAGAATAAAATTAGGCTCTGAACAAAGAGCCTAAACTTAGGACCACCTTTACATGAATCATTTCGAATTATTTGGGCTACCACTTCAGTTTCAACTGGATGGTAGCCTTCTTTCTTCTCAGTTTAGAGATCTGCAACGCCAATTCCATCCTGATAAATTTGCGATAGCTTCTGAGCGTGATCGCTTATTAGCCGTGCAAAAAGCGGCACAAATCAACGATGCGTACCAGGTATTGAAGAATCCAATCAGCCGAGCAGAATACCTGCTAGTTCAACACGGTGAAGACATTCGTGGCGAACAACAAACCATGCAAGATCCGATGTTCCTGATGGAGCAGATGGAATTGCGTGAAGAGCTGGAAGACATCGCAGACAGTTCTGATCCCGAAGATGCGCTATTTGCATTTGAAGGCAAGGTTAGCAAAATGTATAAACAACAATTAAGCGCTATCCAACAAGAACTCGAAAGCGAAGCTTGGCTAGAAGCTGCAGACCGAGTAAGAAAGCTTAAGTTTATTGCAAAATTAAAGAATGAAATCGAATTAGTTGAAGATCGTTTGATCGGCTAGTTTGTATAACAAGGACACCTCCATGGCACTACTTCAGATTGCAGAACCAGGGCAAAGCGCCGCTCCTCACCAGCATAAGCTTGCTGTGGGTATTGATTTAGGTACAACAAACTCGTTGGTTGCTGCAGTACGCAGTGGCGAGGCGAGCACACTCGTTGATCAACAAGGTCGAAGCATTTTACCTTCAGTTGTTTACTACCAGTCGGAATCTTATACGACTGGCGATGAAGCTCGTGCTAACGCGCAGACTGACCCTAAAAATACCATTATCTCAGTTAAGCGATTAATCGGTCGCTCACTGTCGGATATTCAACAGCGATACCCGTCTCTGCCATATCAGTTTGAAGAAAGTGATAATGGTTTGCCTGTGATTAGCACAGAGCAAGGCAACAAAAACCCAATCCAGGTTTCTGCTGATATTCTACGAGCGCTTGGCCAACGTGCTGAGTCTACGTTAGGCGGTGAATTATCCGGTGCCGTGATTACTGTCCCGGCTTACTTTGATGATGCACAGCGTGCTGGTACGAAAGACGCGGCGCAACTGGCTGGTCTTCACGTGTTACGTCTTCTTAATGAACCCACGGCAGCTGCGATTGCTTACGGCTTGGATTCAGGTAAAGAAGGAGTAATTGCTGTTTATGACTTAGGTGGTGGTACGTTTGATATCTCTATCCTACGCCTATCTAAAGGTGTCTTCGAAGTTTTAGCAACAGGCGGTGACTCTGCATTAGGCGGCGACGACTTTGACCATTTAGTTGCGGATCATTTCCAAGAACAAATGGGCTTATCAGAGCTAACTGCAGAACAGAATCGTATTCTTCTCGACGCCGCAACAGAAGCGAAGATTGGCTTATCTGAAGCGGAAAGCGTTGAGGTTGAAGTACTAGGTTGGTCTGGTTCATTAACTCGTGAAGAGTTTGAAGACATCATCAAGCCGCTGGTTAAGAAAACGCTACTTTCGTGCCGTCGAGCACTGAAAGATGCGGAAGTTGACGCGGACGAAGTTCTAGAAGTGGTAATGGTCGGCGGTTCAACTCGCACATTACTTGTACGTGAAATGGTGGGTGATTTCTTTGGCCGTACGCCATTAACCAGCATTAACCCTGATGAAGTGGTTGCGATTGGTGCATCGATTCAAGCGGATATCTTAGTCGGCAACAAGCCAGACTCTGAAATGTTACTGCTGGACGTAATTCCTCTTTCCCTAGGTATCGAAACCATGGGCGGCTTGGTAGAAAAGATCATTCCACGCAATACCACGATCCCTGTTGCTCGCGCACAAGAATTTACCACGTTCAAAGACGGTCAAACTGCAATGACAGTACACACCGTACAAGGTGAACGAGAGATGGTTGATGATTGTCGTTCATTGGCTCGTTTTGCTCTAAAAGGCATTCCACCAATGGCTGCTGGTGCGGCGCATATTCGTGTGACTTACCAAGTGGATGCTGATGGCCTGCTATCGGTTACTGCTATGGAGAAGAGTACGGGTGTTCAAGCTGAAATTCAGGTTAAACCGTCTTACGGTCTAAGCGATAATGAAGTGGCGAATATGCTGAAAGATTCGATGACGTTTGCTAAAGAAGACATGCAAGCGCGTGCTCTAGCTGAACAACGTGTAGAAGCAGATCGTGTTATCGAAGGCCTTATTGCAGCAATGCAAGCTGATGGCGATGAGCTGCTTGATGAGCAAGAAAAGCAGCACCTTCTGCAAGCTATTGAGGCACTGATTGAAGTGCGCAATGGCGAAAGTGCTGATGCCATCGAACTAGAAATTAAGAATACCGACAAAGCGAGCCAAGACTTTGCTTCTCGTCGTATGGATAAATCAATTCGAGCTGCACTGTCAGGTCAGTCAGTCGATAATATTTAATAGTTAGAGAATAGATAAACATGCCAAAGATTATTGTTTTACCTCACGAAGATCTATGTCCAGAAGGCGCTGTTTTAGAAGCAAAAACTGGTGAGACGGTTCTTGATGTTGCATTGAAGGCCGGTATTGGTATTGAACACGCATGTGAGAAGTCGTGTGCATGTACTACATGTCACGTCGTGATTCGTGAAGGTTTCGACTCATTAGAAGAAAGTGATGACCTAGAAGACGATATGCTTGATAAAGCATGGGGTCTGGAAATGGAATCTCGTCTTGGTTGCCAAGCTAAAGTCGCTGATACTGACCTTGTTGTTGAGATTCCAAAGTACACACTGAACTTAGCTTCTGAGGAGCACTAAGAACTCAGCTCGACTAAACGTGTTAGTGAAACTGGCATAAAATATAAATCATTAAGATGACAAATCGTCGCTGATAAAGATAAGGAAGTGTTATGAGTTTGAAATGGATTGATTCGCGAGATATTGCGATTGAGCTATGTGATTTATACCCTGATACTGATCCTAAAACCGTACGTTTTACGGACTTGCATCAATGGGTGTTAGATCTTGAAGATTTTGATGATGAGCCGAATCACTCGAATGAGAAAATTCTAGAGGCTATTATATTGTGCTGGATGGATGAGATGGATTAATCCTCTTGTCTAATCACTTGGTCGTGGGTTGGTATCAGTCCAATATAAAACGCAGCCAAGTTAACAATTCTTACTAAAAAAAGCGGACCTTATGGTCCGTTTTTTTATCAAAATGACATTTTCCTCCTACATAATGCTAACATCAGTGCGCTAATAAAAAACAATCAGAATCACATACTCAAAGTGGTTCATGACAAGGAGAAATCATGTCTACACAGATGTCAGTATTTTTAAGTCAAGAAGCTGCCCAGCCTCAGTGGGGAGCAAGAGCTATTTTATCGTTCTCAGAAGCGGGAGCGACAATTCACATTGGTGAAGGCCACGATCTAGGCGCGGTTCAACGTGCGGGTCGTACGCTTGACGGACAAGGTATCGCATTGGTTGCACTTAGCGGTAAAGGCTGGGATCTAGAAAGTGTTTGGGCTTTTTACCAAGGCTACCGTGGACCAAAGAAAAAGAATGCATTGGAGTGGGATGCTCTAGCTGAAGCTGATCAAGTTGAATTAGAAGCACGTATCCGCGCGACAGATTGGACTCGTGACATCATCAACAAAACGGCTGAAGAAGTTGCCCCTCGTCAATTAGCGACAATGGCAGCTGAATACATCAAGTCAGTTGCACCTGCAGGCACTGTTAAAGCGAAAATCGTTAAAGACAAAGATCTCCTAACTGAAGGTTGGGAAGGCATCTACGCGGTAGGCCGCGGCTCTGAACGTACTTCAGCAATGCTTCAACTGGACTTCAACCCAACTGGCGATGAAAACGCACCCGTGTTTGCTTGTCTTGTGGGTAAAGGTATCACTTTCGACTCAGGCGGTTACAGCATCAAGCCAGGTCAATTCATGACTGCAATGAAGGCTGACATGGGTGGTGCAGCGACTATTACCGGTGGTTTAGGTCTAGCGATTGAACGCGGCCTGAACAAGCGCATTAAGCTTATCTTATGTTGTGCAGAGAACATGATCTCTGGTCGTGCATTGAAGCTTGGCGATATCATTACTTACAAAAATGGTAAGACGGTCGAGATCATGAATACCGATGCGGAAGGTCGTTTAGTTCTAGCTGATGGCCTGATGTTCGCAAGTGCTCAGAATCCAGAGTTGATCATCGACTGTGCAACGCTAACAGGCGCGGCTAAAAATGCATTAGGTAACGACTACCACGCATTATTGAGCTTTGATGATGAGTTGTCTCATCAAGCCCTAACGGCTGCGAACCAAGAGAAAGAAGGTCTATGGCCATTGCCTCTTGCTGATTTCCACCGTGGTATGTTGCCTTCAAACTTTGCTGATCTTTCAAACATCAGCTCTGGTGATTATACTCCGGGTGCAAGTACCGCTGCTGCGTTCCTGTCTTACTTTGTAGATGACTACAAAAAAGGTTGGATTCACATGGATTGCGCGGGTACTTACCGTAAGTCATCAAGTGATAAGTGGGCGGCAGGCGCAACCGGTATGGGTGTTCGTACACTGGCGCGTCTTCTTATCGACCAAGCAAAATAATAATAAGAGTGAGCGGTATTTCGATACCGCTTATTCATAAACTCAGATCGAATGATCTTAGTAATTTCAGTATTTAATAACAAAAAAATAAAGTGAAGGAATCCCTATGGCTCTAGAAAGAACGTTCTCAATTGTTAAGCCGGATGCAGTTAAGCGTAACCTTGTCGGTGAAATCTACCACCGCATTGAAAAAGCTGGCCTACAGATTATTGCCGCTAAAATGGTTTCTCTTACAGAAGCGCAAGCAAGTGGCTTCTACGCAGAACATGAAGGTAAAGAGTTCTTTGGACCACTTAAAGAGTTCATGACTTCTGGTCCTATCATGGTTCAAGTACTTGAAGGCGAAAACGCGATTGCTCGTTACCGTGAACTAATGGGTAAAACTAATCCAGAGGAAGCGGCATGCGGCACTATCCGTGCTGACTACGCTATCAGCATGCGTTACAACTCAGTACACGGCAGCGACAGCCCAGAGTCTGCAGCTCGCGAAATCGAATTTTTCTTCCCAGAATCTGAAATTTGCCCGCGCCCAGCTGAATAAGCAGACAACAGCAAGTATCAATAAAGGCTTCACTTCGGTGAGGCCTTTTTCATTTCTGATGGATTCAAGCGTTACTCCTGAAATCTACAAGGAACGCGGTTGGGAATCTGAGTGTGTTGTCGGAGATTCCAGATACTTCGTTTCTCGGTTCAGGAATAGACGAACAAGTCGCGTTAGTCGTAAGGCTGCGAAGATAACGAGCGGCGTTAGCAGGAGATCGGAGAAGGCGCGAGTATTCGGTGGTTAAAGCTCGTCACTCCCGAAAGCGACGGAGGAGCGTAATCGGGAATATCGCTTTGAATTGGTCAAACTTAAGCAGGTAAGTTTGACTGTGTGAATTTTAATCACTTAAGTTTGAATGTCTTAATAAACACAAGGTTTTACAGTGCTTGTTGAAGTTGCCTAAAGGCTGTACAATTCGCGCCCTTAATTATTGTTCCGTCATTGAGAGGCATCATGACCACAGCTAAAGTCAATCTACTCGATTTTGATCGTAAAGGTCTTCGTAAATTTTTCACAGAAGAACTGAATGAGAAAGCGTTTCGAGCAGAGCAAGTGATGAAGTGGATTTATCACTTCGGTGTCGATGACTTCGAACAAATGAACAACATCAACAAAAAATTACGCGAGAAACTGCTGCATCGCTGTGAGATTGTTGCACCTATCGTTTCTGAAGCTCAGCACTCTGCGGATGGCACTATTAAATGGGCTATGAGCGTTGGTGACCAAGACGTTGAAACGGTATATATCCCAGATGGTGACCGTGCGACGCTATGTGTATCTTCGCAAGTAGGCTGTGCGCTTGAATGTAAATTCTGCTCTACCGCTCAACAAGGCTTCAACCGTAACCTGAAAGTTTCAGAGATCGTTGGTCAAATTTGGCGTGCTGCACGTGAAATCGGTTTAGAGAAAGAAACGGGTCGTCGTCCAATTACTAACGTCGTAATGATGGGGATGGGTGAGCCTCTGCTTAACATGAAGAACCTGATTCCATCATTAGAGTTGATGCTTGATGATCTCGGCTTCTCACTGTCTAAGCGTCGTGTAACAGTATCAACATCTGGTGTTGTTTCTGGTCTTGATCAGATGACAGACAACATCGATGTAGCTCTGGCGATTTCTCTACACGCACCAAACGATGCACTACGTAGCCAAATCATGCCAATCAACGACCGTTGGGATATCCAAGATTTCCTAGCATCGGTTCGTCGCTACATTGCTTCTTCAAATGCTAACCGCGGTAAAGTAACGGTTGAGTACGTTCTATTGGATCATGTGAATGATGATATGGACCACGCACGTGAACTTGCAGAACTAATGAAAGATACGCCATGTAAGATCAACTTGATTCCATTCAACCCTTACCCAGGTTCGCCATATAAGAAGCCAAGCAATTCTCGTATTGACCGCTTCCAAAAAACGCTGATGGAATACAACTACACAGTAACGGTTCGTAAAACTCGTGGTGATGATATTGATGCCGCATGTGGTCAGTTAGTCGGTGATGTTATTGACAGAACCAAACGTACCAAAATGATCAAAGAAGCCTCAGAAGCGAACTTGATTGCCGGTGGTGTGATTGAAGTAAAAGCGGTATAAACGTAATTTGAACTTAAACAAGCCAGAAGGAATCCTTCTGGCTTGTTGCTTTTCTGGAAGGTGAATTTCCAAGAATTGGATTTTTTCCCACGCTTTCTTACATTTTTCGTTAAATTTTGGACAAAACCATGAGCTAACGGTAAATTTTGTCGAAAGTGTTTTTGCCTTGCAATGGCATTAGCTTATGATTAAATAATCTTAAATTAATTTAAGTGCTCGCTTGTTACCCGATAATCATCAATGTGTCTATTTAGGTTGGCTACTTGATAAACTAGCTTCCTGAGAAAGTCGCTCACCAAGAGTGTGTGGTTTTCTACTTTAAGGGTTGATGAACTGGGTCACAGGAAAAATTCCACACAAGTGGGTTGTTAGATTGAGCTTAAACGACAATAAAAAACGCTCTCGTCGACCTGCGATATTACTTTAGAAGTTCACACTCTATGAACACAGAACACGAAACACAAACAAAAGAAACTGTCGCTCCAGAAATCGAAGCGGGAACGCTGCTTAAAAATAAACGAGAATCTCTTGGTTTAACACAAAAGCAGATTTCTGATCGTTTAAAGCTGCGCGTTACGCTGATCCAACAAATTGAAGAAAACCAATTCGAGTCAGATCAAGTTGCCACCTTTATGCGTGGCTACATTCGTTCATACGCGAAATACATAAATCTTGACGAAAAGGTCGTATTGAGTGCACTCCATCATGCTGGTGACGCTCAACATCAAGAACAAGAAATGTTGAGCTTTTCTCGTAAGACCAAAACCGAGAAGCACAACAGTCGTATTATGCTCCTTACTTGGAGCATTTTTGCGGTAATTGCGGGTATCTCCTCACTGTGGTGGTGGCAGAACCAACAACAAGACACCCTATCTCAATCTTTAGCGAATACTGAAAGCTCAGAAAAGCTAGCTGTAGAAGAATCACTTGCCCCTGAATTTACCTCTTTAGAAGTGATTGAAGCTGAACAAAACGAAGCCGGTACTTCTGTTGCTGAAGGTACAGATGACCTTGCTGCGATAAGCGATGCGGAAGATACTTCTGATGCAGTTACTCCAACTGACGAAACTACTGCACAGCAATCAACAGAGACAGAGCCAACTGCTGAAGTTGCTGCTAATGCAGAAGCTGTTAAAGCAAGCACTGCACCTGAAGCTGTGATTAACGAGCTACTGATGCAGTTCTCTGCTGATTGCTGGATCCAAGTGAAAGATGCTTCGGGCAAAACCTTGTCGACTGGCATCAAAAAAGCAGGTCAGTCGTTAAATCTATCAGGAACTGCGCCATATAAAGTGATTCTAGGTGCGCCAGAAGGCGTATCGATGACATTTGCAAGTGAACCTGTCGACCTTTCTGGGTATACTTCAGGCAAAGTAGCTAGAATAACCTTACCTTAGAGTTAATATGCAACACGAATCTCCTATTATTCGTCGCAAATCAACCCGTATTTATGTGGGTGATGTGCCGATCGGTGATGGTGCACCAATTGCTGTGCAATCCATGACTAACACAAGAACAACAGACGTAGCCGCGACCGTTGCTCAAATTAGAGCTCTGGAAAAAGTTGGCGCTGATATCGTTCGCGTATCTGTACCGACTATGGATGCAGCTGAAGCCTTTAAGCTAATCAAGCAGCAGGTCTCTGTTCCTTTGGTTGCTGATATTCACTTCGACTACCGTATCGCACTTAAAGTGGCGGAATACGGCGTTGACTGTCTGCGTATCAACCCAGGTAACATCGGTAACGAAAGCCGTATCCGCTCAGTTGTTGATTGCGCACGCGATATGAATATTCCGATTCGTATTGGTGTTAACGGTGGTTCTCTTGAGAAAGAGATCCAAGAGAAATACACAGAGCCTACAGCGGAAGCTCTGGTTGAATCTGCAATGCGTCACGTAGACATCCTAGACCGTTTGAACTTTGATCAATTTAAAGTCAGCGTTAAGGCTTCTGATGTATTCCTAGCCGTCGGTTCTTACCGTTTGCTGGCTAAGCAGATTGATCAACCTTTGCACCTTGGTATTACCGAAGCGGGTGGTGCGCGTGCGGGTTCTGTGAAATCAGCGGTAGGTTTAGGTATGCTTCTTTCTGAAGGTATCGGCGATACGCTGCGTATCTCGCTAGCGGCTGATCCTGTTGAAGAGATCAAGGTTGGCTTTGATATTCTTAAATCTTTGCGCATTCGCTCGCGTGGCATCAACTTCATCGCATGCCCGAGCTGTTCTCGTCAAGAGTTCGATGTTATTAACACAGTTAATGCCCTTGAACAGCGCCTAGAAGATGTGATTACTCCAATGGATGTATCTATCATTGGCTGTGTGGTTAACGGCCCTGGTGAAGCTGAAGTGTCTCACTTAGGCTTAGCCGGTAGTGCACGTAAGAGTGCTTTCTACGAAGACGGTAAGCGTCAGAAAGAGCGCTTCGACAACGATGATCTTGTCGACAAACTTGAAGCTAAGATTCGTGCAAAAGCGTCAGTGCTTGATAAAGCAAATCGCATTGATGTAGAAAACTTAGAAGATTAATACAACGCGATGGGGTGTGATTGTCTATTCGCATTAACACCTGGTCGTGAGAAATTATGGAATAAATACTGTGGCTAAAAATATCCAAGCAATTCGAGGCATGAACGACTGCCTTCCAACTCAATCACCATTGTGGCAGAAAGTAGAAAGCGCAGTTAAAAGTGTGGTGAGCGCATACGGTTACAACGAAGTACGTATGCCTATCGTTGAAGAGACGAACCTATTTAGCCGTGCGGTTGGTGAAGAGACTGATGTTGTTTCTAAAGAGATGTACACCTTTGATGACCGTAATGGTGACAGCCTAACGCTGCGTCCAGAAGGTACAGCAGGTTGTGTACGTTCATGTATTCAAAACAGCCTTATCAACCGTGATGAACAGCGCCTATGGTACATGGGGCCAATGTTCCGTCATGAGCGCCCTCAAAAAGGTCGTTACCGTCAATTCCACCAATGTGGTGTTGAAGTGTTTGGTCTAGACGGTCCAGACGTAGACGCTGAACTTATTATGATGACAGCACGTCTATGGCGTGAGCTAGGCATCGATAAACACGTTCGCTTAGAGCTGAACTCAATTGGTTCTCAAGAAGATCGCGTAAGCTACCGCACTGCGTTAGTGGCTTTCCTTGAGCAACACATTGATGTGCTAGATGAAGACTGTAAACGTCGTATGCACACCAACCCTCTACGCGTACTTGATACTAAGAACCCGGATGTTCAAGCTATCTTAGGTGACGCACCTCGACTATCTGAATATTTAGGTGAAGAATCGAAGCAACATTTTGCTGGTTTGTGTGAACTTCTTGACGCTGTTGGTATCGAATACCAAGTTAATGAGCGTCTAGTGCGTGGTCTAGATTACTACAACCGTACCGTATTTGAGTGGATCACTGACAGCCTTGGGGCTCAAGGTACAGTATGTGGCGGTGGCCGTTACGATGGTCTTGTTGAACAACTAGGCGGCAAAGCAACCAATGCGGTTGGCTTCGCTATGGGCCTAGAGCGTCTAGTTCTTATGATGGAAACGCTAGAGCTTACAGAAGTTCGCCGTAGCGTTGACGTATACATGGTTGCTGCTGGCGAAGGTACTATGATCGCGGGCATGCAGTTAGCGAATCAATTACGCGATAACGTTGAAGGCGTACGTGTGATGAGCCACTTCGGTGGTGGTAACTTCAAGAAGCAATTCAAACGAGCTGATAAAGTAGGTGCTGTTGTAGCGCTAGTACTTGGTGAGAACGAAGTTGCTGACAATACAGTTGTGCTAAAAGATTTGGTTGGTGGCGAGCAACAAACCGTGTCTCAAACGGAAGTTGCAGAGAAAGTTGCTGCGTTAATCTAAGCCATTGAGCAAACGCTCATAATGAATATTAACGTCAGCACTATGCTGGCGTTTAAAGAATTAAAGAGGACAGGAAGTGGAACTTTACGATAGCGAAGAGCAACAAGTTGAAGCCATTAAAGATTGGTGGAAAGAGAACGGTAAGGCCGTAATCTTTGGTGCGGTTATTGGTTTAGGAGGCCTATTTGGTTGGCGCTATTACCAAGATTCAGTCGTTGAAGCGCGTGAAGCTGCTTCAGAAAGCTATACCTCTGTAATTTCAGCTCTAGATGCTAAAGGCGTTGATGCTCAATCTGATATTCAAGCTTTCATCGATGCAAATAAAGACGCTGAATACTCTGTTCTTGCTGCTATGCAATTAGCAAAAGCGCAAGTTCAAGCTGGTGACCTTACAGCAGCACTTGAACAACTTGAATGGGCAAAATCGGCAACTAAGGACGCAGCATTAGCGCCACTACTTACTTACCGTGTTGCTCGTATCAAAGCTGAGCAAGGTGAATTTGACGCAGCATTGACTGATCTTGAAGCGATGACTGACGAATCTTGGAAAGGCCGTGTTGCAGAACTACGTGGTGATATCTCACTTCGTAAAGGCGACACAGATGCAGCTTACAGTGCTTACTCTGAAGCTCAACAAGCTGCTGATGCGAGCCAAACGCTTCAAATCAAACTTGACGACCTAGCTAAATAAGGCGCTTTGAATGAAGAAGATGTTTCCAAAAGCGGCGTTGTGTGCGATTGCTCTTGGCCTGCTAGCGGGCTGTGCAAGTGAAGAAGACACCGTAATCATGGCGCCAGTACCAACGGTAAACAGCGAGTTCACACCTAGCCAGGAATGGTCTACGTCGGTTGGTGATGGTGTTGGTCACTACTTTTCAAAACTAACGCCAGAATTGGCTTACGACAAAGTATTTGTTGCAAGCCGTGAAGGTATGGTTAAAGCGCTTGCCCCTGAAACAGGTAAAGAGCTTTGGAAAGTCGATCTTGAGAAAGAAGTACTGGCTCGTTTATCGGGTGGCTTAACGGCAGCTTACGGCAAGGTATTTGTTGGTTCTGAAAATGGCGAAGTGATTGCGCTGGATGAATCAACCGGTGAAGAGCTGTGGCGTGTATCAGTGAATGGTGAGGTGCTTGCATCTCCTGCGACTGAAAGCAACATGGTTATTGTTCATACCAGTCGTGGCATGTTGACCGCGTTAGATCAAGAAAGCGGTGAGCAAAAATGGACCATCAGTACCGAAGTACCAAGCCTAACACTTCGTGGCGATAGCTCGCCTGTTACTGTTTCTGGTGGTGTATTCTGGGGTACGGCAAATGGTCGTTTAGCCGCAGCTATCGTTGATCGTGGTCAGCTTATTTGGCAACAGCCAGTAGGGACGCCAAAAGGCGCAACGGAAATTGATCGTTTGGTTGATGTTGATGCATCACCGGTTGTTCTTGGCGGAACCCTGTATACCGTAGGTATCAATGGTCAGCTGATAGCTATCGATCTTCGTTCTGGTAAGCCCGTTTGGAAACGCAACTACTCGTCAGCGATTGATTTAGCAAGTGATGGTAGCCGTTTATTCGTTGTGACTGACAAAGACCATGTGGTTGCGGTTGATGCGCGTAGTGGTACTGAACTTTGGAGCACTCCATTGTTAGAAAACCGCTTACTAACAGCACCTGCTATTATTAATGGGTATGTAGTTGTTGGTGATACTGAAGGTTATCTGCACTGGTTAGATCGTTCATCGGGTGAGTTTGTTGCTCAACAGTTGGTCGATGATAGCGGCTTTGCGGTTGCGCCAATTGAAATGCCTGAAGGCTACTTAGTGACGACTCGCAATGGCGATGTAAAGAAACTAACGATTAGCCAATAAAAGCGTGATATAATTCACAGTCGGCTCCTGGTTGGTAACAGCTAGGAGCCGTTTTGTTGTTATAAATTAATAGACCGTGTGGTTATAGGTAAGAGTTTAAACTTGCGATCAAGTGCTTACCTATAACTACATTTAGAGAAGAAATTGTAGAGGTTGTTATGGTACCTGTTGTTGCTCTAGTAGGGCGTCCGAACGTAGGTAAATCTACGTTATTTAACCGATTGACTCGAACTCGTGATGCATTGGTTGCGGATTTCCCTGGCTTAACGCGTGACCGTAAATACGGTCATGCTCATTTTAGCGAGCATGACTTTATTGTTATTGACACTGGTGGTATCGATGGTACCGAAGAAGGTGTTGAAACTAAAATGGCTGAACAGTCGCTAGCGGCGATTGATGAAGCTGATGTCGTTCTATTTATGGTAGATGGCCGTGCGGGTCTAACACCTTCAGACGTGGCTATTGCTAAGCACCTTCGTCAATTAGAAAAGCCTTCAATGCTAGTAGTAAACAAGGTTGATGGTATCGACCCTGACGCTGCAAGTGCTGATTTCTGGCAACTAGGCGTAGAAGACATGTACCAAATCGCTGCAGCGCACGGTCGTGGTGTAACAGCGTTGATTGATCTTGCTCTTAACCCGTTCGCAGAAGCGTTAAAAGCTGAGAATGGCGAAGTAAGCGATTTAACTGAATTTGAAGACGAAGAAGAAGAGCAAGTTGATTTTACTGAAGAAGAAGCGGAAGAAGAATTCAAGCGCCTTCAAGATCAACCGATTAAGCTAGCGATCATTGGTCGTCCTAACGTAGGTAAATCAACGCTAACTAACCGTATTCTTGGTGAAGAACGTGTTGTTGTTTACGATATGCCAGGTACCACTCGTGACTCTATCTACATTCCGATGCAGCGTGATGAGCGTGAATATGTTCTGATTGATACTGCAGGTGTTCGTCGTCGTAAAAATATCAACGAAACAGTTGAGAAGTTCTCAGTGGTTAAAACACTGAAAGCGATTGAAGATGCTAACGTTGTATTACTGCTTATCGATGCTCGCGAGAACATCTCAGATCAAGATCTAAGCTTATTAGGCTTTGCATTGAACGCTGGTCGCTCAATTGTTATTGCAGTAAACAAGTGGGATGGCCTAGATAACGACGTTAAAGATCGTGTTAAGAAAGAACTAGACCGTCGTTTAGGTTTCGTTGACTTCGCACGTATTCACTTTATCTCTGCACTTCACGGTACAGGTGTTGGTCACTTGTTTGAGTCAGTTCAAGAAGCTTACAAGTCAGCAACGACTCGTGTAGGTACTTCTGTACTAACTCGTATCATGAAAATGGCGACTGATGATCACCAACCGCCTATGGTTCGTGGCCGTCGTGTGAAACTGAAATACGCGCACGCTGGTGGCTACAACCCACCGATTATCGTTATCCACGGTAACCAAGTACGTAACTTGCCAGATTCATACAAACGATTCTTGATGAACTACTACCGTCGTTCACTAGAAATTATGGGTACACCTATTCGCATTCAATTCCAGAACAGCGAGAACCCATTTGAAGCTAAGACTAATAAGCTGACAATTTCTCAAGAACGTAAACGTAAGCGTATGATGAGCATGGTTAAAGGTCGTAAGTAAACCTTTCCAATAGAATTGATACCCGAGCCTGTCTCGGGTATTTTTTTTTGTAAAATTCACGTTAAGCCATAACAATATGTTTTCGTATCGCTATGGCTTAACGAATCAGACTAGATTCCAAAAGAAGAATGATATGGCCACTAGAGATTTGAATACACCTGAGACATCCATGAAACCAACAATAGTCGTCACACCAACCATCACTCAATTTTGTCATCAAATTTGGCTGCTCAATGCAAAAGCGGTGTACGTTGAATACGACGACAGCAAAACTTACTTGATCACTGACGTGACACCTTTCCACCCAGTGAGTCATATTTGGCCCGATCACCCAGCAGACCGAGGTTTTGTCAGCGTAGGTGGTGAACAGTATATTGTTGAAGATTGCCTTGTTGGTGCAATAGAACAATCTACTGGCAATCTTTATATTGCAGCAGATATCCCTGTTAAGCGTGATACGGAAGGGTGGGCGTTTGTGGTTGTCCACCAACTACCTGTATCAGCTTCTATGATTAACATTGGTGATGAAGTTGAGTTGTCGGTTGATAAAGAGCACCAAGCCAGTTTGAGCCGCGGTCATAGTGCCGGACACATTGCTTTCTTAGCCTTGAATAAAGTATTGGCTGAGAGTTACTGGCGTAAAGATGCAGACAGAAAAGATCCACTCGGCAGCTATGACTTCAATAGCTACGCACAGGTGACTAGCTTTGTGACTCCAGAGTTGTGTACCGATAAGTATCGTTTAGGTAAAACCTTGAAGAAACGCGGTCTGAACGTTGCTGACATGCTAACGAACCTTGATGGCATTGAGGCCGACATCAACCAGATGATTGCAGGCTGGCTTGCTGAATCGACTCTTGTAACGATGAGACTAGAAGGTGAGGCGTTAACAGACTCTCGCTACTGGGAATGGCAGCTAGATGACGTTACTTTAGTGTCTATTCCGTGTGGTGGTACTCACATCGACAATACTTCAGAACTTAAGGCATTGTCGGTTAAGTTAACCCAATTAGACGACCAACATATCGAAATGCAGACGTGTGTATCTCGATGATCTCAACTAAAGATCGAAAATAGATTGTTCTGGGTTTTTGGTTTTACTTACTGCCTTTTGGCTTAATGTGCTGCATGGAATTGAAATGCAGCATATGTAACTTATGCTTTCGGTGTGTGGTGATATAAATATTCTTTTTGGGGTAGATCGCTGATCAAAGTAGATAAAGCAAAAGATCAACCTGTGATCTTCGGTGGTGTGTTGTGGTAATTTAGTGTGTTAATATTGACCAGTATACAGGCTTGCATAAGAACAAGCTGTTCCCACCATATAATTGAAAGCTTTAGTGAATGAAACAACAATTTTTATTAGAAGGTCACCGAGCAGTAAACAGTTTGCTTCGAAGGCTTGCCCTTGGGTTGGATCGCAAAGAATTAAATCGCAAGATCATTCAACTCACAGAGCAGATTTTTGGTCAAAGGATGGCCTCTATTTTATTGTTAAACCCCGAATCGAATACATTACATTTAGAATATGCTCCAAACTTGCCTGATTTTTATAACCAGCAGATAGAAGGGGTGGGGGTTGGTGCCGGAATTGGTTCTTGTGGCGAAGCGGCGGCACTTAAGAAAGCTGTCATGGTCTCCAATATTAATACACACCCGAATTGGACTCCTTTCTTAGCCTTAACCAATCAGGCTAATCTTCATGCCTGTTGGTCAGTGCCAATCATCTCTTCACATGGTCACGTATTAGGTACCTTCGCAATTTACAGTCAGTACATCTCTGAACCTCATGAGTTTGAACTTGAGATCTTAGAGTTATTGGCTTCTCTGTATTCAGTCGCGCTAGAGAAGTATGAGTTAGAGAATCAACTCAACTTTTTTGCCAATCGAGACTCCCTAACACATAGTTTGAACCGCCGAGCATTGCTGAGAGAAGCCGAGCAGGTGTTAACTAACCACTGTTTTACTGAAAAAGTGATGGCGTGCCTATTTGTTGATGTCGATAAATTTAAGTCAATAAACGATACGTTTGGCCACAGCTTTGGTGATGATGTGTTGTTAGCCGTTGCAAAAGTGCTGGATGAGGCAACTACTGCCTGTGCCAAGATAGGGCGCTATGGGGGCGATGAGTTTGTGGTGTTCTCTTGTTTTGACGATCAAGAAAGCGTAGTTAGCTTCTACCACGGTTTAGAGAAAACATTACAACAAGCGCTTTATATCAATGATGTGCAGTTCTCTGTGAGTGTTGGGCTTTCTTGTGAGAAAGATCCTCAAGGGTTAGATCAGTTGATCGCACAAGCTGATAAGAACATGTACCAAATCAAGCAAGCTAAGTCTCAGCAGTAGTAGATTGTAAAAATAGTAGTGAATTAGGAAATGCTAATGAGTGAAAATATCTGCCCTAAGTGCCAGTCAGAGCTAGCTTGGGATGGCAAGTATCACTGTGAAAGTTGTCAGGCTCACTTTACCAAAGTAGGGCTCTGCCCAGAGTGCAACAGCCAGTTAGAGAAGCTTCAAGCTTGTGGTGCTGCCAGCTATTTTTGTAACGGTGACTGTAACGAGCTTAAATCTAAATCGAGAGTTATATTCGAGTTCCAATCTGCGGAATAACTCTTTTACTTAGTGCTCTTGTTAGATACAAAAAAGCCCTGTCGATTATCGATAGGGCTTTCTGGTTTTAAATGACTTTTAACACTCTAGTCGAACTTAAAGCTCGCTCTTAGTCACTCTTGTTGTCACTTGCGATTCAATCACACCGTCTTCAACTTGGGTGGTGATCACTTCACCTACTTCGACGTCGTTAATTGATGACACGGTATTACTCGATGCTGAATGGGTAATGCTGTAGCCACGCTTTAGGGTTGCCAATGGGCTGACGGTTTCTAACTTCTCGGCGGCCATAGCTAGCTGGTGGCGAGTAGTCAGTAATGTCTTGTCCATCGCATCCAATAGCTTTTGCTCTGAACGTTGTAGATGCAGTTTCTGTTCACCAAGGCGTTTTACTGGTGAGTTAAGCTGAAGCTGATGTTGTTTGCGTTCAACACGCTGAACATGCTGTTTTAGATACAGAGTCATACCACGACGCAAACGCATATCTAGGTCATCAAGCTGTTGACTCTGCTTTTGCAGTTGGTAGCTCGGGTGTTGTTTCTCTAAGCGGTATTTCAACGTTTGAGTTGATTGCGCTTGTTTGATTAGTACATGACGAATCGCACTCACTAAACGAGCACGTTTAGACGCATAAGCTTGCTCTTTATGACTGTTATCACGGCTAACCAATTCAGCGGCGGCTGATGGTGTTGGAGCACGCATATCTGCGACGAAATCGGCGATAGTGACATCAACTTCGTGGCCAACTGCACTGATGATCGGAATTTGGCTTGCTGCGATTGTGCGAGCTACGATCTCGTTATTGAAGCACCATAGGTCTTCTAATGAACCGCCGCCACGACCCACGATCAACACATCACATTCATTGCGTTCATTGGCACGGCCAATCGCTTGAGCAATCTGAATTGCCGCCTCTTCACCTTGAACCATGGTTGGGTAAACCACAACTGGCAGTGAAGGATCGCGTCTTTTCAGGACATCAAGGATATCAAACAACGCAGCGCCGGTTTTCGAGGTGATGACACCAACGCATTTAGGATGTTCTGGAAGAATTTGTTTATTGGACTGAGCAAATAAACCTTCCGCCGCCAAGTTCATCTTAAGTTTTTCAAACTCTTGCTGAAGCTTGCCGTCACCTTCTGGCTGCATGCTTTCGATGATCAGTTGATAATCACCGCGTGGCTCATAAAGAGACAGACGCGCTTTAACTAGCACTTGATTACCGTTTTTAGGCTTAAAAGTCACACGACGGTTATTGCCACGAAACATAGCGCACTTAACTTGAGCGCGAGAGTCTTTAAGCGTGAGGTACCAGTGACCAGAGACAGGTGCAGAGAAATTAGAGATTTCACCAACGAGCCAGACTATTCCCATTTCGTTTTCTAATAGGAGACGAACCTCTGAATTGAGGCGAGAAACAGTAAAGATGTTTGGATTGGTCATAGAAGCGCTATCTACCCTTGAAGGAAGGTCTTTCTCTTAGAATATCACTGGGCGTGAGTATGGAAGATAGCGGCAATATAATACATAGCAAGGGGGTAAATGCAAATTAAAAGTATAAAAATGTGTAGCCAAGCGATTTCGTTAGCCGTATAATCCGTCCGCAATATCTAATCCAAATGCAGTTTGATTTTCCTTAATTGGCTGCCCTCATTAGGCGAAACGATGAGATTGGATTGTTTCTTTTTACTCCTATTATTGTGAGATATTGCAAATGCTAAGAATTGCCAAAGAAGCGCTGACATTCGACGACGTACTGCTAGTGCCAGCACACTCCACCGTTCTCCCTAATACAGCTGATCTTCGCACTCAGTTGACGAAGAATATTTCCCTAAACATCCCAATGATCTCTGCATCGATGGATACTGTGACAGAAGCTCGCCTAGCGATTGCACTGGCACAAGAAGGCGGAATAGGCTTCATTCATAAGAACATGTCTATTGAACAACAAGCTGAAATGGTTCGCCAGGTTAAAATTTACGAAGCAGGTGTAGTTTCTCACCCTGTTACTGTAAGCCCTGATGCGACAATCGCTGATGTTGTAGCTCTTACTCAAAAACACGGTTTTGCCGGTTTCCCTGTTGTTACTGAAACAAACGAACTTGTTGGTATTATTACTGGCCGTGACGTTCGCTTTGTTACTGACCTTTCTAAGAAAGTTGATGTCGTAATGACGCCTAAAGCTCGCCTTGCTTCTGTTAAAGAAGGTGCAACTCGTGAAGAAGTTCAAGAGAAAATGCACGAAGCGCGTGTTGAAAAAGTTCTTGTTGTAAATGATGACTTCCAACTTACTGGAATGATCACTGCAAAAGATTTCCACAAAGCAGAACGTAAACCAAATGCTTGTAAAGATGAGCGCGGCAGCCTACGTGTAGGTGCAGCTGTTGGCGCTGGTGCTGGTAACGAAGAGCGCGTTGCTGCCCTAGTTGAAGCTGGCGTAGACGTTCTACTTATCGATTCTTCACACGGTCACTCTGAAGGCGTACTTAACCGTATCCGCGAAACTCGCGCTGCATACCCTGATCTACAAATCATCGGTGGTAACGTAGCAACTGGCGCTGGCGCTCGTGCTCTTATCGAAGCAGGTGTTAGTGCGGTTAAAGTAGGTATCGGCCCGGGTTCAATCTGTACGACTCGTATCGTTACTGGTGTTGGTGTTCCTCAAGTAACAGCAATCGCAGACGCTGCTGAAGTGGCTAACGAATATGGTATTCCAGTAATCGCAGATGGCGGCATTCGCTTCTCTGGCGATATCTGTAAAGCTATCGTTGCTGGCGCATCTTGTGTGATGGTTGGTTCAATGTTCGCTGGTACTGAAGAAGCACCGGGTGAAGTTATCCTTTACAACGGTCGTTCTTACAAGTCTTACCGTGGTATGGGTTCTCTTGGCGCTATGTCTCAAGGTTCTTCTGACCGTTACTTCCAATCTGACAACGCTGCAGACAAGCTTGTTCCAGAAGGTATTGAAGGTCGTATCGCATACAAAGGTCGTCTAAAAGAGATCGTTCACCAACAGATGGGCGGTCTACGCTCAAGCATGGGCCTAACGGGTTCTGCAACTGTTGAAGACATGCGTACTAAAGCTGAGTTTGTTCGTATCTCTGGTGCGGGCATGAAAGAATCTCACGTACACGATGTTCAAATCACGAAAGAAGCACCTAACTACCGTTTAGGTTAATAATACGTCCAAACGTTTGAATAATGTGCTGATTTAGTCGGCACATTAATATACCAATCGTAGTAAATAACTGATCATCCTAGCTTGTTAAAAACCTCGATAACTTCGTTAGAATTTTTGATTGTAGAATAGCTACTTATCAGAAAATTCTGCCTCGTTCTCAAGCTTTTTTCCTACGCTATTCCTGAACACTTACTTACTGTGATTGGTATTATATCTACCGCCTGTTTTGATGAAAGTCTGATTTTATCAAAACACGAGGTTAAAGATAACCTACGAAAACGTTTGCTTTATTTCTTGAAGAGTTAATCAGAGGTGAGTAAACTCGCCTCCGTTTTATCACATAGCCAATAAGACTGCTTACAATGACTAAAAATATTCATGACCAACGTATTCTAATTCTGGACTTCGGTTCTCAATACACGCAGCTAGTAGCTCGTCGTATTCGTGAGATCGGTGTTTACTGTGAACTTTGGAGCTGGGACGTAGAAGAAGCGGATATTCGTGAATTCAATCCAGACGGCATTATCCTATCTGGTGGCCCTGAAAGTGTAACGGAAGAGAATTCTCCACGTGCACCTCAGTACGTATTTGATTCAGGTGTTCCTGTCTTCGGTATCTGCTACGGCATGCAAACTATGGCTGAGCAACTTGGCGGTAAAGTAGCAACGTCTACTGAGCGCGAGTTCGGCTACGCAGCGGTACAAGTAACGGGTGAATCTGCACTTTTCGCTGACCTTGAGACAACTCAAGACGTTTGGATGAGCCACGGTGACAAAGTGGTTGAAATCCCTGCTGATTTCACAAAAATCGCAGAGACAGACACTTGCCCATACGCAGCAATGGCAAACGAAGATAAGAAATACTACGGTGTTCAATTCCACCCAGAAGTAACGCACACTAAAAACGGCCTAAAAATGCTTGAGAACTTCGTTCTTAATGCGTGTGGTTGTGAAGGTCTGTGGACTTCAGCGTCTATCATTGAAGATGCAGTTGCACGTATTAAAGAACAAGTAGGTGACGACGAAGTTATCCTTGGTCTTTCTGGTGGTGTTGATTCATCAGTAGTAGCAATGCTTGCTCACCGCGCTATCGGCGACAAACTAACATGTGTATTTGTAGATAATGGCCTTCTTCGTTTAAACGAAGGTGAGCAGGTTATGGAGATGTTTGGCAACAAGTTTGGCCTAAACATCATCAAAGTAGATGCGGAAGATCGTTTCCTTGACGCTCTGGAAGGCGAAGCTGAACCAGAAGCGAAACGTAAGATCATCGGTCACGTATTCGTAGATATCTTCGACGAAGAGTCTAAGAAACTGAAGAATGCTAAATGGCTTGCTCAGGGCACTATCTACCCAGACGTAATCGAGTCTGCTGCATCTAAGACTGGTAAAGCACACGTAATCAAATCTCACCACAACGTTGGTGGCCTTCCTGATGATATGGAAATGGGCCTTGTTGAGCCTCTACGTGAGCTGTTTAAAGATGAAGTACGTAAGATCGGTCTAGAGCTTGGTCTTCCATACAACATGCTTTATCGCCACCCATTCCCAGGTCCTGGTCTAGGTGTTCGTGTACTTGGCGAAGTGAAGAAAGAGTACTGTGATTTACTGCGTCGTGCTGATGCTATCTTCATTGAAGAGCTTCACGCTGCTGACCTTTACCACAAAGTATCTCAAGCATTCACGGTATTCCTACCAGTACGTTCAGTTGGCGTAATGGGCGATGGCCGTAAGTACGATTGGGTTGTATCTCTACGTGCTGTAGAAACTATCGACTTCATGACTGCTCACTGGGCACACCTACCATACGACTTCCTGGGTAAGGTATCTAACCGTATTATCAACGAAGTTAACGGCATCTCACGTGTTGTTTACGATATTTCTGGTAAGCCACCAGCAACTATCGAGTGGGAATAATCTCTTAGAGATTTAACCAGCGTTGATTAAGCTCTTAAGCCTCGAACTTTGTTCGAGGCTTTTTTCTTTTTATTTAGGAGGTTAAGTATTTATATCTACAACGAGCAACCAAATCCGTTGGAAGTTAGATATCACCTCAAGAAACAATGAGACGCTTTGTTGTATTTAACGATACATAAAAATGTCACTCGCACTTTTTATAAATTCATACAGCAACTACTAGGCCATTTCACATGTGCCGCATACTCTTTGATGGACCTATACCAATCGTAGTAAATAACGGGTCACCCTAGCTTGTTAAAAAGCTCGATCTTGGTGTTAGAATTTTTGATTGTAGAATAGCTACTTATCGGAAAGCTCCGCCTTGTTCTCAAGCCTTTTTCAGGCGTTATTTCCGATCACTTACTTACAGTGATTAGTCTTATAAAGGACAGATAAGAGAATCCATCATGCTAAAAATTAAATATTTGGCGACAGTCGTTGGCTGCACATTAGCAGCACATAGTTACGCGTCTTTGAACATCCAACCTGATCCACAAAACCCGAATGGCTACCTTGTTGAAAAGTCTGCACTGCAAGCGGCTGAGCAAGCAAAAACATCCGATCCTATGTATGCGATCTGGTCTCAGGCACTACAGACTCGCTCGAATACAATCGTTGAAGCCATTGTGCCGGGCTCGGCTGCTAATCCCGAAAACGTAAAGCGCGTAGAGCGTGTATTCCCTCAATCTGAGTGGGACTTCCTCACTCAGATGGCAGCACCAGAATACACTTATACTCGCTTCTTACGCGCGATTGGCAAATTCCCAGCCTTCTGTGGAGAGTACACAGATGGCCGCGACTCCGACGCCATCTGTAAGAAATCCATCATCACGGCTTTTGCTCATTTCGCTCAAGAGACGGGCGGACACATCGCGATAGATAACACTTCTGATAACCCATCAGCCCTAGAAGAATGGCAGCAAGCGCTCGTACATGTACGTGAAATGGGCTGGTCTGAAGGACAAGAAGGTTACACCACAGGTTGTGGTCAGAATGACTGGCAGAATGCTCGCTGGCCATGTGCCGCAGGGCAGGGCTACTTTGGCCGTGGTGCTAAACAACTTTCTTATCATTTTAACTACGGTGCGTTTTCTGAAGTCATGTTTGATGGCGACGCAACGGTTCTCCTTAATAACCCGGCCTTAGTCGCTGATTCTTGGCTGAATCTGGCTTCGGCTATTTGGTTCTTCTTAACGCCTCAAGCTCCGAAACCAGCCATGTTACATGTTATAGATCGAACATGGACGCCATCTCAACGCGAATTAGATGCGGGAATTGGCTATGGATTTGGTACCACAATCAACGTGATTAATGGTGGTATCGAGTGCGGAGAGCAGAATAAAGACAAAGGCCAACCGGTTAACCGAATTCGTTATTGGGAAGGGTTAGCTGCACATTATCAGATCCCTGTAGAAGTAGATGAGAAAAATACTTGCTGGCAGCAAACCCCTTACGGAAGCTTGAACTTGAATGGTGCAACTGATGTGCTGTACACCAACTGGGACGGCAACTGGAAATACTATGCGGATCGCCCAGAAGGTTACTCTTTTGAATGTGACCTTGTGGGTTTCCAAACCGCTTATTCAGCGTTGGTGGCTGGAGATTACGAAAAGTGTGTGACGAATTTTTATGGATCACATGCAAGTTGGCCTGAAGTGAAAGTGGTCGATAAGCTCGATCCTGTAGACCCTGCTCCTGGGGGAAATGCTTGGAGCGTAACTAAGGTTTACAACACCGGTGATCAAGTGACTCACAACGGCGCGACTTATCAAGCTAAGTGGTGGACTCAAGGGGATAATCCTGCGAATGGAGGTCCTTGGGAACTGGTTGCTGGTGAGCCAACACCGCCAGTAGTCACAGACCCAACGCCTGTCGATCCTGCTCCGGTAGAACCAACCCCCGTTGAGCCTCCGGTTACCGAGCCACCTGTCGTCGACCCTGCAGTCTTTATCAAATGGGAAGCGGGTATTAGCCAAGTAAGCAACGGCGATAAAGTGACACATAATGGCAAGTGTTTCATTGCAAAAAATGGCCCAGGTATATGGGAAAGCCCAGTTCAATCGAATTGGTTCTGGGATGAAATTAGCTGTAAATAATTAAATTATACCAATCACAGTAAGTAAGTGTTCAAAAATAGCGTAGAAAAAAAGCTTGAGAACAAGGCAGGATTTTTCGATAAGTAGTTATTCTACAATCAAAAATTCTAACGAAGTTATCGAGGTTTTTAACAAGCTAGGGTGACCAGTTATTTACTACGATTGGTATTAAGCAAGCCTCCTAGAGGCTTGCTATCCCAATGACAGTTATACGACATTCCTCTTACTTTCTATTACAGTAGTGCTTTCCATTTATCGATAAACTGTGTTCGTGAATAATTCGATTACAGGGCAATTAAAATGAAGTTAAAGCTATCTATTCTTGCGTTATTGGTAACTGGAATGTCTGGGTGCAATGGTACGCCTCAGTCAGGTCACGAGCAAAGTTTGGGCTGGGGTAATTATGGCAGCTTAAGTTTTGAAACGAGCTCTGAAGGTATTGTTGCTCAGCGTTATCAAGTCTTTAAAAGTCCTGTAGGCCAAATCACGTCTATAGAAGATCAAGGTAATCAACTCCATGTTATTCAAACGCTTGAAGGCGCTTTAGTCAAAGGTGTCGATAGTACAGGCATTATGAATTACGAAGGCTGTATGGAGTCTGTAGGGGAGGTTGATGCTGCTGTTAATGCATACCCGTCAATCGTTCAATTCTTATTAAAGCAAGCTGCACCTCAAGGCCCTAATTCTGTCTCAATATCATTACCTTTCACTGTCTCAGAGTCAGCCAATAACGCTCAAATTTACATTGGTGAAGCAACTTCTATAGAAATTGAAGGTGAAAGCTATCCTATCGGTCCTATGATCGAACTCTCTGCGCCGTGGGGGGCATCTGGCCAAATCACATCTGTAGATGCGACAACCTTTGAGTTTTCATACTTTACGACCAACGATGGTCATAAAGATACGGTTGATATTCGTGGTGCATGGAGCCCAGTAATGGGCCCGATGGATAAGTTTAACCAAGAACCTTCGGGAGAGTGGTTAGCGTGTGTAAAGCCCGAGGTTCAAGCGGTCTTGATGGAACAAAGCCCTAAACGAGTTGGCGAGATACTTGAAATCATCACGAAAGCCGAACTGGCGAACGATGCAATCTAAGATTGCGATTTAGCGATCTATCTTTTTATGCCGTTCGGATTAAAATTTGCGTATAAATTTTATTAACTTTTTTTAAAGGCGCACAAAATGTCAACAAAACTGGCGAACCCAGCACCACTTGGCCTAATGGGTTTCGGTATGACCACTATTCTTCTTAATATCCACAACGCAGGTTTCTTTCCAATCGATTCAATGATTCTTGCTATGGGTATTTTTTACGGTGGTCTAAGCCAAGTTATCGTGGGCACAATGTGTTTCAAACGTGGTGACACGTTCGGTACAACTGCGTTTACTTCTTACGGTCTATTCTGGTTATCTTTGGTTGGTTTAATCGTAATGCCTTACATGGGTCTACCAGCAAGTCCAGCAGCGTTTATGGGTTGGTACCTACTACTATGGGGCATCTTCACTGGCTTCATGTTCATTGGTTCTCTATGCTACCCAGTAGCGAAACAAGTAGTATTCGGTTCACTTACTATTTTGTTCTTCCTACTTGCCGCTCGTGATTTCACTGGCAGCGAACTGATCGGTACTATCGCTGGTTTTGAAGGTATCTTCTGTGGTGCGTCAGCTATCTACTTTGCAATGGCACAAGTAATCAACAACGAATATGGCCGCACAGTACTGCCAATCGGTGAGAAAAAAGCACCTCAAATGACGGCTCAAGAGATCGCTGCTTAATACTCTAACTCGGGAACAGTTAGTTTGTTATAAGCCGTGAGTTCGTTATAAGTAATGAGCTCGTTATAAACAGTGATTTGTTACGAACAAAATAAAAGGGGTTAGCCGAAATGGCTAACCCCTTTTTTATGCGTTATTAATAGCCGCGAGTTAAAGCGATCTATTGGTTAAAGCTATCTACTTGTTAAGGCAAGCTTAAGCAGAAGGTTGCTCTACAGGTTTAGTACTAGCAGCTTCTGATTCAGGCGATTTACCGGTTTTACGTTTGTACTTCTCTTCCCAGTAAGTCGCACCTTTAATGCCTAGTTTTACAGGGTTGAATGTGTACTCAGTCACACCTTGTTTCTGCTGTTCTTCGTAGTCTGCTAAAGCCTTAAGCGCAGGCTTAGACATGAAGAAGATGATCAGAATACCAACGATGTTTAACCATGCCATCAAGCCAACACCCACATCACCCATTGCCCATGCAAGGTTAGCGGTTTTAACTGTGCCATAGAAAACCGCAGTGATAAGAACAAGCTTAAGTACGAACATCATGCCTGGGATTTTGATGGTACGACGTAGGTAAGCAATGTTCGTTTCTGCGATGTAGTAGTAAGCAAGAATCGTTGTAAATGCGAAGAAGAACAGAGCAAATGCGATGAATGGCTTACCAATACCTGGTAGTGCACTTTCAATAGCAAGCTGTGTAAATACAGGACCATTCGCACCGATGTTTGCTGCTAGGTTCTGAACAAGGAAAACACCTTCAGCGCCGCCGTGAACGTTGTAAGCACCAGTGATGATGATCATGAACGCTGTAGCAGAACATACTAGAAGAGTATCGATGTAGATAGAGAACGCTTGTACCAAACCTTGCTGAGCTGGGTGATCAACACTTGCAGCAGCTGCCGCGTGAGGACCAGTACCTTGACCCGCTTCGTTTGAGTAAACACCACGCTTAACACCCCAACCAATTGCAGCACCAAAGCCTGCCATAGGAGTGAATGCATCACCCAGGATCATTCCGAAAACAACAGGAACTTGGCTGATGTTTAGTAGGATGATAACGAATGCGATGATGATGTAAGCCAACGCCATGAATGGAACAACAATTTGTGTGAAGTTCGCGATACGTTTAACGCCACCAAAGATGATGAAAGCAAGGATGATAGCAACAACAGTACCGGTGAAAATTTTAGCGAAACTGAATGTACCGACAGCTGTTTCAATCATATCACCTGAGCCAAATGCAGCTTCTACAGCATTACCAATACTGTTTGACTGAACACCTGGAAGCAAAATACCACATGCAAAAATAGTCGCGATAGCGAAGATCCATGCGTACCACTTCTGACCCATTGCTTTTTCAATGTAGTAAGCCGGACCACCACGGAACTGGCCTTCATCTTCTTCTTTGTAGATTTGCGCTAACGTAGATTCTGCATAAGCAGTCGCGGCGCCAAAGAAGGCAACAACCCACATCCAAAATACAGCACCTGGGCCACCGAAACCGATAGCGGCAGCAACACCTGCAATGTTACCTGTACCTACACGGCCAGATAGCGAAACGGCTAGAGCTTGAAAAGACGAGATGCCTTTTGATGAGCTTTTACCCGATAGTAGCAAGCGCCACATTTCAAAGAAGTGACGGATTTGAACAAATCGAGTCATGATGGAGTAGAACAAACCTGCACCTAAACATAGGTAGATAAGTACTGGGCTCCAGATTATTCCATTCAAAAAATCAACGAACGACTGCATGAGTATTTTCCCTGTTAGTTTTGCTTATGATTGTTTTTCGAACAACACAATACTTCACTTGTAACCCGAGTGTTAAATTATTTAACTGCGCATTAGGATTCTTGTGACATAAAGCATGTTACAGGGAGCGTTTGTTAACGCTTAGTGCTAATTCGACAATCGTCCTATTTAACTCGATATGCAACTGGTTGGTGCCTGCTGGTATTTTGCAGAATGAATAAATAGTGATTAATACAAAAGGGAAAACCAGAGGCATGTAGAAAGAAAAAATAGAGAAAAATAGGTGTGAACACCGCTTAGCATTAACGGCTGAAATATGAGTATCGGGATGGAGTGGCCTGGGGTATATCACCTGTATGAGTGAGCCCGCAGGTCTAAAGAACTGTTTTTTTAAGGCGTGATCATTTGGGGGATTATATTTACCTAGTAAAAATTGCTAATTTGATGCCTGTTTCAAACGACCACGAACCCCTGTTCCTGTAATTCTCGAGCGAACTCAGATTGAGTATTCGGCTCGCCGTGAATCAAATACACCTCTTTCGGTGGAGTCGCAATGCCCTCTATAAATCGATTGAGATCCTCTTTATCTGCATGGGCAGAATATCCAGACATGCCATGGATCTGAGCGTTAACCTCAACGTCTTTATTATCTATCGAAACCTGCATTTCGCCTTGTTGCAGCTCTCGGCCTAGTGTTCCGTGCGCTTGATAGCCTGCTAAAATCACATCTGTCCGTTTATCGGGAAGCAAAGCCGATAAGTAGTTCATTATCCTGCCACCCTGACACATTCCAGAAGCTGCAACCACAATCGCGGGCTCACCTGTCGACTTGAGGCGATTAACGATTTTCTTGTGCATTCTATGTCCATCAACCGTAATGCATTGATCAAAGGCGAGTGGGTGACGTTTCAGTTCAAGGCGCTGCTTTGCTTCTTGCCCCCATAACTCTTTAAAGCGTCGGTAGGATCGCGTCACTTTTTCTGCCATAGGCGAATCGAGGATGATAGGAATATCGCTGCTGAGTTGATGTTCAAAGATCAGGTGTTCGATATCAAATAGTAGTTCCTGTGTTCGACCGATGCTAAAAGCCGGAATGAGAATAACGCCGCCATCGAGTAGTGAACGATCAATAATTGCTTTGAGACGCTCAGATCGCGTAGCAATATTATCATGTGTACTGGTGCCATAAGTCGATTCGATAAACAGATAGTCGGCTTGTTGTGGTGGTTTCGGATCCGGCAGCAGTGGCGTGTTACTAGGGCCCAAGTCGCCTGAAAAGACCACTACCTCTTGGTTGGGTAACTTAATCTCTATATAGGCCGAACCTAAGATATGCCCTGCAGGTTGAAAACGAGCATACAGAGTATTTGGCCTATGATGATCCTTTCCGTCGTTTTGCTGTTTAGAGACAATTGGAAACCATTCCTCATAAGGTTTAGGAGCAATCAACGAATGAATTTTTTTAAGGATGAGTTTGGATTGTTTATGACTGAGCCCTTGCAGTTTTAGGCCGTCTTCAATCATTAAAGGGGCGAGTTCAGCTGTCGCCTGAGTACAATAAATTGGTTGGTTAAAGCCACTGGCGAGTAACCAAGGTAATCGTCCGATATGATCAATGTGAGTATGAGTCAGCAGCAGAGCGTTAAGGTGGGACGTTTCAAATTCAATATCAAGAGGGCGTGCATCTTCACCTTGAAACTTTTTATCTTGAAGATCTAAACCTTGAAAAAGGCCACAATCGATGAGCACCGCTTGGCCTGAATCTCTTAGCTCGTGACAAGATCCTGTGACAGTATGTTTGCCGCCATGGTGAATCACTTCCATCGTTTACTCCCATTGCTCTTTAAAGCCGTTAACGCCTGTTTTTATTTTGCGGATAAGCGCCAGCAAGTAAAACAAGAACAACGAGAGTTGCGATCGTTGAGTATCTTTTTAAGTAACTGAGCGATGACTCAGTGTATTCGTTGCGAGTTAGCTCCTGTTCCCTTTGTGGCTACCTTATTTAACGCGCAGAAGAACGATCTGAATCTAGCTTCGGGGTTTGCTGCGCCTCTAAATGAGCCACTTCGGCATCAAGCTCTGCTATTTTCTCTGCCATGATTGCGTGACAGTGATTCGCCAACTCCCTTGCATCACAAAGCTTGTATCCGGATACATCGATAGGTTTAAGCATCTCGGAGATCACAATGCCATTATTAACTCGGTTGAGGGCAATTTTATTGTGCGTAGTGCTGGTACACATAGGGGTGATAGGCACGCCGGCTTCAATTGCCATTCGGAAAGCCCCCGTTTTGAATGGCAGTAATCCGCGGCCTTTGCTTCGGGTTCCTTCAGGGTAAACCCAAACAGACAGATCTCGTTGATGAATCGCTTCGGCCACTTGCTTAATGGTATCGCGTGCTTTGGACTTGTCTTCGCGGTTAATCAAAATGTTACCGGTGATCCAATACAGCAGACCAAAGAAGGGCACGTATAACAGATCGCGCTTGCCTAAAGAAACAGTGCGCGGCCTTAGCATTCCGGGAGCGGTCACAAAGTCCAACACGCTTTGGTGGTTTGAGATATACACGCATTTTTCTGGTGTCGGTGCATTGTCTAGGCCACGCTGCACCAATTTAACACCGATGAGCTTTTGTAGTTGATTGAACCAGCGACAAAAAACGTACACATGCTTGGGATTTTTGGGGCTAAACAAGCAGTAAACAAAAGCACATAGAGTGGTGAAAATAATAAACACCGTAGCCAAGATAATACGAAGAACAGCAAGCACAACTCACTCCTTACTCACCGCAAGATTACAGTGATTAAATAGTTTTAGATGCTTGAAGTTTTCACTCTATTTAACCGAATTGCAACAATTAACTGTGATAGGGGGCAATTTTTAGATCTTTATATAAAACAAGGACTAACAATGGGTGTTTGACGCAGTTATCGAGCTTACACGTGTTCACCAGTAGATAGACATGTTCACCAATACTGTTTATTTGGATCCGACTTTTCTACCCATTCAGGATCTTGGCGTGATTCTAAGTAGAGCTGTAGGCCGTTATAAGAGATGAAAGCAGCAGGGCCACCAAGATGTTCGAAATAGTCAAAATAATCATCTTCGAGTGAACAAAGGTGAGTTAAATCTTTAACGTTATTCATCATTGCCCATTGAATAGCGAAAACCGGAGCCGTCGAACCTGAAATGCTGACCTCTTCGACATTTGGGTTGAACAGTGAGTTGGCTTGCTCAAGCTGTATCTCTTCTTGTTCAGACTCTTGCTGTAACACCTCTTCGATGATCTCTGAGCGTTTGGTATTAGAGACATTCTTGTTCAGCTTAGCGATTCGAAGCGCGTAGCTAAAACGGTCTGTTGAAACGATGTCGACAAGTTGCGATAGCAGCTCTTTGTCTACGCCCGCAGCCTTGGTGAAATAGTCGATACACGAATTGATTGATGCATAACGAGTACCGTCAAACTCAAAGCCACTGGTTTCGTCGTATACCTCAAGTGGGATGTCATCAACCGACAAAGGCCAGCCTTTATAATCGATGCGTTGCTTGGCTATTTGATACATCTTCCAAGCGCTGCGCCCAAACCCACCGAGTGTTGAACCAGAGAAATCACTATCGATAAGCTCTTGCTCCGTCCAATTCTCACCGATGCCAAGATGCTTTGCGTATTTATCGATGAGTGCGTGTTTGATCTGATCGCGCACAGAGAAAATTGAAGTTAAATTCTTTGAATACTTAATACTTGCACACTCATTACAAGCAGGCAGTGCTATCGGAAAATGGCCAATCTTGGCAACAGCCTGCATTGTCTTAGGGAATTCAACAAGGTTACTGGAAGGTTCACCACAAAACCAACAGGTGTGGCGCAGGTTGAACGGGGTATCTATGTGCGAGTATGTGTTCATTAGTCTTTATCGGCTAGGTGCTTGAGGTTGGTTAATTATCTTCAAAACAATTATCTCTGTTCGCACGTCACCTTGCACCTTGTTTGTTTTAATTTCCTGACTAGACTGATTCGGGGTGTGACTCTCCTGATGAGATCATTAGGTGGATATTGATATAAAACAGTCACTAACGGTTATTGTTGATTCGCGTTGTTGAACTCATGTGTGCCGCTAGTAATCTATTAAGCTCCCCATTACTATGGTGATAGTTTCCTTACTTCAATAGTGCATATGTCCTCATCGATTCCTTTTTACGATAAAAATGCTCACATACTTTGTGAACAGTACAACTCAGTGACGTTCGAGACGGTGCATAAAAGCTGGCAAGCTTATTGGCCTTTAGAAGGCGATAAAGTACTAGATGTTGGTGCAGGAAGTGGTCGTGATGCGCTATGGATGCACAAAGCCGGAGCTGATGTTATTGCGATAGAACCAAGTGCTTTATTACGCGAACAAGGCTCGAAATATACAAGCCCAAGTGTTACCTGGATTGATGATTCACTTCCCTCGCTTAGCCGCACTGAAAACCTCGGAATGCGTTTTGACTTGATATTGGTGAGCGCGGTTTGGATGCATCTTGCTCCATCTCATCGAGAGCGTGCATTTAGAAAGTTGTCTAACTTGCTGGCTCCAAATGGCAAGTTGGTGATCACTCTGCGTCATGGGGAGTTTCAAGACAGTCGACAAGGCTATGAAGTCTCGGTTGAAGAGCTCGAGCGTTTATCAAAAAACAGCGCCTTATTGGTTCGTCATGTCGATAATAGCCAAGACACATTGAACCGCAGTGAAGTGTGGTGGCAAACCGTGGTGATGACACTACCAGACGATGGCTCCGGTGACTTGAACAAGGTGCGCCACATTATTGTGAATGACAACAAGTCGGCCACATACAAGTTGGCTTTGTTGAGAACATTACTGCGAATTGCGGATGCTCATTCAGGCGCTGTGATTGATCGAACTGATGGGAAAATTTCTCTACCAGTGGGCTTGGTCGCTCTGTATTGGGTAAGACAGTTTAAGCGTTTGATTGATATCGAAATAGAAGGCGTCGGGATTCAGCAAAATAGCAACAAAACGAAGGGGCTTGGGTTTGTAAAAGAGGATGGGTGGAATAAACTCAAACACTTAAGTGCTGATGATCTAGCGATAGGCGCTATGTTTCTCGGCGATGAAGCCAAGGCACTACAGAAGCTGTTTTCACAAACGATCAGCACCATTAAATCAGGGCCTGTGACTTTTATTTATCAAGGCTCGAAAGACAACAGACTATTCGATATATACCCTCCTCTGAAACGACGGAAAAGACGAGAATCATTGGTCATTGATAGTGAGTTCTTAGAAAGCTTTGGTTATTTCACTCTCGATGAAAGCTTATGGGAGTGCTTTAGAATCTACCACTCTTGGATTGAACCGCTGGTCGTGAATCAATGGGTCATGGAGATGCAGCGTTTCGAGTTGAACCGACAGCGAAGTATCTCACTACAGACGTATCACGACTGCTTGGTATGGATCGATCAAAACCACGATACTCGCGATGTGCGTAAACGTGTCGAGCAACTTAGATCTGATCGTGCCGACATTGTCAGCGTTTGGAGTGGAAAATCATTAAAAAATGAGTATCACGTTGATCACTGCTTGCCGTTCGCTTACTGGCCAAACAACGATAAGTGGAATCTCTTTCCTACTACAAGCAAAGAGAACTTAAGTAAAAGTGACAAAGTTCCTACGGCTGAAAAACTTCGGGCGTCTAAGTCTCGGATTCTAGAGTGGTGGCAACTCGCTTGGAATGATTCAGCGCATTTTGAACAGCAGTTCTTCTCTGAAGCCGCGCTTTCTTTACCTAATATTCCCCTACAATGCCGAGATTTCGAAGAGGTGTTCGATGCAATGGGTTTGCAGGTCCGTGGTGTAAAAAGCCGACTGTTGATTAATGAATGGCACTGATCATTCAGCGAACTATTTAATAGTATTCTCCTAAGAAATTAATCGGGGCAAACAATGAAATGCATCGGAATTGATGGCTGCAAGGCGGGTTGGATCGCTTGGATTGTCTCTGATAATCAGGAGCCAGTGTTCAAAGTGGTAAATACGCTCGATGAGTTGGTTGATGATCTTACGGGAGCAACAACGTTAATCGATATGCCTATCGGCTTTAGCGATTCGCTTACTCCAGATAGATTATGCGACAAAGCGGCAAGGCGCTTTCTTACCAACAAGCGTGGCTCCTCAGTGTTTCCTGTTCCGTGCCGCGAGGCGGTTTACCAAACCGATTACGTTGCGGCGTGCAGTGCCAATGTTGAGCAGCTTGATAAGAAGTTCTCTAAACAGACTTGGGGCATAGTTCCCAAGATCCGCGAGCTTGATGAGCTCATTGAATCTCATCCCAATCTTTCGATAAGGGAATCACATCCTGAGGTGGTGTTTGCAGCTTTAAAAGGCGAACCGCTGACGTTTTCCAAACGAACGCAAGAAGGCAAAGAGGAACGGCTTTCTATTATTCAGCAACTAGCTCCTCAATTGCGTGATAGCTTGGCGTTGGCCATTTCAAACACCAAGCGTAAAAACGTCGCGATAGACGATATTTACGATGCTTTTGTACTTATGTTGGTTGCCTATTACGCTCCGCAATTATCGACCTTACCTGAGCCTTCTGATGTTGGTGGAGAAGCGGATTTCGACCAGAATGGTCGAGTTCGAGAGATTGTTTATTGGAACAAAATACGCTAATAAAGCGTGCGCTCAACTTGGCTTAATATGCTGTTTTCCAACTTCTGCTATTTCCCAATTTCTGCTACTTTTCACTCTTACTATTTTTGAGTCTTTGATATGAAGCGTTTTATTGTTGGCTGGCTGACCACTGTGCTCAGTGCTACGAGTTATGCCCAAGTTGCCCCTATATCTCAATGGCAATGCGACATGATGAAAAAGAACAATGTCTTGAGTAATGGTGCGCCCGTTGGTTGTGAGCGACTATCCAAGGTGGATTTCGACTTCATTAACTTCAACGGGGAAACGCAACAGGGCAATATGATCGTGCTTGATGTTATTGCGCCTGCTGTTGAACAAATCTTTTCAGAGCTTAAACAGCGCAATTTCCCTCTGCATTCCGCTCGCTTAATGCGTGAATTCAGAGGTGACGATAACTCCTCAATGGAAGCCAATAACAGCAGTGCGTTTAACGCTCGTCCAATCACTGGCGGAGGTGGTTGGTCGAAGCATGCATACGGTGTGGCAATCGACATCAACCCAGTTCAAAACCCTTTCTTAGCGTTCGATAGCAACGGAAGAATAACGGTAAAACCTTCACAATCTGCGACAAGCTATGTGAACCGTACTCGCTTTCGTGCGCGTGATGAAATAGAACGCCGCGGCATGGCAGAAGATGTGGTTGAGCTGTTTGCTCATCACGGATTTATGATCTGGGGAGGGGATTGGAATAGCCCCATCGACACTCAACATTTTGAGGTCGGCTCAAGAAAGTTCGTTAACCAACTACTTTCTAAACCACAACCTGAAGCCAAGGTGTTATTTGAGCGCTACGTCGAATCTTATCGACAATGTTTTAATAAGAACCACAGTGATTCAAAAAATAAAGGTGAGGACGCAGAAAAAGCTCGAGCTATCTGCGCAAAGAAAACAGTTGGCACTTTTTAGTGCTATGTTTATCTAGAACTGTTTGTGTTTTAGCAAGTTAAACTCGCTTCAGGTGTGTTTTGAATCGCTAAGGTCAGCGCTTGTCGTTGGCCTTTTTTGTATTCATTTCTCCAATAGAACACCACATATTGAAAAGGTTATTGGGTATCTATTCGTCAATAATCGATAAGCGAATGCAGCGCAAAGTCATCGGTTTGTCATCGAAAAACTCATAGCGTTAACGTTATGTGAGAACCATGGCTGGTTGGGGAACTTCTTGCCTATTCGCCAGTATTATTAGTGAACTGATCACAACGGACCAACTAATGAAAAAGATACTTTTGGCTCTAACTCTTTTAAGCACTTTACTTTTTTCACAATATTCTTTGGCTACAGACACTTCCCACACCACACAGAACCCGACTTACGAACTCGATGGTAAGGCGGTATTAGGCCGTACTGAGAATGTGTACCTCTCTAGCGTTCAAGGGCTAAAAGACGTTCCTTTCATTGGTAAAATTGATACCGGTGCAGAAACCACTTCCATGCATGCAGAAGACATTCATGTGAAGAGCTCTAATGCCGACTACAAAAACCTCAAAGATAAAGAGTTGATGGCGGCGTTACCCGAAGACCTGTTGAACAATTCCGATGTTGATTACGATGATTGGAATGGCAGTACCTTTGCGAAATATGAAGCTGTGGTCTCTTTTAAGGTTCAAAATCCACGCACAGGTGACATGGTATTAATTGAAGCGCCTTTAGAGCGTGTCAGCATAATACGCAGCCGTACCAGCAGCACACCTTTGCTTCGACCTACAGTAAAAATGTCGCTCACCATTGCAGATCAAGAATTAAAAACAGACGTTAACCTGACCGACAGAAGCCACTTCTCTGCGCCAGTATTGATCGGCAAAACCTTCCTTGCAGATAACGCTTTAGTGTTTGCGGGTTATGATTACTTGCAAGAGCAAGAGAACGCAACGGTGGTTGGCCGTAAAGAGGTGGTGTCTATCTCTGGAATGGCGATGAACGCGACCTTCTCATTAAAGAATCGATACAGCATTCTTCACGCAAAAGACATCGACGTAGATAAAAAGAACAGTGAAGTGACGTTTGATATGTTCGACTTCGATGGCAAACAGAAAGAGATGACACTGCCATTAGTTCGTATGTTAAGCGTGAGTGGTAAGAAAAGACCTTTGGTGTATGTGCCGGTTCAACTCGATGAAAACACAACTAAAGACGTTTTGGTGTACCTACGTGAGCGCTCGAGTAGTGAGTCGCAGTTGAGATTTGGAACCAGCACAGCCAGTGAGCTCTTCATGATTGATACCAACGCTGAAAATATTCTTTCTGAAGGTTCAGAGAGCTTTAGCGATGTCGCTAAAAAGAGTGAACTTTTGGTTATTTCTCCAGAAGAGGACATCACCCTTGATGACTTCCCGCTAAAGGCCGTGGCTTCTTTCACTGTCAACACGCCTTTGTTGAAGGTCGACAGTTTTGAAATGACAGGTAAAGGAAAAGAGGCTTCTGTTGAATTTTATCTTACAGATGTAAATGGTGAGAAGCAGAAGGTGACCAAGCCAATTATTAAGAAGCTTAAAGTCGGTGATGATACTCGCCCGGTTGTAAGTGGTGAGTTTGCGGTGTCTGGAAATGTTCGTACGCAAGAGTTTGCTATCGATGTGCTCAATACGAATGAGAAAGAAGCGTACTTTATTTTAGGCAAGAAGATGGCAAAAGACGGTGTGTATGTGAACACTCGCTCTGACTATCTTTTGAAAGCTGAGCCGCTGTTTAAAGTAGGGCACATCGAAGTTGTTGAAGTGAACGGCATGACGTTCCCGGCCAAGTTGGATACTGGCGCAGATGTGAGTTCAATGAACGCAGTCAACATCAAACGGTTTAAGAAAGACGGCCAAGACATGGTGAGCTTTACCTATCAAAACAACCAAGGCGATAAGCAAGAGTTCACTAAGCCAGTGATTGATGTAATGCGCATTAAAGCCAAGAAAGGCGAGAAGGTGAATATTCGCCCTGTGGTAGAAATGAAGGTTAAGCTCGGAGACCTAGAGAAAGAGGTGAGGGTAAACCTCCAAGATCGCTCTCGTTTCGAATACAGCATGATCCTAGGTAAGAACTTCTTGAAGCACGGTGCGGTAGTGAGTAGCGATGAAGATTACTTGCTGGGCGAGATGGATTAACACCTAAACTTATCTAAGTTCGTAATAGAATCGTTCTAAACAGCCACACATTTCAGCAATGGGATGTGTGGCTTTTTGTTGAGTATCTGTTTTTGAAGTTGATGTACTAGCAACTAAGTCACTGCTCTCTATCAACTTCTGTATCTTCAGATAAAAAAAGGGCCAACTCTTTCGAGTTGGCCCTTTCCAAACGTTTGGTGGAGCTGGCGGGAGTTGAACCCGCGTCCAAAAATCATTCATCATTGGTACTACATGCTTAGTCGATCTTTAATTTCACCAGCAACCTGCGAACCGACACGCTAGTTAAAGGCTAACCTGAATTGTTATTCGCGCTTTTCCTCTCAGGTGGGAGAATCCGCGCTAGCTAGTTTGGGTTTGATCTCTTATTGGTCCCCGTCTTACGAGCGGAAGCTAGGGTAAGAGAGCTCTGAGCAGGTTATTAAGCTGCTAGTGCGTAGTTTTCGTCGTTTGCGACTATTTTTTTGCGGCTTTTAACGTGGCCAACCGCCCCACGGCATGCACCTCAGACTTCAAAATTCCTGTCGAATCCTAAATCAGCCCCAAGTGTTATTTGCATAGTACCAGAAAAGCTTTGCCTGTCTAGCACTGTGCGTTTAAGTGCTTAAAATTAACGCAAATTACTCTTCATAATTCGTGCTTTATCTCTCGCCCAATCTTTTTCTTTCATATCTGTACGTTTATCGTGCAGCTTTTTACCTTTCGCTACGCCAACTTTAATCTTCGCCCAAGAGCGAGACCAGTAAAGTGCGGTTGCGACAAGTGTCATGCCTTCACGGTTAATACGACCGATAAGGTTATCGAGTTCTTTTCTCGACATTAGTAGTTTACGGATGCGTGTTGGGTTCGCCACGATATGAGTACTCGCTTGAGTGAGCGGAGTGATCGTCATACCACTGATGAATGCTTCGCCGTCTCGGATGTAGACGTAGCTTTCTGCGATATTGGTTTTGCCTTCACGTAGGGATTTTACTTCCCAGCCTTGTAGCTCAAGCCCCGCTTCTATCTCATCATCAATGAAATATTCGTGGCGAGCTTTCTTATTAAGCGCAATGGTATTGCTACCGGCTTTTGATTTTGATTTATTCTTTGCCATAATGGCCTCATTATACGGATTGCGCCCTAGTTGGGGAATCCTTTTTATTTGCGCTCTGGCCCAATACAATTAAAATTGCAGTTTGTGTTAATGTAACGCTGTCTTTAACAGGAGTCTATATGCCAAAGGTTACTCGTTCAGCATTAGTGTCGTTTAGTGCCGACCAGATGTTCAGCTTGGTCAATGATGTTGCTCGTTATCACGAGTTTTTGCCAGGGTGTTCTGGTTCACGTGTGATCGAATCTTCAGATTCAACTATGGTAGCTTCGGTTGATGTCTCTAAAGCGGGTATCAGCAAAACATTTACCACATCGAACCGCTTAGCGGATGGCGCTGAGATCTTGATGGAGCTGGTGGATGGCCCGTTCAAAAAGCTGCAGGGTGGTTGGTATTTTACTCCGCTTGATGAGCAAGCGTGTAAGGTTGAGCTTAAGTTAGAGTTTGAATTCTCTAGCCGAATGATTGAAATGGCATTTGGTAAGATTTTCAATGAGCTGACGAGCAATATGGTCAGTGCTTTTACTCAACGCGCGAAACAGGTCTACTAAGCCATGACTATTGAATCGGATATGATCCACGTAGAGGTTGTGTTTGCACTTCCGCATGAACAGCGTGTGTTTACTTTAGTAGTAAACAAGCACGCGACCGTTGAAGATATCATTGCGCAGTCTGGCGTTTTGGAATTGTATCCAGAAATCGACTTAGCAAAAAACAAGGTCGGTGTATTCAGCCGCAACGTTAAGCTAGATGCGACGGTTCGCGATAAAGATCGTATCGAAATCTACCGAGCACTATTGGCCGATCCAAAAGAGATTCGCCGTAAGCGTGCTGAGCAAGCAAAAGTAGCCGCTGCTAAATCGTAATGCTAAAAAATTCGACTAAGAAGAGAGCTCGCTATGTTGGCGAGCTTTTTTGTGCCTGTTGGTTAGACAACGCAGATAATTTGTTAGCAGATATTAAAAAGCCTGCTCGTGTGAAGTGAGCAGGCTTTTGCGATTCTTGCTTTGTCGACTGATAGCTTTATCGGCTGATAGCTTTGTTGACTTGAAAGCTAGCGAAGGCTTTCGAAGAACTCATCACTGGCTTCAAAATCACCATTGATCGTTACTAGAGTGCCAGTGGCATCAAAGTTCACGACAAGGTTTTTCTGGATAGGGTCGTTATGGCCTTTTTGGTGGTGGTAAATGTAGTACCACGTATCTGGGTAGCCATTTTCGATAAGCATAGGTGAGCCCATAACGTAACGAACTTGTGTTTTTGTCATGCCAAACTTGAGCTGATCGACAGCTTCTTGTTCAACATAGTTACCCTGATTGATGTCAATTCGATAAACCAACTTCTCTAGTAGAGAGCAACCGGTCAACATTGTTAGTGCAAGTGGAACTGCAACTAACCACTTTTTAATTCGCATAGTTTGAGATCTTTCTTCGCTAAAATACTGCCTGATAATAAACAAGCTCCAGCAAGAAGTAAAAAGCTCCTTGCGCTTTGAGCTTGTTATGACTGGCAATTTTGAATTAAGTTGCAAAATTGCCAAGAATTTTCGGTAAATTATCAGAAAGTTGCTGAATATGTAACCTATGCTGCGATTAATAACTCTTTTGCATTGGCAAGCGTCGATTCGGTAATTTGGCTGCCACCAAGCAGTCGAGCAAGCTCTGAAACGCGTTGTTGTTCATCAAGCGTGTGCATTTGAGTCTCGGTTTTACCTGATTTCGTGTTCTTCGCTACAAACAGCTGTTGGTGACCGCAACCGGCAACTTGAGGTAAATGCGTCACACACATTACCTGCGTAGATTCGCCTAGCTTACGTAGCATTTTTCCGACAACCGCAGCGGTTGGTCCACTGATACCCACATCGACTTCATCGAAAATCAGGCTTGGTGTATCCACTTTTTGTGCGGTGATCACCTGAATCGCTAATGAGATTCGTGATAACTCGCCACCAGAAGCCACTTTAGCAATCGGCTGCATTGGTTGACCTGGGTTGGTCGAAACAATGAAGGTCACGTTATCCATACCCAATGGAGAAGGGTGTGTGTTGGTGTTGTTCACTTCAATGGCAAACTGCGCTTTTTCCATGCTCAGTTCATGCATGCTTTGCGTGATCAGCTTATTGAGCTCTTTTGCGTAACGAGTTCGAGATTTATGAAGTTTCTCAGATTTAGCCACGAACGATTGGTATTGGTTTTCTACCTCGTTGGCTAATTCTTCCAATTTTTCATCAGAGCAATCCAGCGCTTCAACTTGTTGTAGCAAGTCTTGATGGTGTTTATACAGCTCTTCAGGTAACACGTGGTGTTTACGAGACATCGACATCACTTTAGAGAAGCGCTCTTCAACGTAAGCCATACGGCCAGGATCAACATCAATACCGTCTAGGTATGTTCTTAACTCGTTGTTGGTTTCTTCAATCTGAATAATGGCTTCAGACAATAAGTTCGGTAACTCAGCCAATCTTTCGTCTAGCTCTGCTAACTGAATTAAGGAGTTATTGGCCGATTGCAGAATACCAAGCGCATTAACTTCTTCGCCTTCATAAATAAGCTCGATAGCTTGTTGGCAGGTTGTGGCCAGTTCTCCGCTATTGGAGAGGCGCTTATGCTCTTGTTCGAGGTCTTCATATTCTTCCTCCCCAATAGACAGCTCATTTAACTCTTTGATTTGGTACTCAAGAAGTTGTTTTTGAGCTTGGTTTTGCTGGCTATTTTCACGTAACTCTTTTAAATGGTTATCCGCTTGTCGCCATGATTGGTAGGCATTACGTGTCGATTTCAATAGGTTCAAGTGACCTGCGTATTGATCAAGCATGGCCATTTGGTAATCGCTTTTCATCAACTGATGGTGCGCGTGTTGACCATGAATGTTGATCAACAGCTGTCCAAGCGATTTTAATTGTGAAAGAGGCACGGGACTACCGTTGATGAATGCGCGAGAACGACCTTCTTTAGAGATGGTTCTGCGTAGGATGCATTCACCGCCATCAAGCAGTTCATTGTCTTCTAACCAGCGGGTAGCATGCAGATTGTTCTCAAGTAAAAAAGCGGCACTGACTTCGGTTTTTTCTTCACCTTGTCGAACCATTCCTGCATCGGATCTTCCTCCAAGACACAAGCCTAAAGCGTCGATAGCGATAGATTTACCCGCACCCGTTTCTCCGGTGATTGTTGTCATGCCTTTAGAGAGTTCTAGCTGTAAAGACTTAACAATAGCGAAATTATTAACACTTAGATGAGCCAGCATTTTTATTTACCTGTATAACTGAACAATACTGTATATAAGCTCAGTATATACTGTTTCTTTATACAGTAAAGTCAGCAGGTGAAAATTTTTTGCGACAGATCTCAGAATTGAGGTTGTTCGTAGATCACTGAAACCGCTATAGATTCCCAACTCAGTCGTTCCTCCCTCTTGAGAATGACGGTATAAGTAAATTGACGAGAAGCGAGAGCCGACGGGCTTTCTATGGGCAATAAAAAAGGCTGACGAACGTCGTCAGCCTTTCATAATTCGGTTACTTCTGGAGCTTTTATTCTTTTAGAACAACTTGCTCGACCAGCCTAGTTTGTTACGCAGAACATGGTAGTAGTTGTAGTCTTTAGGGTGAATCAGCTTGAGCACATTCGGGCTTTGGTAAATGTGGATCTCATCGCCAGGGGAGACCGGTAGTGAGATTTGACCATCACAACTGACTTCCTGAGTTCCGCGGTTATCAGGCGATACAATCAGCTTGATACGACGCTTTCCATCCACCACAAGTGGGCGGCTTGAAAGGGTGTGCGGGAACATCGGTACTAATGAAATTGCATTTAAGCTTGATGACAGGATAGGACCACCACCAGAAAGTGAGTAGGCGGTTGAACCTGTCGGTGTTGAGACGATCAAGCCATCAGAACGCTGTGAGAAGGCGAAGCTGTCATCGATATACACTTCGAACTCGATCATATGTGCGACTTGACCGGGGTGAAGTACTGCTTCGTTGAGTGCGGCGTTGTGGCTTTTTATTTGGCCATGACGATGAATTTCAGTTTCAAGTAAGAAGCGCTCTTCTTCCATGAATTCACCCTTAAGTACATCAGTAAGCGCGCTCTGGAAGTTTTCAGGATTAAGATCGGTAAGGAAACCTAGGTTACCTCGGTTTACGCCAATCACTGAAATATCGAAACGTGACAAGATTCTAGCGGCACCGAGCATATTTCCATCACCACCCACCACAATGGCGAGATCGGCGCGTTTACCTAATTCAATTAGGCTAGAAAAATGTTCTTGTGGGATATCGTCTAAAATTGTAGCGAGTCTGTCATCCACAAACACTTGATAACCCTCAGTACTTAACCACTGATAGAGCTCTCTATGAGTCTGAATTGCTTGCTGATCTCGAGGTTTACCAATAATGGCGATGACTTCAAATGGCTTTTTCATAACGTTTCCAAACGAATTAGGCTTGAATCAAAATTCTTCATCCCCATAATAAAGGCAAGTTGAACGTCTATGCGAGTGTTTTATATCAATTTGGGGTGCAAACACACCTGTCACTTGCATTGAAAACGAATTCTGGAGAGATCATGAGCAACGAAGAAAACAAAGTAACGGAAGAAGAGCTAGATCAAATCATTGCTGAAGCTGAGAAAGTTGAAGAAGCAGAGCTAAATGAAGAGTCTGTTGATGAGCAAGAAGCAAAAATCGCTCAACTAGAAGCTGCACTACTTTCTAGCGAATCTAAAGTGAAAGAGCAGCAAGATTCTGTTCTTCGCGCAAAAGCTGAAGTTGAAAACATGCGTCGCCGTAGCGAGCAAGAAATTGATAAAGCGCGTAAATTCGCTTTGAACAAGTTTGCTGAAGGTCTACTTCCTGTCATCGACAACCTAGAGCGTGCAATGCAAGCGGCAGATGCTGAAAACGAAGTGGTTAAGCCACTGTTTGAAGGTGTTGAGCTAACACACAAAACGTTCGTAGACACAGTTGCTAAGTTTGGTCTTAAAGAGATCAACCCTGAAGGTGAAGTGTTCAACCCTGAATTCCACCAAGCGATGTCTATCCAAGAAAGTCCAGATCACGAATCAAACACGGTTATGTTCGTAATGCAAAAAGGTTACGAGTTAAACGGTCGTGTGATTCGCCCTGCGATGGTTATGGTTGCTAAGTAATGACGTGTTACGTTGTCAAGTGATTGAGTAGCGCATTGACTGAGTAAGTCGCGGCGACAAAACAAATCACTGGTTTACGTAAAATGAAAAGAGAGGCATATGCCTCTCTTTTTTTGTGCCTATAACTTGAGACCCCACGTAAATAGTCATCAAAACCGCATTAAGAATGTTGTTCTTTTTATATTACTCAGAACAATGATTTAGAGTTTTATATTATGAAACTGGTTGTTAATGAGGGAATGTTTCGATGTCACACTTGTAATGTTTTTGTAAATAAATGCTTTTAATTGTTATCTTTGTATGTAAAATCCACTGCGATATAGCGATTTGAGTCGCATATATAACTATAAAAGTACAATTTTCAAACACAACAAACTGGAGAAGAACGATGGATAAATCGCTCTCAAGTAAGATTTTTGTAGGCTTGTTTGCCGGCCTACTTATTGGTACTGCTATTCAGTACCTATTCAACGGTATTGCAGTATTTGATACTTACCTGCTAGGTCTAGCAGAAGGTGTCGGTGGTATGTTTGTCTCTTTGATCAAACTATTGGTTGTTCCACTGGTATACGTATCTATCGTTTGCGGAATTGTTGAATTGAAAGACATCCGTTCTTTCGGTCGCCTAGGTGGTAAAACTTTTGCTCTTTACATTATCAACACCATCATCGCGATTTCTGCAGCCCTAACTGTTGGCCTTATTTTCCAACCGGGTGCTGGCGCAGATTTAGCCGGAACGATCTCTGAGACAGTTCAACTAACAACAACTGAAACTCCAGATATCTTCTCTCTTGTTGTGAACATCGTTCCTAGCAACCCAGTTCAGGCGTTTGCAAGCGGTGACATGCTACAGATCATCTTCATGGCGATTTTGACTGGTCTTGCTATTCAGGCTCTTGATTCACGTGGCGGTCCAGCGATCAAAACGTTCAAGATGGCTAACGAAATTATGATGAAGCTTATCGGCCTAGTAATGAGCTTGGCGCCATTTGGTGTATTCGCACTGATGATTCAACTGGGCGCAACGCTTGATGCTGGCACATTAATGTCGGTAGCAGGTTATGTAGCACTGGTTGTTGCCATGCTAGTGTTCTGGATTTTCTTCTTCTATCCAATGATGGTTGGTATCGCGACAGGTATTACGCCTAAGCAATTCCTACGTGCAACTCGTGAGCAAATCCTTTTCTCACTATCGACGGCAAGTTCGAACGCGACTATCCCAGTAACAATGCGCACTCTAACTGAAAAGCTTGGTGTATCAAGATCTGTGGCTGGTTTCGGTGTTCCGCTGGGTGCGACAATGAACATGTCTGGTGTCTCTATCTACATCGCACTAGCGACAATGTTCGTAGCAAACGCATTCGGTCAACCAATCAACACGGCTGACATCTTTACTCTGGGTCTAACTATCTTGCTACTGTCTATCGGTGCTGGTGGTGTTCCAGGTGGTGGTGTTGTAATGGTCGGTGTTCTATTGCACCAACTAGGTTTACCACCAGAAGGTCTAGCTATCATTGCTGCGGTAGACCGTATCAACGATATGTTCTGTACTTCTTCTAACGTAGTAGGTGATACCGCGGTTAACACTATCGTTGCTAAGTCTGAAGGTGAAATCGGCGTTGAAACAAACGAAGAAGCTGAGCTGAAGAAAGCAGAAGCGTAATCAGAGATTTTTCCTCTATAGATGAAATCTAAGAGGAAAGCCTGAATAGACAAACGGAGCCTAAGTGGCTCCGTTTTTTATTGGTGATAAGCCCAGCTATGGGGCTTGTATGCCTAGTAATGATATCTATTCGTGTCTAATCATTCCTTTTATTGAAATAAATATAAAAAAATCCCTTTTCCCCCTTGAAAAGGCTTCGTGAGCCCTTATCTATGGTGCATACGAAAGCAAATTACATTTGCACTTTAATTTTGTGTATTAGGGTTGATTCCCTGATTACCACCCCCACATATGTGGGTATAGCAAAAAACTAAATAATATATATTCGGAGATGGCCTGATGGGTAAAATCATTGGTATTGATTTAGGTACTACTAACTCTTGTGTTGCTGTTCTTGACGGCGACAAACCACGCGTACTAGAAAATGCTGAAGGCGAACGCACAACAGCATCGGTAATCGCATACACTGAAGGCGAGACGCTAGTTGGTCAACCTGCAAAACGTCAAGCTGTTACTAACCCTCAAAACACACTATTCGCTATCAAGCGTCTAATCGGTCGTCGTTTTGAAGATGAAGAAGTTCAACGCGATATCGAAATCATGCCTTTTAACATTGTTAAAGCTGATAACGGTGATGCATGGGTTGAAGCGCAAGGCCAAAAAATGGCTGCTCCTCAAGTATCTGCTGAAGTTCTTAAGAAAATGAAGAAAACAGCTGAAGACTTCCTAGGCGAAGAAGTAACTGGCGCAGTAGTAACTGTTCCTGCTTACTTCAACGATGCTCAACGTCAAGCAACGAAAGATGCTGGCCGTATCGCTGGTCTAGATGTTAAACGTATCATCAACGAACCTACTGCTGCTGCTCTGGCTTACGGCCTAGACAAGCAAGGTGGTGATCGCACTATCGCTGTATACGACCTTGGTGGTGGTACATTCGATATCTCTATCATCGAAATCGATGAAGTAGAAGGCGAGAAGACTTTCGAAGTTCTTTCAACTAACGGTGATACTCACCTTGGTGGTGAAGATTTCGATAACCGCATGATCAACTACCTAGTAGATGAGTTCAAGAAAGAGCAAGGTATCGACCTTAAAGCTGATCCACTAGCAATGCAGCGTGTTAAAGAAGCAGCAGAAAAAGCGAAAATCGAGCTTTCTTCTACTACTCAAACGGATGTAAACCTACCTTACGTTACTGCTGATGCGACTGGTCCTAAGCACATGAACATCAAAGTGACTCGTGCGAAGCTTGAGTCTCTAGTTGAAGACCTAGTTCAACGTTCTCTTGAGCCACTAAAAGTTGCTCTAGCAGATGCTGACCTATCTGTAGGCGAAATCACTGACGTTATCCTAGTGGGTGGTCAGACTCGTATGCCTATGGTTCAAGCTAAAGTAACTGAATTCTTCGGTAAAGAGCCACGTAAAGACGTGAACCCTGACGAAGCTGTTGCAATGGGTGCTGCTGTTCAAGGTGGTGTACTAGCTGGTGAAGTTAAAGACGTTCTTCTTCTAGACGTTACTCCTCTATCTTTCGGTATCGAAACGATGGGCGGCGTAATGACTAAGCTTATCGAGAAAAACACAACTATCCCTACTAAAGCGGATCAAGTGTTCTCTACAGCTGAAGACAACCAAAGCGCAGTAACTATCCACGTTCTTCAAGGTGAGCGTAAGCAAGCGACTTACAACAAGTCTCTTGGTCAGTTCAACCTAGAAGGTATTCAACCAGCACCACGTGGCATGCCACAAGTTGAAGTAACATTCGACCTAGATGCTGATGGTATCCTGAACGTATCTGCTAAAGATAAAGCGACAGGTAAAGAGCAGAAGATCACTATCCAAGCATCAGGCGGTTTGTCTGAGGAAGAGATCGAAGCAATGGTTCAAGAAGCAGAAGCTAACAAAGAAGCTGACAAGAAGTTCGAAGAGCTAGTAACTGCACGTAACCAAGCTGACCAAATGATTCACGGCACTAAGAAGCAAGTAGAAGAAGCTGGTGAAGCTCTACCTGCAGACGAGAAAGCTAAAATCGAAGCAGCTATCGAAGCTCTAGAATCAGTTAAGTCTGGTGACGACAAAGAAGCTATCGACGCTAAAGTTCAAGAACTTATGCAAGCAGCTCAAAAGCTAATGGAAATTGCTCAACAGAAAGCTCAAGCTGAACAAGCTGGTGCTGACGCTGGTGAACAACCTAAGCAAGATGACGATGTGGTAGACGCAGAGTTTGAAGAAGTTAAAGACGACAAAAAATAATTTCGTCGCAGAGTAGCCTGATTTCGTTGTCGGAAGTGCTCACCTACTAGCGTAGGCTCCGCGCTTCCTCCTAGAACTCAAGCTATCTGCTTAGAAATTTGTCTCGAAAACTTATTAATACGGGCGTCAGAGGTAACTCTCACGCCCGTAAATTTGTATTTAGACTTGTCGATCTAGATAATAGCTTTATTCGGCGTTTCAGCCGGCAGAACTTTTATCTAGATTGATACACAGACTGCTGAAGTGATCATTCGGTAGTAGCAATTATTTGGTGACCTAGAACATGTCAAAACGTGATTTTTACGAAGTATTAGGCGTAAGCCGCGATGCATCAGAGCGCGATATTAAAAAAGCGTACAAACGCTTAGCGATGAAATTCCACCCGGACCGTAATCAGGGTGATGACAGCGCAGCAGACAAATTTAAAGAAGTAAAAGTAGCGTACGAGATCCTAACCGATTCTCAAAAGAAAGCAGCTTACGACCAATACGGCCACGCAGCTTTTGAACAAGGTGGCATGGGTGGCGGCGGTTACGGTGGCGGTGGCCAAGGTGACTTCGGCGATATCTTCGGTGATGTGTTTGGCGATATCTTCGGCGGCGGTCGTCGTGGTGGTGGTCAAGCGCGTGCACAACGTGGTTCTGATTTGCGTTACAACATGGAGCTTTCCTTAGAAGAAGCCGTTCGTGGTGTATCTAAAGAGATTGAAGTACCAACACTTGTTGAATGTGACATTTGTGATGGTAGCGGTGCTAAAACGGGTTCTTCTGCACAAACGTGTGGTACTTGTCATGGCCACGGCCAGGTACAAATGCGCCAAGGTTTCTTTGCGGTTCAACAGACTTGTCCTACTTGTAACGGTAAAGGCAAGCTCATCAAAGACCCATGTAACTCATGTCATGGTCAAGGTCGCAAACAGAAGACGAAAACGCTTAACGTTAAGATCCCAGCAGGTGTTGATACTGGTGATCGCATTCGTCTATCTGGCGAAGGCGAAGCAGGGGAGCACGGCGCTCCAGCTGGCGACTTGTACGTACAAGTACACGTAAAAGAGCACAACATATTTGAGCGTGACGGCAACAACCTTTACTGTGAAGTGCCAGTAAGCTTCTCTATGGCCGCTTTAGGTGGTGAAGTTGAAGTTCCAACACTGGATGGTCGTGTAAACCTTAAAGTGCCAGAAGAGACACAAACGGGCCGTATGTTCCGTATGCGTGGCAAAGGCGTGAAAGGCGTTCGTGGCGGCGGTGTAGGTGACCTAATCGTTAAGCTAGTGGTTGAAACTCCGGTTAAGCTAAGCTCTCGTCAAAAAGAACTACTGCGTGAATTTGAAGAAACATGTTGTGGTGAAGCGGCAAGCAAGCACAAGCCAAAATCTGAAGGTTTCTTCAGTGGCGTGAAAAACTTCTTTGATGACCTAACTAAGTAATCAGTTCAGTGATTTGATAGCTTAAGTTATTAATCAAAAATAAAAACCTGCTCATGTAGCAGGTTTTTTTGTGTCTGAAGATAGTGTTTTCAAAGTGATGTTAAACCTTTGGCTTCTGCTTTTACGCGGCTCTTGATTTCTACATTACTTCCAACACGCTTGAGGCTCTGAAACACCTGAGTGGTGCAATTCTAATACATCGTTTTTTGAATCTAGGCAGTCATCGTTCGTTTGTGGTGCGTGTGGTTCTGCTTGAATGGAATATGTGGTACTACTCGCTGAAATTGTTAGTGTGTATCGGCTCGTATCGGTGTCACAAAACGAACACGTCCCTCCAGAAACTATGTTTCCTGCAGCCGTGGCATAATTTCCGGCATAAGCGCTCTCAAGCTCAAGTTGAATTTTTGCCATATCTGCAATCGCTGTCATTCGATGCGATTTTAAAACATGACTTGTGTAGCTTGGGTAAGCTATTGCACTGAGTACCCCTACAATGGCAACAGCGATCAATAATTCGAGCAGTGTCATTCCTTTCAGACTTAAATTGTTGTTGTTACATGTTTTTATTCGAATCTTCACGAGTAGTTTCCTTTCATAACTCTGTCCATTTTTCTCGGGTGGTAGCATCGATGCAAGATTAAATATGCTTACGCACCTGTTTACATAGGGATTTGGGAAATGACTCGCGGGTTTACTTTATTAGAGCTGTTAATAACGATATCGATACTGTCGATATTGGTAGCGACGGCTGCTCCGAGTTTTAGTTCAGTCACCCAAACAGTCAAGATACAGCGCCTTGCAGGGGAGTTGAATGGTTTCTTAGTTCAGGCAAAGTCTGAATCTGTGAAAAGGAATCAAAAACTTTGGGTACATTTCTCGATGGCTAAGAATGAAGAGCAATCTACAGGGGAATGGGCTGTATGGTTGAAACCTACGGAAGATCTGTCAGGTGATACATTGCTGATGTTGTCGGGAGAGCCGTTTCGAGACTTATCGTTTTCTCATAACTATACCGGCGCAAAAATCAGTTTTGAAAGTGTAAGAGGAAGGCCTGCCAGAGGTACGATTTACTTGGCTCCTAAAAGAGCTTCAACCGACCGACTCTTGATTAAATTATCAAGCCCTCCGGGGCGAATTAGAGTGTGTGGCGAGTCGGGTGCTCTGCATGGCTATTATGCTTGCTAAGCCCAGAACCAGAAGCTTGCGAAAGCAAAAGGGCGCATCACTCATTGAGTTGATGGTGGCCTCAGTTATTGGTGTGTTCGCGATTTCTATTATCGGCAGCGTATTTATGACGGGACACAGAATAGCCAGAGATAAAGGCATTGAATTATTGCTGCTACAAAATCTTACGAGCACGATGCAGGTAATGAAAGAAGATATTCAACGAGCAGGCTACGATGGGTCAAATGGTGAATCTCTGAAGCTATTAGGTGCCGTTAACACGATTCATGTTAGCGGTGGTGTTGAGGTGGGGTTCGTTTATTTCAAAGAGGGATCAACTGACGGAAAAAACTACAGGAATATCGTGTATAAAAAGGAGGGGACTCGATTGAAAATTTGTGAAAAGGGCGTTCTTACTCCAGGGAACATTTTAGCCCATGAGCAAGTTACCTCATGCTACTCACTTTTCGACGATAGCATTATCTCCGTCGACGATTTATCAATATCCTCACAAGTGTTGAGCAAAAATGGGGTGAACACTACGCTCACTGATTTGAATATTGTTGCGTCAATTCCGAGTGCAGGGATCTCTAAAGGTGTCGCAATAACCGTTAAGCAAAGGAATTGGCAATGACCTCGGTAAAGCAGCAAGCTGGAGTGGCTACGTTGTTAATCACATCTGTTTTAGTATTGAGTGCTTTAATTGTTACTTTGGGCACCTATCGCAGTATTTTTCATCAAATTAAGGTCGCGCAGAATGAAGTTCAAGTCCGCAAAGCTCATTGGAACGCCGAGGCTGGTTTGGAGTGTGGTTTTACCTATATAGCTGAAAATGATCTCACGGCTATTCCCAATGATTTAATGAATCACTGTCAGCAGTCGAAAGTCCTTACGTTGAAATCAGATAACCTAACACCGAATATATTGGTGTCGAGTGCTCACTATTTATCCCTGAACAAAGAGATAAATTTTAACAATTCGTCGGGGCTAGGGGCGATGCAAACCAATTCGAGTTTGGAGTTTATTTCTGATCACAATATCGATATTACCCCAGATATTAGTCTTACTGCGGTCGGTGGTATTAACGAATGTGTGTCTGTTCGGTTCTTAGATAGTGTGATCTATAAAAACCAAGGCGGCGGGCGTTTAAAGACAATCACACCTACGGGCGGTACCCTTCCTTTTCCTACCTTTGAGTCTTGCCAACCGACAACCGATATTAACCGCAATGCAACCATTGATTCAGTTGGGTCATTGCCTTCAAATGCTTTTCAATCAGATTTCAAATTTGACCCAGCCATCGATACTTTCTCTAATTACTTTGGGGTATCTAAAACGTCAGAAAATATTGACCAGATTAAGCGTGATTATCATGTGATTGACCTTATTGACAGGACTGTATCTCCCCCCAAGCACATTGATTTAGTCAATGGAAAGTATCAAGGCAATAAGTGTAGCCAAGCGATTAATAATGCCTTTGCTAGTGGCAAAGAGAAGGTATGGGTGATAGGTGATTGCGTGGTCTATCACCCACCAATTAATGTGGTAGAACCTATCCCCGGTGTTATTACTCCACGTTCATTAGTGATTCAAGATGGCATCGTTGCGAACGGTAATGCAAGTGTGTTTGATGGCTCCTTTTATCACCTAAATGATATGAGCATATACGACGAACCAGCCTCCCCTGATGTTGATACGGACCTGTTGAGCGGCTTATGGACCAAAGTTCCAAATACGATACCTATCGCCGGCTTAGTGCAGAGCAATTCGGTTTATATTGGATTTGCTTCTTTTTTTCCCAAGGGAGGAATGTTCTTTGATTCAGTTGGCGGGCTATCGACAATTCAAGGTTCGATAAACTTAGATTACACAGGGGAATACAACCCCCATAGTGTTCCTTTGAAAGCCAAATGGAAGAAAGGATCATGGAGTGACTTATAAAAATTCAGGCTTTAGCTTGATAGAGGTCCTGATCTCTTTTCTATTGATCGGTATCGCTTCGCTAGGGCTGGTTAAGCTACAGGTTTATGCAGAACAAAAATCGGATTACGCGCTGCACAGTGTAGAAGCGCTTCATTTTGCTGAAAGGCAGATGGAGTATTATCGAACTCGTGTATCGGATATGGGGGGAGCTGTAGGGTTAATCCTTTTTACGGATCTCAATCAAGCGGATTACTGTCGCAATGCGACAAGTTCGGATCCTTTATCTGGTTTGTCGGGCTCTGGGTATACGATGAGCTGTGAGGTGACAAATGCCAGTGGTGCCTTGTCTCACGCTTTGAAAAACATTACGGTGACTGTTGCATGGCAAGATCGCATGAACCGTGCGCAAAGTATTCGCCTCGAAACTATGCTCTCCAAATACAGTGAGTTTGATTGATCTATTAAGCAAACGTTTACTGTATGCCAAGCCCCACGCTTCTCCCTTACTGATAGTTTTCACTCCTCGGACATTGTTTACGTGCCAGTTAAAACCCTGTATATGGAATGGTGTTTTTTGTGTTTTTATATTGTTGCTGTTGTACGGTATTTTTGCAAAATATGTCTCCATTTATGGAAAATGATGTGGAACCTTGTGCTTTTTAACAGCGACTTTAATAGAATATGTGCTGTACCAATAGGCCATGGTCAAAACTTATATTAGGCCTAAACAAACAACATCACATATGGAGTTACCATGAGTAACCAAGCCGTAAAAAAAGCACCATCGACTGATAAGATCAGTGGTATGGACCGCTTTCTAAACTTCATTGAACGCGCCGGCAACAAAATTCCAGATCCAGCAATTCTGTTCTTCTGGGCTCTAGTTATTGTATGGGTAGCATCTGCACTTTTATCGAACCTTTCATTCGACTTAATCAACCCTCAAACGGGTGCTGCTCTTGAAGTAAACAACCTACTTACTGGTGAAGCGCTTGCTAGCTTCCTAGCGAATATGGTTACCACGTTCACAGGCTTCGCACCGCTAGGCATCGTACTTGTTGCTATGCTAGGTGTTGGCGTTGCTGACTCTTCAGGCTTCATTACGACTGGCCTTAAGAAGATGCTTAACTTCACGCCAGCTAAGCTACTAACGCCAATGCTAATTCTTGTTGCTATCGTGTCTCACACAGCAGCAGATGCAGGTTACGTTCTAGTAATCCCTCTTGGCGGTATCATCTTCCACGCAGCGGGTCGTCACCCTCTAGCGGGTATTGCAGCAGCGTTTGCTGGTGTATCAGGTGGTTTCTCAGCGAACTTCATTCCTTCTGGTATTGATCCGCTACTAGCCGGTTTCACTCAAACAGCGGCAAACGTTCTTGACCCTGCATATGTGATTAACCCTCTAGCGAACATCTTCTTTACTGGTTTGTCTTCAATTCTAATTGTGGCAATTGGTTGGTACGTTACAGAGAAAATCATCGAGCCTCGCCTTGCTAATACGCCTGTAGATGAAGATGCAGAACAAGCACCTGATCTAGGTACGTTCACAGCCATTGAATCTAAAGCATTCAAATTCGCAGGTTGGGCAATGGTTGCAGGTATTGGTCTGCTTATCGCGGCTCTAATGCCTGAAAACTCAGCACTTCGTTCGCCTGAAGGTGAGTTAACGGCGTTCTCAGCACCAGTAATGAAGTCTATCGTTCCTCTGATCTTCATCCTGTTTATTATTCCGGGTATCGTTTACGGCCGTGTAGCGGGTACATTCAAGAATAGTAATGATGTTATCAAAGCAATGTCTGAGACGATGGCAACGATGGGCGCATACATTGTAATGTCGTTCTTCTGTGCTCAGTTCTTATCAGCATTTGCTCAATCAAACATCGGTACTATGCTGGCACTTTACGGTGCAGAAGGCTTGAAAGCGATGGACCTTCCAGGTGAAGCAACGGTTGTTGGTATGATTCTACTAACGGCTTCAGTTAACCTTCTTGTCGGTTCTGCTTCAGCTAAGTGGGCTCTTATTGGTCCAATCTTAGTTCCTATGTTAATGGTTGTGGGTATCTCTCCTGAGCTATCTCAAGCGGCTTACCGTGTAGGTGATTCAGTGTCTAACATCATCTCTCCACTAATGGTGTTCTTCCCACTGGTTGTTGTTTACTGTCAACGTTACGTTAAGTCGACAGGTATCGGTACTCTAGCTTCTCTAATGATGCCATTCTCGATTGCTATGCTAATCGGTTGGTCTATCTTCTTGCTAGGTTACTGGGCTCTTGGTATCCCGCTAGGTATCCAAGCTCCTTACACTTACACAATGTAAGATAAGTAAAGCTAAGCAATAGAAGCAAAAATCAGTAAGATAAAATCATCGAAGCCCGCACCGAAATGTGCGGGCTTTTTTTCACTATTTTTTTCGTTATTTTGTTATATCCCAGACTTTTTATATCCAAAACTTTCTATATCCAAAACTTTTTATACCCACAATAAACGCACTCAGCTTATACTCCGGATTACGGCTAATTGTTGGCCGGTAAATTTAGGAAATCCAAGCCACATGAAAATTCTGCTTTTAGTAGGGTTAATTGTTTTAAATGGTCTGTTTGCCATGTCAGAGATTGCACTGGTAGCAGCAAAAAATAGTCGGCTGAAACGCTTAGCCGAAAAACATCGCTCCGCTCAGGTTGCTCTAGAACTCAAAGAAAACCCAACCCGCTTCCTCTCTACAATCCAAATCGGTATCACGGTAATCGGCCTACTCAGCGGTATCGTGGGTGAGGCTACGTTATCAGCTCCACTTGCGGTTCAACTTGAACTGTGGGGACTCGATCCAACACAAGCGAATATCCTGTCTACCGCGGTAGTCGTTGTTGGTATTACTTACTTCGCGATTGTTGTGGGTGAGTTGGTACCAAAACGTTTTGCTCAATCTCAAGCTGAAAACATTGCTGTGCTAGTCGCGCTGCCTATCTTCTGGTTATCTAAAATTGCGACGCCGTTTGTGTTTGCGTTGTCGGCTTCTACGGAAGGTATTCTCAAGTTAATGGGACGTGGTGGCGAAGAAGACAGTGTGACTGAAGATGATATTCATGCACTCGTGAAAGAAGGCTCGGAATCTGGTGTGATTGAACGTGGCGAGCAAGAGATGATTCGTAATATCTTGCAGCTTGATGACCGTCTGGTGAGCTCTTTAATGACTCCACGTCGAGACGTCGACTTTCTGGATATTAGCCAACCGGTTGAGCAGATATTAAAAAAACTACGCAGTTCAAAGCATAGTGTATTTCCATTGTGCCAAGATCACCTCAATAAAGTGGTCGGTACGGTGTCAGCCAAAGCCTTATTGAATCAGGCGGGCAATTTAAATATTCAAGTGATCATGGGGCTATCTCGCTCTCCGATTTATGTTCCTGAATCGATGAAGGCTTTACGTCTGCTTGGCTATTTTAAAGAGTCGGGTACAGAGATGGCATTCATTGTTGATGAATATGGCGATGTTCAAGGCCTTGTGACTCATTACGATATCCTAAAGGCGATTGCTGGTGAGTTATCGAACAACCCTAAAGATCTTTGGACAGAGCAAGTGGAAGACGGTTTATTAGTGGATGGATTAATCCCTATCAGTGAGCTGAAAAATCGTTTAGAGCTGTCGGATTTTGAGGGTGAAACCGAGAGTTTTCAAACGTTAAATGGCCTTGTGACTTGGCTAATTGGACGCTTGCCGGATACTGGCGAAGTTGTTCAATACCAGCAGTGGCAGTTTGAAATTATCTCGGTCGAGAATAATCGCATTGTGAGTATCAAAGCGACGCGAATAGCCGATGACATAGAAGGTGCCAATAGCTAGCGATCCGCCTAACCAGTAAGCGGCTATTGTTCATTGTCTCTTATCTCTTTATTGTTCATTATCACGAAGATTAGGTATGCTTCACCGCATACCTATTTTCGTTTTTATCCTTTGTTTTCTGGAGATACCTTTGTCAGATCATCAATTCACCCCTCAAGATGAAATCTTCATGCGACGCGCCATCGAGGTAGCTAAGCAAGCAGAGAAAGAGGGAGAGGTTCCCGTTGGTGCTGTACTAGTGAAAGATGGAGAGATTATCTCAGAAGGATGGAATCGCTCGATTGGCAGCCACGATGCGACGGCACATGCAGAAATCGAAACCTTGCGTAAAGCAGGTCAAGCCTTGGAAAACTATCGCTTACTTGATACCACTTTATACGTCACGCTAGAGCCTTGCCCAATGTGCGCGGGTGCCTTGCTACACAGCCGAGTAAAGCGCATTGTATTTGGGGCTCCTGACTTAAAAGCCGGGTCGGCGGGGACGGTGTTAAACCTCTTTGAAAGCCAAGCTTCATACCACTATGCCGATGTTGAGCATGGCTTATTAGAAGCAGAGTGTCGCGAGCAGTTACAGGCGTTTTTCAAGCGCCGTAGAAAAGAGATCAAAGAGAAGCGAAAGCAAGAGCGTCTGTTGGAAGAGCAGCGTTTAGAATCCGATAAGGCAAGTAACAAGAATAACGTCAGTAACAAGAACAAGGTCTGTAACAACAAATAGCAGCAAGCTTTCGGCACTCTCAATCGCAAGAGTGCCAAGTAAACTTACTTGGTCATTACTTTTACTCAGCAATCATCTGCATGAAAGCACGGTTGCGCCAAATGATCTTCTTCTTATTATTTGAAAGCATACGCTTACGACGGTTGGCAGCAACGGTCTTATCAAGGCGTTTCGATTTCAGTTTGTTCTTCATCATTTCAACGATTTCCTATTTGTCGTCTGGCTTTGTAATTATGACTTCAGTTTTAATTATAGTAGTTATTTGTTTATAAGCTCTGCCACGAACTTAGCGTTAGCTTTCTGAACCAGTATCGTGATGGCTAAGAGTTGAATGCCACCGAGCATTATGTCGCTTATGGTGTGACGTTATAAAGTTCGATTGTTACTGCAATATGACACACTGGATATCACAGGCGTTTTGTTTGTTTTGATCATTTATCGTGATGCAATAAAAAAGAGCAATGCTAAATGGCATTGCTCTTTTTCTGTTATTTGGAAGACTCTGCGTCGTTCACTGCGGATTCAGCCTCACTGATTGTTGATTCAGCATCTGAAACCTCTAGCGGTGGGATAACTACCAAACCTTCAAGGCTCGCTTCTTCCTCTTTATTACGCTTATTTACATGGCCAATAATGCTCTGATAATAACGGCGAATGTTCTCGACGTAATTCCTTGCTTCATCACCACGCGCATACCCGTAACGAGTTTTGCTGTAGTACTTCTTCTGTCTTAGCAGAGGAAGTCTGTCTTTCACATCACCCCAAGCATCAGGATCTCCGCCTTGTGCTTTGGTTAAGCGACGAGCATCCATCATGTGCCCGTAACCTACGTTATATGAGGCAAGCGCAAACCAGATCTTCTCGTGTTGAGTGATTGAATCTGGTACTCGATTCACGATACGTCGCAGGTATTCAACACCGCCTTGTACCGACTGTTTCGGGTCGAGACGATTGGTTACACCAACGCTCTTCGCAGTAGGCAGTGTCAACATCATCATGCCTCTAACACCCGTTGGAGAGCGCGCGACCGGGTTCCAGTGTGACTCTTGGTATGCCAAAGCTGCAATCAAGCGCCAGTCAAATTCTTGTGAGTACTTCTGAAACAGCGGAGACCATTTTGGCAGCTTGCTATCCAATGCGCGGATAAATGCACGAGTATCAACGTAATCAAAGGTGCCGATATGGCCGATGTATTTTTCTTCCAGTGAAGCCAGTTCACCAGACTGTTTTAGGTTACCAAAGAACTCAATCAGTAATGCATAAAGGCTTTCATCTTCAGACTTTTGTAAATACCAAGAGATAGGTTGATCTTCTGTCAGCTCAAAAGCTAAGGCTACGTCTGGGTATAAACGTTGTGCGAGCGACAACTCAATCGAGTCCGCAACAGTAAACAAGCGCTCACCAGTAGAGACTTCCTTTAGCAGGTCGTTGATGTCAGCATTACCTATTGCATCATAGATAAAGTCATCGTGCTTGTTCTGGATCTGTTTTAGCGTTGGCTCAAAGTGTGAGTCCTTCACTACCACCAAAGATGGCGTCAATGTTTCGGTAGATGCAGGCTCTTCTGATTCAGTTTGTGCTTTTACGAAATCAGCTTGACGCTTATTCTCGAACTTGATCAGTTGTTGAAGGTTTCTTGGGCGCCACTGTCCTTTTTTATACACCACTTGTTGGCTTACATAGTAATAGGCGGGCGCGGCGCGATAAGCGCGTGTCAGGTTATTGTTTTGCGTTAACCCTGTCGCGATAAGATCGATCTCGCCTTTCTTTAAGGCTGGGAATAGGCCGGATAAACGATAAGCGGGTTTAATCTCAAGCTGTACACCAAGCTCCTGCGCAAATTCACGAGCTAACTCGTAATCCAAACCAGCAGGGCCATCGGGACCAATGTAATAAGAGAGTTGGTTATTTAGGGTGCCGACGCGAAGAACGCCTCGCTCTCGTATCTGCTCAAGGACACTTTTAGGTTCTGACTCAATCTGGCATCCAGCCAACCCAACTAGGGCAATGGCAAGCAGAAGGAACTTAGACGAAAAGATGAGCGTAAATTTAGGCATCAAAATGAAATCTCGAAAAGTGGAAGCCCCTTTATACCAAACCCCGCAAGGCTGGCAAAGCAGGTTTATTTAAACAGTTGTAAAAGTGCTGATAAATGCAGCAAAAGTACCATTTACGCAGAAAGATAAAAAAAATCACGCAAACGGTTGCTTTTGGTGTTACGTCACAAAAAGAAATGCTTTATAATGCGCTCGCATTGAAGAGGTGGAATCGGCATAGGTTTGGCAACCTTCGGGAATAGCTTCGAAGAAAACAGTTAGGTTGTTCCTATAACCCACTGAATTTATTCCAATACTACCTTAATCAACTGCATAAGAGACCTAAGCACATGAGAATTTTGCGTGGCTCCCCAGCTCTATCTGAGTTTCGTGTTAACAAGCTTTTAGAGCTTTGTCGTGAATTAAGCTTACCTGTAACAGGTATTTACGCTGAGTTTGCTCACTTTGCTGATCTAACGGCAGACTTAGATGAGTCTGAAGTTGAGAAGCTAGAAAAGCTACTGACTTACGGTCCAACGATTGAAGAGCATGAACCTGAAGGTTTACTGCTACTTGCAACGCCACGCCCGGGCACTATCTCGCCTTGGTCTTCAAAATCAACAGATATCGCACACAACTGTGGACTGGCTAAAGTGTCACGTCTAGAGCGCGGTACTGCTTTCTACATTGAAACCTCTGCTGAACTTTCTGAGCTTCAACTTGTTGAGCTGAAAGCAATCCTGCACGACCGTATGATGGAAGTGGTTTTCACTGACTTCGAATCAGCGGCGGCACTATTTACCGTGGCTGAGCCTGCTCCTTATGCGGAAGTTGACCTATTAACTGGCGGACGTAAAGCGCTTGAAAAAGCAAACGTTACCCTAGGTCTTGCACTTGCAGAAGATGAGATCGATTACCTTCTTGAAAGCTTCACCGAGAAGCTAGGTCGTAACCCGACTGATATCGAGCTAATGATGTTTGCACAAGCGAACTCAGAGCACTGTCGTCATAAGATCTTTAACGCTGATTGGACTATCGATGGCGTTAAGCAAGAAAAATCATTGTTCAAGATGATTAAGAACACCTTTGAAACGACACCAGAACACGTTCTGTCTGCTTATAAAGATAACGCAGCAGTAATGACAGGTTCTGAAGTCGGTCGTTTCTTCCCAGATCCAGAAACTCGCCAGTACAACTATCACCAAGAGAAAACACACATCTTGATGAAAGTTGAAACGCACAACCATCCAACGGCAATCTCTCCATGGCCGGGCGCATCAACAGGTTCAGGCGGTGAAATCCGTGATGAAGGCGCGACTGGTATTGGTGGTAAACCAAAAGCGGGTCTGGTTGCTTTCTCTGTATCTAACCTTAAGATCCCGAACTTCGTTCAACCTTGGGAAACTGACTTTGGTAAGCCAAGCCGTATCGTTACTGCTTTGGATATCATGCTTGAAGGTCCTCTTGGTGGAGCAGCATTCAACAACGAATTTGGTCGTCCAAACCTATTGGGTTACTTCCGTACTTACGAAGAGAAAGTAAACTCTCACGCAGGTGAAGAAGTACGTGGTTACCACAAGCCAATCATGCTGGCTGGTGGTCTAGGTAACATTCGTGATGATCATGTTCAGAAGAAAGAGATCCCAGTTGGTGCGAGCCTAATCGTTCTTGGCGGTCCTGCAATGAACATCGGCCTTGGTGGCGGTGCTGCATCTTCAATGGATTCTGGTTCTTCTTCTGAAGATTTAGATTTTGCTTCTGTACAGCGTGAAAACCCAGAGATGGAACGTCGTTGTCAGGAAGTGATTGACCGTTGTTGGCAGCTTGGTGATGCGAACCCAATCGCATTCATCCACGATGTGGGCGCAGGCGGTATCTCGAATGCCCTTCCTGAGCTAGTAGACGACGGCGAGCGTGGCGGTATCTTCAACCTACGTGACGTGCCAAACGATGAGCCGGGCATGAGCCCACTTGAGATCTGGTGTAACGAATCTCAAGAGCGCTACGTAATGGCGGTTGCTGATAAAGACATGGCAACATTCGACGCGATTTGTAAACGTGAACGCGCACCTTACGCAGTGGTGGGTAAAGCAACAGAAGAACGTGATCTTAAATTAGAAGATTCACACTTCGACAACACGCCGATCGACATGCCAATGGACATCCTGTTAGGTAAAACACCTAAGATGCACCGTGATGCGAAAACGCTAAAAGCAAACAATCCTGCGATTGACCGTTCTGGTATCGAACTAAACGAAGCGGTTGACCGTATTCTTCGCCTACCAACAGTGGCAGAGAAAACATTCCTTATCACTATCGGTGACCGCTCGGTAACTGGCCTTGTTGCTCGTGACCAAATGGTTGGCCCATGGCAGGTTCCTGTAGCTAACTGTGCTGTAACGGCAGCAAGTTACGACTCTTACCACGGTGAGGCGATGTCTCTTGGTGAGCGTACGCCAGTGGCACTTCTAGACTTTGGCGCATCAGCTCGTCTAGCGGTTGGTGAAGCAATCACTAACATCGCAGCGACGAACATCGGCGATATCAAACACATTAAATTGTCGGCTAACTGGATGTCTCCAGCGGGTCACCCTGGTGAAGATGCAGGTCTTTACGAAGCGGTGAAAGCTGTCGGTGAAGAGCTATGTCCAGCACTGGGTCTAACTATCCCAGTGGGTAAAGATTCAATGTCGATGAAGACCAAGTGGGAAGAGAACGGCGAACAGAAAGAAGTCACTTCTCCGCTATCTCTTGTTATCACTGCGTTTGCTCGTGTTGAAGACGTTCGTAAGACGATTACGCCGCAGCTTCGCACTGACAAAGGTAATTCTTCTCTAGTTCTTATCGACCTAGGTAACGGCCAAAACCGTCTAGGTGCAACAGCGCTTGCACAAGTTTACAAGCAGCTTGGTGATAAGCCAGCAGACGTAGACAACGCAGCGCAACTAAAAGGTTTCTACGAAGGCGTTCAAGCACTAGTAGCAAACGATCAAGTTGTGGCTTACCACGATAAAGGCGATGGCGGTCTATTCGTAACGCTAGCTGAAATGGCGTTCGCAGGTCACTGTGGTGTTAATGCTGATATTGCAGCGCTTTTATCTGCATCAGAGAACAGCGAAGATACGCTAGCAGTACTCTTCAACGAAGAGCTAGGTGCGGTAATTCAAGTTCGTAACGATGACCTAGATGCTGTTCTTTCTACACTTGCTGCAAACGGTCTAGAAGCGTGTTCACACGTAATCGGCTCTGTTGAAGCATCTGATGAGCTAGTGATTAAGTCTGGTGCAGACGTTGTAATCCAACGTAACCGTACTGAACTACGTACTATCTGGGCTGAGACGACGCACAAGATGCAAGGTCTACGTGATAACCCAATCTGTGCAGACCAAGAACACGAAGCGAAGAAAGACAATTCAGACCCAGGTCTGAACGTGAAACTAAGCTTCGACGTTAACGAAGACATCGCTGCACCGTTTATCAACACTGGCGCTAAGCCTAAGATGGCAATTCTACGTGAGCAGGGGGTTAACTCTCACGTTGAAATGGCAGCAGCATTCGACCGCGCAGGCTTCGAAGCGACTGATATTCACATGAGCGATATCCTAACGGGTCAAGCGGTACTAGAAGAGTACAACGGCCTTGTGGCTTGTGGTGGCTTCTCTTACGGTGACGTACTAGGTGCTGGTGAAGGTTGGGCTAAATCAGTTCTGTTTAACGATTCTACTCGTGACCAATTTGAAAACTTCTTCAAGCGTGAAGATACTTTCTCGCTAGGTGTGTGTAACGGTTGTCAGATGTTGTCTAACCTGCGTGAACTGATTCCGGGTGCAGAGTACTGGCCACGTTTCGTTCGTAACGAATCAGAGCGTTTTGAAGCTCGTTTCAGCCTAGTTGAAGTTCAGAAGTCTGATTCTGTGTTCTTCAACGGTATGGAAGGTTCTCGTATGCCAATCGCAGTTTCTCACGGTGAAGGCCGCGTAGAAGTGCGTGACAACGACCACCTAAACGCGATTGAAAATTCAGGTACGGTTGCTCTACGTTACGTTGATAACAACGGTAACCAAACGCAACAATACCCGAACAACCCGAATGGTTCGCCAAATGCTATTACTGGCCTAACAACGACCGATGGCCGTGTGACTATCATGATGCCTCACCCAGAGCGTGTATTCCGTACGGTTGCTAACTCTTGGTCTCCAGAAGGTTGGGGCGAGAATGGTGCTTGGATGCGTATGTTCCAAAACGCACGTAAGAATGTGGGTTAATTTGATTCATTAAACGAATCGTTTTAAAAGCTAACGAAAGCGCAGACCGAAAGGTTTGCGCTTTTTTTTGTTTAGTGGTGAGAGTCGTTATTTCGAGATGATAGGAGCTGTTAAGTTCGAATTCATTTGTAGGGGATTCGCCGGAATGATTACTCATTTAGTCAGTCATTAACCAATTTATATTCTTTGCTCTGTAAGTTCATGATAATTGAGTTATCGAATCATAAGTCTCACGATTATTCTTAAATGGAGAATAATCATTTCTTAGTGTGATGGTTTTTCTTTAAATGTAATGGAATTAGAATGATTTTCGTCAAGCAAATACTTACAATACTAGGAAGATCCAATGAAAAATTTCTTACTCCCACTTACTCTACTTATCTCTTTAAGCAGTGCATCTGCTTTTGCTGGAAATGATGATGTTAAGGTATTAAAAGCAAAGATTAACCAGCTAGAAGAAAAGGTCGCAATGTATGAAGCTGAAAAGACGCTCGAAGCGGCCAATGTAGCTCGGTACGACAAAATGGATTTAGTCGCTTTTACAAATCATGATCTGGATATGATAGGTGACCTTCATGCTGCTGATGTCAAAGTTATTAATCCTGATGGTTCTCTTACTTCAGGATGGGAACATAATCATAAAGCGGAAATGGAATGGCTTTTTAGCACTTATTCTGATGTCAAGATCACTGAGCACCCGATCAAGTTTGGATCCGGTGACTGGACAGCTGGCATGAGTGTTATTAAGGGGACTTGGGATACACCTATGCCATTGATAGATGGCCGAGTACTCAAGCCAACCGGCAAAGCGTTCAGTACACATATCGTTACATTAGTTCGTTGGGAAGATGGTCAGATTGCTGAAGAATACCTTATGTGGGACAACATGGATTGGTACGGACAAATCGGTGCACTTGAAGCTATTATTGGTAAATAATAAGGTTCATTACGGATTAGCAGGAGCTTTAAACAAGAACGCTAGTCAGTGATATGATTTAGCTGTCAAAAACTACTGTTTTCATACAAAACCGCCGAAGTTTACTTCGGCGGTTTAATGTTTTAGCTAAACGGAAATTAGTTGTTGCTGTGTAGCTCGCTGTTCAGTTCAACAGCGGACTTGTTCGCTAGACATTCGATTTGACCAGTGATCGAGTTGCGACGGAACAGAAGATCAGAAACGCCAGCTAGGTCGCGAGCTTTAATGATTTCTACTTCGTTGCCTTCTTTATCTAGCATGCGAACCTTAGTACCCGCAGTCACGTAAAGGCCAGACTCAACCGTACAACGGTCGCCCATTGGGAAACCAAGACCAGCGTTTGCGCCTAGTAGGCAGTTTTCGCCGATAGAGATAACCATAGTACCGCCACCAGATAGCGTACCCATGATAGAAGCGCCGCCGCCGATATCAGAACCGTTACCTACAACAACACCCGCAGAGATACGACCTTCAACCATGCTCACACCGGTAGTACCTGCATTGAAGTTGATGAAACCTTCGTGCATTACTGTTGTACCTTCACCCACATGTGCACCAAGACGAACACGAGAAGTGTCAGCAATACGAATACCTGTTGGTACCACGTAATCCACCATTTTAGGGAACTTGTCTACGCAATCTACAGACAGAGCGCGACCAGCAAGGCGAGCTTCGATTTGACGCTCAGCTAGCTCTGGAAGATCGATAGGGCCTTCGTTTGTCCATGCGATGTTGTGCAGTAGACCGAAGATGCCGTCTAGTACCGTACCGTGTGGTTGTACTAGGCGGTTAGAGATAAGTTGTAGCTTTAGGAAGCCTTCAGAAACAGATGCTGGCTTCTCGTCAGTTGCAAGAACAACAAGAACAAGTGGCTGCTCAGATGCTGCTGCTTTTTCTGCGAAAGATGCGTTTGCAGCATCGTCGTTTGCTGCGAATGCTTTCGCTAGTTCTGCGCTTTGTGCAGCAGAGATTTCGATAGCTTGATTACCTTCAGTGTAACCTGCAACTTCACCAACAGCCGCAACAAGAGCGTCGCTTGGGTTTAGAAGTGGGTTAGGGAAGAACGCTTCAATGATTTTATTGTCGCGGTTTTTGGTTGCCGTACCGAAGGCTAGTGAAAAGTAAGCCATGTTGAATCTCCATGTGTTGAGTCTTGATTTTGCTATTCCATAAGAGCGACTCGAATAACAAGCGCTGCCGTTAGCAAAGTTAATTTAATTCCGTTCATCATAAAGAGAGCGCCCTCGTTATGAAAGGGCGCATTAGGATAAAGTCTGTAAAATGATATTGCTTGTCTTTCTGGAGATAGTTTTCTGCAATGAGAAAGTGTTGTAGATCAACACCAGTTGGCTTGTAATTTAATCAATACTCTCGTTTGAATCGTCTTCTCTAAACAAACAGCGCCTTATAAGCCTGTTCAATCCCTTCAATCAGCATCTGCATACCGATGACTGCGAGTATCAAACCCATCATTCGGGTTATCACGTTTAATGCACTTGGTCCGACAGCTTTAACAAATCGCTCGCCGAATACAAACAAGATATAGGTTAAGGTACATAGCAGGCCGAAAGCGACGATGGTTATGATGGTTTCATAGACCCCCTCGGTACTGGCAAAGTTCATTGCAGTGGCAATGGTGCCGGGGCCTGCGAGAATTGGCATTGCCAGCGGTGAGACGGCGATACTTAGCGCAGCGTCTTTCTGGGCGTCTGAGTTCACTTTCTCTTTTGCTTTGGCATGTGTTGAATCACCTTGCAGCATGTGGAAGCCAATCAAGAACACTAGGATCCCGCCAGTGATGCGAAGTGCGTAAAGTGTGATACCAAATAGGTCGAAGATGAGTTTACCCGACACAGCAAAAGTACTGACGATTATGAAGGCGATGAATACCGAGCGGAAAGCGATCGATTTGACTGTTTCCCTGTCATTGTCACCGGTTAATCCAAGAAAAATTGGCGTATTAGCGATAGGGTTCATAATGGCAAAAAAGCCCATGAACACGGTAATGGTATGAATGATGAGCTCTTTCATATTATTCCTTTGAAAAGATACGGTTAAATACAAATGGTTGTGTATTTAATCTTAGATACAAATAATTATTAGGAATAGATAGTAGAGCAAGTATGGATAAAAAACAGCCAGCATAAGGCTGGCTGTTTGGTTTTAGTGATAGGTGTAGAGTTTTGGTCGTCCGTTATTACTTGTTTCTCAGTTTACGGACTCTATTCCATGGGTAGATTGTGCTGCTCAACTTTATGCATTTTGAAATTCGCTCACTGCCACAGCCAATGCAACCGTCGCACCGACCATTGGGTTGTTACCCATGCCGATGAAGCCCATCATTGCTACGTGAGCAGGGACAGAAGAGCTACCTGCGAACTGAGCATCAGCGTGCATTCTGCCCATGGTATCTGTCATGCCGTAAGACGCTGGGCCTGCTGCCACGTTATCTGGGTGTAAAGTTCGACCTGTACCACCGCCTGAAGCAACTGAAAAGTATGGCAAGCCTTGACGAGTACGCTCTGCTTTGTAGATACCCGCAACTGGGTGTTGGAAGCGTGTTGGGTTGGTTGAGTTCCCCGTGATACTTACGTCTACCTCTTCTCGGTGCATGATCGCGACACCTTCACGAACATCATCGGCGCCGTAACACAAGATGTCGCCGCGAGGGCCTTGTGAGAAACGGCGACGTTCTGTTTCAACAAGCTCACCCGTTTGGTAATCGTATTGAGTACGAACATAGGTAAAACCATTGATGCGAGAAATTAAGTAAGCCGCATCTTTACCTAGACCATTTAGTATTACCTTCAATGGGTTGTGACGTGATTTGTTGACGTTGAGTGCGATTTTTATTGCACCTTCTGCAGCAGCAAAAGATTCATGGCCCGCAAGGAAAGCAAAACAATGGCTTTCTTCATTGAGAAGACGAGCAGCTAGCGCGCCATGGCCAATACCGACTTGGCGTTGTTCGGCAACACTGCCGGGTTTAGTAAATGCTTGAAGGCCTTCACCAATGATATTCGCTGCTTGTTCTGCGCTGGTGGCTTTACGAAATATTGCTAGTGCTGAGCCAAGGATATAAGCGTCGGCAGCACTTTCAAAAGCGATTGGTTGGGTGTCCATCACCAAGGCTTTTGGATCAACGTTGTGGGCTTTGCAGTATTGGTTCGCTTGCTCTAAAGAGTCGAAGTTCATTTCTGCCAATACGCGAGTTACTGATTCATTAAATTGAGTGTTCATCATATCTTTCCTCTAAATTGGCAAAAATTATTGTTGGCGTGGGTTAATGGTGGTAACGGCTTCATCGAAGCGACCATAAGTCCCTGTAGCAAGGTCGGCCGCTTCATTGGCTGGCACACCTTGATTAATCGCTTTCATCATTTTTCCGAGGTTGAGATACTCGTAACCAATCACTTCGCTGTGGTCATCAAGTGCAAGCTTGGTCACGTAACCTTCGGCTAGCTCAAGGTAACGAACGCCTTTCGCTGCGGTTGAGTAGCTGGTACCCACTTGGCTACGTTGTGTTTGACCTAGGTCTTCTAATGCGGCGCCAATTTCTAGGCCGCCTTCAGAGAATGCGGATTGAGTTCGACCGTAAACAAACTGCAGGAAGATTTCGCGCATGGCTACGTTGATCGCATCGCAGACCAAGTCTGTATTGAGTGCTTCGAGAATGGTTTTTCCAGTGAGGATTTCAGCAGCCATCGCGGCAGATTGCGTCATGCCAGAGCAGCCGATAGTCTCGATTAGCGCTTCTTCGATGATGCCGCTTTTTACGTTCAGTGTTAGTTTTGCGGCACCTTGTTGTGGTGCACAAGTGCCCACGCCATGGCTTAAACCAGAAATAGCGATGACATCTTTTGGGCTAACCATTGCGCCTTCAACTGGAATTGGAGCTGAATTGTGAAGATCACCCCTTTGAATAGGGCACATTGATTGAATTTCTGAAGAGTAGTGCATATTGTTTTCTCACTTATTAGAGCCATTTAAGACCTAGGGCGTTGAGAAAACAGGACGTGTTGGAAGAGGTGCGGCTAATTCACTACAGATCTTGAGTATCGATAATCCAAAGGTGTCATGAAGCTCGGTCTGGATAGACTAAGTCCATTTCAAAATGGAGGAATAGCGATACATCCAACAGTATTACCTGTTTTCGATTCTGTAGGAGTCATTAGCACGGTTCAAAAGAACGGGCGGTTGAAGCGAAAGCTTAGGTGGAACCCCATCACCTGATGGCTATAGGTTAGATCTTTATCACACTTTTGTGCAAGCGAATGTTTAGAGCGATTTCGACTATAAACAGAGTTCATTATATTTCGACAAGTATAAAAAAACGCCAATTACGACCTCTGTCTATAGAGAGTAATTGACGTTTTTTAGAAAAAAATCAAGCTAATTAAGCGGCATCTTCTTCTGCGTCTTCAACAGCTTCAAGCTTCTTTTCTTTTTTCGGAGCTGGTTTACGCTTAGCACCTAATGCGTAAAGAACTTCTTCTTTGTTCTTCGCTAGGTACATTGCAAGCTCTTCTTGCTTGCCTTCATCTTCAACTAAATCGCTTTTGCTTAACAGTTCAAAAAGCTCATCAGCCATATCCAGCATTTTGTCGTATGCGTCAGCTTCGGCTTTAGAGGTAAAAGTCATTTTCTCTTCTCCGTTGCGTTCGACCACGTACTTGACGATAACAGTCATCGTAGTTTATTCCCCTAAGTGGTAAGGTTATCTAAGGTCAGTATAAGGTTTATTTTATGGAATTTACAGGTAGGGATGCAATCCCTTACGCAAGATTTAGCTCAGATCAACAAAGTGATGGTTCGAGCCTAGAAAGGCAGGGTGATGTGTTCGAGTCGTTCATAGTTGCAACGGGTGTTAACCCTAGGCGTGACCTAGCTATGGACGATAAAGGTAAGTCAGCTTTTACAGGTAAAAACGTGCTAGAGAACGGAGCGTTAGGTAACTTTATCTATAAGCTTGAGCAGGGTGAACTTGTTCTACATAAAGCACCATTGCCGCTTCTAGTAGTTGAAGAAGTTGACCGACTTACACGACTAGAACCAGATGATGGTGAAGAACTTTTACTACGTCTTATGCGTTATGTTGATGTATGTGTTGTTGAACCTAATGGTACGAGTTATCAGGTGTTTTCACGCAAGGGTAACGGTTCAGATATTGGATCTAAGATACTGCTAATACTTAAAGTGTATGGGGCGCATGACTACAGTAAGAAATTAAGTAAGCGCATAGGTGATGCCAGTAAACGCTCACTTACAAACGCAGTAACTAACAAAACCCCTTATATGTCTGGTTCATATCCGTTCTGGCTTAGTAGAACCAAAGAACAGTATACGGTTGTGCAAAAGTGGGTTGATATTGTTATTGATGCGCTTGAGCTAGTAGCTAGTGGTTTAACACCAAAGTACGTAGCGGCAAAGTTGAACGAGAAAGGATACCCAACACCGAGCAAGAAACGCATAGATGGTGTTATCAGTGAGAGCACAGAGCTATGGAGTCGTTCACGAGTGGTTAACCTGTACAAAGATAACCGTGTAATGGGTTATATGACATCATCAAACCTAGATAAGCCCTTGTTGCTGTATCCACCAATAGTAAGTGAAACCTTATTCAACCAAGTTTTGAGCGTTACTGGCACTAGAACGGTAACTAAGAGACAGAGAACTAGAAAGATAACGTCAATATTTGATGGTCTTTCATACTGTTTTGAATGCGGTAGCAAGATGTATACGGATATCAGAAAGAAGAACGGTGTAATGCACGAAATTCGCATTCGTTGCGCTAGTAAGAACCGTCTAGCGGCTTCAGATAACCCATGTACGAACAGCAACATGACGGGGAAAATGTACGAACCCGCACTACTAGAACTTATTTCTGACAAGTTGAGCATTGAAGACTTCAAAGTTGAGCGGGATGATACCCAAGAAAACGTTATTCGTTCGCGTATAAGTGTTCTGGAAACGAATCTATCAGAGTTTGATACGTTACTGGAAACGGACGGTACTAACATCGAATGGTTGAAAGCTAAGGGTTTTGTATCTAAGGAACTGAACGAACAGATAGATAAGCTTAAATCGCTAAACGTTGTTGAAGTTCGAGAGCAGGATTTTGAAGAAGTTGAACGGTTGAAGCATGAATCTTTAATCTACGATAACACCGAATCAAGACAGAGAATGAACGCACTTTTAGGTTCACTAGTATCTAGAATAGAACTGTTTAAGAGTGGACGTGAGAGCAACATGATACTGATTCAATTGAAGAATGGAGCTAGGAGAATGTACCTATCTAACCAACATACGGACGGTTGGCACTTGTCGAACCTAGACCATTCTTTAGAGAAATAAGTGAATGTCGAATACTTATTAAACTTGCTTAAGGGTTGTTTGTGATTTGAGTCACGCTTTTGAGCTCTGTTTTCGTCAATTCTGCAATAACTCCGAAATCTAGTGTTATAGCAAAATGAACATACCCGCGCCTAAACAGTGCGGGTTTTTTATTGCCTAAAGAAAAGGAAATACCATGGATTTATTCGAAGAGTTAGCGAAGTTTGAGAAGAAGACAAACAAAGTCACTGAGATGAACATCAACGAACTAAGAGCTTTAGCTAAAGTTACGACCAAACAAGTTAAGCAAGGCGTGAAAGTTTCGGTGAAGTTACGCAACAAGTTAGTTCATAGCACGACTACGGACGCGTTAAACGAAGACCAAGTGGTGAACCTATATAAGCAAGGTTTAGCGGGTAATCATTTGGATGTTAAATTGGAGTCGGTACGCGATAAGTTTAAGAAGGTTTCAGCGAGTTCTAGCCAAGAAACGAACTAGTAAAAAATGTTATAATAAGAGATAAGGCGAGTTTCAAACTCGCCTTTTTCATAGCTTCATACCGCACAAAGTACCGCAAAAACCAAGGAAAAGTAATGGACACTAAAAAGCTTAAAGATAAGTCGCTACACAAAGCGCACCGACCAAGAGAAATCACTGATGACGTAGTTAATAAGGTCATTTGCCTACGTGAAAACTATACGTGGGCTTCGATAGCTGAAGCTACTGGATTTAGTGAAAGAGGTTTACAAAACGCATTGAAGCGATACAAGGACAGTAAGTAATGAAGAGTTGGAAAGATTTGATTAATGAGCACGTTGTTCAGAAGCAAGTGCAAGAAGTGGGTAAGAGTTGGGATGAATACGACCAAAAAGCAAGTGAGATTGTGAACAAGTTACACTGCAATCACGCGGTGTTATACGTAGCTAATGCGGGTGATGGTAAGTCACGTGTTGCGGGTGCTATCGCTAGTTATCTACAGAATGAGTTCCCCACAAGCGCACTATCAACGCCGGTTGTATTTTGTACCAATACCCGATACAACCGCGATGAGTTCGCAAAGAATAACCCTGAATTTGTGGTTATCAAAGGTACAGGCGAGATTGTAGAAGAGGTTGCAGGAAAAGGCGCATCAATGGCCTTGAACGAGTTATATAAAGACCTAGAACCAGACCAGTATGGTACAGCACTTACCACCATGTTTAATCAAGGTTACATTACAGCGAGTGAGCTATACGATATCAAAGCAGAGTGTCGTGATAACTACGACCGTATGCGAAACTCTACGTTTATCAGTATGACTATTGCAAAGGTTCAGGTAGGTAAACTGGTTCGCATGTTCAAAGGTCGCTATATTCTCATGGATGAAATGCGCTTAGACCGCATTTTATCAGTTGAGGGTAAAGCAAAAGCTTATGGTGTGGATGTTCAAGTATCAGCAGATGAACGAATCCAACAGTTTGCTAGCAATATGAAGCACCTCAGCGAAAGCTTTGATAATTGGGATTCAAACACTAAGTTTGTGTTATTCAGTGCTGAAAAGTCTCTACTACGCGCCTTTGAGTCTCAACATATGCCAGTTGTTAAAAGTGACAACGTAGGTGAGGGGATTGTTATTATTGATGATTCTCTACAGGTATTAGTAACGCGTTCAACACGTAATACATTTGGTGAAACTATTGCCGAGTACGCGACCAAACACGGGTACATGGTTATTGCAGATGGTAACGATAAAGCAACGATGAGCTTTGAAGCTGCAAAAGGAAGTAATGATTTAATGGATAAAGATATCCTTACAATTGTTACTCATCCACACCCGTATAAAATCGCCCCAGTCATGACAGCAACAAACTGTACAGAGTTTGAAGCAATGAAAACCGTTATTAGTGATGAGGTAAATCAAGCCATTGGTCGAAATACTGGATATCGCAGTAAAGGTGCGAAACACGTTCTAGTGGTTAATAAAGACATCTATGATAAAGGGTTGCTAGAACTAGACACGGTTGGAGAGCTTCACTTGTGTAATGGTAAGGATTACATCAAGGATTTACCTGACGGCTTTATCAAGGACTTGTGCGGGGAGCTATATAAAGGTTCAGCTAACATTGTTAGTAAGTGCGCAATGTCTGTAGTCGGTGATTGGATTGGATTGGTTGGGTGGGATGTGGAGAGAAAAGGAAAAGATACACGCGACCTAATCAAAGCACACCTAAAAGAGCTAGGCGTTAGTGATAAGCAAATCAAGGATGATTCTCTAGTCAGTCAAGTAATAGCTAAAATTGATACATTTGGGATTAAGGAAGTAATCAACCGAAAGGTCAAGTATTACGTAATGCCAAGTAAGTGATTTGTTTCAAGTGGGAATTTCTTCCCCTTCTCTTATATATATATAAGGAAAGGGGAACTTTTTCCCCTCCCCGAATCCCCTCGTTTTATCACGCCCAAGCGAATCCCCACTTATCGATTAAATAGGTATAGGGGAAAAACTCACCTCAATTTTAATATATAGAAATGACAATGAAAGCCAAAGCAACCAAAGATATTACAGAGCTAATCAGCAAGCAGTGCTTTAATAAAGAGCAACAAGAGCAATACGTATTAGCACTACAGAAAGCAGTACAAAACCTACAGACACAAAAAAGCCCTAACTAATAATAGAAAGGGCTAATTCGTAAACCAAGAAAGTGACTTTGAAATGTCATAACTATTTATATAAGGTTTATCGAATGGATTTTGAAATAATTGATTACGAAGAAGCACTACACGCGGTTATTATTGATTGCCTGTTTAATTCAACAAACTGGTACGGCACTAACAGCCATGCATTAAGAAAGAACAGCTTATCACTAGATGAGGCATTTAATAGCTTCAATAACAACATAGAAGAATTAGAGAGTATGGGAATACTCACAAGGAACAAACCATGAAAAAAGAACTATATGTACCGTTACCATTCATTAAGAAACGCCTAGAGAGCCTAGGTTATTCAGATAGTGTTATGTGTGACTTTACCAAGCTAATGCAGTTATCACGCGACCTAGATGAGTATGACATTATGGAGTTGCAAGGACTACGCAAAGAACACCAACGCACTACAGATAGGTTAGATGTATTAGATAAATTGATTGATTTAGCTAATGAGCACCCCTTATATACAGAGAGCAAGAAACAAGAAGTAATGCAGGAACATCTAAACGAAATGAATTACCTAATTGCAGGTGTTGCCCTATAGCACACCCTCATATACATCCCTCATATACACCCCACCTATACAGCATTAGCACACACTAACATGCATAGATATGCAATGCGTGTGAATATCATAAGCATAATCATTATGTACTCACTAGATAGTACACCCTCTTGATATATTTTTAGATGACTAGTAAGTGCTTGTTTTGCAACGAGTTTTCAAGGGTGCGGGGCTATATCGACCATAGACCGCGTGTGGTTCACTGCCCTGTGCTAGTGACGAAAGTGAACAGGTCAGACCAGTTAGTGAGAGGTTTTTATTCAAATAGTGCATAAAGAGTGCATAAAATAAGGAACAAGAAATGAAGTTAACAGCGAAGGAACGCAAGGTATACAAAGAGCTTTTAAATGATGCAATAGATGTTACTACGGGTGACATTGCGCAAATGGAACAGCTTGCAATACTGACAGCTCAAGTTGATATATTAAAGCAACAGGTACAGAAAGACGGCCTTACATATACGAAGGAAGACCCGCAAGGAAATACACTTGTAAAGAAACACGGCCTATTAGAAACGCTACAACGCACACAGGCAACACTTACAAGTAATCTAGATAAGTGGAACAAATACCAGTTATCAAAAGAGAAACAATACTTTGCGCGTGTATATGAGGAAAACCGAGATGAATAGACAGGAAGCACTTAAACAAGCAGCAGAACAGAAAGCACAGCTTGATAATTTAGCAGCGAAAGAAAAGAAAACAGATGAATCAGAAAAGGTGAGAGCTTTTATTATTAAGTTCTGTCAGGAAGATTACAACTTTGAAGCTTTATGTAAATCATATGATATTGCACCAGACGACCTCAACAAAACCAAATAATACAGATACGAAAAAGCCCCATACAATTAAGTATGGGGCTTTTTTTATGCCTGTATGTGTCACGTTACTTGTGGAGACAGATTAACATACAGGATTTTAATTAGTTTATTGTGAAACTCTCTATCGGAAAAGTCGCACATTTATTATTAACTTTTCATATCTGACAACATCCCGTTGCTAAATCGATACTAATTAGGTAAACCAAATAGCCTATGCATTTAATAATAATAGTTACTGATGAAATTGCAGGTAAACGATTCAATCCGTATTTGCCTAGCAAGCATAAAAACCTATAGGTGGTTTATATATAAAAAAGAATTTTGTTATAACAATCGATCAATAACTATATATATTTAGTATTTTGAAATACCCCACTTTCCCAACTGATAAATAAGTTGTACGCGCAATTAAGCGCACCTCAAAAACAACCTAATTTATTAAGGGAAAGAATATGGATTCCAAACGAATTGAAAATATCCAATCAGTAGCGGGTATTAAAGCAGTACTAAATGATATCAATGAAGAAGTACAAGAAGCACTTAGTGTTGCTTCAGACGCAAATACAAAGAATAAAGTACGTGTTGCAACAGCAGCAGGTAAAGAGCATAAAAAGACTAATAAGCTAAAGCTTAAGCAGTTCATTAAATCAGGCACACCTACATACACTGAATTTGCAAGTGAGAAAGGTCTACCGCTAGATGGTAATACAGCTCTATATGAATCAGAACTTAATACAAACGTTATTGAGCAAGCAATTCAAAACAGCGCGATTCTATCAGCAGTTGGTAAACGTTCTACAGATAACTTAGATTACCGCCGTACAGTTTTGACTGTTCGCCCTGAAGTACAACTAACAGCAGAAAACACGGGGTTTGTAGCTGTAGCAGAAACAGCGGCACAGGACTATGATGTTTTGTCAGGTCTGTACACGAAAATGTATTCGTTCCCTCGCCTTACTAATGAAGTAATGGAACAGTCAGACGTACAAGTGGAATCAAACCTTATTAAGCTACTAGCTGAACAGTTTGAAATTACAATGCAAGATCAAGTACTACATGGTGACGGTACAGGCACAGGTACAAAGGCAGACCCGCAACAGTTACGCGGTATTACAAACGCGGCTATTGATCGTGCTAATTCATATGCAGAAGCACTTAAACCCGCAGCAACACGCGCACGTGATGTATTTGCAGCAGTGGCAAGCGGTGCAGCTTCAGATATTGGTACAGACGCGGCAAAACTAGAAGCAAACCTTTATAAGTTAATGCTTACAGTTCCAGAACGCAGCCAAGCAAGCTCAAGCTTTGCAATGCATCCAGATACACTTTCATTCCTTATGCAAACGCTAAAAGGTAATGATGGTCATTCACTGATTAAGATTAATAACATTCAATCTAATGGTGTTTGGGTTCGTCGTCTATCTCTATTTGGCGCACCAATCATTCTAAATGAAACAATGGATGTAATCGCAGCAAATAACGCACCCGTTGTATTTGGTGACTTCTCAGAAGCATATGAACTATTACAACCAAATTCAGGTGCAACACACTTTATTCAAGACCAGTTTACTATCCCTGATACAGTTGGTTTCTATATGGATTCCCTATTTGGTTCTATTGTAGCTGACCACGAAGCACTAGCTGTACTAGTAGTTCAAGCATAAGGGGTTGTATATGAAAACATTACAATCACTTAAGGCTTTTAATTATGACCCTAAATTAACAGCACCAGAACTAAGTGCAGCAATTACAGAACAAGCATTTAATACTAGTTCTCTAATTACAAACATGGGGCAACATTACACAGATAATCCGAATTATCGAAATGTATATGTTACACATCCTTCTATTATGGACGCTACAGAAGGTGCGGTTATTCCACCTTCTACAGTACAGAGTTATTCAACAACAGTTGCTGACTTTGTAAAAGTAGCTTCAAGCGTAGAATTAACTAATGAAGTGCTATCGTTTTCTAAGTTTGATATTGAATCAAACACAGCAATGCTAGTAGGAACTGTATTATCAAATGAAATTGCTAACAAAGCAGTAGCTAATATTGCAACTCGTTTTGTAGATGCACGTACACCACTAACGCAAACAGAAGAAGTATTACGCTTAAAATCAGGTTTTGTTGGTGAATGGGGTAGTGATGTTAGAACAGTTTATGAATTTCTAGCAAGTGCAGTAAAACAGATTCCTGATGCATATGACGCAGATAGCAAACTGTTTTGTAATAAGAGTAACTTTGTTGATTTTGCTAGTTCTATTACAGCAGAGGGTGAGCAAGTTTGGCTTATTCAAAACGGTCTACTTCTAGGTCGCTATGAGGTTGTTATCTGTGATCAGTTGGACGACAACACAATGTATTTCGGTTCAATGATGAATGCATTTGATGTTGTAGCAATGACAGGTAATCAGACTATTGATGAAGTTACAAAACCTGATGTTTTGAAGATTACAGAAACTAATAAGTTTGCCTTCACAGAGAAAGATACTTTTGCACTAGTTGCTATGACAGCAGAACTATAAATGTATTTCTGGTTACGCAAGCGAACACAGAAACGCAAGTTTAAAAAATAATATAAGCCCTTCCCTTATTTGGGCGGGGCTTTTTTTGTATATAGGGAAATAATATGGCGGCATACGCAGGTAATGTAAATGTATTTTTTGGAGTGTCAGACGAAGACTTTAGAAAAGGCATGAAAGAGATAGAAAAACAAGCTAGAGAAAGCTTAGGAAAAGCAGAGGGTGATTTTGTTAAGTTCGGTAAAACAACAGAGCAGCAATCAAAAGGTGTAGTTAAGAACGTTCGATATATGGCGGGGCAAATGGGCTACCAAATGCAGGATGTAGCGGTACAACTGCAACAAGGGACAAATGCATGGGTTGTATTTGGTCAGCAAGGCTCACAAATCGCGGGTGCTTTTGGTGCAGGTGGTGCAATCATTGGTGCGTTAATCGCAGTAGGTGCAGCAGTTGGTTCAGTAGCAACAGCAACAGCACAAAGCACAGATGAGATAGAATCTAATATTTCAGCATGGCGTGATCTAAGCAATGAACAGCAAAGAATCACTAAGCTAGATATTGAGAAGAAAATCAAGGATTACACTGAACAATTAGCAGACGCTAATATAGAACAGACCAAAATCAAGAACGAGATTAAAGGTACTGAACAAGCAGTAAAACGTGCTGAAAATCAATGGCTCAATACATCTTACGCAGTTGAAAAGTTTCACGCAGCAACAAACGCTACTAGTGATGATTTACTAGAGAATCAACGCCTAGTTGCAAACCTAGAAGCAGACCTTAAAAAACTACAAGCTAGTTACGATGATTTAAGCGGTAACACTACAAATTCAAGGGATGCATTCGCAGAACTTAACCAACAGTACGCAGACCAGATTAATACACTTGGTTTGAATGACAGAGAGCTATCAAAGTACGAAGCAACGCAACGCTTAGGTATTGGCGCAACAGAAGCACAGATACAAGCAACACGTACGCTAATCGATGCTTACTACGACCAGAAAGCAGCACTGGAAAGCGTAACATATGGATCTGATAGCTTAGGCTTAGGTATTTCAGAAGCTGAAATTAAAGCAGAGAATGCTTTGATTGCTTCAGAGCGTAAAAAGTACCTAGGAGAGCAAAAACAGTTTAATGCAGCAGTAAAGCAACTAGAGCAATCAGCACAGCAAGACTTACAAGCCGTTGCACTTGGTTATGTTGCTGAAGACAAATCACGTATTGAAGCGCAGCGTAACTTTGACCTACTTAACCTACAGAGTCAGTACGATGAAAAGCTACAGCAAACAGAAGCATTCAGAACGAAAGAAGCAGCTATTAACGCAAAGTATGACCAACAACGACAACAGGCAGAACTAGCAAATACAATTACTTCATTTGAGCAACAACAAGCTTACTACCAAGCAATCGCGCAACTAGGAAACCAAGCAGCAGCGGGTTATTCACAAGTAGCAAATGACCTTAAAGGCGCAACTGATGAAGAAGCAGACGCAATTAAGAAAGCATTCTTACTTGAACAGGCAAGCGCGGCAGCTACAGCAACAATTAGCTACTACGCGACTCTAGCAAGCATTTCACAGGCGAAAGCTAGTATTGATGCTGTAACACTTGGTGTTGGTGGTGCGGCCTATTTTGGTGTAGCACAAGCACAAGCGGCAACTACGTTAGGCACTTCATTAGCAGGTATTGCAGCAACTAGTTTAGGTGGTGTTGCATCATTCGAGGTAGGTACTGAATACCTACAGGATGACGGCTTGATTATGGCTCACAGAGGCGAGCGAATTGTACAAAGCGATATCAACAAGGACTTATCTCAGTTCTTAGATAGCAACAAATCAGGTATGCCAAAACAGACAGTTATCAATGCCCCTTTGAATATCCCGTCAGGTGCAATCATTGATCCTAAAGCATTTAACAAGATGCTTATTGACCAACGCAATACAATCTTAGCGGCTCAACAGAAAGCTGAACGTGAAAGACCTACCAAGAAGCGCAGGTAAGGAATTGATATGGATTACATAATTGAAAGTGATAATGTGTTTGTTAGCATCAAGGTAGGAAACAAGATTCATAGTGTTAACAGTCCTGAAGCGATTAACAGAGTGTTACCGTTATTGGCTAAACATCTACGAGTTACGCACCAAGACGCTATGCAAGTGATTCAGAAAGCAATCTTACAGGATGGTTTCTATCAGGGTTGTGATTCACTTATGAAGCTACAAGAGCACCTAGCAGAATAATGTTCATAAAAACAGTGCGTATATTGCGCCATAATAATCACAGTGATACTATATGTTGTATAGAAGCATTGCTTCAATAGTGATGAGAAAGAGTGATGATGATGACCTGATTTTTAATCAGGTGGACTTGGCATTTATGTCTAAACCATACTTTGATAGGTTCGCCCTACAGTATAATCATCAACATAGTAGCCAACTTAAAACATTACTAGGCTACGCAGTAAAAGGAATAACGGATGCAAAGTCCGCTAGTTCTTACACTGGTACAGTTACAGTTAGTGCTTACCATGTTAGACATCGTTAAGCACTTTATGTAACTAGAAACCCGTCCTTGTGGCGGGTTTTGTTTTATCTGAGCTTTCACTTCGAAAACTTACTCACAGTTAAATTAATCACAGGCGTGTATAACTCACTTAGTTTGCTGTTAGTCTTTCTTAGTGCTTCACATGAAATCACGTAAAATCACAAGTAGTCACTGAATGTCACCCCTTAAAGAAAATTCAAATAAAAACAGTAAATTAGGTACAAACTATAACTATTAATAGTAACAGATCATTTTTTGATCATTTGATTTTCTAAGGGTAAAAACTTGTTGTAATGACGATCACATTTGATAGACTTCACATCAAGCAAATCTATACACGCACTAGTGGACTAAACAACCATTAGCGCACACAACTAGTAATCTTATTTTGTTGGGCTTAAACAATCCAACAGAGTTGAATTACTGAAAGGCACTATTCTAGGGTGAGAGCCAGTATCGTGAGACTGGTCAGGGTTTTGTATAGAACCCGTTTTGAGATACCCCTAGTAGTGCCTTTCTTCGTTATGGGACTATACAGCCATGATAACCGCACTAACTACCGCACAGAACGAAGTTCTAGACCAAATTTGCTATCTAGATACGCACTTCAAGACCAAACACAACCTAGACTGTTTCTCACAGTCAAACGGCCAAATAGAAAGACACTTCAACAAAACAGGTAATGCAGGTTACTGCAAGCGAACCATTCAACGCGCAATCAAGAAACTAGAAGATATCGGGCTTATTTCGGTCGCTTATCAAATGGGTTTCAAGGGTGCTAATCTGTTCTACGTACATCTAGAAAAACTAGAAGAACTAAAGAAAAAATCACTAGATGAATGTACGAACGCAAGCGAGAAAGTTAAGAACGTATTCCATAGGTTTATTACTGACTCAGTGCTCAAAGGTAAGACAGATTTAAGCGAACCTGAACAAGCGAAAGACTTCACTAGTTATTGCGTTAATACGTTCGATGAATCGTATTTTGAGCACGAAGAGTCATATAACCAATTGAAATTGTTAGATGAAATTTTAGATTATCAGAGAGCAATGAACGAGGGGAATAACGGTTTACCGTTACAGCCATGGTTAATCCTCTAAGTTTGATAAATTTTACTGGCTTTTTATACAGTTTCTGATGTTAAAAGTCCAGTTGGAGCCCTAACAATGCGGCCTCAATCTTGATGTGTAGCCCAGTCTTCACAATAACTCATGAAAGATTTCAGCAGCGGGCTTTGATATTTGTCTTTATGGACCAGCATCCAGAATCGACGTTTCATGTCGAGTGGGACATCGAGTGCTTTCACTCGGCCAGAGTCAATTGCTCGTTGCGCTGCTAACCGTGATAAACACGCGAATCCAAGATTGGCAGAAACAGAATTGATGATCGCCTCAGTCGTGTTGAGCTCAAAGGATTCATACCAATGTTCGATGCGTGGTGCGACGGCACGAAGAAAAAACTCGCGAGTGCCAGACCCCGACTCACGTAAAATCCAATGACTATCTTCTAAATCGCTTAAAATCACTTTTTCTTTTGAATTGAGAGGGTGTTGATTACTAACGATAATACACATTTCATCGCTACTGAACTGGCTAGAGATCAACTCCGGATGGAGTGTTTTTCCTTCAATTAACGCGATATCCAGTTCATAATCAACCAACTTTTGGCAGATCAGCGCACTGTTTGAAATGAATAAGCTCTGATCTTGATGTTGAGTTAGCTCGCGAAAGCCAGACAGAATAAACGGTGCGACCTGATTACCAATCGTGTCACTCGCGCCAACCTTTAGATTACCACTTAACGGTTGGTCGTCGCGGAACAAAACATCGATACCTGCGGCTCTATGAAGAATCTCGTCAGCCAAAGGAAGTAATTTTTGACCTTCTTGATTGAGAATTAATCGGTTGTTGACCCGGTCAAATAGAGAGTGACCTAACTGTTTCTCCATTTCTCCTAGCGCCATGCTGACAGCTGCTTTAGACAGAAATAGCGCTTCTGATGCAGTCGTAAGCGTCGAGTGCTGGGTAATAGTGACAAACACTTTGAGTTGTTTGATTGAAATATTAGCCATCAGGTTCCTGGTTTTGCGTTGCTAGTGGAAAGGTGTCGTTCAGCATTAATGAACGCTTGTTATATATAATTGGATATTGTTTAACGAAGCGCAAGCGTATTATGGCTTCAACAAGCTGATGAGTTCACAAGTTTAGTGAATTAAGTTTAAGAGAGGCTGACATGATTCAACGTATTAAATATAGATTAACAGGAGCTCCAACACCCATGGCAGGGTTAGCACTCGCAATTGCAAGTTTAGGCTGGTGTTGGGATGGTGTTTTAGTCGCACAAGGTATTTTGCACACACCGGGTTTGGTGCAGTGGATCAGTGCTGGTATAGCGGCGATATTGCTTCTTGTTTTAGCTGTGAAATTTTTGATTCACGGCCACTTATTACGTGAAGATCTTGCTCACCCTGTTGTCGGCAGTGTTGTACCTACATTTGCGATGGGGTGCATGGTGGTGTCTGCTTCGTTGGCTCCAATCTCTCAATTTTTACAAGAAGCTATGTGGCTCGCTTCGGTAGCGTTACATGTCGTGTTCTTGGTGAGCTTCTTATACCACAGAGCTAAAAACTTTGAGATTCACCACATGGTGCCAAGTTGGTTTGTGCCACCAATCGGTATTATCGTGGCAGACGTTTCTTTTTCAGGTAACCCGATCTTAGAACCCGTAGCTCATGCGACTTTAGTCTTTGGCTTATTGGTTTATGCCGTAATGTTACCTCTCATGATCTACCGTTTGATCTTCTCTCATGAAGTGCCAGACGCAGCAAAACCAACCATTGCGATTATGGCGGCACCAGCCAGTTTATCTTTAGCAGGCTACCTAACGGTGACGGCAAATCCTTCGCCAGTGATCATTGGGTTACTCTTTGGTATTGCAGTGTTGATGACGTTTATTATCTACATCGCGTTTTTCAAACTACTTCGTCTGCCTTTCAGCCCAGGCTATGCGGCGTTTACATTCCCAATCGTGATTGGTGCAACGGCGCTATTCAAATTGGCAGCTTGGATGCAAACTGTTGGTGTGGAAACTCACTATGTGGATCAAGTCTTCAACCTAGCGTATCTAGAATTGATTGTGGCAACGTTTGTGGTGGGTTATGTGGCGGTTCGTTATTACATGAATTACAAACCTCACCGTGTTCTAAGTGCGGTAGGCAGTAGATTGTAAGAAGCAATAGTTCAAAAGATAAACGGGCCTTAAGTTTTCAGTATTTCATCAGCTTATATTGCTAATCCAAACTCGGCACTTACCTTAATTTTGAAATCACTTAGCCCATCAATATACCTGAAATAGACCGGACCAGAATGCTGATTTGAAGCATTTCAATTGAACTTATAACTGTGCTAATATCCAGTGTTTTTTATTTTCAATTGGAGCTCTACCTTGTCAAAACAACGATTATTAGTCGACTTATTCTCCGGATGCGGAGGAATATCTCATGGCTTTGAACAGTCTGGTTTTGAATGCGTGATTGGTGTTGATATAGATGCTCCAGCTTTAAAAACATTTGCGCACAATCACCCTCACGCCAAGCCTATGCAGTTAGACTTATCCGCACCTGAAAGTATTGACTCTATAGTTGAAGAGCTAAATGGTCGTGAAGTGGAGGTTATTGTTGCGGGCCCACCGTGTCAGGGCTTTTCATTAACCGGAACTCGTAATGAGGATGATAAGCGCAACAAGCTATTCTATTCGGTATTTCAGTTGGCAGAACGTATCAAGCCTAAATATATTGTGATCGAGAACGTGCCGGGAATAGCTAATTTGTATGAAGGGAGAGCACGAACTGCAATCTTGGCTGAATTTGCTCGCCTTGGGTACTCTAATTCAGAAAAACTCATGTATGCACCAGATTATGGCATTCCGCAAATTCGGAAACGTATGTTTTTTGTAGGGATCTTGAACGGTGAGCGTTTTGAGTTCCCTAAGCCTAGCCACACTCAAGAAAACTATGTTACATGTGAGCAGGCAATTGGAGATTTACCTACTTTAGAATCAGAACTTGGCAAAGAAGTGTCTGATTACATTATGGCTCCGCAAAGTGAGTATCAATCACTGATGCGCAAGAATGCAACTCAATTGTTTAATCATGTCGGAACTCGTCATACGGAACTTGTTGTTTCTGTAATTCGTCAAGTACCAGAAGGTGGTAATCACAAAGACTTACCGCCGGGTGTCGGTGACTCTCGTAAATTCAATGAAGCTTGGACTCGTTATCATAGCCAAAAACCTTCTAAGACCATCGATACTGGCCATCGTAACCACTTTCACTATAAGTGGGATCGTGTACCAAGTGCGCGTGAAAATGCTCGCCTTCAATCTTTCCCTGATGATTTTCAGTTTGTTGGTCCAAAGACACAGCAATACAAACAAATTGGTAATGCGGTCCCACCGTTACTAGGCCTAGCGATCGGTAATCAAATTCTTAAGTTGGAAAAATAATGATGCTAAATTCTATAGACCTGTTTGCAGGTTGTGGTGGTTTAACTGATGGCTTTAAACAATCTGGGGAGTTTAAGCTATTGGCAGGAGTTGAGTGGGATAAACATGCAGTCCATACTTTACGCCAACGCCTATCTACACGTTGGAACTATAGTGAAGCGAACTCTTCAATGCTCCATTTTGATATCCAAAGAACAGATGAGTTGCTCTTTGGCTATGACAACGATCCAGAGTACGGAAACTCAACAGGGTTAAATAAGCTAGTTGGCAGTAACAACGTTGATGCTGTTATTGGTGGTCCACCATGCCAAGCATACTCAATTGCGGGTCGTATTCGCGATGAAAATGGTATGCACGATGACTACCGAAATTTTCTCTTTGAATCCTATATGAAGGTAGTTTCTCATTTTAAACCACAAGTTTGTATTTTTGAGAATGTTCAAGGAATGTTGAGTGCAGCTCCTGGCGGTGTTTCAATTGTTGAGCGAGTAACAAAAGCTTTCAATGATGCGGGTTACTATATTTCAACTAACTTGAAGCGTGATGCTCTATTTGATACTTCTGAATTTGGAGTCCCTCAAAAAAGGTTGCGTGTGATTATTGTAGCTCTAAGAAAAGATGCCTTTTCTGATTGTGAGAACAAAGTTAAACAATTCTATAAAAAGCTAAACTCATATAAAGTTGATATTAAAGCGACAGTTGATGAAGCTATAGGTGATTTACCTCAGATATTTCCAATAGAAAATGCAGTAGCTCGAACATCACATAAAATGGAATATTCTAAACAAAAGGTATTAAATCATGAACCTCGTTTCCATAACGTACGTGACATAGAAATATTTTCCCTTTTAGCTGAAGACATACGAAGTGGGAAAAATGAGTATGTTCACAGTGATGCACTTAAAAAACTGTATACAGAAAAAACAGGAAAATCTTCTTCTGTACATAAATACCATGTACTACGACCTAATTTACCGAGTAATACGATACCTGCACATTTATATAAAGATGGTCTAAGACATATTCATCCAGACCCTGAACAATCGAGAAGTATCACGGTCCGTGAGGCTGCAAGACTACAAACTTTTGCTGATGACTTTGAGTTTTGTGCAGCTCAAGGTGCGAATTACAAGATGATTGGAAATGCTGTTCCACCGTTATTTGCGAAGTATGTTGCATTATCTCTTTCAAAAATATTGATAGATTGACAAAGATAATACATAGTAAAAAATGGTTGGCTTAAAATTAATGAAATTTATTCTGTGAATGCAAAAATACGGATTTACCCGTGGATGAATGCTAATTCCAAAATTACAGCGTAAGCTGTTTGTAAATTTGGTTAACGCTTTAGCGTTGTCACGGTAAGTTCCCCGGGCATGCCCGGGGGAATCTTCTAAAAGTGTTTTTATATTAACATATTATCTATTTAACCCTGATATTAATTGTCGGATATTTCATGTTCATCTCTATGATGTTTGTTATATTCATGAAATGGAGAACAAATTAGGTTATTTGGCGCTATTTTAATTCCTTTGAATTGATACAGTTCAGACTTGTTAGGGACCTTCGAGCTAATAATTATCTCATTGTCATCATTGAGGCTGAAAAAACCTTGGTCAAAACACTTGTGTAAGTCACTTGACATTAAAATCCCATTTGACGGTAATAGTGGCCCTCCATGTTGAGCAGCCTTAATATGGGCAGCCTCTAAACCTGTATGGTGGTTATCTATTAGCGATGTTCCTCTAATTGCACATTTGTTGCCATATATTTCACGAACAAAGCTTGCAAATTCGCTTTGAGATTTAATTAGTGTACTAAATATCCCACTAGGATCATCAGGGTGGTGCTCTTGTTGTTTTCTTGCTGCACTACCACTCTTTACATATTTCGAAGTGCTATTGATTATTTCACCAATATTTTCAATCTCTTTATCTGATTTTTTTATATCAGATAAATCGAAGAATCTCTCTGTATTTTTGAGCTTTTCTACATCTAATTTTCCATTTTTTATGCATTCTTTGAGTAGTGCTTCAAAGTCTTGGTAGTCATTGTCACTCTCTTGAATTGAATCAATATAATACTCATCATTGCTTAGTCTAATCATTACAATAATAATATTTCGATCTAGCGATAATGCATCATCAATACTGTTGTTTCTATAAATTCTAATTTCATTATGAGCGCGAGTAAGCCCCAAGTGAGGAAAAAACTTAGCATTGTGAAAGACAATGTTTAACGCAATTGAGTGTTGTTCTTTTGTGTATAGTTTTATTATTTTAGTATGGTTGAGTTGAGTCTCGGATAAGTGAGGAAATACTTCCCAACTTTTGGTAGGAATAAGAATGTATTTTCCTCGTTGGTCGGGTTTGTTTCCTGAATAGCCTGACTCTTGGCTTCCCAGTTTTTTTATAAATATGTTCATAATTTCCACTCAATTTAAATACGTCACATAGCATATAGTTTTAAATTTTCATATACAATTTATTTTGGTAAGGTTTTTTAATAAAACTAGGTAGAAAGATAACTGTGAATCATTTATATAATAAGGATGTTATTCAAGTGGCGGGATATTTATGCATCAAAATTTATTGTGTTTGTAATGACTTTTTAAAATGACTTTTTAAGGAAGTAGAGTTGAGGATAGTTTTAATAACCTTTGATGTTATTGATCTGGTACTTCTTGGTGGGAGACGTCATTTACGTAGTTTTTTAGTCTGAAAATACAGGTGTTTATGATATTCTTAAAATAATGTAATCAGGGTAGTTAGGATGCGTTGTGTTTACTGTTTACCATTCCAATAAAGTTGATACTTTAAAAATTCTCCTCGTTCACTTAATCAAAAGTGATCCTTTAGCCAATCCTTTCGAAAAAGAGCAGATCTTGGTTCAGAGCCCAGGTATGTCTCAATGGCTTAAGATGGAACTCGCCAAAGAGTTTGGTGTAGCAGCAAATATAGACTTTCCTCTTCCTGCAACCTTCATTTGGGATATGTTTACCCAAGTGCTTCCTGATGTACCTAAACGTAGTGCTTTTAACAAAGAAGCGATGACGTGGAAGCTGATGAGTTTGCTACCCGCTAAGCTTGACCACCCTGATTTTCTTCCTTTACAGCGCTATCTTGAAAACGACGAAGATGATTCGAAGCTGTATCAATTGGCAGAGAAAATTGCCGATATCTTCGATGGTTACTTGGTGTATCGACCTGAATGGATGGCGATGTGGGAAGCGGGAGAGCCCGTTGCTGAATTGGTCGATGATGAAGGGCAGCAAGAGCACCCTTGGCAACCGATTTTGTGGCACGCACTCTATGAGCAAACCCTGTCTCAAGGCCAATCAAAATACCACCGTGGCAACTTGTATCACGACTTCATTGAAGCGCTAGCCAGTCAACAAGGTCAATTGCAGCATCTGCCTAAACGCTTATTTGTGTTTGGTATTTCTTCGTTGCCTCCTCGTTACATGGATGCGTTGAAAGCGCTGGGCGAACAGATTGATGTTCATCTGATGTTTACCAATCCTTGCCAACATTACTGGGGCGATATTCGCGACCGTAAATATTTGGCAAGAGTTGAAGCCCAGCGTCGTAAGCAGTTTGCGTTGGTTGATGGTTTACCTCAACTAGAAGGCGAAGTATCACCATTGAAAGATGGCATTGAAGCCAACGTTGAAGATGAACTGCACACCAGCCAAGCCGTGGGTAATAGTTTACTTGCGTCTATGGGTAAGCTGGGCAGAGATAACCTGTTTTTACTATCTCAATCAGACAGCGAAGAGCATGAGTTCTTTATTGATGTTGAGAGGAATAACCTACTTCATCAACTGCAAGCCGATATTCTCCAGTTAGAAGAGCACCAAGACGACCACATCTTGGATTCCAGCCACCATAAACAGGTGGTTGAGCTTGGCGATCGCTCTCTGACCGTGCACGCTTGTCACAGCCCAATGCGTGAGGTTGAAGTCCTTCATGATCAGCTACTGGCGATGTTTGATGCCGATCCGACACTAAAACCACGCGATATCATCGTAATGGTATCTGACATTAATGCTTATAGCCCTGCGATTCAGGCGGTATTTGGTAATGCTCCGGGTGAGCGTTATATCCCTTACTCGATCTCTGATAGAACCGCAGACCAAGAAAGCCCAATTCTGACCGCCTTCATGCAGTTGGTCGCGCTACCGAACACGCGCTGTTTAGCCTCTGAGTTGCTAGAGTTATTAGAAATTCCTGCGATGATGGCACGCTTTGGTATTGACGATTTTCAATTCGAGCAAGCCAAGCAGTGGGTTGAAGAAGCGGGTATCCGTTGGGGTGTTGATGCTTCAACAGCGACAGAATTTGATCTACCTGCGACCGAGCAAAATACTTGGCTATTCGGCATTCAGCGCATGTTGTTGGGCTATGCGATGTCGGATTCTGCGGGGTTGTTTGAAACCGAGCATTCTCCGATTGCCGCTTATAACGAAGTTCAAGGCATTAACGCCGAACTTGCAGGTAAGTTAGCTCACTTTATCGATCGTATTGCCCATTACCGTCAACGCTTAACTGAAACACAATCTATCGATATGTGGCGTGAAATCTTGCTGACAATGATTGATGATTTCTTTGCGGTTGAGCTAGAAGGCGAGGTGGTACTTAAGTCGATTCGCGACGCGCTTTCTCAACTGAATGAGCAGCTTGATGATGCCTTGTACGAACAAGAGTTATCGCCAAGCATCATCTACCAGTACCTCAATAATAAGTTATCTGGCGCGCGTATTAGCCAGCGTTTCTTAGCTGGCCAAGTTAACTTTTGTACCTTGATGCCGATGCGTTCTATTCCGTTCAAAACGGTTTGTTTGTTGGGTATGAATGATGGGGTTTATCCGCCATCAAACCCTGTCGAGAGCTTTAACTTGTTAGAGAGAAGAGCTCGTCCCGGAGATAGATCTAGGAGAGAAGATAGTCGCTACCTATTCTTAGAGGCTATGTTGTCGGCGCAAGAGTGTTTGTACATCAGCTATGTCGGCCGTTCAATTCAAGATAATACCGAGCGAGTGCCATCGGTACTCGTTTCAGAGTTAATAGAGTACTGCCAGCAGAACTATTGCTTAAGTGAAGACCAATCACTACCCAGTGATGATTCTGGTATCAAGCTGACTCAAGCGATCAGCTTTGAGCACACCATGACGCCGTTCAGTCCCGCAGCCTTTACACAAGGTGACGCAAGCCATGTATTGAGTTACGCCAAAGAGTGGCTACCTGCGGCTAACCGTTCCGGTGAGCGCAGTGGTGAATTTAACCGTGCATTGGATGACTATTTGTTGGGTGCAACGTATCCGTTGGAATTGGATCTGGTTGAGCTGCAACGTTTCTGGCGCTTGCCGGTGCAATACTTCTTTAATCGCCGTTTAAAAGTGGTGTTTGAGCCACCGCTTCCTGTGATGGAAGACGATGAGCCGTTCGTACTTAATGGTTTAGAGAGTTTCCAGCTTAAGGATGCTCTGCTGCAAGTGTTGCTAGACCACCCTGAAGGCGAAGACGAAGCGGTTCGCTTGTTTGTCTCTGAGCAAAAAGCACAAGGTCGTTTACCGGTCGGAGCCTTTGGTGATATCGAATTTGAAACCAACCGTGTTCAAGCGGAAGACTTAGCTAAAGAGATTCGATTTGTGAGCGGATCACCGCAACAAGATCTTGAAGTTAATATCGAATTTGATGTGTTAGGCGAAGGCAAACCTGTTCGCTTGATGGGCTGGTTAACTCAAAACTATCAATCGGGTCTAGTTCGTTTCCGTAGCGGTAAAATACGCTCTCAAGATTATTTGGCAGCGTGGATTGATCATCTATGTTGTGCAGTGATGGGACACGGAAAGACGACCCATATTATTGGTTATGACAGAAAAGAGGGCGTTGTTCACCAAATGCTACAGCCTATAGGCGATGCGCAGCAGGCGAAGAGTTTACTGGCTGAGTTAGTACGACTGTTTTATCAAGGCATGACAGCACCACTGCCTTACTTCCCGAAAACCGCATTGGCTGGCGTTGAAGCGGGCTTTAGCCGTGGAAAGTGGGTCGATGATGAAGAGAAGTCGCTCAAGAAAATGACCGATACTTTTAATGACAGCTTCGCTTTTACGGGAGAGGGGAGAGATACCTACATCTCGCGCATTTGGCCCAAATGGGATGATGAGCTGGCTGCTGAGTCGCGTATGTATTCAACACTTGTGTTACAGGCTGCAAGGTTAGCGGCTGCCGATCTGGAAGAGCAGGAGTAAGTGGCTGTGAGCGATAAGATCAATAGTGGATGCGCTGAATTAATGAAAGACCAAAGAGAGTGGCTGGTAAACATTTGGGACGCTTGCTTTCAAGGTGAAGGGAATCAAGATGAAGAGAAGCAAGGTACAGGAAATAAAGTGGCCGCCAGTAAATCATTATTAGTGTAGGGCGTTCGCTGTACGGCCACAGGTCAGAGGGACCATTATTCTGTGGTTCAAAGTAACGCCGTAAAGTACAAAACTTGTACGCGCTCCTGAACTCGTGGGCGCATAGTAGCGAGGCGATCTGAATTGATCCGTGAGAGAGATCGCACTAACTATTAACAAATTAGCGTAGGACGTAAATTGAATGACGTTTTCCACGCTAGGTCACATTTGTAACAACACATTTATCAGAAGGCAGTAAGGCATGACGACCACAAGCAGTGTTCAGGTAATCGCTCCACAGACACTCGATACCATGACGTTTCCACTTCATGGCGCGCGTTTAATTGAAGCATCAGCGGGTACTGGTAAAACATTCACCATTGCTGGCTTGTACTTGCGTCTACTGCTCGGGCACGGCACGGCCGCTCCACAAGGTGATCTGACTGAAGCCACTCGACACCATGAGCCGCTAACCGTAGACCAAATCTTGGTGGTGACCTTTACTGAAGCGGCAACGGCAGAGCTACGTGATCGTATTCGTGCTCGAATCCATGATGCACGGATTGCGTTTGCACGTGGGCAAAGTGACGATCCAGTGATTGCTCCTCTGTTACAAGCCATCGATGATCATGCTGGCGCGGCTCAAACCCTACTTAATGCCGAAAGACAAATGGATGAGGCTGCGGTCTACACCATTCATGGTTTCTGTCAGCGAATGTTGACCCAAAATGCTTTTGAGTCTGGAAGCCGTTTTGATAATGAATTTGTGACTGATGAAAGCCACCTAAAAGCACAAGTGGTTGCTGACTATTGGCGTAAACAGTTCTACCCGCTGCCAATTCAACTCGCGGGCGAAGTGCGAAATATTTGGGGTTCTCCCGCTTCATTATTGGCTGACGTCAATCGTTACCTGACAGGATCTCCGCTAAAGCTAACCGTGGAAGCAATGTCGGGTGACTTACAAACACTGCATAATCAAAACCTAGATAAAGTGAAGCAACTTAAAGCGCTGTGGTGTGAATCTGAAGCGGACTTTTTGGCTTTGATCTCTGGCTCGGATGTGAATAAGCGCAGCTACACCAAGAAGTCTTTGCCGACTTGGTTAGAAGCGGTAACAGCATGGGCGCAGAGCGACACCCATGATTACCAGTTCCCAGATAAATTAGAGAAGTTCTCTCAAGCTACTCTGATTGAAAAAACACCGAAAGGCACTGCACCTCAGCACGCGGTGTTTGAAGCGATTGAGAACTTCTTAAACTCTCCAGCAGATCTAAAAGCTCCATTACTGGCACATGCCATTACCCATTGTCGAACCATGTTAGCCAAAGCTAAACAGCAGAAACAGTGGTTATCGTTTGATGACTTGCTGACTCAGTTATCTGCGTCGATTGATGTCGATGAGCAATCACTGCTGGTGGAGAGAATTCGAACCTTATACCCAGTGGCGATGATCGATGAATTCCAAGATACTGATCCGCTGCAATACAGTATTTTTAGCCGAATCTACCTCGATAACCCGCAGTGCGGCTTGTTTATGATCGGTGACCCGAAGCAGGCTATTTACGGCTTCCGTGGCGCAGATATCTTTACCTATATCAAGGCGAGAAACCAAGTTAGTGCTCACTACACTTTGGGTACCAACTGGCGTTCAAGTGCCGATATGGTCAGTGCAGTAAACCAAGTGTTTATGAATTCGGATAGTCCGTTTATCTACGATCAAGACATTCCATTCTTACCCGTTGCTGCTAGCCCATCGGCTGACAAACGGCAATGGGTGATGAACGGTGAAACTCAACACGCACTGACTTTTTGGCTACAAGCTGCTGAAGACAAGCCATTACCGAAAGGCGAATATCATAAGGCAATGGCTGAGGCGACCGCGAGTCAAATTCAAACCATTCTGACCGCTTCTCAAAATCAACAAGCCTATTTTGATAACGGCAAAAAGCAACATGCCGTGAATGCGGGTGATATTGCTGTCTTGGTTAGAACCGGCAGTGAAGGTCGTTTGATTAAGAACGCGCTCTCTGAACAAGGTATCGCCAGTGTGTATTTGTCGAACCGAGACAGTGTGTTCACCAGCTTGATCGCCCAAGATATTCAACGCTTACTGCAAGCGGTGTTGACGCCTGAAAACGACCGTGCGTTGCGCGCTAGTTTAGCCTCAGAGTTGTTTGCTTTGGATGCCGCATCATTGGATGAACTCAACAACGATGAAGTGGTTTGGGAAAACGTCGTTAACGAATTCCGAGAATATCGTAAGTTGTGGCTGCAACGTGGCGTATTACCAATGCTGCGTAGCGTTATTAGCAAACGCCATCTCGCGGAACGCTTATTAGAAGAAGAAAATGGTGAGCGCTCACTCACAGATTTGATGCACATTGGCGAACTGTTGCAACAAGCTAGGCAGGATCTCGACAGCGACTATGGCTTGTTACGTTGGTTGGCAGAAGCGATATCAGATGCACAAAATGGTTTAGGCGGTAGTGACGACGACATTCAACGCCTTGAATCAGAAAGAAACTTGGTTCAAATCGTTACCATTCATAAGTCGAAAGGTTTGGAATATGACTTAGTATTCCTGCCGTTTGTCGCGAGTTACCGAGAAGCGAGTGAAGGCAAGTTCTACGATCACGAGTCAGATACCACAGTGCTTGATATTACCGGTAGCGATAGCGCATTGGCACAGGCCGATAAGGAGCGATTAGCAGAAGATCTACGTTTGATTTACGTAGCGCTGACTCGTGCGGTTTATGGCTGTTTCATTGGCATGGCGCCACTGCGTAAAGGGCGTTCAACCAAAGAACCGACCGGCGTGCATTTGAGTGCGATGGGTTATTTGGTTCAAAACGGTCAAGAGCAAGGTATTGCTGAATTGCATCAGGCTCTTGCAACCATTGAGGGCAAGAACTCCAGTGTGTTGTTAGCCGAAACACCAACCGCGCATGAGCAAGTGTTTGTGCAAACAGAGCAAGTGAGTGAAGACTTACATGCTAACGAACTCAAGGCTTCAATTGATCGAGCTTGGCGAATCACCAGTTACTCGGGGCTTGTAAAGCAAGGCAGTCACGGTGCTAGTCATGATGCGACCATTGAGGTGTCTGGCTTTGATATTGACTCGGCTGATGAGCAGGATGAGTCTGAGTTAATTGAACCTGAACGCTCTATCTTTACGTTCCCTCGTGGTGCTCGCCCGGGTACTTTCTTGCACACCTTGTTTGAGGATGTTGAATTTACTGAGCCAGCAACCAACGAACATAACACGCAAGTAATTACTCACTTATTAGAGTCAGAGCAATACGAACTAGAGTGGCTACCTGTGCTTCAACAATTGGTCGATACGGTGCTGAACACCGCGTTGGATGGTAAGAACTTAAAGTTAAGCGAGAAAGACTCAACGCAACGATTGGTTGAGATGGAGTTCTTGTTGCCGATCGAAGTGTTAGCGGCATCTGAATTGAATCAAACCATTCAGTACCATGATCCGCTATCAGCAAAAGCCGGTGACCTTGGCTTTCAAACCGTGCAAGGCATGCTGAAAGGCTTTATCGATTTAGTATTTGAGCATCAAGGTAAATACTATGTGCTTGACTGGAAATCGAACCACCTAGGTGATGATGTTGCCGTCTACCATGGTGAAGCATTGAAATCGGCGATGGCAGACCACCGCTACGATCTGCAATATCAAATCTATGCATTGGCACTGCACCGTTTCTTACGCAGTCGCGTAGCAGATTACAGCTATGAGCAACATTTTGGTGGTGTTTATTACTTGTTCTTACGAGGAATGGACGGCCAATCTCAACAAGGTATTTTCTCGGCGAAACCAACACTGGCGTTACTTGATGAAATGGATCAATTGATTGACGGTAAAGTGATAGACAGACGTTCAGCACAATTGAATGACGATGAAACTGGACAGATGGGGCTTTTATAATGACAACGACCACTAATACCAGCATAGAAGCTGCGAACACAGTAAAGCCAGTTTCACTTATTCCTGAGCAACTTATGGATGTACTCAAGTTTCTTGCGGATAAGGGTTCAATTCGTCAGCTGGATTATCAATTCGCCCGTTTTATTGCCCAGCAAGCCACTAGTCACTCTCAAGAGATCGGTTTTCTTGCTGGGGTGGTGAGTCATGAATTAGGCAAAGGGCATATCTGTACTCAGCTTGTTCAAGCGACAGATCTTGCTCAGTTACTTGGTTTGTATGGTGAGACGGCACTGCAACTGAACCAAAAATTGTTAGGTATTGATTGGGCGACGGTACTTCAATCGTCAAACCTAGTAGGTACAACCAATGACTGTGTTAAGCCGTTGATGTTTGATGGGCAGCGTGTCTACTTACAGCGCTATTGGAACTACGAGGTTGTCCTGGCAGACACGTTGAACCGTTTAAGTAAGCCGGTAGAGTTCAATATTGAGCAGAAAAAGGCGCTGACGGGAACACTCAATCAGCTCTTCGCACGCAGCTATCACTTTCTGTTTAACGCTTTAGCGAAGGCTGAAGCAAACCAACAAACGTCTCAGGTATTACGCCAACAGCTGGTGTGTGATCATCTTGATATCGTCGATGAACAATCTTTGAATTGGGGGGCAATCGACCAAGCGATTGTTCAAGCCAAGCAAGTGACTGATTTAGATGTACTGGATAGTCTCATACCGTTATCAGCATGTTTGAACTGGCAAAAAGTGGCGGCAGCGGTGGCGCTGAGTCGTCGTTTTGCAGTGATTTCTGGTGGACCGGGTACCGGTAAAACAACCACGGTAACTAAGTTGCTGTCGGCTATGGTCGAGCAATCACTTAGCCAAGGTAAAACACCGACGATCAAGCTGGTGGCTCCGACAGGTAAAGCGGCGGCGCGTTTAACTGAGTCGATTGGTAAAGCGATTGAACAACTGCCATTAGCACCTGAAGTAAAAGCCAACATACCAACTGAATCGAGCACCTTGCACAGACTGCTCGGCGCTATTCCTAATCGAGCTGAGTTTAGACACAACCGACGTAATCCACTTCACCTTGATATCTTGGTGGTGGATGAAGCATCGATGGTTGACTTATCCATGATGTATAAGCTGGTGGATGCACTCCCTGAACACGCAAGGCTGATTCTGCTTGGGGATAAAGATCAGCTCGCTTCAGTAGAGGCAGGTGCTGTGCTGGGTGATATCTGCTCGTTTAACTCAACAGGCTACAGCACACCCCAAGGTAACTTGATTGCAGAAATGACTGGTTTTGATGCGATCGCTAATGCACAACAAGCAAAAGCTGGGGGTATTAATCCGCCGGCGATTGGAGATAGTTTGTGTATGCTGCAGAAAAGCTATCGTTTCGATGCACGTTCAGGTATCGGGCAGTTGGCAAAAGCGATCAACAACGGCTCTGCGAATCAAGTAGACCAAGTGTTTACCAAAGGTTTTGGCGATATCGAAAACCATCCTCTGTCGAGTGACAGCTATAATTTGATGCTGCGTACGCTAGTCAATGAGTATGGTGCGTATCTCAATCGAATGAATGTACCGTTAGAAGAATTAGAAACTCAAGACGCGAGAGCCAAATCGGTGCTCGATCTGTTCAGCCGATGCCGACTGTTGTGTTCTATTCGTGAAGGTGACTTTGGTGTTAAAGGCCTCAACCACAGAATCGAAAGGGCACTTGCCGCAAGACGCTTGGTGAATCCGCACAATGATGAATTGTGGTATCACGGGCGACCAGTAATGGTAACGCGCAATGATCATGGCTTAGGTTTATACAACGGTGATATTGGTATCTGTATGCTCGAAGCCGATTCAACGACTTTAGAGTCAAATAGTGCGACTTCCGCACCTCGACTTAAGGTGTATTTTGAGTTGCCCGATGGCAGTGTGAAAGCCGTACTACCAAGCCGAGTACCCGATCATGAGACCGCTTATGCGATGACGATACACAAATCTCAAGGTAGTGAATTTGATCTGACCTTAATGATCTTACCGCCAGATTTCAGCCCGATTCTAACGCGAGAACTTATCTATACGGGTATTACACGTGCTAAGAAACGACTGATGATGTTCAGCGATACCAATGTGTTGAAGCGTGGGATTAAGGTGAAAACAGAGCGAGTGAGTGGTTTAGGAAGTCGATTGACCAACTGACAGTCAGTGGTTTTAGTGGCGGTGTTGCTGGAAGTAAAACGACGAAATAGCAGGGTAAATCGTATACACAAAGCAACCATCCGTGGTTGCTCTGAACGCTATCAGGAACCAGTCCCCAAAAACGCTCGAGTAAACGATATATGGTTTATCTTGTATTTTTGTTGGCAATTCAAAATAAACTCTTTTAGATTTTCGCTCACAGGGAACACGCAGTGTACGTCTAACCCTTCTAAGAATTGGTTATCAGCCATATCCCAAAAACTTTGCAGCGAGTTACAAACAATGGTTCTCATATCAATGTTGCTCTTTTGCTGTTTATATTAACGAGCAGACTGACTACTAGCATGCTGATCGTTAACGGGTATAGCAATCCGTGCAGTGACCACCTGAATGTCATCGATTAAACATTCGGCGGCATTCCAATAAAAACGCTTGTCGATATTAATAAAGCGTACAAATTCTATACAATTATGGCTGTGAATGAAAGTGCATATTTAATAAATCTCACATGAGAAACGATTACATTTGCAACAGATCCCTTATTAAAGTGAGATTTTACTCCAAATTTAATTTACACATTTAACGCTAAGATCTTGGAATTCCTTTGATAGTTGTACAGACCTTGCTTTTCCATTGGTAATTCATCAACAGCAATCTCATAAAAACCCTGTTCACGGAACCAATGAAGGCTGTGTGTGGTAAGAACAAAGATCTGGTCGATATCACGAGATTTGGACTGATGACGCATGTAATCCAGCAGTAATTGCCCACGGTTTCCATCTCGGTAGTCTGGGTGAATTGCCACGCAGGCCATCTCTGCCATGTGATCTTCTGGATAAGCGTATAGCGCAGCGCAACCAATGATCAGACCGTCTTTTTCGATGATGGTAAAACGATGGACTTCTTGCTCTAACTGCTCTCTTGAGCGACGAACGAGAATACCTTGTTCTTCAAGAGGGCGAATTAGGTCAAAGATACCACCGATGTCATCAATCTGAGCTTGTCTGACTTGTTCGGCACTCGCCATGACCACTTGGGTTCCAATACCATCAAAAGAGAACAATTCTTGGATCAATGCGCCATCGACTTTGTAGCTGATTAAGTGACAACGAGGCACGCCTGCTCGGCAAGCGGAGATCGCTCCTTTCAAGAAGCGCAGTGTTCCGGTGCTCATGTCTTCGGCGGGGTTCTGGGACTCCGTTAAGCGTTCAAGAATTTGCTTGGCGTCTTTAGGGAAGAGTTCGGCGAGTACATTTCCGCTTTCGTCAGTCACCCCTTGCTCAGAACAAAAGCCAATCAGTTTGTCGGCTTTTAAACGGATAGCAACTTGTGTCGCGACCTCTTCCGAAAGCAGGTTAAAGCTTTCGCCAGTGACTGAACTGGCAATAGGCCCAAGAAGGACGATGGAACCTTGGTCAAGGGTGCGATTGATCCCTTCGATGTCTATTCGACGAATACGTCCGCTGTGGCAGTAATCCGTACCATCATCGACGCCTAAGGGTTGAGCGGTAATGAAGTTACCACTCATCACATTGAGTTGAGTTCCTGCCATTGGGGTGTTGTTCAAACTCATTGAAAGGCGAGCGGTGATCGCAAGTTGCAGTTGTCCAGCCGCCTGCATTGCAACACCTAAAGAATATTCATCTGTGACTCTAATATTTTTATGGTAAGGCGTATGGCAGTCTTGTTTCTCTAACAGTTGGTTGATCTGTGGTCTTGCCCCATGAACGAGAACAATCTTAACCCCAAGGCTATGAAGCAGGGCTATATCACTGATAATGTTGCCAAAGTTTCTATCGGCAACGGCTTCACCTCCCAACATAATCACCATGGTTTTACCACGGTGAGCATTTACATAAGGGGTCGATTGCCTAAAGCCTTTGACTAGCGCCGTGCTTCTTAATTTCACAGAATAAGCCTTCCTTGTTTATTTATTCGATAATTTAGCATTTAAATTCAAATCTGAACAACAACTTTTTGGAATGAAGCGCAAACTATTCTCATCTAGGCTTCGTTTTATAAACTGTCTCAGTGTACAATGCGTACAGCATCCTTATGAGTCGTAAACGAATGCAAAAAAATCCAGTAAGAAAAAGTAAGATTGATGAGATCGCAAAAGGTCTCTACAGTGGAGCAGAGCAACGCAACAAACCTAAATTGAGACGTAAGCTCATTGAACGCAGTTTAATGGTTTTAGCTTTGGTGGGTTCGTTTGCCGTCGCTTCCTTGTTCGCCGATGTGTTTTATAGAGTGCAAGATGCGATAACACCTAATAGTCAAATATATGGAACTTGGGTCGAGCAAGATGTCGCTCGTTATGCTGCGGACGAGTTTGTACTGAGTGAAAATGGTGTGTCAGTGCGAGGCTCTGTTGTGTCGACTCATTTTGATTTTGATGGCAAGTACTTCGAATATAAGGCAGGTAATAAAACGTATCACTTTCGCCTAACGAATTCTGATAAAACAGAAATGATGCTTGTATCGGATAATCACTATAATCCAGTCTTTCGCCTTAAAGGTTATATTGATAACTCAGTTCGATAGGTTATCTTCTTGTAAACTCTTACAAACTAAGATTGTGTTATCTGATCGTTTTTGTCATCCTCGATGCATAGAATATTTAGGATGACTCTTGTGATTAAAAAATGGCTTCCCCTTGTTGCTGCCTCTTTCTTATTTGGCTGTGCTCAACCCACTGATCTTGCCCAACAACACCTTGATGGTGAATTTCCCCGAACCTTAAATAAGGTCGATTTGGTTGAATCTAATAAACCAAGAGACTTCACCGCATTTGCAGAGCAAGCTGAGATGGTGGTTTCTAAATCCCCTTCGATGGCTAAAATCTATGAGCCGCTTTATCAGCAACTCAATGAATGGGCGGTGCTGAGTGGAGAGCCAAGCGAGCTAGCGAATTTTGGCGTTCAAACTGCTCAATTAGGTGGCGGCGATAAGCAAGGCAATGTTTTGTTCACGGGCTATTTTTCTCCTGTAATGGAGTTGCGACATGAAGCAAACGAAGAATATCGATTCCCTGTTTATGGGCTTCCAGAGTGTGATAAAGAGTGCCCAACACGCGAAGAGATCTACAACGGTGCATTAGAAGGCCAAGGTCTTGAGTTAGGTTATTCAGCAAACCGTATCGACCCATTTATGATGGAAGTACAGGGCAGTGGCTTTGTGCATTTCGGAGATGATGACACGCTGCAATATTTTGCATACGCGGGTAAGAACAACAAAGCTTACGTGAGTATCGGCCGTGTTTTGATCGAGCGAGGTTTAGTGCCACGCGAAAAAATGTCATTGAAAGCAATCAAAGAGTGGGTCTTGGCGAACGATCCTGAAGTGGTAAAAGAGCTGCTTGAGCAAAACCCATCTTTCGTCTTCTTTAGCGCGAGAGATGATCTATCCGTAATGGGTAGCGCTGGCATTCCTCTATTACCGATGGCAGCGGTAGCGGGCGATCGCTCTATCTTACCAATGGGAACACCTATCTTGGCTGAGGTTCCGTTACTGAATGCTGATGGTACTTGGAGCGGCGCGCACCAACTAAGACTACTATTGGTTTTAGATACCGGTGGTGCGGTTAAGCAAAACCATTTGGACCTCTACCATGGTATGGGCCCACGAGCAGGAACTGAAGCGGGTCATTACAAGCATTTTGGTCGGGTGTGGAAGCTGGGTCTAGATGGCAGCGCAACCGAAGCGCCTTGGGCTTTGCCTCCTGAAAAGGTCGAGTAAACAACAATAAATGGGGCATTGAAAGCGAATCGCTAATCCCCTAGACTTTTAATTCAAGAGTGCGTATAAAACGCACTCTTTTCTTTTTCTCAGAAATAAATTGGCGGCAACAATGCGTGAATTGACCACTCCAGCTTCAGATAACTATGACCAACGATTTGGTGGCACTCGTCGCCTATATGGCAATAGTGAAGTCGACATACTTAGAGCTGCACACGTGTGTGTGATCGGTATTGGCGGTGTCGGTTCATGGGCTGTTGAAGCGCTTGCTCGTACTGGTTTAGGTGAGCTGACGTTGATCGATATGGATGACGTGTGCGTAACAAACATTAACCGTCAGATCCACGCAATGTCAGGAACTGTCGGTAAGAGTAAAATCGAAGTGATGGCTGAGCGCGTTAAGCTGATTAACCCTGAGTGTAAAGTTAACCTGATTGACGATTTCATCGGTCCTGACAACCAAGCTGAATACCTGTCGAAAGAGTTCGATTTTGTTCTGGATGCGATCGATAGCATGAAAGCTAAGGCTTCTTTGTTGGCGTATTGCCGTAGTAACAAAATCAAAGTAATCACCACTGGTGGCGCGGGTGGTCAAATCGATCCGACGCAAATCAAAGTAGCCGATCTGACCAAGACGATTCAAGATCCGCTAGCAAAGAAGCTAAAAGATACCCTTCGTCGTCATCATAACTTCCCTAAGAACCCTGCGCGTAAGTTTGGTATCGATTGTGTGTTCTCGACTGAGCAACTTAAGTACCCACAAGCTGATGGCAGTGTATGTGCTGCGAAAGCGACAGCGGAAGGTCCAAAACGTATGGATTGTGCGACGGGTTTTGGTGCCGCGACAGTGGTAACCGCGACTTTTGGTTTTGTGGCTGTTTCGCGTATCGTAGAAAAGCTGATTCAAAAGCATTCTAAATAGCCGCTTATTAGTGGCGAAATAGCAGCTTATTAGTAGCGAAATAATTAGTTATTAGAGACCAAACAGCAACCGATTTACACCTAACAACCTACTGGATACTAAAATGACCACATTCCCAAGCTCTCCATTCGGCAAAGAAATTACCAGTGATGAGATTGTCGCGAAGATGCAGACATTCAGCGGCTGGGAAGACCGTTATCGCCAGGTGATTCAGTGGGGAAAAAAACTACCTAACATGCCTGATGAACTGAAAAGTGAGCAGGTTGTAGTGTCTGGTTGTGAAAGCCAAGTGTGGTTAGTTTCTCAGAATATCGATGGTGTTTGGCATTTTTGTGCTGATTCTGATGCGCGTATCGTTCGCGGTCTAATCGCATTAGTGATGGCTGCGTATGATGGAAAAACATCAGAGCAGGTTCAAGCGTTCGATATTGATGGTTACTTTGAACAAATCGGTTTAATTACCCACCTTAGCCCATCTCGTGGGAATGGATTAAAAGCGATTGTTGCTCAAATCCAAGATCTAAGTGCTTAACATCTCTTAGGTACACAGAAAAAAGGGTTGACGCTAAACGCCAACCCTAAATAATTTCGTCACACCCTAAAGCATATCAACGGCTTTTTCTATTGCAGTTATGAGCTTTTCAACATCATCCATGTTGTTGTAAATACCAAATGAGATCCGTACAGTCCCTTTTACATTGAGTGCATCCATTAATGGGTGCGCACAATGGTGGCCAGCGCGAACTGCAATACCTTGTTGATCTAATAGAGTTGCAATATCTTGATGGTGAACACCGTCCATCACAAAAGTTATCACACTTGCGTTGGGTTGATACCCCAAAACCTGAATATCATCCAGTTGACTGAGTGCAAGGTAGGTCTCGTGCTGTAGCTGATGGATGTGATTTTCGACATCTTGCTGTGCAAAACCACTTAACCATTTAATTGCGGTACTTAATGCTATCGCTCCCGCCACGTTTGGCGTGCCAGCTTCAAATTTCCCCGGAAGTTCAGAAAATGTGGTGCCAGAGAAAGAGACGCGCTCAACCATTTTACCACCGCCATGCCAAGGGGGCATCGCTTCGAGCAATTCAAGTTTGCCGTAAAGCACCCCAATGCCAGCAGGGGCGTAAAGCTTGTGTCCTGAGAAAACGTAGAAATCCGCACCTAAAGCCGCAACATCAACGGGTTCATGCACAATACCTTGCGCTCCATCTACCACAACAATCGCATTCATCTTGTGCGCTTTCTCGATCACTTCTTCAATGGGCTGACGAGAACCAGTCACATTAGTTATCTGAGCCAGAGCAACAATCTTGGTTCGATCATTTAAAAGAGCGTCAAAGGCAGTAAGATCAAATTCGCAATCTGACGTCATCGGTACTTTTACGACTTTCGCTCCGGTTTGTTCTGCAACAATTTGCCAAGGAACAATATTAGCGTGATGCTCCATTTCGCTGACTAATATCTCATCGCCAGGCTGGAGGATGCTTCTTGCGTAGGTTTGAGCGATCAGGTTGAGTGCTTCAGTGGCACCGCGAGTCCAAATGATCTCTTTTGAAGAACTTGCGCCGATAAACTGAGCGACCTTATCTCTTGCGGCTTCAAATTGACTGGTCGCGTTCGCTGTTAAGCTATGACTACCACGGTGAACATTGGCATTTTGTTTGGAGTAGTACTGGCTAATGGCATCAATAACCACCTGAGGTTTTTGTGTCGTTGCCGCGCTGTCTAAATAAATCAACGGTTGTTGATTGATGGTTTGTGATAGCGCAGGAAACTGCTCTCGGATGTGATTGATATCAAGCATCTATTCTTACCTAAAATCTTGGAAATTGTTGCTAGCGTTATGCTGAGCGGTATCGTTATTTTATCGCGACTTGTTAATCGTTGCTGACTAATCTTGATGATTCCAGCTATTTTCTCGTTCTTTAACCTGCGTAAACAGCTTTTGGTTAACAGGAACTTCTATCTTATGCTTGAGTGCTGTGTTTATTAGGTGTCCTGTTATGAAGTCGATCTCTGTCTTACGTTGGTAAAACATATCTTGCTTCATGGATGAGTTGTTCTGCGCCGTGGCTTGGATAACGTGTTTTACGCTTGCTTCCAATTCATCGTATGAACAAGCGATCCCTTCGGCTTGCATAACCTGCCTGAGCTCTTTAACTATAGAACTCAAAATATCCTCAAACCTTTTATCTGCAAGCTCGCCATTCTTGATTTGTTCTAGCCCGGTTAGCGGGTTGATCGCACAATTGATGGCGAGTTTAGTCCATAGCGCCGTTTTTATTTCAGGATTCCAACTCACGGCAGGTAAGGCATGTTCCAACACATCAACTAAAAAAGTGCACTGTTGACCCTTGAGGTTAAAAGCACCCAATTGAGTTTGTCCTAACCCTGTGTGACAAACGTTATTCTTGTCGGGCTTGAATGCGGCTTGGGTGGTGGTGGCTAGTACTACCGGCTGATCATTAATTTGAGCCGCTATCTGATCAACTGCGCCCATTCCGTTATGCATGAACATGAGAATGGTATCAGAGTCGATATATTGAAGTAACGGAGTGGTAGCTTCTTCTACTTGCCAAGCTTTGACTGTGAAGATCACTAAGTCACTCGCTGATAGCTTTTCGATATTATTGTTACTGAAGGAAAGGGAGGTTTGCTCATCAAGTGATAGGTCTCTCGAGTTGTCAGAGGAGCGACTCCACAAAGAGACATTATGACCAGCTTGAAGTAGTTTTATTGCCCATAAAGAGCCGATAGCCCCAGGCCCAACAATCGTGATGTTCACAGCAATACCGAGATGAGAAAGTGATGCTGCAAGGATAGCGAGGCATTAAATGAAAGCAATAAAAAATGGCACCCGAGGGTGCCATTTTGGAAACTTTCTTAGAGGTTCAATTAGAACTTGTAAGTTACTGCAACGTAGTGACCAAAGCCTGTTGATTTGAATCCATCAGTATCTTTAATACCGTAGATGTCTTTGTAACCTTTTAGGCCATAACCAACAGCGAAACGATCTGAGTGCCAGTAGATACCATTGTACATTGCACCACCGTTACTTGCAGAAGAGTACTTGTCTTCCAGACCAAATTGGTAATCGATGTAACCTTGGTAAGAGATGAATGAACCGTTTTCGAAGAAGTAGAAAGGTTTAAACCAGTTTGCAGAAACTTGGTAACCGTTCCAATCTTTCTTGTTTGAATCGTATGTACCGTAAAGGTTTAGGCCAATTTTGCCTAACCACGGAACCATTACGTCAGAACCCAAACCAACTTTTTGAGTGTTAACGCCAGAGTTACCACCCCATTCCATAAGTGTAGATACGTAAAGCTCTTGAACTGGACCAAAAGAAAGATCTTTACCTGTTAGTCCATCAATAGACATGCGAGGCGCAAATTTCATGAACATCTTTTCAGACTTTGCTTTATCGCTGCTTGAGTCTGACGTTAGGTTGAATACGTCAACGTAACCGTAAAGATCGAAGATTCCAGAGCGACCGCCAAATTCCATCTCTAGGTAATCATGAGTTGATTCGCCCGGAAGTTCGTCAATAGCACCCATAAGGTTGAATTGCATCCATTTGTAATCGTTCTTATGGATGTCGCCGTCAGAATAATCAGCTGCCATTACAGGAGCAGATACTGCTGCAAGTAGGCCAAGAGTTAAAAGTGATTTACGCATAATGGAACTCTCTATGTTTGAAATAAGTAACCCGCTAATCCGTGCGTGTTTATGATGTCCGAATGCCGAGCATAATAGCGATTTTGTTCTCAAATAAAAGTGAGACAGAGTGAAAACTATGATTATTATGGTGAGTGCGATCACACTAACGTTCTAAATGATGGAACTTTAAAGTTGCTATGCATCTTGATGAATCCCCACTTCTATTGATTTTGTGAAATTCGATTATTTTGTGTATAAATTGGTGAAATACCGCTCTAAGCAAACGATTCCACCAAAAATTGTGATATGTATATCAAAATCAACAGTATTTCTTTCTAAGCATTTTCTCGCAAAAAATGACTCATTCAATCCTGTCTTTGATCCACTTTAGGCCGACTTCGTACTGATGTTGGAATCTATTAATGAATGACTATAGTCTGAAACTTAAAGATTGTGTGGATGGTTTTTGTCGCACGGAGGGGAATAACTTGAACTTAATTGTGAGTGGTGTAACCGACTCGTTCTATTACATTTTGAGGCCTAAAGTAAAAGAGGGTAGCTCAGTGCTACCCTCTTCTGTTTTGCTTTCTTTTTTATTCGTGGTTGTTTTTCGCTTTTTCTAATAAATCAGTGAAAAAGTGGCGTAGCGAATAGAGCATAATCAAACTCGGAATCACCATTAATGACGTCAGTATAAAGAAGGTTGACCAATCATTGAGGTAATCGACGAGCTCGCCACTGAATGAAGCCAGTGTTGTTCTACCGAAATTACCTAAGGATGCTAATAAGGCATATTGCGTCGCTGAGAAAGCCTGACCAGTCAGTAAGGTTAAGAAAGAGACAAATGCTACCGTCGAAAAGGCGGTTGTGAAGTTGTCGACAATGATAGTTGCCAAGAACAGAGTTTCACTAGGGCCAGCCTGAGCTATCCACGCAAACATTAGGTTGCTGGCTGCCATCGCTATGCCGCCAATCATCAGTCCGCGAACTATACCGAATTTCACATTGAAGACACTGCCTAGCAAGGTGAAGAATATCGTCGCGCCCCAACCGATTAACTTAGAGTAGTGGCCAATCTGTTCATTGCTAAAGCCTATCTCTTTATAGAAGGTGATAGACATTCTACCTAAGAAGGCTTCACCTATCTTAAATAGGAACACAAACAGTAGAAGGGTGATGGCAACTTGAACTCCGTTTCGTTTGAAGAAATCATAAAACGGTTCTAGCACTGTAACGCTGAACCAAGCGACGACTTTTGAACCCACAACTCTGTTGTGACGTTGTTGTGCTTGCTCTTGTAATGCTTCACGTTGTGTATTGGGTTCTCCGACAAAAAGAGTAAACAGCATTAACACGATAACCACACCAGCCATGCCGTAATACACACCATTCCAACCGATTGAGTCAGCATTGATAAAAGCGAGATAACCTGGAAGAGAATAGCCCGTCCACCATCCCATCACGGCCATTGCGGATGCTTGTGGCAACTTTGATGCTTCCGATTTTGGAAATGAATCAATACGGAAGGCATCAATGGCGACATCTTGAGTTGCAGAGGCGATAGCTATTCCGAGAGCAAGCATAGAGGTGAACATCAAGTCATTGGCTGGGTTTACTCCAGCAATGAACAGGGTACAGATCAATACCAAGCTTTGGCACAAGAATATCCAACTGCGTCGTTGGCCTAATATCGCGTGTAAAACTGGCAGTTTGACTCGGTCTACCAACGGTGCCCATAGAAAGTTAATAGCATAGACAGCAAACACACTGCCGAAATAACCGATCGCAGCACGAGTTAAACCGGCATCTTTTAGCCAACCAGACATGTTGGATCCAATTAGAACCCATGGGAAGCCACTCGAACAACCGAGCATAAACACCCAAAGTAGACGTTTATCTAGGTAGCTGCGGAAAGTTTGCATCCAAGAAAGAGAGGGGGTGCCTGATGACATGGGGCGTCCTTGTATAGAAAACGCCCTTAAGAATAAGGGCGTTACATTGGATTACTTAAGAAGGGTCACTTTAGTGATGACGATTGGGTCGACAGGAATGTCTGACATGCGGCCCATTCGTTTGGTTGGAATTGTTGCCATCTTCTGAACAACGTCAAAACCATCTGTTACTTTACCAAACACAGCGTAACCAGGATTACCGCCTTTCGCGTTTAAGAAATCGTTGTCTGCAAAGTTAATGAAGAACTGGCGAGTTGCAGAATCTGGTGCATTGGTGCGAGCCATTGCGATCGTTGCAGTATCATTCTTAAGGCCATTGCTGCCTTCATTTTTGATAGGCGCATAAGTTGCTAATTGCTTCATATCTTGATCGAAGCCACCACCCTGAGCCATAAAGCCCGGGATCACACGGTGAAACTGAGTGCCTTCGTAGCTACCGTCAGCAACATATTTCAGAAAGTTATCAACACTAACCGGAGCTTGCTCTTGGTTTAGCTCGATAGTGAAGCCGCCTAATGTCGTTTCTACGTTCACTTTAGGACCAGCCCAAACGCTCACGCTCACCAGCATCAATGCAATAGAAGATAGAATGCGTCCCATTAGAAACGTTCCTTCATGTAAGTTTGCAGCTCTTGGTCATTGGCAATCTCTTTAAGAACTAAGTCGATAACATCGTTTAGTACCATTGCGATATCGTCATTTGATGCACTTAATGCACCTGTGCGAGTTGCTGTACCATTGAATGTCTTAACTAGCTTGCCTTCAGGCGTTTCAGCGGTTACTTCAAGTGTTACTTTACCATCCATTTGGTTTTCCATGATGGTGTGCTTGACGGTAACGAGAGCTTCTTGAATCTCTAAAACAATTGAGTTTTCACTGTTTACGCTTGCACGAAAACCTTGAGACTCCAATTGTTGAGCAATAGCGTTTTCTAGAGAAATACGCATGTTTTGCTTAGCGTGAATTGGCTGAATGTTTGAACGGCCACTATCAACCAATGCAACATATTGAGCGGCGCGAACATCTTTACTGGTTAGTGTGTATGTTTTGCCTTGTACAAGGTTGCTTGAGCTTAGTGAAGCTTCTGGCATTACGTTGATCTGTTCTTGCTGAGGGGCTGAACATGCTGTCAAAGCCAAAATAGAAGCAGCCAAAATCAGTTTTTTCATTCCTTTATCCTTTCTAAATTCACACCAGGAGCTCGGTATCTTAAATTCTTGTGACGTCGTTTCTGCTTATTTATTAAAATTCGCAGGTTCTCTTGTTGCTTGTAATATCTCAAATTTCTGGTTTAGTTCAAGCGTTTCAACGTTTGCTTCACCAAATAGTCTTGCTAGTTTGACATCGTATCCGAGGTGTCGGTTACCAATAACAATTAATTTGCCTCCGTTGCTAAGAACATGCTTTGCATCACAGAACATTTGCCATGCAATGTGATCTGTAATCGCTTGTTGTTGGTGGAATGGAGGGTTACACATAACTAAGTAAGTGCTGTTTTTCTTAAAACCATCTAAACAGTTATTGGCGATGAACTGGAAATTACCTTCTTCGCCAAGGTTATCTTTAATATTTTGGCGCGCTGATTCCACTGCCATAAAGCTTTCATCAACACAGGTGATACGCGCTTGTGGGTTTAATTGCCCAGCTTTTACACTCAATACACCGTTGCCACAACCTAGGTCGATAATATGACGCAGTTCAGGATCTTGAGGGATGTGCTCTAGCATATAGCGAGCGCCTTGATCGAGTGCCTCGCCTGAGTAAACGTTCGGTAAATTTTTCAGGCGAATATCTTCACCGTCTACATCCCATTCAACAAAAGGTTCGACCGTTTGAATCGGCTGACAATTTGGTGAAGAGAAAACCAAGCGATGTTTCTTCTTCGCTAGAGAAGTTTTGGTTTCACCTAGGTACTTTTCGAAAATATTAAGTGTAGATGTGTGGATATCTTTTACTTTGTTGACACCGATGACTTGGCAGCCTTCTGGCAACGCTTGGCGTAGTTGGCTCAATTGCCATACTAGATGACGGTTTGTTTTCGGTAGTTGCATGATCACAAGATCGATACCGTGTGGGATATCATCCATCGTATTCAGGAAGTTCACACGGTTACTTTGATTGCGCTGCAAGTTTTTTAGCGCACCGCGATGAGAGATAAACGAGTCGCTCATCATGGTGACATCATGATCTTTAGAGAACCATGCCGACAGGGCACCAAAGCTATCGTTCATGATCAGGATGTGTTTGCCAGGTTCAAGATTCATCTCTTCAACGTGACTAATAATGTATTCGTCGCCCGCATCCCAAGCTTGAAGGGTTTCATTTGAACGGTTGGGGAAACGATGTAAGGTCAAAGTTCTATCGAGAAGAGTAAGTTCGGTTTTCATAGCTTGAGATACTTATGTAAGAAATAACAACGATATTGTCTCAAATGCAGCCTGAACAAGATAGAAAAAACTCAACCAAACCTAAGTCGTTCGTTATGAAATACTCAGACAGTCGACCAGTTAGGGTTTATACTTCCCCCACAGATAATGCCAATACGTTATTAAGGAATCATAATGATCCAAGAAGTTATCGAAACAAAATTGCACAATGAGTTTTCACCGAGTCATTTAAACGTGGTCAATGAGAGCTACATGCACAATGTTCCGGCTGGTTCTGAGAGTCATTTTAAAGTGATTGTTGTCAGCGATGCGTTTGAAGGTTTGCGCCTTATTGGTCGTCATCGAGCGGTAAATAAAGCACTTTCAGAAGAGCTAGCGAATAATATTCACGCACTATCTATTCACACTTATACAAAAGATGAATGGATGAAGCAACTCGATAACGTGCCAGACAGCCCTATGTGTATGGGCGGTGGTAAGTAATAAAACTAACTGATAGAAGAGGTGGCGATGCTGCCTTTTTTATCGCCAGGCTGATCTGTTTTTAGGGTTTATATCACTCAAATTGATGTCAAATTAGGCGTCTTTAAATACCTACAATGAGTAATGTTTTTATTAACAGTGTTTCAACATAACTCGTAAAATATTAGTTTGTGACAGAGTATTAATCTCTTGTTTAAAACACGATTCAAAAGCCATTTTATCTGTGCGGCTCGTCAAATTTATACATATTTGAGAGTCCATATGCTTCAAATCTCACCAAATTAAGGCCGTATTCAAGTTATTGGTCATGGCATCAAGTTGTCAAAAAATGCTAGAATACGGCACCTGATAAATCTCACATAATCTTTGTGATGAGTTTATTAATGTAATGTTGCGATTTTGGTATCTCAAATTTACCAAAACCGGACACTGTAATGTCGTGTCTAAGGGCGATTTTAAAACGTCCCGAATTTACGCAATTAAAAGAATCTTTTTCCCGATAAAGTAGTGCAAGTGCGTATGATTACAATAAAGAAGGGTTTGGATCTTCCTATCGCAGGAACTCCATCCCAGGTGATTAATGATGGTAAGTCCATCACTAAAGTCGCCTTGCTTGGCGAAGAGTACGTTGGTATGCGTCCTACGATGCATGCTCGCGTTGGTGATGAAGTGAAGAAAGGCCAAGTTCTTTTTGCAGATAAAAAGAACCCAGGTGTTGTATTTACTTCTCCAGCAAGCGGTAAAGTTATTGAAGTGAACCGTGGTGCTAAGCGTGTTCTTCAATCAGTAGTGATTGAAGTAGCAGGCAATGAGCAAATCACGTTCAATAGCTATGAAGCTAACCAACTAGTAGGCCTTGACCGTGAAACGGTTAAAGCTCAGTTAGTTGAGTCTGGCGCATGGACCGCTTTGCGAACTCGTCCGTTCAGCAAGGTTCCAGCAGTTGATTCTGAAACTCAGGCTATTTTCGTTACTGCTATGGATACTAATCCGCTAGCAGCTGAGCCAGAATTAATCATTAACGAGCAGTCTGATGCTTTCGTTGCTGGTTTAGATCTTCTTTCAACTCTGACTAACGGTAAAGTGTACGTTTGTAAAAAAGGTACTAGCTTACCTCGTTCAGCTCAGTCTAACGTTGAAGAACATGTTTTTGATGGCCCACACCCTGCAGGTCTTGCAGGCACGCATATGCATTACCTATATCCGGTAAATGCACAAAATGTAGCGTGGAGCATTAACTACCAAGATGTTATCGCATTCGGTAAGCTTTTCCTTACTGGTGAGATTTACTCTGAGCGTGTTGTTTCTTTGGCTGGTCCAGTGGTGAATAACCCACGTCTAGTTCGTACTCAAATTGGTGCTAGCCTTGAAGAGTTGACAGACAGCGAGTTAATGCCAGGCGAAGTTCGTGTGATTTCTGGTTCTGTACTTACGGGTACTGAAGCAACAGGTCCACATGCTTTCCTTGGTCGTTACCATCAGCAAGTTTCTGTTCTACGTGAAGGTCGTGATAAAGAGCTATTCGGCTGGGCTATGCCTGGTAAGAACAAGTTCTCTGTTACTCGTTCATTCCTTGGTCACCTGTTTAAAGGTCAGTTGTTCAACATGACAACGACGACAAACGGTAGTGACCGCTCAATGGTTCCAATTGGTAACTACGAGCGCGTAATGCCTCTAGATATGGAACCTACATTGCTGCTTCGTGATCTATGTGCAGGCGACATTGATAGTGCTCAAGCACTTGGTGCGCTAGAGCTAGACGAAGAAGATGTAGCATTGTGTACCTTTGTATGTCCAGGTAAGTACGAGTACGGTCAACTACTTCGTGAATGCCTAGATACGATTGAGAAGGAAGGGTAATTTTCATGGGCCTTAAAAAGTTTCTTGAAGACATCGAGCATCATTTTGAGCCAGGTGGTAAACACGAGAAGTGGTTTGCGCTTTACGAAGCAGCAGCGACAGTGTTTTACACGCCAGGTCTTATCACAAAGAAAAGCTCACACGTTCGTGATAGCGTTGATTTAAAACGTATCATGATCATGGTTTGGTTCGCGGTATTCCCAGCAATGTTTTGGGGTATGTATAACGCGGGTGGCCAAGCTATCTCAGCACTTAACCATATGTACGCAGGCGCTGAACTAGCATCTGTTATCAGTGGTAACTGGCACTACTGGCTAACCGAAATGCTTGGAGCCTCCTTAGGAGCCGATGCAGGTGTTGGCAGCAAGATGCTACTTGGTGCGACATACTTCCTACCTATCTACGCAACGGTATTCATCGTTGGTGGTTTCTGGGAAGTTCTGTTCTGTATGGTGCGTAAGCACGAAGTAAACGAAGGCTTCTTTGTTACTTCTATCTTATTTGCGCTTATCGTTCCGCCAACGCTTCCTCTATGGCAAGCAGCACTAGGTATTACCTTCGGTGTTGTTGTTGCGAAAGAGATCTTCGGTGGTACGGGTCGTAACTTCCTTAACCCTGCACTTGCTGGTCGTGCGTTCCTTTTCTTTGCATACCCTGCACAGATTTCAGGTGATGTAGTTTGGACTGCTGCAGATGGTTTCTCTGGTGCAACTGCTCTTAGCCAATGGGCTCAAGGCGGCGGTAGCGCACTAATGAACGTAACATCTGGTGAAGCAATCACTTGGATGGACGCATTCATTGGTAACATCCCAGGTTCTATCGGTGAAGTATCGACTCTAGCGCTTATGATTGGTGCTGCGATGATCGTTTACATGCGTATCGCTTCATGGCGCATCATTGCTGGTGTAATGATCGGTATGATTGCTGTGTCTACGCTGTTCAACGTGATCGGTTCTGATACTAACGCAATGTTTAGCATGCCTTGGCATTGGCACCTAGTTCTAGGTGGCTTCGCATTCGGTATGTTCTTCATGGCGACTGACCCAGTATCAGCTTCATTTACCAACAAAGGTAAGTGGTGGTACGGCATCCTAATCGGCGCAATGTGTGTAATGATTCGTGTAGTTAACCCTGCATACCCAGAAGGCATGATGCTTGCGATTCTATTCGCAAACCTATTTGCTCCTCTGTTTGACCACGTTGTAATCGAGAAGAACATTAAGCGGAGACTAGCGCGCTATGGCAAGTAATAACGATAGCATTAAAAAGACGCTGTTTGTTGTTATCGCATTGAGCCTAGTGTGCTCAATCATCGTTTCAACAGCTGCAGTTGTTCTTAAACCTAAGCAGCAAGCTAACGCAGTTCTGGATCAGCAAACTAAGATCCTTGAAGTTGCGGGTATTGAGCTTGCAGGTGATATCCCAGCACTCTACGCAGAGAACATCGAACCTCGTCTAGTTGATTTCGCTACTGGCGATTTCGTTGACGGCGATGCTGCTGCATACGACCAACGTAAAGCGGCAAAAGATCCAGCTCAGTCAATCAAGCTTTCAGCTGAAGATGACATCGCTAAGATCATTCGTCGTGCTAACACGGGTACTGTATACCTAGTGAAAGATGGCGTTGAAACTTCTAAAGTTATCATCCCTGTTCACGGTAACGGTCTATGGTCAATGATGTATGCATTCGTTGCGGTAGAAACTGATGGCAACACAGTTTCTGGTATCACTTACTACGAGCAAGGTGAAACTCCTGGACTTGGTGGTGAAGTTGAGAACCCAACTTGGCGCGCTCAATTCGTTGGTAAGAAATTATTCGACGAAAACCACAAACCTGCTATTCAGGTTGTTAAAGGTGGCGCTCCTCAAGGTTCTGAGCACGGTGTAGATGGCCTTTCTGGTGCAACACTTACTAGCGTTGGTGTTCAACATACATTTGACTTCTGGTTAGGTGATATGGGCTTTGGTCCGTTCCTAGCAAAAGTTCGTGACGGAGGTCTGAACTAATGTCTAGTGCAAAAGAAATTAAAAAGAGCATCTTAGCGCCTGTGTTGGATAACAACCCAATCGCGCTACAGGTTCTTGGTGTGTGTTCTGCTCTTGCGGTAACCACTAAGCTAGAAACTGCATTTGTTATGACTATCGCGGTAATGTTCGTTACTGCTCTGTCTAACTTCTTCGTTTCTTTAATCCGTAATCACATTCCTAACAGTGTGCGTATCATCGTTCAGATGGCAATTATCGCATCATTAGTAATCGTGGTAGACCAAGTGCTTAAAGCATACCTATACGATATCTCTAAGCAGTTATCTGTATTCGTTGGCCTAATCATTACTAACTGTATTGTAATGGGTCGTGCTGAAGCATTCGCAATGAAGTCTGCTCCAATCCCATCGTTTATCGACGGTCTTGGTAACGGTCTTGGTTACGGTTTCGTTCTTATCACTGTTGGTTTCTTCCGTGAGCTTCTAGGCTCTGGCAAACTATTTGGTATGGAAGTACTACCTCTAGTGAGCAACGGTGGTTGGTATCAGCCAAACGGCTTGATGCTTCTAGCACCTTCAGCATTCTTCCTGATTGGTTTCTTGATTTGGGCAATTCGTGTGTTCAAACCAGAACAAGTAGAAGCGAAGGGGTAAGGTAGTCATGGAACATTATATTAGTCTGCTAGTTAAATCGATTTTCATCGAAAACATGGCGCTTTCTTTCTTCCTGGGTATGTGTACGTTCCTAGCGGTATCTAAGAAAGTTAAAACTTCTTTTGGTCTTGGTGTTGCGGTAGTTGTAGTACTTACAATCGCTGTTCCTGTAAACAACCTTGTTTACACACACATCCTGAAAGAAAACGCGCTTGTTGAAGGTGTCGATTTAAGTTTCCTTAACTTCATCGCATTCATCGGTGTTATCGCGGCACTTGTACAAATCCTAGAGATGGTTTTAGACCGTTTCTTCCCACCTTTGTACAACGCACTAGGTATCTTCCTTCCACTGATCACAGTTAACTGTGCAATCTTTGGTGGTGTATCTTTCATGGTAACTCGTGACTACAACTTTGCTGAATCTGTTGTTTACGGCTTCGGTTCTGGTGTGGGTTGGATGTTAGCTATCGTTGCTCTTGCGGGTATCCGTGAGAAGATGAAGTACTCTGACGTACCTCCAGGTCTTCGTGGCCTTGGTATCACGTTCATTACTGTTGGTCTGATGGCGTTAGGCTTTATGTCTTTCTCTGGTGTTCAACTGTAGGGTAAGCACCCAGTAATAAGGAATAACAAATGCAAAGCATTATTCTTGGCGTAGCGATGTTTACCATTATTGTATTGGCTCTAGTACTAGTGATTCTTTTCGCTAAGTCTAAGCTAGTACCATCAGGTGACATCACTATTGCTGTAAACGGCGACCCTGAAAAGGCGATCGTTACTCAGCCTGGTAGCAAGCTACTTGGTGCCCTAGCTGGCGCTGGTATCTTCGTATCTTCTGCTTGTGGTGGCGGTGGCTCTTGTGGTCAGTGTCGTGTAAAAGTTAAGTCTGGTGGTGGCGACATCCTTCCAACTGAACTTGATCACATCACAAAAGGTGAAGCTCGCGAAGGCGAACGTCTTGCATGTCAAGTTGCTATGAAAACTGACATGGAGATTGAACTAGACGAAGATATCTTTGGTGTTAAAAAGTGGGAATGTACTGTTATCTCGAATAACAACGAAGCTACTTTCATCAAAGAATTGGCTCTAGCTATCCCTGAAGGTGAAGAAGTTCCGTTCCGCGCGGGCGGTTACATTCAGATTGAAGCTGAACCACATCACGTGAAATACGCAGATTACGATATTCCAGAGGAATACCGTGGTGACTGGGATAAGTTCAACTTGTTCCGTTACGAGTCTATCGTTAAAGAGCATTCGATCCGTGCTTACTCTATGGCGTCATACCCAGAAGAGAAAGGCATCATCAAGCTTAACGTGCGTATCGCAACTCCGCCGCCGAACAACCCTGACGTAGCTCCTGGTGTGATGTCTTCATACATCTGGTCTCTTAAAGAAGGCGACAAATGTACTATTTCTGGTCCATTTGGTGAGTTCTTTGCTAAAGACACAGACAATGAAATGGTATTCATCGGTGGTGGTGCAGGTATGGCGCCAATGCGCTCACATATCTTCGACCAACTTAAGCGTCTTAACTCTACTCGTAAGATGTCTTACTGGTACGGTGCACGTTCTAAGCGTGAGATGTTCTACATTGAAGACTTCGACGGCCTAGCGGCTGCGAACGAAAACTTCGTGTGGCATTGTGCTCTGTCTGATCCTCAACCTGAGGACAACTGGGACGGTTACACTGGTTTCATCCACAACGTATTGTACGAAAACTACCTGAAGGATCACGAAGCTCCTGAAGACTGTGAGTACTACATGTGTGGTCCACCAATGATGAACGCTGCTGTGATCGGCATGCTGAAAGATCTTGGTGTAGAAGATGAAAACATCCTACTAGATGACTTCGGTGGTTAATCCATTTAAGTGATTGATATTATGGCTGACTCTTACGAGTCAGCCATTTGTTTTTCTAAGACTACTCGTGACAACAAACTGGCTTATATAAGAAAGAGTAAGGCATTTAAGATACCTATTTTTCACTCTTATTTTTCCTTATATAAATCCTCAACATTAGACAGGAGTAAGCAAGTGAGAATTTGGCTTGTTGCATTAACTTCTTTGATTTTTCTTGCGGGCTGTGAGCAGGCAAGAGAGCAAGTACATTTAAGTGGCCCAACAATGGGGACCAGTTATAACATTAAGTACATCAATGGCGATGAATTTCCTGAGTCTAAAGAAGTTCATACCGAGATCGATCGTCTACTTGAAGAAGTGAATGATCAAATGTCGACTTACCGTGAAGATTCAGAGCTGAGCCGTTTCAACCAACACAAAGGTGCGGACGCATTCGAAGTATCTGAACAAACCGCTATCGTTGTGAAAGAAGCGATTCGTTTGAACGGTCTTACTGAAGGTGCGTTGGATGTGACGGTTGGTCCATTAGTTAACTTGTGGGGTTTTGGCCCAGAAGCGCGTCCTGAAGTGGTTCCATCAGACGAAGAGCTTGCGGCTCGTAAGGCTAAGGTTGGTATTCACCACTTAAGCGTTGAAGGTAATAAGCTAAGCAAAGATTTACCTAACTTGTATGTTGATCTTTCGACCATTGCAAAAGGTTGGGGCGTGGATGTCGTTGCTGACTACCTCGATTCAATTGGTATCCACAATTACATGGTAGAAGTGGGCGGTGAAATCCGTTTGAAGGGCTTAAACCGTGAAAGTGTGGGTTGGCGTATCGCCATCGAGAAGCCAAGTGTTGACGAGCGCAATATTCAAGAGATCATCGAGCCTGGTGATATGGCGATCGCAACGTCTGGCGACTACCGAAACTATTTTGAGCGTGATGGTGTTCGTTACTCACACATCATCAACCCAGAAACAGGCAAGCCGCTTCATCATAAAGTGGTTTCTGTAACCGTTTTAAATCCGTCTTCAATGACTGCAGACGGTTTATCTACTGGCCTTATGGTCTTAGGTGAAGAAAAAGGACTGGAAGTCGCAAACCAACATAACATCCCAGTGTTCATGGTGGTAAAAACAGCTGATGGCTTTAAAGAAATTGCTTCTGAAGCATTTAAGCCATACTTAGGTAAATAAGGTAAGCGAGATAATTATGAATACATTTCTGATTACATTTGGTGTTTTTCTTGCAGTAATCGCAGCGATGTCAATTGGCTATATTATCCAAAAGAAAGTTGTGAAAGGTAGCTGTGGTGGCTTAGGTGCTGTTGGTATTGATAAAGTATGTAACTGCCCTGAACCTTGTGATGCGCGTAAAAAACGTGAAGCACGTGAAGCATACCGTGAAGAGAAACTGGCAGAACGTCAACAAAAAGAAGCGGCTTGGAGTAAAGACCGTATCGCTTAATTGGTGACAGTCATAGGGGGATAGAGTTATCTATGCCCTTAAAATGAAAAGCTCAAGATTATCGTCTTGAGCTTTTTTGGTTTTGAGGCTTATTTATCTTGGCAGATCAAAAACCGAAACAAAAACGAATTACTATTGGTCGACTTGCATGTTGTTGCGCGCAAAGACCAGTTGGTTCCTACCTTGTTCTTTTGCAGTATAAAGTAGCTCGTCCGCGGCTTTTATTTGCTCATCCAAACTGCCAACTAAATCGCTCAACCCGATACTCATGCTAACTTTAATCCGTTGTGAGTCATGAATAACTTCTTGGTTTTGTATCGCAATCCTCATTGACTCTAGCGTGTCGACAAATTCTTCAAATGGTCTGCATGATTGAATGCAGAACTCTTCACCGCCGAAACGAACGGCTACATCATCTTTAAAATGATTTTTGATGATCTTTCCGACTTCAATGAGTACCGCATCGCCACCATCATGACCGTAGGTATCATTCACCTTTTTAAAGAAGTCGATATCCATCATGGCGATGCTGCGATGTTCGCAGCCTTTACATGCTTGGTTGAATAGATAACGACGGTTCCAAAGTCCGGTCAGAGCATCCTCATTTGCATGACGAAATAGTTCATTGGTCGCTTCTTTCATATCGAGTAGCTGATGAATACGGCAGAAAAACTCTTCTTGGTTAAATGGCTTGTAAAGGAAGTCGTTGGCGCCTGCCTTAAGGAAACGAGCTGTCATGGTTCGGTCGTCACTGCCAGATAGCCCAAGAATCGCGAGTTGATTGCGATCATGGTGTACTCGAATGTCACGGGTCATCGAAATGCCATCTTTGTTTGGCATGTCATGATCGGTAACGACGAAAGTGATGTCGGGGTCGTTTTGGAGAAGCTCTAGTGCTTGTTCGCCATCTTCCGCTTGAATCGTTTGAATATATTGGTGCTCAAGAAGTTGCACTACATATCGACGAACCACAGCAGAATCATCAACAACCAAGGCTTTATGATATCGGTTATTTGAGATTCGATTAACCAGAGGAAGCAAATAACTGACTGATGACATGCTGTCTTTGAGGATGTAATCAATCACACCCTTCGCGAGTACTTGTTCTCGAAGTGTGTTGTTGAACATGCCGGTTAGGACTATGATTTTTTGTTGATAGCCGAGTACCAAATCAATGATCTCGCCATCTTGACCATCGGGTAAGCAGTAATCGAGCACAGCGCACAAGAAATCCGTATCTTGTTCTAAGATAGCTTTAGCTTCAGCCACTGATTCAGCCAGTGCAACCTCATAGCCATCATTTTTTAATTGCTGGTATAGGTAGTTTCTGAATGCACGACTATCTTCGACTACTAGTATTTTATCACTCAAAAGTTATCCCTACTTATAGGTTAAATACTCTCTAACAATTCTATCAGAATAGTAAGTGACTAATGAAGTTAAAGCTATTTAGCTGGGCTCCAGATCATTTTAAATCTGAGAATAATTGATTATACTGTTTATAGATACAGTTGTGAGATTGAGTTATTCCTAAATGTGTAGTTCGGGCGAAGAGAAAGTTAGAAAAATAATCCATGTTGATATGGATTGTTTTTACGCAGCTGTAGAAATGCGAGATAACCCATCTTATAGAAATCGACCACTCGCAGTCGGGGGGCATGAAAAGCAGCGTGGCGTTTTGAGTACCTGTAATTACGAAGCTCGCAAGTTTGGTATTCGTTCTGCAATGCCGACCGGAAAGGCGCTACAGCTTTGTCCCAATCTGTTGGTTGTTCCTGGGAGGATGTCGGTCTACGTCGAGATATCGAAAAAGATTCGCGAGATTTTTTCTCGATATACATCCATCATTGAACCTCTTTCTCTGGATGAAGCTTTTCTTGATGTCACGGATTCGACGCTGTGTCGTGGTTCGGCAACACTTATTGCCGAATCAATTCGTCGCGATATCTGGAGTGAACTTAATCTGACCGCTTCTGCTGGTATTGCGCCGATTAAATTTTTGGCGAAGGTGGCCTCGGATCTGAATAAGCCCAATGGTCAGTTTGTAATACCTCCACAAGACGTTCAAGCGGTGATCGACGAGCTTCCACTCGAAAAAATCCCAGGCGTTGGCAAGGTCAGTATTGAAAAGCTCCATCAAGCTGGCTTCTTTACTTGTAAGGACATTAAGGAGTCTGACTATCGAGATCTATTGCTCAGGTTTGGCCGTCAAGGCGCATCACTCTGGAAGCGCAGCCATGGTATTGATGACAGAGAAGTTATTATTGAGCGTGAACGAAAATCGGTAGGCGTGGAGCGAACTTTTACTCAGAATATTTCTACTTACGCAGAATGTTGGCAGGTAATAGAAGACAAGCTTTTTCCTGAGCTTGAAACACGTCTAGAGAAAGCTAGCCCAAGTAAATCTATCATCAAGCAGGGCATTAAGCTCAAGTTCGCTGATTTCCAGCAAACCACGATTGAACACATACACGCCTCTCTTGATCGAGAGCACTTCAAAGAACTGCTAAGTGAAATACTGAAAAGACAACAGGGGCGAGAAATACGTCTGCTTGGTTTAAGCGTAATGCTACAACCCAAAGACCAAATGCGTCAGCTGAGTTTCTTTTAGGGAAAAGTGCTGAGAGTTTAGATTTAGAGGTGTTGCTGGAAGTATTGGTGTTTGAATACCGACTAGACTTCAAAGCCTAGCCAGTTTCTATATCAATACGTGAGATGCCTTATCTAGGAAGTTGTTTAACTCGCGCTAAGGTATCACTGAATGGTTGCTGCTCTAGCTTGCCGTAACCAACCATTTTGCTAGCTTTAAGCTTGGTTGAAAGTGGAGTTGCGATTCCGCATAGAAAACGAGTAATGGCTTCGTCGGTGATCAATTGTTGACTCTTAGATACAAATTCATGAATCCATGTCATTACAGTTTCGTCGTCAACGGGGTCAACATCGACGGTTGGTAATATTGCGACCTCACCACGGCATACCGAGCAATGACCACAGTTTGCTGGCGCCTTATCATCGGCAAAGTAGCTCGCTAGGCGTGAGCTTAGGCAGGTGTCTGCCTCAAAGAAGCTCAGCATTTGGTTAAGGCGGTTGATCTCACTATTCTCTTTTGCCTTAAACAATTCAGTTAGACGTTCCGATAACTGCATCATGTCTTCAGAGGTGTTGTGGATCGCATACACATCTGTGATCTGCTTACTTTCCAGTTCAATCCAACCTTGTTCATTGAAGTAATCGATAGCCGCAATCACACGCTGACGATCGGTTTGGAAGTGAGTCCAAAGCGCATCGAAATCGACTTGGCACCAGACTCTTGCTTGAGGAGAGCATTGAAAAATAGCTTCTACAAAATGACGACGTTCACCTTGGAACTGTTCGGTGATCTGCTGTTTCGGACGAATGAACTTAAATTTGTAGTCAGCGAAGTAGCTGTACTTTGGCTCAATCACGCCTTCAATTTCGAGGTACACCAGTAGCGTCTTTAGCGGCAACTGACGAATGTTGGACTCACGCGATAGTTGGTTGAGCATGATTTCCCATTGGTTTGCGCCAGAAGCTGCAATGTTTTGGTTTTCGTATATTTCTTTTAAGACCGTTTGAATTGATATGTTGTCTGGCGTATCGCCAAAAACGAAGTTCTCGAGTGTGCTCAAACCATGTTTGTTAGCCAGTAAAATACATTCAGACGCTTGCCCATCTCGGCCTGCTCTGCCTATCTCTTGCGAGTAGTTTTCGATCGATTTCGGTAAGTCAAAGTGAATCACTCGGCGAATGTTGGACTTATCCACGCCCATACCAAACGCGATGGTTGCCACGATGCAGTTCACGTCATCATTCATGAATTGATGTTGAATAGTATCTCTGTTTTCAGGCTTAAGGCCCGCATGATAAGCCACGGCATTAATGCCTGCATTACGGAGTTGCTGAGCCACCATCTCTGCTGTTTGTTGAAGGGTGACATAAACAATAGTCGGAGCGAGAGAAGCTTGGTTAACGACATTGCACAAGGTTTCTAGTTTGCTGGTTTGTTCGCAAGGTTGAATCGACAGGTCGAGGTTTTGACGATAGAAACCCGTAACCACAACGCGTTCCTCATCAATTTCAAACTTCGACTTCATATCTTGGATAACCGATGTCGTCGCAGTGGCTGTCAGTAGCAGTACTTGTGGAATATTGAGCTGCTTTTGGTATTGGGGAAGCTTCAGGTAGTCTGGTCTGAAGTTGTGTCCCCATTCTGATATACAGTGCGCTTCATCAACTACGAGCATAGATATGGGAACTTGGGAGATAAACTGACGAAAGCGTTCATTCTTCAAGCGCTCAACTGAGATCATTAGGATTTTGGTATCCCCGTTACGCACGGATTGCATCACCTGTTGTGTCGTTTGCCTATCCTGGCTTGATTCGATTGCAGCCGCGCTTATTCCCTTACTGTGTAAGAAGCTAAGCTGGTCTTTCATTAAGGCTAACAGTGGTGATATCACCAAGGTTAGGTGCGGTAACTCTAATGCTGGCAATTGATAGCACAGCGACTTACCTGAGCCTGTTGGGAATATGGCCGCAGTCGAGTGACCAGATAGAACGTTATCAATGACTTGCTTTTGCCCATTACGCAGTGAGTCGAATCCGAATACTTGTTTTAGCTTCTGCTCAATCATTTATGCTCTACCTGAGTTATTAAGTGTTGTATTGATGCTAAAGCGGGCGCGTATTCATTATAGCGTCGCTTGATGAATCAAATGTCTTGCACCTGATTGTACCTAATTCTATTCTGTAGCTCCTATAGAAAAGCACCCCAATAGTATGAATAAGTCTGAGCTTCGCCAAATAATCATAGAGCAACTCGAAACCCGATTACGTATCGCACAGTCCGCTACACAGCGTGCCATTGATGCCGCAACCGATGAAGAGACAGTGCCAGAACACAAGTACGACACTCTGGCTCTAGAAGCCTCGTACCTTGCCCACGGTCAAGCGGTAAGAGTGCAAGAGTGTGAAGATGACATTCAGTGTTATCGTAACTTAGTGCTGCGTGATAGTGAGAAGATTACAGTGAGCAGTTATGTTGTGGTCATTGACGAACATGATCAATACAAACACTTTTTTATGGGGCCGAGAGTCGGGGGACTGTCTGTCACGTGGAATAACAATGAAGTTGCTATCGTGACGGAAAATGCACCTTTTGGTCAGGCTCTAATGGGGAAAGAAGTCGGTGATGAGATTGAGTTTAAGGTCGCAGATAAACAGTTTTGCTATGAAGTAATATCTATCGACTAACTGAGTAACGGATATATAAAACGTTTCTCTGACAAAGAAGCATATACCAAGGGTATAGTAATCTGTCAGATTGATGAGAGGATGTTATGAAAAACAATGTATTTATGAAAAACAAAATGTTTATGAAAAACAATGTATTAATCGCATCGTTAACAGCGGTAATCGCTGTTGTGAGCTTGCCAACTTTTGCCGCTCAGTGTCGAGTTGATTTGAAAAATGAATTGCGAATCGATGACCAGAAAGTCGAAATCCATCAAGTGAATGGTGATACTGCCGTTTTTGATGGTAACAACGACTTATATATCCATGGTGAGAAGGTTGAGCTAGATGCCGACCAACAAGCGGCGATTGAGAAATACCGCGAAAAAATGAGTGAGTACTTACCACGAGCGAAACAAATGGCTAACGATGGTTTAGCGTTAGCGAATGACGTTATTGATGACATTGCCGTTAGCCTAGATTCACCGGAATCATTTGATAATGTAAAAGAGTCAATGAAAACCTACTTTGCTGAACTGGAAGCTCGTTACTACAAAGATGGCGAGTTAGTGTTACCAGCAGATAGTTTTGATTCGATGGCCAATGGTTGGTCTGAAGATTTCGAGAAGGCTAAGGAGATCTTTAACCAAGAATTTATCTCTAGCGCTTTTAATGCGATGTCAGAAAAAATGAAACAAGATGGTGGCTTAAACCTTACTGAATTAGCTGACAGCATGACTGCATTAAAGCTTAAAGTTGAAGAGCGCATGAAAGAACACTCTCAACAAGTTCAAGAAGAAGCGAATGAGTTCTGTGATTCTCTTGATGAGATGGCAGAACAAGAGCAACAGCTGCATGAAATCATTCCGAACCTAAAAGACTATCAAGTCTTCACGATCTAATCTGAATCTAACTATAACTATAACTATAACTATAAGTAACAAGAGCACCAGTTGGTGCTCTTTTTGTTCGTATAAATTGAGCAATACGACGAGTATTCATCTCAATTCAATCTATTGTCCCTCTAGTGCTTAACCTTACTTCACTGCTTTAAAGTAAACGATAAGACCAGTTATTTGTTAATTTAATGGTTCTAAATGTCGTATTTATTGTAAAAGGTAGAGGATAGCTCATTTATTAGTTGTGCCTATCATTGCTTTTGATTACTGTACTTCCAAACTAGTTCACTGATTCTTGATGCGGGCAATATGGACCAACAATCTTCCTCTTCAAGAGAGCACTTTAGCTCTCGTTTGGGTTTTATTTTAGCAGCGGCGGGTGCTGCTGTTGGCTTAGGTAATATTTGGGGTTTCCCAACCCAAGTCGCCAGTAACGGCGGTGGTGCTTTTCTGCTTGTTTACCTAATTATGATTTTCGTGGTCGCTTTCCCGATGCTGGTGGTTGAGATGGCTATTGGTCGACATGGCCAAGCAAACCCTGTCGATAGCATGCGTTCTTTGACTACAAACCCGTTAGGCAAGAAAGTCGGTGAATTTGTCGGTTGGATTGGGTTGAGTGTTCCAAGTGCAGTGCTAGCGTTTTATAGCATTGTCGGTGGTTGGTTGATCTGCTTCCTAATTGGTGCTGTCGCTGACCTGATTGGTCTAGAGGCTGCTGCTGATTGGTTTAAAGGCTTCAGTGTTGAGCGCAATGTTTTTGGGACCGTCGTATTTTATGTATTGACTATTTTGATTGTGCAGGGCGGTGTTAAGCAGGGGATCGAGAAATGGTCGACCCGTTTGATGCCTGCGCTATTTGTTTTATTTGGCTTATTGTTTGTGTACATCATGACGCAATCTGGCGCGATGGAAGGCCTAAAACATTACCTTGTTCCAGACTTTGAGAAAGTGTGGGATAGAAAACTGATTCTGGCGGCAATGGGACAGGGCTTCTTCTCGCTCACTATTGGCGGTTGTTCTATGTTGGTTTATGGCTCTTACTTAAGTAAGAAAGAGAACCTGCCCAAAATGGCAATGAACGTTACCTTAGTTGATACCGCGGTTGCTTTTATTGCGGGCTTAGTCGTGATGCCTGCTATGTTTGTTGCGATGCAAAAAGGTGTTCAAATCTATGCTGAAGATGGCTCATTACTGAGCTCTGATACCCTCGTGTTTACGGTTCTGCCTTTGATGTTTGATAGCTTAGGTATGCTGGGCCAGGTCTTCGCAATTGTGTTCTTCTTATTGCTAACGATTGCTGCACTTACTTCATCGATTTCCATGTTGGAAGCCCCTGTCGCTCTTGTTAGTGAGCGTTTCAAGACCAGACGAACGCCAACAAGTTGGGTAATTGGTGGTGCTATCGCATTGTTCAGTGTGGTGATTGTTTACAACTTTGCTGCGATGTTTGGAATGGTAGCGATGATTGCGACTCAGTACCTTCAACCAGTCGCTGCACTGATGTTCTGTGTGTTTGGTGGTTGGGTATGGAGCCGTGCTTCAAAAGTGAAAGAGCTTGAGCAAGGTTGTCCTGATTTCCAATTGGGTTGGTTTGGTAAGGTTTGGCCAATATATGTGAAGTTTGTGTGCCCAATTTTGGTCGCAACGGTTATCTGGGCATCTTTCGGTTAACGCTGATCCCTATCTGGAGTCTCTGAAACCTAAACACTCTGAACCTAAACCAAACCCTCAGAACTTGAAATGTTAAGCACAAAGCCACTCATAAGGAGTGGCTTTGTTGTTTTTATATAAAGCTTAGTGGCACGGAATATATAGCTTTAGCGGCACGAACAAGATAGAAAAAAGGCGCTGAACATAATATTCAGCGCCTTTGTATTGTTCGTTAAGCGATCGTGATTACTTAATTTCCATGCCTTGAGCTTGCAAGTCTGCATGGTAAGAAGAACGTACAAATGGGCCACAAGCTGCGTGAGTGAAGCCTAGCTCTAGAGCAATCTCTTTCAGCTCATCAAACTCAGAAGGCGGCACGTAACGTTCAACTGGCAAGTGGTGACGGCTTGGTGCTAGGTATTGGCCTAGAGTCAGCATTGTTACGCCATGTTCTCGAAGATCTTTCAATACTTGAACGATCTCTTCTTTTGTCTCACCAAGGCCCATCATCACACCCGATTTGGTTGGGATGCTTGGATGCTGCTCTTTGAATTTTCTTAACAGATCAAGAGACCATTTGTAGTTCGCACCTGGACGCGCTTTACGGTATAGGCGCGGTGCTGTCTCTAGGTTGTGGTTGAATACATCTGGTGGGTTGTCTTTCATTAGTTCAAGCGCAACGTCCATACGACCACGGAAGTCTGGAACCAGTGTTTCGATACGAATGTTTGGGTTTTGCTCGCGAATTTCACGGTTACAATCAGCAAAGTGTTGAGCACCGCCATCACGTAAGTCATCACGGTCCACTGAAGTGATTACAACGTACTTCAGTTTCATGTCTTTAATCGTCTTAGCCAGTTTCTTCGGCTCTTCGGCTTCTGGAGCATTCGGTCGACCATGGGCAACATCACAGAACGGGCAGCGACGAGTACAGATAGCGCCAAGAATCATAAACGTTGCCGTGCCGTGGTTAAAACACTCAGCTAGGTTAGGGCAAGACGCTTCTTCACAAACTGAGTGCAGGTTGTTTTTGCGCATTGCAGATTTGATTTCTTGAATACGATGGCTGTCTGAAGGAAGTTTAATCTTCATCCATGCAGGCTTACGTAAAACTTCTTTCTGTTCAGCAGGCATATTCTTTACGGGAATTAATGCCATTTTGTCAGCGTCACGATATTTAACGCCTTTTTCCATTTGGATTGGTTTGCTCATGATTTTATGCTTCTGCTGTAATGTTACTGGTGGCTTGAATGTCTACTTGGTCATAGCCTAGTAGTTCTACGAGCTCTTGTATTAACTGTTGCTCAACGTTTTCTAGTTCACTTGGACCGCCGAGTTGGCTTACCTGTGCCATTTCCATCCCTTGGTAACCACATGGGTTAATACGTTGGAATGGAGACAAGTCCATATCGACGTTGAGTGCTAGCCCGTGGAACGAGCAGCCGCGTCGAATTCGTAATCCGAGTGAACAGATTTTCTTGCCATCGACATAAACACCAGGAGCGTCAGGTCGGGCAGTTGAATCTATATTGTAAGCTTTCAGAGTATTGATTACGAGGTTCTCAATATGAGTAACCAAATCACGCACTCCGAATTTCTTGCGGCGGATGTTAATCAGAAAGTAAGCAACTAATTGGCCTGGGCCGTGATACGTTACTTGGCCACCGCGATCGCTTTGTATCACAGGGATATCACCGGCATTTAATACATGCTCAGCTTTACCTGCTTGTCCTTGAGTGAAGACAGGGTTGTGTTCAACCAACCAAATTTGGTCTACGTCTTCATCCGTGCGTTCGTCTGTGAACTTATGCATGGCTTTCCATACAGGTTCGTAATCCTGACGACCTAATTTTTTTACGATTAGCTTATTTTGCAAAGCGGCACTTCCTCAAGGATTAATAAAGTGAGCGCATTATAAACGCGAAACAGGTTTCTAACTACAGACGGACAGCAAGGTTTTTCAACTTTCTTTGTATTTATTGAAAATTAAGTTGAATGCTTTGGAAGGAAAGCGAGGGTTTTAAACAAAAACAGCGGCAATAAGCCGCTGTTTTTCATTCGTAATCGAAAGTTACAGAACCATACGAACGATTTCGATTTCGCCCAGTTCTTTATATAACGTTTCTACTTGCTCAATTGAAGTCGCAGTAATATTAATAGAAACAGAGTGGTAGTTACCTTTCGCACTCGGTTTTAGAGTTGGGCTGTAGTCACCAGGAGCATGACGCTGGATCACTTCTAGCACTAGTTCAGTAAGTTCTGGCTTAGCGTAGCCCATAACTTTGTAAGTGAATGAACAAGGGAACTCTAAGAGGTCTTTTAGTTTTGCATCAGAATTGATGTTCATGATTAGCTCCAAAAGGCTAGACTCTCGCAAATTGGCGAAATGTCGATAAAAAGCGTGTTCGGTCAACAGACACGAGTAATAAGGCGGAATATTACGTGTAAATATCACCGAACTCAAGATCAACAAAAGCCGCACATGGCGGCTTTTGTTTCGCTAATGAGTAAATTATGAACTTACTCATTGAGTTAGCTTTGTACTGAGCTTATGTATTGCTTAGAACAAACCTTTGACTCGTTTAGAATAAGCCTTTGAACAGCAGTACTAGGTAGTCCCATAGACGGCTAAATAGGCTGCCTTGCTCTACATTTTCAAGTGCAAGTAGTGGGTATTCAGCAACATCTTCACCGTCGACTTGGTAGAATAGTTTACCGACAACGTCACCTTTGCTGATTGGTGCTTCTAGCTCTTTTTCAAGTACGAAGCTCGCCTTCAGGTTCTTAGCTTGGCCACGAGGTAAAGTAACGAACGTATCTTCGTCTACACCTAGTGCAACCGTGTCCTTGCTACCCATCCAGATCTTTTCTTCTACGAAGGTTTCACCAGCGGTGTGTGGTGCTACTGTTTCGAAGAAGCGGAAACCGTAGCTAAGCAGTTTTTTACTTTCTGTTTTACGAGCGTTAGCATTTTTAGTGCCCATAACAACAGCAACTAGGCGCATTTTACCTTCGGTTGCTGAGCTTACTAGGCTATAACCTGCATTGCTTGTGTGGCCCGTTTTGATGCCATCAACGTTCATGCTCTTATCCCATAACAGACCATTACGGTTGTACTGGGTGATGCCGTTGTAAGTGAATTTCTTTTGTGAGTAGATACGGTACTCGTCTGGTACGTCGCGAATCAGCGCCTGACCAAGTAGCGCCATATCGTAAGGTGTTGAGTACAGGTTAGGGTTGTCTAGACCGTGCACGTTAGCAAAGTGCGTGTCTTTCATTCCGATAGAGCTTGCCCATGCGTTCATTAGGTCAACAAATGCATCTTCAGAGCCGGCAATATGTTCTGCCATCGCAACACAAGCATCGTTACCTGACTGAATAATGATACCGCGGTTCAGCTCTTCAACCTTAACGGTTGTGCCAACTTCAATGAACATCTTTGATGAATCAGGGAAGTTTTTAGCCCAAGCATTTTCACTGATAACAACATCATCATTTAGGTTGATGTTGCCACGTTCTAGCTCTTGGCCGACCACGTAGCTTGTCATCATCTTAGTTAAACTTGCTGGAGAAAGTTGAGTATTCATCTCTTTCTCTGCGAGTACTTTGCCTGAATGGTAATCCATCAGAACAAAACCCTTAGCAGCGATTTGAGGTGCATCAGGAACAATAATAGGAGCGGCGAATGACGATGTAGCTATCGTTGCAGAAAGTGCAACTGAAGTAGCAAAAATCGATTTAACAAGTTTATTAGATTTAATCATTTTGAATGCAATTATTAGGTGAACTATTCATATATTAACAGAATCACTCTGTCACACCAGAGCGCTGATTACCAGAAGTAACTGTTAGATAAATTAGCGAGTTAGCGTGTGTTTTTTTATATAAGCTGACGGGTAACCCATTAGCTTAACTTGTTCTAATTTTTCTTGAGTCAGAGCATAGTCATGAAATGGGCCAAGCATCAGGCGGTAGTTATCATCATTTGGCTGCAAGAACGTTGCTACAGCTAACTTTTCGCCTAGATCTTTGGCTAACTCCTCGGTTCTATCTTCATGTGGAGAAGTGGCTACTTGAATAATAAATTGAGGTAAAGCCGCCTTTTTATTTGCGTCGGTTGGCATAGCCACTGTGATGACTTCTATCTCAACATTTGCCGTGCCTGTTCTCAATACATCGAGTTTGTATGCCGCGGCATAACTAAGGTCAATGATTCGCCCTTCATGAAATGGGCCTCGGTCATTGATGCGCACAATCGTCGTTTTGTCATTATCGGTATTCGTCACTTTTACATAGCTCGGAATCGGCAATGTTTTGTGTGCCGCAGACATCGAATACATGTCGTAGATCTCGCCATTCGACGTTAAATGACCATGAAATTTTTTACCGTACCAAGAGGCCTTGCCTTTCTCGGTAAATCCTTCTGTCTGTTTTACAATTTGATAGTCTTTACCACGTAGGGTGTAGTCACTGTTACCACCTAAGCTATAAGGCTCATACTGAGGGTGGGCGTCCTCTAAATGCTCGACCGAGATCGGTGCATCCGGTGCAATATCTGAATCAATATCGTAGCGACCTGTTGGTTCAGTCGAAGAACAACCGTTAATAGCAACGGCTAGACCCACAATAGATATTAGTTTTTTTATTGGTAACTCATTAACCAAAGATGTTTTTACAGGAAATACTTTAACAGACATCAATTAGGTCGCCTTCGAGAATGCTTTTCTGTGTGTATGGATTGACATTAAAATACCGAAACCGGCCATAAGGGTGACCATAGAGGTACCACCATAGCTGACCAGAGGTAGAGGGACACCAACTACAGGTAGAATGCCACTTACCATACCAATGTTTACAAAAATATAGACGAAGAAACTCAGTACGATACTGCCGCCCATCATTCGACCAAAGGCAGTTTGAGCTTGGCTTGCAAGCACTAAGCCGCGGCCAATAATGAACAGGTAGATAGCGAGTAAAAACAAAATACCAATCATGCCCCATTCTTCGGCGATGACTGCAAAAATAAAATCGGTATGGCGCTCTGGAATGAACTCTAGTTGAGATTGGGTACCTTGAAGCCACCCTTTTCCTGATATACCACCAGAGCCAATTGCAATTTTACTTTGGATGATGTGGTAGCCCGCACCTAATGGATCTGATTCAGGATCAAAAAGGGTTCTGACACGAACCTTTTGATATTCACGCATTAAGAAGAACCATAAAATTGGAATAAACCCACCCAGTGCAATCGCGGCGCTGGCAATGATCTTCCAACTAATACCAGCCAGAAATATCACAAAGATACCTGATGCAGCGATGAGTATCGACGTGCCTAAATCTGGTTGTTTAGCGATAAGGATGGTAGGTACAAACACCATTACTAATGAAATAGCCAAGGTTTGGAAAGTCGGTGGGAGTGAGCGCTTACCAATAAATCGAGCCAACATCAAAGGTACTGCAAGCTTCAATAATTCCGAGGGTTGGAATCGAATAAAACCGAAGTTTAACCAGCGCTGAGCCCCCTTAGAGGCCTCACCAAAGAACAATACGCCTAATAGTAAGATGACACCGCCCGCAAACAGTAGTGGAGCCAAGGTCTCGTAAGTTCGAGGTGAAATTTGTGCTAAGAAGATCATCACACCTAAAGACAGCACCATACGCATCGCTTGGCGATCCATCATCGCAAGGCTTTGTCCACTTGCGCTGTACATGATCAATAGGGCAAAGCCCATTAAAACCAGAATGCCAAGCAATAGCGGTAGGTCGATATGCAGCCGTTCAAATAGGGCTCTATTTCGTCCAGTTGAAGGATCAAGTTTCATTATTTTATTGGCTCACTTTCATAATCTTCTGCAAGAATAATATGGTCTAAAATTCTTCTTACAACTGGGCCACCATTTGATGAACCACCACCGGCATTCTCCAAAACGATAGTTACGACCGCTTCAGGAGCTTCAAAAGGCGCATAACCGGTGAAGAGGGCATGATCGCGTAAATGTTCTGCGATTTCATCTGCGTTATATTCTTCATCTTCTTTTAGACCGAATACTTGTGCAGTACCTGATTTACCAGCAGTTTGATAAGACATTTTTTGGAATGAGCGTCTTGCTGTGCCTTTCTTTCCGTGGTTTACCAATCTCATGCCTTCTTGCGCGATATCCCAGTATCTCTGCTTAACACCCGTTACCGGAGGGTACGTTTCGATTTCAGATATCGTTTGTTCATCGAACGGTTGACCGTTCTCAATTGTCGCACGCAGTAAATGGGGAGCGGTTACCTCTCCTTCATTGACCAGTACTGAAGTCGCTTTTGCTATCTGCATTGGTGTTGCTGTCCAGTAACCCTGGCCAATACCGACAGGGATGGTGTCACCTTGATACCAAGGTACACGGTGTCTGGCCATTTTCCATTCGCGAGTGGGCATATTCGCTTTGCTTTCTTCGTAAATGTCGATGCCAGTGTAATCACCAAAACCGAATAACATCATCCATTTTGATAAGCGATCGATGCCTAAATCAAATGAAATTTGGTAGAAGAAGGTATCAACCGATTCTTCAATGGCTTTCTCTATGTCAACGACACCGTGTCCCCAGCGTAACCAGTCACGAAATGGTTTCGTTTTCGAATTGGGTATCTTCCAGTAACCAGGGTCGTTACGCGTAGTGTTCGGAGTAATTACGCCTTCTTGTAGAGCTGCGACTGCAATGAAGGGTTTGATCGTCGATGCTGGCGGATAAATCCCTAGCGTTGCGCGGTTAACTAAAGGTCGGTCTTTGTCTTGAAGCAGGGCATTATAACCTTTCGAGGAAATACCATGCACAAAGGCATTTGGGTCGTAGCTTGGGCTGGAAACCATGGCTAACACGCCATTGTCTTTCGGGTCGAGAACCACGGCTGAACCACGGCGGCCATCAAGTAACTTATGAACGTATAGCTGCAGTTTGATATCCAAGTTGAGCACGATATCTTTGCCTGGAGCCGAAGGCACAAATTTAAGAGTACGGATCACTCGTCCACGGCTGTTTACTTCGACTTCTTGATAGCCAGCGGTGCCGTGTAGCATGTCTTCGTAATAGCGCTCAATGCCGAGTTTACCGATATCGCGGGTAGCTTGGTAATTGGCGTCTTTTTCTTCTCGTACTAAGCGTTGCATATCGCGGTCGTTGATGCGCGATACGTAGCCAATCACGTGAGTTAACACATCACCATAAGGGTAGAAACGTTTTAGCGTACCTGTCACTTCAACGCCTGGGAACTTATGTTGATTTACAGAAAAGACCGCCACTTGTTCTTCTGTGAGCTGATTAAGAATAGGTACTGATTTGAAGCGACGTGAATTACGACGATCACGATTAAAACGTTCGATACGCTCCGGTGGTATGTCGATTAACGCTTGTAAACGAACAAGCGTATCTTCCATGTTTTTGACTTTTTCTGGGGTGATCTCCAGATTAAAAACGGGCCGGTTTTCTGCAAGAAGTACACCGTTGCGGTCGTAAATTAAACCACGGTTGGGTGCGATTGGAACAACCTTGATGCGGTTGTCGTTGGAGCGGGTTTTATAGTCCTGATATTGATTAACTTGGATGTTGTAAAGGTTCACAACCAGTAAGCTCATCATCACTATAATCCCTGCAAACGCAACAAAAGCACGACTAGTAAATAGTCGTGCTTCTGCTTTGTAATCACGAATTTGGCTACGTTTACGTAACATTAACGCTTATTCTCGATGATAAGGGTGGTTAGCAGTGACGCTCCAAGCTCGATACAAGCTTTCAGCCATGATAACGCGTACTAATGGGTGAGGGAGCGTAAGTGCTGACAGAGACCAGCTTTGGTCTGCTGACGCTTTACATGCTGGTGCTAATCCTTCAGGCCCGCCAATAAGGATAGAAACGTCACGGCCATCCAGCTTCCAACTTTCCAATTGCTCTGCGAGTTGAGGCGTATCCCACTTTCTTCCCGGGATATCGAGTGTGACAATGCGGTTGCCTTTTGGAACTGCAGCTAACATTGCTTCGCCTTCTTTTTGAAGAATACGTGCAATATCGGCATTTTTACCGCGTTTTCCCGCAGTGATCTCAATGAGTTCTAATGGCATATCATGAGGGAAGCGGCGTTTATATTCGTTAAAGCCTTCTTCAACCCACTTTGGCATTTTTGTACCAACTGCGATTAACTGGATCTTCAAAGCTTAGCCCCAAAGTTTTTCTAGTTGGTACAGTTCACGATGCTCTTCTTGCATAACGTGAAGCATGCTTGTGCCCATATCTAGAACAACCCATTCACCTTCTTGTTGGCCGTCCATACCAAGGGGATTCATACCGGCCTTGCGCACTTCATCAGCAACATGCTGTGCAATAGAGGCAACATGGCGCTTAGAGGTACCAGTACAAACAATCATGTAGTCAGTAACACTTGATTTGCCTTCTACATCGATAGTCACAATCGATTCTGCTTTCATGTCGTCGGCTTTGTCTGCAAGAAAATCTTTTAGTTCTTCACGTAACACGGGGTGTTCCTTTAATCTGAGTTTAGCTTTTTAGGGTCTGTTGACCCTAGAATATACCACGCTTTTATGCGTGAAATGGGATTGAAGCTGAAGGGATACAAAACTCTACACTTAACTGATGAATTAGTGGCCAAGGCGACTGTTCATATTGCGTTTTTGTCATCAATTCTACTTGAGTGAGTAGCGCAAACAGGGAGTGTAATTGAGATATCGAAACTCTTGTTAGCGCGGCGTTATAAAGAGGTTTTTTGGATTGCCAGATACGGTGCTTTTCAAATACCTGCGCGATTGGCATCTGCTTCATTTGTTGCTGCATTTGTAATAGTAGAGCAAGCTCACGTTGTATGCTGCGCAATAAGATAACGGGTTCGACACCTTCGGCTTCTAACTGACGCAGGATTCGCTGTGCACGGTTGCCTTTGCCCGCTAATAACGCATCACTCCAATGGAAGGGAGTAAAATGGTTGTGTCGACTCAGCGATTCTTCTAAGCGTACTAATGTGAGCTTTCCATCTGGGTATTGAAGAGCCAGTTTTTCTAGGCTTTGGGTGAGTGCAAATAGATTACCCTCATGCCATTGCGCCAACATTTGTATCGCTTCAGGATCCGGTGACAAGCCGATTTTACGACAGCGTGTTTGGACAAACTGAGGTAATCGGCTAACGTCTGGAGTTAAACAGCTGACCCAATGTCCTTGATTAGAGAGCGCTTTAAACCACTTAGCGCTCTCTTGAGCCTTAGTGAGCTTGGTGCCCACCAAGATCAACAAGATATCGCTATGGATATGCTCTGAAATTGCGATCAGCTCTTTTGCTATTGCGGCATTGACCCCGGACTCTGGTAATTCAAGCTCGATGAGCTGACGACTAGAGAATAGGCTCAATGCTTGAGTGCAGTCGTAGACTTGATTCCAGTCCAGACTGCTATCAATAGCAAAGCGGTGGCGTTCTTCGAAGCCTTGCTCTTTGGCTGTCTTTTGAATCGCTTCTCGGCTTTCCTGCAGCAGTAAAGGTTCGTTACCAAAAATTAGGTAAACGTTGCTTAACTGCTTAGCAAGTTGCTCAGATAAACGATCAGCAAAAATACGCATTAAATAAACCTATTATTCAGCGGATTCACTGAGTGTCGGCTGTTCTTCAGAAGTCGGTGCGATCTCAATGTCTTCAATTTCAATATTTTTGATGTTGTACTGCTTCTCAAGCTCTTTGACTTGAACATGCTCTAGTGCTTCTAAATTCATACTATCAGCAGCAATATTAGCTTTTAATCGAGCCATCTGACGAAGGATTTGGCTTGTTGCAAGCTTGCGCATTTCATCTTCGATCATGTCTCGTTCAACCGATTTCGCAAGTGCGGTTAACGGGTTATCTAGATAGCTGCGGGTTACGCTGGTTGAGAATGTCTTTGAACCTAAATCCGGGATAGTTACGCGGTATCTTGCTCTGAACGTTAGCTCTTTTTCTGCTGCTCGAGGACCTGTTTTTTGAGAACCTTGATAAAGAGACAGCGTTCGCTCGCCGACTCTCTCGCTAATAACGTGTAAGTTAGGCGTATTTTCTGCAGGCGGTACAATTTCGACATCAATCATACGCAGCTGGCTTTTCATCATACGTGTAAACGTACTGTATTGGTCGTAACTGGTCACAGAGATCTTGTTGAGCTCTTCTGGCACAGAGTAATCACCACGTAGGTGGAAACCACAGGCACTTAGAAGACTAACGGTTAAAACAACAATCGTAACTTTCAGTGAAGATAGTGAAATCAGGCGCATTATTTGATGGCTCTCATGAAGGTAGAATACTTATTTAAAGGCTTTAGTTCGTTCGCATTGCTTGGCTATGAATCTAAAACATTTAAATAAGCAGACAGGGTAAGTTAAATCCCCTGTCTACAGACTGCTAAAAACGAATTAAGTTCGCTTTAGCAGTAATATGTACAGACTAAAATGATCTAGCTCGTTTTAGTCTGCACTGTTAGTTAGCCAATATTAATTAGCTACGATGTTCAGAAGCTTGCCAGGAACGAAGATAACTTTACGAATAGTTAAGCCATCTAGGAACTTCTTAGCGTTCTCATCGTTTAGACCAAGCTCACGAACTTGCTCTTCTGTCGCGTCAGCAGCAACCGTTAGTTTTGCTCGTAGCTTACCGTTGATCATAACAACGATAGTTTTCTCGTCTTCAACTAGCGCTTTCTCATCGAAAGTTGGCCATGTTGCTGAGTCTACGTTTGATTCACCTAGTGCAATCCACATTTCGTAAGAGATGTGTGGAGTCATTGGGTAAAGCATGCGAACAACCGCTTTTAGCGCTTCATCAAGAATTGCGCGATCTTGTACAGATTCTTGTGGCGCTTTCGCTAGCTTGTTCATCAGTTCCATGATCGCAGCGATGGCTGTGTTGAACGTTTGGCGACGGCCGATATCGTCCGTTACTTTCGCGATAGTCTTGTGGATATCACGGCGAAGTGCTTTTTGGTCGCCAGATAGCGCAGAAGCGTCAACAGATTCAGCAGCACCTTTAGCAGAGTGAGCGTGAACCAATTTCCAAACACGCTTAAGGAAGCGGTTTGCGCCTTCAACGCCAGACTCTTGCCACTCAAGTGTCATGTCTGCAGGTGATGCAAACATCATGAATAGACGTACTGTATCAGCACCGTACTTGTCTACCATCTCTTGGGGGTCGATACCGTTGTTCTTAGACTTAGACATTTTGATCATGCCTGAGTGCTCAACGTTGCGGCCTTGGTTATCGACTGCTTTTTCAATGCGGCCTTTCGCGTCACGGTCGATAGTCACGTCAGTTGGAGCAATCCACTCTTTCGTGCCTTTTTCGTTTGTGTGGAAGAACGCGTCAGCCAGAACCATGCCTTGACATAGTAGTTGCTTGAACGGTTCATCAGATGTCACGTAACCCGCATCACGAAGAAGCTTGTGGAAGAAACGAGAGTAAAGAAGGTGCATACAAGCGTGCTCGATACCACCAACGTATTGGTCCACTGGTAGCCAGTAGTTTGCTTTCTCTGGATCTAGAATGTCATCAGCTTGTGGTGAACAGTAACGAGCGTAGTACCATGAAGACTCCATGAACGTATCGAACGTGTCAGTCTCACGTAGAGCTGGTTCGCCGTTGAATGTTGTTTCAGCCCAAGACTTATCTGCCTTGATTGGGCTAGTAACACCATCCATTACTACGTCTTCTGGAAGAATGACTGGCAATTGGTCTGCTGGTACTGGGTGAACTTCACCGTCTTCAGTAGTTACCATTGGGATTGGAGCCCCCCAGTAACGTTGACGAGATACACCCCAGTCACGTAGACGGAAGTTTACTGTCTTCTTACCTTTGCCTTCAGCTTCTAGTTTCGCAGCGATTGCATCGAATGCTTCTTGGAACGCAAGACCATCGAATTCACCAGAATCGAACAGGACACCTTTCTCAGTGTAAGCCGCTTCAGACACATCTAGCTCAGAACCGTCTTCTGGTTTTATTACTGGGATGATATCGATGCCGTACTTAGTTGCGAATTCGTAGTCACGTTGATCGTGAGCTGGAACCGCCATTACCGCGCCTGTGCCGTAATCCATAAGAACGAAGTTAGCTACGTAAACAGGGACAACACGACCGTTAAGAGGGTGGATAGCCGTTAGGCCAGTATCCATACCTTTCTTTTCCATCGTTGCTAGTTCAGCTTCAGCCACTTTAGTGTTACGACACTCTTCAACGAATGCAGCAAGCTCTGGGTTGTTCTTCGATGCTTTCTCTGCAAGAGGGTGACCTGCAGCGATACCAACGTAAGAAACACCCATTAGTGTATCAGGACGTGTTGTGTACACTTCTAGTGGTGCTTCTTCGCCGTTAACAGCAAAAGATAGCTCAACACCTTCAGAGCGGCCGATCCAGTTGCGCTGCATGGTCTTAACCATTTCAGGCCAACCTTCAAGGTTATCTAGATCGTCTAGTAGCTCTTGAGCGTACTCAGTGATTTTAATGAACCACTGTGGAATTTTCTTTTGCTCTACTGGAGTATCACAACGCCAGCAGCAGCCGTCTTCTACTTGCTCGTTTGCCAGTACAGTTTGGTCGTTTGGACACCAGTTAACAGAAGAGGTCTTCTTGTAAACTAGGCCTTTTTCGTAAAGCTTAGTGAAGAACTCTTGTTCCCAACGGTAGTACTCAGGTGTACAGGTTGCGAATTCACGGTTCCAGTCGTAGCCAAAGCCTAGAAGCTTAAGTTGGTTCTTCATGTATTCGATGTTTTCGTAAGTCCATGGTGCAGGCGCTGTGTTGTTTTTAACAGCTGCGTTTTCTGCAGGTAGGCCGAATGCATCCCAACCAATTGGCTGCATTACGTTTTTGCCTTGTAGACGTTGGAAACGAGATACCACATCACCGATGGTGTAGTTACGCACGTGACCCATGTGCAGTCGGCCACTTGGGTAAGGGAACATAGAAAGACAGTAGAATTTTTCTTTATTTGGGTCTTCACTTACAACGAAAGTCTCGCTGTCATCCCAGTGTTGTTGAACCTTTTGTTCAATCTCTTGCGGGTTATATTGTTCTTGCATCGATGGTATCCGGTTATCTTGGAATTTGTGAGTTCGGTTAGAACAGAATCTTACAGATCGTCATAGAATACCTAAAGGAGCTGAGTACAACAATAGTTATACCCTTCATACTTGCAGTTGCAGCGCGGTTGATTGCGTAAATTCAACTGAATTACATAGGACAGCTATACTTAAGGGTATGAATTGCATTTGTTTGTGAGCGGGAGTGCATTGCGGCGCACCCGTTTGCTCACTAAAAGGTTGGTTATCTTAAGGAGGTCGTTATGCCGAAGAAAAAAGCGCTCTATGAAGAAGTCGTCGAAGAGATGATTGAAACGCTGAAGCATAGTCCTGAAGAGCTCAACAATAAAATCGAAACGTCGGGCAAGTTTGCGAAAGCAGCCAATGATATGACCAAAGATGAGCTGTCGTTGATTTCAGCCTACGTGAAATCGGATTTGAAAGAGTTTTCCGAAAGCTATGAAGAGAGTAAAAGCGGTCCATTCTATTTGATGATTGCAGATTCCATATGGCAAGGCCTTTTAGATATTACAGATCGCACCAAGGTGGAATGGGTCGAGCTGTTCCAAGACTTAGAACACCAAGGTTTATATCAAGCGGGTGAGGTCATAGGCTTGGGAACCTTGGTATGTGATGAGTGTGGGCATCAAACTGAATATAACCACCCAACTAATATCATTCCATGCATTAAATGTGGTTCGAAAGGGTTTAGCCGCAAAGCGCTTAAGCCGTAAATACCTGAGCCATAGCGCTATCAACTTTAAACCACAGTAATGAAAAGGGGTGATCCAGTCGATCAACCCCTAAACATTTTCCGCCGAATTTCGAATCTAGTCTTTTCTTCTTACAAGCCAACCAATTACCAAACTGAACATTGCCCAAATATACAGCGGCCAAGTACCGACCACGTGATAAGGTGTTTGACCATCCGTTGAAACAAGCTCAGCTTTTAATACTGCCGTTTCAAATTGCGGGATTTGCTTGATGATTTTACCTTTGTGATCCGTTACTGCCGTTACGCCATTGTTGGTCGAGCGAATAAGTGGCTTACCAAGCTCTAGAGCACGCATCTGTGCGATTTCCATATGTTGCAACGGGCCAATTGAACGGCCGAACCACGCATCGTTAGAGAGCGTGAGAATAAAGTCCGTTTCATCGGTGACATTCTGTCGAACTTGATCATTAAAGATGATCTCATAGCACAGTGCTGGCGCTAGGTGACGACCATTAGCAACGATGTTTGGTTGAACGTAATCACCACGGCTAAACGATGACATTGGCAAATTAAAGAACGGTGCTAACGGGCGTAGGATCTCTTCAAACGGTACAAACTCACCAAATGGCAATAGGTGATGCTTGTGGTAGCGTTCGTTTGGATCATAGCTGTACTCACCATATGGATTCACGCCGAGAGAAAGAACACTGTTGTAGTATTTCTTATCTTCAGACTGATTAAGCACGCCTGTGATGATCGAGCTGTTGTTCATCTTGGCTGCGCTATCCAAGTTACGTAGGAAAGAAGGAATTTCTACCTCAAATGCTGGAATAGCCGCTTCAGGCCAGATGATGATATCAGCGTCCCAATTTTCTCTGCTTAGGTCGGTGTATTTCATCATGGTTGGCCAGCGATGACTTGGTAGCCATTTGCTGTCTTGATCGACGTTGCCTTGTATTAAAACGACTGACGTGGTTTTTGCAGGGTTCGGCGTGACCCAATCGATGTTGCGAATACCAAAACCGGTGCTAAATACGACGGCAGGAATGATAGCGATACTCCAGGTCCTGTTAACAATCGTATAAGTGAATGCAGAGGCTGAAACAATGATCGCTAGAGTTACTAGCTCTACGCCGCCAATCGGCGCGAATGAACCTAGTGGCGAATCGATTTGGCTGTAGCCTAACCAAAGCCAAGGGAAGCCCGTCATTACCCAGCCACGTAGCCAATCACTGATTAACCACAACGCAGGAGCTGCAAGGAAAAAGCGGCTTAGGTTATTGGCAGGGAAGAACTTGTTCAAACTCCAGGTAAATAGACCTGAATAAACCGCTAGGTAGCCAACAAGCAATGACATCAAAAATAGGTTGGCTGCCAGTGGCATGCCGCCAAAACCATCAATGCTGACGTATACCCAGCTGATACCTGTCGTGAATTGACCCAAACCCCATGCGTAGCCAATCCAAAGCGCACTTTTAGGAGAGCGGTTGTGGATCAGTAACAGCAACAACGCTGGGCTGAGAATAGCAAGAGGCCATATAGAATATGGAGCGAATGAAAGGGTGGTTATAGCGCCAACAAAAACGGCCGCAAGCGGCCGTAATAGGCGATGAATAAAGGTCTTAGTCATCTAATTTATGTCATCTCTTTAGAGAGAAGTTGTTATTCTTCGATAGTCGGAAGAGGCTGTTCGTCAGGAATGGTTACCTGTAGCTGAATCACACGACGGTTATCTGCTGATGTTATTTTGAAATGGTAGTTTTCAATCTCTACAATTTCGCCACGAACCGGCAGGTGACCGAGTGCAGTCATAACCATGCCGCCTACCGTATCCACTTCATCATCACTAAACTCAGTTCCAAACGTATCGTTGAACTCTTCAATAGTGGTTAAAGCTTTAACAGAGAAAGTATGCTTACTCAGCTTACGAATATCTAGCTCTTCTTCATCGTCGAACTCGTCTTCAATTTCACCAACGATTTCTTCGAGGATATCTTCAATGGTTACCAGGCCAGAAACTCCGCCAAACTCATCGACAACGATAGACATGTGGTAGCGCTCTTCTTGGAACTCTTTGAGTAGGCGATCAACACGCTTACTTTCAGGAACAACCACGACAGGGCGAATCACTTGTTCGATATCAAATGGGGCACTTTCTGAACCCAAATACTTAAGTAGGTCCTTCGCTAATAGAATGCCTTCAACATGGTCTTTATCTTCACTGATCACTGGGTAGCGAGAGTGTTGAGCATCAGTAATAAGCGCAATCAATGTATCTAAATCATCGGTGCGTTCAACTGTAACCATTTGAGAGCGAGGCAGCATGATATCGCGTACTCGCATCTCTGAAATTTCCATTACACCCTCGAGCATGTCGCGCGTGTCGTGGTCAATTAGGTCATTAATTTCTGAGTCGCGGATTACATCCACGAGCTCTTGGCGATCTTTTACTTCACCTTGAAATAGTTGGCCTAGGCGTTCAAAGAAGGACTTTCTACTCGGACCTTCAGATTTTTTACTTCCCTCAGAAGTGGGGGGGTTACCTTCGTTCATGATTTCTCAAAAAATAACGCTATCAGAAGTGTGATAGCACACGTTACAACTCAGATTCCTGCAAAAATCACAGGTTCGATGAGTTATTGTTTCTCTGCAACCTACTTTACTAGAATCGATTTACTTTTCTAGAATATACGGGTCTTCAAACCCCATAGTTTGCATGATTTCTGTTTCGAGTGACTCCATCTCTTCAGCTTCATCATCTTCGATATGATCATAACCTAGCAGATGCAGACTGCCATGTACAACCATATGAGCCCAGTGTGCTAGCAGAGGCTTACTTTGCTCTTCTGCTTCTTTTTCGACAACTTGGCGGCAAATAATGAGGTCACCCAGTAGATCTAATTCCACTCCTGGTGGTGCTTCAAATGGGAAAGACAGCACGTTAGTTGGCTTATCTTTTCCACGATAGTCATGATTGAGTTGGTGGCTTTCTTGTGTATCAACAATACGAACCGTCAACTCGGCGTTCTCTTGAAACTGAGGGATTGTCTTGTCCAACCAAAGTTGAATATCTTGCTCAGATGGAAGACCTTGCTCATTTTCGACCGCTAATTGCAGGTCTAGTTCAATAGACATCTATTTATCACCTTGTTCTGCAATGACAGAGCTATTTTGTGTTGCTAATTGTGTCGTAACGGCTTGCTGAGCCTCAAGAAGTTTGGCTTCTCTTTCTTCTCGTTTACGCTTTTCAAACTCTTTGCGCTCTTTCTGGTCTTTCGCTTCCCATTTCTCGTATGCATTGACGATACGGGCAACCACAGGGTGACGAACGACGTCTTCAGACATGAAGAAGTTAAAGCTAATGTCGTCTACTTCATTGAGGACTTCAGTCGCATGGCGTAAGCCTGATTTTGCACCACGAGGTAAATCGATTTGTGTAATATCACCAGTGATCACAGCGCGTGAGTTAAAACCGATACGAGTTAAGAACATTTTCATCTGTTCTACCGTGGTGTTTTGGCTCTCATCAAGAATGATAAACGCATCATTCAATGTACGACCACGCATGTAAGCCAGTGGCGCAACTTCAATTACGTTACGTTCAATTAATTTCTCAACTCGCTCAAAGCCGAGCATCTCAAACAGTGCATCGTAAAGTGGACGCAAATATGGATCGACTTTCTGGCTTAGGTCTCCAGGAAGGAAACCAAGCTTCTCACCAGCTTCAACAGCAGGGCGAGTTAGTAGGATTCGGCGAACTTCTTGACGTTCAAGTGCATCAACCGCAGCCGCGACAGCTAAGTACGTTTTACCAGTACCAGCAGGTCCAATACCAAAAGTGATGTCATGAGTGACCATGTTCATTAGGTATTGTGCTTGGTTTGGCGTACGAGGTTTGATGACGCCTTTTTTAGTCTTAATGGTCACTTCTTTGCCGTAGTCGATTTCAGACTCGATGTGTTGCTCCAAAATACCAGACTCAGTGACCGCCAGATGCACTTGCTCTGGTTCGATATCGATTATGTTGCCTTTAACTGGAGCCGTTTCAACATAGAGGTGTTTGATGATGTCTAAAGCGGCGGCTGTAGTGTGAGGCTTACCGACAATCGTAAAAAAGTTGCTACGGTAATTAATCTCAACGCCTAGGCGACGCTCAAGATGCTTGATGTTGTCGTCAAATGGTCCGCATAAACTTGCCAAGCGCTTGTTGTCTGCTGGCTTTAGATTTATCTCTAAGGTAACGATTTTATTGCTCAAATTAGCCTCTCATTTTGTGCCACTCACTCTTAAATACAAAAAAGAGCAAAAAGCCCGATTTAGACCGGGCTTTTGATGGTGATATCCCTATTTCTAAGATGGTCACTTAGTTAGGTAATTTCAAGCTTTGTGTTTGTGCTTTGTGCTCAAACCGTTGTATTGCCTATGGCGTAAATGTCGCTACACCTAGCTCGTCTTCACGTTTTGTTTTTTCCATCATTTCTGCTGGAGTCATTACAACGCGTAGACCCATGTCTTTTTCTGTGCGAACTAGCTCACCACGTAGTGAGTTAGTGTAAACCTCAGTGATCTTCACATCTACAAACTGACCGATTAGGTCTGCAGAACCTTCGAAGTTCACAACACGGCTGTTTTCAGTACGGCCACGCAGTTCCATGAGATTCTTTCTTGATGGGCCTTCAACAAGAATACGCTGCTCTGTGCCTAGCATTAGACGAGAGAAACGCATAGCTTGTGTGTTTACTGTTTGTTGCAGTTCGTACAGACGATCTTTCTTCTCTTGTGCTGGTACATCACATGGGTAATCGGCCGCTGGCGTACCTGGACGTGGAGAGAAAACAAAGCTGAAGCTCATATCGAAATCAACTTCTTTAATTAGCTTCATTGTATCTTGGAAGTCTTGCTTAGACTCACCAGGGAAACCAACAATAAAGTCAGAGCTGATTTGAATGTCAGGACGAGCTTTACGCAGTTTACGGATAATAGATTTGTACTCGATAGCCGTATGTGGACGCTTCATCATCGTAAGAATACGGTCACTACCACTTTGTACTGGTAGGTGAAGGAAGCTCACTAGTTCAGGGGTATCTTTGTAAACTTCAATGATGTCGTCACCAAACTCAAGTGGGTGGCTTGTTGTGAAACGAATACGGTCGATACCGTCGATAGACGCAACTAGGCGAAGGAGCTCTGCAAATGTGCAGATGTCACCTTCGTGAGTAGGGCCTCGGAATGCGTTTACGTTTTGGCCTAGCAGGTTTACTTCACGTACGCCTTGATCTGCAAGTTGTGCAACTTCGAACAGCACATCATCCATTGGACGACTAACTTCTTCACCACGAGTATATGGAACAACGCAGTAAGTACAGTACTTAGAACAACCTTCCATGATAGAAACGTAGGCTGTTGCGCCGTCTGCTTTTGGCTCTGGCAGGTTATCGAACTTTTCGATCTCTGGGAAAGAAATGTCCATTACTGGCTTTTCGTTAGACAGTGATGACTTAATCATCTCTGGCAAACGGTGTAATGTTTGTGGGCCAAAGATAACGTCTACGTAAGGTGCACGTTGACGAATGTGATCACCTTCTTGAGTCGCTACACAGCCACCCACACCGATCACCACACCTTCTTTTTTATCTTTAAGCGTTTTCCAACGACCAAGCTGGTGGAATACTTTTTCTTGCGCTTTTTCGCGGATAGAACAAGTATTCAATAGTAGTACGTCTGCTTCCTCAGGTACTTCAGTTAGCTCATAGCCATTTGCAGCGTTAAGCAGGTCGGCCATTTTTGATGAATCGTATTCATTCATCTGACAGCCCCAAGTTTTAATTAGCAGTTTCTTACTCATTATATGTTCGCTCGATCGTTAGTTTAATTTAAGGGAGCAAATCGCCCATTATTCATCCGCTAGCTCCGTTCGTCATAATTCGGTATTCAATTTTATTACAGGCTCTAGCGGCAAGCGGCGTATTGTACTGGTTTCAAAACCGACTGACTAGTAGTCTGAACAAATCTCTTATGTAGTGGTTTTTATTATCGTTAACGCCATATGCCATAAGGGATAACCCTTTTTTTGAATAAGGTTTTTGGTTACAAGTTCGTTATGAAAAAGTACAATCAAAAACAGTCAAAGAATCAAATTGATAAGTACAAAATATGAACAGTTACGATATTGTAGTAGTCGGTGGCGGCATGGTTGGCGCAGCAACAGCGGTCGGTTTTGCAAAGCAAGGGCTAAGTGTTGCGGTGATCGAAGGTTTTGCCCCACAAGCTTTTGATGAGTCACAAGCGATGGATATTCGTGTGTCTGCGATTTCTCAAGCATCGGTCGATTTGCTTGAAGATTTAGGTGCATGGCAAAGTATCTCAGCGATGCGCGTCTGTTCTTATAAGCGTTTAGAAACGTGGGAGCACCCTGAGTGTCGCACTCGATTTGATGCCGCATCACTGGATCTGCCCCGTTTAGGCTATATCGTCGAGAACAGACTTATTCAGTTAGGCTTATGGTCTCAATTTGATGCCTATGACAATCTCGATTTGTTATGTCCAGAAAAGCTAGATGAGATTGAGTTTGGTGAAACCAATATCGTTAAGCTTCACTCGGGTACTCAGTTATCAGCCAAGTGGGTGATTGGTGCTGATGGTGCAAATTCAGCTGTTCGTCAGCAAGCTGGGATAGGTATTACGGCTTGGGATTACCGACAACACTGCATGCTTATCAATGTCGAAACAGAGCAATCTCAACAAGATATTACTTGGCAGCAGTTTCTACCAAGTGGCCCTCGTTCATTTTTGCCGTTATGCTCACTTGATTCTGAAGGTAAAGAGATTGGCCAAGGATCTTTGGTCTGGTATGACTCGCCATCTCGTATTAAGCAACTTTCTGCGATGAGCCCAGAAAAATTACGTAATGAAGTTATCACTAGCTTCCCTGAAGAACTGGGTGATGTGAAAGTGTTGAACTCGGGCTCATTCCCTCTGACACGACGTCATGCTCAATCATACTCGAAGAATAACTGTATTTTAGTCGGAGACTCTGCACATACGATTAACCCTCTAGCAGGGCAGGGTGTTAACTTGGGCTTTAAAGATGTATCAGCACTATTGGATATCACTAAAGAGAAAGGTGAATTGAATCAATCTGTGGCGAGACGCTATGAAGTGATCAGAAGAGGTGACAATCTAATGATGCAAAGTGGCATGGACTTTTTCTACAAAACGTTCAGTAATGATATTGGCCCATTAAAGTTTGTCCGCAATGCTGCACTAAAGTTAGCAGAGAACTCAGGGCCGATTAAAGCTCAAGTATTGAAATACGCCTTGGGCCTTTAATACGGTTAGCTCTGGTTATTTATATAGAGAAGGAGAGCCGGTGCTCTCCTTTTCTGTTGTAACGCTTATTGTTGCTGAGTGACACAAACTGGTGCATCAAGGTCTAACGAGTACCCGGTATAGGTTAGAGAACCATCTTCAATGTCACGCTTGAATGAGGTGATGTTATTTGAGTGTTGGTTTACAGCGATGAGCCATTGTCCATCGTCAGTTATATGAAAATCTCTTGGGAATTTTCCTTCAGTGTCGTAACTGTTAATGAAAGTCAGCTTTTGAGTCTCAGAGTCGACCTTGAAGCTACTGATTCTTGATTGATGTCGGCAAGACACATAAAGGAATTGCTCATCTGGCGATAGCTTAATTGCAGCCGCTGCTTCTCCTTTCTCCATATTTGCTAATGCATCAACCTCTTCCACAATATTCCACACCCCTAAAGACTTTTCCAAAATCAATATTGTTTCAGAGAGCTCACACACCACATAGGCTCTATCTTCAGCTTGGTTAAAGATTAAGTGACGAGGTCCATTCCCTGCACGCACTTTGATAGATTGCATTGGTTCATCAAGGAACTCTTCTTGTTCTTCGTCAAAGCAATAGAAGTTGATTCGATCGGCTCCGAGATCGACGGTGACAAACTGCGGAGAGTTCTTCAGGAAAAGGCTTTGATGAGCATGTGGGCCAGTTTGTCTTTCTGCATTAGGTCCAGAACCAACCATTTTGAGTGTTTTGAGCCGTTTATCGATATTGCCGTTGATACTTAAACTAAAGATATCGAATGTCCCTGATGAATATTGCGATGTGATAGCAAATTTATTGTGTGGATCTATCGCGACGTGACAGGGGTGATCTCCGGAGATGAGACTTGCGTTAGACGTTATCTTGGAATCAACATTGGGTATATGAATCAGCTGTGGTTGTTCTTGTTGGCTAACTTCAGATGCGGTATAGATCCCAGTCTTTGTCACAGTAACAAAAGAGGGGTTGGTGCACTTGGCAATCAACTCTAGAGGTAATAGTTTTCCTGTTTCTAGATCTAACTGAGTTTGATAAACACCATGGCTTTTACTTGGTGTATCTGTGTAGCAACCGATCGTTAAGGGGAGGGTTTTCATAGGCTAGTCATACTCAATTAGAAAGTGGAGCTGACATTGTCTTATAAAAACGTATTAAAAGTGAGGTTATAGAAGAGAATACTTGGTGACTTGGCTTACAGATTACAGATAAAACAAAACCCAGCTAAAAAGCTGGGTTCTATTCAATGATGGTGCGGTCGGAGAGACTTGAACTCTCACACCTCTCGGCGCCAGAACCTAAATCTGGTGCGTCTACCAATTCCGCCACGACCGCAGCAAATCTTTATAGTTATATCGATATTGGTGATTCAATATAACGTTGTTTGTTTTTCTTTCATAAAGAAAGAATGGTGGCTACTGCGGGATTCGAACCTGCGACCCCATCATTATGAGTGATGTGCTCTAACCAACTGAGCTAAGTAGCCAATAATGAATTTTATGTATTCACTATTTTATCTCTAATTAAAGAGAAATAATGGTGCGGTCGGAGAGACTTGAACTCTCACACCTCTCGGCGCCAGAACCTAAATCTGGTGCGTCTACCAATTCCGCCACGACCGCAGCAAATCTTTATAGTTATATCGACATTGGTGATTCGATATAACGTTGTGCTCTTGGTTTGCTATTTAGCTTAAAAATAAGCTAAGTAAAAACAAAGAGTTTCAATAGTGGCTGGGCTACCTGGATTCGAACCAGGGAATGCTGGCATCAAAAGCCAGTGCCTTACCGCTTGGCGATAGCCCAACAGGATATCAATTAAGATATCTAAATAATGGTGCGGTCGGAGAGACTTGAACTCTCACACCTCTCGGCGCCAGAACCTAAATCTGGTGCGTCTACCAATTCCGCCACGACCGCAGCAAAGCTTTATAGTTATATCGATATTGGTGGTTCGATGTAACGTTGTGCTCTTGGTTTGCTATCTAGCTTAAAAATAAGCTAAGTAAAAAACAAAGAGTTTTAATAGTGGCTGGGCTACCTGGATTCGAACCAGGGAATGCTGGCATCAAAAGCCAGTGCCTTACCGCTTGGCGATAGCCCAACAGGATATCAATTAAGATATTTAAATAATGGTGCGGTCGGAGAGACTTGAACTCTCACACCTCTCGGCGCCAGAACCTAAATCTGGTGCGTCTACCAATTCCGCCACGACCGCAGCAAATCTTTATAGTTATATCGACATTGGTGACTCAATATAACGTTGTTTGTTTTTCTTTCATAAAGAAAGAATGGTGGCTACTGCGGGATTCGAACCTGCGACCCCATCATTATGAGTGATGTGCTCTAACCAACTGAGCTAAGTAGCCAATAATGAATTTTATGTATTCACTATTTTATCTCTAATTAAAGAGAAATAATGGTGCGGTCGGAGAGACTTGAACTCTCACACCTCTCGGCGCCAGAACCTAAATCTGGTGCGTCTACCAATTCCGCCACGACCGCAGCAAATCTTTATAGTTATATCGACATTGGTGATTCGATATAACGTTGTGCTCTTGGTTTGCTATTTAGCTTAAAAATAAGCTAAGTAAAAACAAAGAGTTTCAATAGTGGCTGGGCTACCTGGATTCGAACCAGGGAATGCTGGCATCAAAAGCCAGTGCCTTACCGCTTGGCGATAGCCCAACAGGATATCAATTAAGATATCTAAATAATGGTGCGGTCGGAGAGACTTGAACTCTCACACCTCTCGGCGCCAGAACCTAAATCTGGTGCGTCTACCAATTCCGCCACGACCGCAGCAAAGCTTTATAGTTATATCGACATTGGTGGTTCGATGTAACGTTGTGCTCTTGGTTTGCTATCTAGCTTAAAAATAAGCTAAGTAAAAAAACAAAGAGTTTTAATAGTGGCTGGGCTACCTGGATTCGAACCAGGGAATGCTGGCATCAAAAGCCAGTGCCTTACCGCTTGGCGATAGCCCAACAGGATATCAATTAAGATATCTAAATAATGGTGCGGTCGGAGAGACTTGAACTCTCACACCTCTCGGCGCCAGAACCTAAATCTGGTGCGTCTACCAATTCCGCCACGACCGCAGCAAATCTTTATAGTTATATCGACATTGGTGATTCGATATAACGTTGTGCTCTTGGTTTGCTATTTAGCTTAAAAATAAGCTAAGTAAAAACAAAGAGTTTCAATAGTGGCTGGGCTACCTGGATTCGAACCAGGGAATGCTGGCATCAAAAGCCAGTGCCTTACCGCTTGGCGATAGCCCAACAGGATATCAATTAAGATATCTAAATAATGGTGCGGTCGGAGAGACTTGAACTCTCACACCTCTCGGCGCCAGAACCTAAATCTGGTGCGTCTACCAATTCCGCCACGACCGCAGCAAAGCTTTTCTCTCAACTAAGTAAAGAGCCTAGCGAAGAGTATAGTTATATCGACATTGGTGATTCAATATAACGTTGTTTGTTTTCTTCTTTCATAAAGAAAGAATGGTGGCTACTGCGGGATTCGAACCTGCGACCCCATCATTATGAGTGATGTGCTCTAACCAACTGAGCTAAGTAGCCATCTGAGAGCGGAGTAATATAATATAATCTCGCTTTCAATGCCATTATCTTTTTAAAGATAATTACACTTTAAATTGTGGCTGGGCTACCTGGATTCGAACCAGGGAATGCTGGCATCAAAAGCCAGTGCCTTACCGCTTGGCGATAGCCCAACAATGATATCAATTAAGATATCTCAATATGGTGCGGTCGGAGAGACTTGAACTCTCACACCTCTCGGCGCCAGAACCTAAATCTGGTGCGTCTACCAATTCCGCCACGACCGCTTTATTTCCTAAAAACTCTTTGTTGTCAAAAGACATACGTTTAATAACAAACAGAGTGCTTAGGAAATGGTGGCTACTGCGGGATTCGAACCTGCGACCCCATCATTATGAGTGATGTGCTCTAACCAACTGAGCTAAGTAGCCATTTCCAAATTGTTGCTCATTTCGAGACGTTGCCGCTTCGTTGTGAACGGGGCGCATTATGCGGAGTTGAGTGAAACCCGTCAACTTTTTTTTTGAATAAATCACGAATAAACATCTGTTCGGTTTCTTTTTAGTCAAAGAGGCGTATTTGTCAGCAAGAAATAGGTTCAAATGCCGATATATATAGGAAGTTAAGTTTTGGATAAGAAGCTCTTTAGAAAGAGCGAAAACGAAAAAGGCCAGTGAATTCACTGGCCTTTTATTAGATGTTTATCGGTAATTAAACGTTGAAACGGAAGTGAACAACATCGCCATCTTTAACGATGTATTCTTTGCCTTCAAGACGCCATTTGCCTGCATCTTTTGCTCCGCTTTCACCGCCAAATTCGATGAAATGTTCGTAACCAACTACTTCTGCACGGATGAATCCTTTTTCGAAGTCGGTGTGGATCTTGCCTGCAGCTTGTGGTGCAGTCGCACCTACAGGGATCGTCCAAGCGCGAACTTCTTTAACACCCGCAGTGAAGTAAGTCTGAAGAGTCAGTAGTTCGTAACCAGAGCGGATCACTCGGTTAAGGCCTGGTTCTTCGATACCCATGTCTGCAAGGAACTCCTCACGATCTTCATCGTCAAGTTCAGAAAGCTCAGATTCGATTGCAGCACAAACAGCAACAACAACGTTGTTCTCTTTTTCTGCGTACTCACGAACTGCGTCTAGGTAAGGGTTGTTTTCAAAACCATCTTCAGCAACGTTTGCGATGTACATTGTTGGCTTAAGCGTTAGGAAGTTAAGGTAGTCGATCGCCGCTACTTCTTCTTTAGCAAGTTCAACAGTACGAGCCATACCACCTTCAGTCAGGATAGGTAGTAGCTTTTCAAGAACCGTAGTTTCGAATTTAGCGTCTTTATCGCCGCCTTTTGCTTTTTTAGCATTGCGGAATATTGCACGTTCACAGCTATCTAGATCGGCAAGAGCTAGCTCAAGGTTGATCACTTCGATATCTTCGATAGGTGATACTTTACCTGAGACGTGAACGATGTTTTCGTTTTCAAAGCAGCGTACAACGTGACCGATAGCATCAGTTTCGCGGATGTTAGCTAGGAACTTGTTACCTAGACCTTCGCCTTTAGATGCGCCAGCAACTAGGCCTGCGATATCTACGAATTCCATTGTCGTTGGAAGGATCTTCTGTGGATTAACAATTTTTGCTAATGCATCTAAGCGTAGATCTGGAACCGGAACGATACCTGTGTTTGGTTCGATCGTACAAAATGGAAAGTTTGCTGCTTCGATGCCTGCTTTAGTCAGTGCGTTAAACAGAGTTGACTTACCAACGTTTGGTAGACCAACGATGCCACATTTAAAACCCATGATATAAACCTTATTCTGCTTTGAACGTATGTAAGCGATTTTGTGCTTTTGGTAGGCCATCTTTTAATAAGATGTCTAGGCTACGAACCGATTCGTCAACGACAGCCTCGATACACTCTTGCTCTTTCGCAGGAGCTTTGCCTAATACATAACCTGCAACTTTATCTTTGTGTCCTGGATGGCCAATGCCTAATCTAAGACGATAGAATTCTTTATTGTTACCCTGCTTACTGATGATGTCTTTTAGACCATTATGTCCACCATGACCACCACCTTTTTTAAACTTTCCAATACCTGGAGGAAGATCTAACTCATCGTGAGCGACCATGATCTCTTCGGGTTTAATTTGGTAGAACTTTGCTAAGGCAGCAACAGCTTTGCCTGACAAGTTCATAAAAGTCGTTGGGATCAGCAAACGAAGATCTTCACCATGAACCATGATACGACCCGTTAGGCCAAAGAACTTTGGTTCGTTCTTCAGTGTCACGTTGTGTACACGTGCTAATTCTTCAACTACCCAAGCACCCGCATTGTGGCGAGTTTTGGCGTATTCTGGACCTGGATTAGCCAGTCCAACGAGAAGTTTTATTTGTTGGCTCAAGGTATGGATCTCTCTTGGGATTTCAAAAAGCGCCGTATGATATCACAGTTTATTAAAAAGGTGCGAGCTAGCTGATAGCAACTCAATGATTCAAAACTGTGGTCAAATTCACTTTGTGGTCGTTAGATATAAAAAAAGCACTTCATCGAATGAAGTGCTTAATATCTTTTTCAGATTGTTCTGCTAAAGCAAAGCTATAGAGCTTTGATTAGTTGAACATCGCAGAGATAGACTCTTCGTTGCTGATACGACGAATCGCTTCAGCAAGCATGCGAGAAAGGCTTAGCTCAGTCACTTTACCTGTCGCGGCCATTTCTGGAGAAAGCTTGATTGAATCGGTAACAATAACTTGGTCTAGAACTGAATTGCGGATGTTTTCTGCAGCAGTACCAGAGAATACAGCGTGAGTTGCGTAAGCGAATACACGCTTAGCACCGCGCTCTTTAAGCGCTTCAGCTGCTTTACACAGTGTGCCACCAGTATCGATCATGTCATCAACGATAACACAGTCACGACCTTCAACATCACCGATTAGGTTCATTACTTCAGAAACGTTAGCACGTGGACGACGCTTATCAACGATAGCGATGTCAACATCACCTAGTGCTTTAGCTGTAGCACGAGCACGTACAACACCACCAAGGTCTGGAGAAACCACTACTGGGTTTTCTAGGCCACGGTTAGCCATGTCCTCTAGAAGAACTGGAGTGCCGAAAATGTTATCAACAGGTACATCGAAGAAGCCTTGGATTTGCTCCGCGTGTAGGTCGATAGTAAGAACGCGGTCAACGCCAACGTTAGAAAGGAAATCTGCAACAACTTTTGCAGTAATAGGCACACGAGCAGAACGTACACGACGATCTTGACGGGCATAACCGAAGTAAGGGATTACAGCAGTAATACGGCCAGCAGAAGCACGGCGCATTGCGTCAATCATTACCACCAATTCCATAAGGTTGTCATTGGTTGGTGCACAAGTTGATTGAATCAGGAATACATCGCTACCACGAACGTTTTCATTGATTTGAACAGCGACTTCGCCATCAGAAAAACGGTCTACAGTAGCATCGCCAAGAGAGATGTATAGACGATCAGCAATACGTTGGGCTAGTTCAGGTGTTGCGTTACCAGCAAATAGCTTCATATCAGGCACGGTGGAAACCTCGGGTTGCGTCCAGTTTTAAATAGATTGTGGGTGGGCTGATTGGTATTCAGCCAAAGTTTCTTTCAAAGGCGAAATGTTTCGTCCTTTCGCGACAAACGCGGAAACTGTGTCAGGTAGTTGCTCTAGCACCAGTTCGGCTTCTTTTTTGCTGCTAAATTCAGCAAAAACGCACGAACCTGTACCAGTCAATCTCGACGGCGCGTATTGTAGCAGCCATGAAAGTTGCTTATCAACCTCTGGGTACAGCATTCGCACAATTTTTTCGCAATCGTTTACGTATTCTTGCTCTAGAAGCGTTGATAGTGCTCGCTTCGGCGTATTTCGAGTTAATTCTGAATGTGTGAATATGTCTACAGTTGCTATGCTCACTTGAGGTTTAACAACGAGATACCATTTTTCATCCGGATTGGCGGGTTGCAGTTGTTCTCCAACCCCTTCAGCAAAGGCAGCATGGCCTTTAACGAAGACCGGAACGTCTGCACCAAGCTTCAAACCGATCTCTGCTAGCTGATTATCAGAAAGGTTGAGTTGCCATAAATGGTTGAGAGCGACTAACACGGTCGCAGCATTTGAAGAACCTCCACCAATACCACCTCCCATAGGAAGCACTTTCTTTAGCTCAATATCCGCACCGAAAGTCGTCGATGTGTATTGTTGGAGGGCAGTTGCGGCTTTCCAAATCAGGTTATCTTCTGTCGCAACACCTGGAATTTTAGGTGTGATTGTTATCGAGCTTGTTTCTCGGTTTGCGGTAACCGTAAGTTCATCGCCAAAGTCGACAAACTGAAATAGGGTCTGAAGTTCGTGATAGCCATTGTCGCGTTGGCCAGTGATATAGAGAAATAAATTCAGCTTAGCTGGCGAAGGCCAGTGCGTTGGCGTTGTTATCATTTTTTCAGTGTCCACTTCGAAACTACAATGTTGATTTTGTTCTCGTCTTGCTTGAATGACAATCGAGTAGGGAGGGGAATTGTCTCTACGTTCGTGCTGTCTTCACTAGAGTTCCTGTTGTCTTCACCAGATAATAGTGTACTCGGCATATCTGTATTGCGATAGTTAGCAAAATTCAGGGTCCACAATTGACTGCTGACTTGTTTAGACAGAGATTCAAGCGTGTTAGTGCTGTTGAGTTGGTAGCTGTCTGCTTGGTCGGGAATGCCAAGGAACCATTGTGGTAGGTGAACAATGGGGATCTGCAATCCAGTAAGTTGCTCTACTAATACAGATGCACTTGCATGGGTGAATACTTGATCATCGTAAGTGACTACTTTGGCACCCGAGCTGTCAATTGTAAGGTTCAAGGCGGTTTGACCAAGGAAAGTGGTCAGTCTTAATTGGCTTTGATTTGGGGAGTGCTTCCATATGAAGTTTAGGCTTTGGCGTTGCTCTGGAGAAATGTAAGCGAGCTTGCCTGAAGCTTGATAGTTTTCTATCTGTAAAAGCCGGTTTTGGTGACTTTGCCACTCAACGCTGGTCGGTTGTTCTGGTATAGACGAGCAACCTACCATAATGATGGTCAAAAAAATAAGAGACGTGATTTTTCGAAGCTTGCTCATATTTGCTCACAACTTGTTCAAATTTATCTAAAAAACGTCTCAACTATAGCATTGAATTCACGAACTCAGGAAAACAAATCCCGCTTGCTCTTTAAATAGAGCCATGCATCAAGTAAAATTCGCCCCTTGTTTCCATTCCCTGATCGAGAACTTCTGATACATGTCTTTGCTTGCCGTAGGTATCAATCACAATACAGCGTCGGTTGAATTGCGAGAAAAAGTCGCTTTTGGTCCAGATAAATTATCTGAGGCACTTAAGCAACTTAACGCAAATGCACACGTAAATGGAAGTGTCATACTTTCTACCTGTAATCGAACTGAAGTGTATTGTGACGTCAAAGGCGTGGCAAAAAACAAGTTGATCGATTGGCTGTCTGTATTTCATCAAGTTAGCCCTGAAGAATTAAAACCGAGTATCTACATCCATGAAGAACAAGCTGCGATTAAGCACTTAATGCGCGTTGCCTGTGGTTTGGACTCTCTGGTGTTGGGTGAACCACAGATTTTAGGTCAGGTGAAGCAAGCTTATACAGACTCTCGAGATAACAAATCTGTTGATGCTTCAATGGAAAAACTGTTTCAGAAATCATTTTCTGTCGCTAAGCGTGTTCGAACTGAAACCGAAATTGGTGGCAGTGCGGTTTCAGTTGCTTACGCAGCTTGCACATTAGCCAAACACATCTTTGAGTCGATTGCTGAATCAACGGTGTTATTGGTAGGTGCGGGTGAGACGATTGAATTGGTGGCAAAACACCTTTCAGCGAATGGTTGCACCAAGATGATTGTGGCCAACCGAACTCGTGAGCGTGCTTTAGGGCTAGCTGAAGAGTTTGGTGCTGAAGTGATTAGCCTCAATGAAATCCCCGATCACCTGCATCGAGCGGATATCGTGATCAGCTCAACCGCTAGTCCACTGCCTATTATCGGGAAGGGCATGGTTGAGACCGCACTTAAGACAAGAAAACATCAACCGATGTTGTTGGTTGATATTGCAGTTCCCCGAGACGTTGAGTCTCAGGTAGGCGATCTAAATGATGCTTACCTATATTCCGTTGATGATCTGCAGTCGATTGTTGATGGCAACATTGAACAACGTAAAGTGGAAGCTATCCAAGCGGAAGCTATCGTTAGTGAAGAAAGTGCGGCATTCATGAGTTGGATGCGTTCACTGCAAGCGGTAGACAGTATTCGTGACTATCGCAAATCGGCCAATGAAATCCGAGAAGAATTATTAAGTAAGAGTTTACAATCACTTGCCGCTGGCGGTGACCCTGAAAAAGTTTTACTTGAGCTAAGTAACAAGCTCACAAACAAATTGATCCATGCTCCAACGCGTGCACTCCAAAGTGCAGCAGAGCAAGGAGAACCTGCAAAATTAACGGTCATTAGACAGAGTTTGGGCTTAGAAAACCCTCAATAATATTCGACCTCCAACAGAATAAGACATTATGAAAGCCTCGATTCTAATAAAGCTTGAAACACTTGTTGAACGCTATGAAGAAGTTCAACATCTACTTGGTGATCCCGATGTACTTGGGAATCAAGATAAATTCCGTGCCTTGTCAAAAGAGTATTCTCAATTAGAAGAGGTGACGGGGTGCTTTAAATCATACCAGCAAGCTCAAGAAGATTTAGAAGCTGCTGAAGAGATGGCAAATGAAGACGACGCAGAAATGCGTGAAATGGCTCAAGAAGAAATCAAAGATGCGAAAGCGAACATTGAACGTCTGACTGATGAGCTGCAAATTCTTCTGATTCCAAAAGATCCAAACGATGAGCGTAACTGTTTCTTAGAGATTCGTGCCGGCGCAGGTGGTGATGAAGCGGGTATCTTTGCGGGTAACCTTTTCCGTATGTACTCTAAGTTTGCCGAGAAAAAAGGCTGGCGCGTCGAAGTGATGAGCAGCAATGTTTCAGAGCAGGGCGGCTTTAAAGAGATGATCGCTAAAATCAGTGGCGATGCTGTTTACGGCACAATGAAGTTCGAGTCTGGTGGTCACCGTGTACAACGTGTACCTGAGACTGAATCTCAAGGTCGTGTTCATACATCAGCATGTACCGTTGCGGTTATGCCTGAGATACCAGAAGCAGATCTTCCTGAGATCAAAGCTGGCGACCTTAAGATTGATACTTTCCGTGCATCTGGCGCGGGTGGTCAGCACGTTAACACCACGGATTCAGCAATCCGTATTACTCACTTACCAACAGGTACAGTAGTAGAGTGTCAAGACGAGCGTTCTCAGCATAAAAACAAAGCGAAAGCGATGGCTGTTCTTGCGGCTCGTATCGTTCAAGCTGAAGAAGAGCGTCGTGCTGCCGCGATTTCCGATACACGTCGTAACCTATTAGGTTCTGGTGACCGTAGTGACCGTATTCGTACGTACAACTACCCTCAAGGCCGTGTTTCTGATCACCGCATCAACTTAACTATCTACCGCCTGAACGAAGTTCTGGAAGGTGATATGCAAAGCCTGCTTGATCCTGTTCTACAAGAGCACCAAGCCGATCAACTAGCAGCACTTGCTGAGCACAACTAATTACTATGCAGTCAGCATATACGGTTGAAAGTGCTTTAAAGTCAGCAATCGTACAGCTTCAAGAGGGCGATAACACATCGCCCTCGATTGATGCTGCGGTACTGCTTTGCCACGCCTTAGATAAACCAAGATCTTACCTACTGACTTGGCCTGAGAAGCATCTCACTTCAGAACAAGAATCCGAATTCAATACCCTTCTAAGACGTCGCTTAACCGGTGAGCCTGTGGCTTATATTGTTGGTGAACGTGAGTTTTGGTCGCTGCCGTTAAAAGTCTCTCCTTCTACTTTAATTCCACGTCCAGATACGGAACGTTTGGTTGAAGTGGCGTTAGACAAAACGTATGGCAAGCAAGGTGCGATTCTCGATTTAGGAACCGGTACAGGTGCGATTGCTTTGGCATTGGCGTCTGAGATGCCGAACCGACCAGTGACGGGAATTGATCTTCGTCCGGAAGCGCAACAACTTGCGACAGAAAATGCGCGACGCTTGAATATCACCAACGCCACCTTTTTACACGGCAGTTGGTTTGAGCCTTTGAACCTAGCTAACTCTGAAAAAGAAGCGGTGAAGTTCTCGTTGATTGTCTCTAACCCGCCATATATTGAGAAGAATGATCCTCACTTGTCTCAAGGTGATGTACGCTTTGAGCCTATTACGGCGTTAGTGGCTGAAGAGAAAGGGCTCGCGGATATTCGATACATCTCTGAAAACGCACGTGGCTTTTTAGAAAACGAAGGTTGGTTAGCGTTTGAACACGGTTACGACCAAGGTTTAGCTGTACGTGAGATTATGCAGGCGCTCGGTTATCTCGATGTTGTGACAGAGAAAGATTACGGGGGTAATGACCGAGTGACATTGGGTCGTTACTGTTTATAGGCTGCTGTTAATCATCTTGTGAGCAATAGATGATGAACTTGCTAAATTGATACCTTTAACTCGAAAATACGTTTAACTCGATAATGCATTTAACGCAGAAATACAGAGAATTAACGCAGAACTACAGAGCATTAACGGGTATTGTGTGGCTCGTGTTAACGAAAGACATATAAAAATATAAAGGAATACCATGTACGAAGGTTTAAAACATTTTCACCTATTAACGATTGCTATAAGCGCACTGCTTCTTTCGATTCGTTTCGCTCTTATGATGGCTAACTCACCGAAGCTTAAGCATCCTTTCTTACAGCGTTTCCCTCATATCAATGACTCATTGCTGTTGCTTTCGGGTATTGGTTTGATTTTTATCACTGGCTTTATTCCATTTACACCAGCAGCACCATGGTTAACCGAAAAACTAACTTGTGTTATGGCTTACATCGCACTGGGCTTTTTTGCGCTTAAGCTAGGTAAAAACAAGCTACTGAGAGTGTTCTCTTTCTTTGGTGCGCTTGGCTGGTTAGCGATGGCAGGTAAAATTGCAATGACGAAGACACCAACATTTTTCGGTTAATTATCTCCTTATTTCGGTTAACAACCTATGTACGAATTTTTTGATGAAGACTTTGACCAGCTAGAGTTAGCTGAAGGTGCATTGATCTTAAATAAAGCGATTAACCCTGAAACTCAAGACAGTTGGGCTGAGCAAGAGCTAGCGAGATTGTTAAAAGACGCCGAGTTTGCTTTGGTCAACGAAACGGATGAACAGCAGAAGTTTGAATCCTTTATTCGACTATTCTTTTATGAGTGGGGCTTTGCCGGCGATAAAGAGGCGTACTTTTCTTCGGAAAACGCATTTATCGATAAAGTGCTTGAGAGGAAAAAAGGCATTCCAGTGAGTCTTGGTGCGATCTTTCTGTATCTAGGTCGCAAGTTAGGCTTCCCTGTTGAAGGCGTATCTTTCCCAACTCAATTCTTACTTAAAGTGAGTTGGTTCGGGCAAGCTGCTGTATACATTAACCCGTACAACGGCGAGTACGTTGGCGTGCAAACTTTACGAGCATGGCTTATTGGGCACGATGGCCCACTAGCTAAGGTGAAAGCTGAACACTTAGAAGTTGCTGACCACCCAACGATTATTGGTAAGTGGCTAGCGTTACTTAAGAGTGCATTGCTGCGAGAAGAGCGTTATACACTTGCATTGAAGTGTACCGACCTTGCCTTAACGTTTGTGCCGGATGATCCGTATGAAATCCGCGACCGCGGCTTTATTTATCAGCAGCTAGACTGTCATCAAGTCGCTGCTACAGATTATCAATATTTTATCGACCAATGCCCAGATGACCCTGCATCTGAGCTACTAAAATCTCAAGTGAACGTCATGAACGAAAAGACAGTGGTTGTTCACTAATTAATAATTATTTAGAGAGAATATGATGGAACAGAAAACAGTTCACATTGGCAATATGCCAATTGCTAATGACAAGCCATTTACGCTATTTGCAGGTATGAACGTTCTTGAATCTCGCGATCTAGCAATGCAGATCTGTGAGCACTACGTGAAAGTAACAGAGAAGCTGGGTATCCCTTATGTATTTAAGGCGTCTTTCGACAAAGCAAACCGTAGCTCAGTTCACTCATACCGTGGTCCTGGCATGGAAGAAGGTCTTAAAATTTTCCAAGAGCTGAAAGATACTTTTGGCGTGAAGATCATTACTGATATCCACACAGAAGCACAAGCTCAGCCTGTTGCTGATGTGGTTGATGTAATCCAACTTCCAGCGTTCCTAGCTCGTCAAACCGACCTTGTTGAAGCTATGGCTAAGACTGGCGCGGTAATCAACGTGAAGAAGCCTCAGTTCATGAGCCCAGATCAAGTGGGTAATATCGTTGATAAGTTTGCTGAGTGTGGCAACGACAACATTATTCTTTGTGAACGTGGTTCTTGCATGGGTTATGACAACTTAGTTGTTGATATGCTTGGCTTCGGTGTAATGAAAAAATCATCAAACGGCAGCCCAATTATCTTCGACGTGACTCACGCGCTTCAAATGCGTGATCCATCAGGTGCTGCATCTGGCGGTCGTCGTGAGCAAACGGTTGAACTAGCTAAAGCGGGCATTGCGACGGGTATTGCTGGTCTGTTTCTTGAGGCTCACCCTAACCCGGATGAAGCACGCTGTGATGGCCCATCGGCGCTACCTCTAGATAAACTAGAACCGTTCTTGAAGCAGATGAAAGCACTTGATGACCTTATCAAAGGCTTCGAGCACATCGAAATCAAATAGCTTTATCTGATGTTAAATCACTAGTATTAACTAGAGAATGTTAACTCGTTATTTGATTGTAATAGACAAACGCCCAACTCTTAGAGTTGGGCGTTTTTTAATGGAACATCCGTTTAGTTCACCGAAGCCTCGGCCTGTTTGGGCTATGACTAAGCTGTCAGTCTGGCTGTTCACGAACTTGTTTTACAGTGCGTCAATCTACGATAGGCGATTAAATCCTTGTTAACAGAGCCTCTGATTCCCTAAGAAAGCGGTATAGGTGTGTGAGGTCTGTCCTGTTTGTAGTGAATTACTGACGCTCATCACACTTTATAAGTAAACGATTGCCTGTGATGCAGGGGAAGTTTGAGTGTAATCTCATAATTTTGTTACACTTAACTGTTGATCTATGCGTGACCAATTCGACATAAATATGAAATCGTCGTGTTACATTTAGAATGTTAATTTAAGATTAGTCATGTTGAAGTCTTATTGTTCGAACTCCAGACAAGGAGTCACAATAGATTATAGAAAGCAGTGGATTCCCCTAAAAAGTTCAAAGGTATGACAATGAAGCAACGCCTTATTCTAAAGACAGCACTAAGTGCTGCAATCCTAGCTACTTTAGCTGGATGTGCGTCTCAACCAACTCATGATTGGAACCAAGACGAAACTTATAAGCTAACTATCCTGCATACGAATGACAACCATGGTCGTTTTTGGCAGAACAAATACGGCGAATACGGCATGTCTGCACGTAAAACGCTTGTTGACCAACTTCGTGCAGAAGTTGAAGCAGAAGGCGGTAGCGTGTTGCTTCTATCTGGCGGTGACATCAACACTGGTGTACCAGAGTCAGACCTTCAGGATGCAGAACCTGATTTTAAAGGTATGAATAAAATTGGTTACGATGCAATGGCATTGGGTAACCATGAGTTCGATAACTCACTAGACGTACTGCAAAAACAGATCGACTGGGCAAACTTCCCAATGTTATCTGCAAACATCTACGACAAAGCGACAGGCGAACGTAAATTCCAAGCTTACGAGATGTTTGAAAAGCAAGGTATCAAGATTGCTGTTATCGGTCTAACGACTGAAGATACTGCGAAAATTGGTAACCCAGAATTTATTGCTGGTATCGATTTCCGCGACCCTAAAGAAGAAGCGAAGAAACTGATCGCTGAACTTAAAGAAACAGAAAAACCAGATCTAATCTTCGCTGTGACTCACATGGGTCACTACGAAAATGGTCAGCGTGGTGTTAATGCTCCGGGTGATGTAGCACTAGCTCGTTACCTAAATGAAGGCGATCTAGATATGATCGTTGGTGGCCACTCTCAAGAGCCTGTATGTATGGAAGGCCCTAACGTTGCGAAGCAAAACTTCAAGCCGGGTGATGAGTGTAAACCCGACGTTCAAAACGGTACTTACATCGTTCAAGCTCACGAGTGGGGCAAGTACGTAGGCCGTGCTGATTACGAATTCCGTAACGGCGAACTAGAGATGGTGAGCTACGACTTGGTTCCCGTTAACCTTAAGAAGAAAGTTAAGATTGACGGTAAGAAGCAACGTGTTCTTATTCAAGATGAAATCGCACAAGATCCAGAGCTGCTTGAATTCCTACGTCCTTTCCAAGAACAGGGCCAAGCTCAGTTAGAAGTTCAAATCGCTGAGACAAATGGCAAGCTTGAAGGTGACCGTAACGTAGTTCGCTTCCAACAAACTAACCTAGGTCGTTTGATTGCGACTTCTCACATGGAGCGTGCAAAAGCAGACTTCGCTGTGATGAACTCTGGTGGCGTTCGTGACTCAATTGAAGCCGGCGATGTGACTTATAAAGATGTACTAACAGTACAGCCTTTTGCAAACATCCTGACTTACACTGATATGACTGGTAAAGAAGTTCTAGATTACCTAAACGTAGTGGCGACTAAACCTGTTGATTCAGGTGCTTATGCACAGTTTGCAGGTATTTCTATGACGGTTGCTGATGGTGAAGTATCGAATGTCTTCATCGGTGGTAAGCAGCTTCGTTTAGATGAAACATACCGCTTTACGGTACCAAGCTTTAACGCTGCTGGCGGTGACGGTTACCCTAAATTGTCTGATCACCCTGGCTTTGTGAACACAGGTTTTGTTGACGCTGAAGTACTAAAAGAGTACCTAGAAGCAAACAGCCCTGTTGATGTGAACAAGTACGCGCCTTCAGGTCAAATGGTTTACAAGTAATTGAACCCAGTTAATTGAATCATTAGGTGCTAAATTAGATTGACTCAAGCACCATGATAAATTTAACTAAAGCGACGCCTCGGCGTCGCTTTTTGTTTATCTATCGTTTGGATTTGTTATGACCCCTGCAATCAATCTCGCCAAGAAAAAGAAAATCGCTCACAGTGTGCATCAGTATCATCATGATGCGAATAACACGAATTATGGATTAGAGGCTGTCGAAGCGCTTGGTCAAGATCCCAAACGTGTATTCAAAACGCTTTTGTTCAGCTTGAATGGTGTGGCGAAAGATTTGGCGGTTGCCGTTATTCCCGTCGATCAGAAGCTAAATCTAAAGTTTGCAGCAAAAGCGGCGAAAGGTAAAAAAGCAGAGATGGCTGATCCAGATATTGCTCAGAAAACCACAGGTTATGTGGTGGGAGGAATCAGTCCTCTTGGTCAGAAAAAAGCATTGCCTACCTTTGTTCATTCCAGCGCTACCGATTTTGAAACGATATGTGTGAGTGCAGGGAAGAGAGGGTTAGAGATCGAGCTAGACCCGAAAGACTTAGTACTACTTACGCGTGGTCAGTTTGCTGAACTATGCCTGTAGCTTGTGCTTTCCATAATGATAAACGTACATGATCACAAATAAAAAGCCCGCTAGACTAATCTAGCGGGCGTTTCTTTATAGGCAGTCCCGTTTGAAAGGATTCTGACTACTTCTTCAAACCTAAAGTACCACTAACACGTTTCGGTGCAGGTTTGTTCGGTCTGTTTGAATCTTGACTACGGTTTGTCGGTTTACCGCTTCTACGTTCGTTATTGTCGCGATCTGTGCGATTGCGATCCGAACGGTTTTTATCTGAATTAGAACGCTCTGAACGAGAGTTTGATTTCCAGTTCTCGGTATTGCCACCGCCACCGCTTTCACCGTTTGATGAGTTACGGCCACGCTTTGAGTTAGGCGCATGACGGAATTCATCCGCATTGTTACCGCGGTAAGTGCGAGTGCGGTTCTCGTTTTGATTACGGCGCGCAGTTGAAGTTTGGTTCTCTTCACGGCTATCAAAGAGTTTCGCGTCGGTCGCTTTACGAATGCGTTGACCTTTCGCGTTCATTTTTGACGCATCTTCAGTACTTACTGAGCCTTCACACATCGCCAAGATTTCAGTGATCTCTTCGTCGCTCAGGTAGCGCCATTTTCCGTTAGGAATGCCGTCTAATGAGATGTTCATAATACGAACTCGGCGAAGCTTAAATACTTCATATCCGAGAGCTTCACACATACGGCGAATCTGACGGTTAAGGCCTTGCGTTAATGTGATGCGAAACGAGAACTTGGTCTCTTTCTCTACCTTACATGGCAAGGTAACAGTATCGAGAATATGAACGCCAGCGCCCATTTGCTTCAAGAACTCAGTCGTAATCGGCTTATCTACACGTACCACGTATTCTTTCTCGTGGTTGTTACCTGCACGTAGGATTTTGTTTACGATGTCGCCATCGTTGGTCAAGAAGATAAGACCATCAGAAGGCTTATCTAGACGACCAATAGGGAATATACGCTTGTGGTGACCTATAAAGTCGACGATGTTGCCTGGAATATCACGCTCAGTAGTACAGGTGATACCTGTTGGTTTATTAAGAGCAATGTAAATAGGCTTCTCTTTTGAGCGAACAGGTTTATTGTCGATCTCAACATCATCACCTGGCAAGACTTTAGTACCCATTTCAGGGATCTTGCCATTAATAGTAACTCGGCCTGCATCAATGAGTTTGTCGGCCTCACGGCGTGAGCAAAAACCAGTTTCACTGATGTATTTATTAAGGCGTTTAGCTTGGGATTCTTGTGACATGATATTCTCTTAGCGTTTCACAACGGAAATATAGATAAACAAAAAGCAACCTCTGAATAGTTGCTTTGAGTTGGAATTCGTTAACTGAGGACAATTTTAGCACTTGGTGTGAGTCTAGGCACGAAATATCGCTCTTGATGCAAGACCGCTATCGGCTTACTTATCTATCTCAACTTATCAACTGCTGCGCTTTTGGTGGCGCTCTCTGTTCTCTAGCTTTTTGTCATTACTCTTTCTGAGCATGACATAGACAGCGCCTGTACCACCGTGAAATTGCTGAGAAGAATGAACACATTGAACATCGTTAATTTGTGTTAGCCAATTTGCCACGTAGCTTTTCATCATTGCTGGTGGATTCGAACGCTCACCTTTACCATGGACAATGATAACGGTGCGAACATCCATTCTTAAACACTGACGCAAAAATGAGAGTACTTCGTTACGAGCGTCTTTCAGTGTTTTCCTGTGAAGGTCGAGTTTAGCTTGAATTGGATACTTGCCCAAGCGCAGCTTTTTGTATACGCCTTCTTGTACACCATCTTTCTTATAAGCAATGACATCGTCAGGTTTGATCATTGGAGAGTAGTCTAATGATAAGTAGTCTTTCTCGTCGTCAGACAGCCACATAGCGGCTTCACGCTTGGCAAGGTGAGATTCTGTCACTCGGTGTACTTTTTGGTGTTCGGCGGTGTCATGGTCGATACGTTTAACATCGCCCATCATTTCTTGGAATAGATCTAAGTCGTCATCATGAGACATAGTGTGTATCTCAAGTTGGAGAAGGATAGGGTAAGTATACCTAAGTTGAAGCTGGGTTTAAAAATGAAAAAACCGGAGAAGACAATAAGTCAGATCCGGTGCAAAGCGTTTATACCTACTTAAAGAAAATGATACTTACAAGTAGGTAATTTAGGCTGAGCGATTCTAGTGAGGAGATTTTTCAGTCATAACTTTGTAGATGAAGAAGCCTCCATAGAACATCATGAGACCTAGAGCCCCGAAGATTACTATCATTGAAGATAGTCCCACCGCATTACCAAATAGGAGTTCTAGCCAAAAGTCCATGTGTATACCTCAAAGTTATATGACACGAGTTAGTGTATTAATTGGTGTTATCAATTCACTGATCTGGATCAATCCTGTTGCATAAGTTAAATACTTGTTGGCAACTGTGTGTTTTTCGTCACATTAGCATTTTACCTGTACGTCTTTTGTTCGAACGATTCGGTATTGTAAAAAAGAGAGCAAAAAGCCCTTGCGGATAAATTCAGAATCCGTATTATACGCTTCATCGACAGGCAATCAGCCTGTTAGATATCTCGGTGAATAGCGCAGCTTGGTAGCGCATCTGGTTTGGGACCAGAGGGTCGGGGGTTCGAATCCCTCTTCACCGACCACATTAAGAAAGCCTGCTCAATGAGCAGGCTTTCGTCGTTTTAGAATATAGGAAATGGGATTAGAGCCAAAGTGGGGTTCGCCTGATATTCAAAACAAGCTCTTCACTGACCACATTAAGAAAGCCTGCTCAATGAGCAGGCTTTTGTCGTTTTAGATCATATGAAATAGGACCAGAACCAAAGTGGGGTTCGCCTGATGTTCAAAATAAGCTCTTCACTGGCCACATTGAGAAAGCTTGCTCAACGAGCAGGCTTTCGCCGTTTTAGATCATAGGAAATAGGATCAGAACCAAAGTGGGGTTCGCCTGATGTTCAAAACAAGCTCTTCACTGACCACATTAAGAAAACTTGCTCATTGAGCAGGCTTTTGTCGTTTCAGATCATAGGAAATAGGATTAGAGCCAAAGTGGGGTTCGCCTTATATTCAAAGCTTTTCACTGCCACATTGAAGAAAGCCGTAGCACTCTCGTAATAGAGGGGGCTACGGCTTTTTTGCGTTCTGGTATATGTGCCATTCCCTAGAGCGACGAAGGAGCGAGTCGGGAATCTCTTGTTATTTTATCACCTAGCTTAGGGACAAGGATTGATTCTATAAGCCAACCGAAAATCTGTTTACTTCACATCACATGTGATGTTCCTGATTGGCGTCTCTGAGGTAACAAAGCAAACATACGCTTCAACAGGGTTATTTGGACCAATTCGAATATAACCGGCTTTTACTTCATCTTTGTTAAACGTCACCGAGTGAGAGTTACCCGTTTGGCCATCGTAAAAGCTCGCTTCAAATTTGCTATTCATTTGGCTCGCGATACGGTTGCGTGTCGTCGATGTAATGAACGTAATATTGGCGCAGCGCATCGGTGGCTTCTCAGTAATCAGAAGCTGGCCGCTTTCTTTATCGAACACACCGCCTTTTGTATCCGGTTGAATGTCTATCGCCTGAAACTGTTCGATGGTACAAGTTTCTTTAGCCGTCGCTACCGTAGGCATGAGGATCGCAAGGGCTAAAGGTAAAGCAAAGAGTACTAGTTTCATGTGAACAACACCGAATATAAAAGAGCGAAAGATAATAACACCGTTATGGTGCGATTAAGTGTAATGATTCAGTTATTAGGTAATGGTTATATTATGAGGAGGTCATGGTATCGAACTTAGTTAGTTGTCGTCACTAGCCTCAAACTGACAATGAGCCTGTTGGCTTTGTGATTGTTGAGTGACATTGAAACCTTTCTCTTCTAACAACTGCAATAAGTTACCTTCTCCTATTAGGTGCAAGGCACCAACCACAATTAAGTAGCTCTCTTTCGAGTCAAGTTTCCAATCATTGGCGGATAGTTTGTTTGCCCAGTCTATGTTTCGATCGGCTAAGAATGCTTTCTCAAGTTCAGGCGACATCTCAGACAGTTCTGCGAAGGCTTCCAGCTTCGCTAAATCACCCGCTTTCCAGCTTTCAATTAGGCAATGAACCACATGACCAGTTTGGTCAAATTCCTCAAGGCTACTGACTAACCATTCCTTACCGTCATCCTTTTGTTTTGTCATCAGGTCTATTTGGAATTGTAGTGGTTCTAAACTGATAACCGGAACATCTTGGATAGTCGCTTTGTAAGCTAGCGTCGCATCAACACCGCCGGCGGAGCCATAACCAAGGTTTTTTAACTGCTGCATCTGTATAGAAAGAGAGGTTGCCCAAGGCGGTGAGTTAAGCAGTTGTTGTGTTGGCATACCCAATGATTTTGAGATGTCGGTTAATAATTGCAGCTGTTCTTCATTGAGCACATCGGCTGTAGTGAGTTTGTTGTGAGGATACACAACGCCATCAGACTTTCTTATATCCGTTTCAATGACTAAGCCATCACTGTTTTTTAGCGCGTCGGTGATCGCTGAAGGAAGTGGGTACATACTTTCATCCCCAACGTGCACGGAACCTAAGATGGTGAGGGTCAGATCATCCTTTTTGGCTTTCCAATAAAGAGGTTCGGCCGCAGCTTGTTTAGCTGAAAATGCGAGAACGAATAAAGTTACGTACCAAAATGTGCGCAATGAAAGCTCCTATTAAAAGACATGAACTCGTTAAAATTGATTTTGACGTTGTATTTTAACGGTTTTTTTTTAGAACGATGTCACGTTGTTTGTACGAAAAGTATAACAAGACGAACAGACTCTCAAACCTTTCTCTCTATCAGCGACATGATTTTATGAAATTCATTAAAAAGATTGTGATTCATTTCTCAAATTTTACGTCAAAATAAAAATGACGGAAGTGCCGTAGATTGTAACTTTATGATTTTAATATAATTAATTTTATCAGTGTTTTTGAGATTTGAAGCCGATCACTTTATTAACCTGATTTAATTCACGGCAAAAAATAAGCCCATATAGTTTATCTAACTTTCGAAGCGCTCCACTTTGCTTCTGACTCAATTTTAAATTTATGGGTGAATACGATGTTGAAGAGAAACTTACTATCTGTAGCGGTACTGGCTGGACTGACAGGTTGTGCAGTAACACAAGCACCAGAGCAAAAAGTAGTTGATGCACTGGCTGATAATCTTGATGTGCAGTACGAAATTCTAACTAACCATGGTGCGAATGAAGGCTTGGCTTGTCAGGACCTAGGTGCTGAATGGGCGTCATGTAACAAAGTAAACATGACGCTAACTAATGACGGCGAAGCGATTGATTCAAAAGATTGGAGCATCTATTTCCACAGTATTCGTCTTATTCTAGATGTTGATAATGAGCAATTTAAGATCACTCGTGTCACTGGTGACCTTCACAAGCTAGAACCTACTGAAAAATTTGACGGCTTTGCGGCTGGTGAAGAAGTGGTTCTTCCGTTAACGAGTGAATACTGGCAACTGTTTGAAACTGACTTTATGCCAGGTGCATTCGTAACGGCGCCAAACGCAGAACCTAAGATGATTGCATCATTGAATACGGAAGATGTCGCGTCGTTCGTAACCGGTTTGGAAGGAAACAACCTTAAGCGTACACCTGATGACAACAACGTAATGGCGACTGCTGTTACGCGTTTCGAAAAGAATGCGGATCTAGCAACGCAAGACGTATCAACCACTTTACTACCAACGCCAATGTCGGTAGAAGCGGGTGAAGGTTCAGTGAATATTGCTGGTGGTATTGCCTTACCTAAAGAGGCATTCGATGCTGAGCAGTTCGTAGCAATTGAAGAACGTGCAGATGTGGTAAACGTAGATGTGAGTGGCGACCTACCTGTTAGTGTTGCCGTTGTTCCTACTCTGTTTACGGGTGATTTAGCGAAATCTGGCGCTTATGAACTAAGAATCTCGAAAGAGGGGATTGCGATTAAAGCGTTTGATAAAACAGGTGCTTTCTACGCAGTTCAGTCTATTTTTGGCCTAATAGACAGCCAGAACGCTGAATCATTACCACAACTGTCGATCAAAGATGCACCGCGCTTTGATTACCGCGGTGTGATGGTGGATGTTGCTCGAAACTTCCACTCAAAAGATGCCATCTTAGCAACGCTGGACCAAATGGCGGCATACAAGATGAATAAACTGCACCTTCACTTAACAGATGATGAAGGCTGGCGTTTGGAAATCCCAGGTTTACCAGAGCTAACGGATGTAGGGTCTAATCGTTGTTTTGATTTGGATGAGCAAAGCTGTTTACTGCCTCAGCTAGGTTCAGGTCCAACAACAGACAACTTTGGCTCTGGTTTCTTTAGTAAAGCGGATTACGTCGAGATCTTAAGCTACGCAAAAGCGCGCAGCATCGAAGTAATTCCAGAAATTGATATGCCAGCACACGCTCGTTCTGCTGTGGTATCAATGGAAGCGCGTTACACTCGCCTAATGGCGGAAGGTAAAGAGGCTGAAGCAAGTGAATATCGCTTGATGGATCCACAAGATACATCGAACGTAACCACGGTTCAGTTCTACGATAAGCAAAGCTTCATTAATCCATGTATGGAATCTTCTACTCACTTTGTCGATAAAGTGATCTCTGAAGTGGCGGCAATGCACCAAGAAGCGGGCGTTCCACTAACGACTTGGCACTTCGGCGGCGATGAAGCGAAAAACATCAAGTTAGGCGCTGGCTTACAAGATATTAATGCAGAAGATAAAGTCGCTTGGAAAGGCAACATCGATTTGTCTAAACAAGATAAGCCATTCCAACAGTCTCCACAGTGTCAGTCTTTGATCGCTGATGGCACAGTAAGCGACTTCGGCCACCTGCCAAGTCACTTTGCAGAGCAGGTGTCTAAGATTGTTGCTGACAAAGGCATTCCTCATTTCCAAGCATGGCAAGATGGCCTGAAATACAGCGAAGGTGAGAAAGCATTTGCAACAGAAAGCACTCGAGTGAACTTCTGGGATGTTCTTTACTGGGGCGGTACTTCATCAGTATACGATTGGTCTGCGAAAGGGTATGACGTGATTGTCTCTAACCCGGACTACGTATACATGGATATGCCATACGAAGTTGACGCAGCAGAGCGCGGTTACTACTGGGCAACGCGTGCAACCGATACTCGTAAGATGTTTGGCTTCGCACCAGAAAACATGCCACAAAACGCAGAAACATCTCTAGATCGTGACGGCAATGGCTTCTCTGGCAAAGGCGAAATTGAAGCGAAACCTTTCTACGGTTTGTCTGCACAGCTTTGGTCTGAAACAGTACGTACTGACGAGCAATATGAATACATGGTGTTCCCTCGTGTACTTGCAGCAGCTGAGCGTGCATGGCACCGAGCAGATTGGGAAAACGACTACAAAGTGGGTGTTGAATATTCTCAAGATACTGACTTGGTGAATAAGCAGGCTCTAAACAGCGACTTTAATCGCTTCGCGAATATTGTAGGTCAACGTGAGTTGGCTAAGCTTGAGAAAGCAGGTATTGATTACCGACTACCAGTACCGGGCGCTCAGGTTGTTGATGGCAAGCTAGCGATGAACGTTCAATTCCCAGGTGTAGAGCTTCAGTACTCTGCTGATGGCGAAAACTGGTTAACGTACGATGAGCAACAACGTCCATCGGTTTCAGGCGAAATTTACATCCGCTCTATCTCTGAAAGTGGCGAGAAAGTAAGTCGAGTAACATCGGTTAAATAATCGATAAGCAACATTAATAGATGAGCTCCCTAGCTATTATCTTACTCAGATAAAAGTGGGAGCTTTTTTTTCGTTCAAACTAAGTTCGGTACATTTCTTAAACTGAAACATATAGAAATAGCCTTTGTTTATAACGTCAACAATGCACATAAGGTGAGCTTCATCGCAAAAGTGACGCACTTCTCATTCTTCTCTTCAAAAAATAAGTTGGTCATAAAAAACTATAAATCAGGTGTGATTGAAACAACTGAATCTAATTTTATGCCGTGAAATAACGTGATCGTGATCCGTTTTGATTATTGGGTTTCCTTTTTTATCTATTTTTATGTTTTTAAGTTATTGATTTATTTAATTTAAATAACTTTCCTTTTTTTGATGGTGAGAGAGATCACTCTGTTTGCCCTTTTATTTTGAAACGTAAATTAATTCGAGCAAGATAGATTTCATGCCAGGGAGGCTACCAATTACTCAAGCGGCGAAGGTGAATGATATACCGAAGATATGTCGCTGAAAAATTTAAACTAAGGCAGTTTACTATGAAAAAAATTATCGCTCTAAGTGCACTTTCTCTTGCTTTCGCTTCTAGTGCTTTCGCTGGTTCTTCTTACGTTACAGGTAATATCCAATTTCACGACGATGGCCGTATCCACGGTTCTGATATGACTTCGACTCTAGAAGCTGGCCACACGTTTGACAACTCTCTAGGCGGCTTAACTGTTTACACTGAGTTTGATGGCATCCAACTTGGCGACCTTGAAGGTCTAACTGCTGCTGAAACTGGTGGCGACGCAACAACTGGTCAAGCAAATGCATTCATCACTGTTGGTGGTGAGCAAGCTTTCAATATCACTGACAACCTATGGGTTGCAGCGGGTTACCAACATGTCTTCTCTGCTGGCGAGAGCATTCAGTTCCGTCCACTGGTTAAAATTGGCTACAACTTCGATAACGGTATCTCTATTAGTAACCGTACTCGTGCACACATCGATGACACTTCTGCTGATGCTGACACAGATTACCGTATGGATAACCGCATTGCTTACTCTGTAAACGAAGACCTAGCGCTTAGCTACAACAACGTATACATGATTGATGCTGAAGCAATGGACCACGAGCTTCGTGCAACATGGACTCGTCAAGGTGTTCAACCTTACTTCGAGTTCCGCAGCCAAGCTAACGGTGTAGATTTCGCAAACGGTGCATCTAAGACAAACAACGCATTCGTATTCGGTGCATCTTACGGCTTCTAAGCTGATTCACTTGGCTGTTTAATCGATTAGATTATTATCCAAGTGAGTTTCTTCGCTAATTAGCTTATTTGTTAAATAGAGTTTTTTTGTTAAATAGAGTTTTCGCTAACTAGCGACGAAAACATAGCGGTACTAACAGCCCGGTTGGTGCCGCGACAAGATTTGCTTTACTGTCCAAAAGCAAAGAGCCTAGCATTAAGCAAACCACGGTCTTGGGTTTGCTTAATGCTAGGCTCTATTTTTATTGCTGTTCGTAGGTCTGTTTACGCTCTATTTTCCGTTGTAATGACGGTATTCAAACACCTGGCCTTTATCGTTAAACGCATACACAGAATATTCGTCTTTCTTATCGCCATACTCCATGCCCGGAGAGCCCATTGGCATGCCTGGAACCGCCAAGCCAATCGCATTGCGTGGTGGGTTCTCTAAAAAGGCTTTCACGTCCTCTGCAGGAATGTGCCCTTCAAATACGTAACCGTCGATCTCTGCCGTATGGCAAGAAGCCAGTTCTGGCGTTACTCCTAACTTCTGCTTGATCGGGTTCATGTCATCGTGGAGTTTCTCTGTTACATTAAATCCGGCGTCTTGCATATGCTCTGTCCATTCAGTGCAGCAGCCGCAGTATGGGGATTTATGGTTTAAAACATCAGTAGCGAGAGCTTGCCCTGAAATTGCAGCGAGTGCTGTAAGAGTCATAATTTTACGAATCATGGTGAACCTCATGAATATGGTTTTTGTTGATATTGGAATGAGTGGGTTTGAACAGTCTTAGCCTGTTGGCATTGCTTACAACCGTAATCGAAGACATCGCCATCGCAGCTCCTGCAACCACCGGGCTAAGCAGAAACCCGAAAAATGGGTAGAGCACACCTGCCGCAATAGGGATGCCTAGCGAATTATAGATGAAGGCGCCAAATAAATTCTGTTTCATGTTTCTCACGGTAGCTTGGGATAGCTCGATCGCATTACTCACCGAGAGTGGCGACGAGTTGAGCAGTGTCATTTGCGCACTTTCGATCGCGACGTCACTGCCACTGCCCATTGCTATTCCTATATCCGCTTGAGCAAGAGCCGGTGCGTCGTTAATGCCGTCTCCGACCATGGCAACACTCTTATATTGCTGTTGCAGCTGAATAATCTGTTGCGCTTTCTGCTCTGGCAGTACTTCTGAAATTACTTCGTCGATACCGACGCTTTTACCTATTGCTTGAGCTACAGAGTCGTTGTCGCCCGTTAATAGCACTGTATGAATTCCGGCGGATTTTAGTTGAGCTATCGCTTGTTTGCTATCTATTTTTAATGCGTCTGAAATGCCAAATATGCCTTCCAGCTTTTGATCGATTACAACGAAGATGGGGGTCCATGCTTGTGTACGACAAAACTCGATAAAGTCCGCGCCAATTTCAGTTTCAATACCGAGTTGAGAGAGGTACTTAAGTGAGCCCACTTGAACTTTCCTGCCGTTAATTGTTGCTTGTACTCCAAGCCCTCGTTGGTTTTCGAACTCGCTATGGGGTAGCGCTGAAACTTGTAAGCTCTCTGCATATTGGCAAACGGCTTTAGCTAATGGGTGTTCTGACCCTACCTCTACCGAATAGGCGTAAGCTAGCAGTTCTTGCTCTGATAAATCGCTATAAAACGCCTGCTGAACGGTTGGCTTACCTTGAGTTAGGGTGCCTGTTTTATCAAACACGACAGCATCAATTTTGCTTGCGGATTGCAACACATCGGCATCCTTGATCAGAACGCCAAATTCTGCAGCCTTGCCAACGCCGACAGTAATAGAGAGCGGTGTCGCTAAGCCCAAAGCGCATGGGCAGGCGATAATTAGCACTGTTGTTGATACCACGAGCATGTAACTTGCACTAGGTTGTGGTCCAACAAAAAACCAAACTAAGGCAGCAATGGCTGCGATTGCGACCACTACTGGAACGAAAACGGCAGAGATAGAGTCGGCAAGCTTCGCAATCGCAGGCTTGCTGCTTTGTGCTTGGCGAACCATCTGGATGATTCGAGCCAGCATGGTGCTTGAGCCTATGCCGGTCGCTTCAATGATCAGGCTGCCATCACCATTAATGGTACCTGCTGAAACGCCATCATTAATCGATTTAACGTTGGGAAGCGGTTCGCCAGTCAGCATCGATTCATCGATATAAGATTCGCCAGATACCACGACACCATCGACAGGGACTTTTTCTCCCGGTCTCACTCGTACTTGCATACCGACTTGAATAGCTTCTACGGCGATGGTTTGTTCTTTACCATCGACGATAACTACCGCTTTTTGAGGCTGTAAGTCAATCAGCGCCTGTAAAGACTTAGTGGTACGCGCTTTGGCTTTGGCTTCAATGTAGTGCCCTAAAGAAATTAAGCCAACGATCATTGCACTTGCTTCAAAATAGACATGACGCGATGGTTCTGGAAACCATGATGGAATAAGCACAACCAGCATTGAATAGAACCATGCCGCGCCAGTGCCTAAAGCAACTAACGTATCCATGGTCGCACGCTTGTGCATCAGTGATTGCCAAGCGTTAGTAAAGAAGCTGCGTCCCGAGGTCGCAAGCAGTATCAAACAGACGACTCCGACCAATCCCCAAGCCAATTGGTCATTAAATGTAGCAATGGTCATGCTGCCACCGAACAGACCCCATGCCATCAACGGAGCACCGATAAACAGCGCGCTTACTGAATTCTTTAGGAAAGCTTTTTGGGTACGAAGTTGTTGTTCTTGCTGTTTTTGTTGTTGAGTCGCCGCGTCGTCAACGAACTCGGCACCATAACCTGCGGTTTTTACCGATTCTATGAGAGCGCTTTCGATTGCGTCACGTGCTTCAGACGTGAAGACTAAGGCTGTCTGTTCAGCGAGGTTGATCTGAGCTTGGTCGACGAACTCATTCTTTTTCAGCGCTTTCTCTACCGAAGAAACACAACTCGCACACGTCATTCCCTCGAGAACAAGGTGATAGGTATATTGGCTAGCTACAGGTTTAGCTTGTGTCGGTTCCACTGGCGCTGTTTTTTTATCGTCTTCTGAATCTAAATTCGATAAAGGCTCACTAATTTCAGAGTAAGGAGTCGCGTGATAACCCACACTTTCGATCAACTCAATAAGCGCGGGTTCTGAAAGCAGAGTAACCACCGATAATTCATGTTTGCTGACTTCTAGGTTTGAGGTTTGCTCGGTCTGCTCAAGCGCTTGAGTCAGCTTGTTCACGCACTTACCGCAACTAAGCCCTGATAATGAAAGGTGCAGCGAATTACCCATGGAATAACCAAGGGTTGCTAACTGTTCATTGAGCTCAACATAACTAGAAGGAGTTGAAATATCGATGTACGTCGGCGATATGTCGTTGATCTTCGTATTATCGAGACCATCAAACAGTGTGTGGACTTTCTTCGCACATCCCATGCAATTTAGGCCGTTGAGCGCAGTTGTGTAATGGTTCATATCGATACTCCAATTCTCATCTACGCCTAACATAAACCTTCCCGTAAGGGTAAGGTCAAACATAAGTTCAAGAATTTGATATTTGTTGGGTTATTAAATCGCGGAATGGATGAGGCGTATCGCAAGCGTGACGAGAATTCGTGCATTCAGGGAATATCACATGTGCTTCAGCTGTTGGTTTTCTGCTTCTTCGATAGCTTTCGTACAAGATCAGCACATTAATCATTCACTACTGATTGTAGATTTAAGCGGTGGTGATAAAATAGCGCCCAAAATTTAGTGATATTTTTCTGTTGCAGGCTTTGTAATGGTAATCACGAAAAGAATCACCTACATAATCAAGGTATTTAAATGACGGTTAAAACTCGTTTTGCTCCTAGCCCAACTGGCTATCTTCACGTTGGTGGTGCACGTACTGCACTTTACTCTTGGCTATTCGCTAAGAACCAAGGTGGTGAATTCGTTCTACGTATCGAAGACACGGACCTTGAGCGTAACTCTCAAGAAGCGGTTGATGCAATTCTAGAAGGCATGCAATGGATGGGTATGGAATGGGATGAAGGCCCTTACTACCAATCTAAGCGTTTTGACCGTTACAACGAAATGGTTGATAAGCTACTTGCTGAAGACAAAGCATTTAAATGCTACGCGTCTAAAGAACTGCTTGATGAGATTCGTGCAGAGCAAGAAGAAAACAAAGAAATGGCTCGTTACGATGCGAACCACCCTAAAATTGTTGCAGCAAACGAAGCAGCAAAAGAAGGTGATGCATGCGTTATCCGTTTCCGTAATCCTAAAGAAGGCAGTGTAGTCTTTGATGACCAAATCCGTGGTCGCATTGAAATCTCTAACAGCCAACTTGATGACCTAATCATTCGTCGTACAGACGGTGCACCAACATACAACTTCGTGGTTGTTGTGGATGATTGGGACATGGGTATTACACACGTTGTTCGTGGTGAAGACCACATCAACAACACACCTCGTCAAATCAACATCTATGAAGCACTAGGCGCGCCAGTTCCAACTTTCGCTCACTGTGCAATGATTCTTGGTGATGACGGTGCGAAACTTTCTAAGCGTCACGGTGCTGTTTCTGTAATGCAATACCGCGACGAAGGTTACCTACCCAATGCACTAAACAACTACCTAGTTCGTTTAGGCTGGTCTCACGGTGACCAAGAGATCTTCTCTCAAGAAGAGATGATTGAATTCTTCAGCCTGAACGCTATCAGCAAGTCTGCTTCAGCATTCAACACTGATAAGCTGCTTTGGTTGAACAACCACTACATCAAGACTTCTGAGCCTGAGTACGTTGCTAAATACCTGCAATGGCACCTAGACGCACAAAAGATCGATACAACAAACGGCCCAGCTATCACTGAAGTGATCACACTAGTTGGTGAGCGTTGTAATACGCTTATCGAACTTGCTGAGCAGTCTCGTTACTTCTACGAAGATTTCTCTGAGTTTGAAGCTGGCGCAGCGAAGAAGCACTTACGTGGTGTTGCTAAAGGCCCACTAGAGCTTGCTCTTGCTAAGGTTGAAGCGCTTGAAGATTTCACTACTGCAAACATCAAAGATGGTGTGATTGCAGCAGTATGTGAAGAGCTAGAGGTCGGCATGGGTAAAATCGGCATGCCACTTCGCGTAGCAGTAACAGGTGGCGGCCAGTCTCCTTCTGTTGATGCAGTGATGGAGCTTGTTGGTAAAGAGCGCGTAATCGCTCGCATCAAGATGGCTCTTGAATTCATCGCTGAGCGTGAAGCTAACGCTTAATTGAGCGAGTGCTAGATTGAAAAAAGGGTCAGTAACTTGGTTACTGACCCTTTTTATTTGTCTTGAATTCTGGCTAAGAAATAAACTTAAATCTTTTTGAAGATGATTGAGGTGTTAATTCCGCCAAAGGCAAAGTTATTACTCATTACATACTCAACATTTAACTCGCGTCCAGAACCTGTGATGTAATCGAGCTTGCCGCAGCGTTCATCGACGTTTTGAAGATTTAAGGTAGGATTGAACCAGCCTGAATGCATCATCTCTAGGCTTAACCAAGCTTCAATAGCACCACATGCGCCAAGCGTATGACCAAAGTAGCTTTTCAATGAACTGATCGGCACTTCACCGAAAATATTTGCTGTCGCATTACTTTCTGCAATATCACCTTTATCTGTTGCCGTTCCATGCGCCGAAACATAACCAATTTTTTCAGCAGAAATTTGTGCATCTTTAAGAGCTTTTTCCATACAAATTTGCATGGTTTCCATCTGAGGCTGGGTCACATGGGCTGCATCACAATTGCTGGCAAAACCGATGATTTCTGCGTAGATCTTTGCACCACGAGCAACCGCATGTTCATACTCTTCAAGAACAAGCGTGCCAGCACCTTCACCGATAACCAGGCCATCGCGTTCGCTGTCGTAAGGGCTAGGGGATTTTTTGGGCGTATCGTTTTTTAGACTGGTAGCAAAAAGGGTATCGAAAACGGCAGACTCGGTTGGGCATAGCTCTTCACCACCTCCGGCAACCATCACAGTTTGATAACCATGTTTGATTGCTTCATAGGCGTAACCAATCGCTTGGCTACCTGAAGTACAAGCGCTGCTAGTAGGGATGACTCGGCCTTTTAATCCAAAAAATAATCCTACGTTAACCGCTGCGGTGTGAGGCATCATTTTTACATAAGTCGTTGCTGTTAGGCCGCGAGTAGATTTTTCATGAAGCATAACGCTAAAGTCACTAACCGCATCGGTACTGCCAGTCGATGATCCGTAAGCAATGCCAGTCTCACCATTCACTAATACATCATGGCCGATCAAACCTGCTTGTTCTAATGCGTTCTCAGTGGCTAAGGTGGCGAGCTTTGATACACGACCCATGCTGCGAATTTGTTTACGCTTATAGTGAGCGGGAAGTTCAAAGTCATTAATAGGCGCGGCAAGCTTGGTATTTAAACCGTCATACTGTTCATAGCTTGGCATGTATTGGGTAGCATTTTCACAAGCGCGGAGTTTTGGTTCTATCTGTTGCCAGTCATTACCAAAAGCGGTGACACCTGACATACCTGTTACAACAACTCGACGGATCATACTAAGCCTCCGTTTACTGAAATCACTTGGCGAGTTACATAGCCCGCAATATCAGACATGAGGTAACTCACTAGACCTGCTACTTCTTCTGGCTCGCCCATACGGCGTAGTGGTACTTGAGGAAGCGCATGATCTTTTACGTGCTCATCAACCATCCCGGTATCGATTAAACCAGGAGCGACACAGTTTACAGTGATCTTACGTTTTGCGAGTTCTAGAGCAAGGGACTTAGTTGCGCCGATCACGCCTGCTTTTGCTGCTGCATAGTTGGTTTGGCCACGGTTGCCCATGATGCCGGACACAGAAGCCAGAGTAACGATTCGACCGCCTTTACGTTTTTGAACCATTGGCATAACGCACGGGTGCAGTACATTGTAGAAGCTGTCGAGGTTGGTATGGATAACGCCATCCCACTCTTCTTCGGTCATGGCTGGAAATGCCGTATCACGAGTGATACCTGCATTATTTACCACACCATAGTAAGCACCATATGCCGCAATATCCGATTCAAGCGTTTCGCGGCACTCGTTGCGATTGCTGATATCAAATTGGATAAGACGTCCCACGCCACCCTGTTCAGTGATCGACTTCAGGGTATTTTCTGCGCCTTGCTTGTCACCCATGTAATGAACGGCGATTTCAAATCCGTCTTTCGCGAGTTGGATAGCGATCGCTTTACCAATGCCTTTGCTGGCACCTGTAACTAAAACCTGACGGGTCATGATGGGCTCCTAGTTTTCATTTCTTGTAATGTTTGTTCGGTTGGTACATAGACGTTCAGTTGGCATTGAGCCACCAGCTCGCCTTGGTCTTCGACTCTGGCCGTAAATACTGCCATGCCGCTGTCCACCATCACTTGTTCAGCGTAGATATCAAGGGTTTGACCTTGAGTAAACTGATCACAGAGAGATTTGTAGCGACGAGATCCCAGTAAGAAACCGATTGGAGGCGTAGTGTCGTTTTTAAGCGCATGATACCCGGACCATGCAGCAACCGACTGTGCCATAAATTCGATACCAACATAAGCAGGTACGGTTTTAGATTCGGCGTTAAAGAACAGATTATGTGGTCCAATATCGACCTGACAGTGAATCGACAATGCCTCAACGTTGATAGCTCGATCGATCAATATCATCGGATCATCGTGTGGGAGAAGTTGGTCTACAGAAGGGATATCAGTCATTTATTACACCAAAAATCAGGCTAATGTTGTTGCCACCAAAAGCGAACGAGTTGCTTAAGATATTCTTTACTTTAAGTTTCTGGGCACAGTCTACCAAATCAATCTCAATATCTTCAGCTTTATCCTGACATTTTTGTAAGGGTAGCGGTAAGTCATGTTTTAAAATATGCCACGCAATTGCTGCCTCTATCGCACTTGCCGCTCCAAGAGTATGTCCGGTCAGAGGTTTGGTTGAGCTGACGGGAACCTTGTTTGCAAAAATACGATGAATGGCTTTGCTTTCCATCGAGTCATTGAGTGGGGTTGCGGTGCCATGGGCATTGATATAACCGATGTCTTCTGCTCGTAACTTTGCCGAATATAACGCCTTTCTCATTGCTTGCTCTGCACCGTTCCCTTCAGGATGGGGTGCGGAAATATGGTGTGCGTCGGAGCTGTCGCCACAGCCTAATAGAGCGATATTCGAAGTACTTTGAATTGTATTGATAGCCGCTGGTCTTGCCTTGCTAAGCAACATAAATGCCGCTGCTTCTCCGATGTTGATGCCATCACGAGAGGCGCTAAAGGGCTTACAATGTGTGGTTGATAGGGCTTCAAGACCATGAAAGCCATTGAGCGTCAGCTTACACAGGGTATCGACACCTCCAACCAACACAGCATCTGCCATTCCAGAATCTAACAAGCGCTGGGCAGTAAGAAATACACGCCCACTTGATGAGCAGGCGGTCGATATCGCGTAGCTTGGCCCGGTTAGTGAGCAGTGTTGGCTGACAAACTCAGATACATTGTTAAGCTCTTGTTTTGAATAGTGGAAATCGTCTGGGAAAGAGCCATGATCAAGCTTGTGTTTAAACGCCATTTCACCATCAGAAATGCCTGAGGTACTTGTACCAATAACCACCGCAATTCTATCTGCACCAAATTGTGATTTTGCTTGCGCAATAGAATCTTTGATTTGATTAAGAGCCGATAGCGCCAGTTGATTGTTACGAGTGGCGTATTGAGCCTGATTTGATGGAATTTCTGGTAAATCGCCTGCGACCTTACCAACGACCGTTGGCTTACCATCGTTTAGCATATCGTGCACTTCAACCATATTGGAGTCGCATTCATTGCTGAGGCTGCCATGAATGTCAGCAATGCTTGAGCCTAATGCGGAGTGGAAACCACAGTCTTGGATATAAATAGGCATGATGTTTAGCTCTTACTTGGGTTATCGACAATCGTTGAGTTCAACGTTTGTATAGTGATGGTGTAGCCTTGAATCAAATGCTTGAAAACAATATTGCCCGTGGTTTTGTGTGTTCCGGGCTCTGCTTGGTAATCAATTTTAATGATTGGCTGTTGGTTTTCATCAAATACGGTGCGGCTGTTTTCTGTATCGACCAAGTACCAACCGATGCCTTGTAAAGGTTGAGCCCATGCTTCAGTCGGCCATAGGGTCAACATTAAATTAAATAATACCTGTTCAGGCTGAGGTAAAGTTGCGCCAAGCCCTGATAAAACCTGCGTATCAATCACTTGATTTTGATATTGCAGCGACAGGATACGAGTTCCCCAAGAAGAAAAACCAGCCAAAACTACTTTATTTGCTGTGACTTCGACTTGAACAGGAAGTTGCTGCGTAACATCTTGCCATGTTGCGCTGATCAGCTGGCTCGCCGTAAATGAGTATCCCAGTTCAGCTGGCAGCGGCAAGGCTAGATCGGTGTCATTGTCGATAGACACACTTGCGCCCGACGGCGGTTGATAAACCATTGAACAGGCATTGAGCAGGAAGCTAAATACGACAGCGAGCACTATCTTGATTGTCTTGTTCATCTAAATACCTCGCGAGGTTTGTTCTTTTCTGTGGCTTGTTCGTTGTTGATTGCGAGTGGAGAAAGCAGCCATGCAACAAAGATCCCTGTCAGAACAGTAACACCGAAGCTATGAATGGCATGAGTCTGACTCAGCGACAGTAAACCAAATGAAAGCAACGTTGTAAGACCAGATAGAGTAATCGCTAACAAGGTGCTCAGCGATTTCTTCTGCTCAGCAAAGAACAGGGTATAGTCGATACCAATCCCTAAAATCAGAATCAGTCCAAGTAAATTAAACAGGTTCAGCGTAGAGCCTAAAATACCAGTGACCGCTAACCCTGCCACTCCGGCAATCAACGATGGCAACAGCATTAACAGGCTTTGCTTCACGCCGTAGCGCCAACCTAAAACCATCCCGATAGCGGCCAATGCTATCAATAGTAGCTCGGTAATTTTGACTCTGTATTCTGCAAAGAGAGTGGAGATTTCGTCTGCTTTATTGAGATATTTGACATCTTGTTGTTGAGCAAAGCTTGATTCGAGCCATTGAGAGAACAGTTCTGAGTTTGTGACGTCTTTAATCAAAATGACCGACGCGGCTTGTCCGTCTATAGGTTTTAACCAAAGTGGTCGAACAGGCTCTGATACGGGGGACTTCAAAAAACCAGATACTGTAATTGCCTCGAACTTCGGCAACTCTGGAAAAGTAGGCCAGCCAAGAGTACTTTGTAAAATATGGCTTTGTTGGCTATAAAGTTGTTTAACCAATTGATAGTTATCATGTTGTTCTTGTTTACTTAACAAGTGCTGATTGATGCTGCGATATCCGGAGATACCTTGACTATCGACCAAAGAATCTAAACTTGTGGTGATTTCTGCCAATTTTGTGAGTAGCTTTTGGTTGCTCTTGGCTGTCACTAGCAGCATGTTCTGACCACTGCCTAACCCTGAGATCTTAGTAATGGCTTGCTCTTGTTGTTTGAGTTGATCAGGCATTGCCTGAAGTTGTCGAATATCATCGTCGTAACGAACCTGGCTGATTGATGCCAAACTCACGATTATGACTCCGAGCGGTAAGCCAACTTTGAATTTAGGTTTGTTCCACAAATTTAGCCACGCATGCCATAGATTCGCTAACGGAAGTTCGCGTTGTTGGCTCGGCTTGAAGGCCAATACTGGATACCAACACACCACACTGGCATAAGCTGCAATAAGCCCAATCGACGAAAACAAAGCAAGTTGCTGTAGACCTGGGAAAGGTGCAACCAATAGACCTAGGTAGCCGATCAAGCTAGTGATAAGACCCAAGGTGATCGCAACCAGAATATGCTTCAGCCCTTTGTCACTTTGCCATTGACTGCCTGCAGCCAAACGATCGGTTAGGTAATGAAAAGAGTAATCAATGGATACGCCAATCAAACTCGTGCCGAATACCAAGCTGAACAGGTGAATTTTACCGAAGATAGCAACGGTGCTTGCGAGTGCGACTAGTAATCCTGTGCTGATAGAGAGTAAAGATAAGGCAAGCGGTAGCGCACTACGAAACGTCAGCCACACCAATAAAATCACACCAGCCAATGAGCCCAAGCCAATGGTACTGATTTCTGATTTCGCGCTTTCGGTACCGTAATTGGCGTAGAACACAACACCGGTATGCTGCACCTTGACGCCAAACTGTTTCTCAATCTCACGTTCTAGTGTATCAAGAGCCGGAAGTTGCTCTTGAATCGCCAAGCTATAAGGCGACCCTGCCAGCGTAGCCGTGACCAAAGTATAGGATTGCTCATTAGATTGAGCGGTGAGGTATCCCTCTTTCAGAGCAAAGTTACTTGATTGAACGCTAACAGCACTGATGTAGTCGCGAAATAACAAGAATGGGTCGAGAGATAGCTCTGCAGCCGTGACGCCTGAAAACGGGTTGTACAGCGACTGAATCACATACTGAGCGCGAGACTCTGGGGTATGGGTTAGTGTGTCCTTTTGTTGCTCTGTTAGCAGTTGAGCACGATGACGAAAATAGAAGTCACTCCATTGGCTTTGTGTGCTAGCGTTGATCTTCCCTTGAACGCGTTTGAAAAGTGTCGGCTCTCCTGAAAAGGATCTTTGGTTGAGCGAATTCTCAAAGGCTTTGGTTGCCGCCATAGTGTTCTTGCTATCAGAACCACTTAAGATAAACACCACTTGTTCACTCATTGAGCTGGATATCTGCTGAAATGCTTGCTCTACCATGGGATCTTGCTGGTTTTCAGGAAGCAATTTCATGATGTTGCTTTCGATAGGCACTGAAGAAGAAAAAGCGAACTGTTTAATCAATAGTCCGCTAAATAGCACCACGACAACCAGCCAGGCAAGGGCAAGGCTAGAGTTGGAATTGTTGCGCTTCGGCATCAGATAGTACTTCCGGTAAATGGCTTAACTGGCTAAATTCGATCACCGTGCTGTCTCCACGAATTTCTTTTAGCTCAATACGCTCAATATCATTTTGTCCTTGCAGAGAGATCGCTTCAAACACCGCATTCATTGGTGCACTTTTTGGCGTTAGGGTCAGTGTCCAAGATGTGTTCTTTATACTTTTGTCTGAGTTTTGCTTCGTTGTTGGCTCAAATGACAGTGAAAATTGTTCTTGGAGTTTTTGCGTATCACCGTGGAACACTGAAAGAAAAATATGGCTGAAATAAAACGCCATCGGATTTTCTTGGTCGGTAATTATTTTAGCGGGTTGATCGGCAAACCTTTGGCTCAGCTTGTTATCGGTGAGCACCAAGCTCACAGGGAAAGGTGTCGCTTGTGTCCAAAGCAAACCATTTGATTTGTCTAACAGGAAAGTACCTTGTGATGTTAAAGGTTGGGCGAACATTTCCATGTTGCGCGTTTGAGTGAACTCACCACGCACAATGCTATTTTCGCTTAACACGGTTTGCAGCTCTGAAATAGAGCCAACAGTAGCTGTACTTTCATTAGCAACAACAAAGCTACTTACCATCACAGAGGCAAGTCCCAGTAGGGCGATGCTGATTTTCTTATGTCCGTGTTTAAACAGGCTCATGTTTCACCTGCTGCCGTGTGTTCGATACTTGAGGGTCGGGTTGTAGCTCGGTTGATTGCTGGTTAGCTAGTCGATGCTTAGCAGATTGCGGTAAGCAACCAAACTGGTGCCAGTGTTCGATTTTATCGGTAAATACTTTTGGCGAAGCGAAGCACATCTCTTGTTCATCGATGGTTACCGCAACCTGCATAGTGTGAGCGCGTGTCATACGAGCACCTGTGTTGGCATCGTGAATCTCGTAGTCAACGCGCAGACGGTTTTCCCACTCGGTTAACTTAGCCGATACTTTGATCTGGTGATTGAAAGGTATCGCCTTAATGTATTTCACGCGTGTATCGATGATCGGCCACATGTAGCCCGAATCCTTCATCTCATGGTAGTTATACTCAATCTTATCCATCATGATACATCTTACTTCTTCAAAGAATCGGAAGTAGTTGCCGTGATAGATCACCCCCATAGGGTCGGCATCTTGGAATGAGGTGATAAGTGTCACCTCAGATTGTAATGGATGAAGGATTTTAGACATAAATCGCTCTCAACAATATTGCGTAAAGGGGTAGCTACTTTATGAGGCCAATGACTCTATGAGTAAAGTGACCAGTGCTGACTTTGAATACGATCAATGAAGTGGCGAAGGTCGCCTTCAAGTGGTCGATCTTCTACGATAAATTCAAACTCTTTCAGTACTTCGTCGCGAATGTGCTTTAGGTTTTCACTCATGTGATGTTCATCAAGCTCATTGTGGCGTTTACGAAGCTCCAGTGCTTGTGTGCCAGCCAGAAGTGATGCAGCGGCAACTTGCTCTGTCAGTTCAAGAACACGTAAACAGTCGCGAGCTGCAATGGTACCCATGCTGACTTTGTCTTGGTTGTGACACTCAGTTGAGCGAGAGAATACGCTTGCAGGCATCGTGTGTTTCAATGCTTCTGCTGTCCAAGCTGACACGCCGATTTGTACCGCTTTGAAACCGTGATTGATTGGCTTACGCTCGCCTTCAGCGCCCGTTAGGTTGAATGGCAGGCCGTTATTGAACTTGTAGTCCATCAACTGCGCCATTTGACGATCAAGCAGGTCAGCTAGGTTCGCTACTGCCGTTTTCAGGGTATCCATCGCCATTGCAATATGGCCACCGTAAAAGTGCCCGCCGTGTAGTACGCGCTCATTGTCGCCATCGATAATTGGGTTATCGTTAGCGCTGTTTAGCTCGTTCTCGATCATTTGGCGAAGCCAAGGCAGAGAGTCTTGAACCACACCGATAACATGAGGAGCACAACGCAGTGAGTAACGATCTTGTAGGCGATCACTGTTGCGTGGTGGGCGATCGGCTTGCAGGTCATCACGCAGCCATGCCGCAACTTGCTGCTGGCCTGGGTGTGGTTTAACAGCAAATAGCGCTTCATCGAAGTGGAAGTCGTTACCATGCATACCTACAGACACCATTGCCGTAATTTTTGTTGATAGCTGAGCTAGGTATTCCGCACGTTTGTAGGCGATACAAGCTAGCGCAGTCATTACAGAAGTACCATTCATTAAGGCCAAGCCTTCTTTTGGCTTGAGCTTGATAGGGTTAATACCTAGCTCTTTGTAGACATCACTGGTTGGGCGAACTTCACCTTTGTAGATAACATCACGCTCACCAATCAGTGCTGCGGCCAAATAAGAAAGAGGTGTTAGGTCGCCACTGGCACCAACCGATCCTTCTTGAGGAATACGTGGCGAAATATCTTGGTTAATCAGAGTGACGATCTGGTTGAGTAGATCGTGAGTCACACCAGATACTCCTTGCGACAATGAACAGAGACGCGTCGCTAATACGGCACGAGCTTGTTCATGAGACAGTATTTCGCCTAAACCACAGCCGTGAAAGCGCGTGAGGTGTAGAGGCAGTTCATCAACAAGGTTTGGTGGAATCGCAACGGTGCATGAATCGCCGTAGCCAGTTGTCACGCCATAGATCACGCCTTCTTCTTTCAATAGACGTTCTAAAAAAGCGACACCACGGTCGATCTTCGATGTGAACTCATCGCTTGAGTTCATCGAGGCTTGTGCGCCCTGTGAGATAGCGACAACATCTTCAATCGTGAGGCGTTCGGCACCAAAGGTGATGCTATTTGGATTTTTTTTCGTCATGGTGCTGGTTGCTCAATGTCCAAAAGTTAAAAAAGTTGTACCACTGAAGCGGTGCTTTCAGTGTGTAGTGCTGAAGTCGGTCTGCGTATTGTTGCACGACTTGTTGTAAAGATTGTTCGCGAGTCTTTCTTGGAAGCTCGATCTTGTCGCTAAAATGCTCAAAATAGACATTAAAATGTGGCTTGGCTTTTGAGTCATCCCTTAAGCCAAACAGTAAAAATACTGGTGTTTTTAGAACAGAGGCTAACATAAATGGCCCTTGAGGGAAGGGGGCTTCTTTACCCAAGAACTCTGCCCATACTGAGCGACCCTCTTTGCTGGTGGAGGTTCTATCGCCAACGATTACAACCCACTCACCCTGTTCCAGTTTCTGTTGTAACAAGATAGCGGTATCTGGTCCCATCGAAGTCACTTGAATCAGATTTAAATCAGACTGTGGGTTAACGGCTTTCATTACCGAATTAAAGCGCTCGGCGTGTTCCGTGAAGACCAGCGCATTAATTTTTATATGTGAGTGTCTACGGCCCAAAGCACGGCATAGCTCTATATTGCCAAGATGAGAACCAAGAATCAGTACACCTTGCTTATTTTCTACCATGCTCTCGAATTGCTCGTGGCCATGGACGGTCAAATTATCTACCGAAAAATCACCTTTCCATGCGGCTAATTTGTCGAGCATTGTGTGGCCAAACGAAAGCAGGTGATTATAACTGGTGAGTTCAGTCGGTAACTCAATATTCTGTTGTTCGGCGTATGCCTTAAGCTGAAATAGGTATTGTTCAGAGGCGTTTCGCGCGCGCTTGCCTGTCAAATGGTAGTAACGCATCACACCACGCAAAATTAGGTTGAAGACACTTCGGCCTAATAGGGAGTACACAGCTAACAATAGTTTGATGCCGAGTACTGTGCCGCGTTCTTGAGTGCGCGACCAGTGTGGTTGTTCAGTGCTATTTGGTGTCTGCTGCGCATGATAGCTTTCTGAAAATTGTGTCGAACTCGTTAGATGATCTTCAGAATCTGATTTGAAATGACGAGCAATAAGCTTAGGGGCTCTTGGCAGCATGCCGAAAAACAGTCGTGTGTGCATCCAACTGATTTTTACGTTATCCCATAGCGCATCGAAATGAGAGACACCATTTTCAGGGTAGATGACTCGAGTTTCAATGAAGTCAATGTCGCAGCCTTCCCAGTAAAGACGAACCAAGATCTCGATATCGAAGTCCATTCTTGAACCGACATCGTATTTATTCAGTACTGTTTGCGTCTTCTCGATTGGATATGCTCTAAAGCCACACATGCTGTCTTTAATCGAGAGAGATAGGGTTTCTATCCATACCCAGACATGCGTCGCGTAGCGTCCGTAGAGTCTTGCCTTGGGCACGCTGTCATCATAGACCGGTTGACCTGAGATCAGGCGTTGAGGTTTGGCTTGCGACGTTTCGAGCAATGTGGGTAGAGCGTCTAGGTCGTGTTGACCGTCAGCATCAATCTGAACGGCGTGACTAAAGCCGAGCTCTTGTGCTCGGTTGATTCCAGCCTTTACTGCGCCGCCTTTGCCTTGGTTCTGCTCAAGTGTCACCAAAGTCACGCTTGGGTTATCTGCAAGTGGAGCCAGAAACTGTTTGGTCGCAAGTTCACTGCCATCGTCAACGATAATAATTGGTAGTTTGAATTCGAGAAGTGATGAGACTACCTCCGGCATGGTTGCGCCGTGGTTAAAGCACGGAATCAGGAAGCAAGCTTTGTAGTCGCTTTCTTTTGTTACGTGTTGAGAAGTAGCCTCAGCAGGAGCGCTATTCACTTTTCTCTCCCAGCTTCATTTTTCCTGAAGAGTGGGTCTGTTCACCGTTATTCGAGGTGTAACTGAAGCTCAACTTACCTTTGTCGGTTTCCCACTTAAGTGATAACTGAATGGTAGAGTCTGGCAGGATAGGCTCTTGGAATTTGATGACCTCCATGCCTTTAAAGTAACCAGGAACGTTCAGCTCTTGGACAGCATAGTGAAGTGCCCAATCAATTTGTGTCACACCCGGAAGAATAGGGAAGCTCTTGAAGTGCCCCTTAAAATCGGTGATATCTCCGGTAACATGGAGTGTCAGAGTCGATTCTTTCTCTATAGTGTCAACAGCAATGACGTTTGGTTTTCTCTTTTGCATAGCGTGTACTTAGAATCCTTGGGCTGAAAATGGGTATTCTGACAAAATATAAGAAGATAATCTCAGTGTAAAACACGGTAAGTTATTTCTATGATTTTACGAGTTGCTCTATGTGAGAAATTAACCGCTTACCTTGGCTGTTGAGGGGGATCTCATCAACAACACGATACTTTCTCGGGATCGCGATCGGCTCCAACCACTTTCTCAACTCTGAACGCAGCATCAACCAGAATTTGCCTTTACTCATGGTGGCGAGGCTAGCTTGACCTTCATCAGATAATACTAAAACTGATGCCAAAATTAAGCGTCCAGGTTCTTCAAATGGTATTACCACGCATTCACCGATCCAAGGAAGTTGCTCTAGTCGCTTCTCTACTTCAACCAGTGAGACTCGTTTTTCTTCTATTTTGATCACTCGGTCGGTACGACCTTTCAGTATAAATTGATTATCCGAGACCATTTCGCACTCATCGGCGGTTTGATACCAATTGTTTTTGTCGATGTACGGCGACAATAACTTAATACAACTCTCACTGTTAAGACTAGCCTCAATGCAGTCGAAAAGCTGCCAAGGTGTTTGAGCGGTTTGTTGTTGGCGAAATGCGATGCCACCGGTCTCTGTGCTGCCAAAAACCTCGATAGGTAAATCCCCTAACAGATTAAGAGCTTGGTGAGCAGATTCAGCTGGCAGCGGGCCACCAGAAGAGAACACACCTGCTAATTGCGTAGACTTTGTCTCGTGTTTTAATCGTTTGAGTAGCGCTGGGCTGCTGATCAGCACGCTGTTTTTGTTTGCATGAGAAAGGAGCTGTTCAGGGTACTCGAGGTTGTTTCGAGCAAATGGAACACCAGAACAAAGCGGCCATAAGATTCGAAATAATAAACCATAGATGTGTTGGTGCGAGACTGTACTGTGGACTCGGTTCCCCATTAGTAAGTCGCCCCAGTTTTTATTTAACTGAGCCGTCTCAATATCTAGGTGTTCTAATGTCTTGTGGATTGCCTTTGGTGTACCGCTTGAGCCTGAGGTAAACAGGGTTAATTGGGTTGCTGCCAAATCAATTGTAGCCCGTTCAGTCGCAGCTAGGTCATTCACTAAAAGCGTTGATGTTTCGGTGTTTGAGCGTTTGGAATCCAAGACGGCTTGAATGTTACAAACCTCACTCCCTCCTACTTTACCAATCGCATCATCGACTAACAGGCAATCAAAATACTCACTCAGTTCGGCAAGCGCACAAGGTTGATAGTTGCCCGGTAAGATGATGTGTTTGTTGCTGACTGCGCACGCTAAAAAGGCCACCGAAAATAGGTAGCTGTCTTGGGTACAAATCGCGACTCGTTGAAAAGAGGGTGAAGATAAAAGTTGTACGAGTTGAGATAAATCAAGGTTAAATGTTTGCCATGTAATCTCGCTATTGTCGGAAAAACAGACTATAGATTCAGGATCTCGGTTTTGACAGAGAAGTTTAGACAACGAGATGTAAGATACGGTTTGGGTCATAACAATTTAACTCTGACGAATGCGCTGTCTTACCACCCACTCTCCTGCAAAGAGTACCCCGGCAAACAAATAGCTGAGTAAGCCATTGTATAGGGTCCATATTTCAAGAGATTGGAAGCAGGTATAAAGAGCGATGGAACCATTGATAACGAAGAACAGGCACCAAACTTTGGTGACTTTTCGTGTGTAATCAACGCCACTTTGCGGAAGTTCTGGCTCTTGGAGTCGAGCAAGCCGCTCGATAATCGTTTGGGGTTGCCATAGGCTTGACGCGAACACAACAAGCATACAAACGTTAACGATGACGGGATAATAAGTTAGCCAGCCATGCTGTTTGAAGGTTAACCCTAATGCCAGCAGAGCAATTCCGGCACTTCCACTGATCCAAGCTAGGTGTTTTAGCTCTTTGATTTTAGCCTGACCGCCGGTAAAAATGCGGACAGCAAAGATCGCGGCTAAGACGATACCAACGGTTTGTAGGCCAAACTTGTTGAGTCCAAAGTAAACCGCAATTGGATAAGTGAAAAGTATGATTGCCGACAATAAAGTCAGCAGAGGACGCATTATGCGTCCTTCAATAGTTCAATTACAGATTCTACAACGTCATTAACGGTGCGCACTGCTTTGAACTCTTCAGGCTTGATCTTCTTACCCGTTACGTTCTGTAAGTGAACGACCAAATCAACGGCATCAATGCTGTCTAGGTCTAGGTCGAGATAAAGGTGTGCTTCAGGAGTAATGTCTTCAGCATCAAGCTCGAACAGCTCGATAAGCGCATCTTTAACTTGGTTGAATACTTCTTGTTGGTTAGCTTGTGTCATAAAGATCTGTCTAGTTGTTCGTTTTAGATGAGATGTAGTTAGCTAGGTTTTCAACGGATGCAAAATGCTGACGAGTGTTTGAATCGTCGGCATCGATAACAATGTTGTATTTTTTCTTGATAGCAAGGCCAAGCTCAAGGGCATCGATAGAATCTAATCCAAGTCCATCACCAAACAGTGGCGCTTCCGTTTCAATTTCATCAATACTCATATCTTCAAGGTTCAGTGCGTCGATGATCAGTTGTTTCAGTTCGTTGTGTAATGTTTCCACTTAGGCCTACTTAGTACTTTATCTAAATGCTGCTTTAAGGGGGCGATTCTACATGATGTGATGTATTTTCTAAATGCTGATATCGCCAGTTGTTTCATTGAGGAGCTAAATATTTTCTTCGGAAGGAAAAATAGTCTGTGCAAGGTGGTGATTGAGGCGCCTTGCTGCCGAAGTTAAGTTACTTGAATTATCAATAAAGGGTGCGACGTCTATTTTACCTTTCACAGCGATATGAAAAAAGGGTTTCATGGCAGGAACTTGATACCATTTTTTCTCTTTTGTTAAGAATGTCGGAGAAACCGTAATGTGAATCACGCGTAAATCGGTTTGTGTTCGAGTGGCAATTTGTGCCGCACCACGTTGTAAGGATGGTTCAATTTCTGGAGTTGTGCGAGTTCCTTCGGGAAAAACTAACAATACATTGCCACGTGAAAAGCGTTCTTCACAACGTTCTAAAAGATCGTCAGGGGCTTGATTGGGGATGTATCCCGCCGCTTTGACAATCCTCTTCATAAAGGGGTTTTCCCATATTGCCGCTTTAACGAGACAATCACATTGAGGAAGTTGAGAGGCAATCAGTACATAGTCAATCAAGCTAGGATGATTGGCGACAATGATGCAGTTGCGATCTTCGCGTAGCAGCTCGGCGCCATCAATTCGGTAATCAATCGCGCCCGTGAACTTCATTATTTGGCAGAAGGCATTGAATGATAAACGGATCAATTGCTGTGCTTTGAGTTCTCTTTTTATGATATTGCGAGTCGTTAGCGCGATTGAAGGTAAGATTAAGAAGCTCAATATTAAGCCTCCCAAACCAAAGATAGTAAAGCAGAGCCCCGTCGCGAACACACGCCAATATTGGTCTACTTTGCTCATTATTGCGCTCCTGACTTAGCGGTATTGACCCACGACCAATTTTGGTGCTTACCTGCAATAGTCCAATGCTGTGTACCCCATAGGATATGTTTTAGCGTTTGTAGACCTTGTGGTAATTCTGCCACTGAGCTATCACTGGTTACTGCTCTTGAAACGGAATAGTCATTACCAGCAGTAAGCACTAAACCTAGAGCGTAGTCAGCATAGTGTTGATTTTCGTACTCTCGGTATACTTCAGGCAGAGGTTGGTCGAAGTCAATGACGAGTACACGATGTGACGGATACTGATGTAGGTAAAGATAAGCTTCAATCAGGGCGTTGTGAAAGGAATCTTGCCCTGCAGCGATAGAGGTCAGTGGAATTGGCGCTTTTTTGGCAATGGTTGTTAGACCCGCAGCTGTATTGTGTACTGATTGGGAAAATGCCATTGGAGAGGCATCGTCACCTTCTAATATTGATTGAATCAAAGTAGCGGTTCGGTGTAATTCACCATGTCGACTGGCAAAAACCAGATAATCAATCGAGGTATCTTTTAATAGGGTTAATGCAGTTTGGACGGCAAGTTTGCTTTGCATGCTCATACGACGGCGCATCATCGGAGGGATCGCTTTAAATTCAGTTAAGCCATCTTGTGGCCAATCTAAATTAGTGCTCCATGTTTGCCATTCGGCAACGGAATAGAGGCCTGGTGAATTTGCTGACCATTTCTCAATATTAAACGACATTAATTGTGATTGATTTGACATAGAGTATTGATTTACTTTGGGTCTAACTAATACTATGCGTGCTTATAAATAAACACGGGTAAGGAGTTTAAATGAAATTACTAAAAATAGCCGTTTCAATGTTATTTATAATCATCCTTGCAGGCTGTGGACGTGTCCAACCTGTAATGAATGTTGAGGATACTCCAGTTGGACTGAATCTTCAAAGTAAACAGGTGAAATCAGCGATTTATGAGTCTGCTAAGAGCCGAGGTTGGTTAGTTTCAGAAGTTAAGCCAGGTTTACTCCGCGCTGAGCTGTATGTCCGTTCACATCATGCTGTGGTAGATATTCCATATAATGATAAGTTTTACTCTATTCTTTACGTTGAGTCTGAGAATTTGAAGTACGACGATGGTGAAATACATCGTAATTACAATCGCTGGGTTAATAACTTAAACGTTGATATTAAACGCAAGCTTGCACAAATGGCAGCTGAGTAACCCTCTATTATTTTAAAGTTAGGTTTTTTCGTGTCGGAATATAAATTAGATCCATTTAACGCATTACAAGCAAAAACAGAAGCGCAGAAATTGTCTTTCGCTCCTATTGTTTTTCATACAGCTCGTACGCTTCGTGACTTAGGTATCTTGAAAGCGTTAGATGACGCGGGCAATGATGGTTTACCCGCTGAAACTATTTCTCAAGCAACGGGTGTATCAGAATACGGCGTCAAAGTTCTGCTGGATATGGCGTTGAGTGCTCATATCGTTACTTGGGATAAGCCCCGCTATAAAATGGCTAACCTAGGCTTCTATCTATTGCACGATGGCATGACCAACGCAAATATGGATTTCACTGCTGATGTCTGTTACGCCGCGATGATGCATTTAACCGAAGCAATAGAAGAAGGCACACCTGCCGGCCTGAAAGAGCTGGGTGATTGGGAAACGATTTACCAAGGTTTGTCTCAATTACCAGAAAAAGCAAAAGAGAGCTGGTTTAAGTTTGATCATTTCTATTCAGATCGTTCGTTCCCTGTGTTGCTTGAGAAAGTTTTCAGTAAGAAGCCTAAATCGCTGGTGGATATTGGCGGCAATACAGGTAAGTGGGCTATGCAATGTTGTAACTACGACTCTGATGTCGAGGTGACGATTGTCGATTTGCCGCAGCAACTAGAAATGGCAATGGCAAACGCAACACAGCACGGTCATCAAGACCGAGTGACTCCATTCCCCGCTAACATGCTTGATAAACAGCAAGCGCTGCCGACAGGTACGGACGTGTGGTGGATGAGCCAGTTCCTTGACTGCTTCTCGCCAATGGAAATTCTTAGCATATTAAAGCGTGTTCGCTCTCATATGTCAGAAGACGCGACTGTTTATATCCTTGAACTGTTTTGGGATGCACAGAAATACGATGCGGCTTCTTATAGCTTAAATGCGACGTCTCTCTACTTTACTTGCTTGGCCAACGGCAATAGCCGTTTTTACCGCAGTGAAGACTTCCTAGAGATAGTGGAAGAGGCTGGCTTTGACGTAGTGACTCGTACCGACGATATCGGTCTTGGGCATACGCTTCTGGAGCTGAAAGCTAGCGCGAAATAATCATGGTAAACATGGCTTAAATTAATGAAAAAACTGTCAACTCAAGTAGTGATCATTGGAGTAGGCCCGTCAGGGTCTATTGCTGCGTCTTTGCTTCACAAAAAAGGCATCGATGTTCGAGTGATTGAAAAGAGTCTTTTCCCTCGTTTTTCTATTGGTGAAAGCCTGTTACCAGCGTGCATGGAAGTGATCGAACAAGCGGGCATGAGCGAAGCGGTGGCTAATGCTAACTTCCAATTTAAAGATGGCGCGGCTTTTCGTAAAAATGGCGCTTATACGGCGTTTAATTTTGAAGATAAGTTCTCTTCTGGGCCGGGAACGACGTTTCAGGTTCAACGAGGCACGTTTGATAAGGTCTTGGCAGACAGTGCTGAAGCGCAGGGTGTTACCATTGATTACCAACATGAACTGGTAGGTATTAACTTCGCTGAAGACTGTACGATATTAGATGTACAAGTACAGGGTGAAGAGCGTTATCAGCTAGAGGCGCAGTACGTCCTGGATGGTAGTGGTTTTGGTCGAGTGTTACCAAAGATGCTCGATTTAGAAGAGCCATCACGACTTCCTCCGCGCAAAGCCATTTTTACGCATATTAACGATCATATATCAGCAACGGATACTGACCTTGAATACGATCGCAGTAAAATCTTGGTTTCTGTGCATCCAACCAATCCTGATGTTTGGTATTGGTTGATTCCCTTCAGTAACGGAGTCTCTTCATTCGGTGTGGTAGGGGAGCCTAAATTCTTTGAATCATATCCAAAAGACAAGATTTCGGCGATTAAGCAGCTGGCAACAGAAGAGTCAGGCTTGGCCGAGATTTTAGCAAATGCGGAGTATCCAAACCCCGCAGGCGAAATTGGTGGCTATTCTGTCAACGTTAAACATCTTGCAACCGATAAGTATGCATTACTGGGTAATGCGGGGGAATTTCTTGACCCTGTATTCTCATCGGGAGTGACTATTGCGATGAAGTCGGCTCAGTTTGTGGTTGAGTGTGTGGAAAAGCAGCTCAATGGCGAGAAAGTCGACTGGGATCGTGAATACGCTGAACCATTGATGATTGGGGTAAATACCTTTAGAACGTATGTTGAAGGGTGGTACTCGGGGGCTCTTCAGGATGTGATTTTCTATCAAGAACCAAACCCGAAGATAAAGCAGATGGTATGTTCGATATTGGCGGGTTACGCATGGGATCAAAGCAACCCCTATGTAAACGAGTCAAAACGTCGATTGAAGACGCTGGCAGAGATATGCCGAAGCTAGATGGTCTATTTAGTATGTAATAGCATGCTAAATGGTCACTATGGTTAGCCATAAATCAAAACAGCCGCAATGCGCGGCTGTTTTTGTATCTGATAATCAGCCTCTCAGAGCGAATACCAATTCCAGTAAGTCAGAATCCCAAATTTCTAACGAAGTTATCGAGGTTGATACTACTTCAGATCAATGCTGTTCAATCGTCCCATAAAGATAAGCAGCTCAATCACATCTTTGTGAGCTTCAAGAAGTGCTCGTTTGGTTTGGCTGTAGGCTGCGAGTCGACCGTGTTTCCGTATAGAGCATACTTTTGTTCTGTATTTGTAATCACCATTTTCAGAGAAAACACGCCATTTAGCTATGTAGCACTCGTCGCGATGTTCAGGGTCACTCTGCGTTGGATTAGGCTTAAATACAATTTTAGGCTCTAAACTATGAGGCAGACGAGTCATGAGATAGGGCTCTTTGAGGACCTTTGGCCAAAACTTGCCCCAAAGCTGTCTACCCAGCTCATCTCTTAATTTGATGGTTTTCTTGAGTGCTTTGTCTTCCCCCATACGAACAAAGCCAACTGAACGATGTAATACCGTATCGTCGGGTGTATGAATGTGGATCTTAAAAGCGGTCTTACCTTTCGAGATAAAGCGGTAACCGGTAGCACCAATTAGATTATTCTGGCTCATAGTTTGCTAAATGATGATTATGTTATTAGTAAGGTTACGACAAATACCGCGAAACCGAAACTAATCCTCATGAAAAAAATAAAGCCTTAACAAAAGTGCTAAGGCTTTATTAGAAAATATGAGTTGATGGTGCTGCTAACTACATGATTTTCTGCATTACATCACCAATTTGAATGCTTCCCGCAAGGCTTGGTTGATCAATGGTGAGTTCAGCTTCGTTTTCATAAACGCGAGAAACCGTCAGGGTGATATCGCTTTGAGAGACCTTATTGCGTGGCAAGCCTCTTTGGTCGATAAATGAACCTGTGTGCCAAAGCTGAAGTTTGTCACCTTGTTGTACACCGTGTATTCGGCCTAAATCAATGGTCACCATACTCCCAAACACAGCAGCAACTTCAGGAAGCGTGATTTTACAAGATACTTCCGATTCTAAATCCAACATAATATTACGACTGACACGAAGCATCATGCTGCCATAGGTTGATGCCCAGAAACGAGCACTGCGGGTGTCGATTTCACTGGTCTTCGCAAATGGCCATTTTGCTACTTCACGATAGCTTCGGTTGTAAACCTGATGACCTGTTTTACCATCGAATACCTGCATTTCTAACGCAAATTGGCGATTGATAATGTCGTCTTTCAAAAGCTTCGATTCGATGGTGGCGGTTAAGTCGGTGATATCACCACCTATGATGTACTGTGCCCCCGTATCTTGTGCGATCATTTTGATCACTTCCGGTCGACGCTTGTCTATGTCGTAATTTGTTGTGCCAACAGAGACAAAACTGCGAGATTCTTGCGCCAGTTGTCGGTTAACGACATGGCCAAAATCATCACCAATGTTATAGATTCGGCCCATAACAGCTTGTTGTGGAGAGCTCACATCAATATTACCGACCAAAAACGTCTTCTTATATTGGCTTTCATGGCAAGCACTTGCCGAAGGGTAGATGTCTATCCTTGCTGTGACCATTATATTGCCACCGCGTTTCTTCTCTTTTTCTACTAAGATGTAGCGTACTTCATGATTGGTAAACTGAAACTCTTTCTTTTTTGCATCTAAGTAGGGGGTGAGGTTTGCAATACTGCCGATGTCAGCGCCAGAGAACTGTATGGCTTTGTAGACGGCATCCTCTAGGGCATGAACCCTTGCCGCATCCTCTGACGATACGATGGTTGCAGTACCGGTAACTTCATACCAAGAGGCATGAGTACTGAAGCTGATGGTTGTCAGTAAACTTATTGAAAATAAGTAATAAATTATTTTTTTCATCTATTCGTTACCAGTTGGGTATAAATATTGCTTAACAAATATCTATAAGCTTAAAGCTGACTCAAGTGCGTTTTTCATAATCTGAACCATTAATGAAAAGCAAAGATTGTTCCAACATTGTAATCCATTGAAAAGAGTCATGGCGAGAACATATTGGAACAGCAAGCACTAAATATATCTGGAGATAAGAGAATGAAAAAATGGCTCGTAGTAATGAGTGTCATGTTAATGACATCATGCGCTTATTCGCCAATCTATAACGGTAAATCTGAGTATTCAGGCAGTCCGTTTATGTTGATGGACAGCCCACGTCATACCATGGATTTTTTCGTGGAAAGCATGACCGAAGATTTGATCTTGTCGAATACGAGTATTTCAGCCAGAACACCCATTGCCATTACCTCGTTTGTCGATCTGCAACACATGGACACAACCAGCTGGTTAGGGAATTCGGTATCAGAAGGTTTCATTCATCAGTTTCAGCGTCGAGGCTTTAAAGTGGTTGATTTCAAAACCACAGGCTCTATCCAAGTGACCCACCAGGGGGATTTTGCTATTAGCCGCGATTGGAAAGACTTAGCCCAAGAGCAAGACGTCCAGTATGTTTTGACTGGAACTATGCTTCGTCAAGAAGGCGGTGTTCTAGTGAATGCTCGTGTGGTCGGAATGCAAACTCGCATTGTGGTTGCTTCCGCACAAGGCTTTTTACCTGCAGACCGTATTGGTCGTGACTTAGATACTCTAAACAGTATTCGAACTCAAGATGGGGTTATTATTCGTTCTGATCCAACGATCAGTCAGCCTCATACTGTTATTCTTCGCCCTTAGGAGTTCGTGATGAAGAAGTTAATATTTGTTGTTGTCGCTTTATTGCTTGTAGGCTGTCAACCATTACAAAGCATGAGACCTAATGACTTTTTGGTTGCGGTTGGCTACGCGAGTGTCAGCGAGCAGAAAGGTCGTAATGACGAAGAGAAACGTATCCGAGCAATGAGAGCCTCTAAAATTGATGCGTATCGTGAACTTGCCGAACAAGTATATGGTATGCGCGTGAGTGGTCGGGCTGAGCTTGAGGATCAGCGTCTTGGTGCTGAAAGAACTTCAGGTGCGGTTGATGGTGTTATCCGTGGGGCAGAAGTGGTGCGTAGTTACCCTGTTGGCGACAGCTATGTGACTGAACTGCGGTTAGATATCCGAAAAATGGAACAACTGCGTAATTATGGCGAAGTTCAGCCTGTTCCTGAGAAGAGACAACAAACGTTGTTCTAGTTTAAGGATCGTCTAGTTATAGGTTTCTCCTGTTATATTGGCTGCTACTCGCTTTCCAGATGGCGTAACGGCAACCAGTAACGGCTATGAATAAGAAAGCGGCAAGTATTAAAGTACTTGCCGCTTTTTTGTTTATCGGCTTAGGGAGTACATTCTCAGGTTTAGTGGGAGATTTGACTAGTGTAACGAGAAGGGTAGGCCGAGATACAGATATGAGAGGGAGGTGGTTTACCTAACTAGGCTTTAACGTTGGTTCCTAGCGTAGAAATTGTATGCGTTTGGCCTCCGGCATTGTAGGTCATGCCAATTTTGCCGTGACTTTGCTGCATCATATTACTGAGTTTTTTGAAGCTAAGGTGTGCTCGATTCAAGGCTTCGCCATTAACCAAGTTCGCTTGATGGCAATCGTGCACTATGGACTTGATGGTTGTGACTAACTGAGCAAGTTCAGGATTCTCGGTCAGTTCAGATATATTAGTATGGGCAGCGATTCGTTGATCGGTTGATCTTAGTTGTTCAACAAGAACCACTTTCTCTTTGGCTATTCGCTCAATATCGCTTGATTGTCGGCTTGTAATAGCGATTTTCTCTGAACTCAATAATTCAGATAAGGCTTTGGCATTTTGAAGTTGGAAATTAACTAAATCTGCTAGTACCGCCATAATGTAACCTACTAATAACCTCGTGTACTTTAAGATAATAACTTTATTTTAAAGCTAATGTTTGCTTAAAGACCTTTTAATTCGTTTTCAAACTTCATCATGTTGTCGGCCAACTTTTCTGGGTCAACTGTGTATGAACCATTTGCGATCGCTTCTTTTATTGCCGCGACTTTCACTGAATCGAAACTTGGTTGTGCTGCCATTTCTTGATGGAGTTGACCAATCGCCTTGCCTTGTTGGCTTAGTGAAACCGCATCTTTGCTTGCTGGTGATTTAGATGATGCATCTGATCTTGATGCATCAGACCTAGAATCAGAGCGCACTGCTGAGCGGTTAGTGCTCGCTAGGGTTTGCCCTGAACGAATATTATCAATACCTGCCATAGTTAAGCCTTTTTCTTCAAAATGGGAACCTGTACAGTCAATATCGACCATGGGTTAGAATACTTTAGCAATTTTTAGCTCAATAGTCGAAAACGAACCAAACACCTTAACGGTTATTATTGGATGTTAGAGTTGAGAATAAAAGCGCTAACGATACCGACACTTTAAAGTGAAGTGTTAAAAGTAAACCGTGACTTCAGACATGCTGGTAACAATACCTTCGATTATACGCTGTGATTTGTCATTTTTCACCCTAACTTGATCACCCATTGAGCCATCGGTAAGTGCAGTACCTTTGGTGGTAATGGTCATGCCACCTTTTACTGCCTGTATGATAACCTTCTCATTTCGGCATACGACACAAATATCGCCTCTTTCGACAACATCACCGGGTCTTAGGTTCTTTTTTACCTTAGCACCGATGACTTGTTGTGGAGTGGTAAAGCCTTGGCGACGAAATTTGTTGAGAGAAATCATAGCAGTCGTGACGTCGTATTGACCGACGATTTCGCCTCTCGCCAGTGAACGAGTCGTTGTGACAAGTGGTACTGACATTGAAAGGCGCACTGGCACGTAAACACGCCATTCATCAGGAACACAACGAACTAAAACAGTAATGCTGCTGCGGGTGTTGGTTGTTGTCGAGGCACTTGTCTCAAGGGGGATAGGACAATTTGTGGCTTTGATTCTAGAGTCTACATTCGCTGAATTAACAAAAAGTTCACCGCCTCGCGGTTGCTCCACCGAGTCAAGGATGTGTTGCTCAGCCGCTGATTGGATCATGTCAATTTGTTCCGGTGTTGCCGCGTGTATAAAAAAACTAAACAATATTGTTAGAATGCCGATAAACTTAGCGACAGTTTTAAAAATAGTCCTATACATAGCTATAGAAAAAAGATATATGTTTGCTTTATGATATGTCATTTTATTTCTCTAGTGGTTCGTAGCCTACAGTAGACTAACACTTTCTATCCAAAAAGTTTGATATGGAGATGAGCTCATGACGGGTATTCTTGATTCAGTGAATCAGCGTACGCAACTCGTCGGTCAAAACCGATTAGAATTACTAACCTTTCGCCTAATGGGGCGTCAGCGTTACGGTATTAATGTATTTAAAGTGAAAGAGGTTTTACAATGCCCTCGTCTGACTTTAATGCCAAATTTACATCATCTCGTAAAAGGTGTGGCTCATATTCGTGGTCAGACCGTTTCTGTCATTGATTTGAGCCTAGCGGTAGGCGGACGTCCTACATCTGATATCGATAAGTGCTTTGTGGTGATTGCTGAATTTAACCGTACTATCCAAGCATTCCTCGTAAGCTCTGTAGATAGAATTGTTAATATGCACTGGGAAGCTATTCTTCCACCACCAGATGGTTCAGGTAAAGATAATTACCTAACAGCGGTAACTAACATCGATAATGAATTGGTTGAAATTCTGGATGTTGAAAAGATTCTTGCAGAGATCTCACCTGTCGATGAAACCATGGATAGCAGAATCGCAGAAGAAATTGCAGAAGTTGAACAAGAGAAAGAATTGGTTCGCCGAATCTTGATTGCTGATGACTCGACGGTTGCTCGTAAGCAGGTTCAACGTGCTATCGAATCTATTGGTTTTGAGGTTATTGCTGTTAAAGATGGTAAAGAAGCCTATGAGACTCTGATGAAAATGGCATCGGAAGGCAGTATTTACGATCAAATTTCATTGGTGATTTCAGATATCGAAATGCCTGAAATGGATGGATACACGCTGACTGCTGAGATTCGTCGTCACGCAGAACTAAAAGATTTATACGTAATTTTGCACTCATCATTGAGTGGTGTATTTAACCAAGCCATGGTTGAGCGTGTAGGGGCTAACTCCTTCATCGCGAAATTCAATCCTGATGAGCTTGGTGGCGCGGTTAAAGCTGCGTTAACTAACTAAAAGAGACATTAATGACTGCTATAACAATAAGTGATCAAGAGTATCGCGATTTCAGCCGTTTCTTAGAATCTCAATGTGGCATTGTATTAGGTGACAGTAAGCAGTACTTAGTGCGCAGTCGTCTAAGCCCATTAGTAACGAAGTTTAATGTAGCTTCATTGTCTGATTTGCTAAGAGATGTAGTGACAGGTCGAAACCGTGAGTTGAGAGTGGCGGCAGTGGATGCTATGACGACTAACGAGACACTTTGGTTCCGAGATACTTATCCGTTTGCTGTACTCGCGGATAAACTTCTACCGGAAATAGCGGCAAATAAACGTCCTATCAAGATTTGGTCTGCGGCAAGCTCTTCAGGCCAAGAACCATACTCAATGGCTATGACGATACTTGAGACCCAAGCACGTAAGCCGGGTATGTTGCCAAATGTATCGATTACCGCTACTGATATTTCAGCAAGTATGTTGGATATGTGCCGCACCGGTGCTTATGACAACCTAGCCTTGGGCCGAGGACTTTCTCCTGAGCGCCGTCGCACTTTCTTTGAAGATGCTGGCGATGGTCGTATGAAAGTGAAAGACAACGTTAAGCGAATGGTAAACTTCCGTCCTCAGAACTTGATGGAGAGTTATGCACTGTTAGGAAAATTCGACATTATCTTTTGTCGTAACGTGTTGATTTATTTCTCTCCAGATATGAAGTCAAAAGTACTTAACCAGATGGCAAATAGCCTGAACCCTGGTGGTTACCTGTTATTGGGTGCGTCTGAATCGTTAACTGGCTTAACGGATCGTTTTGAAATGGTTCGCTGTAATCCAGGCATCATCTACAAATTAAAGTAATGAGTGTCACCACTTTAAGGTGCAATATTACTGTCTAAATTTAAAACCCAGCCAAGTGCTGGGTTTTCTTTTTCTAATTTAATCTATATCTTTAAGTCAGAGTGACATTCCAATTTACTCTATTTGTTGGCTTGTATATTGCAAGTTTACCCACGAGTAACCTGTAAAAGTAATGGTCGGCCACTTTGTTTTTAAAGTTGGTATATATATTGCTTAGGTTATTTCATAACAGTCAGTTCTTGAGTTGAGGTTTACATGGCTATTTCTTTTGACAATGCTTTAGGCATTCACCAGCACACAGTTGGTGTACGTGAGCGTAACGCTGAGGTGCTTTCCACCAATATCGCGCAAGCTAACACGCCTGGGTATAAAGCAAAGGGATTAGACTTTAATAAATCACTGCAGGCGGCAAGTTCTGGGGCAAGCATTGGTCTTAGCCGAACAGACGGTCGGCATATTTCTGCCTCAATAACGGTGAATGGGGAAACGAAGTATCGAATTCCTACGCAACCTGATACCGGAGATGGCAATACGGTTGATTTGGATTTGGAAAGAAACCTTTTCATGCAAAACCAAATTAGGCATCAAGCCTCTCTCGACTTCTTAGGAAGTAAGTTCAAGAATTTAACTAAAGCGATAAAAGGGGAATAACTAGATGAGCTTATTTAATGTATTCAATGTGACTGGTTCTGCGATGAGTGCTGAATCTGTTCGTCTAAATACTACCTCAAGCAACCTTGCTAACGCAGACAGTGTAAGTAGTTCTGCTAAAGACACTTACAAGGCTCGCCACGCAGTGTTTGGCGCTGAGTTAAATCAGGCACGTAATAGTGGTCACACTGTGCCAGTGAAAGTATTAGGTATCGTAGAAAGCGATAAGCCGCTGAGCGCGGAGTATAACCCAGATCATCCGTTAGCGAACGACGAAGGCTATATCTATAAGCCTAACGTGAACGTTATGGAAGAAATGGCAAACATGATTTCAGCATCACGTGCGTACCAAACAAACGTACAGGTTGCTGACTCGAGTAAACAAATGCTGCTGCGTACGCTGCAGATGGGTCAATAAGGATAAGGAGGTAGCAAATGGCTGGAATCAACAATGTTGGTCAAAGCGGCTTGTCCTATGTTGACCAGCTGAAGAGTCTTCAAGATGGTGCTAAGAAGCCCGATGAAACAACAGGTAAGCAAGATCTTAAACAAGATGACTTCTTATCGTTGTTGACTAAGCAACTTGCACAACAAGACCCTTTTAAGCCGGTTAGCAATGACCAGATGATTGCGCAAATGGCTTCATTTGCGACCGTAGATGGCATTGGAAAAATGAATACACAGTTTGAAAGCTTGAATTCATCAATGACTTCTAACCAAGCACTGCAGGCATCTTCTTTGGTTGGCCGCGATGTATTGGTTCCTGGAGCGGCAGGTGTGAAACAAGGTGATGGCGGTATGGCGTCAATGGTTAAGCTTCCTCAGGCAATGGACAATGTAATGGTCCGTGTTGAGAATGAAGTTGGCCAATTGGTTCGCACTTTTGATATCGGCTCAAAACCATCTGGTGACACGCGTGTTGAGTGGGACGGAAAAGACGAAGACGGTAATCCATTGCCGGCCGGTAAATACAACGTGAAAGCGTCGGGTTTATTGGAAGGTGAGAACACAGAGTTCCAAGTGTCGAGTTATGCGAACGTGAACAGTGTGCTTCTTGGTAAAGGCGATGGCAACGTACTACTCAATCTGGCTGGTTTTACATCGCCAGTACGACTTGCTGAAGTACTAGAAGTTGGTAAAGCGTAGCTCTTTTTAGAGTGATTATGCTAGCTAGATTAGGAGAATATTGGAATGTCATATGTATCTTTAAGCGGTCTATCCGCTGCACAGTTAGACCTGAATACAACCAGTAACAACATTGCGAACGCAAACACATTTGGCTTTAAAGAGTCTCGTGCGGAGTTCGGGGATGTTTACTCAAGCTCGTTGTTCACTAACGCAAAAACGACGCCAGGAGGCGGTGCGCAAGCTAGCCAAGTGGCACAACAGTTCCATGAAGGTTCAAGTATCTATACGAATAACCCAATGGACTTGCGTGTAAGTGGTACAGGTTTCTTTGCAGTATCGAAAGACCGTATGGTGCCAGAGATCAATGAACTAACGCGTAATGGTGCATTTCACCTAAACAAAGACAACTACATGGTTACGGCCAATGATGAGTTTCTTTTAGGCTATGATGTTGATCCAAATACCGGTGAAGTTCTTTCTTACGCACCAAAGCCTCTCGACATTCCAGCTGAGTTTGGTAAGCCTAAACAGACAGAAAACATTGAAGTAGGGGTTAACCTTCCTGCGAACGGTGATCTTAAAGACCCAGCAACATTTGACTTCAAAGATCCAGATACCTATAACCGTGCAACGTCTTCGACGGTCTACGATTCTATGGGACAGTCTTACAAGTTAACGACATACTACTTAAAAGATCAGACTCAACCGAATACTTGGCAAACGTACTACACAATGTCAGATGAAACGGGCGAGAAGCCGGTAAACATTACTGGTGGCGACGCGACGAATTCAGCTGGTCATGTTGGTCACACCATGAAATTCAACAATGACGGTACCTTAGCAAGCTTAAACAGTGGTCAGCCAATTACTTCTGACCCAATCGGCGCTGGCGAGAACCCAATTGATTTGAACGGTGCTGATCCAACACAGGTACTTAATTTTGGTCTGGATTCATCAACTCAGTTTGCTGCTCCATTTGAATTGTCTAAGTTTGACGAAGATGGTGCAACAACTGGTTTCTTAACCAAAATCGATTTCGATGAGTACGGCAGTGTTCTAGGCAGTTACTCAAACGGTGAAAATGTGATACTAGGCCGCGTAGGTTTAGTTCGTGTACCTAATGAGCATGGTCTAGATAAGAAAGGCGGCACTCAATGGGATTCTACTAACGCTTCAGGTGATAAAATCTGGGGTGAATCAAATAAAGGTTCATTTGGTAGTATCAACAATGGCTCACTAGAGCAGTCGAATATCGACATGACTCAAGAATTGGTTGATTTGATTTCTGCTCAACGTAACTTCCAAGCGAACTCTCGTTCTCTAGAAGTACACAACCAACTACAACAGAATATTCTTCAGATTCGTTAATCGTTTCGAGCGTTTGAATCATCTGCGAATACCCAATTCAATGTTATTGAATTGGGTATTGTTGATGAATTACGTATGGCTGTTTGCTTTTCTATTTGCCGCCCCTATTGCCGCCCGGTAATGCCTCTGGCAACAATTCTTCCTCAATGATCTTTTACGAACAGTTTTTTTTGTTGTTTTTCGTTTAAGTTTTTGATAAATAACGCTTAAAAATATTGGCATAATGTTTGCTTTATTAGTTCCAGAAAATGATTTTTGGAGCAAAATTATGGATCGCGCACTGTTTCTTGCCATGAGTGGCGCTAAGCAAAATATGCAGGCTTTGCAGCTGCGTTCAAACAACCTTGCCAACGTAAGTACAACGGGTTTCCGTGCTGATTTAGCACAAGCTCGTTCAATGCAAGCGTATGGTGAAGGTATGCCAACTCGTGTTTTCAGCATGACAGAGCGTCCGGGCCATAATTTCGCACAAGGCAGTGTGGTCACCACTGGTCGAGATCTCGACGTCACAATCCAAGGTGATGGCTGGATTTCAGTGATGGACAATACTGGCCGTGAAGGTTTAACACGTAACGGTAACCTAAGGGTTGACCAAAACGGTTTGCTAACTAACGCAAGCGGTCATTTGGTGTTAGGTGAGAACGACGCACCCATCACGCTCCCCATTCCTATCAGTAAAGTAGAAATTGGTACTGATGGTACGATTTCGGTGATTCCTCAAGGCGCTCCAGCTGAAGAATTAGCCGTAGTTGATCGTATTAAGCTTGTGCGTCCAGATAACCAAAGCTTGTTTAAAGATACGAATGGCCTATTCCGTTCGAAAAACCCAGATCAGGCATACGAAGCCGATGCAGCGGTAACGTTGCTTAAAGGTGCTATCGAAGGCAGTAACGTAAATGCCGTAGGTGAAATGACCAGCTTAATTGACTTACAACGTCAGTTTGAAATGCAGGTCAAGATGATGAGCACGGCAGAGGAAATGGACAAGTCGTCTGATTCACTGCTTCGTATGAGCTAATAGAATTTTAAGGAAATTACTATGCATCCAGCATTATGGGTAAGTAAAACCGGTTTAGACGCCCAACAAACCAATATTTCAACAATTTCAAACAACCTTGCCAACGCCTCAACTATTGGTTTTAAAAAGAGCCGTGCGGTGTTTGAAGATTTGTTCTATCAGAATATTAACCAACCGGGTGGCCAATCGTCTCAGAATACTGAGCTACCAAGTGGCTTGATGTTGGGGGCGGGTTCAAAAGTGGTTGCAACTCAAAAGGTGCACACTCACGGTAACGCACAAACAACCTCGAACAGCTTAGATATGATGATCGAAGGTGACGGCTTCTTCCAAGTTGAAATGCCAGATGGTGAAACAGGCTACAGCCGAAATGGTCAATTCACACTGAACGGTGATGGCGCGATCGTAACTTCAGGTCAAGGTTATGCCCTACAACCCGAAATCGTTATTCCTGAAGACGCGATCTCGGTAACGGTTGGTAACGATGGTGAAGTGTCGGTTCGTCTACGTGGTCAGCAAAACAACGTCGTGGTTGGCCAAATCACCATTACTGATTTCGTAAACCCAGGTGGTTTAGAGCCCATTGGCCAAAACCTTTACTTGCCTACAGGTGCAAGTGGTGACCCGCAAGAGGGGGTTCCGGGGTTGAACGGCTTAGGTAATGTTCGTCAGTCTATGCTTGAAGCATCTAATGTAAACGTAACCGAGGAGCTGGTTAATATGATTGAAGCTCAACGTGTTTACGAAATGAACTCAAAAGTTATCTCGGCGGTAGATAAGATGATGAGCTTCGTTAACCAACAACTGTAGCTGGTTAATTCGCTGTTTACTTATTTCTTTTAATCGTTCTGTTTACCATTGCCCGCTGAGAGTATGTCGCCATGAAACGTATTGTTTGTTTAGCCCTATTTTTGTCTATGACTGGCTGCGCCCCATTGGCTCCAATTGAAACTCCGGCGCAAGAGAACGCAACCACAGTGGTTGATGCCGTAGAAGGCGACAAGTCGGCCCAGGAAAGCTCTGGTATTATCGACACACTTCGAGATAGAACGGATCCTACTGCTGGTGATCCTGCATGGGCGCCAATTAACCCGAAGAAAAAACAAGAGCATTATGCGGCAGCAACAGGCTCGCTGTTCAATGCTAACCACATTGGTAGCATGTATGACGATTCAAAACCTCGCGGTATTGGTGACATTATTACAGTTGCGTTAGATGAGAATACGCGAGCGACTAAAAAAGCTAACGCAGATATGTCTAAATCGAACGATGCATCGATGGAGCCGTTAGCTGTAGGTGGTGAAAATCTAGAACTTGGTAAATACAACTTTTCTTACGATCTGAGTAACACCAATACCTTTGCTGGAGATGCATCAGCTAACCAAAGTAACAGCATTAGCGGTTACATTACCGTTGAAGTTATTGAAGTATTAGCTAATGGCAACCTAGTGGTTCGTGGTGAAAAGTGGATGACGTTGAATACGGGTGATGAGTACATTCGCTTAAGTGGCACCATCCGCCCTGATGATATCGACTTTGAGAATACCATTGCTTCGAACCGTGTTTCGAATGCACGAATTCAGTACTCAGGTACGGGTGTGCAGAAAGATATGCAAGAACCTGGGTTCTTGGCACGATTCTTTAATGTATCTTTGTAGAGCTTGAGACTGTGTCGACATACTGACACTTTAAGAATTATCTAATTTCAAGCTAACTCATTATAAATTAAAGCAATACAGACAGGTTACTCAATGAAAAAACTAACACTCGTACTCTTCGGCATGCTATTTCTTGCCTCCAGTGCTCATGCCGCGCGTATAAAAGACGTGGCAAAAGTAGCGGGTGTTCGTAGTAACCAACTTGTCGGTTATGGTTTGGTGACGGGTTTGCCGGGCACCGGTGAGACAACTCCCTTTACTGATCAAACGTTTAACGCAATGCTGAAAAATTTTGGCATTCAATTGCCGCCTGGCACTAAGCCAAAAACCAAAAACGTAGCGGCGGTAATCGTTACCGCTGAACTTCCGGCATTCTCTAAGCAAGGTCAGGAAGTAGACGTAACGGTGTCGTCTATTGGTTCAGCAAAAAGTCTTCGTGGTGGTACTTTGCTGCAGACTTTTCTTAAAGGTCTAGACGGTCAAGTGTACGCTGTGGCACAAGGTAATTTGGTGGTGAGTGGTTTTAGCGCTCAAGGCAACGATGGTTCTAAGCTCGTTGGTAACAACCCTAACGTCGGTATCATCTCTAGCGGTGCGACGGTAGAGCAAGAAATCCCAACCCCATTTGGTCGTGGTGACTACATCACTTTCAACTTAATCCAATCTGATTTTACTACGGCTCAGCGTTTGGCTGATGCGGTTAATAATTTCCTAGGCCCTCAAATGGCGTCTGCAGTAGACGCGACTTCTGTAAAAGTTCGCGCGCCACGTGAAATAAGCCAACGTGTGGCTTTCTTGTCTGCCATCGAAAACATCGAATTTGACCCTGCAGAGGGCTCTGCAAAAATCATTGTTAACTCTCGTACCGGTACTATTGTTGTTGGTAAGCATGTGCGCTTAAAAGCAGCAGCAGTAACACACGGTGGTATGACGGTCGCAATCAAAGAAAATCTAAACGTAAGCCAACCTAACGCATTCTCTGGTGGTCAAACGGTAGTCGTTCCTGATTCGGACATCGAAGTAACCGAAGCTGATGGTAAAATGTTTAAGTTCGAACCCGGTTTAACGCTCGACGATTTGGTTCGAGCTGTCAACGAAGTGGGCGCCGCACCTTCTGATTTAATGGCAATCCTTCAAGCACTGAAACAAGCGGGTGCAATTGAAGGTCAGTTGATCATTATTTAAGGGATAAAGCATGATTAAAAATAACAATGACATCGGCTTTATTCACGATATTGGTAGCCTAGACCGTCTTCGTCAACAAGCGGTAAGCGGTGAAGAAGGCAGTGAAAAAGAAGCACTAACCGCTGCAGCAAAACAGTTTGAATCTATTTTTACCTCGATGTTGTTTAAGTCGATGCGTGATGCGAACTCGAGCTTTAAGTCAGATATGTTGAACAGCCAGAATGAACAGTTTTATCGTCAGATGCAAGATGACCAAATGGCGAGTGAACTCAGTGCATCAGGTTCACTCGGTCTTGCGGACATGATCGTAGCTCAGTTAAGTGCTGGCCAAGCAAATGATGCAACTGAAGATAAGGTTCGCAATGAAGGCTTTGATACTTCTCTGCAAAGACCGCAGTACTCTGGTCGTTCACAAGATAGAGCTCCTGAAGTTCAATCTGCGCAAGCTATGTTAGCAACAGACGTGTCAGTGGCCAAACAACCAGTTTCCTTCGACTCTCCAGAATCGTTTGTTGCCTCAATGAAGCCTTACGCTGAAAAAGCGGCGAGCGCACTCGGTGTCGATTCGTCACTGCTATTGGCACAAGCGGCACTTGAAACAGGTTGGGGTTCTAAGATGATTAAGAACTCTTTGGGTAATAGCAATAACCTATTCAACATCAAAGCCGATAGAAGTTGGAAGGGCGATAAGGTTGCTACGCAGACACTTGAGTTCCATGGTAAAACAGCCGTTAAAGAGTCTGCTTCTTTCCGTTCTTACTCTAATTTCGAAGATAGCTTTAATGATTACGTGAAGTTTTTGAACGAAAACCCAAGATACGAAACGGCATTGCAGCATCAAGGTAACTCTGAGAATTTCATCAAAGGTATTCACCAGGCAGGTTACGCAACTGACCCTAACTATGCCGACAAAGTTTTACGAGTTAAAGCTAAGATTGATGAGATGAAATAGCGTTTTTGAATGCACTCGAGAGCTTGCCACCGGCAGGCTCTTTTCTTATCCGCCCCTTCAGTTCTTACGCGTCATTCATAATTTTCTCCTTACACTTCAATAAATTATTGTCTTTTAACTCTCCGTTATTTCTATTGGCACATATATTGCTAAATATCTTAATAATAAGCTGTAGTAGTTAATCAGTTCATGCTGATTTTGTTAAGTTTTTTGGGGGCATTATGGCGTCGGATCTTCTGAATGTAGGAGCACAAAGTGTTCTTACTGCTCAGAGACAGCTAAACACCACAGGTCATAACATTTCTAACGCCAACACAGAGGGCTATAGCCGTCAGTCTGTGGTTCAAGGTGTGAATGACCCGCGCCAGTACGGTGGTCAAACCTACGGTATGGGTGTGCATGTGGAAAATGTTCGCCGCTCGTGGGACCAGTTTGCCGTCAAGGAACTTAATTTATCAACAACCAATGCCGCTAACAAAGCGGATACCGAAGCTAACCTGGATATGCTGTCAAGCATGTTGTCATCGGTTGTTTCGAAGAAGATCCCAGAGAACCTCAATGAGTGGTTTGATTCTGTTAAGACGCTCGCTGATACCCCGAATGATGTGGGTACACGAAAAGTCGTCATAGAAAAAGCTGGGTTATTAAGTAAAACGTTAAATGAATTTCATGAAACCGTTCGTCAACAGTCTGATTCTGCGAATAAGAAATTAGACATGGGTATTGAGCGAGTTAACCAAATTGCATACGAGATCCGTGATCTTCAGCGATTAATGGTACGAACTCCCGGACCTCATAATGATCTACAAGATCAGCACGAACAGCTAGTTAATGAGCTTTCTGGTTACACTAAAGTGACGGTGACACCACGAGCTAATAATGAAGGCTTTAATGTCCATATCGGAAATGGTCATACCTTAGTTTCTGGTACAGAAGCGAGCCAACTGAAAATGATCGATGGTGTACCAGATGCACATCAGCGTCGTCTTGCTATCGTAGAAGGAAAGTCATTAAAGGCGATTACTAACCGCGATATTGATGGACAAATCGGCGCGATGTTAGATATGCGTGATGAACATATTCCTGCAGTTATGGATGAGCTTGGTCGTTTGGCGACCGCGTTTTCATACGAGGTCAATGCGCTGCAATCGCAAGGTTTGGATCTCAACGGCAATGTAGGTAAAAACCTGTTTACCGATGTGAACTCTGAGTTAGTGGCTAAGTCTCGTGTTACTGCTCACGGACAGTCAAAAGCGGATGTCGCGGTTTATATTGATGATACTTCTGCTCTTAAAGGCGGTGAGTATGGCCTGAAATACGATGGCAGCGATTATGTGGTGATTAAGCCAGATGGTGAAACGGTAAAAGTTAGCACTAATTCAACTGGCAATGCCTTTTATTTAGATGGCATGCGAGTGGAAGTTCGAAATCCGCCGGAACTGGGTGAGAAGCTTTTACTACGCCCAACCCGCAACTTTGCCGCGCAGATTCAGATGGAAACCAAAGATCCTAAAGATATTGCAGCGCAAAGCTATGAGGCATCCACCACCTTTGCTAAAGGCACTGCAGGTTTTAAAATTTTGGCGGCAGGTCAGCTGCGAGAGTTTGAAGTGATAGTGTCCCCAAAGGGGGAACAGTTTGCGGTTACCGATCCGAAGGGCAATATAATTATGCAGCCTCAACCGTATCCGCCACAAGGCCCCGTGACAATTAATGGCACAACGTTTGAACTGACACCGGGCGCGGTGGCAAACGATAAATTTACGGCAAACCTTGTCCCTTCAGAAGGTGACAATGGCAACTTGCGTAAATTGCAAGATCTCCAAACAGGCAAAGTCTTGGATGATGGTGAGTCTACGATTTTAGATCTTTACCACAACTTGAATACCAATACGGGCTTGAAATCTTCAACGGCAAATCGCTTGAGTGATATTGCTAGGCTAGAAAAAGAGTCAGCTCAAGAACGTATTGCTTCAGTCTCTGGGGTGAACCTAGATGAAGAAGCAGCAAATATGATGAAATTTCAGCAAGCGTACATGGCTTCTTCACGCATCATGCAAGCCGCCAATGATACGTTTAATACTATTTTGGCTTTGAGGTAGGAGATATAAATGTTGACTCGTATTTCTAGCTTTCATAATTATCAGTCAGTACAAAATGACTTTCGCCGCCAAGAAAACAAGGTGCATCATAATCAAGCACAACTGGCTTCCGGTAAGAAATTACAGTCGGCGAGTGATGATCCTTTGGCGACGCATTATTTACAAAACATCGGCCAGCAATCTGAGCAACTTAAACAGTATGTCGATGCGATCACTCTAATTAGAAACCGCCTTGAACATCATGAAGTCATGGTCGCCAACTCGGAAGGGTTCGCGGATGAAGCAAAACGAACCGTGATGGAAATGATTAACGGTGCACTTTCACCGGAAGACCGCTTAGCGAAGAAACGTGAAATTCAAGAGTTATCGAATAATCTTCTACATTTAGCTAATACTCAAGATGAGTCAGGTAACTACACATTTTCAGGAACCAAGCCCAAGAGCCAGCCATTTTTTCAAGATAATGAAGGAAATGTTTCTTATCAAGGTGATGACTATCAAAGAAAGATGCGAGTAGCAACTAGCTTTGAAATGGCAATGAACGATCCGGGCAGTAAGTTGTTTATGGAAATAGATAACCCGTTTGGTGACTACGAGCCTCAGTATGATCTTGAACCGGCCTCTGAGTTATTACTAGGGCGCGCAACCAATAAATCTGAAGATGGTTCTACTTATAAAGTGACTTTTGTTGATATGCAAACAGGCAAGTTCGCTTACCAGCTTGAAAAAGATGGCGAAGTGGTTGCCTCGGAAGATTTTGATCCTTCGAAAGGTGTTGTCTATGAAGGTCTGAATATCCAATTCAAGGGGCAGATCACGAAGGGTGACTCGATCACTTTAGAGCCGAGAAAGACATTTTCTATTTTTGATACATTCAAAGAGACCGCCGAACAGGCTGAAAATCCAGTATCGGATGCATCGGCAACGGCAAAACTGCACCAAATGACAGAAGAATTTCATGCCGCGTTTATTCATTTGACTAAGGCGAGAACGGATGTCGGTGCACGTTTGAGTACGTTGGATATTCAAGAGCAGCAACATGAAGATTTTAAGTTGTCTTTAGCGAAAGCAAAAAGCAACTTTGAAGACTTGGATTATTCGAAAGCCATCATTGAATTCAATGAAAACTCTCGAGCGTTACAAGCTTCACAACAAGCGTTTGGCAAGACGAAAGACCTGACCTTGTTTAATTATATTTAGCTGTGAACAGTCGTTAATCTGGGGTTAGTTCTCTGCCGTATGTGCTATGCCATACGTGCGAACAATCCTATCGGTTGCCACTTTTTTATTCAAAGTGGCATGTTTGAAAAATAGCGGCAAAAAACGGCAATGAGAGATATTAATCTCTTATATTCTCGACTTAATACAACTGTTACTTATGGTAATCTTTCATTAAGTCTCTGTTTTGTTGTGATTTTTTAAATTATTGCAATTGATTTAAAAAGTTGGCACATAACATGCTTTTGTATTTGTCATAAATGATTAATACAGATCTTAAACCTTATCTAGGGTTTATCGCGTAATACACGGTCAGTGCTTATCCATATGAGAGTAAAGCTGGCCGCTTCGCAGAAATTTTGCGAACTCATAAGGAGAGCAATATGGCTATTAATGTAAGCACTAACGTATCTGCTATGACAGCACAACGATACTTGAATAAATCGTCTAATGAACTAGCGACCTCTATGGAGCGTTTGTCATCAGGCCACAAGATCAACAGTGCAAAAGATGATGCAGCTGGTCTACAAATATCAAACCGTTTAACAGCCCAGTCTCGTGGTCTTGATGTAGCGATGCGTAATGCAAATGATGGTATTTCGATTGCTCAAACTGCAGAAGGCGCGATGAACGAATCAACGAACATACTACAACGTATGCGTGATCTAGCGATTCAGTCATCAAACGGCACCAACTCTCCGGCAGAGCGTCAAGCATTAAACGAAGAGACTATGGCTCTTCAAGATGAGCTTAACCGTATCGCTGAGACAACGGCTTTCGGTGGCCGTCGCTTATTGAATGGCTCATTTGGTGAAGCTTCATTCCAGATTGGTTCAAACTCTGGTGAAGCGATGATCATGGCGCTAACTAGTATTCGTGCGGATGATTTCCGTATGGGTGGAACAACATTCGACACTGAAAACGCTAAAGATAAAAGCTGGGAAGTACCAGTAGCAGCAAAAGATCTTAAGTTTGAATTCAAAACTAAAGCGGGTGAAGAGATTACTCTCGATATAAGCGCCAAAGCCGGCGACGATATCGAAGAACTAGCCACTTACATTAATGGTCAATCTGATTTAATTAACGCATCGGTTACTGATGAAGGTCGCATACAGGTATTTGTAGCCGAGCCAGATTTAGATGGTGAGATGAGAATCTCGGGTGGTTTAGCCTCTGAACTAGGCTTCAAAAATGATGCTCCTGAAGGCCAGGAAACCACAACCACGGCGGATGGCAAAGTTGTACCTGCACCTGCTGTAGGTCGAACGACATTAGTTCAAGATGTCGATTTGAATACTGTAGCGGGTTCACAAAACGCAATCAGTGTCATCGACTCTGCAATGCAGTACGTTGACTCACAGCGTGCTGATTTGGGTGCGAAGCAAAACCGTCTAAGCCACAGTATTAATAACTTGGCAAACGTTCAAGAGAACGTAGACGCTTCAAACAGCCGAATCAAAGATACGGACTTTGCGAAAGAGACAACGCAAATGACCAAAGCTCAAATTCTGCAACAGGCAGGTACATCAATACTTGCTCAAGCAAAACAGTTGCCTAACTCTGCAATATCACTATTGCAATAGTTATTGGTGGAACTTGCTATTCGTGTTCAGACGTGAACCGCTTAGCGAGGGAAACTGGCAAGCATACTTACTATTGGGTGTTTAGCTCTCTCATCTCTCACCTGCTATCCATTTTTACGGTAAGAATGCAACGGCGCGTCGGAAATGTGTTCATTTCTCGATGATCTCCGCGCAGGCTCTGACACGCCAACTAGCCCCGGTTCCTTCACAGGAAAAGGGGCTTTTTCCTTTCTACTGCTACATTTTTATTTTCTTGCCAATCTTCAATCTTCTATCTTTTGAATCCTCAAAACCTCGATTTTACTCATCTGTTTCACGACAAATAACATCACTCTTTGTATAAGAAGGATACCAATCTGCGCTCTTTGGTGACTGTTCTTTTCTCGACCTTGGGTCACTCTAATGATGCTTAGTGTGTTTTTTGAACATATTTGAATGCATTCTCAATTGAAGACTGCCACAGTTATAGAAAATGTAAGGTTTTAAGTGTCTGATAAAATTGATTTTAATATTTAATTTGTGGTTTTTTGAAAGTTTTTCTAAAGCTTCTGAATTTCGAGCCGTTATTAAAAGTAACTTAGAGATAACTACTTGGTTTTCCGAGACGTCGGAAACCGCTATACCGGAAAATCAATTGGAGAAATCACCATGGCAGTGAATGTAAATACCAACGTTTCAGCAATGACAGCACAACGTTACCTAAACAGTGCAAATAGCTCTCAACAAACATCAATGGAGCGCCTATCTTCAGGCTCTAAAATCAACAGCGCAAAAGATGACGCTGCTGGTCTACAAATCTCGAACCGTTTGAATGTTCAGAGTCGCGGTCTTGATGTTGCTGTACGTAATGCTAACGATGGTATCTCTATCGCTCAAACGGCAGAAGGTGCGATGAATGAAACATCGAACATTCTGCAACGTATGCGTGACTTGTCTCTACAATCAACAAACGGTTCAAATACAAAAGCTGACCGTGTTGCAATCCAAGAGGAAGTAACGGCGCTTAACGATGAATTGAATCGTATCGCTGAAACGACATCTTTTGGTGGTAACAAGCTGCTTAACGGTACTCACGGTACTAAGTCATTCCAAATTGGTGCAGATAATGGTGAGGCAGTAATGCTTCAACTGAAAGATATGCGTTCTGATAACGACCAAATGGGCGGCAGCAGCTACCAATTTACTGAAGCTAAAGGTAAAGATTGGGGCGTTAAAGCTGGCGCGAATGACTTAACTATGTCACTAAAAGACAGCTTTGGTGATGATCGAGAAATCAACATCTCTGCTAAAGCGGGCGATGATATTGAAGAGCTAGCGACTTACATTAACGGTCAACAAGACTTAGTAAAAGCGTCTATTGATGAAGAAGGTAAACTTCAAATCTTTGCTGGCAACAATAAAGTTGATGGAGAAATTGCATTTTCTGGTGCTCTATCAGATGAACTAGGTATGCAAGCAGGCAAGAACCCTGAAGACCCAAAAACGCTAGAGGGTAAGCAGGTAACGGTTGATAGTATCGACGTAACGTCTGTTGGTGGTGCTCAAGAATCTGTAGCGGTTATCGATGCGGCACTTAAGTATGTAGATAGCCACCGTTCAGAGCTTGGTGCTTTCCAAAACCGTTTCGACCACGCAATTAACAACTTAGACAACATTAATGAAAACGTTAATGCATCTAAGAGCCGTATCAAAGATACCGATTTCGCTAAAGAGACGACTCAGATGACTAAATCTCAGATCCTTTCTCAAGCTTCAAGCTCGATTCTTGCACAAGCGAAGCAAGCTCCGAACTCGGCACTTAGCCTACTAGGTTAATCGGTTGAAAGGCCATATTGACTATATGCATTGTTAATCATAATTGTCAATATTAGGCTTCCACAAATTAGCTCGTGGTGAGAGATGAGCGCTAAATAAACCCAGCTTCGGCTGGGTTTTTTATTGCCTGCGATTTGGTAAAGGCAATTTTCGAGAGTAGGGGGAAAGCCAAAGCGAGATTCCCAATCACGTTCGTTCCTCATTGTAGGGCATGACCGAGTCGGGAAATGATAATTTCATCGCTGATCGCTTATTGTAGCGAAGTAGCCTTTCGTCATTCCAGAACCGAGTAAAGCGAGGTATCAGGAATCTTTTCTTATATCAATGTTCTGATGGATATTGATACACATAGTGTTAATACCAATCGTAGTAAATAACTTATCACCCTAGCTTGCTAAAAACTCGATAACGACGTTAGAATTTTTGATTGTAGAATAACGACTTATCGAAAAAACCCTACCTTTTTATCAGCATTTTTCCTGCGCTATTTCTACTCACTTACTTACTGTGATTGGTATAAATCCGGCTTTAAAAGATGTCGTGAGATTAATTGATCTACTTCACGTTTTTTTTAACATTGAAAATAATACGAAAAAAAATGCATTTTTTATTAAAGCTTCTAGTTAAGGGGCCGTTAAAGGGATTGAGAGAAATGATATGTACCAATGTAAGGTGAGAGAGACACTGGTATATAAAACAAAATAACATGTGTTTTTGTGAGGTGAGAGTCACATAAGTGCATGAAAAAATGCCTAAAGGAGATCAACTATGGCGATTAATGTAAGCACAAATGTGTCTGCAATGACGGCTCAGCGCTACCTAAATAGTGCGGCTGAAGGTACTCAAAAATCAATGGAGCGTTTGTCTTCTGGCTATAAAATCAATAGCGCAAAAGATGATGCTGCAGGCCTACAAATCTCTAACCGCTTAACGTCGCAAAGTCGTGGCCTAGATATGGCTGTAAAAAACGCGAACGATGGTATCTCTATTGCACAGACAGCTGAAGGTGCAATGAATGAGTCAACCAATATCCTGCAACGAATGCGTGACCTTTCCCTTCAATCTTCAAATGGTTCAAACACGAAATCTGAACGTGTTGCAATTCAAGAAGAAGTCTCAGCTCTAAACACTGAGCTTAACCGTATCGCTGAAACGACCTCTTTTGGTGGTAACAAGCTTTTGAACGGAACTTTCGGTAGTCAATCTTTCCAAATTGGTGCAGATTCTGGTGAAGCAGTAATGCTGACAATGAATAATATGCGTACCGATACTGAAGCAATGGGCGGTAAGAGCTATAGCGTTGCTGAGGGGAAAGATACGTCTTGGCGCGTAGGTGAAGATTCTGTTCTAACGATGAAGTACCAAGATCAGTTTGGTGACGTTCAAGATCTGTCGATTACTGCGAAAAAGGGTAATGACATGGAAGAACTTGCCACTTACCTAAACGGTCAAAGCCCAGACATTCAAGCTTCGGTAGGTGAAGGCGGTAAATTGCAACTCTTCGCTTCAAGCCAAAAAGTTGATGGTAATGTAGAGTTTGGCGGCTCTCTTGCTGAAGAGTTAGGTCTTGGATCTGGTAAAGATGCAGAAGGTAAAGAGATTCCTGGCAGCAGCAAGGCTATTGTAACGGATGTTACTGTTAACGACATTGATGTAACTTCTGTTGCAGGTTCAAACAACGCTGTATCTATTATTGACGGTGCTTTAAAGGCAGTAGATAGTAATCGTGCTTCTCTTGGTGCATTCCAAAACCGTTTTGACCACGCAATCAGCAACTTAGAAAATATTAACGAAAACGTTAATGCGTCTAAGAGTCGAATCAAAGATACTGATTACGCAAAAGAAACAACGGCAATGACGAAGTCTCAAATCTTACAACAAGCGAGTACTTCTATTTTAGCTCAAGCAAAACAATCACCATCAGCAGCTCTAAGCTTATTGGGCTAAACTTACTTCAGTAAGTAACGGTAAACTCTACTGTGGGTAGAGTTTTACTGTTAGGCTCATAAAGGTGGGAGGGAGAGTGTTATGGAAATATTATCTAACGCATCGAACATCCAGCCTTATGGCTCACCTAATGGCATTAAATTTGCAAGCGATAAAGGTAGTAGTGCGTCGAGTACTTTACATCCGAAAGAAACAACGTCTTATGACAAGGTAGAAAAATCGAAAGAGATGGCTACCGAAGCGGCGATTCAATTAGCTCAACATAGACAAGAGTTAAATGATGCGGAGCGAGTCAAAATGGTGGAGAAGGTAAATGAATTTATATCTTCTCTCAACAAGGGTGTTGCTTTTAAGGTTGATGAAGAGACTGGGAGAGATGTGGTTACCATTTATGAGACCACAACAGGCGATATTATTCGCCAAATTCCCGATGAAGAAATGCTCGAAATTCTAAGGCGCCTAGCAGCCCAAACCTCGAATAGTGGAATATTGGAGGCTAAGGTTTAAGTCGTATTATTGAGGTGGTTTAATGAGTTTTGGCCCAATGGGGATTTCGTCTGGCATGGATATCAATTCCATGGTCAGCAAAATTGTTGATTCGGAGCGTGTGCCTAAACAGCAACAGATCAACAATGAACGAACGCGAATCGACACCAGCATTAGTGCCTATGGAAGACTCAGAGAGTCCCTTGATTCGATGAAAAATCTGATGACAAGCTTTCGCCAGGACAAAGCTTTCGCTGTGCGAACAGTAGAAAGCTCTGATGAAGGTCTTGTCTCTGCAACCGCGACTACCGAAGCGATCGCTGGCAAATATGCTATCGATGTGTTGCAGCTTGCCCAGAGCCATAAAGTGGCTTCTGATGTACTATCAGAGGACATGAAATTTGGCCCAGGTAAGCTGCAGGTTTCGCTTGGTAAAGAGAGCTTCGAGACACAAGTTAGTGCTAACTCAAAACTGCGTGATGTTGTTAGAGCAATTAACAGTGCCGGGGATAATCCGGGGGTTCGAGCTTCTATTATTAACGATAAAGAAGGACCACGGTTAGTCCTCGCTTCAAATATGTCTGGTGAAGACAATCAAATAAAACTCCACGTTGACTCTGAAGATAACAACCCTCTAAAAAAATTAGAATATAAAACCCTATCGGAAAGACTGAAAGCTTTAGAAGATGCTCGCTCAGTAGCGCAAGGCGTCTTGGCTGATGCTCCTCCCAAATTGGATGCCGACGGTAACCCTATTCCAGACGGCTTCGCTGTTCCTCTGCGAGACGCTAACGGAAACACTATATTCGATGTAAACGGTAATCCTATTTATGAAAGAAAATCGGAACCCGTCGTTGAACCCGAAGATCCTTTCGCTGAATTTGACCGTGACAATTTAACTTATGGTCAAGCTGCGGCAATGGCTGGTCAGAAGGCGCTAGATGCGGCAGCTTTAGCGGCTTCAGGGATGCCAGAAGATACAATCCCTGGGTGGAACAATACCGCTTCAGGTACATTACTCGATTCTTTTTTTAGACCAGAACTTGAGCTTGACGAAAAAGCCATAGAGAAAGCAGCTGATATTCCAGGGTGGTCAAATACTGCCGCTGGTACGTTGACGGATTCTTATGTTACTCCCAAAGAGGCACAGCAGAAACTCGATGCCGAGAAAGCCAGAATAGAAAGTAAATTGGTTGATGAACGTTCTGAGTTAGCGAAGAGAGTTGAAAGAGGTGAACTAACCCCTCTGCAGGCTCAGCAATTAGAGAGAGCTAAATTATCTCCAGCAGAACGAGCGCACTTAGAGAAGGTTGATAAAGCTCAAGCTGACCTTGCGTTAGCTCAACAGTCTTTTGACCAATACAGCGGTATGACTGAAGTGCAAGCCGGACAAAATTCTATGGTTGTTCTAGACGGCATTGCTCAGCTCTCTAGCAATAACAATGTGATTGAAGATGCTGTTGAAGGTATTGATATTACGGTTAAAGGTAAAACCCCTAAAGATAAGCCGCCAGCAGAGATAGGTGTTGAGTACGACCGTAATCGTGTTCGTGAAGATATTGAAGCTTTTGTTAACTCTTATAATCAGTTTTACCAAGTATCTAAAGATTTAGCGGGTGTCGATCCACTGACTGGTCAAAAAGGCCCTCTCTCTGGCGACAGTACAGTACGCAGTGCAGATTCACGATTGAAAGGTGTGTTCTCATCAAGTATTGAAGACGCGCCAGACAATCTAAAGTCTTTGACTGAATTTGGCATCACCACCACAAGACAAGGCTCGTTAGAAATCAATTACGATATGCTTGACCGTCAACTCAACAATCACTTTGATAAGTTGGGTGAGTTCTTTGGTGGTAACAATGGCTTCGCTAAAAAAGTCGAAGATGCGATTCAAGGGATCACTGGTGTTACCGGTTCTATCCGTACGAGAGAGAAGAGCTTGGTCGAACAAAACTATCGGTTGGTTGATGACCAAGTCGCACTCGATCGCCGTATGGATAGCCTGCAGAATCGCACGCACTCCAAGTTCACTGCTATGCAGGATGCGACCAGCAAGATGCAATCTCAGTTAGGCAGCATGATGAGTGCAATGGGCTAATAGATGAGCAAACTGCTTCAAGAGCTTTGTGAGCTCGATCAATTAATTATGTCTAAGCTCGAATTTAGTGAAATTAATGCTGAAGAAATTGTGCATCTTGTCGATAACAGAGAACAGTTATTGCAAAACGTGCTTCAATTAATCGATTCATATCCCGACGTTAAGCAAAGCTCCGAGTGGTTTGAAGCCATTTCGAGAACAAGACAATTGGTCGAACTGATGCAGTCTGAGACTGGTCTAGTAGGTAAAAACTTACATAAATACCGACATGGTGCCAAATCAGTTCAACAATACAAAAAGTTTTTATAGAAGAGGTTTACTATGCGCGGTTCTTTACAGGCATATAAAAAGGTATCAGTGGATAGCCAGCTTACAGCTGCCTCACCGCATAAAATTGTTCAGATGCTAATGGCTGGTGCTATCGAGCGCTTGATTCAAGGTAAAGCGGCAATGCAAGCGGGCAACATCCCGGTGAAAGGTGAGCGACTGAGTAAGGCTCTAGATATCATTATTAGCCTGCGTAGTTGCCTATCGATGTCCGATGGTGGCGACATTGCGAAAAATCTAGATCAACTTTATGAGTTTATGATCACGCAAATTTCTGCTGCAAATCACAAAAATGATCCCCAGCCAATTGATGATGTTATCGATATTATCCGCGAAATTAAGAGCGCTTGGGACCAAATTCCGAATGAATATCACAATTTAACGTCTGCGGACGTAGGTATTTAAAGAAACATCCCAGTTTAAACCAATCGCATATCTCTGAATTGCTTGGTTGCCTTATTTTTATAATCAAATAAAATAGAAGCCATTAGATAGCCTAATGGCTTTTTTCGTTGCTGGTTTCCTAGATTTGTCCACGTAGATCATAATCATTGATATTTTCTCTGTTTTGTCTCTTACGTCGCTTACCAATTTCCGCATCGCACCAAAATAAAGGCAATAATTCCTACTTATGCAAGGTTTGGCAAAACTGCTTGTCGTCGATGATAACGCTCAAAATCGTCACAATTTAAGCACAATATTAGAGTTTGTAGGAGAGAGCTGCGAAGTAATCAGCTCTGAACAAGCACACAAAGTTGACTGGTCCCTACAGTGGGCCGGTTGCATCATTGGTTCAATTAAAGCCAAAGGCTTCGCATTACTGAATGAAAAGCTTGTTCATGTTAATCACATCCCTTTACTGGTGATTGGCAAAAACGATTACCCGGTTGACGAACTTACTAACTTTGTTGGTGAACTTGAACTTCCTCTTAACTATCCGCAATTAAGTGATGCACTGAGACACTGTAAAGATTTCTTGGGCCGTAAAGGCGTTCAAATTTTACCTTCAGCGCGTAAGAACACGCTTTTTCGTAGTCTAGTTGGGCAGAGTGTTGGTATCCAAGAAGTTCGTCACTTGATTGAACAAGTCTCTTCTACTGAGGCAAACGTATTGATTCTTGGTGAGTCAGGTACAGGCAAAGAGGTTGTAGCACGCAATATTCACTATCATTCTAAACGTCGTTCAGGACCTTTCGTTCCCGTAAACTGTGGCGCTATACCGCCAGACTTGCTCGAAAGTGAACTGTTTGGTCATGAGAAGGGCGCGTTTACTGGTGCAATTACCGCACGTAAAGGCCGTTTTGAGTTGGCTGAAGGTGGTACACTGTTTCTTGATGAAATTGGTGATATGCCAATGGCGATGCAAGTTAAGTTGCTTCGTGTTTTACAAGAACGCAGTTTTGAACGTGTAGGTGGCAATAGTACCATTCAAGCTGATGTTCGAGTGATTGCGGCAACACACCGCAATCTTGAAAACATGATCGAAGATGATTTGTTCCGTGAAGATCTTTACTATCGCTTAAACGTTTTCCCAATTGAAATGCCATCGCTTCAGGAGCGAAAAGAAGATGTTCCCCTATTGCTTCAGGAGTTGATGACCAGAATGGAAGCTGAAGGTGGCATGCCAATCTGTTTTACTCCTCGTGCAATCAACTCTTTGATGGAGCATTGCTGGCCGGGCAACGTACGTGAGTTAGCTAATTTAGTTGAGCGAATGGTTATTTTATATCCAAATAGCTTGGTTGATGTGAATCATCTACCAACTAAATATAGATACAGTGATATCCCAGAGTTTCAGCCAGAGTTTAATAATTTTGCATCAGAGGAAGAGCAAGAGCGAGATGCTCTTTCTGACTTGTTCTCGGAAGACTTCAGTTTTGAGCAGCACGATGAGCTTGCTGACAATGCGAACGCACCTCAAGATTTGCCCGCTGAAGGGGTTAATTTGAAAGAACTACTTGCTGACATGGAAGTGAATATGATCAATCAAGCGTTGGAGGCTCAGGGCGGTATTGTTGCTCGTGCTGCTGACATGCTTGGAATGCGCAGAACCACTCTGGTCGAAAAAATGCGTAAATATAACTTGCAGCGTTAGTGCCTATTTTTGATGGGAACGAAAACTAGCACACACACTTTAGCATTTTAGCATTTTAGCATTTTAGCAACTTTAGCTAAACGAACAGATAAACCATAGTCGAGTTGTTGCTTGCTTAACTATGTGATAAATATAGCAAATAGCCTGACTTGTGTTGTACATGTCAGGCTGTTTTAGTATTTGAGGCAAATTTTTGACATGCATCTATCTAACGAACCAGAAAATCAATCACATCTAGATTCTGTTGAGCAACAGGTTGAGCGCTATAAGCAAGTGCTCGATGTTATGCCTGCGGGGGTCATCTTGTTAGATACGCATGGTGAAGTGAGAGAAGCGAATCCTGAAGCGCACCGTATTCTCGGGGTTGAGTTGGTTGGCGAGAAATGGTTTTCGGTAATACAAAATGCCTTTGAACCAAGGGACGATGATGGGCATGAGATCTCATTGAAGAATGGGCGAAAAGTGCGCTTGGCGATTTCAGCTTCGACTACAGGTCAGCTTATTTTGATTACAGACCTGACAGAAACTCGCCTGCTGCAGTCTCGTGTGAGCGATCTTCAGCGCTTATCTTCACTTGGTAGAATGGTCGCTTCGCTTGCCCATCAGGTTCGCACGCCGCTTTCTAGTGCGATGCTGTATGCATCAAACCTTGCCGCGCCAAATTTGCCGCCGGCAACAAAAACGCGTTTTCAATCTAAGCTGATGGATAGGTTGCATGATTTAGAGAAACAAGTGAATGACATGCTATTGTTTGCCAAAGGTGGCGACAACAAGGTGGTTAAGCCATTCACCATCGCAGAACTCATCATTGAGTTTCATCCTATGGTGGAGGCTGCGTTAAAAAGCAACCAGATTGATTATTGTCAGGAAGTTGAAGATGAAAAGACTCAAATGTTTGGCAACGCCAATGCTATCGCTTCTGCTTTAAGTAACCTAGTTTTGAACGCAGTTCAAATTGCGGGTAAGAAATCGCAGATTGATGTGTTTTTTAGACCCGTAAACGGTGAACTTAAGATATCAGTACAAGACAGTGGCCCCGGTGTGCCTAAAGAACTTCAAGGTAAAATTATGGAACCTTTCTTTACCACTCGTTCTCAAGGCACAGGTCTAGGTTTAGCTGTTGTACAAATGGTATGCCGAGCACATGAAGGTCGACTGGAATTGATATCAGAAGAGGGTGACGGCGCATGCTTTACCATGTGTCTACCGTTGGAAAGAAGCTCTTCTTCTGAAGACTAATAAGTTTTAACTGAATTTACACTGGAGAATCCTATGGCTCAAAGCAAAGTGTTAATCGTCGAAGATGATGAAGGTCTACGCGAGGCCCTTGTCGATACACTCGCGCTTGCTGGTTACGAGTGGCTGGAAGCGGATTGTGCGGAAGATGCTCTGGTAAAATTGAAATCAAACTCTGTTGATATCGTTGTCTCTGATGTACAGATGGCAGGTATGGGCGGTTTAGCATTGCTAAGAAACATCAAGCAGCACTGGCCAAATCTTCCGGTTCTATTGATGACGGCCTATGCCAACATTGAAGATGCGGTCGCGGCAATGAAAGAAGGCGCTATCGATTACATGGCAAAGCCATTTGCACCAGAAGTGCTGTTAAACATGGTAAGCCGTTACGCTCCCGTAAAGTCGGATGACAATGGCGATGCTATCGTTGCCGATGAGAAAAGTATCAAACTAATGATGCTGGCTGACAAAGTGGCTAAAACCGATGCCAATGTGATGGTGCTAGGGCCAAGTGGTTCAGGTAAAGAGGTCATGTCTCGCTATATTCATAACGCTTCGAGCCGTAAAAACGGTCCGTTTGTTGCGATTAACTGTGCCGCGATTCCAGATAACATGTTGGAAGCGACACTGTTTGGCTACGATAAAGGTGCGTTCACTGGTGCGATTCAAGCTTGTCCGGGAAAATTTGAGCAAGCTCAAGGCGGTACTATTTTGTTGGATGAGATCAGCGAAATGGATCTCAGCCTACAAGCGAAATTGCTGCGAGTGTTGCAAGAGCGCGAAGTTGAACGTCTTGGTAGCCGTAAGAGCATCAAATTGGATGTCCGTGTTCTAGCAACCAGTAACCGCGACCTAAAGCAGTATGTTTCTGAAGGGAATTTCCGTGAAGATTTATACTACCGACTGAATGTATTTCCAATTACTTGGCCAGCGCTGTGTGAACGTAAAGGCGATATTGAGCCGCTTGCGAAGCATTTGGTTGAACGTCATTGCACCAAACTAGGAATGCCTGTTCCTGTTCTGTCTGAGCAAGCCATTAGTAAACTCGTCAATTATCCGTGGCCGGGAAATGTACGTGAACTGGATAATGTCGTGCAGCGCGCTCTAATTTTGAGTGAGCAAGAAAATATTTCAGGCGAACATATTTTACTTGAAGGTGTTGATTGGCAAGACGCAACTGGGTTACAACAGATCGTTGAAGGGAACAGTGTTTCAGCGCCAGAAATTAAGCCTATTGCTGAAGCGAATCCTATCAGTAAAGTTGTAGCAAGTAGTGAGGGGCTTGGAAATGAGCTTAGAGATCAAGAGTATGCGATCATTCTCGAAACATTGATTGCTTGTCATGGTCGACGTAAAGATATGGCTGAAAAGCTAGGTATTAGCCCTCGTACATTGCGTTATAAATTAGCGAAAATGCGTGATGCTGGAATAGACATTCCAAACTGAACATAAATTAGTAGTGTCAGCTTTCTGACTAGTGTATTACGATAGCTAGTCAAATTGATGCATGGCACGTTAATTGCTCTGTCAATAATAAAGCTAAATAGATAGTCATAATTTTGACTCCTGAGGTAGTAAATGAGAATAGATGGTTTACAAGGCGAAATGCAGGCAATGATGATTGAAGCTGCCAGCGCGCGTCCTGCTGCAACGGGCCAAGCGGTTGGTGCAGATTTTGGCAACATGCTGACTAATGCCATTAATAATGTGAACTCATTACAAAAGACCTCTGGTAATCTTCAAACTCGTTTTGACAGTGGCGATCAAAGCGTGTCTTTATCTGACGTGATGATTGCTCGTAATAAATCTAGTGTGGCTTTTGAAGCGACGATCCAAATTAGAAATAAATTGGTCGAATCGTACAAAGAGCTGATGAACATGCCGGTATAAGTTGGGTAGTAAATAGTGGCAGATAACAGTCAAACAACAGATTTAACCGTAAGCGATAGCAACGACCACGCACTTATTGCAAGTTCTGATCTAGATGGAGAAGGGCAAAATACCGATTTAGGTGAGCGCAGTTCATCTAAGTTCGATATGGCCGTCGGTGATCTCGATTTGCTTCGTCAAGTCGTCTTAGTTCTTTCTATCTCGATCTGTGTAGCGCTTATTGTAATGCTGTTTTTCTGGGTGAAAGAGCCAGAAATGCGTCCATTAGGGGCTTACGAAACAGAAGAGTTGATCCCGGTTCTTGATTATTTGGATACGCAGAAGATTGAGTACTCTCTTGAAGGGAATACCATCTCGGTACCAGCGAGTGAATATAACTCATTAAAGCTAAATATGGTTCGAGCGGGATTGAACCAAGAGCGAAACACCGGTGATGATATCCTCATGCAAGACATGGGCTTTGGTGTATCACAACGTTTAGAGAAAGAGCGTCTTAAACTAAGTCGTGAAAGACAGCTTGCTAAAGCTATTGAACAGATGAAGCAGGTACGTAAAGCTCAAGTTTTACTTGCCTTACCTAAGCAAAGTGTCTTTGTTCGTCACAATCAAGAAGCCTCAGCCTCAGTATTCCTGACACTTAAAACGGGGACGAACCTCAAGCAGCAAGAAGTTGATTCTGTTGTGGACATGGTGGCCAGTGCGGTTCCGGGGATGAAAACTTCGCGAATTACGGTGACCGATCAGCATGGTCGACTTTTGAGCTCTGGCTCTCAGGATCCGATGTCAGCGGCTCGTCGAAAAGAGCACGAGTTAGAGCGTAATCAAGAGCAAGCGCTACGAGAAAAAATTGACTCTATTTTGATTCCGATTCTTGGGTTTGGTAACTACACGGCTCAGGTTGATATTCAACTCGACTTTAGTGCTGTGGAACAAACAAGAAAGCGTTTTGATCCGAATACTCCAGCAACCCGAAGTGAATACACATTAGAAGACTATAATAACGGCAACGTTGTGGCTGGTATTCCAGGGGCTTTGAGTAACCAGCCTCCCGCTGATGCTTCGATTCCTCAGGATGTGGCTCAGATGAAAGATGGTACGATGATGGGGCAAGGTTCGGTTCACAAAGAAGCGACCCGCAACTTTGAGCTGGATACTACCATTAGTCATGAGCGAAAACAGAGCGGAACGGTTAATCGTCAGACCGTATCTGTTGCAATCAAAGATCGCCAATCATTGAATCCTGATACGGGAGAAGTGGTTCACACCCCAATTCCAGCAAGCGAAATTAACGCGATACGTCAGGTATTGATTGGAACTGTGGGTTTTGATGAAAACCGCGGTGATTTACTCAATGTGTTAAGCATGCAATTTGCACCTCAAGTAACGGATATTGTTGCTGATGTACCAATTTGGGAGCATGAGAACTTTAATGATTGGGTTCGTTGGTTTGCGAGTGCGTTGGTTATTATTGTTGTCGTATTGGTGCTGGTTCGCCCTGCAATGAAAAAACTGCTTAACCCAGCAGCAGACGATGACGATCAAATGTACGGACCCGACGGCATGCCAATTGGTGCTGACGGCGAAACCAGTTTAATTGGTGGTGATATTGAAGGTGGTGAGTTATTTGAATTTGGTTCAAGTATCGACCTACCTAACCTTCACAAAGATGAGGACGTACTGAAAGCAGTACGTGCACTTGTAGCGAATGAACCAGAGCTAGCAGCTCAAGTAGTTAAGAATTGGGTGGCAGATGGCTAACGAAATTGTTCCACAACAAGCAGAAGGTGGTGAGCTTGATGTCGCAAGTGTCGATATCGAGTCTATCTCAGGCGAAGAGCGCGCTGCGATCTTGTTGCTAAGTTTAAGTGAAGAAGATGCTGCGGGTATCATTCGCCATCTAGAACCTAAACAGGTTCAGCGTGTTGGTAGTGCAATGGCACGTTCAACGGATTGGTCTCAAGAAAAAGTAGGTGCTGTGCACCGCGCTTTCTTAGATGATATTCAGAAGTACACCAACATCGGTATGGGCAGTGAAGACTTCATGCGTAATGCGTTGGTGGCTGCTCTAGGTGAAGATAAGGCGAATAACCTTGTTGATCAGATCCTTTTAGGTACTGGTTCTAAAGGTTTGGATTCTCTTAAGTGGATGGACCCTCGTCAGGTGGCAAGCATCATCATTAACGAGCACCCACAGATTCAAACGATCGTATTATCTTATCTGGAATCGGATCAGTCTGCGGAGATCTTATCTCAATTCCCTGAGCGTGTTCGCCTTGATTTGATGATGCGTATTGCTAACCTTGAAGAAGTTCAACCTTCAGCTCTCGCTGAGTTGAATGAAATCATGGAGAAACAGTTTGCGGGTCAAGCGGGTGCTCAAGCTGCCAAAATTGGTGGCCTGAAAGCCGCTGCTGAGATCATGAACTACATGGACAATAATGTAGAAGGCATCTTGATGGGGCAAATTCGAGATCAAGACGAAGACATGGCAACACAGATCCAAGATCTTATGTTTGTCTTTGAAAACCTTATTGAAGTTGATGACCAAGGTGTTCAGCGATTGCTGCGTGATGTTCCACAAGACGTCCTACAGAAAGCGCTTAAAGGTGCTGATGAAAGCCTACGTGAGAAGATCTTCAAGAACATGTCTACGCGTGCTGCTGATATGATGAGAGACGATATTGAGGCGATGCCGCCAGTTAAAGTCTCTGATGTAGAAGCTGCTCAGAAAGAGATCTTGGGTATTGCGAGGAAGATGGCAGACAGTGGCGAGATTATGCTGTCTGGTGGCGCCGACGAGTTCCTTTAATACAGAAACCTCAAGAGCCCCACATTGTTGGGGCTTTTCTTTATCCAACCTCAAACCACAGATTAACTACCGTGTAATTGCTTGAATCTACAACGCAGTTGGACGAACTCATAGATAGGTACTGATATGTCAGGTGATAGAAAACGCGGCTTCCTTCGCCCTGAAGAAGATAATACGGTTGCCCAACCTCAGAAATGGGGGCTGCCTGACTATACCTCTGATGTGAACAAACAAGCCAAAGAAACGGCTTTTAACTACGATCCTGGTTGGATGCCAACGGTTGAAGAAGCCATTGAAGACGAAGAGCTGGTTCTAACTGAAGACCAAATCGAACTGATCAAGCAAGGTGCTTATCAGGAAGGGCTTCATCAAGGACAAGAGGCTGGCTTTAAACAGGGCTACGAAAAAGGCAAAGAAGAAGGGTTTGCCGCAGGTCACGAAGAGGGCAACGAAGCCGGAAAACTTGAAGGCGTTACTGCTGGTCAAGAGTACATTCAGCAGCAAGTCGCCATCTTTATGGGGCTAGCCAACCAGTTCGCTCAGCCATTAGAGCTGATGAATGCTCAGGTAGAGAAGCAACTGGTGGACATGGTACTGACCATGGTCAAAGAAGTGGTTCATGTTGAAGTACAAACCAACCCACAAATCATACTAGATACAGTGAAAGAATCGGTAGAGTCACTGCCAATCTCAGGTCACGCGATCACATTGAAGCTAAACCCTGAAGACGTTGCAATAATACGCTCAGCGTATGGCGAAACGGAATTGGACTCTCGTAATTGGACGTTGGTATCAGAGCCTGCACTCAATCGCGGCGACGTACAAATTGAAGCGGGTGAATCGAGTGTTAACTACCGCATGGAAGAGCGCGTGAAGAACGTCATTCAAAGCTTCTGTGGTGTAAACCGTCATCAAGGTCATGAGTAATGCTTGAATTAGCGAACCGTCTTAGCCAATACAAAGTCGAGGGGCTAAAGTCGCGACCAATTGCATCAGGAAAACTAGTTCGTGTTGTTGGTCTAACGCTTGAAGCGACCGGCTGCAAAGCGCCAATTGGCAGCTTATGCTTAGTAGAGACCATGTCTGGTCAGATGGAAGCCGAAGTGGTTGGCTTTTCTGGCGATAACCTGTTTTTGATGCCCAGTGAACAAATTACTGGGATCTTACCAGGTGCTCGCGTGACACCGATAACATCAGAAAGCGGTATCCCTGTTGGAATGGAGTTGCTTGGTCGTGTTATCGATGGTGTAGGTAATCCGCTCGACGGTTTAGGTCCAATCTATACCGAGCAACGCGCTTCCTTTAATGCTGAGCCAATCAACCCTTTAGCTCGTAAACCTATCTCTGAGCCACTTGATGTTGGCTTAAAAGCGATTAATGGCTTACTAACTGTGGGCAAAGGGCAGCGTATCGGCCTGTTTGCGGGGTCCGGTGTGGGTAAGTCGGTCACGCTTGGGATGATGACTCGTGGTACAACCGCGCAAGTGGTTGTAGTGGGGTTGATTGGTGAGCGTGGACGAGAAGTAAAAGAATTTATTGAAGAAATTCTTGGCGAAGATGGTCGTAAGCGTTCTGTTGTGGTCGCCGCTCCTGCGGATTCGTCTCCATTGATGCGTTTAAAAGGCTGTCAAACCGCACTGGCTGTAGCCGAGTATTTCCGAGACCAAGGTCTAGATGTTCTACTACTGATGGACTCATTGACTCGTTTCGCTCAGGCGCAGCGTGAAATCGCTCTGTCTGTGGGTGAGCCGCCAGCAACCAAAGGCTATCCGCCGTCTGTGTTTGCCAAGCTTCCTGCGCTGGTGGAGCGAGCAGGTAATGGTAACGATGAACAAGGTTCTATCACTGCTTTCTTTACCGTGTTAACAGAAGGTGATGATTTACAAGACCCTATTGCCGATGCATCGCGAGCGATTCTTGATGGTCACATTGTTTTATCTCGTGAGATGGCTGATGCTGGCCACTATCCCGCGATTGATGTTGAGAAATCCGTCAGTCGAGTTATGCCTCAAATCACCACCGAAGAACATGTCTTGATGTCGAAAGCTGTTAGACAAGTGCTGTCTATCTGCCGGAAAAATCAAGATTTAGTTTCGATTGGTGCTTACAAGCCGGGAACAGACCCTGCAATCGACAGTGCTTTCACCTTGAAACCGAGATTGGACGAGTACTTACAACAGAAAATGAAAGAAACGGTTCCCTATGACATGTGCGTCAACATGTTAAAGCATGTGTTAGGCGGTTAGGTCGTGTTGAATAAGGTCAATCATGGATAACGCGTTAGAATTTCTTCTCGATCAAGCGAAAGACCAAGAGAACCAAGCTGTATTGGCGCTGAATCAAGCGAATGTCGAGCTGCAGGGTTACTACGAACAGGTCGAACAGATTGAAAAATATCGACTTGATTACTGCCAGCAACTTGTTGACCGAGGTAAGGCCGGATTAACGGCTAGCCAATATGGTCACTTAAACCGTTTTTTAACGCAATTAGATGAAACGCTCTCTAAGCAGAGAGAAGCGGAACATCACTTTAAAAATCAGGTCGATAACTGCCAAAACTATTGGATGGAGTTACGAAAAAAGCGTAAATCCTACGAGTGGTTGATGGAGAAAAAGCAGAAAGAAAAAGCAAAGCTGCAAGATCAAAGAGAGCAAAAGCAAATGGATGAGTTCTCGACTCTATTATATAGCCGAAAGAAGATTTGAACCTGATTCACGAATGACGCAAGTGTTGCTCTGCAGATTGCAGACTTAAAACTTATAGGCATGTTTCTTGCTCTGTTTTATATAAAATTGCGAGTTATGCTCACCAAAGGCATAAAAAGCATCCGACTTTCTTTTTGTTGTCCGATTCATGGCAGCAAAGCTAGTAGATAGAGCTTGTATATATGAATGTTAGTCTTTCCTCAAATTCAGCGACCAACAAAACGTCATCGTTGTTGGAGTCCGGTTCTGCCTCTTCAAAGGTAGAAGAAACTGGAGACTCTAAAGGTTTCTTTGAGTCTTTCAAAGAAGCACTAGGCTTTGAAGAAAGTGACAGTAAAGTCGCAGCAAAAGACACAGAAAGTACCGCGAAACCTGATGCTAAACAGGCCTCTACCGAAGGTGAAGCGTCAGCCGAAGCGAACAAAGGTGATTCAGCTGAATCAAAGGCTGCTGACGAAGTAAGCGAAGCGCAAAGCAAGCTAGTAGCTTCAGAAGTAGAAGGCGAGAAAGCTGCTGAGGAAACATCTGCAGAGGCTGCGTCTGGATCTGAGGTTAAGCTCAAAGCCAATTCGGGTACTGATAGCACTATCGCTGATAAAACTGTCGCAGATAAGGCGGCAGGTAAAGATGCGCAGGTTACGACTAACGATTCTAAGGAACAGGTTGCTCAATCCCAAACTCAGGGTTCATCAGCTGTGGATGGCTCTACGCAGGCATCGCAAGCTAATGCTGCGATGAGTGAAGGTAATAAATTGCTTGGTCAATTGGATGAGGCAAACAAAACTCTAAATCAAGCGCCAAACGGCAAAGGCTTGCCTCAGCAAGGTCAGGTAGATAAAGCCCAAGGTAATATCCCCGGTGTCTCAGTTGCAGTAGCTTCCGTTACGGATAAGGCAACACTGCAAACGAATGCAGCAACCCAAGAGAATAGTCTTGAGGTGGATTCTGAAATCGCTGTTCTTACCGGAGGTAAGGGGGTGTCTCAGCTGACTGATGATGAAATCCGACAGTTGATGGATAAAGGCGTCACTCCAGAACAAATTGAAGCTAGTATGAACCGAGAGCTGAGTCAAAAGAATGCGGCTAGCGCTGCGGTGGCCGAACAGAGCCAAGCAATCTCAGCTGCGGATATTGAACTAGCCAAGCAGGTTGATGCCCATACCAAAGCACTAAAACAATTGAATGGACAAATCGAATCAGAACAGTCTGTTGTCGATAGCTTGCTTAAGAAGCAACAAAGTGGTGCTAAGTTGACGGTTGATGAGCAAGCCGCTTTGGCTAAAGCGACCTCTAACTTAGACCTGTTGAATCAACAGCTCACTAACGTTCAACAACAAGCAACGGCTTTGCTAAATCAAGCTCCGGTTGTGACCAGCGCGTCTGGTGAACCCGCTGCTATTGATTGGGATAATACGGATTCAAGCGAAACTAAAGCTTTAGCTGCGGCAGCATCAACAGCAGCTGTAGCGACGGCTGCACAACAAGTGTCAGCGCAGGCCGCTTCTCAATCAACAAACAATGCTCTTACGGATAAGGCAGCAATGCTGCACGCTAACAATGCACATGCAGCCGCTCAACAAGCTAATGTTGCTTCACCTCAGCAGCAAGCAACGTTGGATCCAGCTTTAACCGCGCAAGGGATCGCGATGAATACAGCGCCAGTCACTACAAAAGCAGGCTCTACTGATGCGCTTCTTAAAGCGGGCGCAGGTGCCGCGGCATTGTCTGGTTTGGGCAAAGCCGGTGCTAAAGAAGATTCTAAAGATTCGACCTTTGCTCAGCAGATAGCCTCGGCGTCTGGCGCACAAGGTACAGCTACGGTGGGTTCAGCACCTACGCGAGCTGAAATTCAAGCGGCTCAACAGGCACCTTTGCAACTCACTAAAGAGTTAGCGAACGAGCAGGTGGCGGAAAAAGTCCAAATGATGATGTCTAAGAATCTCAAGAACTTGGATATCCGTCTTGACCCACCAGAGTTGGGGCAGATGAAAATTCGTATGACCATGAATAATGATGTGGCGAACGTGCACTTTACTGTCGGTAGCCAACAAGCGAGAGAAGTTATTGAACAAACCTTACCTCGTTTGAGGGAGATGCTCGCTCAGCAAGGGATGCAGCTTGCTGAGTCTTCAGTTCAGCAACAGAATACTGGTCAGGGGCAAGACAGGTACAATAATGGCGAGCAACAATCAGGCTCTAACCGTATAAATGATGGTCAAGGTGATGAAAACCTTGATAGCAACAGCAATCTTGAATTGAATGTCACGTCAAAGCGTGATGGAATTAGTTATTATGCCTAGTATCAGGCTAAAACTCTTAGCTAATAGAAAGAATACTTAGCTAATAGAAAGAACCGTTAGTTAATAGAAGAACAGGAAGTTAGAGCTGAATATGGCAGAAGAACAAGAAACACCGAAAGGAAAGAGTAAGCTCCTCATTATCGCTATCGCGGTTGTTGTGCTGTTACTTGGAGGTGGTGGTGCCGCATTTTTCTTAATGGGTTCCGATGATAAGGTTGAGGGTGCTGGGTCGTCAGCTGAGGTTCAACTCATGGGTGCAGATCCAGTGGTCTATGTTAATGTGCCTCAAGCTTTCTTATTTAACGTTACGGGCGATAAGAAAGATCGTTTAGTTCAGATAAAAGTACAGCTGATGGTACGTGGTATGAAGAATGAAGTTCTCGCTCGATACCACTCTCCACTTGTTGAAAGCGCACTACTTGCCACATTTGCTTCGGCGACGGTCGATCAATTACGATCTCCTGCCGGGAGAGTTGAACTGCGGAACAAGGCGACTGAAGATATTAAAGCAAGCTTGACTCAAGCTGTTGGCCAACCGGTAATTGAAAAAGTGTTATTCACTGACTTTGTAATTCAATAGGTAATATGTGACCGATTTATTAAGCCAAGACGAAATTGATGCGCTATTACATGGCGTTGATGATGTTGAAGATGTTGAAGATGTCTTAGAAACCGAAAGTGACAATACGGTCAATTTTGATTTCTCATCACAAGATCGAATCGTTCGTGGTCGAATGCCGACCCTTGAACTTATTAACGAGCGTTTCGCACGTCATATGCGTATTAGCTTGTTTAATATGTTGCGTAAAACGGCTGAAGTGTCGATTAACGGCGTACAGATGATGAAATTTGGTGAGTACCAGAACACACTTTATGTACCCACAAGTTTAAACATGGTTCGCTTCCGCCCGTTAAAAGGTACTGCGCTAATCACGATGGAAGCACGGCTTGTTTTTATTCTCGTAGAGAACTTTTTTGGTGGTGATGGCCGTTTTCACGCCAAGATTGAAGGTCGTGAATTTACGCCAACGGAAAGACGAATTATTCAGTTACTACTGAAAATTGTTTTTGAAGATTACAAAGAAGCTTGGTCTCCAGTAATGGGCGTTGAGTTTGAATACTTGGACTCTGAAGTAAACCCAAGTATGGCTAACATTGTGAGCCCAACCGAAGTGATTGTTGTGAGTTCATTTCACATTGAAGTCGATGGCGGCGGTGGTGATTTCCATGTGGTTATGCCTTACTCAATGGTTGAGCCGATTCGTGAACTGCTGGATGCTGGTGTCCAATCAGATAAAATGGAAACCGACGTTCGTTGGAGCTCTGCATTGCGTGATGAAATCATGGATGTACCGGTTAACTTTCGCGTGAACTTGCTAGAGCAAGATATTTCCCTGAGAGACCTGATGGAACTGCGTCCTGGTGACGTGATTCCAATGAATATGCCTGAGCATGCAACCATGTTTGTTGAAGAACTGCCGACCTATCGTGTGAAAATGGGCCGTTCTGGTGAGAAGCTCGCGGTACAGATTTCTGAAAAAATTGAAAGACCTCATGTGGTCAAAACCGATCTCGCCTTTCTTGGCAAAGACTTAATGTCTGAGTTGGAAAATAGCGAAGATGAAGAATAGCAAAGTAGATAAAAGTATAGGAATTGGTAATGGAACCTAGTGAAGATCAAAAGCTAGCAGACGAATGGGCTGCAGCACTTGGTGAAGACCCTTCAGCACCGTCAATCGATGTTGATGATGTTCTCGCGGCACCACTTGATGAGTTAACCGACTCATCGTCTCCAATTTCAGAAGATGAGCGTCGTAAGCTGGATACCATTATGGATATCCCCGTGACTATCTCAATGGAAGTCGGCCGCTCTCAAATCAGTATCCGTAACTTACTTCAATTGAACCAAGGTTCGGTTGTTGAGCTAGATAGAATTGCTGGTGAGTCACTTGACGTGATGGTTAACGGCACTCTGATTGCTCATGGAGAAGTGGTTGTGGTGAATGACAAATTTGGTATTCGTTTGACAGACGTGATTAGTCAAACAGAACGTATTAAGAAGCTGCGTTAATGAGCTTTTCGCCTCTAAGATTAGTAGGATGGTTTTGTGGAATGACAAATTTTTCTCGTGGAATGAAAAGTTTATTTCGCGGTATGACAGGTTTGTCTCGCAGAGTATTGGGGGTAGGGCTACTTGCTACTCCTTCTATTGCCTTTGCGGCAACGCCTCCTTCTCTCGATTTAGCGACCACCTTTGGGTCGCTAATTTTCGTTATAGCCTTCATTTTATTTATTGCTTGGCTACTGAAGCGAATGCAAGTGCCAGCGATGTCGAATCAACAAGGTTTGGCGATTATTAGGCAAATTCCGGTAGGCACAAAAGAACGTATCGCTATTGTACAAGCGGGTGATGAACAGTTCTTGGTAGGCATTACCACACAATCGATTCAGCTGATCTCTAAGCTCGATAAACCTCTTACTCAGGAGATGCTGGAAAAAAGTACATTTTCAAGTCAGCTTTCCCAGCTAATAAAAAAAGATGCAAACAAGTAACGGATTTTTGAATCCATTTTACTTTTGCCGTGCCGGATTTTTCCGTACGGTGAAAGTGTGGTTGGTTCTGCTCATTATATTCAGCTCTCTCGTATTCAGCGTGTCAGTATTGGCACAGGTTGAAGATGGCACTGTCATTCCTGCGAATACGGCTGGATCTGAGTCGGTCACTATCAGTACGATGCAGCAAGACCAAGCCAAATCGAAGACTATGACCACAGGTAGCTTAACCGGTAATGGTGGCGGTATACCTGCCTTTACCATGACCACCAATGCCAATGGCGGTGAAGACTACTCGATTAACCTGCAAATTCTTGCGTTAATGACCATGCTTGGCTTCTTGCCGGCGATGGTGATTTTGATGACGTCGTTCACCCGTATTGTTGTTGTGATGTCGATTTTGCGTCAGGCAATGGGTCTCCAACAAACACCTTCAAACCAAGTGATTATTGGCATTGCGATATTTCTGACCTTCTTCATCATGTCGCCAGTAATCAGTCAGGTAAATGAACAAGCTGTTCAGCCTTATTTGAATGAACAGATATCAGCGCGACAGGCGTTTGATGTTGCCCAAGGGCCGATTAAGTCTTTTATGCTTAAACAGACTCGAATCAAAGATCTTGAAACTTTTGTTGAGATATCCGGTGCGCAAGTAACCAACCCAGAAGATGTTTCAATGGCGGTTCTGATTCCTGCGTTTATCACGTCTGAATTGAAAACAGCTTTCCAGATAGGCTTTATGTTGTTCTTGCCGTTCCTAATTATCGACTTGGTGGTGGCATCAGTTTTGATGGCCATGGGTATGATGATGTTGTCACCAATGATTGTATCGCTGCCGTTTAAGTTGATGTTGTTCGTCCTTGTTGATGGTTGGAATTTGATACTCTCCACACTCGCCGGCAGTTTTGCCTTGTAGCTGGGGGAAGCATGAATCCTGAAATATTCGTAGATTTGTTCCAAGATGCCCTTTGGATGGTACTAATTATGGTTTGCGCCATAATTATTCCTAGCCTGCTGATTGGTTTGGTTGTGGCTGTTTTCCAAGCGGCTACTTCGATCAATGAACAAACTTTAAGTTTCCTACCACGTTTGATCGTGACGTTATTAGCGTTGATGATGTTTGCACATTGGATGACCCAAATGATGATGGAGTTCTTTTTCGAACTCATCGAACGCTTGCCACAAGTTCTTTACTAAACCGATATGGAATACCCAACGAGCCTTGTACTAGAGTGGTTAGCCAATTATTTTTGGCCCTATACTCGCATCTCAGCCATGCTGATGGTGATGACAGTAACCGGTGCGCGCTTTGTGTCGCCACGTATTCGTCTGTATTTAGGTTTAGCGATCACCTTCGCGGTGATGCCAGCGATTCCCGCTGTTCCTAAAGAGATTGAGCTGCTCTCTTTCCAAGGGTTCTTGACTGTATTTGAACAAATCGTGATTGGCGTTGCCATGGGGTTTGTCACCCAATTCATGATTCAAACTTTCGTAATGCTCGGCCAGATCTTGGGTATGCAATCAAGCTTGGGTTTCGCCTCTATGGTGGATCCGGCTAACGGGCAAAACACGCCAGTACTGGGCCAGTTGTTTATGTTGCTAGCGACCATGTTTTTTTTGGAGACAGACGGTCACTTGAAAATGCTGCAGCTGGTGGTGTTCAGCTTTAAGACTTTACCTATTGGCAGTGGAAGTTTGACCTCTGTTGATTATAGAGAGCTTGCTCTGTGGTTGGGTATCATGTTCAAAACAGCATTAGCAATGTCATTGTCTGGTATTATTGCGCTGCTGACGATTAACCTTTCGTTTGGTGTAATGACGCGTGCGGCGCCTCAACTAAATATCTTTTCTTTGGGTTTCTCATTTGCGCTACTCGTGGGCCTATTGCTTTGTTGGTATATCCTTGGCGGCTTGTTTAGTCACTATGAGTTATTCTGGATACAAACCGAACAACAGATATGTCGTCTAATCAGGTTAGAGTGCTAGGAGACTAAAATGGCAGAGTCAGACGGTCAAGAACGCACGGAAGACGCCACGCCCAAACGCTTGCAACAGGCCAAAGATAAAGGGCAGGTTGCAAGGTCAAAAGAGTTAGCGTCGGCGTCGGTACTTATTGTTGGTGCGATTGCTTTAATGTGGTTTGGTGAATCGATGGCGAAAGCTTTGTTCGAAACAATGCAACGTCTGTTTTCTCTGAGTCGGGAAGAAGTTTTTGATGCTACAAAACTCCTCGAAATTGCGGGTGGCGCATTAGTGAACCTGTTGTTCCCGCTGTTCTTAATCCTGATAACCTTATTTGTTGCAGCCGTCATTGGTGCGGCGGGTGTCGGGGGGATTAATTTCTCTATGCAGGCGGCGATGCCTAAGGCGTCTAAGCTAAACCCACTCAGTGGTATTAAGCGTATGTTTGGCCTGCAGAGTTGGGTTGAACTGTTGAAATCTATCTTGAAAGTGGCACTTGTTTCGGGAATGGCCATCTATCTTATTCAAGCTTCTCAACACGATTTAATGCAACTGAGCATGGAGGTATACCCACAGAATATCTTCCACGCTTTAGATATCTTGCTTAATTTTATTCTGCTGATCAGCTGCTCTTTACTTATCGTGGTGGCGATTGATATCCCGTTCCAGATTTGGCAACACGCCGATCAGCTGAAGATGACCAAACAAGAAATTAAAGATGAACACAAAGATACAGAAGGTAAGCCTGAAGTTAAGGGGCGCATTCGTATGTTGCAAAGAGAAGCCGCTCAGCGCCGTATGATGGCTGACGTACCTCAAGCGGATGTGATTGTGACCAACCCGGAGCATTTCTCGGTGGCTCTACGCTATAAGCAGAATCAAGACAAAGCACCTGTTGTAGTTGCTAAAGGTGTTGATCATATGGCAATGAAGATCCGTGAAATTGCCCGTGAAAATGACATCTATATTGTTCCTGCGCCACCATTGGCTAGGGCGCTTTATCACACTACCGAGTTAGAACAACAAATTCCTGACGGTCTGTTTACGGCGGTTGCTCAAGTGCTTGCATATGTGTTTCAACTGAAACAGTACCGAAAACGAGGCGGAGAGAGGCCAAAACTCCAAGATTCTAATATGCCGATCCCACCTGATTTACGACATTAGATCAATTGCTTGAGCTCTGCTTGATGAACCCTGATAATAGCGGGCTAGCTAATCCTCTTTTTAAAGAGGCGATGGCAATAATTTGACGAAAAGTGTTGGTACAGTGTTTGCTATATCAACCCAGAATATTATAAGCCGATCATTGATAACCTTAGCATTGTAAATCTGAGCATTATAAATGCTCGTGTTATAAACCCGAGCAGTATAAATCTTAGTATTATAAACCTGTGCATTTGAATCTATGCACTATAAATCATAGCAACATAGCTTAGACCTGAGCCTCAAATAGCTTAGTGAGATGGCTACAACATAGCGAAACTGTCTAGACTTATGAAATTCTCCCTGCCTTTTGCGGACAAGCTGCCTAAAATCCCTAATCGTGCGATGCCTGCAATTGGCGCGCCTGTTATGGTACTTGCGACGCTCGCTATGGTGGTGTTGCCAATACCAGCCTTCTTGTTGGACATGTTCTTCACTTTCAACATTGCACTGTCCATGGTTGTGTTACTGGTTTCGGTTTATACCCGTAGGCCTTTGGACTTCGCTGCATTCCCGACCGTACTTCTGATTGCGACTCTACTTCGATTAGCTTTGAACGTTGCTTCGACACGTGTGGTATTGCTTCATGGTCACGAAGGTGGTGACGCGGCCGGTAACGTTATTGAAGCCTTCGGTAACGTGGTTATCGGCGGTAACTACGCGGTAGGTCTAGTGGTGTTCTTGATTTTGATGATCATCAACTTCATGGTTGTAACCAAAGGTGCGGGTCGTATTTCGGAAGTAAGTGCACGTTTCACCCTAGATGCCCTACCGGGTAAACAGATGGCAATCGATGCCGACTTGAATGCGGGTTTGATCGACCAAGATCAGGCTCGTACTCGACGTTTTGAAGTGACCAAAGAGGCTGACTTTTACGGTTCGATGGACGGTGCATCTAAGTTTGTTAAAGGCGATGCGATCGCTGGTATTTTGATTTTATTCATCAACATCATTGGCGGCTTGAGTATTGGTATGGCTCAGTTTGACCTTGGTTTTGGTGAAGCTATCGAAATCTATACGCTACTGACTATCGGTGATGGTCTGGTTGCACAAATTCCATCGCTGTTGCTTTCTATTGCTGCGGCGATGATGGTAACGCGTCAAAATACTGATGAAGACATGGGCGAACAACTTGTCTTCCAAATGTTCGATAATCCTAAAGCCCTAATGATCACCGCAGCTATCCTCGGCATCATGGGTATTGTTCCTGGTATGCCACATTTCTCCTTCTTAAGCCTTGCTGTGGTAGCTGGGGCTGGGGCTTACTTTATCGATAAAAAGAACAAGGCAAAGGTAGAAGAGAAAAATCTACCTGCAACTACGAATGCCAATGGTGATAAGCCCGCATCGCAAAAAGAACTGTCTTGGGATGATGTTCAACCCGTAGATATTATTGGTCTCGAAGTGGGGTACCGCTTGATTCCTTTGGTTGATAGAGATCAAGGTGGAGAATTGCTTGAGCGCGTAAAAGGTGTACGGAAAAAGTTGTCTCAAGATTTTGGTTTCTTGATTCCAGCAGTACACATTCGCGATAATCTGGAACTGACACCAAACAGCTATCGAATTACCCTGATGGGGGTAGCGGTTGGTGAGGCTGAAATCAAGCCGGACATGGAGCTCGCGATTAACCCTGGTCAAGTCTATGGGATGATAGATGGAGAGCCGACGATTGACCCTGCCTTTGGCCTTGAAGCGGTCTGGATTCGTGAAGAGCAGCGTGAACACGCACAAGCCTTAGGTTATACTGTTGTAGACTCTTCAACCGTACTTGCCACACACCTTAGCCAGCAGTTAACGAATAACGCTTCACAGTTGATTGGCCACGAAGAAGTTCAAAACTTACTTGAGATGCTTAGCCGATCAACACCTAAGTTGGTGGAAGGTTTTGTACCGGATCAATTACAGCTTGGTGTGGTTGTGAAAGTTCTGCAAAACCTACTGAATGAAGCGATTCCAATTCGTGATATTCGAACCATTGTCCAAACTTTGTCGGAGTACTCTTCTAAGAGTCAAGAACCTGACATATTAACTGCAGCTGTTCGTATCTCACTAAAACGACTAATTGTTCAAGAAATCAATGGTATAGAGCCAGAATTACCGGTTATAACTTTGATTCCTGAGTTGGAACAAATCTTGCATCAAACCATGCAGGCATCCGGGGGAGAATCTGCTGGTATTGAACCTGGTTTAGCCGAACGTTTACAGACCTCACTCAGTAACGCGACACAAGAGCAAGAACTGAAAGGTGAGCCAGCGGTATTATTGACCTCTGGTGTTTTACGTTCGACTCTGGCTAAGTTCGTGAAAAACACGATCCCAAGCTTGAGAGTATTATCTTACCAAGAGATACCAGACGAAAAGCAGATACGCATAGTACAAGCTGTTGGTAATTAAGCCGCCTAATTAGAACGGACGATCGAATTGAAAATTAAACGATTTTTTGCAAAAGATATGCGAACAGCTCTGCTCCAAGTTAAAGAAGAACTTGGCTCAGAAGCGGTGATCATGTCTAACAAAAAGGTCGCAGGTGGTGTGGAAATTGTTGCCGCTATTGATGGAGATTCCAGCCCGTCGACAGCAAGTCCCAGACTCAATAAACCTCAGCCGCCTACGCAAAGCCAGTACACTCAAATGTCTGAGCCCAAAGTACCAACTGGGCGTCGTCAATTAGATGATGACAAGGTTAGCATCCAGCCGAATGCAGAAGGTGGGCGCTCAATGACCAAGCGCTTTGCGAATATGCTAAAGCAATACAGTCATGGCGCCGACGACGAGCAACAACATCGTGCTGAAAATGAAGACTCGTTATCAGCATTGCTCAATCGCCAGTCAAGTAACGGTCATCAACCTCAGAGTAGCCAGCATTCTAGCGGCAGCCTTGACTCGGCCTTTGCTCGTGAAACGGGTTTATCTAAATTGATTGCCGAAGATCGCAGAGTAGAGCGTCCAGCACCTCGCTTAGATCCTACCCGTTATGATCGTGGTCGTGAGAATGCTCAATCCAAAGGTTCAGATACTGAAATGGAAACGATGCGCGACGAGATGACGTCAATTCGTCGTTTGTTAGAGCATCAAGTGTCCGGGTTAATGTGGCAAGAAGTCGAGCGTCGTGAACCGCTCAGAGCCATGCTTATTAAACGTCTTGAACGTATGGGTGTATCTGCTGAGCTTGCTGACCAAATGGCTTGCTACATTCCTGAAGATACCAAACCGGCACGTGCATGGAAGGCTTTGTTGGCATTGGTTGCTGACCAAATCTCTGTAACACAAAAAGATATTTTAAAACGCGGTGGTATTGTGGCCTTATTGGGCCCGACTGGCGTAGGTAAAACAACGACTGTTGCTAAGCTAGCTGCACGCGCAGCCATGGAATATGGTGCGGATAATGTTGCGCTAGTGACTACTGATACATATCGCATAGGTGCACATGAGCAGTTATCGATTTATGGTCGAATTATGGGTTGTCCTGTAAGAGTTGCTAAAGATTCTAGTGAATTGGCCGATGTAATATATCAGTTACGTAATCGTCGCCTGATTCTAGTCGATACTGCAGGTATGGGGCAGCGAGATGTTCGCCTATCTGAGCAGTTAGACACATTGATGCAAGAGAGTGGTTCCGTTATCAATAGTTACCTTGTGTTGCCCGCAACCGCGCAACGCAAAGTACTACAAGAAACCATTGAACACTTTAGAAGAATCCCGCTGTCGGGATGTATCCTGACGAAGCTGGACGAATCGCTTAGTTTGGGTGAGTTCATCAGTGTGGTAATACAAAATGCATTGCCAGTTGCTTATATAGCAAATGGTCAACGAGTTCCTGAAGATATCGTTATCGCTCAGCCAAAGTACATGATTGCTAAGGCTAATGAGTTATTAGAAAAATCGACAGAGAATGAACCTCATTACTGGAATAGCGATTCTGAAGGGCTCTAGGCGGCGGATAAATATGAATGAGAATATGATACACGATCAAGCTAGCGGCCTCCGTCGCTTAACCCAGCCTTCACTCACAAAAGTTATCGCTGTAACGGGTGGCAAGGGAGGCGTAGGTAAATCGAATGTAACGTTAGGTATGGCTATTTGTATGGCTCGCCAAGGCAAGAAAGTCATGGTGCTGGATGCCGATTTAGGATTAGCTAACGTAGACATCATGCTTGGCATTCGTTCTAAACGAAATCTTGGGCATGTGTTGGCTGGTGAGTGTGAACTTAAGGATGCGATTGTCGAAGGGCCGCACGGAATTAAAATTATTCCAGCGACATCAGGCACACAAAGCATGACTGAACTTTCACACGCTCAACACGCTGGATTGATTCGTGCTTTTGGTTCGCTTGAAGACGAGATGGATATCTTATTGGTAGATACCGCAGCGGGTATATCCGATATGGTCATCAGCTTCTCAAGAGCTGCACAGGATGTGGTTGTGGTGGTTTGCGATGAACCAACGTCGATTACTGATGCATATGCATTGATTAAGCTGTTGAGTCGAGAGCACCAAGTTCAGCGATTCAAAATTGTTGCAAATATGGTCAGAAGCTACCGCGAAGGCCGAGAATTATTTGCAAAGTTGACTTTGGTCACAGAGCGCTTCTTGAATGTGAGCCTCGAACTCGTAGCATGTATTCCTTTAGATGATAAAGTACGTCAATCAGTTAAGAGACAGAAAATCGTAGTCGATGCGTTTCCTCGCTCTCCAGCTGCATTGGCAATCAGCTCTTTGGCTAATAAGGCATTGACCTGGCCAATACCAAAAACACCAAGCGGACACTTGGAGTTTTTTGTTGAAAGGCTGCTGAACCGTACTGAATTTATAGAGGAACCATTTGGTGAATAAAGCGCTTACTTACGATCAACATGCTAATCACAATAGCCAACAGGCTTTTTTTGAGAAGTACTCTGTGTTGGTTAAGCGTATCGCTCATCATTTGTTGGGGCGATTACCGCCTAATGTATTAGTTGATGACTTGATTCAAGCCGGCATGATTGGCCTGATTGAAGCGCAACAGAACTATGATGGTACCAAAGGCGCAAGCTTTGAGACGTACGCAGGTATTCGAATTCGTGGAGCAATGTTGGATGACATTCGCCGCGGGGATTGGGTCCCGAGATCGGTTCATAAAAACAATCGAGAAATCAGTAGTGCAATCGCGGAATTAGAGGGCACTCTCAATCGCGATCCCAGTGATGCTGAGGTGGCAAAGCACATGGGGCTGAGTTTAGACCAGTATCACAGCGCTTTAACTGATATTAATTGCTCAAAATTGGTAGGGATAGAAGACTTAGGTGTCTCTGATGATGTAATATCTCCGAATGAAGACTCTCAAGATAATACGCCTTTTCAAGGGGTTGCAGATGAATCATTCCGCCAAGCTTTGATCGACTCGATAAAACAACTTCCGGAAAGGGAAGGCCTCGTGCTTTCGCTTTATTACGACGAAGAACTCAATTTAAAAGAGATTGGGGAAGTATTAGGTGTCAGCGAATCTCGTGTCAGCCAAATACTAAGCCAATCTATGCAGCGTTTACGCACTAAGTTAAGTGCTTGGACACAGAACGACTAACAACACTGATTTTATTCAGTGGAGGCTAATTTGAACAAAAACATGAAAATTCTCATTGTTGATGATTTTTCAACGATGCGCCGAATTGTTAAAAACCTACTTCGCGATTTAGGTTTCAACAACACTCAAGAAGCAGACGATGGCTTGACCGCGTTACCTATGCTGAAAAAAGGCGAATTTGATTTCGTGGTAACTGACTGGAACATGCCGGGTATGCAAGGTATTGATCTTCTAAAACACGTCCGTGCAGACGCAGAACTTAAGCACCTTCCAGTGCTTATGATCACTGCAGAAGCTAAGCGTGAGCAGATCATTGAAGCAGCGCAAGCGGGTGTTAATGGTTACATTGTGAAGCCGTTCACTGCCGCAACTCTAAAAGAGAAACTCGACAAGATTTTTGAGCGTTTATAAGCACTCATAATAACCTGTTTTAGGCGCTTCATAGAGAGACATTAACTTTTTTGTTTCCCGTTTATCTCTAAAGCTGAAGCGTCACAAACTATGCGGAGTAAGGCCGGACTCAGGATGATTTCATTAGAACAAGCAAAAAAATTAGTAGAGCTGCTTGAAAACGATGAGCAGCAAGGTGCTGATTCTCTTGTTAGAAGCATTTATGAAGATAATTTTAATCTTCAAGATAACCCAATGCTTCAAGAAATAGGCAGTCTGACTCGTGACCTCCATGATTCTTTGACACAATTCAACTTTGACGAGCGTATTAACGTTATCGCAAAGGATGAAATCCCTGACGCTAGGGATCGCCTTCAGTATGTCATTGATAAAACGGAAGTTGCGGCGAACAAAACGATGGACGCTGTCGATCGCTGTATGCCAATTGCAGCTAATTTACACGAGTGTTTACTTCAAGTAAGGCCTCAATGGAATGAACTGATGCATGGCCGCATTGAGCTAGTAACATTCAAAGCTTTATGCCACCGCATTGATGGATTACTTGTCCAAGTAGAAGGCGATAGTACTGAACTACGTGGACAACTGACTGAAATCTTGATGGCTCAGGATTTCCAAGATTTAACTGGGCAGATTATTAGCAAAGTTATTACCTTGGTGAATGAGGTTGAAGGACGTCTGGTAGAGATTCTCACCGTATTTGGTGCGAATCAAATAGAACCAACACCAGAGACAGATAAGAAGTCATCTATTGCTCCAGAGGGTCCGATCATGAACCCAGAAGCTCGTGAAGATGCTGTTGCATCTCAAGATGAAGTCGACGATTTGTTATCCAGTCTTGGATTTTAAAGGTAACGTATGAGCTACGATTTAGACGAAGATATTCTTCAGGACTTTTTAGTCGAAGCAGGAGAGATCCTCGAACTTCTATCAGAACAACTGGTAGAGCTAGAGAATAACCCTGACGACAAAGAACTACTAAACGCTATTTTCCGTGGTTTCCATACAGTAAAAGGTGGTGCTGGTTTCCTAGCATTGACCGAGCTGGTGGATACTTGTCATGGTGCTGAGAATGTGTTCGACATTCTAAGAAATGGCCAACGCAGTGTAACATCCGGTCTAATGGATACGATGTTACAGGCTTTAGATACAGTCAACGTACAGTTTAAAGCCGTGCAAGATGAGGAAGCTTTAGTACCAGCAGACCAATCTTTACTGGATGAACTTCATCGCCTCTGCAAGCCAGAGTCTGAAGATGAAGTTGTGGCAGTAGAAGCTCCAGCACCGGTTATCTCTGAGCCTATCGTTGCAGCTCCTGAGCCTGTTATTGCTCCGGAACCTACTGTTGAAAGTACAAATATCAGTGCCTCTTCAGTGGATGATATTTCTGAAGATGAATTTGAGCGTTTACTTGATGAACTTCACGGAAAGGGTGGTTCACCAACGACATCTTCTGTAGACACACCAGCGCCAGCACCCGTGGCACCTCAGCCAGTTGCTGCGAGTGGTGACATTACTGACGACGAATTTGAAAAGCTGTTAGATGAGTTGCATGGTGCAGGTCAAAGCCCAACAGCTGCAAGCTCAACGCCTCCTCCTCCACCAGTTGCTCCTGTAGCCAAAGCACCAGTAAAGTCTGAAGGCGATGACCTAATGACTGATGCTGAGTTTGAGAGTTTACTTGACCAGTTACACGGCTCAGGTAACGGCCCTTCAATTGAAGAGTTGGATGCTGCGACTAAGCCTGTACAAGCGAAGCCCGAGCCTGTTGCGCCGAAAGTCGCTCCTAAACCACAGCCTGCTCCTGTTGCTGTAAAAGCTGAGCCTAAGCCTAGCGTACCAGCAAAAGCTGAAGTCAAAGCGCCTGCGAAGAAGCAGCAAGCTGAAGCTACAGTTCGTGTTGATACATCAACACTGGATACCATCATGAACATGGTGGGTGAGCTAGTATTGGTTCGTAACCGCCTTGTTAGCTTAGGTTTAAACAGCAACGACGAAGAAATGTCGAAAGCTGTATCTAACTTAGACGTTGTTACTGCTGACCTACAAGGTGCAGTAATGAAGACGCGTATGCAGCCGATCAAGAAAGTATTTGGTCGCTTCCCACGCGTTGTCCGTGACCTTGCTCGTACCTTGAAGAAAGACATCGTTCTTGAAATGCGTGGCGAAGAAACGGATCTTGATAAAAACTTAGTAGAAGCACTTGCTGATCCCCTGATTCACTTGGTGAGAAACTCTGTGGATCATGGTATTGAAATGCCGGACGACCGTGTTGCTGCGGGTAAATCTAAAACCGGTAAAGTGATTCTGTCTGCCTCTCAAGAGGGCGACCACATTGAACTGGCTATCGTTGATGATGGCGGCGGTATGGACCCTGATAAGCTTCGTGCTATCGCGGTTAAGCGTGGTCTGATGGATGACGATGCTGCGTCTCGCCTAACAAATAAAGAGTGTTTCAATCTGATCTTTGCTCCTGGTTTTTCAAGTAAAGAAAAGATCTCAGATATCTCTGGCCGTGGTGTAGGTATGGACGTTGTGAAAACAGCGATCAACACACTGAATGGTTCAATTGATATCGATTCAGAGATGGGCCAAGGCACCAAGATTACCATTAAGGTTCCTTTGACACTTGCGATCCTACCAACCTTAATGGTTGGTGTTGCGGGTCACCCGTTCGCATTGCCACTGGCTTCTGTAAATGAAATCTTCCACTTAGACCTAAGCCGCACAAACGTGGTTGATGGTCAGCTGACTATTATCGTTCGCGATAAGTCTATTCCACTGTTCTACCTACAAAATTGGCTTACACCTAAAGAAGGTCTTGTTGAAGGACGTCAAGGTCATGGTCATGTTGTTATTGTGCAACTTGGTAGTCAACGTGTTGGTTTTGTTGTCGATGCGCTTATCGGTCAAGAAGAAGTGGTTATTAAGCCACTTGATAAGCTTCTTCAAGGCACGCCAGGAATGGCAGGTGCGACAATTACAAGTGACGGTCACATAGCATTGATTTTAGATGTGCCGGACTTGTTGAAGCAGTACGCAGCTGCATCAAGAATTTAACTTAAGGATAAATATGGCGATTAAAGTATTAGTCGTTGATGATTCGAGCTTCTTCCGTCGTAGAGTAAGCGAGATCATCAACTCGGAGGCTCGCCTAGAAGTCATCGATGTAGCAGTAAACGGTAAAGAAGCGGTTGAGAAAGCGAAAAAGCTAAGACCTGACGTAATTACCATGGACATCGAGATGCCTGTCATGGACGGTATTACTGCCGTTCGTGAAATTATGGCTGCGTCTCCAACGCCTATTTTGATGTTTTCATCGTTAACGCATGATGGTGCAAGAGCTACGTTAGATGCGTTAGATGCGGGTGCTCTAGATTTCTTACCTAAGAAATTTGAAGACATCGCTCGTAACCGTGACGATGCTGTCGCATTGCTTCAACAGCGCGTGATTCAGATTGCTGCAAAGCGCGCGTTTATGCGACGGTCTCCTGTTGCGCCAAGAGCTACCGCAACAGCTACGGCGTCAACATCAGCGCCATTGCGCCAATCTATTTCAGCAACAGCCCCTGCTGCTAAACCAGCGGTTGCTTCAACCGCGAAATTTAGAGCTTCGGGTAAAAAGTATCAATTAACTGCAATTGGTACTTCTACTGGTGGGCCAGTTGCACTACAGAAAATTTTGACACGCATCCCTGCCAGCTACCCACATCCGATTGTGCTAGTGCAGCATATGCCAGCAACGTTCACCGCTGCTTTTGCTAGCCGCTTGAATACCTTGTGTAAGATTGAAGTTCGTGAAGCTCAAGACGGAGACCTGTTGAAACCTGGGGTGGCTTATCTTGCTCCAGGCGGAAAGCAAATGATGATTGATGGTCGCCCGGGTTCGGCGCGTCTGAAGATTATCGATGGTGGTGACCGAATGAACTACAAGCCTTGTGTGGATGTCACTTTTGGTTCTGCAGCTAAGATCTACGGCGATAAAGTGTTGTCTATGATACTGACCGGTATGGGTGCTGATGGTCGAGAAGGTTCTCGCATGTTAAAAACAGCGGGTTCGACCATTTGGGCGCAAGACGAAGATAGTTGTGTTGTATATGGTATGCCTCAAGCTGTAGCAAAAGCTGGCATTTCTACTGAAGACCTACCTCTAGACCGCGTTGCGGAACGGATTTTGGTCGAAGTTGGGTTAGCTTAGGTAAATCGACATGATTGTTTGGAGTGTTGCAAACCAAAAAGGTGGCGTCGGGAAAACGACAACGACAGTGACCCTAGCTGGCTTACTTGCCTTAAAGGGTCATCGTGTGTTGTTGGTTGATACTGACCCACATGCATCACTAACCACCTATCTGGGTTACGACTCAGATACGGTGGAATCGAGCCTGTTTGATCTGTTCCAGCTGCGTGAGTTTTCTACGCAAGCTGTGAGAGCGTTGACTATACAGACCGAAATTGAAGGTATCGATATTATTCCCGCACACATGTCATTGGCGACATTAGACCGTGTAATGGGAAATCGAAGTGGTATGGGCTTGATCTTAAAGCGTGCTTTAGCCGCTTTGAAAGATGACTATGACTACGTGCTTATCGATTGTCCGCCTATTCTTGGTGTGATGATGGTGAATGCGTTGGCTGCCAGTGATCGTATCTTGATTCCGGTACAGACTGAATTTTTGGCGATGAAAGGTTTAGAGCGCATGATTCGCACTCTAACCATTATGCAGAAGTCTCGCAAAACACCGTTTAAGGTGACGATTGTCCCGACGATGTACGACAAGCGAACGAAAGCATCATTGCAAACATTGACTCAGCTTAAAGATGACTATCCAAACCAAGTTTGGACATCAGCTGTGCCGATTGATACCAAGTTTCGCGATGCTAGTCTAAAACGCTTGCCAGCATCTCATTTCGCATCGGGTAGCCGTGGTGTATTTGCTTATAAACAGCTGCTTATTTATCTCGAGAGGTTAGCGATAAATGAGCGCGAATAACGAATCGACATTGACGCAACCAAGTTTATCGAGTGAACAAGCAATCGATGATTACTTTACCGCGCTGTTAGGCGATGAAAACTTTGAATCTGATGCTTTTCTTGTTGACGAGTCTAGCGACGAATCACAAACTAAAGAGCCAGAGCCAGAGCCAGAGCCAGAGCCAGAGCCAGAGCCAGAGCCAGAGCCAGAGCCAGAGCCAGAGCCAGAGCCAGAGCCAGAGCCAGAGCCAGAGCCAGAGCCAGAGCCAGAGCCAGAGCCACAATTAACGACAAGTCATTATTCAAGCTACGCCGAAATACGCGCTGCAGAATTTGAAGTGCCGAATCTTGAGGATGTTCAGAAACTTCTGAGTCGTTTAGAAGCCACTAATGTTGTCGATGAGCTGAATCTAGATGAGTTGATGGATCGGAACACACAGCAAATTGCTCAGCAGGCAGACATGCAAATGTTTGACGCTGCAGTCGAGTCTGTTCAAGTGTCTGTAGATCCTGAAATTCAAGATTGGGATCTTCCAGAACCAGAATTAGCCGTTGAAAATGAACTGCTCGCCGAAGCGGTCGAAACTGAAGTGGTCGAAACGGAAGCGCACGTAACTGAGCACATTGAAGTTAAGGCTACTGAACCCGATCTTGAATATCCTCAAATTGAGCCAGTTACCGATCTTGAAACCCAAGCCGGTGGAGCTGATCAGTTTACATCATGGGAAACGACGGCTAGAACTGAAGATTTTCAAGTGCTGTATTTTGATGTCAACGGTGTGACGTTTGCTGTGCCACTTGATGAGCTCGGGGGTATTCATCGCCTTGAAGAGTTAAGTCATATTATTGGCAAACCTGCTTGGTATCTGGGGCTACAAACTAATCGAGATAGTAAGCTAGACGTGGTTGATACCGCCAAATGGGTGATGCCTGAAAAGCTATTATGTGATGATTATAAAGAGAATTATCAATACATAGTCATGCTTGGCGAAAGCTTATGGGGGCTTGCGAGTACAGAGCTTAAAGGTACCGAGCTGCTTAATACAGATAAAGTACGCTGGCGAGAAACGGCAGGGAAACGGCCATGGCTCGCTGGTATGGTAAAAGAAAAAATGTGTGCTTTGATCCATGTTGAAGCATTAACCGCCATGCTAAATGCAGGGCTAGACGTAAAAGCATTGGGCTAGTACTACGATTGGTACAATATAAGCATCAAGTTAACAACAGTGGTCGGTAACGACGGCAAGAGGATTATCTATGTCTCATATGAGTGAAGTTGAAGTAAGAAAAGATCAAACAAATGATGAAGTACTTCAATGGGTGACATTTCAATTAGAAGAAGAAACTTACGGCATCAATGTAATGCAAGTACGTGAAGTATTGCGTTACAGCGAGATTGCTCCAGTACCGGGTGCTCCAGACTACGTTTTAGGTATTATCAACCTGCGTGGTAACGTTGTTACTGTTATTGACACTCGTTCTCGTTTTGGATTGATGCAAGGTGAAATCACAGATAACACACGCATTATCGTTATTGAGTCTGAGCGTCAAGTTATTGGCATTTTAGTAGATAGCGTTGCTGAAGTTGTTTACCTGCGTTCTTCTGAGATCGACACGACACCAAGTGTTGGTACTGATGAAAGTGCTAAGTTCATCCAAGGTGTTAGTAACCGTGATGGTAAGCTTCTTATCTTAGTCGATCTGAACAAGCTGTTAAGTGAAGACGAATGGGATGAGATGGCTCACCTGTAATGTTTGAAGCGCTTCCTTTAAACCCTATTGCTCTGATAGTCGGAGTTGGGGTTTTTACGTTATTCATCGTGATTTTGATTAGCAAAGTAAAAAGTGCAATTCAAAAGCAGATCGATACGTCACGCCTGCAAGTTCGTAACTTGGATAAAGAGCTTCAAAAATCGAGTAAGCAATTACTTGAAGTTCGCTCTGTTGTGGTTGGCCTTGGTCAGAAAGTGACGGAACAGCAAGATCTGATAAAACACTTGAATGAACGTATTGTTGAGTTGGAACATGCGGACACCGATGGGCGTTTGTATACACGCGCAACTAAAATGGTTCAGCTTGGTGCAGGGATAAACGAACTGATCGAAGAGTGTGAATTACCTAAGGCAGAAGCTGAGCTGATGATGTCTCTGCAGAATAAGCTCGCAGGTAAGGAAAAAATCCCTTCGTTAAGAAGTAATCCTTCATCGTATGATGAACAACCTGCATCCTCTCGTGATCGTAGAGACCCGACTCGACGTCGTTAAATTTAGCGCTTACTGCGTAATGAGCAATTGATGTTCATCACACACAACTCTTAAAAGAAGCTTCGGCTTCTTTTTTTGTGCCTGTTATACCTATATAGAACGATGTTTATAAGTGTTTGTATCTAATGCAATATCTTGTTTGTTGATGAAAATGTGTAAATTGTGATGCGGTGGTAACAGTTTCTTACGGAGTTTGTTCTTTCGAAAACGCCTAGTCCTGTTTTGTCACCTTGTTGGTGTGCTACTATAGCCCTCTCATTACTCGACTAAATTTACCTATGCTAGAAGTCTCAAATTTAACTGCTATTCGTGACGACAGGGTTCTGTTTGAATCGTTGTCTTTTCAATTGAAACCCGGTGAACTGGTTCAAGTTGAAGGTCGTAACGGTACTGGGAAAACGACACTCCTTAGGATTATCACTGGGCTAGGCGACCGTGATGACGGCACTATCTCTTGGGATGGCGAATCTATTGAGTCGAACCGAGATATGTATCACCAAAATTTGCTTTTTCTTGGTCACCAAACTGGCGTGAAACGCGAGCTCAGTGCCTATGAAAATCTGCGCTTCTATCAATCGATTCACAGCAGTGGAACGAGTAAGGAAGAACTTTACAATGCATTGGCTCAAGTGGGGCTTGCTGGTAGAGAAGACGTACCAGCAGGGCAACTTTCAGCGGGGCAACAGCGCCGTGTGGCATTGGCTCGTCTATGGTTGAGTAAGCAAATGTTATGGATTCTAGACGAACCGCTGACTGCAATTGATAAGCAGGGCGTTAAAGTTCTGGAATCGCTTTTTTCTCAGCATGCAGATAACGGTGGCATTGTGTTACTCACTACGCACCAGGATATGTTTGCTGATAGCCCGAAACTAAGAAAAATAAAGTTGGGTGAGTAATATGATCTCTTCTATGACAACGATCATTCGACGTGAACTGTTGATCGCATTTCGTCGCCAAGCCGATATCTTTAACCCTCTGTGGTTTTTTATTATTGTCATCACCCTTTTCCCATTGAGTATCGGCCCTGAGCCAAACCTACTTGCGCGTATAGCAGCGGGTATTGTTTGGGTAGCGGCTTTGCTTTCTGCATTACTCTCTTTAGAGCGTTTATTTCGTGATGATTTTCAAGATGGCGCCCTTGAACAGATGATGCTGATACCCATCCCGTTGCAGTTGGTAGTATTGTCCAAGGTCATAGCACACTGGCTATTGACCGGGTTACCATTAATTTTGATTAGTCCACTATTGGCAGTATTACTGTCTTTAGATTTCGATACCTGGCTGTCGGTGGTCTTAACGTTATCGATTGGTACGCCTGCACTAAGCTTTATTGGTGCGATTGGTGTGGCTCTAACGGTTGGATTACAAAAAGGTGGTGTGTTGTTAAGCCTGCTTATTTTGCCGTTGTATATTCCAATTCTTATATTCGCTACATCAGCGATTGATGCCGCAGCACTTGGCGTTGCGTATAACGGACAACTAGCTGTGCTAGGGGCAATGCTAATGGGCGCAATGACGCTTACCCCTTTTGCTATCGCAGCAGCACTGAGAGTGAGTGTTAACTAGTTAACGAGAATGTTTATCTAGCTATGGAGGTTTTATTAGTTAAGAGGATATTTATTAGCTAATGGAATGCTACCTAAGCACTCACTAACACTTTGCTTGTTCAAAGTGAACGATTTAAAGCTTTCAAACTCCTAGAGTCTATGAAAGAAGCCGTAAGCCAAATAAATTATAATAATTATAGCTGTGATAGCTGTAAGCAATATGAAGTAAGAGTGAGATTACAACATGTGGAAATGGCTCCATCCCTATGCCAAAGCAGAAACCTCTTATCAGCTTGCTGGTAAACTTCTGCCATGGTTTTCGATCCTAGCGCTATTGTGTCTATCCGCCGGTACTGTGTGGGGGCTTGCATTTGCACCTTCTGATTACCAGCAAGGCGATAGCTTCCGAATTATCTACATCCATGTCCCGTCTGCCATCTGGTCTATGGGCGTATACATGTCGATGGCAATTGCTGCCTTTATCGGTTTGGTATGGCAGGTAAGGCTATCAGACATGGCTGCGTTGGCCATGGCGCCTATCGGCGCGGTATTTACCTTCATCGCGTTACTAACGGGCGCAGTTTGGGGTAAACCAATGTGGGGTGCTTGGTGGGTTTGGGATGCGCGTTTAACCTCAGAGCTGATTCTTCTATTCCTATATTTGGGTGTGATTGCACTGCACCACGCATTCGACGACCAAAAAACTGCAGCAAAAGCTGCTGGCATTTTGGCGATCGTTGGTGTTATCAACCTACCTATCATTCACTTTTCAGTCGAGTGGTGGAACACACTTCACCAAGGCGCGACAATTACTAAGTTTGATAAGCCTTCTATTTCAAGTGACATGCTATGGCCGCTTCTTCTTAATATCTTCGGCTTCGCCTTTTTCTTTGGTGCTGTGACTATGGTTCGTTTTAGAAATGAAATCATCAGTAAAGAGAGTCACCGTCCATGGGTTCGCAAGTTAGCGGCTAATAAAGCGTAGTAGGGTAGGTAATTATGTATTTTGAATCTCTGAGTGATTTCTTTGCCATGGGTGGCTACGCCTCATATGTATGGAGTGCATTTGGAATCACATTCCTCGCGATGATCATTTTACTGGTCGTAAGCGTTCGTCGTGGTAAGCAATTATTAAATGAAGTACAAGCTAAGATTGACCGTCAAGCTCGTATTGATGCAGCAAAAAATATGGAGAACACTCTATGAACCCAAGACGCAAAAAGAGGCTAGGCATTATCTTAGCGATCTTTTTTGGTATCAGTGCAACTGTTGGATTGATGGTTTATGCACTTAACCAGAACATGGATCTGTTCTATACACCAACTGAGCTCGTCAACGGCAAAGATGGTAAAAAACCTGAAGTGGGTCAACGCTTACGTATTGGTGGCATGGTTGTAGTCGGCTCTGTAAGCCGTGACAATGAATCATTGCGTGTAAGCTTCGATTTGGCTGATGTAGGCCCTAAAGTGACTATTCTATATGATGGCATCCTTCCTGATCTTTTCCGTGAAGGGCAAGGTATTGTTGCTCAAGGTGTCCTTAAGGATGCAACGACAATTGAAGCGTTTGAGGTGTTGGCAAAGCACGATGAAGAATATATGCCTTCTGAAGTTGCTGAAGCAATGAAGAAAACTCATGAGCCTTTGCAATACACGACTGAACAAAAAGAAGGAAATGCTCAATGATAGCCGAGATCGGCCATTTTGCGATGATCCTGTCTTTGGGACTTGCACTGCTGCTAAGCGTGCTCCCACTGTATGGAGCCGCTCGAAATAACACATTATTGATGAACAGTGCACGACCGTTGTCGTGGGGTATGTTCGGATTCCTAGCGATTTCGTTCTTTATCTTGTGTTACGCGTTCTACACCAATGATTTTACTATTCAATACGTAGCAAGTAACTCGAATAGCCAACTGCCTTGGTACTACCGAATTACCGCGGTTTGGGGGGCTCATGAAGGCTCACTACTGCTTTGGGTTCTAATCCAAGCGGGTTGGACGGTAGCCGTTGCGACGTTTAGTCGTGGTATGCCTCAAGAGTCTGTGGCTCGCGTACTGGCGATTATGGGTTTGATTACTGTCGGCTTCTTGCTGTTCATTATCGTAACGTCTAACCCGTTCCTACGTACACTGCCTTTCTTCCCTGTTGATGGCCGTGACTTGAACCCATTACTGCAAGACCCGGGTTTGATTATTCACCCGCCGATGCTTTACATGGGTTATGTAGGTTTCTCTGTTGCGTTCTCTTTCGCAATCGCTTCTCTAATGAGCGGTCGTTTAGATACGGCATGGGCTCGTTGGTCTCGTCCTTGGACAATCGCTGCTTGGCTATTCCTTACAGTAGGTATCGCTCTAGGTTCATGGTGGGCTTACTACGAACTTGGCTGGGGTGGCTGGTGGTTCTGGGATCCAGTAGAAAACGCTTCATTCATGCCTTGGTTAGCTGGTACTGCACTGATGCACTCACTAGCGGTAACCGAAAAACGTGGCACATTTAAAGCTTGGACAGTATTGCTGGCTATCTCTGCATTCTCACTAAGCTTACTAGGTACATTCTTAGTTCGTTCGGGCATCTTGGTATCGGTTCACGCATTCGCGTCGGATCCTGCTCGTGGTATGTTTATTCTAGGTTTCCTAGTGTTCGTTATCGGTGGTTCACTGTTGTTGTTTGCTGTTAAAGGCGCATCAGTTCGTGTACGTGGTAACTTCGATTTGGTTTCTCGTGAAAACGCGCTACTTGGCAACAACATCCTATTGATTGCTGCACTTGTGGTTGTGTTAGTCGGTACCTTACTACCATTAGTTCATAAACAGTTAGGCTTGGGCTCGGTATCTATCGGTGCACCATTCTTTGATATGTTGTTCTTCTGGTTAATGATCCCGTTCTCGTTCCTATTGGGTATCGGTCCACTGATCCGTTGGAAACGTGACAACCTATCTAAGCTCGTTAGACCTATGCTGATCTCGGGTGCATTCTCATTGGGCTTAAGTGCGCTAATGGTTACTATGCTGGCTGACCGTTTCAGCGGCACAGCTTTTGCTGGTTGGGTAATGGCTTTCTGGATCATCTTCATGCATGGCTTCGAGCTTCATGAACGTGCGACACACCGTCATACATTCCTGAAAGGCCTGACTAAACTACCTCGTAGCCACTGGGCGATGATGTGTGGTCACATTGGTTTGGCCGTGACAGTGATTGGTATTGCTATGGTGCAAAACTATAGCATCGAGCGTGATGTACGCTTAGCACCAGGTGAAAGCTACCAACTTGAAGAGTACAGCTTCCTGTTTACAGGAGTTCGTGACAAAGATGGCCCTAACTACGATGGTTACATTGCTGACTTTGAAATTACCAAAGAAGGCAAATACATCAACACGCTTCACGCTGAAAAACGTTTCTACACAACCGCTAAGTCTATGATGACAGAAGCGGCGATTGATCGTGGCGTAACGCGCGACCTTTACATCGCAATGGGTGAGCGTTTAGACGACAATAAATCTTGGGCTGTACGTATCTACTACAAACCATTTGTACGTTGGATCTGGGCAGGTTCTCTGATTATGTCGATAGGTGGTGTTATTGCTATCAGTGACCGTCGTTACCGCTTCCGTAAGCCAACGAAAAAGTCTACTAAAGAGCAGGAGGCTTAATTCGAATGAACAAGAAGATTTTATTCATTCCATTGATTGCGTTCATGGTTCTAGCTGGAATCTTCGCGACTCAATTGATGCGTAACCAGTCGGGTGATGACCCGACTAAACTTGAATCTGTATTGATTGGTAAGCCAGTACCTGAGTTCGGTTTAGAAGACTTAGAGCAACCGGGTAAGTTTCATGACCAAGCTATCTTTAAAGGTGAACCATTACTTCTTAATGTGTGGGCGACTTGGTGTCCTACTTGTTATGCAGAGCACTCTTACTTGAATAAGTTAGCGGGTCAAGGCGTTAAGATTATTGGTCTTAACTACAAAGATGATCGCAATAAAGCGGTTGGTTGGTTAAAAGAGTTGGGCAATCCATACTTGATCAGCCTGTTCGATGGTAATGGCATGTTAGGCCTTGACCTTGGGGTGTATGGCGCTCCAGAGACTTTCCTCATTGATGCTAACGGCGTAGTTCGTTACCGCCATGTTGGTGACGTGAACCCAACTAACTGGGCATCGACGCTGGAGCCGATGTACCAAGAGTTGTTGGAGGAAGCGAAATGATTAGAAAGGCACTGATAACTCTATTCGCTACGTTTGCAATCTCAACGACTGTTTCTGCTGCGCCTATCGAATTTCATGAATTTGATACAGTTGATCAAGAGCAGCAGTTCAAAGAGCTAAGCAACACGCTGCGTTGCCCTAAATGTCAGAACAACACCATTGGTGATTCGAACGCAGAACTTGCAGTTGATTTACGCCAAAAAGTGTATGAAATGACAAAAGATGGCAAGTCGAAGCAAGACATCATTGATTACATGATTGCTCGCTACGGTAACTTTGTTACTTACAACCCACCACTCACATTAGCAACATCAATCCTTTGGGTTGGTCCGTTTGCGGTAGTCGTGTTTGGTTTCGGTTTGATCATTTTACGAAGCCGAAAGTCAAAGTCGAAAGCAGTAGAGTCAGATAAAGACTGGGATGCAGACAAAGAAGCTCGTTTAAAAGCGTTACTCGATGAAGAGAACGACGGAGATAAGAAGTAATGACTCTATTTTGGATTTCTACCATTATCCTTTCGCTAGCAGCAATTTTCTTAATTGTTCTGCCCTTCATTAATAAGAAGGCGAACAATGATGAAATGCTTCGCGACGAGTTGAACAAAGCATTCTATAAAGATCGTCTCGTTGAGCTCGAAGTAGAAGCAGAAGAAGGTCTTGTTGATAACCAACAAGAGCTGATCGCTGATTTGAAACAGTCTCTACTTGATGATGTACCTGCGCAGAAAGAGATGAAGAAGACCCAAATCTCAACATTGGGCGTCGTAGTACCATCTATTGTCCTAGTCGTGGTTGTTACTTACGGTATGTACTTTCAGTTTGGTGCTCTGGATAAAGTCCAACACTGGCAAGAAGTGAGTTCAAACCTTCCTGAGTTGTCTAAAAAGCTAATGTCATCGGAAGGTGGTGCATTAACGGATGATGAACTAGAAGATTTGACTCTGGCACTTCGTACTCGTCTGCACTATCAACCAAAAGATTCGACAGGTTGGTTACTATTAGGTCGTATTGCATTGGCTAACCGCGATGCTGAAACTGCGAAAGATTCGATGCAAAGGGCTTACAAGCTTGAGCCAAAGAATGAAGATGTTCAGCTAGGCTTTGCACAAGCATTGATGCTTTCACCTGATGAAGCAGATCAAAATCAAGCGCGTTTGATTTTAAGTCGTTTGATTCAAAACGACTATGTTGATCTTCGAGTCTTCTCATTGTTAGCGTTCGATGCGTTTGAGCGTCAAGACTACCTAGGTGCTGTTAAGTACTGGAGCATCATGCAACAGATGATTGGTCCACAAGATAGTCGCTATGAAATGTTGTCGCGCAGTATCGAAAGTGCACAGAAGAAAATGGGTAATGCTATGGGCGTTGACCAAGGTAAAACTGTTGCTGTAACGCTTGAGCTATCTGGTGATGTGAATGCTGCCCCTAGTTCAGTGTTAGTTGTATCAGTGCACAGAGCAGACGGTTCACCAATGCCGATTGCTGCCGCTCGTTATCCGCTAGGAACTTTCCCTCGTACTGTCGTTCTTGATGATGGCAACAGCATGTTGGAAGGACAGAAACTGTCCAGCCTTGAAACTCTAATGGTTAGAGCTAGGCTTGATACAGATGGCAACGTTTCAACTCGCGACGGTGATTGGTACGGTGAAAGTGAAGTGGTTGAACTCGGTGAGCCTGTCACTATCGATATCAATAAGCAATATTAATCATTACTTTACATAGGTGTTAGCTATTCCGATTTATTGAAAAACGGTATAGACTTACGCAACCAATTGAGGCCAGCGATTGCTGGCCTTTTTTATTATTCCTTATGGAAAAGGTGATATGTCTATCAGTGTTTTAAGACTTTCGAGTTTACTCTTCATCGCAAGCTTAACGGTAGGTTGTTCGAGCGTACCAGATGAAAGCAATGGCGGTGATAACCTCGAAACCTCTGAATATGTAGCAGAGTCCCACCCGAACGACCCTTTTGAAGGTTTCAACCGAGCGATGTGGGATATCAACTACGAGTACCTCGATCCTTATTTGGTTCGACCTGTTTCTCTTGCCTATGTTGACTATACCCCTGTACCAATTCGCTCTGGTATTTCCAATTTTTTAGCTAACTTAGATGAGCCATCAAGTATGCTCAATAATCTCATTATGGGTAATGGTGGGAAAGCGCTTGATCATTTCAATCGTTTTTGGATTAACTCTACCTTTGGTCTTCTTGGTCTGATTGATATTGCTAGCGAAGCGGGGATCACCAAATATGACGAAAAGTCGTTTTCTGATGCGATTGGTCATTATGGGGTAGGGAATGGACCGTATTTTATGCTGCCGGGATATGGCCCTGTGACGACTCGACAAGTAACAGAGCAAGTGGATAGCTTATATGTACCTTTGTCTCTGTTTACCTTTTGGGCAAAGTTAGGGAAGTGGGCCTTTGAAGGTATGGAAACACGTGCTCAGTTGGCCTCGCAAGAAGCCTTATTAGATGACTCTCCAGACCCATATGCTTTGACTCGTGATATTTACATCCAACGTCAAGATTTCAAAGCTGAGGTTGAGCCTGAAGAGGTTGACCTTGAGGAAGAAGATTTCATTGATGAGTATCTCGAAGATTACTAGAGACAAAGTTTAGATAAGCAGATAGAGAAAGGCTCGATGTTAATTCAACATCGAGCCTTTTTAATGCTTTCTACTTTTCTACTTTTCGGTAAGAAGGCAAGTAGATAATTAGGTAACTAGTTTAGAAGCAGTAGTTGGCTTGGATACCGACTAACCAGATGCTGCCTGAAACTTCGCCTTCGAAACTACCACCAAAGTAATCTGCTTTTGGATCTTTTTCATGCATTTTCGCGTCTTTCGCTAGAATGTAAGTGAAGCCAGCATCCAGAGTTAGCTGCTCAGACCATTGGTAGCCCGCACCAATACTTAACCAAGTGCGGTCTGTTTCTGGGATCGTCGCAGTACGATGCTCTTCGCTTACCGCTGAAGTATCGTAGGCAATACCAGAACGTAGTGCTAGTTTAGGTGTCATTTGGTAAGTAGTACCGATTGCAAAACGGTAGTTGTCTTCCCAGTTCTCTTGCTTGATCTCTACGCTTTTTTCACCAGGGAAATCAGCAACAAGCTCTTTAAAGCTGCTCCAGTTCGTCCAGTTAATACTTGCGTGAACCGCTACAGTGTCTGTCAGTTGGTGGAAGCTAGCAAGTTCAGCTGTTGCCGGAAGAGCGAGATCCATTGAACCACTTTTGTGTGCTTCTGGGTTTTTAGGGTTGAAACCAAAACCTTTAGCGTAACCTTCTAGAGTTAGATCTACTTCTGATTTGTAGGTGAAGCCTAGGCGGTTGTCTTCATTAATATCCCAAGCGGTACCAACTTGCCAGCCCCATGCCTTGTCATCACCTTCCATGTATTTCAAAGAGGTACCAGACTTCACTGGAATAAGAGAGTTTTTAGTTGATACTGCACCAAAACTACCTTCAGCTATGATGTAACGTATGCCACCACCAATAGAAACACTCTCTAGTACTTGATATGCAGCGTTCAAGTTCAGCTCCATAGTAGTCACACTTGCTTCGTTACCATGGTTTGCACCGCCGAAGTCTTTACCCAGGTCCGTAGCCATGCCGTAGTTAGTACCAGCAGCAAAGCCTAACGCAAATTTTTCGTTGTACTTATGAGAAACATAAAAGTTCGGAATAAAAGCACTGTGCGCGAAGTCACTAGAGTTAGATGTTGTTTTTCCGCGAGGAGTTGTAGAAGTTCCTTCAATATCAATGTTTGGGTCTACGTAGATACCACCAACAGAAACCTGTGTGCCCTCTAGGTAAGTCAGCATAGCAGGGTTACGCCATTGCGCGTCTGCACCGTCAGCCATTGCTGCTTCACCAGCGTAAGCACGGCCTAAGCCTGTTGCTGAGTATTCTGCTAGTTGAAAACCTGCCGCGTTAGTTACGGTAGAAGTCGAAAGTAATCCAACTGCCACTGCAGCAGATAGAAGAGTTTTATTCATTTTCATTATTATGTTCACTGAATCATAAGTATTTAGTGGCGTGATTTTACTTTTAGAGTTATTACTTTAAAAATGAAATTCGAATAAAACAGTGTTTTAGGGATTAAATGAGCAAATGTGTTTAATTATTAGAGAAATCATCTAAATGTTTCGGCTGTGTTGCGAAGTTTGAGCGTACACCTGTAGTCATATATTTGCTCTGCAGGCTACAGTTGTAAGCTTAAATTTAGGTTGGTCAGTGGTTTAGGAAAGCAAAAAAGGGTCGCACAATGCGACCCTTTGGGATTATAGCTAACTTTATATTAGAAGCTGCGGCTGTACTGAAGACCTAATAGGATTGCATCAGCATGTGTCGTCGCTGTTAGTGGCGTACCTGAAGAGGTTTCTGAAACCTTCACATCGTCACCTAACAAGTATGTAAAGCCGAAGTCTACATTTGAAGCGGTATCAATGTGGTAAGTGAAACCAGCAGAGAACCACTGACGGTCAGAATCTGGAACAGAAATAGACGTTAGTTCGTCTTGTGCACTGGTGTCATACATGTAACCGGTACGTAGTGTCCACGTATCGTTTAGGTAGTAAGTACCACCAATTGCGTAGTGCCAGCCATCTTGCCATTTGTATTCTTTATTGTAAGCGCCTTTGATCGCACCTTGAGATAGGTTTTGGAATTCGATCTGGTCGAAGTCACCCCAGCCGATCCACTGTACAGAGTAGTGAACTGCGAACTTAGTATCTTCAATTTTGTGGAAACCAGAGAACTCAGCAATGTCTGGTAGTGGTAGCGTGATTTCTTGGCCTTTGTCATCTTTAGCGGTGATTTCAGGGCTGTAACGGTACGCTAGACCAAAACGGTTGTTTTCATCTAGTTCATAAACAGTACCAACGTTAAAGCCAACAGCCCAGCCATCAGCTTTGTCGACGTTTAATAAAGGAGTCCCTGCCGGTGGAATACCCTTAGATGGTGCTCCTTTACCAAAACCAGCACCAGCGGTACGTTTCATCGTACCTTGACCGTAAATAAGGTCTAGGCCTGCACCGAAGCTCCACTGGTCGTCTAGTCGGTAAGAACCTGCAAGACCAAAGTTAATGCTCTTAACATCCGTTAAGCCACCGTATTCAGAAGCAGGGTAGCTGTCTTCAAACTCTGTTTTAGTACCGAAGTTTGAGTAAGCATTGATACCCCAAGCAAATTTATCATTTACTGGAACGATTAAGTGGATGTTAGGCGCGATAGATGTGTCACCTACATCGTCAGTGTTATTTACCGGAACTTTGCCACCAACGTAGTTAACGTCGTTGACTTCAATCATTGAAGTGATGCTTTCAAAACCAAGAGATAGCTCAGTTTTATCAAATAGTGCCATTGCTGCAGGGTTACGTGCCATGACTGACGCGTTATCTGCGATTACTGCATCACCAGCGAAAGCACGGCCGATGCCGGTTGCTGATTGTGCGTTAAGTTGGAAACCTGCTGCCATCGCTTGCGAAGACGCCAGTGTAATTGTTACTGCTAAAAGAGACTTTTTAAACAGACGCGTGTTGTTGGTAGTCATTCATTTATTCCTTTATATATCCGCCTCTACAGGGCGATTAATTTGAGCAATTGCTCAATGGTGGCTGATCCTATTCGGAAGTATACGATATACAAATCCGACCATTGGAAATTTTGAGGGTAAAATTATGGAAATGACGCCTATCTGGCACGAAAATGGAGAGAAATGCTGTTTTTTAGAGTTTTAACTCTAGATGTATTGGTGTGCTGAATGGTTTTGCGATTTATTGATAAATAAAGCCCAGCAATATCAGTGATATACTTGCTGGGCCTTTTGTTACGGGGCTTTGAGAGCAAACTAGCTCATTGGTTTGATCATTTTTGTCAGCTTTTCGGCGATTTTAGAGACATCCTCGCCATCTTCCCCTACAAGGATCAAACTGCTGCCATCGATCGGTGTTACCGAGCCTGACATGCCTTTTTCATCAAAGTCGATAGATTTGTCAGTCGGAATTCCAGTTAAAAATAGAGTGACCTTGCCTTTTTCGCCTTGGAAAACCATGTGCATTGCGTTGGACTTGCCAAAACCACAGTGGTTCAGGTAGTAGACGTGGTAAGGGAAGGCTTCATCAAACTGGTAAGCAAACGGGTTCATTTTTGCGTTGATCTGTTGTGATGTAACTTGTTCGTCGATTGAACTAACAAAGCTCTTTTCATCAACAACATGTTTCATTGCGGTATCTACCAAGCTTGCTTGAGCTGGAGAGACCAACGCGTTGCCCCAGTTGACTTGACCAACCAATAAACCTGCAACAAATGCCACAGAAGCAGCCATTGCCATCGCTCGTCGAGCAAACGTAGGTCTTACTACTTTGCTCTCTTCGCTTGAGGTTTGATTGAACAGGATACGATCTGCAAGATCGTCTGGTACATCCACATTCAATGCTGAATGGATCTGCTTATCAAGCGATAGTACATCGTCTAAGAAATTACTATTGGCTTCGCTATTCGCTGCTGCATCAATAATGTCTTGTGTACGTTGCTTAGGTTCCGACAATACACGACGACGAAATTCCAAATCATCCATTATGTTGCCCCCTCTCTGCCTCTTCTGTATCCAGCATCTCTTTCAACTGATTTCGAGCTCTGAATAAACGTGTCATCACCGTATTTTTGTTAAGATCGAGAATATCGGCGATCTCATCACCACTAAAACCACCAATCACTTGTAAGAAGAGGGGTTCACGGTATTCGATTTCAAGTTTCATGATCTGCGCTTGCAACCATTGGTGTTGATGATGTGGGTCATCACTGATGCTAGCATCGTTACCATGATCGTCGATATCAACCAGATCAAATTGTTTGCGTTCAAAACGTCGAGCATTCTCGCGGCGCAAGATAGTAATCAGCCATGACTTTGCGGCTTTTTCATCTTGTAGGCTATCGAGTGACTTCCATGCACGAAGGCAAGTTTCTTGAACTAAATCTTCGGCAATGCTTTTGTCTTTGCATAGCCAATAGGCATAGCGAAAGAGGTCACGATGATAGGCGCGTACGAGTGCTTCGTATTTTCTTTGTTTGTCCATATCAGAGTTGACCGGACGCTTGGCTGTTTTCTTTCCAAACATTTTTATTATTGACACACGAGCCTCCATAATTGCTCTGCGTATAGCTGTCTTCTATACGTTGTGCTTCGTTTTATATGCTGTTTCGTTTTTAGGGCTAACGTCGGCAGGAAGTCGTAAAAATCACATTAAAATTGATCTACTTCAAAATTTAAGCCCTCGAAAGCGCTATAGTACACCTTGTCGTCTAGTTAGTCATTCGTGGCTAGCATGTTGAGCAAGACGACACTTCCTTTTGAAGGCTGACTTTACTTTCTCCTAATCAGGAAACTGATTATTTCAATTGGCGTTAAGTTAATTGCTTTATATACATTCCGACCACACAGTCTTGTGTGGTTTTTTTTTTGCCTCAAGAAAACCATTCCTTACATAGCGATAACAGCTTTGCTTGCAATAGTTTAGTATCTTACGACAACCTTTCCCTCAAAAAGGTTCGCCTGAATGTTCAGTTAGATTTTCAAGCAGTGGGATACTCGTATCACGTTTATTTAAACGCCTGTTTGATTTAATTAACAACTTGTTTACAATGCTTCAGGTCAGACCTCTTAACCTTAAGGAGAAACCATGGGCAAACAGGAAGTCAAAACGCGTTCTGGAGAACGTGTTGCCGTTGTCGCTGGACTACGAACCCCATTCGCTCGTCAGAGCACAGAATTTAGCCAAGTGCCTGCGGTTGACCTAGGCAAAATGGTGGTGAGCGAAATGCTTGCAAGAACTGATGTCGATCCTGCGCTTATCGAACAAGTCGTGTTCGGCCAAGTAGTGCAAATGCCAGAAGCACCGAACATTGCACGTGAAATCGTGTTGGGTACGGGTATGGACATTAATACTGATGCCTACAGTGTGACGCGAGCATGTGCGACTAGCTTCCAAGCTGCAGTCAACGTGACCGAGAGCATTATGGCTGGCACGATTGATGTTGGTATTGCGGGCGGTGCGGATTCTTCTTCTGTATTGCCAATAGGTGTTTCGAAAAAGTTAGCGGCGAATTTATTAGCACTAAGTAAAACGAAAACCATAGGTCAGAAACTGAAGATTCTTAAAACATTTTCAGTAAAAGATTTGATGCCAGTACCACCAGCAGTCGCAGAGTACTCGACAGGTTTGTCTATGGGACAAACTGCTGAGCAGATGGCTAAGACACATGGTATTACTCGCGAAGCTCAAGATGCACTTGCTCACCGTTCTCACTCTTTGGCTTCTCAAGCATGGAAAGAAGGCAAGATTAAAGATGAAGTGATGACGGCATTCCCCGCGCCTTATAAAAAGTACCTAGCGGAAGACAACAACATTCGCCACGACTCGACGGTTGAAGGTTACGCTAAATTGCGTCCTGCATTCGACAGACAATACGGCAGTGTAACGGCTGCCAATGCAACGCCTCTTACCGATGGCGGTGCCGCAGTGATGTTGATGCGCGAAGGAAAAGCGAAAGAGCTAGGGCTAGAAGTGCTTGGTTACATTCGTGGTTACGCGTTCTCAGCTATTGGTGTTGAAACGGATATGCTGATGGGGCCGACGTACGCGACCTCTCAAGTTTTGAAGAACACGGGTCTAGAATTATCAGATCTAACACTTATCGAGATGCACGAAGCGTTTGCAGCTCAAGTTCTGGCTAACGTCAAAATGTTCGCAAGCGATGAGTTTGCTCAGAAGAACCTTGGCCGTGACAAAGCGATCGGTGAGATTGATATGGAGAAGTTCAACGTGCTGGGTAGCTCAATTGCTTACGGACATCCATTTGCAGCGACTGGCGCGCGTATGATGACTCAGACACTGCGTGAACTAAAACGTCGAGGTGGTGGCCTAGCATTGAATACTGCTTGTGCGGCTGGTGGCTTAGGTGCAGCAATGATCTTGGAGGTGGAATAATGTCTACGACTCTTGATGTGAAAAAAGAAAAGAAAGCAGTCAAAAAAACGGATTCAAAGCCAGTGACTGTATCTAAAAGTGACAAGACGATTTCAAACAATGAAGCCGTAAAACCGGCGACCGCGTTTTCTTTAACTATCGATGACCAAGATATTGCATGGCTTGCGATCGATGTGCCAAACGAAAAAATGAACACGCTACAAGCGGCGTTTGCCGAAGAAATGAAAGCAATCTTTGAGCAGTTGAAGGAAAAGCAAAGCCGAGTTAAAGGCTTAATCGTTCATTCATTGAAGCCAGATAATTTTATTGCTGGCGCTGATGTTCGAATGCTTGATGCCTGCAAAACGGCTGATGAAGCACAATCTCTTGCTCGTCAGGGGCAGGAGATGTTCCAAACTCTGTCGGATCTACCCTACCCAGTAGTCGCAGCGATTCACGGTCCATGCTTAGGTGGTGGCTTAGAGCTCGCTCTGGCGTGTGATTATCGCGTATGTACTGATTCAGATAAGACTCGCTTAGGTCTGCCAGAAGTCCAGCTCGGTCTGTTACCTGGCTCTGGTGGTACGCAACGTCTTCCTCGTCTTATTGGTTTACTGCCTTCTCTTGACCTTATTCTTACGGGTAAGCAACTGCGCGCTAAAAAAGCGAAATCGCTAGGCGTTGTGGATGCTTGTGTACCTGAAACTATCTTGCTTGAAGTTGCTAAGAGCTTTGTTGAAAAGAATTCAGGCAGTAAAAAAGGTAAGCGTCTTGCGTCTAAAGTCCAGGCTTCGAGCAAGGAAAAGCTAATCTCACGAAATAACCTTGGTCGAAAAGTGATTTTCGAACAGGCTTCAAAGAAGACCAATCAGAAAACACGCGGCAATTACCCAGCCGCTGATGCGATTCTTGATGTGATTCGTTATGGCTTAGAGAACGGCTTTGATAAAGGTCTTCAGTACGAAGCGAAGCGTTTCTCTGAATTGGTGATGACCGCAGAATCCAAAGCCCTTCGTTCGATTTTCTTTGCCACCACTGAAATGAAAAAAGAACATGGCGCAGACGCAGAACCCAAAGCGGTTAAGCGTGTTGGTGTACTGGGCGGCGGTCTAATGGGCGCTGGCATCAGTCACGTCAGTGTTGCTAAAGCGAAAGTACCGGTTCGTATTAAAGATGTGTCTAATGAAGGTGTGCTCAATGCGCTTAACTACAACTACAAGTTGTTCGATAAGCAGCGTAAACGTCGTATTCTGAGCCGAGCTGGCCTTGAAAGTAAGATGCTTCAGCTTTCTGGTGGTATCGACTTTACAAGCTTTAACCATACTGATGTTGTGATTGAAGCGGTATTTGAAGATCTCGACCTTAAGCAGTCGATGGTTGCTGACATTGAAGCCAATGCCAAGTCAGAGACTATCTTTGCGACCAACACGTCTTCACTGCCAATCCACAAAATTGCAGAGAAAGCGCAGCGGCCAGAAAACGTGGTCGGTCTTCACTACTTCAGCCCGGCAGAAAAAATGCCACTAGTAGAAGTCATCCCTCATGAAGCAACGTCAGAAGAGACTATTTCGACGGTGGTTGCATTAGCGAAGAAGCAAGGTAAAACGCCGATAGTTGTTAAAGACACGGCAGGTTTCTACGTGAACCGTATCCTTGCTCCGTACATGAATGAAGCGGCGCATCTGTTATTGGCAAATGAGCCGATTGAAAAGCTCGACAGCACGTTGTTGGACTTCGGTTTCCCGGTTGGCCCAATTACTTTGTTAGACGAGGTGGGTGTGGATATCGGTGCGAAGATCATCCCTATTTTGGTTAATGAATTAGGCGAACGTTTCCAAGGCCCTGATGTGTTCGACATTCTTTTGAATGACAACCGTAAAGGTCGTAAGAGTGGCAAAGGTTTCTACACTTACAAAGGTAAAAAGAAGGAAGTCGATAAGTCAGTTTACAAGCTGCTTAAGCTGCAACCTGAACCTAAGCTAAGCGATAACGATATCGCAATGCGCTGTGTACTGCCTATGCTAAACGAGGCGGTTCGTTGTCTAGATGATGGCATTATCCGTAGCCCGCGAGATGGCGATATTGGTGCTATTTTCGGTATCGGCTTCCCGCCATTCCTAGGTGGTCCGTTCCGTTATATGGATCAAATCGGTATTAAGTCACTGGTAGAGATGATGAACGACTTCGCTAAGAAGTACGGTGATCGTTTTGCGCCATGTGATGGCCTACTGACACGAGCTGGGTTGGATGAGTCCTTTTATAAGTAATTCGCTCTACAAGTAACGTTCTAGTACTTTGATTATAAAGCCCGTATCAAGCAATTGATGCGGGCTTCATTTTTATGGGAGTATGCAAAAGAAAGGAGATTCCCGATTCAGTCGTTCCTCTTTTTTGGGAATGACGATTGAGATGTAACAAGTAAGCTATTGTGCTGCATTCAATAAAAAAGGTTGATGCTTCCACATCAACCTTCTGATCTTTTTACTAAGAACGACTAACCAAGCTCACAGTCTTTAGGACGCAACTGAAACTCATCAATTGAGCCTATCTCAACACCTGCCGACAACTTCTCTTCTTCATTATGAGCATTGCCGTGTGCATGCATAATCAGACGATTCGCTGTACGAGGTTTAAGTTGGCTAACCACAAAGCGCATCATGTCTGAGCGAGTTAGACCTTTGAGCTCTTCTAACACACGATCCCTCTGATTGAATTCCAAGTCCTTATTGCCTATGGCAACCCATAAGCGCTGAGCTCGACCTCGCAAGGTGGTATCTGGCGTTGAAATTTGATTCCAGAGGCCGCGTTTACTGCTGTGCCATTGATAGTCGTTAAGCTCTAACAGCACCATATAAAAGGCATTAAGGAACTCGTCTATTGAAGCCAACAGTTCTGCCGGGGCTGCATTAGGCGATTGCACATACAACACAATACCTGGGTGTCGGTTAAGCGGCATATTACCAGTGCCGACCATATAACCTAGCTGCTGTTTAGTACGTATTTCATGGAAGAAAGTGGCTGACATCAAGTGGTTTGCCAATGAATACAGTGCAATATTTGTAGGTGATATATCTGAACATTGGTAGTAAACCACGATGGCTGAATCATCTTGATTACACACCACTTCGCGTTGGAAACTACCGTTATCACCCAGCATGATTAAAGGGCGTAGTGACTCTTCGTAAGCCTGATCTTGAACACGCAATGCATCTTTTAGCGTTTCAGCCATCTTGTTCGCATCGGCTTTTTTCCAGTCACCATACACAAACATTTCGACATGCAGTTCAGCCAAAATAGCTTGAACAAAAGAAGAAAGCTCGTCGACTTCTATTGTTTCCAGCGCTTCAATTAAAACGGAATAGGGCGGGTTATTTGGCTGTAAGATTCCCGTCATCGCATTGAACAGCTGAGAAATAGGACGGTCTTGCGATGCGTTATTCCAGTTTCTGAGCAATTGATGCTTAATCGTTTCGAAACGTGTTGAACTAAAGTCGCGTGCTTGGAAACGTTCAAGAATCATATTGAGCAGCTGTGGCTGTTTCTCGCTAAATCCAGACAGAGTAAGTGTGACACCACCTTGATGGGTATACATGTTGTAACCCATGCCAGCAATCTCAGCTTGATACGTATCTTTTTCAAGTGAGTCTAAGAACATCTCTACACACAAGCGTGTTTTAACGATGTTTCTCGGGCTAGCTACTGAGTGTGGGCTATCTATAGCGATATACACCACACCTTTAGGAACTCGAAATTGATGGTCTTGGAGGTGCCATAACTTAAAGCCGTCCAGCTCTTCTAACAGTTGTGGGTGCTTAGCGTCACCTTCGAGCTCAGCAGGGTCTAAGTCGTAGCAAATAAACGGGTTTTTGCTTGGGAGCTCAAACTGCCAGCCGGGGTTGATGCATGTAAAGCATTGAATTTGCTCAGCGCTAAATGGTGTGAGCGAATAGGGCGTAAAGTACCATTTCGCTTCTCTGTCATATTCGAACCCTTGAGCAACAATGGTGACTCGCATGTTGTCGACGGATAAGTAGCGAAGCAAAGAGCGTTGTAACTCTTCGTCGAAATGCGACATTTTGTAATCGCCATACACCACATCTTGCTCTTGGTAGTGCTGCATGTTGATAACGAGATGGCTGACGACATCAAGTGGTCTTGAGGGCTCTTGAAAGCGGAAGGCTGATTCTAAAACAGCCCGCTTTTCGAGGTAACGCCACTCTTCAATACCTTGTTGTTCAATCAACTTAACGTACTGGAACACCGCTTGGATGATGTTATCGGTTTTGGTTAAGCCTTCGATGGTTAATGAGCAACTGACTGTGAAATCACGATAGTTACTGCCACTTGCGCCGCCACCTGCGGAGAGAGAAGTAATCCAGCCTTTCTCTTTGAGTTGCATCATCAAACTGCCTTCGCCTTCGTAACCGATAAGGTGTGCAAAGAACGATAATGGTTTAATACCGTAGTGTTCATCCATACTTGGCATTGGGAAGGTTAAGATAAGTTTGCGTACTTCTTTGATCGGCTCAACACGGACTTGAACGCCAGTACTTAACTCGCCAACAATCGGTACTTCAACCTTCTTGCCTTGTAGGTTGTGATTGGTAATCGAGCTAAAGCGATCCTCAACCCAGCTTTGCATTTCATCCAGTGATTGATTACCAGACAGCGTCAGTGTCATTAAATCTGAAGAGTACTGCTGCTGGTGGAAAGCTAAGATCTCTTGTCGAATCGTCTCGCCGTTTCGGTCACCCAACGTATCGATATTACCGACAGAAAACTTCGAGAATGGGTGACTGTGATTTACCAATTCTTTGGTCACTTGGTACAAGCGTCGCGAGTCGTCGTTGAGTTTCATTTTATACTCTGAATCAACGGCTTGGCGTTCTTTGTCTAATGCTTCTTCGTTGAACAGGGGGGCTGTGAAAAATTGGCTGAAGCGATCGAGTGCATTTTCAAAGGCATTTAATTCAACATCAAAAAAGAAGCAGGTGTGTTCGGTTCCTGTCCAAGCGTTGTTGCTACCGCCATGCTGGCTGATAAAACTTTGGAACTCTCCGACCTTTGGATACTTTTCAGTTCCCAAAAATAGCATATGCTCTAAGTAGTGAGCTAAACCCTCTCGGCTTGTAGGGTCATCAAAATGGCCGACATTAACGGCGAGTGCGGCTGCAGCTTTTTGAGCGTTCTGATCGTGAACTAACAGTACTCTCAACCCGTTATCCAATGTTACGTAACGGTATTGATGTTCATCATTAGGGCTTAAATGCACAGATGCATCTCCAGAGAAGGTGGTTTTTAAATTATGTACGCGATGATTTAAGGTGCAAACCTCGCGATCATATTTTGGGATATGAAGTGCTTTTTGGCGACTTCTAAATCACTTTTATCGATTTTTATCAGTGATTTATTTTCTTTTAATAAGATTGTTAAGAAAGTCGAACTCTTTAGCAAGTGACTTGATATAATTATTTATATAGACTGCGGTTTCTCTAGTTTGAGAGCCAAACGCTAAGTAGCGTATCGCTGATATGGGATATATCGACTTTCGAAATGTTACGTAGACAGGACTGAACATGAAAATATTCATAATGCGCCACGGTGAAGCAGAACATTTTGCTAACTCGGATGCAGAACGTGCGTTAACGAAGCGCGGTAAAATGGCGTCTCTTGCGGTAGCTCAAGCTGCAAATGAGCAAGGGTTTAGCCAGTTCGATAAAGTGCTTGTGAGCCCATATTTGAGGGCACAAGAAACGTGGTTAGAAATCTCTCAAGCGTTTTCTGGAAAGAAAGTAGAAACCTGTGATGATATTACGCCTTACGGAATGTCTGACGATGTGTTTGATTTGACCATAGCAATGGCTGAAGTAGAAAAGCTAGAGACCATTTTATTTGTTTCTCATTTACCTCTAGTGGGCTATTTAACGGCTGAATTTGCGACGGGCATGGCGCCACCTATGTTTCCAACCTCAGGGCTAGCGTGTATTGAATTCGACCTTGAAAAACAAAAAGGCGAGTTGCTTTGGAACATTAACCCATAGCAGAGACAGTTTTCTCAAGATAAATTTAAGGGCACCTCATGATTATTGAGATGCCCTTTGTTGTTTCTAACGGACTATTCCGACCAGACGACAAGGTGCTGGACGTACTTTTTAGAATAAAGAGCAAGTCGATGGCTATTTATCTGGGATAGCAAGCAAAACCAGTAGCGCCCCATGGCCACCGAACTCTAAAGGTGCTTGGTGAAAAGCCATCACATCTGGGTGCTGCGCTAACCACAAAGGCACTTTTTGTTTAAGGATGTGCTTACCGATGCCGTGCTGTACACAGGCACACGCTACGCTCTCTTTCACGCAGTGCGCAATCATCGCGCCAAGTTCACGTTTGGCTTCTTGTTGGGTCATACCGTGCATATCAAGATACACATCCGGTACATAGACACCACGACGTAAGCGCTTCACCTCATATTTAGAGACATCATCGCGCGCATAACGTGTCGGCCCCTCTTCGCTAAGATGCGGAATGAACTCATCCGAGAAATAAAACTCGCTATCACTGGCTTGTCTTGCCGTTCGAGTAATTTCTTTTTGCTTGGCATTTCTTTTTGGCTGCTGGACTATGGTATCCTGTTGTAACTTTTTAACGCCCTTTACTGCATCGTTGAACAGGGCGAAATCGTCATCGAAGTCGGTGTCTTTTTTGCTCATCAGGTTATGAATTCTAATTAGAAACGTAATTAGCAGTATTGTAGCGCTTTTCGGAGACAATTTTGGATAAGATTTTTGTAGAAGAAGCGGTATCAGAACTACACACGCTTCAAGATGTGATTCGTTGGACTGTTAGTCGCTTTAACGCAGCGGGCCTATTTTATGGTCACGGCACTGATAACGCGTGGGATGAGGCGGTACAACTAATTTTACCTACTCTTTATCTGCCGATTGATGTTCCTTCGCATGTGATGAACTCTCGTCTAACGAGCAGCGAACGTCTGCGTATTGTTGAGCGCGTAATCAAGCGTATCAATGAGCGTACACCAACGGCTTACTTAACCAATAAAGCTTGGTTCTGTGGCCTTGAGTTCTTCGTTGATGAGCGCGTTCTTGTGCCTCGCTCTCCAATTGGTGAGCTGATCGAAGCTCAATTCCAACCTTGGTTAATTGAAGAGCCAACTCGCATCATGGATATGTGCACGGGTAGTGGTTGTATTGCTATTGCTTGTGCTCATGCATTCCCTGACGCTGAAGTAGATGCGATTGATATCTCTACAGACGCATTGCAAGTTGCAGAGCAGAACGTTCAAGATCACGGCATGGAGCAGCAAGTGTTCCCAATCCGTTCAGATCTTTTCCGTGACTTGCCAAAAGAGAAATATAACCTGATCGTATCTAACCCACCTTACGTGGACGAAGAAGATATGAACAGCCTGCCAGATGAGTTTACTCACGAGCCAGAACTTGGCCTAGCAGCGGGTACAGACGGTCTGAAATTGGTTCGTCGTATCTTAGCTAACGCACCTGACTACCTAACTGACGACGGTATTCTTATCTGTGAAGTGGGCAACTCAATGGTTCACATGATGGATCAGTACTCAGAGATTCCATTCACTTGGATTGAATTCTCTAACGGTGGTCATGGCGTATTCATGATCACTCGTGAGCAGCTTGTTGCTTGCGCTGATGAGTTCTCTATCTACAAAGACTAGGTTACTGTTAGTTGTTAGCTTAGGGATTTAGCTTCGAGATTAAGTTGGAAACTTAAGGTTAGAGCCTGATAAGACGTTCTATTTGATACGTTTGAATTTAAACGCCATGCAGCAATGCATGGCGTTTTTTATTGCCGAAATTTAAGGGATAAGTAATCAGCACAGAGTGAACGTCCCCAATATTTAGTTGCTTAATATGAATAGCTATTACATATTAATGCTCAATATTTAGTCGTTTTAGTGAGTTAAGGAGAATTCGCGATGACCTTTGATACATGGATTTATTATTTGTTGGCGGTGTTAATTTTAACAGCATCGCCAGGGCCAAGCTCTTTGTTGTGCATGACTAAGGGTGTGCAATCTGGCTTTAAGTTATCGATATTTACCGCCTTGGGTAGCGTGACTGCCATTACCGGAATCCTCACGTTATCTTTTACCGGTTTAGGGGTGATCATTGCTTCGTCAGAAGTGGTGTTTAATATCATTAAGTGGACGGGGGCTGCTTACCTTATTTATCTCGGTTGGAAGTTGTTACGATCGAGTCAGCAAGATTACGACAAGTTATCGAATCAACAAGCAGGCTTTCAACCTGTTAAAGAAAGCGCTGCACAGCATTATGTCAGTGGCTTTATTGTTGGTGCGAGTAACCCAAAAGCTATCCTGTTTTTTACCGCACTTTTTCCTCAGTTTATTGACCCATCGATAGCGCTATTTCCTCAGTTTGTGGTGTTCGCTTTGACCTTTGTTGTGATGGAATTGTCTTGGTTACTGGTTTATGCATACCTAGGTGTGAAATCATCAAATTGGTTATTTGCTAAAGGTAGAGCCAAGGTTTTTAATCGTGTGACTGGTGGTGTCTTTATCGGTGCTGGAGCGCTGCTTTCTACGACAAGCAGAGCGTAATTTTCAATTTATCAAAGGCCTGAATAGTTACAGAAAATTATTCAGGCTGTAATAAAAGGTTAATATTAATGTGCTTGCTGATATCGGCATAAAGTCGATATATTGGTGTTACACCATCACATTCTCAGGAGAGATATATGCAGCATCAAGAAATGATTCAACACAGTAATTTTGGCGTAATCAGTCGTACTTGGATTTTCTCTACCCTTTCTCTTCTGGGTATTCTTGCTCTAATGTAGTCAGCTTCATGGCTCTATATTTTCAGTTTTATTATGAATATACTTTTCAAAAAGTCTTCAAAGTTAGAACTCTTACACTCGTAAAAGTGGCTCTTCTCATCAGGCTAGCCACTTAACCTTTTCTTAGCTGTACCTTCCTCTCAGGAACCTTTTTCTCTGAATAATCTCTTTGTCTGATTAGCCCCCCTTTATCTCAATGGACTCACTGCATAGCCTGATCTGAAGTTGTTATCAAACTGTGATAATCTTAAGTTATCTTTTATCTACAGTGTATCTCTCATGTCTGCCTGGGATTCTATTTCATTTAACAATCGATTTACTGCATTACCTCGACTGTTCTATACCCCAATTCAACCTACACCGTTAAACAATGTCCAATGGCTCGCATGGAACCATAAGCTTGCGGATGAACTCGGCTTTCCGCCATTTGATGATGCTTCCGAGGAATTGCTTGAGACGTTGTCGGGCAATGTTGATCCTGAGCAGTTTTCGCCTGTAGCAATGAAATACGCAGGCCACCAGTTTGGTTCTTATAATCCGGATTTAGGTGATGGAAGAGGGCTGTTATTGGCGCAAGTTGTCGCTAAAAATGGCGAAACGTTCGATTTACACCTGAAAGGTGCGGGTAAAACCCCCTATTCACGTATGGGCGATGGCCGTGCGGTTATTCGCTCAACGGTTCGTGAGTATCTATGTAGCGAAGCGATGGCGGGTCTCAATATCCCAACCACTCGCGCATTGGCAATGATGACCAGCGACACACCCGTTTATCGAGAGAAGCAAGAGTGGGGCGCATTACTGGTGCGTGCTGCTGAGTCACATATTCGTTTCGGTCACTTTGAACATCTGTTTTATACCAATCAGTTGGCTGAGCATAAATTATTGGCCGACAAAGTCATCGAATGGCACTTCCCAGAATGCCTAGATGAAGAAAACCCCTACGCTGCTATGTTTAATCAGATTGTTGATCGCACTGCGGAAATGGTCGCGCTGTGGCAAGCGAATGGTTTTGCTCATGGGGTGATGAACACCGATAACATGTCGATCATCGGGCAAACCTTCGATTATGGCCCGTTCGCCTTCTTAGATGAATATGACCCTCGCTTGATCTGTAATCACTCCGACTATCAAGGTCGTTATGCCTTTAATCAGCAGCCTAGAATTGGATTATGGAATTTGTCGGCACTGGCTCATTCTCTTTCGCCGCTGGTGGATAAAGCTGATCTTGAGGTGGCACTCGAACAGTACGAACCACAAATGAATGGTTATTTTAGCCAGATGATGCGTCGTAAGTTGGGGCTGATTTCGAAACAAGAAGGCGACAGTCGTTTGTTTGAATCTATGTTCGAGCTGATGTCACAAAACAAAGTCGACTACCCAAGATTCTTTAGAACGTTGTCGAACTTGGATGCCTTGTCGTCACAGGAAGTGATTGATTTAGTTATCGAGCGTGATGCTGCGAAGCTATGGATGGAGAACTACTTACAACGTTGTGAATTAGAAGACAGTTCAGTGGTAGAGCGCTGCGAAAAGATGCGACAAGTAAACCCTAAATACATCCTCAGAAACTACCTTGCCCAACTCGCCATAGATAAATCTGAACGCGGTGATAGCAGCGATATTGATGCATTAATGGTGGTTCTGGCTGACCCTTATGCAGAACACCCAGACTACGAACATCTTGCTGCCTTGCCGCCTGAGTGGGGCAAAGCTATGGAGATTAGCTGTTCGTCATAATCAGCTACTCATGACAATCGACTGCTTTTGATAACCAATTGTACGTGATAACTAACTAGTAGCGGATTAAGCCGTCAAAATGCAGATAGAGGTCACTAAGTTGTGATCTTTATCTGTTTGTTCTTCTAACTTTACAAACATGTCAATAATCAAATAATCGGCCAGCCTATACACTATGTGAATAAGTTGTAAATTTAATAGGTTTGGGCGATGCCAACAAATACTCGAATTCTCGTGGTGGATGATGATCAAGAAATCTGCGAGCTGCTGGAAGAGTACCTCACAAAATCAGGTTTCGATGTCTCTTCTGTGGGAGACGGTGTTGAATTAGAAAACCACCTGCAAAACCAAGGTTATCCCGACCTGATTCTGCTCGATGTGATGCTCCCCGGTGACGACGGTTTTACCTTGTGTCAGCGAGTACGAAAGCAATCCAATGTGCCTATCATTATGCTGACAGCGGTATCGGATGAAACCGATCAGATTATCGGCTTAGAAATTGGTGCAGATGATTACATCGCGAAGCCGTTTAGCCCTCGTCAGTTAATGGCTCGAATCAAAGCGTTATTACGCCGCGTTCAAGTGGTGGATGACAAGCCGAGTGATGCACTGCCAAAGCAAATCATTTTTGGTGATTGGACGCTCGATACGCTCGCGCATCGAATCTATCACAATGAAAGCTCAGAAGAGATGGACTTATCGGGCAGTGACTTTTCTTTGTTGATGTTGTTCTTAACTCGTCCTAACGAAGTTCTTGACCGTGACACCATATCTTTCGCAACCAGAGGCCGTGAAGCACTGCCTTTTGAACGTGGTATTGATGTACAGCTTAGTCGCCTGAGAAGCCGACTGGGTGACAGTGGTAAATACCCTCACTACATCAAAACCATGCGCGGTAATGGCTATATTCTTGCTGTGCCGGTTAAGTATGAACACTAAGCATGATCTACTGTTAATCAAGTAATGCTAATAAAGTATTCCGGATGAAATATCTCGTATGAACTGGATGAGTTGGTTGAAACCAAATTCGTTAGTCGCAAGAACCTTATTGTTGACGCTGTTAGCCGTGGTAATAGCTCAGGGCATCGCAACGTCTATATGGTATAGCGAATCAAAACACAAAGAGCTGGAAGGGATTCGTTCTGCCTCGTCGAGTATGGCGAACATGTTTGCTTCAACGGTGACTTTTTTCCAATCTCTACCCGTTAAATATCGTCATATCGTGTTGGATCAAATCCGCAATATGGGCGGTACGCGTTTCTTTGTTTCTTTCAATAAAGAGGCTTTGATTGTCGAACCGATCCCGGATACCCGACTAAAAACCGCCTCAATTGAGGCGATAGAAAGTGTTTTGAGTAGCAAACTCAATAAAGTGGCGTCAGTGCGGGTTGATTTTTCTCGACCTGAACACCTTCGCTTGCTTAAAAACGACATCTACTTAAGCGATCTCCCGCGATCGTGGGCACATCATACTTTAACGTTAGAACCGCTGAATCCGCCGATTCTGGTTGTTCAAATCGAATTAACTAGCCACGAATGGGTATATATCGCTGCGTTGTTGCCAGCGCCATATGTAAAACTCGACGATACGATTCTCGGCAGGGAGCAGGTGATCTTTTTAGTTTCTTCAACGCTTATTCTGCTGGTTCTAACTTACTTGATGATTCGTCGCCAAGTGCGTCCTCTTAAAAAGTTGGCAAGGGCGGCCAATGAGATGAGTATGGATATTCAGCAGCCTCCGCTAAACGAAGAAGGGGCGACTGAATTGGTTACCGCGACCCGAGCCTTTAATCGCATGCAGCAACGGATTCGTCGCTATGTTGCCGACCGAGAGCACCTTTTCTCAGCTATCTCCCATGACTTAAAGACACCAATAACACGTCTTAGATTGCGTGCAGAGTTGTTGGAGAGTGAAGTAAAGAAAGACAAATTCAATAAAGATCTCGATGAGCTTGAGATGATGGTTAAAGGTGCTTTGCAAGCAGTAAGAGACACCGATCTACACGAGAATAATGCCATCATTGACCTCAACGAAATGGTACTTTCTGTGATTGAATCTCATAACCAGTACCAAACGAAGGTAGAGTTCGAGCCAGTCGTCATTGAGCCATTGGTCGCGAAACCACTGGCGATTAAGCGTGTACTGACCAACTTAATTGACAACGCGGTTAAGTATGGTTCATCAGCTGTCGTGGAAGTTAGTGGTGATGAGATTTGGGTTGTTGTGACTATTCAAGACCGTGGGGATGGCATTCCTGAAGACAAGTTAGAGATGGTTTTTGAACCCTATTTTAGGCTAGCAACGGACGATCAAGGACACGGGCTTGGCCTCGGAATTTGCCGAAACATCCTGCACGGACACGGTGGAGATCTCATTATTTGCAACTCCTCTCAAGGTGGCTTGGAAGTCAAAGTCTATATCCCAACAGGCCTAGAAGTGTAATGTAACAATCGCGTTACATTGGGCTTACCTTTTGTTTCAATCTTATCAATCAGAATAAGTAGACTCTTTAATGAACCGGGCGTCGAGTCCGCTAAACATGGAAGATAATAATGAAAATCAATAAAACCCTACTTACTCTATCTCTTCTTGCTGCCTCAACATTTTCTCAAGCTGGTGAAGTGGAAGTGCTTCACTGGTGGACTGCCGGTGGCGAAGCGAAATCCGCTGCAGTACTGAAAGAGATGATTGAACAACAAGGCCATACTTGGAAAGACTTTGCTGTTGCTGGTGGCGGCGGTGAAAGTGCGATGACTGTTTTGAAAACTCGAGCAGTATCGGGCAATCCTCCATCTGCCGCGCAGATTAAAGGTCATGATATTCAAGAGTGGGGTGGTTTAGGTTTTCTAACGTCTCTCGATGTGACTGCTAAACAAGAACAATGGGATGAGTTATTGCCAGAGGTGGTGACTAAAGTGATGAAGTGGGATGGCGAATATGTGGCGGTTCCTGTCAACGTTCACCGTGTTAACTGGCTTTGGGCAAACCCTGTTGTTTTAGAAAAATCGGGTGTGACGGTTCCAACGACATTAGATGAGTTCTTTGTTGCTGCAGACAAGATTAAAGCGGCTGGCTTCATTCCACTGGCTCACGGTGGTCAACCTTGGCAAGACGCAACCGTATTCGAAGCGGTGGCTCTTGATGTTCTAGGCAGTGAAGATTACAACAAAGCGTTCGTTGACCTTGATATGGACGTATTATCTGGCGACAAGATGGTGGAAGTATTCACCAAGTTCAAAAAGATGCGTGATTACATCGACAGTAACTCTCCAGGTCGTGATTGGAATGTAGCAACCTCAATGGTTATCAATGGTGAAGCAGCGATGCAGATCATGGGTGACTGGGCAAAAGGCGAATTTACTGCAGCAGGCAAAGTACCAGGTAAAGACTACATTTGTGCACCAGCACCGGGTACTGACGGCCAATTTACCTTCAATATCGATAGCTTTGCGTTCTTTGAGTTAAGTGACAAAGAGAACCAAAAAGCGCAGCAAGACCTAGCAAAAACCATTCTTACCAAAGATTTCCAAGAAGTCTTCAACCTTAACAAAGGTTCAATCCCTGTACGTCTAGATATGGACATGTCTAAGTTTGATCAATGTGCGTTGGATTCAATGGCTACCTTCAAAGCGAGTGCTGAATCGGGCGATCTTGTTCCGAGTATGGCACACGGCCTAGCGACAACAAGCTACGCTCAAGGCGCTATTTATGACGTGGTGACCAACTTCTTCAACGAGAAAGATGCCGATCCTAAACAAGCGGCAGCTAAGTTAGCAAAAGCAGTGAAAGCGGCTATCTAATCTAACTTGATAAGTGACACACAACGCACGTGAGTGACGGGTTGTGTTGCTTTATCGAACCCCCAGGGTGGGTAGGCTCGTAGGGAGCCTATCTGCTCTTCACTCCCAATTCTGATATGCGTGATGCTGATGTGGTGCCGAAAGGTAAGCCATTGGCTCGATTGTGCAACAAGGATAAGTTATGGAGCATGTTTTGACTGAGTCGACTCCAAAACCCACAAGGAGCCAGCCTGCACCGAAACCGAGTTTTGCTGACAGGTTGCAACACTGGTTACCTAAAATAGTACTGGCGCCAACCGCGTTAGTGACCGTGGTGTGTATCTACGGCTATATATTTTGGACGGCAGCGCTGTCGTTCACCAACTCTCGATTTCTGCCGAGCTTTAACTTCGTTGGTTTAACCCAATATGAAAAGCTGATGGACAACGATCGCTGGATCACCTCAATCACCAACCTCGGTGTGTTTGGTTTTCTGTTCATGGCGATTGCTATCTTGCTTGGTGTTGGTTTAGCGGTATTACTTGACCAGAATATCCGCCAAGAAGGGGCGATTCGTACTATCTATCTCTACCCAATGGCGTTGTCATTCATCGTGACGGGTACGGCGTGGAAATGGATTCTTAACCCGGGTCTTGGCATTGAAAAGCTGATGCAAGATTGGGGATTTACTGACTTCAAATTTGATTGGTTAGTCGACTCCGAAATGTCGGTCTATACCTTGGTTATCGCGGCACTTTGGCAGTCTTCAGGGTTTGTGATGGCGATGTTCTTAGCGGGCCTTCGCGGTATCGATTCTTCAATCATCAAAGCGGCACAGATTGACGGGGCAAGCTTACCCACTATCTATCTCAAAATCATTCTACCTTGCTTGCGCCCTGTGGTTTTCAGTGCGGTGATCATCACCTCACACATCGCGATTAAGAGCTTTGACCTTGTGACGGCAATGACAGCGGGTGGCCCAGGTTATTCATCGGATCTTCCTGCGCTATTCATGTACGCACACTCTTTTACCCGTGGACAAATCGGCCTTGGTGCTGCCAGTGCCATGATGATGCTTGCCGGTATTTTAGCGATTCTCGTGCCTTATCTTTACTCTGAACTTAGGGAGAAAAAGTCATGATGAATAACATCAATTTTGCTCGAATCTTTATTTATTCAGCACTGCTTTTCTTCTGCTTAGTGTATTTAATGCCATTGTTTGTGATGGCGCTGACGTCATTCAAAACCTTACCTGATATCAAGGCGGGTAACCTGATGAGCCTCCCTAAAGAGTGGGTGTTCGATGCTTGGTATAAAGCGTGGGATACCGCCTGTACGGGCGTGAAATGTGAAGGCATCAAAGGCTACTTCTGGAACTCGTTCCAAATGGTGATTCCTGCGGTTGCGATTTCAACATTGCTCGGTGCATTTAATGGTTATGTCGTGACGAAATGGCAATTCAGAGGTTCAAACCTGTTCTTTAGTTTGTTGTTATTTGGCTGCTTTATTCCATTCCAAGTGGTGTTGCTGCCAATGGCAACCATGTTAGGAAAAATGGGTTTGGCAAACACAACTATCGGCTTGGTGATTGTGCACGTTATCTACGGCATGGCGTTTACGACCCTGTTTTTCCGTAACTTCTACATCTCGATTCCCGATGAATTGATCAAAGCGGCAAAACTCGATGGTGCAGGTTTCTTTACGATTTTCTTCAAGATCTTATTGCCGATCTCAACGCCAATTATCATGGTGACGGTGATCTGGCAGTTCACCGCAATCTGGAATGATTTCTTGTTCGGGGTGGTCTATTCGGGCTCAGAAACTCAGCCGATCACCGTGGCATTAAACAACTTAGTCAACACCAGTACTGGCGTTAAAGAATACAACGTCGACATGGCTGCCGCGATCATCGCCGCACTGCCAACGCTGTTGGTGTATGTCTTCGCAGGAAAATATTTTGTTCGTGGCCTAACGGCAGGATCAGTAAAAGGATAATTACCCATGGCAACATTAGATTTAAAACAGATCCGTAAAACCTATCGTAACGCGGACAACGAAACGTTAAAGGGCATCGACATCAGTATCGATTCGGGGGAATTTTTGATACTTGTCGGCCCTTCGGGGTGTGGAAAATCCACCCTAATGAACACCATTGCGGGGTTAGAAAATATTAGCTCAGGTGAGATTGTGATTGATGGTGTAGACGTAGCACAGGTTGAGCCGAAAGATCGCGATATTGCGATGGTATTCCAGTCGTACGCCTTGTATCCAAACATGACGGTGCGTGGCAATATCGCTTTCGGTTTGAAGATTCGCAAGATGCCGCAACAAGAGATTGATGCTGAGGTCAATCGAGTGGCAGAAATGCTGCAAATTGAACAATTGCTTGATCGTAAACCGTCGCAGCTTTCTGGTGGTCAGCGTCAACGTGTCGCGATGGGTCGCGCCTTGGCTCGTCGTCCTAAGCTGTATCTGTTCGATGAACCGCTTTCTAACTTGGATGCTAAGTTGCGTGTTGAGATGCGCCACCAGATCAAGCGCTTGCACCAAAAGCTCAACACCACGATCGTTTATGTAACTCATGATCAGATTGAGGCGATGACACTGGCTGATCGCATCGCAGTAATGAAAGACGGTGAACTGCAGCAACTCGGTACTCCACAAGAGATCTACACCAAGCCAAACAACATGTTCGTCGCGGGCTTTATGGGCTCACCATCAATGAACTTCATTAAGACCATGGTGGATTTGGATGACGAGCAGAATCCAATCATTAAGGTTGTGGGCACGGCAGCTCAAGAACACCACATTCGATTGCCACAGAGTATGCGCGACCAAGATGGCAAAGAGCTGGTTATAGGGCTACGTCCTGAGCACATTACCGAGCAGGAAGGTGATGATGTTTCTGCCTCTACAAAGCTAGACTTACAGCTAGAAGTATTGGAACCAACAGGGCCAGATACCATCGCGATGGTCAAAGTGAATGACCAAGAAGTCGCGTGTCGTTTATCGCCAGAATTTGAAGTGTCGGTTGGGCAAATGGCGCCACTTCATTTTGACTTATCAAAGGCGGTATTCTTCGATGCTCAAACCGAAGCGAGAATCGACTTCTAAGCTTTGCTAGTAAGTTATTTTTACCAAGCACCTCATCATTTGATGGGGTGCTTTTGTATCAGGGCCGGATAATTTTGAGTTGATGATAAAATCATCAGTAGCGTCTATGCTTTATAGGATATTCATTTTTTGGAAAAAGGATGTTTGTAATGAGAGCCCAAATATTTTCAGGAGCAATGTCACTTGCTCTTTTTTCCTCATCTGTATTTGCTGTTGTTAATCATGATTTTAGAGACAGTTATATTGTCGTTTTGAAGAACAACACATCAGAATCTAGGGCGAGTGATATCGCGCGTGAGGTAGCTAAAGGGCAAGGTGTAGTCGGTCACCAATATAACTACGCCTTAAAAGGTTTTTCACTTAAGGTTCCTGAACAAGCACTAAAAGGTCTTAAAAATAGATTCTCAGAAATTGATTACATTGAGCCTGATATCGTCATGCACGCTTTACCGCGAGGGGGTAAACCCGGTAAAGGTGGCGGCGGTGGTGATGTTGAACGAGCACCGCAACATATCCCTTGGGGTGTAACCAGAGTCAACGGTGGTACTGTTGATATGAGTAACTCTTCAGCCGTTGCTTGGGTGGTTGATTCGGGTATTGATAGCAGCCACCCAGATTTGAATGTAAATAAATCCCGAGGGGCAAACTTCACTCGCGGTAAGAAGACCAACACTAATGACGGGAATGGCCACGGTACGCATGTAGCAGGTACAATTGGTGCCTATGATGATGGCTTTGATGTTGTTGGTGTCGCCCCCGGTGTGGAAGTGATCCCTGTTCGAGTGCTAGATAATAGTGGCAGTGGTTCAATGTCGGGCGTGATTGCTGGTGTTGATCATGTTGCTCGCTATGGTGCCTCTGGTGACTGTGCCAATATGAGCTTAGGAGGTTCGGGATATTCGGCGGCCTTGGATAGTGCGATTAAAACTGCTGCAGCTCAAGGTATATTTTTCTCAATCGCAGCGGGTAACTCAACTCAGGATGCCAGTGGTTTTACGCCAGCTAGCACCAACGGTACGAACATATTTACTATTTCCGCATTTGGAGAAACTAACGATAATTTCGCTTATTTTTCTAATTATGGTGCTGATGTAGATTACGCTCAACCGGGAGTCGATGTGTTATCGACCAAAGTGGGCGGAGGAACGGTTTCCTACAATGGTACTTCAATGGCGGCTCCTCACTTTTGTGGAGTACTGTTAGCCACCGGAGGCTCATTCTCTCTGGATGGGGTTGTAAGTAATGATCCCGATGGAGCTCCTGACCCTATTGCAGTGAGCAATTAATTCGTTTAACAGTATTGATAGCTTAATAGGTATAACAATGCCGTTGTAGACAATAAAAAACGACCTAATGGGTCGTTTTTTATTGTGAATAATCATCGAGTAGACAGCTAATTATCATCAAAGCTGATATTTAGTGTGATGTGGCTATATAAAGCTGACGTAGAAACGCGTAGGATCACACTACTTTAGACCAAATACTAGGTTGCACCTTGGTGCATAAACAGAAGAATACATGAAACTAACAGCAAAACCAGCGGCGAATAACGCTTTACTTATTTCTATTACGACACCGGATTTTAAAGGTGACGAAGCAAAAGAGTCTCTTGCCGAACTTGCTCGCTTAGTGACAACCCTAGGGTTTAAAGTGGTCGGTACGCAATCGCAACACCACAGTTCATCTCAAAGACAGAATGTGTTGGGTGCAGGTAAGCTTGCCGAAATTGCACATCTAACTGGTTACCAAGGCTCTATTGAAGAAGCTGAAGATGAAGACTTTCTTGATGAGTCGGGTTTGTTTGATTCTGAAATTGATGAGCTAGATTTTGATGATCTTCCAACGGGCAACTTCCAATACGGTGCCGCTGATGTTGTGGTATTTGACTGTGATTTAAGTCCATCTCAAATGCGTACTGTTGAGGCAAGTTTGGGGGTGGAAGTATTTGACCGTACTGGCATCATCATCGAAATCTTCAGCCGTCACGCTCGTACTCGTACTGCTCGTCTGCAAGTTGATATCGCTCGTCTAAACTACTTAGTGCCGCGACTTCGTGAAACGGCTGAGGGTGATAAAGAGCGTCAAATGGGTCAGGGCGCCGGTGAAACTTCACTAGAGCTAGACCGTCGTAACGTACGTGACCAAATTGCTGCGCTTAAGCGTGAGCTAGTAAGCGTACAAGATGAAATGAAGACTCGACGCACAAGGCGCGCAGAGCTTTTCACTGTTGCTTTAGTTGGCTACACCAATGCCGGTAAGTCTTCGATGATGCGTGCAATGACCGCAACCGAAGTGGTGGGTGAAGATAAACTGTTCGCAACGCTAGATACTACGGTTCGTGCGCTTCAACCAATTACTCAGCCGCGTATTCTGGTTTCAGATACAGTGGGTTTCATCAAGAAATTGCCACACGATCTGGTTGCTTCATTCCACTCAACGCTAGCAGAAGCGCACGATGCTTCACTACTTTTGTATGTGGTTGATGCCTCTGACGTTTCGTTCCGAGCTCAGCTTGATGTCGTACACGACGTATTAGCACAAGTGGGCGTTGAAGGTAGCGAAAAACTATTAGTGCTGAATAAGTGCGATAGATTGACTGAAGAACAGCAATTAGAGCTGATCGAAGAATTCCCAGATGCGATGCTAACGTCGACTCGTGATCCGCTAGATATTACGAAACTGCACAAGTACATCGTTGGTGTTGCTGAAGAAGGCATGATCGAAGAAGAGATCACTATCCCTTATTCTGGACAAGGCATCATCGGTGAGATTCGCTCAAACATGAGTGTGGTTAAAGAAGAGTACGACTACGAGTGCATTAAGTTGACTGTTCGCTCTAGTGAAATTGACTTAGCTCGACTGAAAAAACGTATGCAGAATTCTTAATCTTTTATAGCGTTTAGACACAAGATAAAAGACAAAAAAGAGAGCCTAGGCTCTCTTTTTTATTGAATCGTGATAAGCACCGCTCGAGCTCTGCTTATCGGTCTTCTTCTGGAAGTTTGACGTTGAGCTCTAATACTGAGATGTCGTCATCTTTGTGTTCGAAAGTCAGATCAACCATTGATGGATCGACGTCAACGTACTTCGCAATACACTTCAATATGTCTTCTTTTAGTTGCGGCAGATAAGAAGGCGCTGGGTCGTCATGGCTGCGTCGCTCGGCAACAATGATCTGCAAACGCTCTTTAGCTAGGTTTGCGGTTGTCTTCTTTTGTGGTCTAAAAAACTCTAGTAATGACATTGCGAATTAGCCCCCGAACAGTCTTTTGAAGATGCCTTTCTTCTGTTCCGTTAAGAAACGGAAGTCCACTTGGCTACCCAGTAGTCGTTCTACAGTATCATTGTAAGCCATACCTGCATCGGTTGCTTCGTCAAAAATAACTGGAACACCTTTGTTCGACGCGTTCAGTACTGCTTGGCTCTCTGGGATGACACCCAGTAGAGAGATGTGAAGAATCTCTTCAACGTCTTCAACACTGAGCATCTCACCTTGAGTTACACGTGCTGGGTTGTAGCGAGTCAGTAAAAGGTGCGTTTTCACTGGTTCTAAGCCATCTTCTGAACGACGAGATTTAGAATCAAGAATACCGAGAATACGGTCTGAGTCGCGTACAGAAGAGACTTCAGGGTTAGTCGTAACAATCGCTTCATCAGCAAAGTAAAGCGCCATTAGAGCGCCTTGCTCGATACCTGCAGGAGAATCGCAGATGATGAAATCAAAGCCCATTTCATCTAGTTCATCAAATACACGACGAACACCATCTTTTGTTAGTGCATCTTTATCACGAGTTTGAGAAGCCGGAAGAATGAATAGATTCTCTGTGCGCTTGTCTTTGATCATCGCTTGGTTCAGTGTCGCTTCGCCATTGATAACGTTAACGAAATCGTACACAACACGACGCTCACAACCCATGATTAAATCTAGGTTACGCAGACCGATATCAAAGTCGATAACTGCGGTTTTCTTCCCTTTTAAGGCTAAGCCTGAGGCAATAGCTGCACTGGAGGTCGTTTTGCCTACCCCGCCTTTACCTGACGTTACAACGATAATGCGTGCCATTTTGTTTTCCTTTTATTTCTCTTATATTGCGAGGACATCAACGTGTAATACATCGTTTGCCATACTGAACATGGTTTTCTTCTGCCAGTACTCGCTCTCAATTTGATCGCTGAGCCAGTAATTTCCAGCAATGGAAACCAGCTCGGCTTGTAAATCATTACAAATTATTTTTGCTTCAGTTTGACCACTGGCTCCTGCAATCGCACGACCACGTAAAGTACCATGGATATGGATGCTACCATCGGCTATCACTTCTGCGCCTGCACTTACATGGTTGAGGATCAATAGATCACTATCTTTTGCATACACTTGCTGACCAGAACGAATAGGGGTTCTCACCACTTTTATCGGAGCCATCTTCGCTGGAGCTTGAGAAGGAGATTTACTGGCTGTCATCACTGCAAAACCAGCCTCTTTCGCTAGGTTCTGCATACGTTTATCCGAACAACCAGCCACACCTACTGGGATCATGCCCGCTTGAGATATACCCTCTTTCAGTTGCACAAAATCGATATCACCCGCGACTTTGCTAATATTGATAACAACAGGTGCAGCAGCGAAAAAAGTGGGAGCTTGGTTTACTTTTTCTTGAAGAAAAGACACCGCATTTTCGACTTGATCATCGGATAAGTGCAAAACAGATAGCGTAAAACTGCTACCTTTTAGATCTGGGTTACTAGACATCGAAAACTACAGGACCTCAATAGCGGATTGGTACAATTTCTTTATCAATAAAATAAAGGGCGTTGCCTGAAACTAGGGTTATCATGTTATATTCCCAAACCAAGCACAGCAAGTAATCTTGTTGTCAAATGAACGTTTTGTTCCCAATATTTCCCTTAACATAAACTATTGATCTCGTAAGTGAGAGTTTTGTAGTCATAAACAATAAAAAGGTTTGTCATGCTGTGTTCTATATATAAAAGTTCAAAGAAAGAAGGAACATACCTTTATATCCCTAAGAAGGATGATTTCTCACAAGTTCCTGACGCATTGATGCAAATGTTTGGTAAACCTAGTTTTGTAATGGTAATTAAAATGGATGGCCGTAAACTGGCGCAAGTGAACATCGATAAAGTGAGAGAATCACTGAGCACCGATGGTTTCTTTTTGCAGGTTCCGCCACCACCGGTTAATGAACTTGAACTTCATAAAGAGCGTAAAGCTCAGCAAAACGTTCAAGACGAAGAGTGATAGCTACCTTAATTCAGGGAGGAGTGCTCGTTGAGTAAATTTTCGAAAACCATATTGGCTGTGTCGGCATTACTATTGGGTAATAGCCTGACCATTGGTTCGGTCCAAGCTGAAGAGCTGAGTTTTGAACAATATGTAGAGAAACTAAAGCAACAAGGCCGTGCAGAAGGCATTTCTGAAACGATCATTGATCAAGCCTTTGATGGTGTGACGTTTAAGCCAAGAGCGGTGAAAGCCGATAAGAATCAACCTGAGAAAAAACTGACTCTGGATGAATACATTCCACGCGCGGTTCCAGATTGGAAAGTGAAGCAGGCGAGATCGCTCTATAAGAAGCATTATTCAGCGTTGAAGCGCATTGGTGATGAATATGGTGTTCAACCAAGATTCATTGTCGCGCTATGGGGTGTTGAGAGTAACTTTGGTAAGTTCACGGGTAACTACAGTGTTATTGATGCTCTAACGACTATGGCCTATGAAGGACGTAGAGAAGCTTTCTTTCGTAGCGAAGCGATGGCGGCATTGAAGATACTTGATCAAGGCCACATTACACCACAAGAGATGAAAGGCTCTTGGGCTGGCGCGATGGGTCAACCTCAGTTTATGCCAAGCTCATTCTTAGCTTATGCTGCTGATGGTAATGGCGACGGCAAGAAAGATATTTGGGGTACTGAAGAGGATGTATTTGCTTCGGCGGCGAATTATCTAAGCCAATCAGGTTGGGATGACAAATATACTTGGGGCCGTCAGGTTCAAGTACCGTCGACCGTGTCTATTGAGATGCAAGGCCGAGGCGAAGACAAAGCGAAATACTTAAAAGAGTGGTCTGAACTTGGTATTAAGCGCTTTGACGATCGCCCATTGCCAACGCTTGATGAAGATATTAAAGCTTGGCTAATTATGCCAGACGATGAAACTGGCCGTTCTTACCTCATTTACAATAACTACAATGTGTTAATGAAGTGGAATCGTTCTTACTACTTTGCTTTGGCAGTAAGCCACCTAGCGGACAGGGTTAAGTTTGATTAATCGACCTAATTTGATTAGTAGACTTAATTTGGTTAATTGATTTAGGTCGCTTTGAATAGCATTTGGCCTACCATAGGCAGAACGAACTAAAGGACTCTTCGGAGTCCTTTTTCTTTTGATTAAATTTTATATTTCAGATATTTAAAAAGGTGGTCTTGTGCTAACAGACAGAGCTGCACAGATGGTGATATTCCATGCGCTGATCAAGCACGAAGGTTTTACCAGTGCTGCAAAAAGCTTGAACGTTTCGGTGTCTCATATCAGTAAGCAGGTTGCTTTGCTCGAAGACTCGATAGGTATCAAGCTAGTGCAAAGAACCACACGTAGCCTAACGTTAACTGAGGCTGGGGAAGTATTCTATCAGCACTGTGAACAGCTGTTTAACACAGTCAAAGCGGCTCAACTGGATATGGAAAGCCAGCGTGATGATATATCAGGAATCCTGCGCGTAGGCTTGTCACAATCATTTGGCACTCTGCATATCATTCCTGCGATTGATCAACTGAGACAGCTTTATCCTCAGTTGAGAATCGAGGTCCACTTGTTCGACTATAAGGTGGATATGATTGAAGAACGCTTGGATCTCTGGATCACCAACAATGAAGACTTGCCAGAAGGTTATATTGCACAGCGCTTAGCCGACAGTCAGTTTGTAGTGGCGGCATCACCGGATTATCTGATTAAAGCTGGTACTCCTCATGTGCCTTCGGACCTGATTGACCATAATTGCCTTATTTATCGCAGCCGTGAGCGTGACTACACGTCATGGGCGTTTGATAACGGGCAAGAAAACCTCAGTGTCAAAGTGGCGGGCGATTACTCGGTGGATTTGGCAGAGGCGGTACGAGACGCAGCTGTATCTGGGTGGGGTGTTGCTTATTTGGCGACTTATTTAGTCAAAGAAGAGTTTAGAACGGGCAAGTTAATCCAAGTATTACCGGAATGGAGAGCCAGTCAGTTGATGCCATTTTATGCCGTCTATCCGAGCCGAAAGAACATGCCAAAGAAGCTTTCAGCAGTGATTGAGTTCATCAAACAGCATGTTGGTTCGCCGACGTATTGGGACAAAAATCTCAAAACTTGTGTTGAGCTGCATCGTTAATTGTTTCCTAATTCATAAATATAATTTCCATATGGAAAAAGTATGCTTTTTGAACAAGTTAATCCATTAAAATTCAATGCGTTAATCTAATCTTGGGCAAGTTACTGATAATCCCAACATTACATTAACAACCGCACCTTGCCGCAAACGATTTCCTCTATACAATGCGTCGCCTTTCCTACCTACAACTTTTAGGTTGACGCATATGGCTTCCCTACTTGGAATTATCACTATTTTAGTAGCCGCTTGGTTACTATCTACGGACAGAAAAAATATCCCGCTAAGAACTGTCTCTTTGGCTTTCTTACTGCAAATCTCATTCGCGCTCTTGGTTCTTTATGTGCCAATGGGTAAAGAAGCGCTGAATGCAGCTACTGGTGCGGTGTCTAGCTTGATCAACTACGGTCAAGAGGGGATTAACTTCCTATTCGGTGGCCTAACGAATAACGGATTTGTTTTCGCTATTAACGTTCTCGGCATCATTATCTTTTTCTCTGCATTGATTTCAGGTTTGTATCACATCGGCTTTATGCCAAAGGTGATCAACATAATCGGCGGTGCTTTGCAGAAGTTTCTAGGCACAGGTCGTGCGGAGTCACTATCTGCAACGGCAAACATTTTTGTTGGCATGATCGAAGCGCCACTGGTGGTTAAGCCTTACCTAAAACATATGACGGACTCACAACTGTTTGCTGTGATGGTATGTGGTTTGGCTTCTGTTGCTGGCGGCACGCTAGTGGGTTATGCATCGCTGGGTGTTGACCTAAACTATCTGATCGCTGCGGCATTCATGTCGGCACCAGCTGGTCTATTGATGGCTAAAATCTTAGTACCAGGCAGCCCAGAGGATGTTCAAGAAAATATTGAGTCTGGTGTAGAGATTCCACGAGCAACAAACGTAGTTGAGGCAATGGCAGATGGGGCTATGTCTGGACTTCGTATTGCCGTTGCGGTGGGTGCGACACTTCTGGCCTTTATCAGTGTGATTGCGATGCTGAATGGCTTGTTAGGTATTGTTGGTGGCTGGTTTGGCGTAAACCTAAGCTTCGAACTTATCCTAGGTTATGTGTTCGCACCCGTTGCATGGCTGATAGGTGTACCGTGGTCTGAAGCTGTGGTTGCCGGCTCGCTGATCGGTAACAAGATTGTCGTGAACGAGTTCGTGGCTTTCATTCAGCTAATGGATGCTAAAGAGGCGCTAAGTGAGCACTCACAAGCGATCGTAACTTTTGCTCTATGTGGCTTTGCTAACATCTCTACAATGGCCATTCTGATTGGTGGTTTGGGTAGCTTAGTTCCAGAGCGTCGTTCTTTCATCTCACAATACGGTTTTAAAGCGATTTGTGCGGGTGTCTTTGCCAACCTAATGAGCGCAGCGATTGCTGGTGTGGTGCTTTCGCTTTAACAGCGACACCTTAAGTTACTTATACCGCTCGTTTTGTAATGGGTAATTATCAAAAAAGCCGCAACGTTCATCACGTTGCGGCTTTCTAATTCTATTTATACTGTTGTACATAGATTACTTCGAGTGAAACTGCTCACAAGCAATCATTGTGTTCTCAATCAGGCTCGCTACTGTCATTGGACCTACACCACCCGGTACTGGAGTGATGAAGCTTGCGCTTTCTTTCGCTACGTCGTATTCAACGTCACCCACTAGTTTGCCAGATTCCAAACGGTTGATACCTACATCGACCACAACAGCACCTTTCTTAATCCAAGCGCCAGGAATGAAGTTCGGCTTACCAACGGCAACTACAACAACGTCTGCTTGGCGTACGTGACCTTCAAGGTCTTTGGTGAAGCGGTGGCAGGTTGTTGTCGTACAACCGGCTAGAAGAAGCTCTAACGTCATTGGGCGACCTACGATATTTGATGCGCCAACTACAACCGCGTGCTTACCACGTAAGTCGATGTTGTAGCGGTCAAGCAACGTAATGATGCCTTTAGGCGTACAAGAGCGAAGCTTAGGCATACGCTGAGCCAAACGACCTACGTTGTATGGGTGGAAGCCATCAACGTCTTTTTCCGGCGTGATGCGCTCAAGAACTTGAGTGCTATCAATACCAGCTGGTAGAGGAAGTTGAACAAGAATACCGTCAATCTCTGGGTCTTCGTTCAGTTGGTCTACCAGTGTTAATAATTCGTCTTCTGTCGCAGTGGCTGGCAAGTCGTAAGATTTAGATACGAAGCCAACTTCTTCACATGCTTTACGCTTACTTCCCACGTAAACCTGAGAAGCAGGGTCTTCACCCACTAAAACAACCGCTAGGCCCGGAGCGCGTAATCCAGCTTGAGTGCGAGCTTTTACACGAGCCGCAACTTCAGAGCGAACCGTTTGAGAAATTAGCTTTCCATCAATATTTTGAGCAGTCATGAATTTCCTTAGTATTGATATTCAAGTTAGTGGCTGATGTTTTTGGCGCATTATTCCAGAAAATCTTTTTGATTACCATCAAGCAAACGTTTGCTTTGTTCTATTTTCCAACACTTATAATCCTATTGCACTTTTTTTACTCACTTGGATCAGAATGTTACATAAAGCCGTTGCTTTACTGATTCGAATTCGTATAATCCTTCCCTGTAGCGCGCCCTTAGCTCAGCTGGATAGAGCACCTCCCTTCTAAGGAGGTGGTCGAAGGTTCGAATCCTTCAGGGCGTACCACTATTTAAAGAAACCCGATAATTCTCTGAATTGTCGGGTTTTTTGCTTTCTTACCATCATAAAAACAATCGTCTTCAATCGCCACTCATTTTCCCTCGTTATTCATTTCATTAGGCTGATGTAATAGAAAGTTAAAATTGTTGGTTTTTTGGGGTTTACATCATTTGGTAATAAAGCCAATATGAATTCACGAAGAATAGACAAGTAAAGCTGTTAGCCCGTAGGTTTAGGAATCAAACCTTCTGCTCAATGGCTGATTTAGAGGAAGTAATGGCAGGAAACAGTATCGGACAACATTTCCGCGTGACTACGTTCGGAGAAAGTCACGGTATCGCACTAGGATGTATCGTAGATGGGTGCCCACCAGGATTAGAAATTACCGAAGCAGACCTTCAAAGAGATTTGGATCGTCGTCGCCCAGGTACTTCTCGTTATACAACGGCTCGCCGTGAAGCGGATGAAGTGAAAATCTTATCAGGTGTATTTGAAGGCCAAACTACGGGTACTTCTATTGGTCTATTGATTGAAAACACAGACCAACGCTCTAAAGACTATTCCGAAATTAAAGACAAGTTCCGCCCTGGCCACGCTGATTATACCTACCATCAAAAGTACGGTGTGCGTGATTACCGAGGTGGCGGTCGCTCTTCTGCTCGTGAAACTGCAATGCGTGTTGCGGCAGGTGCGATTGCGAAGAAATACCTTAAGCAAGAATTTGGTGTTGAAATCCAAGCTTATCTTTCTCAAATGGGTGATATCTCAATTGATAAAGTGGATTGGAGCGAGATCGAAAACAACGCTTTCTTCTGTCCTGATGCCGACAAAGTACCAGAATTTGACCAACTGATTCGTGATTTGCTAAAAGAAGGCAACTCGATCGGTGCGAAGATTCAAGTGGTTGCGACTAAAGTGCCTGTAGGCCTTGGTGAACCAATCTTTGATCGTCTAGATGCCGACATCGCACACGCTCTTATGAGTATCAATGCGGTGAAAGGTGTTGAGATTGGTGATGGTTTTGATGTGGTTAATCAGCGCGGTAGTGAACACCGTGATCCATTAACTCCAGAAGGCTTCAGCAGTAATCATGCTGGTGGTATCTTAGGCGGTATTTCTACTGGCCAAGATATTGTGGCAAGTATTGCACTTAAGCCGACATCAAGCATTACCGTTCCTGGTGACACGATCACCAAAGACGGTGAAGCAACGCAGTTAATCACTAAAGGTCGTCACGATCCATGTGTTGGTATCCGTGCAGTGCCTATTGCTGAAGCGATGCTGGCTATCGTGTTGCTTGATCACTTACTACGTCACCGTGGCCAAAACTTTGGTGTGACAACAGAAACACCAAAAATCTAGTTCTGCTTCGTTTTATTCAGAACAGATTTGAAACTGATTTGAGAGACACCAAAAGGGTTGCTTCGTAATGAAGCAACCCTTTTTATATTCTGCGTCATCGAGAATATATTATCTAATGCACAGAGCTTTCCGGATCAAGCTGGAACGAAGGCAAGCGCCATTTGAATCTCACTGCTGCCATGCGCAGTAAATAGCCTACAACCAATGTCACGATCGTCGCGGTCACATCGTTGATGCCTAGTTCAAGAAGACCTAAGTACAAGCCTGAAGCGACAAGGGCGACAGATGCGTACAACTCTTCATGCAAGACTAGTGGCGTTTGACGACAGATAAGGTCACGTAGCAAACCACCAAACACGCCAGTCACTAATGCAGACACCATACAAATCATTGGATGCAGACCCATGGTCATCGCTACTTTAGTACCAATGATACTGAATACGATAAGCCCCAACGCATCCAAACGAATGAACAAGCCTTTTAGTTTGATTACCCATTTGGCTAATCCCGTTGTGATAACACCAGCAATACAAGTGATCGCCAGATACTGGGGGTTTTCAACCCAGCCTAATGGGTAATGACCGAGTAAAATGTCTCTTACTGTACCGCCGCCAATTGCCGTTGCACTTGCAACCAGCATTACACCAAACCAATCCATTTTTTGTTTGCCAGCACTGAGAGCACCGGTCATGGCTTCTGCCGTGATGCCAATGATATACAAAACACTTAGTAGCATTGCTGTAGCTCTATAATTTAGGTCTATAAATTGGAGTCTTATAGGCCATAGGGATATAAAAATGAAGCGCGAGTGTAGTAGTAAAAACGCTGATTGACGAATGAATATTTGTACCGTGAATAGGCATTTCAGATTAGCTAAACTAATCATTCACCTCAAAGTGGTGTAATCTGGGATCAGCAATCGATTGTCATCGTAAAGTATTATGATGAACCTAATATCATTGCCAGTGATAGGGCTTTACCGAGCGCTTAAAAAAACGCAAAATGCCCCAGTTCTTTTTACTTAAATTTGATTTTATGACACACCAATACCCAGACATCATCGACATTTTCAATCAAACCTTTTTCGAGAGCTTCAATACTAAGCTAGAACTGGGAGCGGACGAGCCCATTTACCTGCCTGCCGATGAGGAGATTCCTCATCACCGTATCGTTTTTGCTCGTGGCTTTTATGCTTCAGCACTTCATGAGATAGCGCACTGGTGTGTGGCTGGTCCTGAGCGTCGCTTATTGGAAGATTTTGGTTACTGGTATGAGCCTGATGGCCGAACTGAGTCGGTTCAAGCTGAGTTTGAAAAAGTGGAAATTCGCCCACAAGCGTATGAATGGATCATTGCGACCAGCGCAGGCTTTCCTTTTAATGTCAGCTGTGACAATCTACACGGCGATTTTGAGCCAGATCGTTTGGCCTTTATGAATAAAGTACACAGCGAAGTTATGGGTATCTTTGAAGCTGGTCTGCCGCCTCGCGTGAAAATGCTCTCTGAAGCATTACGCAGCTTCTACGATGTAGAACCTTTATGTACTAGCCAATTTATTGTGAAATAAGAGAATATTATGATTATCGAATTTGAAGAAAAACTACTTGAATTAATTGATGCTCGCATTGAAAACGCATCAGATGATGAACTGTTTGCTGGTGGTTACTTACGTGGTCATATTTCTCTTTCAGTAGCTTCATGTGAAGAAGACGGTATTGAAGACGTAGCAGAAGTTAAATTGCGTATTGAGAAGAGCCTAGAAGACGCACGTTCTGAATTGACGCCAGCCGATCGTACGATCGTTAATGACCTTTGGGTTGAGCTGCAAAACCAAGCTTAATTTTAGTCGTTTAGCATTATTCGTCTAGCGCTATTCGCTCACAATTCTCCCTCCTCATTTTTGAGCGAACCAATAATTTGAGACTCATTCGAATTTTTTGAATGAGTCCGTTCAATCCTTGTGATGGTTCCATTTTCTGACTACGTTATTCTAATCCCACTTAACGGAATCACAGAAAAGGTCACATCATGAAAGTTATCGCATTCGGCGCAAGCACCAGCTCTACCTCTATCAACAAAACTCTAGCAACTTACGCAGCTAACTTGATTGAAGGTGCTGAAGTCAAAGTTCTAAACATCAACGATTACAACGTTCCTATGTTCAGTGAAGACACTGAAAAAGAGATTGGTCAAGCGGAAGGTGCTCAAGCATTCCTACGTGACCTAGCAGAAGCTGACGCATTTGTTATCTCTTTCGCTGAGCACAACGGCCACTACCCAGCGGCGTACAAAAACCTATTTGACTGGACGACACGCATTGAGCGTGCAGTATTTGGCGAGAAACCTGCGGTTTACTTAGCGACATCACCAGGCCCTGGTGGCGCACAAACAGTACTTGGCGCAGCAACTGGTTCGGCTCCGTACTTTGGTGGTAACGTTAAAGCATCGCTTTCAGTGCCTAGCTTCTACGATAACTTTGATTTTGAGTCTGGTGCTATCAGCAACGAAGAGATCGCCCAACAGATTAAAGACGCGGTTGCTAAGCTGTAAATACTGCTCCGTTTAGAACATCAGTTTAGATCAACACGAACAACAAAAAGCCCGAGTGACATAATGTCGCTCGGGCTTTCTAGCTTTTAGCCTTTAGTTTTTAGATATTTCTGATATTCAGAAACTTCAGATGTTCAGAATAGCTGAACTAGAAACTATGAATTTGATTTAGAGTGCTTGTCTGCAACCCATCCAGCCGTTAATGCTTTGCCTTTACGCAGTCTGCGCACCCACATTCTGCTTGGGTGAATCGCCTCAAGCACATCGACAGGTAAGGGAAGCGGATCGCCACAAATTTGTGATGCTAACACTTCAGCTAATAATGGCGCAGAGCTCAAGCCGCGTGAGCCTAGCCCGATAAAGCAGTATAGGTTAGGGAAGCTTGTTACCGTTTGAACATCATCAATAGAGTGACGTTGCGGGTTGAAGTTGTGCAGGTCTTGGTACTGTTCTTTGATTGATTCAAAATCGCCAACGTTTCCGACAAACGGGAGGTGGTCACGGCTTACGCTTCGGATACCTTGGCGCGCTAAGTTGTCACTGGTGTCGACATCTTTTGTCCATACTTGGTCTGGTAGAGACCCATGTAGGCGCTCGCCATTGTGCTGTTGAACCTCAATATCAAATTCCTGGTCGATATTGGTTTTGTCGTAGTTCGCACCAATACAGTGATGACCATTGTTTGGATTCTGCGGCGTAAGATAGCCATCAAAGCACAACACGGTTTTTAGTTGGCTGAGATTTTCCGTGGTAGGAATATGGCTCACTTGGCCTTTTACTGGCGTCAGAGGTACGGGGCGAGTTTGTTCAAATTGGGTGAACTTGTGCCCGTTAGCAACAACCACTTGGTCGTGTTTGGCTTGAATTTCGCCTTGAGGTGTATCAATGGTCAGCAGCCATTGTTGCTCTGCGTCTAACCATTCAAGTTGTGTTATTTGATGTTGGTAGTGTGCGCTCACTTTGTTGGTCTCTACTAACTTGCCAATCAAGCCTTGAGTTAGCTGAAGCGGGCTTAGCCACCCACCCAGTGGGAAGTAAACACTCTCTTTATCGACGGGTAAGCCAATCTTTTCGTTGGCTTGCTCTGGCGATAAACGCTGAATCAAATCGGTGTGGAAGTTGCCTTCTAACATACGGTTGAGCTTTTTAGTGGAGCCTTCATCCCACATCAAAATGTTCACGCCACACCAGTGGTGATCGAAGTTTATTGATTGTGCTGCTTGATTAATAAATTGGCGGGCAAACAATAAGCTAGGTCCAAATATTCTTGAAACATTAGATGTTGCTTCGCTGAGTAGCGGATAAATGGCACCTTGATTGTTGCCAGAGGCATTTCCCGCGGCTTGTTGGTGTTCACAATAAAGGGTGATGTTTTTACCACGACGACTTAGCGTTTTGGCTAATGCAGCACTGGCGACACCACCACCAATGATCGCAATGTCTTGTGATTCACTGTGCTCTGAAAGGCCATACCAAGGTTTGATGTTGGTGTGAGCGCGCTTTTCGCCAAGTCGGCCTGCAATCATTTCCCGTTTGGTACCAAAGCCTTTAACTTTTTTCATCGCAAAGCCAGCTTCGATTAAACCACGGCGAACAAAACCAGCGGCGGTAAACGTTGCACAGCTGCAATCTTGTTTTGCCAGTTTGGCCATGCCGTTGAATAGGTTTTGATTCCACATTTCAGGGTTTTTACTTGGCGCAAAACCGTCTAAGAACCAAGCGTCAACCAAACCTTCCTGCGGAGTAGGCACGTTTGGCATACAATCCTTAATATCACCAAACCACAAATCAAGCGTGATCGCACCATCACCCAGCACAATGCGGTGACATTCAGGTAGGGCAATCGGATAGTGTTCTTGAAGTTGTGTCGCATACTCCGCTAATTCTGGCCACGATTGGTGGGCTTTGATGAGGTCATCTTTATTGAGAGGATATTTTTCAAAACTGATGAAATGTAACTCTTTGGTCATAGCATGTGGGTTATCTTTAAGAAAAGCATCGAACCATTGCCAGACTGCGAGAAAGTTTAAACCTGTACCAAAACCGGTTTCAGCAATCACAAAACGGCGCTGTTGATGTTCAACCCAACGCTCTGGAAGGTGGTTTTGTTTTAAAAAGACGTAGCGAGTTTCTTCTAAACCGTTAACATTAGAGAAGTAAACGTCGTCAAATTGGTCTGAAACTGGCGTGCCAGACTCATTCCATTCCAGTTCTGCATTAGTAATTGAAGTCATAAAATCTATCATTTTGTGATTTGAAGCGATATGTTGGTAGGGATTGTACGAATTTCTAGGAAAGCTGACCACTTTTGTTAGGCTTCTTAGTTATCATCTAGCTGAATTTAGAATTATAGGAATGTCACATGAAACGAGTCGTAATCACCGGTATGGGTATTGTTTCAAGTATCGGTAACAACGTCGAAGAAGTTTTAGCATCACTGAAAGAGGGTAAATCAGGTATTACCGCTTCAGAGCAGTTCAAGGAAAATGGCTTGCGCTCTCAAGTATGGGGTAACCTAAAAATGAACCCTGCTGACCATATCGATCGCAAAAAAATGCGCTTTATGGGTGATGCAGCGGCATTCGCTTATCTTTCAATGGAGCAAGCAATTGCTGACTCTGGTTTAACTGAAGATCAAGTATCTAATGACCGCACGGGTATCGTAGCGGGTTCTGGTGGTGCTTCATCTCTAAACCAAGTAAACGCAGTAGACATCATCCGTGAAAAAGGCGTGAAGCGCGTTGGCCCATACATGGTTCCACGTACAATGGCTTCTACGGTTTCTGCTTGTCTAGCAACACCTTTCAAAATCCGTGGTGTGAACTACTCTATGAGTTCTGCATGTGCAACATCTGCGCACTGTATCGGTCACGCAATGGAGCTTATCCAACTTGGTAAGCAAGACGTAGTATTCGCTGGTGGCGGTGAAGAACTGGATTGGTCTCTGACTATGATGTTCGACGCAATGGGCGCACTTTCTACTAAGTACAACGACACGCCAGAATTGGCTTCTCGTACTTACGATGCTGACCGTGACGGTTTCGTTATCTCTGGTGGCGGCGGTATGTTAGTTATCGAAGAGCTTGAGCACGCTGTTGCTCGTGGTGCGAAAATCTATGGCGAGATCGTAGGTTACGGCGCAACTTCAGATGGCTACGACATGGTTGCTCCTTCTGGTGAAGGCGCGGTTCGTTGTATGAAGATGGCAATGCAAAACGTTGATGGCGTTGACTACGTGAACACTCACGGTACTTCAACTCCTGTTGGTGACGTTAAAGAACTTGGCGCAATCCAAGAAGTCTTTGGCGGCAACAGCCCAGCAATCTCAGCAACTAAAGCGATGACAGGTCACGCTCTAGGTGCAGCTGGTGTACACGAAGCAATTTACTCAACACTAATGCTTGATAATGGCTTTATCGCACCAAGCATCAACGTTGCAAACTTAGACGAAGCGGGCGAAGGCCTAGACATCGTAACCGAAGCTCGTGAACAAGAGCTAACAACGGTTATGTCTAACAGCTTTGGTTTCGGCGGTACGAACGCAACGCTAGTAATCAAAAAATACCAAGGCTAATTGAAGCTAAGGTTAAATTAATAAAAGGTTAATCGTTAGTGGGTGATGTGAGTGCTGATTCAACACGCACAGGTCGCTCATTAACCCTGACCAACAGAACAAAGCTTTTTAAACATAGATTTTCAAACGTGTTTTTAAACCCTAGCTTTGTAAGCTTCGCTTTAGAAAATCGTTTTTTAAATTTGAGTTTAGAAATTGAAAGGTTTCCAGAGCTTGATCAGTACTGGCTTTGGTTAGTACTGGTTGAACAGACGCAAGACTCTGTCTCCTGGAGAGCGAGATAGGATCCTTTTGTTCTGGATGTTTGCCCGATTGTTTATTCAATCGGGCATTTTTCGTTTTAGTCTTCTGACTTTAGTTTTCTCATTTCAGGTAGTCGTTCTTATTACTGCTTTTGCTTGTGCAGACTTGGCGATTCAACCCTTTATTTATAATGTATTCCAATTGCTACTCGACACCGTGTGTGGAATTTTGCACAATCATTTCAATTCACATTTAGGTCGATAGACCCCAACAAAAGTACTCGCCAAATGAAAATCTTAATCGACGAAAATATGCCTTACGCTGAAGCGCTTTTTAGCCAGCTAGGGGAAGTGACAATGAAGTCTGGTCGCACATTAACAGCTGACGACCTAGTTGACGTAGACGCATTGATGATTCGCTCTGTTACCAAAGTAAACGAGTCATTAATCAGCAAAGCCAATAAGCTGAAGTTTGTCGGTACTGCGACGGCTGGTATGGATCACGTTGACCAAGAATTGATGAAAGAGCGTGGCATTTTCTTTACTGCAGCCCCAGGCTGTAACAAGGTGGGTGTGGCTGAGTACGCGTTCAGTGCGATGATGGTTCTTGCACAGCAGCAAGGCTTCTCTGTTTTTGATAAAACGGTTGGTATTATCGGCTGTGGCCAAGTTGGCAGCTACTTAGCGAAGTGCCTAGAGGGCATCGGTATCAAAGTTTTGCTGAACGATCCTCTAAAACAGCAAGAGGGTGATACTCGCGAATTTACTGAGCTAGATACTCTGCTTGAGCAGTCAGACGTCATCACTCTGCATACGCCAATCACTAAGACAGGTGAGTTCCCAACGCATCATTTGATCAATGAGCAAGTACTGAACAATTTACGTGCTGACCAAATTCTGATTAATGCGGCTCGTGGTCCTGTGGTTGATAACCAAGCGCTAAAAGCTCGCTTGCAAAAAGTTGACGGTTTTACTGCGGTTCTGGATGTGTTTGAGTTTGAACCTGAAGTTGACATGGAATTACTTCCGCTGCTTGCTTTCGCAACGCCTCACGTAGCGGGCTACGGTTTAGAGGGTAAAGCACGTGGTACCACGATGATCTTCAACAGTTATTGTGAGTTTTTAGGTACGGAACAACGTGCTTATGCAAGCGACCTTCTGTCGACAGCGCCAGTGCCTCAAATGAAATTAGATAGAGCTTGGGATGAAGCAACACTGCACAATTTGACTCAGTTGATCTATGATGTGCGCAAAGACGACGCCTTATTCCGTCGCAATATCTCTACGCCGGGTTCTTTTGACAAGATGCGTAAAGAATATTGGGACCGCAGAGAGTACAGTGCAGTCGAGTTAACGGGCGACGAATCTTGTAATTTAACGCCGTTATCTAAACTCGGTTTTATGGTAAAGCCAACTTTATAAAAGAGAGAAACAATGAGCCAAGAATTTAATATTGCTATTTTAGGTGCGACTGGTGCGGTTGGTGAAACCATTCTTGAAGTACTTAAAGAGCGTAAATTCCCTGTCGGTGAAATGCACTTACTAGCAAGTGAACGTAGTGAAGGCAAAACTTCCCGTTTTAACGGCAAAACAATACAAGTACAAAACGTAGAAGACTTCGATTGGTCTCAAGTACATATTGCGTTTTTCTCTGCAGGTAGCGATCTTTCAGAGCGTTGGGCTCCAATCGCCGCTGACGAAGGTGTGGTTGTTATCGATAACACATCACGTTTCCGTTATGAATACGATGTTCCTCTGGTTGTGCCTGAAGTGAACCCTGAAGCAATTGCTGAGTTCCGTAACCGTAACATCATCGCGAACCCTAACTGCTCGACTATCCAAATGGTAGTGGCACTAAAACCAATTCACGATGAAGTGGGCCTTGAGCGTATTAACGTTTCAACTTACCAATCTGTGTCTGGTGCAGGTAAGCCAGGTATCGATGAGCTAGCAGGTCAGACGGCTAAGCTTCTTAACGGTATGCCAGCTGACAAGTCAGCGTTCTCACAGCAGATCGCGTTCAACTGTATTCCTCAAATCGATGAATTTACAGAGAACGGCTACACCCGTGAAGAGATGAAGATGGTTTGGGAAACTCAGAAGATCTTTGCTGATTCATCAATCACGGTTAATCCGACTTGTGTTCGTGTTCCTGTGTTCTATGGTCACGCTGAATCTCTACACATTGAAACTCGCGCGCCAATCGGTGCTGAGCAAGTTGTTCAGCTTTTAGAGAACACGGAAGGTGTTGAAGTTTTCCAAGCTTTAGATTTCCCAACTCAGGTTCGTGATGCAGGTGGTAAAGACCACGTAATGGTTGGTCGTATTCGTAACGACATCAGCCATCACAGCGGTGTGAACATGTGGGTGGTTGCTGATAACGTTCGTAAAGGCGCAGCAACAAACGCAGTTCAAATCGCTGAAGTTCTGATTCGCGATTACTTCTAAGCTTCACTGCTTTGATAAACAAGCCTCACTCTATTAGTGGGGCTTTTTTAATCGATTGAAAATATTGTTAGTCAAATTGTGTGAAATTGCTGCGAATATTGTCGCTGCAACACATTTTTTGTTTTCATCTCTATAGCTTTACGTCGTTTATCCGATATATTTAACAGTTCATCAATTTATTTGAATTTAAGCACCTAGCTGAGCCTTTTATGTTTCAATTTTTCAAGCCGTGGTTAATGCCTTTTGCCATTCTCATGGCGACTCAGATTTCCGTTGTTCGTGCAGATTCCATTCGAGTTGTAGGGCCTAATGGCCAGATACAATCAGCGCCTACGTTTTCCGAACCTCTTCAAAGAGCACAATTGAATCGTGTTGGGCCTTCTCGTTTTTATGGCCCAACCCTGGGGTCGGAAACATTGTGGTCAATTGCCTCAAAGTTACGCCCTGATAATTCCGTTTCAGTTCAGCAAACTTTGTTGGCTATTTATCGTTTAAACCCGCAAGCGTTTGAAAACCAGAATATCCACAGCCTGCTGCCTGCCAGTAATTTACGTGTGCCTTCTTTAGAGCAAGCGCGTGCAAGCTCGACGCAGCAAGCCGTTAACATCATGAATGCGCACCTTGCTAAGCTCGATGCTCCTGTGACTAAACCCGCAGTGTCAAAGCCAAAAACAGCGCAAGCGTCAAGCCGCCCTGATGCAAGCTCAAACAATGCTGTTCCTGCAAAGCAAGTAAGCGCTGCAGAAACCGCTAAAAAGCCATTGTCTCCAACTCAATCATCTCCAGCTCAATCGACTCCAACCCGAGAGATGAACAAGCTAGAGAAACAGCTAGAGCTTTCAGAAACTGAGCTATTGTCACTTGAAGAGAAAAACCATCAACTTCGTCTGATGTTGTCGAATGTTCAATTGGAAGTAGATGAGCTAAAAACAGAACTTAGTGATGAAGACCGCATTCGTAGCGAAGTGGAGAAGCTGCTTGATGAAGAGCGTAGAAAGAACGCTGAGATTGCAAAAATGGCTCCAAGTGCCATGGATCAATTGTTATCAAATGGTTGGTTAGTTACTGCTCTTGCGGTTATTCCAGGCCTTCTACTTGGTCTTATCATCGTGATCTTGTTGGGGCGCCGTTCTAAAAATGACGAGCAGCAGCCGACACAAGACCAATCAATTCAGTCAGATGTAAGTAGCGTCGCGCCTGTCGCTTTAGGCGACGAGATGGACGACTTTGATAATGAGTTGTCTTTAGACGATGAACAATTTGGCAATGAAGATGATGCTGATAAGTTATTTGATGACCAAGCATCGCCTGAAGAAGATGTATTTGCAGGTCTAGATGATTCTGATCTCGATTTTAATCTCGATGATGACGATGATGACCCATTTGCGAGTATTGGCGAAAATGGTGATTTAGACACTAACTTCGATGATCTGGAGTTAGACAGCAGCAACGGCATTAGTGTCAATGGCGATGAAAAGGCGCTTGGTCTTGAAGAGATGGAGCGCGCACTCGATAAAACATCAGAAAGCGAACTCGGTTCTGATGAGGCCGACTTTGATCTTTCAGATGATAACTCAATGTCGAATGAAGATATTGAATCGCTACTATCACAGGAATCTGAGACTGAAGATCTAGGCTCTAACGAACTAGACCAATCTCTATTAGACGATCTATTTGCGCTTGATGATGAAGATGATGACGGCTTTGATATTGATGCTTTAATCTCAGAAGAGCAAAGTGATTCGATTTCTAATACCGACACATCAGCAACCGATGATTTTGACATTGATGCGCTTATCTCTGAACAACAGAGCGATACTACACCTGAGGATGTGAGCAACGATGAATTTGATATCGATTCGTTGATCTCGGAGCAGCAGACGTCACAACCTTCGGCTCCTAGTGTAGAAGATGATATTGATGACATCTTCGCTCAGGTTGCGGCTCAGAACGATCAAGTCAATGAGCCTCTAAATCTCGATAATGATGACGAGGTTGCTGAGAATCTAAACAGCGCTTTGGCGTCTGATGATGATATCGATAACATCCTTTCTCAGTTTGATCTGCCAGCCGAAAGTGAAGAAACTCAAGGCAGTGTCGATCTGCTCGATGAGCAATTGACAGGGGATGATGTTGATCTCAGTAATTCAACAGATCTCCTAGATGATATGTTGGAAGATGAATCGGATGATGAGTCCGAGAGTGATCCTCTAGGTTTTGACTCATTATCTGAACTCGAAGAACTCTCAGGCTTGTCGACCGATGATGAGCTAGATATTTCAGAAGACAGTACTGAAACCTTGGATGAGTTGATTGATGATTCTGATGATGACTTTGAACTCGATGCCGAGAGCACAGACCTACTAGATGATTTTCTAGACGATGACGCCAATGATGCTCAACTTACCATCGAAGGTGACGAGACGTTAGATGAACTGCTAGGTAATGATCTATCAGTAGGTGAAACCGATGAACAAGATTCAGAATCCTTAGATCCATTTGATGATCTACTGACAAGTGGTATTGAAGACGAGCTTGAACCTGAAGAGAAGGCGTTTGATAAAGAGTTAGACGAAGCCTTTGGTTTTGACAACGCCAGCGATGAGTCTGAAAAGGATTCAGAGGTCGAGCTTACTCCGTTAACCTCAGAAACACCTGAAGTTGAGCCTGAGCAAGCATCGGACATTAGTGAAACACCACAACCTGAAGTCGTTAGTGATGAATCGTTAGATTCGGAAATGATTCAAGACAGTGCTGACGTTAAGCCAGAAAATGGTGAAGCCTTTAATCGTGATGACTTTATCGATGATTTGTTCGGTGTCGCACCGGCAACAGATGCTTTACTTGATGACTCGCTAGAAACAACAGACGAAGCATTGATTGATGAGTTAATGACTTCTGATGACAATGATTTATTGCCAGCGACAGAAGAGCCTATTGAGTCATTAATTGAAAATACGGTTGAACCAGAGCAAGCGTCTCTTTCAGACAGCAACGAAGTGTCAGCGGAAGAAATAGTATCAGCGGAAGAAACCGCATCATCGGTTGAAGATGATGAACTGGATATTGACTCACTGCTCTCTGAAAATTCTGATTTTGACAAACCAGTTTTTGAAGAGCGAGTTCAAGAAGAAACTGTACAACAAGAAGCAGAACCAGAGCCGAAAGAAGCCGACGTCCAAGAACAGCGTGAAGACATCGCTGCTAGTTTCGAAGAGCAAGTATCGCCATCGTCTTTAAATGATGTCTCTGAAGATGATGAAGAGACGGTTGAAGACTGGTTAGCCGAAGCCATAGACGATGTAGAGTCGCCTGCGAACGTTGCCTCTGATTTTGACTTTGAACCGAAAATCCAAGGTAGCGATCAGTTTGAAGATATCGTTGAATCCTTGCCAGAGCCAGAGCCAGAGCCAGAGCCAGAGCCAGAGCCAGAGCCAGAGCCAGAGCCAGAGCCAGAGCCAGTTCGTGCTGCACATATGCCAGAGATCGTTCCAAATGAATTCGGTGTGCCAGAAGACGATGATTGGCTGATTGAAGATGACACGGCTCAACAAGAAACATTGGCACAAGTTGATGAAGTAGCGGAAGAGCCTGTGGTTCCTGCTGTTGAGTCTCAGTTAGATACTGAACCTCAGTTAGACCATGAACCACAAGTTGAAGCTGCACAACAAGTTGAAACCGAACCTCAAGTAGAAGCAACGGAACAAGCTGAAGCGGTAGAGCAAGAAGGCGAAGACGAGTTCTCGTTTGATGACTTCGAACTTCCTGAGTTTAATGAAGAAGACGCATTGGCAGAAGCTGATGTTGAAGTAATACCAGAACCAGTTGGTCCTACTGTTGATTCTCAACTAGACACTGAAACTCAAGCAGAATCGGCACCGCAAGCTGAAGTTCTAGAACAAGAAGGCGAAGAAGAGTTCTCGTTTGATGACTTTGAGCTTCCAGAGTTTGGTGAAGAAGATGCACTAGCGGAAACGGATGCTGAAGTAACATCAGAACCAGTATTGCCTGCTGTTGAGCCTCAGTTTGACACTGAATCAGAATCAACATCTGAGCCACAAGCCGAAGTCGAGTCTCAAGCTGAAACGGCATCTCAAGTTGAAGCTCCGAAACAAGCTGACGCTCTAGGGCAAGAAGGCGAAGATGAGTTCTCGTTTGATGATTTAGAGCTTCCAGAGTTTGGCGAAGAAGAAGCGTTGGCGGAAGTGGTTAGCGAACCGGACGAAGCGCAGTTAGAGCAAGATCTTGCGCCTGAGTCCGAAAAGTTTGAGTTCGATGACCTTGACCTGCCTGAATACGATGAAGAGAGCGCAAAAGCCGACTCTGTCTTAGATGACATCGAACAAAGCAGTGCTGAGCCTGTAGCGGAAGAGCAAGGCGTAGAGCTCGATGAGTTGGATTTGCCGGAATACGGTGAAGACGAAGCCATCTCCGATGCGTTTGCTGAGAAACCAACGCCACTGACTTCTTTCAGCCCACAGGGTGAAGAACAAGATGCGCTGCATGACTTATTTTCAAACCCGCAGAGTTTTAGTCATGGTGATGATTTCTCGGATACAGAAGGTTTCTCTGACGCAGAAGGCTTCTCTGGTGCAGAAGAGTCTGATTTGGCTAGTTTCACACAACCTGACGAATCACCCGATTCGACGTCAGGATTAAACTCAGCACGATCAGAATTAAGTCCAGCACCTTCTGACTTAAGCTCAGTGCCTACAATAGTTCAAGACGGTCTGTTAGAAGGTTTTGAGGATTTTGATGAGACAGCATTGGCTGAATTACTTTCTGAAGATGTTCAAGACTCTGTCGACAGTATGTTCGACAAGCCACTGGATGCTACATCGATTGATAGTGCCGGGCTCGATATTGACGCCATGCTTGAGGTTGGCGGCGAAGACTGGAAAGGCTTCAACCTAGCTCCTGAGCAGAAATCGAGCATGCATAATGATGTGCCTGATGATCAACAGGAGATTTGGGCGTCGGCAGATCAACAAGCTGAACCAAAAATCAAACAAGAGAATTGGGCTCAACAAGACAACCTAACCGAGTCAGACAAAGGTCGTGATAAGCAATACATGACGATTGATGAGCTGATGGCTCAAGTTGAGCAAGAAGGCGAAGACGCGATTAGTCCAGATGACGAAGAGTTGAAGCTAGATGTGGGCCTAAATGAATTCCCAGACGTTATCGGTGACATTGGTAATTATGATGTCGACAGCAACGCAGAAGCCGCTGGTAAGCTCGATTTGGCTAAAATCTACATCGAGATGAGTGACTCGCAAGGTGCAATTAAGCTTCTAGAAGAGGCTATCGTTGACGGCAGTGATGATATTCGTCGAGAGGCAAAGAATCTTATCGATACGTTAAACGGTCGATAAACTCAAAAAATTATAAAGGGTAGCGTTGGCTACCCTCTATTTTAGGGCGATACAGTTAGCGTCTATTTTTATTTGGCTTGCTAAAACCACCGTCTAGGCGGTAGTGAATGTTTATTGAAGTTTTAGCCCCATCCTATTTGGGCTAGCACTCATTTCCGTATATACTTCTCGCCCATTTTCAAAGAGAACAAGAACATGAAAATTGCTTTAGGTATTGAATATAACGGTACCCACTACTTTGGTTGGCAGCGCCAACGAGACGTGAAAAGTGTCCAAGAAGAATTGGAAAAGGCTCTTTCAGTTGTCGCGAATCACCCTGTAGAAGTTATGTGTGCTGGTCGCACAGATGCCGGTGTTCACGGTACGGGACAAGTCGTTCACTTTGAAACTAATGTCGATCGCAAAATGGTTGCGTGGACAATGGGCGCAAATGCCAACATGCCAAAGGATATTGCCGTTCGTTGGGCAACGGAAGTGAATGAGGATTTTCATGCTCGTTTTTCTGCAACAGCACGCCGTTATCGCTACATTATCTTTAACCATGCTTTACGTCCTGGCATTTTGAATTCAGGTGTGAGCCATTACCATGGTCACCTTGATGAGAAAAAGATGCATGAAGCGGGTCAGTACTTACTTGGTGAGAATGACTTTACTTCGTTCAGGGCAACACATTGTCAATCTCGTAGCCCATGGAGAAACATGATTCACTTAAACGTGACTCGGCATGGGCATTACATAGTGATCGATATTAAAGCGAATGCGTTTGTTCACCATATGGTGAGGAATATTACTGGTAGCCTAATTGCGGTAGGTAAAGGTGATCAAAAACCAGAGTGGATTCAGTGGCTTTTAGAGGCTAAAGACCGAAAAGTGGCAGGCGCGACAGCGAAAGCGGAAGGCTTATACCTAGTAGATGTTGATTATCCTGAACATTTTGGACTACCTAGAGAGCCTATTGGTCCTCTATTTTTGCCGGATAATTTGAACTAAATGTGAGACTTAGGTTCAAAAAATATTACGGTTTCGTGCGTAAAATAGTCACGGAAAATAGGTACAACCAGTTTTTTATCTACAGTCGCTGTTTTATGTGCTTTAATTCCCGGCATAATTCCCAAATTTATTTCTTTCGCAATCAAGCGGAGGAATCGAAACAAAAAGGTCTTCCATGAGTTGGCTTGAAAAGATTTTAGAAAAAAGCAACATCGTAACATCTCGTAAAGCGTCAATCCCTGAGGGTGTTTGGACTAAATGTACTTCTTGTGAGCAGGTTCTTTACCATGCTGAACTAGAGCGTAACCTAGAAGTATGTCCAAAATGTGACCATCACATGCGTATGAAAGCACGTCGCCGTCTGGATACATTCCTAGACAAAGGTGATCGTGTTGAACTAGGTACTGATCTTGAGCCACAAGACAAGCTGAAGTTTAAAGATTCTAAGCGTTACAAAGAACGTATCTCTGTTGCTCAAAAGAACAGTGGTGAAACAGACGCATTAGTTGCAATGAAAGGCGAACTGCTTGGTTTACCTATCGTCGCGTGTGCGTTTGAGTTCTCATTTATGGGCGGCTCAATGGGTTCTGTTGTTGGTGCTCGTTTTGTGAAAGCGGTAGATGCTGCTATTGAGAACAACTGTGGTTTAGTTTGTTTCTCTGCAAGTGGTGGTGCTCGTATGCAAGAGGCATTGATGTCTCTCATGCAAATGGCAAAAACCAGTGCTGCACTAGAGCGTTTATCTGCGAAAGGCCTTCCGTTTGTTTCAGTCATGACTGATCCAACAATGGGTGGCGTTTCTGCAAGTTTAGCAATGCTTGGCGATATCAATATTGGTGAACCAAAAGCGCTTATCGGTTTTGCTGGACGTCGTGTAATCGAACAAACGGTACGTGAAGACCTTCCTGAAGGTTTCCAACGCAGCGAGTTCCTGCTAGACCACGGTGCTATCGACATGATCGTTGACCGTCGTGAGATGCGTCAGCGCGTAGCTAGCCTTGTTGCTAAAATGACCAATCAGCCTTCACCATTAGTAGTTTCTGTGAACGATTCACCGAATGAAGCTGCTTATGAAGTACCAGAAGCGCCAGAAAAAGGGTAAAGTACCTTCTAACAAACCTACTTAATTATGGTTATGAGTTAGATGAGTCAACAACCTATTCCTCAAGCCACATCCTCTTTGGAGATGTGGCTTGATTATTTATCAAACATCCACACAAGCGCTATTGATCTTGGTTTAGACCGAGTTCAAGCGGTCGCCTCTAAGGCAAACCTCACCAAACCTGCTCAACATGTTATTACTGTTGCTGGAACCAACGGCAAGGGCTCAACATGTGCACTCATGGAAGCTATTCTATTGGATGCTGGTTACTCTGTTGGTGTCTACAGCTCCCCTCACTTAATTCGCTATAACGAACGTGTTCGTATCAATGGCAAAGATCTGTCTGATCAAAAGATGGTTCAGTCTTTCGATTTCATTGAGAAAGAACGTGGTGAAATCAGCCTTAGCTTTTTTGAATATGGCACTTTAGCAGCGTTACGTGCTTTTCAAACCGACGCGGTTGATGTTGTATTGTTAGAAGTGGGTCTAGGCGGACGTTTAGACGCGACCAATATCGTTGAGCATGACGTTTCTGTGATTACTAGTTTGGCTGTCGACCATGTTGACTGGCTAGGTGATGACATAAATGTGATCGGTTTTGAGAAAGCGGGCATTTATCGTAGCGGTAAACCAGCTATCTGTGGTCAACCCAAGCCACCAGCTACGGTTGCGGCACACGCTGATGATATTAACGCTGAGTTCTACCAAGTAGGGATTCAATACACCTATGATGTAGATGGTGATACTTGGAACTGGCGCAGTGGTGCATTCCAATTAGAATCGCTACCTATCCCAAGCTTACCGCTGCCGAACGCAGCCACCGCACTGATGGCATTAGGTACTTCAGAACTAAGCATTAGTGATGTGAACGTTGTTAACGGCATGAAGAATGCGCAGCTTCCTGGGCGTATGCAGCAAATTAGCGAACAACCAGTGATTGTGCTTGATGTAGCACACAATCCGCATTCTGCTGAGTACTTTGCGCAGCAAGTCGCGAAGAAGTATGCAGGCAAAAATTTACACGTTGTAGTCGCCATGCTTCATGACAAAGATATCCCCGCGACATTGGAAGTATTAGCACCAATAACAACACATTGGTACCCAGCTTCGCTGAACGGCCCACGAGCCGCAACAGCCGCTGAATTGTGTCAAAGCTTACCTGAAGGTGTAGAGCAGTATTCAAACCCTGTTGTAGCGTTTGAAGCGGCTTTAGCTTCTGTTATAGATGACGATGTTGTGTTGGTTGTCGGTTCTTTCCATACCGTGGGTGAAGTGTTGGAGCATTGGCAGAAAAAAGGAAACTAAATGGCAAGTAAATTCCAAAGCCGATTAGTCGGTACCATCATTTTAGTGGCCATTGGCGTGATTGTATTACCCGATGTGCTAGATGGTAAGAAGCTCCACTATAAAGAAGAGTTTGCAAGCATTCCGATTAAGCCTGAGCTTGATAGTAATGTTGAAGTGTTTGAAGTACTCGATCCTGTTGAAGATCAGATAGCGCTACCGGACTCTCCGGTTGAGCGAGTGGTTGAAAGCGGTGTTGATGATAATTCAGGTTCGCAAACGGCGTCGGGTTCTGAAAAAGAAGCAGACAAAGTGGCAGTGGTGGTTAAGCCGGTACCAGAAAAAAATGAATACCAAGATAGTGCTTGGATCATTCAATTGATGGCTTTAAAGAATGCTGACAATGCAAAAAACGTTGTTAAGGATTTACAGAAGCGTGGTTACCAAGCTCACACCAAGCAAGAAAAAACTTTTACGCGAGTAATTATTGGCCCGGATGTGTCTAAATCCAAACTTGAGCGACAAATTAAGGAATTAGAAAAAATTACGGGTTCAAAAGGCCAGTTGCTCAAATTTAAACCGTTAAATCCATAAGAAAACGTTTGCGTCAGCATTTTTTCTGTTAAAATGCGCGCCAACTTAAGATGAAGAATTCATGAATTGGTTAGATTTTGTCATTTTAGGCGTGATCGGCTTCTCTGCCGTGATCAGTTTAGTTCGCGGTTTCGCTAAAGAAGCGTTGTCACTTGTTATTTGGTTTGGAGCATTTTTTATTGCTAGCCAGTACTATGCTAAATTAGCCATGTACTTCACCAATATCGAAGATGAGATGTTTCGAAACGGAACTGCGATAGCAGCATTGTTTGTTGCAACGTTAGTTGTTGGTGCCTTAGTTAACTATGTCATCGGTCAACTAGTTCAGAAAACAGGCCTGTCGGGTACAGACAGAATCCTCGGTGTCGTCTTTGGCGGTCTACGTGGTGTTTTGATTGTTTCGGCTGTGTTGTTTTTCATGGATGCGTTTACTGCATTCCCAAGTTCTGAGTGGTGGAAGAATTCGCAATTGGTTCCGGAGTTTAGCCGAATCATTGCGCCGTTCTTCGAGCATTTACAAGCAACATCTAGTTTCTTATCTGGCGCGCTTTAGCGCCAGTTAATGTCGAAAATCGAGGATTAGGACATGTGTGGTATTGTTGGAATCGTGGGTTCAACACCTGTAAACCAGTCTATTTATGACGCTTTAACGGTATTGCAGCATCGTGGCCAAGATGCCGCTGGTATTTGTACCATAGAAAGCAATCGTTTCCGTCTGCGTAAGGCGAACGGTTTAGTTAAAGATGTTTTTGAAGCAAAACACATGCAGCGCCTTCAAGGTAACGTGGGTATTGGTCATGTTCGTTATCCTACAGCGGGAAGTTCGAGTGCTTCTGAAGCTCAACCTTTCTACGTAAACTCTCCATTTGGCATCACGTTGGCGCACAACGGTAACCTAACGAATGCAAGTGAAGTTCGTGAGAAGTTGTTCGAAAAAGACCGCCGTCATGTCAACACAACCTCTGACTCTGAAGTTCTACTGAACGTATTAGCTCATGAGATCGATACCGTTAAAGGTAATGTGACTTCAGATGATGTTTTCCGCGCAGTTGCAAACGTGCACCGTACTATTCGTGGTGCTTACGCAGTGACAGCGATGATCATCGGCCATGGCATGATCGCATTCCGTGACCCACATGGTATTCGCCCATTATGTCTTGGTAAGCGTGAAATTAACGGTAAAACAGAGTATATGGTCGCGTCTGAATCGGTAGCGTTAGACGCTGTTGGTTTTGATTTTATGCGCGATGTTGCCCCTGGTGAAGCTATTTACGCAACATTCGATGGTGAGCTATTCACTAAACAATGCGCAGATAACCCTCAGTTAAACCCATGTATCTTTGAGTTTGTTTATTTTGCTCGTCCTGATTCATTCATCGACAAAATTTCGGTTTACAGCGCGCGCGTTGAGATGGGTGAGATGTTAGGTAAGCGTATTAAAGAAGAGTACGCAGACCTAGACATTGACGTGGTAATTCCAATTCCTGAAACGTCGAACGATATTGCGCTACGAATTGCTCAAGCGATTGACAAACCATATCGTCAAGGTTTTGTGAAGAATCGCTACGTTGGTCGTACGTTTATCATGCCTGGTCAGCAACAGCGTAAGAAGTCGGTTCGCCGTAAACTCAACGCGATTCGTTCTGAGTTTAAAGGTAAGAACGTTCTACTGGTTGATGACTCTATCGTTCGCGGTACAACATCAGAGCAGATCATTGAGATGGCTCGTGATTCTGGTGCAAACAAAGTATTCATGGTTTCTGCCGCTCCGGAGGTTCGCTTCCCGAACGTTTACGGCATTGATATGCCGAGCGCGACTGAGTTAATTGCTCATGGTCGTGATAACGAAACGATTTGTAAGCAGATTGGTGCAGACGCGTTGATCTTCCAAACGTTACCAGACTTAATCTCTGCAGTGGGTATGGGTAATCAAGACATCTCTCGTTTTGATACATCCGTATTCAACGGTGAGTATGTAACGGGCGATATCGACCAAGCGTACCTAGATTTCCTAGATTCTTTACGTAATGACGATTCAAAGATTGAGCGTGAGATCCAACAAGATTTGGCTAACTTAGAGCTACATAACGAAGGCGCTTAGCGTACTCATAATAATGAGTAATAAAAAACCAGAGCATCGACTCTGGTTTTTTTTGTTTGCTGAGAAAGGGATTGAATCTTAGTGAATGTGGTATGCGATCACAAAATCGATAAACAATCTAACTTTCTCTGGCAGGTGGTCTTTGTGGTTATAAAGCATGTAAATATCTCGAGGGTTAGCACTCCAGTCCTCTAAAACTTGGACAAAGCTGCCATCTTCAATGTATTCGCGGATCATGACGTCAGGCATTAGGGTGATACCTAGGCCTTCAGCACAGGCCTGCTTTACTACATTGAGCGCATTCGCGTTGAATCGGCCTTGCTCGCTATTCACTACCGTCTCTTCATTGGAATTACTTAGTTGCCACTTAATCAGCGGGTAGCCTTTGAGTAGCGAGTGGTTTGCTAACTCTTCAGCATGGCTTGGTGCCGGGTTCTTCGCTAAGTAGTCAGGGCTTGCGATAAGAATGTCTTTTACTTCACTGATCTTTCTTGCGATTAGGCTTGAATCACGTTGTGGGCCGACTCTGAAAATTACGTCCCACTCAGTTGGATCAAGCTGATCGGCTTGGTTGTTCATCATCAGCTCAATATTAATATCAGGGTATTGAGTCATAAAGTCGCTGAACATTGGCATCATCATGCGTTGGGTCAGGTTTGAGGGTGCCGTAATACGAATTTTACCGGAAGCACCTTTGCACTCGTCAGTTAGCTCTTCTGCAGTAGAAGAGAGACGTTGCAGTAAAGGAGAGCATTCGTTGAAGAAACGTTCGCCTGCCTCTGTTAAAGAGAGTTTACGCGCGTGTCTATTGAGAAGTCTTAGGTTTAGTGAATCTTCTAAGGCTTGGATGCGTCGTGTAATGGTCGCAACCGGAATCATAGTCTTGCGTGATGTTGCGGTGTAGCTCCCATTTTCAACGACAAGTCGAAAGAGGTTTAAATCATCTAATTTCATAAATCCAGACACATTTGTTTACAATCTCATCTAATTTATACGTAATAGTGAGATCAATGTTTGCGTTACGTCAATTCGTTGCACTATTTACCAGTATTCCAACCCTTGTCACGAATTTCCAGTAAAGAGTACGTATTTGTGTATTTAGCAATTTGTTACTAAGTTTTATATTAGTTCTTGGAACAGATAACAATAATAATTCGACTTAGTTTTGTGAGGTTAGAGATTATGTACAAAACTCACAGTCAGCCAGTTATGACCTCGGCTCAGGAAGCTCTCAATCAAAAATGCATTATGTTGGTTGATGATGATCCTATTTTTCGCCGGATAACCAGCGCGTATTTAGACAAGATTGGTTATAAAGTGGTTGAGGCTGAAAATGGGCTGGACGCTCTGCAAAAGCTTAGAGATTCTGCGCCAGATTTAATTGTGTGTGACTTATCAATGCCAATTCTGGATGGCATCGAGCTTGTAGAAGAGCTCAGTTTAGAGTATCCGTCACTGCCTATGATTGTTGTGTCTGGTACGGATGATATGTCAGATGTGGCGAAAGCATTACGATTTGGTATCAAAGACTTTTTAGTCAAACCTCTGGAGGATCACGGTCATTTAGGCAGTGCGATTGCGAATACATTAACCGATTCGTTCGATAACATTTCAGACCTACGAGATTTTTCAAGCCAATGGTTCTGCGTTGATGACGGAGGAGAGATCCCTGAAGACCAAGAACTGCATTGGCACCTAAATCACTTGCAAGATAACCCTAGTGCGGCAAGAGACTTATTGCACGCGCTGCTTCCTGAGAAAGACACGCGACAAGGCTCATGGCGTTGTAGTTACCGCTTACTACAATCAACAGAGATGATGCCACTTGTGTTTGATTATGCGTGGATGATGAATGGGCAGTTTGCTTTCTACCTCGTCGATTCGTCATCTTCTGATAACGGTGGCTCAGCGACCACATTGTTGGTAAGAGCGTTATTCCACGATTACATAAGAAATCGAAAAGATTTTAACGTTGATCTCAAAGATATTGCGGAGATTTTGGAGAAGGGGCTTCGTTGCTCTAAATGTTCAACCCCAGTTAATGCTTTGTTTGGTGTTGCTGACCTTGCTGTGGGAACTATCTCTATTTTACCTGCGGGTCTAGATGGACAATGGTCGAATGGCGAGTTGAATCAACATATTGCGGCGGGCGAGCGCTTGGGTGAGAACTGTAAGAAGAACTTCATTACACGGGATCTTCCGATTGAACAAGGCGGCCAGTTATCATTGAGCCTGCTTGGATCGGCCAGTTTTAGTTTAGACATACACCAAGGGTCCACCGATTAACCCTATATTTCCTCGGTTTTTGTGAATAATTGATTAAGGTATAGTTGCGCAAATGGTGTGGCTATGCTTTTTTGTTAAATGTCGATTTAGCAAAGCGGGTTTGGTTCGCCAGACACTTACCTTTACTAACAAAAACAAGAAGCAATCATGGCAGATAACAAAGACTTTCAAGACCCGTTTAATGTATTCTATTTTTTAGGATTTTTAGCCGCATTTTTAGCGATTCCATTACTACCAGCAACCCTTACGTTGATCCGAGTATTCAATGGTTACGCAACATTCTAGTTAAGCTACCATCGCCGATTGGTGATAGCTAACTCAAGGAGGCCACAATTAGCGTTCGAGTTTTAAGCCTCAATATTGCTGGTGGCCTTTGTATAATTCTTGCAGTTCTAGGGATTGTTTTACCCGTTCTGCCAACAACTCCTTTTCTCCTTCTTGCCAGTGCATGTTTCATGCGAAGCAACCCCAAGGTACATAAATGGATGCATGAGCATAAAAAGCTCGGTCCCTTATTGAACAATTGGTATCAACACGGTGCCGTTACCAAGCAAGTTAAAACGCGTGGCGTGTTCTTTATCTTGCTGAGTTTTGCGTTATCGATCTACTTTGCCCCGATCATTTGGGTCAAGGTTTTCCTAATTTGTGTACTTGTTATTCTTCTCACATGGTTTATGCGACTTCCAACCCATGAGTTAGTTGCTGACAGCAAAGAAAATCACTACCATTAAGCCAGTGTGCCTGCTTGTGTAGCGGGCGTTTATTATTTCAGCAATTCGAGTTATGACTCTCGTTGCAAAGAATACCAATCGTACCTTTCCTTAATTCCGAGCGTTGATGTTTGATTCGTTAACGAGAGTTTGGAAAGCGGCCTAATGAAGTGCATAAGATTATGAACACAGAAAAAATCTCTCTGATCAAAGCAAGCATCAAAAGCATTCCTGATTACCCTAAAGCGGGTATTTTGTTCCGTGACGTAACAAGCTTGATGGAAGATCCTGCCGCTTACAAAGCGACAATCGATCTGTTGGTAGACACATACAAGGGCATGGGCTTTACTAAGATCGTTGGTACTGAAGCTCGTGGTTTCCTATTTGGTGCGCCTCTTGCTCTTGAGTTAGGTGTCGGCTTTATCCCTGTTCGTAAGCCGGGCAAGTTGCCTCGTCAAACTGTGGCACAATCTTATGAGCTTGAGTACGGCACTGATACGCTAGAAATTCATACCGATGCTATCGTTGAAGGCGATAAAGTGCTGATGGTTGATGACTTGTTAGCAACAGGCGGTACGATTGAAGCGACAACGAAGCTGATTCGTCAGCTTGGTGGTGTGGTAGAACACGCTGCATTTGTTATTAACCTTCCAGAAATCGGTGGTGACAAGCGCTTACAAGGCTTAGGTCTAGAAGTGTTTAGCATCTGCGAATTCGACGGTCACTAATCCTTTTCGGAATTATTCATGAGCTATCTTGCGTTAGCGCGAAAATGGCGACCAACCAAATTCAAAGAAGTGGTTGGTCAAGCCCATGTTTTAACAGCATTAGAGAATGCCCTTAGCCAAAATAGGTTGCATCACGCTTACCTATTCAGCGGTACACGAGGTGTCGGTAAAACGACCATCGGCCGTTTGTTTGCTAAGGGTCTCAACTGTGAAACAGGCATTACCTCAACCCCTTGTGGTGAATGTGCAACCTGTAAAGAGATCGATGAAGGTCGTTTTGTTGACCTACTTGAGATTGATGCGGCATCACGCACAAAAGTAGAGGATACCCGCGAGCTTCTGGACAATGTTCAGTACAAGCCTGCACGTGGTCGCTTCAAGGTTTACCTAATCGATGAAGTACACATGCTGTCTAGGCACAGTTTTAATGCGCTTCTAAAGACCTTAGAAGAGCCGCCTGAGTATGTGAAGTTCTTGCTTGCAACAACGGATCCACAGAAGCTTCCAGTGACTATCTTGTCGCGTTGTTTGCAGTTCCACCTTAAGCCGATCAGCGTCGATAATATCCACGAGCAGCTCGATCATATTCTTGAACAAGAAAATGTGACGTCTGAATCTCGTGCGCTTGGGATGATTGCTCATGCTGCTGATGGCAGTATGCGTGATGCGCTAAGCCTGAGTGACCAAGCTATCGCATTAGGTAACGGTAATGTCTTAACAGACACTGTTGCTCATATGCTTGGAACGCTGGATACAGACCAAGCGATTCATCTACTTGAAGCCATTAGCAGTAAACAGCCTCAGCAAGCGATGGCTTGTATTCAAGCTCTTGCTGAAAATGGCGTTGAGTGGGATGGATTGCTGAGTCAACTTGCGACTCAATTACACCGTTTGGCGATGTATCAAGCTCTGCCGTCTACTTTAGACAAGGCCCAGCCTGATGCTGAAAGGCTGGAACTGCTGAGCAAAACGTTAAGCCCTCAAGACATCCAACTCTACTACCAGATAGTGCTAAAAGGTCGTCAAGACTTGCCATTATCGCCAACCGCTCGTGTTGGTATTGAGATGGTGGTTCTGCGTATGTTGGCATTTAGGCCTGCTGAGCAAACTGTTGCTACGGCAATCTCGACTCAGTCGACAAGCCCCGCGCCTGCAGCTCAGAATCCGGTTCAGAACCAGGTTCAGAGTGTTGCTCAGCCAGTAAGTCAAGCTACGCCAGCTCCGAGACAGCCTGCTCAGGTGCAACAGCCAGTTCCGATGCAACAACAGGCGCCTCAGCAGCAAGCTATACCGCAACAGTCGGCACAACAACAACCGCCGCAGGATCAGAGCCAATATTCAGATTCTCAAGGTTACGTTGATCACACAGGCAACCAAGGTTATCCAGAACAGGATTACCCGCACAGCCAGTATGATGTACCACCTGCTTATGATGAGCGTCCAAGCTACGGTGCAGATCAGCCTCAGCAGCAACAAACGAATTATCAGAGCCAGAGTCCGGTTCAACAGCCAAGCGCTGCGCCTTCTGCTCCTCCTGTTTCGCAAGAGCAACCAGCGCGTGCAACTTCGCCGGTGAGTGGTTTACGCCACCAATTGCGCTCTCAACGCAGAGGCAGCGCGGCAACAGATAACAAAGGCTCAACGCCAAAAAAGGCTAAAGCGACACCAGCTAAAACTTCAGTTCTTGACCGAGTTGCTCAGCAACACGGTGGTTCTGAGCGGGTGTCGCCAGCTTCTTTATCAGCCTCTTCTACTGAAAAGGTAACCAATGATAATGAACCTTATCGCTGGAAACCGTCTAAACCTGTAGTGAAAGAGGTGAGCAAAGAGCTTACACCTACTCAGATCAAGCGTGCGTTAGAGCATATTAAGACACCAGAAATGGTCGATAAATTGCTTCAAGAGTCGATTGCTCAAGATGAATGGTCCGCCACGATTCAAAAGCTAGAGACAGCCAAGCTTGTTGAACAGTTAGCATTGAACTCAGTGTTTGCTAAAAACGACACATCAATCACTTTAACGTTAAGAGCGAGCCAAGCTCACTTGAATACGGATCGCGCACAGAGCGAACTATTACAGTCGCTCAATACCGTGTTAGGAGAAGAGTGTCATTTGAGTGTTGAAATCGGCGATGGTGGAGAAACGCCACTAGAACTGCGAGAAAGATTGTATCAAGGTAAGTTGAAAGATGCGTTTACCGCTTTAGAAAACGATGCCAACGTACAGTTCATTGAAAGACGTTTTGCAGCTGAACTCGACAGAGACAGCGTTCGTCCTATCTAGAACTTTTTCACGTTTAGTGACCGGCGTATCATCCCAGATAAGCAAATCTGAGAACTGAACACCGAGGGGTTGAATCACACTGTTTTAACCCCCATTTAAGCACGTATAGCTTAATTAATTTTAATAAACCAATTAGACCAGAGAGTATTAACATGTTTGGTAAAGGCGGTATGGGCAACATGATGAAGCAAGCCCAGCAAATGCAAGAGCGCATGCAAAAGCTTCAAGAAGAAATCGCAAATATGGAAGTTACAGGTGAGTCAGGTGCTGGCCTTGTAAAAGTAACGATCACTGGTAGCCACAGCGTTCGCCGTGTTGATATCGATGAAAGCCTAATGGAAGACGATAAAGAGATGCTTGAAGATCTTATCGCTGCTGCTTTCAACGATGCGGCTCGTCGCGTTGAAGAAACTCAAAAAGAGAAAATGGCTGGCGTAACTGGCGGAATGCAACTTCCACCAGGTATGAAGATGCCTTTCTAAGTAACTTATTCTTAAAGGTTAATTCTCGTAGTAGCTTGTGTTGAACTGGCCATTACTTGAAAATCAGAACGGTTATATATGCGTACCAGTCATATGCTGGAGCATTTGATGGAGGCCTTACGTTGTCTACCTGGGGTTGGTCCCAAGTCGGCACAGCGTATGGCCTTTCATTTGTTACAGCGCGATAGAAAAGGCGGCCTGCAGTTGGCTGAAGCTCTTAGCCAAGCAATGACAGAAATAGGTCATTGTAATGAGTGCCGTACTTTTACCGAAGAAGAGACCTGCCACATTTGTACCAATCCTAAACGTCAGGATAACGGTCAAATTTGTGTAGTAGAGAGCCCAGCAGACATCGCAGCCATTGAAGCAACGGGTCAATATTCCGGTCGTTACTTTGTGCTTATGGGGCATCTTTCACCACTTGATGGTATTGGTCCAAGTGACATCGGTCTCGATGTCTTGGATTACCGCTTACGTCGTGGTGATATCACTGAAGTTATTTTAGCGACTAACCCGACAGTAGAAGGGGAGGCGACAGCACATTACATTGCTGAGCTATGTAATGCCCATGAAGTGAACGCTAGCCGTATCGCTCATGGTGTTCCTGTTGGTGGTGAGCTCGAGCTGGTGGATGGCACCACGCTTTCACACTCGTTACTCGGTCGTCATAAAATCTAAAAAAGCCGCTTGGTGAACCATCACCAAGCGGCTTTTTCTTTTATGGTTCTCAAAGGTTTCTATTCCAAAACATTTCTCTGAGCTTAATCTGAACCTCTCACCGCTTTGTATATCATTGCGCCAATCACGGCACCAATAATAGGTGCAACCCAGAATAGCCATAACTGAGAAACAGCCCAATCACCCACAAACACAGCTACGCCAGTACTTCGAGCAGGGTTCACTGAAGTGTTAGTCACAGGGATACTGATAAGGTGAATCAAGGTCAAACAGAGACCAATTGCGATAGGTGCAAATCCAGCAGGTGCTTTCGAATCAGTCGCGCCCATGATCACGAATAGGAACACCATGGTCATGACCACTTCACAAACGAGAGCCGCAGTGAGCGAGTAACCGCCCGGTGAGTGTTCATCATAACCATTGGAAGCAAAGCCAGAGGCAGCTGCATCAAAGCCAGCTTGGCCTGAAGCAATCACAAATAACACGCCACCTGCGATAATACCGCCAATCACTTGGGCAATAATATAAGGTGCGACATCTTTGGCATCAAAGCGTCCGCCACTCCAAAGGCCGATAGTGACCGCTGGGTTGAGGTGGCAACCGGATATGTGACCAATAGCGAAAGCCATGGTGAGCACGGTTAAACCAAAGGCAAGAGAGACTCCGAGCAATCCAATCCCCACATCAGGGAAAGCAGCGGCTAAGACGGCACTACCACACCCCCCCAATACCAACCAAAACGTACCAAACATTTCTGCGATATACCTATTCATAACGATCCTTATTAATCTGTACCAATATCAACAAGATAGTTTAGATTTCGCAATTTTGTGAAATCTTGGGCATATAAGCGACAGAAAGGGAGTGTTTGGGGTAGCAAATAGCCCGACAGAGATTGCTGTGATTTTTAAACGAAATGCCATAACTGTTTAACGACAAACCCCAGAAACTGACTAAAGTGCGATCTATTGTGTTGTTCAATAAATAAAACTGGTTGAAGATATTATTAATTCTTATTGGAGCCTGCGATTCATGAAAAAGTTAGCGATTTTAGTAGTAACGACATTATTACTCACTGCATGCGGAGGTGGTGACGGCGGTGGCGGTAGCGCTGCTACTAGTGGTGGTTCTAGCGCTCAGAAACTGAATACGGACTTAGGCGTAAGTGATGCCGATATTCAAACATTGAAAGGCTACAAATTCCTATCCGTTGATGGTAAAGGATTTGAGTCTCCAAGCAATTTTAAAACGAAGTAGTAGGAGTCAAGTTTTGAAGAAATTATCTATAGGTATTATCCTTGCCACTCTTGGTACTTCTGTCTATGCGTCGCCAAATCTAGAAGGTTATTTTCAAGCTCGTGAATTGGTAAATTATGCGGCAGGAAGTTTACAAAAAGCAAAAGTAGACTTTATAGCCCTAGACTATGCTGTAGCTAAACTGCCTGCAGCTTCACAAGCTCAACTGGTTCCTTTTAATACTGTATTGGGTGAATTCTCGACAAACAGTTCCGTAAGCAGTAGTGACGCGACTGCTTTGCTCAGCCGAATTAACTCTAAAGCCTTATCTGGTCAATATGTTTGCCGCATCAATAGCAATGGTACTGTTCTGGCATATAGTGCGGAGAACGGAGAACAGTGTGCAGCGGACAAGTATGAAAAGGCTTCATTAGCACTAGCGAAGAAAGGCGATGAACTGCGATTCTTCCGTTCATTCAGCCAAGGCTATTTTCAAACCCTAACTTATAAGGTTGATGCGACCTCAGGTAATGAAACGGTTCGTTTAGGCTACTTTAATAAACATGGTGGAAAATGGATTGGTGAAGCGGTTAAGGTTGTAAAAGGTAAGGCATCAATCAATAGTACGGATATTGATACTTACGATGTAATCGCTTACCGAGATTACAATATCTCATCATCGAAAGGTGTTTCTCCGAACACATCAATTAGCTTTACTGAACAGCCGTTTTTTATTACAGATGAAGTCACAGATCTCGACTCTACCGGTAAATCTGTCCATATAACGAAGACTAAATTTTCAAGTCTTCACCAGTTTAATGGCCCTTACCGTGGAAGGCATATTGATTCGAAAGGTTGGTTTAACTGGTTTAACCAAGATTACGTGGGTCAATACGAAATTGGAGGTAAAAAAGTTTACGCCGTTTCGGACACACAAAATTTAGTCGTCAAAAAAGACTTTAGTGGTGCGGTAGATAGTTGGACTCGCGTTGATGTCGACAAAGCTGATCAAGGAAGTGGTGCAGGTGACTGGACTATGTATATGTTCAATAATACAAACAACTTGATAGGTGAAAGCCCGACGTATTGCCAAATCAAAGCGATAGCAGAAGGAAAACCAGTCGTTAAAGTTGTGTCATCAACGGGGACAGTGACTCATCCACCAATCACAAACTGTGACCAAGTTGATCCTGGCTACACAAAGAAAGTGATTTCTTCGTTTAAAGATGGGAATAACAAAACAGTTTCTGTTACTTCTCCGCAGCTAAAGGCGAGCGCTCAACATATTATGGCGCTTGGGCCTATTGTTGATGAAGGGCAGAAAGCTAAATTTACAGTGAAAGATGCTAAAGACTTATTGTCATCGACTCGCTATAAAGCGGCCTTGGCGGAGATGACGCCCCAATTTTCATCTTCAAAGCCACATGATATTTTAAAGTAGATTCTATCTATGATGAATTGAAAGCACCTTTTATAAGGTGCTTTTTTTGTACATATTAAATAACTTCACTTAGGTAAATTTCATTTTTAGGATAGAATCGCTCCCTTTTCTTTCCCTTTGATTCTATTTAAGGTCCAATTATGGAATGCCGTCTTCATTGTGGTGCTTGTTGTACCGCACCTAGTATTACATCTTCATTCCCTCTTCATCCTCACGGAAAGAAGTCTGGTGAGCGTTGCAAGCAGCTTACGATTGATAACTTATGTAAATTATTTGGTAAAAAAGAGAGGCCTCAGGTCTGCTTCGACTTTAAAGCAGAAAGTTGGGTGTGTGGGACGACGACAAGTGAAGCAATCCAAATACTCACTGACTTAGAAAGTTCGACCGCATAGTGAAAGAGAGTCAGCTTGATTTTATCCTTGAACTTATATTCGGCTAGCGGTATAACACGCACCCCAGTAAAAGAGTAAGAAGTAATCCTATGACGATTCCATTTTGGCAAGAAAAGACACTAGAGCAAATGACCGAGAACGAGTGGGAATCACTGTGTGACGGTTGTGGTAAGTGTTGCCTACATAAACTAATGGATGAAGATAGCGATGAAGTTTACTACACCAATGTGGCGTGTAGCTGGTTAAACGACAAAACATGTTCGTGTAAAGATTACCCGAACCGATTCACTTCAGGTGAAGAGTGTTTGAAGCTGACTCGTGACAAAATCGATGAGTTTCACTGGCTGCCAGACACTTGTGCTTACCGACTGTTATCAGAATCCAAGCCGATTCCTGAGTGGCACCCATTGATTACAGGTTCTAAATCAGAGATGCATGCGGCCGGTGAAAGCGTTCGTAATAAAGTGGTATACGAAATTGATGTTGTCGATTGGGAAGACCACATCCTGAATCACCCGAATCGCTAGTTATTCTAAAAACAGCCGCTCTGAGCGGCTGTTTTGCTATTTGGCGTCGCCTAAACTTACTTAGTTAGTTTAAAGGCTTAAAAATTAAAACAAAAAACGCCCCTAAGGGCGCTAAGTAAAACGAGTAAAAAAGATTCAGGCTAGTTTACTTGTTGTTTAATGTACTCACCTAGCTCTGAGTGGTGCATGATTTTTGAAACGGGCAGTATTTTCTCAGCAGGGCCCCAAGCAAACACGTTCACTGGTGTGTGAGTGTGTGTACCTGTACCCCAAACGATGTTTTGACCTGTTGCTTGTTCGCGAGCAAGCAAGTTGCCACGGTCGTTATAAGGGAAGAATGCATCGAAATCGTTGATAGCAGGCACTTCTTCTGCCGACAAGTATTTGTGCTGAGCCAATCGGTATGGGTTCGGCTTACTTGCTAATACATTTTTCGCTTGTTCAGCTGTAATAGGGAACTCACTGCTTTTGTTGACGATCTCAGCCAGTTTTTCAGGTGTTTGCTGCGCTTTATCCAGCTTCTGAAATTCACTGATCATGCCGTAGTAGCTTTGCTTCTGATTATATAAACCATCAAGAATATCGAATGCGCCAAAGTTAAAGTTAGGTGCATAGTCGCGGTCGGCGAAGGCTTTACCAGAACGTTTCTGTGGTTTTGGTAGGTCGTTAGAAGAGTAGCTGAAGCCAAAAGAGCCTGTTTCGTGGTCTGCGGTCACTATCACGATCGTGTCTTCACGATCTTTTGCCCATTCATACACAGTTTGGATCGCTTCATCAAACTTGAGCAGTTCATGCAGCATGGTGCCGGCATCGTTACTGTGTCCCGCCCAGTCGATTTGGCCACCCTCGACCATTAGGAAAAAGCCATCTTCATCTTTGGATAGGATGTTGAGCGCTTTTTGTGTCATCTCTTTCAAACTTGGTTGAGTATGTTCGCCACTTTTTTTCTTGTTGCTGTAAGCGATGCCGTCGTCCATGCCTGAGTAGGCGAATAGGCCAAGTAGTTTATCGCCCTTAGCGTCGTCTAGCATGTTGCGATTAAACGCCAGTTGGTAGCCGTCTTTTTGTGCTTCAGTCAGCAGGTTACGGTCGTCTTTACGCTTCGATTTGAGGTAAACATCACCTTGAGTCAGCTTCTCAAGTTGCTTATAGGTTTCACCTTTATCATTGGTCGATTTAGGGATCCAGTGACGTAATCCTCCCGAAAGCATTACATCAACACCTGTTTCTAACATGTCGTTAGCAATTTGGTTTTCTAAAGAACGGTGAGGTTGGTGAGCAGCGAATGCAGCAGGTGTGGCGTGAGTTAAGCGCGTATCGGACACGAGTCCTGTTGCTTTACCTGCCTTTTTAGCTTTCTCAAGAACCGTCTCAACATGATTGCCCTGAGAATCAATGCCAATCACTTCTGAACCACTGTAGATACCCGTTGCAAGCATGGTGGCTGAACAAGCTGAATCGACCACGATTGCATCTTCTGGGTGAGTCAGGGATGAACCAATAACCCCTTCTTGAGCAAGTTGATAAAGGGCGGTTTTGTTCCCTTTATAGATCGAGTTTGGTGCTTGGTTTGCGTAAGTTTCTAACAGGCCAACTTGTTGAGGTCCCATTCCATCGCCAATCATCAGAATGACGTTTTTTATTTCTGCTGAAAGTACGTTGAATGAAAGTGTTGAGGTTGCCACTGCGGCAATGATTGGTTTTATAATGTGCTTCATTGGTTATCCCTTTTTATATAAGCGGGATGATTAGAACATCGATTTGTGTCAAAGTCGTTTCATATTTATTTCATCAATGTGAAATTGAGCAATGACTCCAATTTTCTGAGAAGTATAAAAAAAGGCTCACATTTCTGTGAGCCTTTGTCGTATTTAGGAGGGTCCAAATCAATGGACTGCGTCATGGCTAATGTCAAGCAAGCGGTAAGTCTGCAACCACCTGGTTGAACGTGATACGAGCATTCTGAGCTTGCTCAGATAACTCGATTTTTTTCGCTTGTGCGGCACTAAGATTACTCTCGGCCTGCTCAAGTGCTTGTTGTAGGTTCTCTGGTAACTCGTGAGTTTCCATTTGTGAACCTTGTTCTAACACATAAGCGCGAATTTCTTTTTTCACTGCGGCAAGTTCTGTGTAGGCAACTCGCTCAAGTTCTGCGGCCTCTTGCGCAGCATCTTTTTCTTTCTCAAATTGAGCCAGCGCCATACCTTCTGCAGACCAAGGGTCCATATCTGGTAGTTCTTCGATGTTGATCGTTGGCTCGATGTACGCATCTTGATGGCGTAGGTCGAGGCTCGTTGCACGAACCGCTGAAATCATCAGCATCACAGAGATCACCAGTAGCGGTAAGCCACCAACTATTGCTGCCGTTTGTAGCGTACTTAGACCACCCAAGAACATCAGAATCGTTGGCAAGAACGACAGTGTGAATGCCCAGAACATACGGTTCCAACGCATTGGCTCTTCGGTCACGTTGTTTTGCACAACAGACGCTAGGATGTATGAGATTGAGTCAAATGTCGTTGCAGTGAAAATAATACACAGCAGCGTAAATACCGCGATAACCAGCGTACTCATTGGCAGTTGCGCAAGCATCGAGAAGATAGCTTTGGTTGCGCCTTCTGCATTCAAAATCGCTACTACATCCAGCTCACCAGAAAGTTGTAGTGATAGGCCGTAGTTACCTAAAATCATGAAGAATAGGAAACAACCTAGAGAACCAAAGAAGATTGAACCTGACACCATTTGTTTGATGGTTCTACCGCGAGAAATACGCGCAACAAACAGACCCATACTTGGTGCAAATACTAACCACCACGCCCAGTAGAAAATGGTCCAGTCTTGTGGGAAGTGAGTGTTCTCAAAGGTACCGTAACCACCGAATGGCTCAGCCCACGTTGCCATCACGAAGAAGTTAGACAATAGGCGACCAATCGAGTCTAGGCCTGTTTCTAGCATGAAGATCGTCGGGCCAGCAATCAGAACGAAAGTCAGTAGACCCATTGCACCCCAGAAATTTATGTTACTCAGGATCTTGATGCCTTTTTCCAAACCAGCATAAGAAGAGTAAGCAAAAATTGCCGTACAAACTAAAAGTACCATTGCTTGCGTAAGGTTATTTTTAGGTAGGCCGAATAGGTGATTCAGGCCTTCAGTGATAAGAGGTGCTGCTAAACCTAGTGTTGTCGCAGCGCCGCCTAATAGACCGAAAATAAATAGGATATCGACGATTTTTCCAGGTACGCCTTTACTGCGGTGTTCACCAAGAACAGGCATTAACGCACTAGAGATCTTTAGAACAGGCTGTTTACGCACATAAAAGAAGTAAGCGATAGGAATCGCTGGGATCAGGTAGATAGACCAAGCGATTGGTCCCCAGTGGAACAAACCATAAGTTGCCGCCCAACGAACCGCTTCTTCACTTCCGGGTTCTAGTTGGAAAGGAGGTGATTGGTAGTAGTAAGCCCACTCAATGCAGCCCCAGTACAAGATACTTGCGCCGATACCACCACAGAAAAGCATTGCTGCCCATGATGCAGTTTTGAACTCAGGTTCTTCATCAGCTTCACCCAGTTTAATTTGTCCCATGTCACTGAACACTACGTAAACCATGAAGGCACAAGCAGCGAGGCCTAGAGCAAGATATAGAAATCCAAGTTGATCCGTCATGAATGTTTTCGCAACCGCAATCCAGTCTGCGCCCTGTGCTGGGAACAAAATTAGCGGGAAAACTATCGTGAGTAGGAGTGCAATAGCACCAAAGAAGGTAGGCTTATCAATAAGCTCAAAAGTGTTTTTCACGAGTATTATTCCATTAAAATGAGAGCGGAATTATGGAATGAACTCGTTTTTTAGACCAAATCAGGTCTGTTGTCGTGACGATAAATTGCTTCTATTCAATAAAAGGTAGGTAATGAAAGAATAGAGAAGCAGAGCTGTAAAGTTAGGCTAAAGCGAAATTAGGTTAAAGCAAAAAGTTAGACTAAAGCGATAAGGATGCCACCTACGGTAAGTGCCGCGGACAAGAATTGCCCCGCTGAATAAGAGCCATCATCCTCTTCTTCAACCTTGTCTGGGTGGTCCATGCCTAATGCGCCGTGAGCGAACGATTCAACTTTATCGGTAACGGTTGCGTTTTCCGCTTCGAATTTTTTGGATTCTTTATCGATTTGTTTAAGAGCAGATAATAGCGCTTTTCCTTCATCAGAAAGCTTAACGGTATTTTGTTCCACCTTGAGTGGAGCAGGCTTTTCAGCCTCGGTGCTTTTATTCTGTGCGTTCATTTTCGCAGGTGAATACAGCTGAGTATTACTCGTTCCTACTGGTGTCATATCGATCTCCTTACCTATCCTTAAATATAGTATCGGCAGAGGTGTGAAAAACTTGTGCATTTAATCACCGTGGTGATGTTTTTTATTCGCACATTGTTTTTTCGTCTGCTTAGTCAAACCGTCTAGTTATTAAGCAAATCTTGTGCCGATAAGGAATTTGAATGTTATATAGAGTTAGAGTGAATGATAGGAGCCAATGAAGTTCTGTCGATGGGCTAGTTATGTAGATAGCCCATCGTTTCGTTCTCTTATAAGAATGGATAAGAATGGATAAGAATGGATAAGAATGGTTTAGTCGCACTCTAGGCTCGCGCCGCGCTTAGATAGGTGTTTGTATGCCTTCATTCTGTTCTCTTTTTTAACAAAGCGAGCGGGTGGAGAAAGCACTTTTAGTTGGTAGTTACTGCTATCTGATGAGACATCTTCAACCGGGCTGATGATGGCAATTTTCAGTTCTGGATTGCGACGTAGAATCGATGCAGCTGTGCCTAAACCATCTTCTGTATGGAACTTGCCAGCAATATGAATCACTTGCTGATTTGGGTTTGATGTTAGGTAACCGACAATCGACTCCGCCATGGTTTCATCCCATGTTACTTGAGCGGCAAACTGCTTTTCTGTTTGCTCTGGGGTACCGTGATGCATCGAAGCCATGAATTTTTCTTTGTAAAGGCTATCGCCAGTATCCACTTCTGAAGCAATCCATTGACGTTGTTCCGTCGTTAGCTGATCTAGATAGGCTAATCCCTTACGGCCAATACACTGTACGAATGACTTTGGTGCGTTTGCCGCAATGATATCGACGTCATTGGTTTTAGCGAATTCAACTAACGCGCGATAATCACTTTCGTAGTTTGGCCAAGCAGCCGCTTGAGACATAAGAATTTGTTCGCCAATTTCATCATTGAGATATTGGTTTAATGTGTCTTGATGTTCTCGAGTGAATTGTTCCATTGAAAGCGTGATGTTTGATGTGGCGTTGCGACGCGCTTTTAAGAAATCGGTTTGGAAGCGATGGATTGCCGAGTGAGTGTGCCATTCGCCTATAAGAACCACATCAGCGTCAATCAGTTGTTTAGGTAATGCATCGAGAGAAAGCGTTTCGCCTTGTGGAGAAGCAAACTGGTAGTCATAGAATGTGGAAACGGTATCCGTTTGCGTGTTAGCTACTTTTTGAGAAGTGCTGTTTGAAGGTTGATTAGCACAAGCTGTAAGCAGGGTCGCTAATCCGATAAGAATAATACGTTGCATGAAATGCCTCCTTGAAGAACACGCATACTAAAGGAGGCAAGATGAGATTTCAATGCAAACGATAATCAATATCAATTAAAGTTTTTTGCGGTACACTCGTAGCATAAAGTCCGCTTCACAGTTGAATTGCTCAGCATTAATGAGTTGTTGTTTAAACTCTTCACTCGCTTTCCAAGCAAACGGCGTCATCTGTAGCAGGTCGAATGCGTCTGACCCCGATAGTTCCATCATATAGTTTAGTTGCTCTTGATGCTCAAGAATAAAACCTTCAATCATTTCTGGATCTTCGTCGTGCAAGCGAACACCATCATAAATTGCATCACGCAGCTGATACAGATGTCGGCTAGCAGGGGTCACGGTGATCACCACGCCATTGTCTTTGATGGTGCGCTGCAGTTCTTCAGCCTTGCAAGGCGCGTAAATGCGTAGAATACCGTCTAAGCTGTTTTCCGAAAAGGGCAGGCGATGGCTTGAAGCGACTGAGAAGTCGACAGCAGGGTAGCGTTTAGCTGCGTATTTGATAGCAATCTTAGAAATGTCTAGGCCAAAAGTCGCACCATTCTTTTCTTGAAGGTTTACCGCAATTTCATTGGTGTAATAACCTTCACCACAACCGATATCTAATAGGCTAGGGGCGGTTGCTGGCAGATAGCTAGCGCATAAACCAACAACGGCTTGACGCATTGGATCGTAGTGGTTGCCTTCAAGGAAGCGGCGGCGAGCTTGCATCATCTCTTTGTTGTCACCTGGATCTTTTGAGCGTTTGTGGTGCGCTGGCATCAAATTAACATAGCCTTCTTTCGCTAGGTCGAACTGATGGTTCTTTTCACACTTAAACGTACGATCGTTTTGAGATAAAGGTTGGTGACACAAAGGGCATTGGTAAGTCATTGCGAACTCGAGGTAGAAATTTCAAGTCCAAAATTTTAACAGGAAGCATAGTGGGGCGCTAGAATAAACGCAGCTGTCTTGGTTAACGGCAACTAGTGAATGACAGAGGCAGTCAGTAAGAGATAGAGCCAACGTATGGTTGGCTCTATTGGTTATGAGCAAGTCACTGATAGAAACAGCGAACTCGGCTTCTAGCTAAAGAAGTTAACTTGGTTCTTTAACGACTCAGCTTGTTTTTGAAGTTCATCAGCACTGTGAGAAGTCTTAGCACTGGTTTCACGGCTTTGCTGGTTCAAATCGCTGATCGCATGCGCGTTTGCTGCTATTTCTTGAGAAACCTGAGCTTGCTCTTCTGATGTCGCAGCTATGGTTTCAGCTTGAGAAGCAATAGATTCAACTTGAGAGGCAATCGACTCTAGGGCAGTGCCTGCTTCTTGCGCTTTATCAAGTACTTGGTTGGCATTCGATTGGCTTTGTGTCATCAGGTTCACTGCATTGTTAGTTGAAGATTTCAACTTCTCGATGATGCTCACTACGTCTTGTACTGACGTTTGTGTACGATGAGCCAATGTTCTTACTTCGTCAGCGACCACGGCAAAACCACGACCTTGATCACCTGCACGCGCTGCTTCTATTGCTGCGTTCAACGCAAGTAAGTTGGTTTGTTCTGCGATGTCATCAATCATTTTGGTGACGGTTTGAATGCTTTCGCTATCAGAACTCACTTGCTCGATGGCCGATGCTGATTTGTCTAATTGATCATTTAGCTGGGCAACATCAATACACACACCTTCAACGACTTCTAAACCTTTCTGGCTGTCTTCATTTGCAAGGCGAACATTTTCAGCAATGCTATTCACTTGCTGTGCTACAGATTCTGCCGAGGTAGCCATCTCTTCAATTGCGGTAACGACTTGCTCTACCTGTGCTTGTTGGCGGTCAGATTGGCTCAGATTGTGGCTAGCATCCTGTGACACACTGCTAGAGCTGTTTTGTACTTGATCACTGGTCGTACGAATTTCTCCAACGAGTGTATTCAATTGAGCAGCCATATTCGCAACGCCGGTATTTAGGTTGCTGATTTCATTCTTAGTCTGTTTGCCGTTGTTTGGAATATGTAAGCTGACTTCGCCTTTTCCTAAGCGCATCATGTATTCGTTTAAAGTCGTTAACGGCGTCAAGGTACGGTTCAATACGAGCGTTAACACGACGATGGTAGCGGCGGCAATCAAGGTCGCGATTATCGCGATAAGTTTCAGCAGTTCGTCACTGCCTTTAGTGACTTCATTAATAAATGTGCCGCCAAGTAGTTTCCAATTCCACCCCGGGACTTCGGTATAGACGAGGTATTTTTCGCCTACTGTTCCTTGATACTCAAAAGGGTAGAGAATCAAGCCGGATGGCTGCTCAAAGAGCTGATAGAAAGGTTTGTTACCGTCGTAGTCAGCAACATCCACAATAGATTTATCACCTCCAGCATTGGTAGGGTGCAGTAAGTACTGGCCTTGATGCTCTTCTTCATTGTCAACGATGATGGTATAGCCAGTATCGCCCCATGAAACAGAACGCAATGACTCAAACAGGTTTTGTGTCGCCTCTTCTACGGGTAGACCAATGAAAGAGACACCGTTAACTTTGCCTTGTGCATTCATTAAAGGTGCGTAGTAGGTAATGTAGCGTTGGTCGAAAAGCTTCACTTGCGCGTAATAAGCTTGGCCATTTTTGAGTTTGTTATAGCCAGGATGATCCTTGCCTAACGTTGTGGCAACAACACGTTCCCCTGACGGTTTTTTAAGAGAAGTAGACACGCGAATAAAGTCATCGCCAAATGGGGCAAATAGGGTTGCTACAGCGCCGGTGTCACGAGTAAAGCTATCAACGAGTTTAGTGTCGTTGATTAGGCTCTCACCATATTGAGTCATGTTAGGAATGGAATGACCGTTGAACTCAACGTCGTAATTCTCAACATAAACACCTGCTAGATAACCGTTACGAAAGGTGGATTCTAAAACTTTGGCGGTATGCAGGTAGGCATCGAATTGGCCAGATATGGTTTTGGCCATCGCTTCTACTTTGGATTGGTGTTCCCTTAACGTGTTGTCTAATAATACTTGTGAGGCATTGCGATACACGAGCGTTGCGATAGAGCCAAAGGCGATAAGTAAGCACAGCAAAATGACCAACTTAAGTTGGAAGCCAACACTTTGATTTTTGTATTTCTCGAACATGAATTCATTATCCTGTCTTCATTGAGGTGTTGTTAAGTGGTTTTAGATAAGTTTGTTATTGAGCCTCCTATAATAAGAACTTATTCATAGGCAGTAATTGATAAGAATTAATGAATTGATAGTTATATTTATAAATTATGGCGTATGAGATATGAAATGTAATTTGGAATGTATTTGAATCTGAGTAGGTAAACTTTGTCTGCGTTAAATTACAAACTAGTCATGGGAATAGAGATGGAGATAGAGAGGGTTAGGGGCAATAAAAATGCAGCTCATGGCTGCATTTTCGTTTCCAATTAGCCTAGCTTTAAGCTTATTTTGAAGCGAGAACCGTAATCAGCAGGTGGTTTTCGCCAGGCTGTAGCGTTTTTCCTGCTTCTAGGCTTGGTGCGTGCAGTGTTGATTCAACACATAGCATTGTTAGGTAACCGTCGTCTTGCATGTCGCCCATACCTGCAGCGCCTTCAGCCCACGGGTTCCACAGTACTGCAGAGTTATGACCGTGGTTTTCAACCGTTAGTGTACGATCCAACTTTTTGTCGGCAACAAGAATCTGAGCTTCTGGCTGTGTGTAAACACGGTCAATCGTGTCGGTCAGTACCAGTTCAGAGCCACCTTGGCAGATCTTGCCACCTTGTAGGCTATCAATGTACTCAGCACCCATACCCGTTGTGGTTGTGTTGCGAATATCGCCAACGTTGAGGTAAGTGTGTAGCGCGCCAGAGAAAGTCCATGGCTGTGAATCAGTGTTCTTCACATCTAAGGTCACTTTTAGCTGCTCGCCGATCTCAACATTCAAACGTGCATCGAACTGATGAGGCCATACTGCTAGCGTCTCTTCGCTTGGCTTCAGACCTAAGCTAATAATCACGCCAGCTTCGCTTTCACGGTGCTCAACCAATTGCCATTCGCTTGAACGTGCAAAACCATGTGCTGGTGCTGCAATGCGACCAAACCAAGGCCAACATACAGGGATACCACCTCGCAAGGCTGTTTTTCCGTCGAATTTAGCTTGTTGGCTCATCCAAATCAGGTCTTCTTGACCTTGCGGTTGGAATGACACCACATGGCCGCCAAACAGTGAAATCGCTGCGTTTGCTTTATCGTGGATAACGCGAACCAGTTTTACACCTTCGTGTTCAACGATAGTGACATTGTCAGAAAGTACCGCCAGTGCAGGTAGAGTAGATAAATCCATTACATGATCCTTCTAAGGAAATTGAATTCAAATGCTGACTAGAGTGATGCTTGTTTTTTCATGATTAATAAGCAGAGTCAGTATTAGAATTGAATTTTGTGTTTGGGCTAATCTTGTTAGATAGACGCGGTAAAAAGATAGCAGGTATTAAAAAGGCGACACTAAGGTCGCCTTTTTCAAAGTCTGCTCAAAACAGTCTTCGCTAATGCTTATCTAAAGCTATTTCTAAAAAGAAATTACTTAGAGATGTGAGCGATTAGGTCTAGAACTTTGTTTGAGTAACCGATTTCGTTGTCGTACCAAGATACAACTTTAACGAATTTGTCAGTTAGAGCAACACCAGCTTTAGCATCGAATACTGAAGTTTGAACTTCACCGATGAAATCTTGTGATACTACTTGGTCTTCTGTGTAACCAAGAACGCCAGCCATTTCGCCTTCAGAAGCTTCTTTCATTGCAGCACAAATTTCTTCGTAAGATGCAGCTTCTTTTAGGTTAACAGTTAGGTCAACTACAGATACGTTAGCAGTTGGTACACGGAAAGCCATACCAGTTAGAAGGCCGTTTAGTTCTGGAAGAACAACGCCTACAGCTTTAGCAGCACCAGTTGAAGATGGGATGATGTTTTGAGAAGCACCACGGCCACCGCGCCAGTCTTTAGCAGAAGGGCCATCTACAGTTTTTTGAGTTGCTGTAGTAGCGTGAACTGTAGTCATAAGACCAGACTCAATGCCCCACTTATCGTTAAGTACTTTAGCGATAGGTGCAAGACAGTTAGTAGTACAAGAAGCGTTAGAAACGATGTCTTGACCAGCGTAAGATGCTTGGTTAACGCCCATTACGAACATTGGAGTTGCATCTTTAGAAGGACCAGTAAGAACTACTTTCTTAGCGCCAGCTGTGATGTGCTTACGAGCAGTCTCGTCAGTTAGGAAAAGACCAGTTGCTTCAGCAACTACGTCTACTTCGATAGCATCCCACTTAAGGTCTTCTGGGTTACGCTCAGCTGTAACACGTACAGTTTTACCGTTAACGATTAGGTTACCGCCTTCAACTTCAACAGTACCGTTGAAACGGCCGTGAGTTGAGTCGTACTTAAGCATGTATGCCATGTACTCTACGTCGATTAGATCGTTAATACCTACTACTTCGATGTCTGCACGCTCTTGAGCTGCGCGGAATACGAAACGGCCGATACGGCCAAAACCGTTAATACCTACTTTGATAGTCATTGTAGTTGCTCCACAACTTAATTTCTGATTAAAGATAACTGGTAGTAAAATTACAGAATCCAGTATACATCTGCAATAGATAATCCGACTTAACTTGTTTAATGTCAAAAAAAAGCGACGCTTTTCTTAACAATTGGGTGTAAGTGGTTGAAAATTGACCATTGCGAGTGGCTCTGTACCCTTCCAGTTGGGTAAAATACCTCTAAATGATGATTCACTTATGAGTGTATATGTACAATGTTTCCTGGTGAGAAAGTATGTGCTACAAAACAACTCATATGCAAGCCTTTATAGAAAAAAGTAAATATAATAACTGATAATGTGGAGAGATATTAACGTGATTCAAAAGGGAGGAAATATGATAAAGCCTGATGAATACTGGCGTGAACGCCTAACGGAGGATGAATTTTCTGTGTGTCGTCAACGTGGTACCGAAGCCCCATATAGCGGTAAGTTACTGCACAACCATAAGACGGGTGTCTATAGCTGCACATGCTGTGAAAGCCCTTTGTTTCTGTCGGATAACAAATATGATTCAGGGTGCGGTTGGCCAAGCTTTGATGCCCCAGTGAATGATGAAGCAGTACGCTATATAGAAGATCTAAGTCACGGAATGAAGCGTGTAGAGATCCGTTGTACCGCTTGTGATAGCCATTTAGGTCACGTTTTTCCTGACGGTCCGAAGACAACTGGTGAACGGTTCTGTGTTAATTCTGTGTCGTTAATTTTCAACAAAAATGACGAAACTACCAAATAACTTGTCACAATTGTCTAATCCTTACAGGCGTATTTGTTGATTTAGGAATGCTGAAAGGCTCAAGATTTCAGAATTAGCCTTAGTACAAACAAAAACAGCTACCATGATGGTAGCTGTTTTTTTTGAAAGCTCATGAATAGAACGTTTGGACTAGAAAACGAGAACAGTGCGATCAGTAACGAGGGACGATTGAAGAGCTGTAAACCTCATCTTCAATAGCTTCTACTATATTGTCCGCGTCTTGATTCAGTTGTTCGTATGTTGACTCATCGAAACGGTACAACACGGTAAGTTCTGCTTCCGAAGCAATAGGCACATCAAAGTTTTTGGCAACCATTGCCCAGACGTATGCTTTTTCCATATGACCAAGGCTGTGGTTGATACTCGCCATCGATTTGAAGATCTCGGTGTTGACCTTCGAACCATTAGAAAGCGTTAACGCATTGTTGAGTAGCTTAAGCGTCTTTTCATGGTCACGGGTGGTATAAAAAGTGGCTAGCGCATATTGCATCTCTGCTGTGTTTAATGCTTCTGTCCCTTCTAACTGCAGGAAACTGCGTCTTGCGTTGGTATCCCCAGTTTGTGACCACATAAAATAAAGCGTTTCCGGGGTATTTGATCGCGAGAGTTCATCAACAATACGTTCAGACTCTTCGATACTATTCATTAAGGAGGTGAAGCGACGTTCTTGAAGTTTGGATTGATCAATCGTTTCGATCTGTGCAGCAAGCTCTAGACACTTTTTGTAAGCAGAGACTAATTCGAATTCTTTAATCTTATTGGTATCGCTGGGGGTTTCTTTTGCTTCAAATCGATGCCAGACGAGGTCGGTACGTGTGACACGGCACTGTCCGTCGTTCATATTTAATTTTTCACACTGAAGCCACGGGTTGCTTTCGCACAATTGAGCGGTATTTTTGTTCCCGTCAAAGCACCCAACCAGAGTGAAAGGCAATAGGCTTAGTACCAACCATTTCATAATTTTCATATTCCTTCACTTGTGATCAAATACACTTATTTTCAGTCAGGTTCTTGACTCAATTCTGATACGGGTTATTTTCTGGTGAAAATTGTTAAAACTAAGGCCTTACCATGGATGCAGAACAACTTCTTAGCGCAATGACCCCCGAGGTCTACGAACGTTTAAACTACGCAGTTGAAACGGGGAAATGGCCAGAAGGTACGGCACTCTCTAAAGAACAGCGCGACTCGTGTATGCAGGCGGTTATGTTGTATCAATCGAAACATAACTCTGAAGCTCAACATATGACAATTGCAGCCGGCGGAGAAATTAGCTTTAAATCAAAGTCTGAACTAAAGAAGCAGTTTAAGTCCGACCAAGAAGATATTGTTAGAGTTAATCCTAATCATTAGACTTAAATTACAACAAAGGGGTGGCACTATGCCACCCCTTTTTTACTGTTAAGCTGTTTATTTATAAACAATAATACGATTTAGTTCAGGTTTACGTGAGGGGCTTGATTAACGGTAAGCCCTCGGCTAAACGAATCGCTGGATTAGCTTATAAGCTCATCTCACCGCGTAACACTTGTTGCATTTGAGCCTTCACTTCTTCGTAGCTTAAATCTTGGCTCAATAGATAATGTAATTTCGCCAGTGCCGCTTCTGGTGTCATATCGTAACCACTGATAACGCCCGATTCTGCTAGTGCACAACCCGTCGCGTAACCACCCATGTTGACTTTGCCTGCCAAACACTGGGTTAGGTTCACTACAATCACACCTCGTTCTGAGGCATCTTTTAAGTGTTGAAGTAGTTCTTGATTTTGCGGTGCGTTACCAACACCAAAAGTAAGCAGAATCATTGCATTTACAGGCTGTAGTAGCGTGTTGCGAATCACCTCATGCGAGATTCCTGGGTACATTGTAATTACACCGATGGGTTGTGGAGTAATGTTATGAACCTTAAAAGCACCTTCAGGTTGTTCGTTTACCTTAACGTTATTGCTGATCTGGATATTGATACCCGCTTCTAGCAATGGAGTTAGGTTTGGAGAGGTAAACGCATTGAAGCCATCTGCGTGTGATTTTGTGCTGCGGTTACCGCGCATCAACTTGTTGTTGAAGAACAGTGTCACTTCGTTGATCGGGTAGTTCGCCGCAATGTGCAGAGCATTTAACAGGTTTGCTTGTCCGTCTGAACGTAACTCTGCCAATGGGATCTGAGAGCCCGTAACAATCACAGGTTTGCCGAGGTTTTCTAACATGAATGACAGAGCTGAGGCGGTGTAAGCCATAGTGTCTGTACCGTGCAGGATAACGAAACCATCGTACTTATCGTAGTTCGCGCGAATATCATCAGCGATAGTCTGCCAATCAAGTGGCGTCATATCTGAAGAGTCCATCAATGGAGAGTATTCATGAATGGTGTACTCAGGCATTTCTGGGCGATGGAATTCAGGCATGCCAGTTAGCTGCTTATCCATAAAACCTGCGACAGGGACATAGCCGTGGTCCAAAGACTTCTGCATGCCAATTGTGCCGCCGGTATACGCGATATAGATGTGTTTTCTTTCCATGGCGATTAATACTTAGTGTGATATAGGGAACAGGGGGGCGATTATAGCGAATTATCATGCAATAAAAAGAGGCGCCTCACACAGAGGCGCCTCTTGATAACAAAGCGTTGAGCTTAATTTATTGAACTTGGCAGTTTAAGCAAAAAGCGTATCGGCCTTGTGGGTCGTTAAAGTTGCCTAACAGCTGGCTATCTTGAGCTAACTGCTGAGTAACAGGTTGTAAACTGCTTGGAATCATTGATTGAATATCTAAGCCTATCGACATCTGAACTTGATTCATAAATTCTTGAATAAATTGTTCAGTCGTTGAAAGTGGTTCTTCTACCCAGTAGATGTTGTAGGTTTCAAGCTCTGCAAGTGAAGCCGCTGCTGCAATCGCATCATCAAAATCACCAATTTCATCGACTAGACCTTTTTGGATTGCATCTTGACCTGTCCATACTCGGCCTTGAGCGATCTTGTCGACAGCATCGACTTCCAAGCCGCGATTTTCTCCAACTAGGCTGATGAATCGGCGGTAACCATTTTCAATGCCCATTTGGAACGCATCTTTCGCGCCGTCGCTAAGCCCAGTCGTAATACCAAGACCAGAGAAAGGTGACGTACCAACTCCATCAGTGTAAACACCAATATCGTTCAACCCTTTTTCGAAGGTTGTGATAACACTAAAGATACCAATCGAACCAGTTAAGGTCGTTGGTTGAGCCAAGATCTTGTCCGCACCCATCGAGATCCAGTAACCACCCGAAGCGGCAAGGCTAGACATAGATACAACAACCGGCTTGCCCGCTTGCTTGATCGCTTCTATTTCATTGCGAATCACTTCTGAAGCAAATGCGCTACCACCTGGGCTGTCTACACGAAGTACAACAGCTTTTACTTTGTCGTCGTTGCGCGCTTGGCGAAGTAGTGCTGCTGTGGTATCACCACCAACGGTGCCACGTGGCTGCATACCATCCATAATTGCTCCGCTAGCAACAATTACAGCAACATCGTGCGATTCACTTGTTAGGTCAGGAAGCATAGTTGTACGGTACTCGTAGTAACCAAACGCGTTATAGCTGTCTTGACCATCACTGCCGAATACGTCAGCAAGCTCTAGTCGTACTTGCTGGCGAGTTGCTAGTTCGTCAACTAAACCAAGCTTCTCTGCCAGTTTTGCGATATCGCCATCAACCGACTCAAGGTCTTTTAAGAAAGTGTCCATGCTTGGGTTCAAGGTTTTAGCATCGATCTGGCGGTTGTTGCTTACGTCATCAACGTATGCACCCCACAGTTGACCTAACCAACGAGAAGCTGACTCTTTCGCTGCATCTGACATGTCGTCACGAATGAAAGGCTCGATAGCTGACTTATAGGTACCAACACGGAACACGTGAGTGTTGACGTCTAGCTTCTCTAATAACGTTTTGTAGTAAAGCGAATAGGCACTGTAGCCTTTAAGCAGCACGCCGCCGTCTGGCGATAAGAAGACTTTAGTTGCGTAGCTGGCTAGGTAGTATTGGCTTTGGTTATAAAAGTCACCCACCGCATAAATTGGTTTGCCAGTTGCTTTGAACTCGTTGAGTGCTTTAGCAATGTAGCGAAGCTTGGTTAGATTGGTTTCTGGCAGTTCTTTGAGTGCTAAAACAATACCAGTAACCTTATCATCGTCTTTGGCATAGCGAATCGTTTCAACAATATCAAAAAGGACGTTCTCTTTTGGAAGGTCTTTGCCAAGCAGTGAACCCGTGACCGAATCCATCGGGTTGATATAGCGACTTTGTTCTACGATAGGACCAGACAGGTTCAGTACTAAAGCTGATTCCTGTGGAACTGTCGGCAGAGCTGTGTCTGAGTGGAAGTATACAAAGTAGATGATGGCGATACTGAGTAAAAAGACTAGGTTAACCAGTGCAAGACGCACAAACGTGATGAGCTTCCAAATCCCTTTAAAGATCATGCCTATAAATTTGAATATTTTTTTCATTCTGTCTCCGCAGTGAGATTACGTCGCTTTAACAAGCTGTAGTACCATTAATCTCAATAATATGAACTGCTTAATATCCTACGATAATTCCCAAACTCAAACTACACCAACAATTGTTAATCGATATATATTCTCATTAAGTGTAGACAGAATAGGGGCTTTTGACCTTTCGTGGTTAAGTTTTGTTCGAGATAAAATAGTTTTAGGCGCGGCGAAGAGTATGTAGCCTAGTCATTCTAAGCAAATATTCTTCAACAAAGCATAAAACGATTTTAGCCGAACCCTTCGGGCAGCCCTTGTGGTTCATTTCTACTGCGTTATCGGCTTTTCATGTAGGCCTGCTACACGTCAAAGCCTCTTCCTTGTATAAATTTCCCACAAGATGCTGCAAAACCCAGCTCGAAAGGTCAACAGCCCCTAGGACTTTTGAACGACTAATACGCTCTGCACTATGATCGGTGTTACAAAAATGTAAACGGTTGTTTGAACTTTTGGTGGTTGAGTTATATTGTGGTCAGACCACAAGGATATAATAATAGAAGTGATGTCTGCCATGTACCCACATTTACTCGAACCACTCGATCTTGGATTTACTCAGTTACGTAACCGTGTATTGATGGGATCAATGCACACGGGTTTAGAAGAAAATAAAGAAGGCCTCCACAAGCTTGCCGCGTTTTATGAAGAGCGAGCAAAAGGAGGCGTTGGCCTTATTGTTACCGGTGGTTTCTCTCCTAATTTACGTGGCAGATTGACCCCATTTAGTGCTGAGTTCAGTAAAGTTAAGCACGCAAAAGCTCACCAAGTTGTTACCGAGGCCGTGCATAAGCATGGCGGTAAAATTGCCCTTCAGTTGCTACATGCTGGCCGTTATGCAATGCATCCATTCGCGCAAAGTGCTTCGGGCATCAAAGCGCCAATCGCTAAGTTTGCACCGAGTGAGATGAGCCCTCGTCAAATTAAAAAGACCATCGGTGCTTTTGCCAACAGTGCTGAACTAGCTCAGGTTGCTGGCTATGACGGTATTGAGATTATGGGCTCAGAAGGCTACTTGATTAACCAATTCATCTGTAAGCGCACCAACATGCGTTATGACGAATGGGGCGGTTCTTATGAGAAGCGTATGCGTTTCCCGCTAGAGATCGTTAAATCAATTCGCGAAGCGGTGGGTAAAGATTTCATCATTATTTTCCGCTTATCGATGCTGGATTTGGTTGAGCAAGGCAGCACATTCGAAGATGTTGTACTTTTGGCTCAGAAGCTAGAAGAAGCGGGCGTGACCATTATTAATACCGGTATTGGTTGGCATGAAGCTCGTGTCCCGACTATCGCGACACAAGTTCCAAGAGGCGCGTTCTCTTGGGTGACGGAAAAGGTGAAGCCTTATGTGTCGATCCCAGTGGTGACATGTAACAGAATCAACACGCCAGAAGAGGCCGAACGTATCCTCAGTTCAGGACAGGCCGACATGGTATCAATGGCTCGTCCATTCTTGGCAGACCCTGACTTTGTTAATAAAGCCGCTCAAGACCAAGCGCAGTTCATTAACACCTGTATCGGTTGCAACCAAGCGTGTCTTGATAACGTATTCAAAGGCAAACGAGCGAGCTGCTTGGTGAACCCTCGCGCTTGTTACGAAACTGAAATTGTTGTGCAACCAGCTCAAGCAACCAAAACCATTGCCGTCGTCGGTGCTGGGCCAGCAGGTTTAGCTTGTGCAACAACGTTGGCACAGCGTGGGCATAAGGTTGATCTGATAGAGAAAAATGACCGTATCGGCGGTCAGTTTAGACTGGCAATGCAGATCCCAGGCAAAGAAGAATTTAGAGAAACGATCCGTTACTTTGCCAACCAAATCGATGCATCGGGCGTGAACCTGAAACTGGATACTGAAGCAACGTTTGAGATGCTGCTGAAGTACGATGAAGTTGTGATGGCGGCAGGTGTAGAGCCAAGAAAGCTGAATATTGAAGGCATCGATCACGAGAATGTGGTTGATTATCAAACCTTGATTCGTGAAAAGACACCAGTCGGCGAAAAGGTTGCGATTGTTGGTGCTGGTGGTATTGGTATTGATGTGGCAACCATGTTGACAGAGCCGACTTCTCACAGCTTGGACGACTGGCTGCATGAGTGGGGCATTGATAAGAACATGGAACATCCGGGTGGGCTTTATCCTTACCCTGATTCGTTCAGTGATAAAACAGTTTGGGTGATGCAGCGTAAAGCGGGGCGTGTCGGTAAAGGGCCGGGTAAAACCACAGGTTGGATCCATAAACGTACATTAGAAAAGCGTGGTGTGAACTTACTTGGTGGCGTGAGCTACAACAAGATTGACGACCAAGGTCTACATATCAGTGTGGGTAAGAAAGATCAGGTCCTCGATGCCGATTCCGTTATCGTGTGTGCGGGGCAGGTTTCAGTTCGTCCATTCGAAGACATGTGGCAAGAGTTTGGTGGCAAACTGCACGTGATAGGCGGTGCTGATTATGCGGGTGAATTGGATGCAGTACGCGCGATTCGTCAAGGTGTTGAGTTAGCGATTAAGCTCTAACAACAAACAGAATACACCCGTTCATAAACTTGAACGAAACTTGTAAATAAGGCTCCTAAGTCATAGATTTAGGAGCCTTTATTGTTTCCTGTATTGTTTGAACTATTGTGTCAATTGGACAGCCGTTGAGATTTATTATCGTTTGTATTCTGTGCTACAGTTCAATCATATAAACAATAAAAATTAGTAAGGACTTCAAATGGATGCTTTGGATCTATTGCTCAACAGACGCTCAATCGCAAAACTCTCTGATCCGGCACCCGAAGGTGTGGCGTTAGAAAACATCATCAAAGCGGGTTTACGAGCTCCAGACCATGGAGCATTGACACCGTGGCGCTTTGTTATCGCACAAGGCTCAGGGTTACAGAAGCTCTCTGATATTTTGGTTCGTGCGGCACAAGCTGACGAAAGTGAAGAAGTGGTCATTGAGAAAGTTAAAAAAGCGCCGTTCCGAGCTCCAATGGTGATCACTATCATCGCCAAGGTAACTGAGCACGAAAAAGTGCCTGCGTTCGAACAACATCTGTCTGCGGGTTGCGCTGCGCAAGCAATGCAAATGGCCGCAGTTGCACAAGGCTTCCAAGGTTTTTGGCGTTCAGGTAAATGGATGTTCCACCCTGAAGTGCACCAAGCTTTCGGCCTAGAAGGCGACGATGAAATTGTTGGCTTCCTGTATTTAGGCACGCCGGGCTGTACGCCAATGAAAGCGCCAGAACGTGACTTCTCAAAGTTCGTCGAGTTCTTGTAAAGAAAGCTGAAGCTTGAATAGTGGAATGCTAACTGTATAAACAACCAGTTTTCCTTGATTTCTAGGAGCCACATTAGATAATGTGGCTCTAATTGTTTGTAGCATCTGGAAAAACATGTCTCGCCTTATTATTGCTGAAAAACCAAGCCTCGGCCGCGCGATCGCCGCTGCACTACCGAATCCACAGAAGAAAGACCAAGGGTTTATCAAATGTGGCAATGGGGATGTGGTGACTTGGTGTATTGGACACTTATTGGAGCAGGTTGAGCCAGACGCCTATGACGACCGCTATAAGAAGTGGAACTTAGCCGATCTTCCTATTGTTCCAGAGCAATGGCAGTTGAGACCGCGTAAGACTTCAAGCAAGCAGCTCACGGTGATCCGAAAGCTATTGAAGGACGCGACCCAAATTGTCCATGCAGGAGACCCAGATAGAGAAGGACAGTTGCTGGTTGATGAAGTGATCGACTACTGCAAGGTATCCAAGGCCAAGAAAGAGTCGATGGACAGGTTGCTGATCAGCGATTTGAACTTGCCAGCGGTAAAGCGTGCGCTCTCTCAAATGCGCAGTAACCGCGATTTTATTCCACTTTCTATTTCGGCTTTAGCACGCTCTAGAGCCGATTGGCTGTATGGCATGAACATGACCCGAGCTTACACCTTGCTTGGTCAAAAGGCGGGCTACCAAGGCGTATTGTCGGTAGGACGAGTACAAACCCCTGTACTTGGTTTGGTGGTGAGACGTGATGAAGAGATCGAAAACTTCATTCCTAAAGATTACTTCACTCTGCATGCGCTGATCCCTTATCAAAATAACGGCCAGAGCTTTGATATTCGCGCGCGTTGGAAACCAAGCGAAGCATGTAAACCATGGCAAGATGAAGAAGGCCGCGTGCTCAATCGCAAGTTGGTTGAGAACGTGGCTCAGCGAATTGCGAATCAACCTGCAACCGTGACGGAATCTGAGCAAAAGCAAAGCAAGCAAGCGGCGCCACTGCCTTACTCGCTGTCAGCTTTGCAGATTGATGCGTCTAAGCGTTTTGGCATGAGCGCTCAACAGGTGTTAGATACGTGTCAGTCGTTGTACGAGAAACACAAACTCATCACTTACCCACGTTCTGATAGCCGTTACTTACCTAAAGATCACTACTCACAAAGAGAGTCGGTCGTGGATGCTATCGCTAATAATGCGAAAGAGCTGCAAAGTGGTGCGCAAGGCGCGGATCTTTCTCTTAAATCCAAAGCATGGAACGACAGCAAGGTCGATGCTCACCACGCGATAATTCCTACTCCGAAAAAATCATCGGTGAACGGCCTGTCTGCCAACGAGATGAAAATCTATCAGCAAATCGCTCGCCAGTATCTAATGCAGTTCTACCCACCTGCTATTTTTGCCGATGCCAAGCTTGTGTTTGATATCGCTGGTGGCGTGTTCATCGCAAAAGGGCGCCAACTTATTAATCCAGGTTGGAAGGTGTTGATGGGTAAAACGGACACAGAAGAGAAAGGCGATGGCACAGATACGGTTCCTCCATTGGATAAAGGAACGGTGCTAACGTGTCGCGAAGGCGTTATTGGCGATAAGAAAACCGAGCCACCAAAACACTTTACCGAAGCGACCTTGCTACAAGCGATGACGGGTATTGCACGCTTTGTGGCAAATAAAGACCTCAAAGCTATTTTGAAAGAGACCGATGGTCTTGGAACAGAGGCGACTCGTGCGGGTATTCTCGATACTCTATTTAAAAGGCAGCTGCTAACGCGCCAAGGCAAGAGTATTCATAGTAGTCCTGCAGGCAGAGGCTTGATTCATGCTCTACCTGAGGATTCTACCTTTCCAGACATGACGGCACATTGGGAACATCAGCTGCAAGGTATGGCTGAACGAAACCAAGCGTATCAACCCTTCATGCAAGAATTAGAAAGTAAGATCGACGGCTTGATGGGCAAGGTAAAAACGGGTGAAGTCCCTGAGTCTCTGCGTCATCTTCCTAAAGTCGAAAGACCTGCCTTTAAACGCCGCAAAGGTGGTGGTGCGAAGTCTTATGCCAAGAAAGGTACCTATGCTAAGAAAGGCGCTAAAAGTTGATTGGCTTAAAAATCAAAAGCCTTTGTATTTATAGGGGCCATTAATCGATCACAGAACTGAAATGGCTCATTTCAGTATTTAACATGTTTGAGCTAATTCTGAATTAGCCTTATACGACCTTGTTTATATCCATAATCTATGAGATTAATCTACTAATTAAAAAGGATATCTCAGCCAAAGAAAAAGTAGCAATTATAATTATTAACAATAAAGTGAAAACAAACCATGTTTCTTGCCAGACTAGAAAATTAGAAAGTTTCGGATTCTCTCTTTGGAAACTTCCTCCAAATTTGTTTAACAATTTAACTTCATCTTTTCTATAACCAAACCATGAGAATATATTTGATACTGTTATCAATAATAAAATACTAGAAGTAGCAAAGATAAAAATAAGAGACAGTTTAAGCACCAGGGTGGCGATTGGTAATGAAATTACATCCGGTTGTTTAAGGTGCGTACTGAATACAGCAAAAACTAAAGAAAAAATACCAATAACTATTTTTACTAACAAGCTAACGTTTGAATTAATTTGGCTATCAAGGTGTTTTTGCTTGTCTTGGATAAATTTATACCGCTCTACGACAAGTTCTTTTGTGAGATCTTCTAGCATTTTTTTCCTTAGCTAACTATATGAATATCAAGTATATCATTGAGCAAGATCTTTGCATAATCTGACTGGTAAGATAAGATACAGTGATCACTGAAATGTTTAAAGGTATTTAATCGTCCCTGACGAGTTATCGTCAAGAGCTAGCGAAGCTTTACACAATCTGAATAAAAGCCACGTAAGGCTTAAAGTGTTTTCATGTCTATGGTGTAATTTATAATGAAACTGAGTTTACCTCGAAAATTTAAAAATATTGTAGAACAAAATAGTGCTATAAATGGTGCGCTGTTGACCCTTATCGATAAGTTTTCTGACTGGATAGGAACTAATCAAACCGAGTTTTTTCCTGAATATACAGATCATGGGACCGAGCATATTCAAAATGTTCTTAATACAATGGAAGAGATTGTTACTAAGGAATCATTCGAATTACTGACACCTGAAGATATATATGTAATTTCCTCGGCCGCTTTACTTCATGATTGCGCAATGCATATCAACAAAGCTGGGTTGTGGGATCTTATCAGCAACGATGTATACAATGGTGTAGTTCTTGGCTTTACTCGTGAGGATGATTGGCTGTCACGGTGGAAGAAGTTTTGCGTTGATGTTAAAAAGTTTGATGAAACAGACTTTATCAAGTTTTTTGGTAAGGATATTCCTGTTGAGTTACCTTCAATAAATACAGAGTCTTTTAGTGACCATCAAAAAATATTAATTGGAGATTTTGTTAGACAATATCATGCTTGTATTGCTCAAATTATTGCTACTCATGGTATTCCGTCGAAATCTGGGCCTTACGAGATATTCGATAGTTCATTTAAGTATTTAAATGAACTATCTGGTCTGGTTGCAAGAAGTCATAACCATAGTTTAAGGCAAGTAGTAGATTTGTTGGATTCGAGAAAAAGAGAGTATAGGAATACTCACCCTACATTTCTAATGGGTATTTTAAGAATTGCGGATTACTTACAATTCAAATCAGATCGCACGCCAAAAATTCTATTCGATACGATTGCTTTCTGTAGCCCAGTGTCTGTAAATGAATGGAAAAAACATCTATCTATTATTTCCACTAATACAATGCACCCGGACGATGAATTATTATTTGTAGAAGCTTATCCTGAAGACGCTAAAACACTTGGCGGTGTTAAACATCTATTAAAAGGGCTTCAAAGTGAATTAGATGAATTTTGGGCTGTAAATGGTGAAGTTTACAGTCGCTACCAACTAATTAACCGGTTTGGCGTTATTTTTCGTAGAGTTAGATCTAACATAGACGATGCTCGAGATTATGTGGAAAAAAACTATAAATCTTATCACCCTGAGATATTGTCAATCATAGCTGATGATCAAAAACTATTTCCACTTCTGATTAAACCTCTATATGGGAATTATCCTCGAGTAGGGTTACGTGAGCTATTGCAAAACGCTATAGATGCCTGCAATGAACGTTATTGTCTAGACGAAGGTCACCAAGCTAATGATAAATCTGTTCCTTATAAGGTTAGCATTACTCTTAATTACGAAAATAATACTCTTGTTATTAAAGATGAAGGGACAGGGATGGATGTTGAAGTAATCAAAGACTACTTCCTAAAAATTGGTTCCTCATACAGAACATCTGAAAGTTGGAAATCTGATTTTTGCTCAGATGATGGTGTGCTTGTTCCAAGAACTGGAAAGTTCGGAATTGGAATGTTAGCCGGATTTCTGATTGGAGACAAAATTGAAATTCAGACAAAAAAACATGATTGTAACAATGCCAAGTCTATTAACTTTTCTTATAGTTTAGATTCAAATGAAATCGAATTAATTTTTAAAGACAATTACGATGTTGGTACTACTATAATAGTTCATACTAATAAAGAAAAATTAGATGATATTTGTAGTGGATTGCATTTAAATAATAGGAGATTTCGACACTGGATATCTAAAGATAGTGAGCCATTTTCCTCATGGTGGTATTATTTGGATACACCAGAAGTCGTTGTTAATCAGTTGGATGGGATACGTTCGGAAGTATTTCATAATGATAAAATCATATCAAAAAACTCTCTTTCTTCTGATTGGAATGAGGTGGTTGATACTAGCTTAGATGGTCTCTATTGGCGATTGAATGGAGGTTTTCCTCATTTATATTGCAATGGAATAATTATTCAAGGTGAAAAAACCCCATATATATTACTTTCATATGGTCTTGATAAAATAGAAATTAGATCATTGGAAATTTGTGTATTTGATAACAATGGAACGTTCCCTTTAAGCCTTACTCGAGATCATCTAGTTAGCGATGACTTTTTTGAATTTGAAAAATTAAAATCGAGCGTATTGAAAAAATTAATAGGTGTTTTAAGGAATAGCTTGAAAGATTATATATTCAATAAGAATTATATTATTTCAGTAATTGAATCATTTCCTCTTAATTTTAATGAAAAGTTATTTCCTATTGTTTTTTCAGAAAAAAAGGCGATCCCTTTTGGTAGTTGCGAACTAACCAATATGAGAGAATTCGTTTTAATCGACTTTGTTACTGTAACTCAAAATCGAGGAGTTATTTTTGAAGAAAAATTTGAAGAATTATTGAATGGCATGTCTTATGCTTGTTTCTATAATGTAGACAAGCAAACAGGTATTATAGAAAAATCAATATCATCTTTTATTATGGATAATGTAAGTAAAAATATTGATGAGGAATTAGAATCATATCTTTTTATAAAGAGTTTTGACCTTAATAAATTGAGACAAAGCTATATTGATGATATGAAAAGATATCATGTTGATATTATATCATATAATGATGAATGGAGTATCGTGACTCACCATAATTACAAAGACCGAGTTCCATTAGATGCCTATAACATTATGGATGCTAACAAGAGTAAAAATAAATATTTTATGTTTGTTCTCTATAATGCTGTAAAAGGATGTGAAAATGAGTTTTCAAGGTTATATGAAATGAGAGTTTAATTCCTTATCTAAGGATTTAAACTGTCAGATATGACCGCTCACTGGGAGCATCAGTTACAAGGTATGGCTGAATGAAACCAAGCGTATCAGCCCTTCATGCAAGAATTAGAAAGCAAGATCGACGGCTTGATGGGCAAGGTCAAAACGGGTGAAGTCCCTGAATCTTTGCGTCATCTTCCTAAAGTCGAAAGACCGGCTTTTAAACGTCGTAAAGGCGGTGGTGCGAAGTCTTATGCCAACAAAGGTACGTATACCAAGAAAGGGACGTATGCTAAGAAGGGCACTAAAAGCTAGGTACTGAGAACAAACCGCTGTTTATTGGCGATACTGGAATTAACGTCCGACCTTGCGTCCGCAGCGCTTAAACAGCTGTTGCCAATAGTCGACATGGCGGCGAGTGGATGATCGAAAGGCTTGATGCGCATCTTTGATGGGAAAGTAATAACTGTGTAGCTCAGGCTGTGCGTCAAACATAGCAAGTTGGGGGGCTAGGTGCTGATAGTAGCCATCCAATTGGGCCATGTAAGGCTGAACCTTGTCAATATACTGTTGTTCGAACACATTGTTGAGATAGCGAAACTTAGTCGTGTCTCGTTGCTTCCCACAGATGATGTTGGCGTCAAAAGTAGTCAGCTGCTGGGTGATGGTATCAAGCTCTGCCGAAGCACTAGATAGTGAGTAGTACAAATCCCCAAGCGTCGAACTCTTCTCTAATCCTTCTTGAACCTCAGTAGTCTTGCCGGAAACGAGCGGTGTGTTTAACGCTTGATTTATGTGCTCTAGCGCGTCACTTGTCTGTCGAACTTGATCGCCAATATCAGCACGTAACCACTGGCTACCACGCATTTGCGACTGCATAGCTTCACTGGCATAGATGAGATTCCATTGGTGCAGTGGAAATTGTGCGAGTTTCTGTTGCTCGATTTCTCTGAGTAATTCTACGATCTCTGGTTCTAATTCGTTATTAGATAAACAATGACCAACACCTTCCAGTAAAGCGACTTGATAATCGTAATTTCTGAACTCGTCGGCGACTTTCCCAAGTACAGAGTTTCTTTCTGCAATCAGGTTGAATAATCCACATTGCCGAAGTTGATAACTGTCTATGAGCCCGATAGAGAGCGAAGGAACTTCAATAAACAGTTCTCGCTTTCTCGGTAAGCTTTCGAGCTCCCAGTCTTGTTGTATCTCGTCAGCATCTTGCACGTTGGCGATTTTGGTCTGATAGTCGTCGAAATAGTTCAGTGGGCTGTCATCGAAACATCCAGTGAGCACCATTGTTAGACACAACAGTGTTGAACGTACGAGTAAGCTTGAGATCACGCGACGAACCATGTGACGGCTACCAGTCTATTTCGCTACCATCGAAATTAAAGAAGTGACCACTCACTTCAGTATTCGATGACTCTATTACAGTCACAAGGCCTTGAGCCGAAGTCTCTGTATCAATAAGAGCATTAGGTCCGCCCATTTCGGTCTGTACCCAGCCTGGATGCAGAGCTAATACCGTAAAGCCATTATCGGTCAAGTCGTTGCTTAAACTCTTCACAACTGAGTTCAGAGCCGCTTTAGAGGAACGATAGATGTAGCCTCCGCCTGATGTGTTTTCAGACATGCTCCCGACTCTAGATGAAAGGCACGCGATCTTTTTTATTGGGCTTTTTGCTAGCAGAGGCAGTAAGGATTCAATGAGCTTGAGAGGAGCGATGGTGTTGGTTTCGAAAACACGACGCCACTCTTCGACATCGGTATTACCCAGACCGTAACCTTTAGGGCCATAGTAGCCAGCGTTGTTGATCAAGATATCAATCGACTCTATTTGCGAGGGGAGTTGTTCTACTACTTGATAATCGGTTATTTCTAATTGAATGCAGGTCAGGTTGCTACTGTGCTCTGCGAGTGAGAGCAGTTCTGTTGCTGAAGAGACGTCACGGTAAGTTGCGTACACCTTGTGATTACCTTTCAAGTATTGTTGAGTCAGACTTAAGCCAATGCCGCGGTTCGCTCCAGTAATAAAAATAACGCTCATGGTGATCCCTTTTCAGTTCAATTAGTTAAGTTTGATGGCTTAACACGAGAAAATCAACGGTCCACCAACTGGCCATTAACATTCCTACAAAAATCATTACTGCAGCCATCGAGCCACAGATCACACCACAGATGAGTATTACGTTTTTCATTGTTGCCTCAGGAATTAATTAAAGGTAATGATAACTATTATCATTAATTAGGGTTGTCGCCAAGTCTGAGACTGTTATGATTTTGAGAAAGATACGCAATTTACTTGATTATGATTCCTTTAATTTACCACCCAATCTATTCGCAGTTACCTTTACCACAAGGTCATCGCTACCCAATCAACAAATATCAGTTGTTACACAGTGCTGTTGAGGCGCTAATGGATAGCGATCCACAATGGGGTAATGCATTCGAAATGTTCCAGCCAATGCCTGTTTCGATAGAACAAGTAAAGCAGGTGCACGATGGTGAATATGTCGATTTGCTGGTTTCTGGAAATTTGCCTGCAGCAAAAATGAGACGTATCGGTTTTCCGTGGAGCGAACAGCTTATAGAAAGAACACTCTATTCAAGTGGTGGAACCTGCTTGGCCGCTGAAATGGCAGTAGAGAGTGGTTTAGCGATTCATTTGAGTGGTGGTTATCATCACGCACACCATGATTTTGGTAGCGGCTTTTGTTTGTTGAATGATCTGGTTTTGGCGGCTAAGCATGCGCTGACCTTTGAACATATCGATAAAGTGTTGATCGTCGATAGTGATGTTCACCATGGCGATGGCACAGCGACTCTTTGCAAAGAGAATGACGACATTATTACTTTGTCGTTTCACTGCGACAAAAATTTTCCTGCACGAAAACCACTGTCTGATTTAGATGTGCCGTTAAGCCGTGAAACTAAAGATGAGGAGTTTTTGCGTTGTTTTGAACAAGTCACTAAGCTGGCGATCGCACACCATCAACCTGATCTGATTATTTATGATGCGGGGATCGATATCCATCAAGACGATGAACTGGGTTATTTGAATGTCTCGACACAAGGGATATTTGAGCGCGACTGTTTGATGATTGAATTAGCGGAATCAGAGTCTATTCCGATGGCATGTGTAGTCGGTGGTGGGTACCGCACTCAACATCAAGATTTGGTGCCGATTCACATGCAGTTATTGAAGGCCGCATTTACTGTCAGCAGTTGAGTGGTGAGCTTGTGTGATCTCCAGATACAAAAAAGCCGCTGATTTCTCAGCGGCTTTCTTTAATGTGGTGGAGGGATAGGGATTTGAACCCTAGAACCGCTATTAACGGTTGCCGGTTTTCAAGACCGGTGCTTTCGACCACTCAGCCATCCCTCCAGTGCCGCGAATAATATAGGGGTGTGATTCGCTTGTAAATACCCTTATCAACTGACTGCTTTTTTTATGAACAAGTTTGTGTGTTTTTATATTGTCAGAGTGAAAATATATCGAAAAACGCTTCTGATCGCTTCGACTTAGAGGATTAGATCTCGTTTGAGAAAGGAAGATGGAGAAAGGATCTAATACAACAGTTGTGGGCAACGTAATTAATATCGGGGCCTTAGTTTATTGGTGTGTAGCCACCATTCCTCATTAGGTTAACTTGCCTTTATTGTCTATAAGATTCATAATAAATACATCTTATAGAGTGAAATATCCCAACATGCATATCACACGTTACACTGATTATTCCCTACGCGTTCTGATCTATTTAGCGATCAACAACCAATCTCTTAGCACCATTGGCGACATTGCTAACAGTTATGGCATTTCTAAAAACCATTTAATGAAGATCGTTCAGCAACTCAACCTCAAAGGGCACTTGATCGCCACAAGAGGCAAAAATGGTGGTTTGAAACTCAGTTGCCATCCAAGTCAGATCAACATAGGTACGTTAGTTCGAGAGTTAGAAGACAAGCGTAACTTGGTTGAGTGTTTTGGCGAGGATAATAGGTGTGTTATTACACCAAATTGCCAATTGAAAACAATCTTTGCTGAAGCTCAAGAGTGTTTTTTCAAATGCTTAGACGCTTATAGCTTGCAAGATCTCCTCGGCGAAGGGCACAGTTACAAACTAGGGCAACTTTTGGCGGTTGACGTTATTTAAGTAAGCAAGTTTTGTTTACTCACTAGGTTTACGATGATGAAAGATTTAAATCAATCCCCTAACAATGGCGTTTCAATGACGGCATTTTTTGAGCTCGCGTTTCGACCGTTTTTTTTGTTTGCATCACTTTTTAGCATTGCAGCTCTAGTTGGTTGGGCCGCGTTTTGGAATGGTAGCGCAACTCTGAATGTTTATGGCGGAGCAATGTGGTGGCATATTCATGAAATGTTATTTGGCTTTGCAGCCACTGTCGTGGTTGGTTTTTTACTAACGGCCGTACAAAACTGGACGGGTGTCCGTAGTATTAACGGACGCGGGTTAATGATACTTCTGGCTATCTGGCTGTGTGCGAGAATAGCCATGTTCCTACCTAATCTGTTTAGCCCTTGGTTGGTGGCTGGGCTCGATTTACTGTTTTTGCCTATCGCTGTCATTTATCTTGCTCACAATATTGTCAGTGTGAAACTTTGGCGAAATCTATTGTTCGTTCCCATTTTGCTGCTAATGACTTTTGCCAATGCGGCGATGCACTATGGTGTTCTATTTCAGCAGCCAATCTTAATTTCACAAGCTAGCACAAGTATGGTGCTGTTGGTGACTCTAGTAATGTGCATTATGGGTGGACGAGTCTTTCCTATGTTTACCGCGAATGGCACACAGACACCACGAACCCCTGCATTACCATGGCTTGAAAAACTGAGTATTGTGAGCACTATTTTCGCCGTTGTGTTGAGCTTCAAGATAGTTCCAGTTCCACAAGATATCGTTGCTACCGTGTTTATTGTCAGTGGCTTGGCAAATGCGGTTAGGGCAGTGAGGTGGAAAATATGGGTAGCTCTTAAGACCCCTCTTGTGTGGTCTTTACACTTAAGCTATTGGGCAATTTCGTTAGGGTTGGTCTTATATGGTGCTTCGATCATTTCGCCATTGGTCACACAATCACAAGCGATTCATGCCTTAACCGTTGGTGGAATGGGAGTGATGATCTTATCAATGATCTCACGTGTGTCTTTAGGGCATACCGGTCGAACTATTGCGATTGGTAAAATAATGACTGCGGCGTTAATCGCCATTGTTTTTGCCTTTATTGTTCGAGTGTTTGGTGGATACCTTATAGATAATATTGTCTCTATCATCACCTTATCCAGTGCCCTGTGGGTTGTCGCGTACAGTTGCTTCGTTGTGTTGTACTTACCAATTTTAATAAAACCAAGGGCTTAAATACCTCAAAACACCAAGCAGCCAATTTGGCTAATATTAAAGTTGCATTTAAAATGCATCTTTAATATTATGACCTTAATGAGTTACTTAAATACAATCAAAGAGAGCATAATTATGAGCTGTTGTGGCGGATGTGGTGGTTCAAACCACGAAGAAAAAGCAAATGAAGCTGAACAAAAAAAACAGGCAGAGCAGCAAGAGACTAAGCAAGAAAACGCTTAATTAGATCTGCACTCAAGCCAAATTTAAAAATCCAGAGACTTCGATGAAGCCTCTGGATTTTTTTATCGTTATGTATTCACAATGAGAACCTGAAGAAACCTGGGACACTATTCCAATAAACATACCCCAATTCTTCAAGTTACTTGGTTATACCAATCACAGTAAGTAAGTGATCAAAATTAGCGTAGGGAAAAGGCTTGAGAACAAGGCAGAATTTTTCGATAAGTAGTTATTCTACAATCAAAAATTCTAACGCAGTTATCGAGCGTTTTAGCAAGCTAGGGTGACCAGTTATTTACTACGATTGGTATTATGCATTGGTGGCGTAGGTCTACATGTTTATTGGCAGGGATGTTTTGTTGCAACAGTGACGTCGAATTTCGATGGGTTATAAGAGGAATGAGTCAGGTACCTATGCCATATGTTTAAATACAACAGAGCGGTAATAGGCTTGAAGTTGCCGTGAGAAACAGGCTTAAATCAGATTCCGATAATTAAGGACTTTGACTTGTTGACTAACTGACTCTTAGATTCGATTAACTTTACGCTAGATGCAAAAAAGCCGCTGATTTCTCAGCGGCTTTCTTAAATGTGGTGGAGGGATAGGGATTTGAACCCTAGAACCGCTATTAACGGTTGCCGGTTTTCAAGACCGGTGCTTTCGACCACTCAGCCATCCCTCCAGTGGCGTGAATAATATAAGGGGCAGAGGATCTTGTAAACCCTTAATTTTCATAATTTTGTTTTGTTGCTTGTTTTCTAATCATTCACGGCAATAAAAAAGGGAAGCCATTGGCTTCCCTTTTCTTTTTGATGATCATTTAGTCATTTTTGGTATAGAACCGTTGTAACTCAGTAAGGCCTTGCATCAACACTGGCAAGCGAGGGCTTACATCTTTCAGACGTTTGTAATTCTGATCGTACAATTTGTAGTTACCAAACTTATCTAACACCGTCGTTTGTTGGTCAGTAACAAGAGCAAGTTCACGTGAGTCTCCTGCAAGAATCCATTTTCTTCTACGCTCATCAAACAGGCTACGTCCACTACTGAAATCTGTAGGGTTCGAAGATACACCTAATAGCTCTTGCATTAGCGTGACTGACACATCTAGGTGACTAGAACGGTGAGTATATTCAGATGCTGACTTACCTGGCCATTTGATGAACAGAGGCACTTGTAGTTGGTAGCGACTGTAATTGGAGTTTGCGCCCCAACTGTTGGTTTTCGTCTCGTTAAATTCAGTACCGTGGTTAGAGGTAACGATAACCACAGTGTTCTCTTGAATATCTAAGCGATCCAACTCTGCGAAGATTTTCGCCAACTGAACATCAGCCGCTTGAGTCGATTTTTGGTAGTCTGCAGTAAAACGTTCAGCGGTAGTCAACGTTACATCTGTTTCGTAACTAGAGAAGTTATCGAGCGTTGTTAGTTCAATAAAGTTAAACCAAGGGCTTTTTGCTTGTGGTGATTGAACCCATTCAGACCAAGCTTGTATTGCGCTTTGGTCATCGTCTGTTGCTTGCTCTGGGAGTACATCACGGCCTCGGAAGATGACTTCCGGGTAAAGGGCGTCGTCAAAGTCATCACCGCTAAAAGCGGCAAGTGTATAATTGTGATGATCTAGCACATCGAGCAGTACTGCGCTCGAACCTTGTGCTTTGATGCTGCTTGCGTAGCTGCTAGGAAGGCCATAGAACAATCCGAAAATACCAAACATGTCGTTACTTGAACTGTAGTGATTGGTGAAGTTGATCGATTGTTGTGCATAGGCATAGCTGCTTGGCATCGCAGTGCTATTGAGTGCATCAGCGCGAAGATTATTCACACTCACAAGTAGAATATTAAGATCAGCACTGCGGCGGTTGTATTGAATTTTTTCTAGCGGGTAGCTAACTAAGTTTACGTTCTCTTGGTTCGCTTCTAAACGCTGTAAATACTCTTCACGGTCTAATAGACCATGCTTTTCCATAAAGCTTTTTGCTGTCATAGGGTAAGACAGTGGGAAATTCGCTTTCTGGCTTGTAATTGGGTTGTAGAAATACGCATCAGCCCACATGTAGGTCAAGTGGCTGCTGATGAAACACAAGAAGAAGACGGCAGTAATAGGACGGCCAATGTGTTTATGAGACAGTTTACGTTGCTTACGCCAAACCCACTCAGACAGGCCTAGCTGCAATAAGAAGATTAGTGGCATTACAATGAAGAGGTGCTGCAAATCAGAAGTGAGTGCAGACTCCTCTCCACTGAATAAAACCTCCCACACGACAGGTGTCAGGTGGAGGTTTATATTTTGATACGTTTGAGTATCAATCAGTAGGACAGTTAAACCTATGGTTGCGAAGATAACGGCAACCAAACGTAATAACTTCCTCGACGGAAGAATAAAAGTGAGTGGGAACAGCACTAATAGATAGAGCGCGAACACCAAAAATCCAAAATGACCAACCCATGATGCAGCCAAATAGAATTGACCCAATAGGGTTTCTGGCCAAGCAGATTGAGTAATATAACGAGTACCAATCAACATCGCAGCAATGATGTTGAAAAATGCAAACCAGTGGCCCCAACCTACCAGTCGAGATACACGATCGCTATATGAGTTTGCGCTGTCTACCATTTATAATTCTTTTTCCGTCAATCAAACTTAGTGAGACTTTTTATCTTCAAGAGAAGAAATTAAAGCTTCGGCAAATTTTTCAGCAATTCCTTTGCGTTGTGAAGCAGCAACGTTCTGATTTAAGACATTGGTTGCGATATTTCCAGCGATCATCAATGAAAGCTCAGGTGAAGCTTTGTGCTTAGTCAGTACAGCACCTACTTCAGCTAGGATTTTTTCAACTTGATCATCTGTGTATTTAGATATAATCGGCATAAGGACTCTAATAATGATAGTAAAAGCGGCTTATGATAACCTACTATGCACAACAACTGAAACCTGAACGGTAATATTTTCACTATGAGCCTTCACCTTTCCAACGTAATTTTACACCAGCTAAGCAAGAACGATCAGGAAGAGCTGATTGTTAACTATCGTGCTGAATCTCTAGAAAACGATACTGCATCTGAAAACCTAGTCGCTGAACTTCACCGAGTTTTTAATTCAAAAGCAGGTAAAGGATTTGGTTCTTTCAAATCCGACAGCGAATTCCAGCAGTCGTTGCATGAATTTCGAGCTGGAGAACAAAGTTTTTATGATTTCTCTCAAAAAAGTGCGCTACGTCTAAAAGATGAGCTTTCAAAGTATCCTTTTGCTGATGAAGGCACTTTGGTACTGGCTGAATATCAATCACTGGCGACAGACTACCTTTTCATTGGGCTACTGCCTTCTAATCAAAGTTTGAAAGTGACCGAAGGGCTAGATATTAGTGCGACGGATTACCTTGATATCTCGAAGATGGATATTGTTGCGCGCCTTGATCTTTCAACATACGACACAGACAAAGAGTCAAACCGTTACCTTACTTATATTAAAGGGCGCGTTGGTCGTAAAGTCGCTGACTTCTTCTTAGACTTCCTTCAAGCAGAAGTAGGCTTGGATGCTAAGCAGCAAAACCAAGTATTGATGCAAGCGGTAGAAGACTTTGTTTCTGACTCTAAGTTAGAGAAAGAAGAAGCGATCAGCTATAAAAAACAAGTTGCGGATTACTGTAACGAACAGCTTAAAGCGGGTGATGAAGTTCAAGTTCGTGAACTTTCTGGAGAATTGCCAGCAAGCACTGATGGTACAAGCTTCTTTGACTATACTAGTGAGCAAGGCTACGAGTTAGAAGACAGCTTCCCAGCAGACCGCGCAACTATGCGTAAACTAACAAAATTTGTTGGTGCTGGTGGCGGTTTGAATGTTAGTTTTGATAGTCTGCTTTTAGGTGAGCGTATCTTCTATGATCCAGAGACAGACACGCTAACCATTAAAGGGACGCCACCGAACTTACGTGATCAACTGACTCGCAATAAGTCATAGTCCGAAGTTATTAGGTAGTAAGCGACAGCAGGTTGTTGTCGCTTGTTTATGTTTAGCAACATAATGGTTTAGAGTTCGCATGAACAAGGAATATCGATGGAACAATCAGTAATAAAGCCCAATCGCTTTAAAAGACCAGCAACTTTTTTGGTTGCACTCTTGGCTCTGTGGCTACTTCCTTCACTGGCTCTCCTTAATCTAAGCCGTTCTTACTCTCACTCGCTCGCTCAAATTGAAGAGCTCGGTATTCGTGTTAATGAACTGAGGCAATCGCTTTATTTCTCTGAGCCGCTGCGAGTCTCTCGTATTAATGATCTAGCACTCGATGCTCAGTTGGTTTATTCGATCCGACTGCAGATTGAATCTGATTTCCAACACGCCTTGTTTCGCCCTGATGTGAACCAACTGCTTTACGTTGCCGATCAATTTTTAGAAAAATTTGATGAATTCATTCCGATAGAAAGTCAGGTGCAAGATATCGTCGATAACATCAAAGTGTTGCGCACAGATAGTGAACTTTCCCCTAAGTTAAAACCGCTACTCAACGAATTTGGTGTCGTCGTTTTTGAAGCGATGTATTCCGATAACCAAAGTTCATCAGCGACTTATCGCGCCTTTGATTCCATTCTTGAAAAGTCTTATTCATTAAAGACCGAAGAGCAAGATGCACTCCAACAATTACTGGCTGATGCTTCAGCATTGTTGAGTGATTACGCTCAGCTCAATTATTTAGTCGATAAAATCAAGAAGAATTCAGTAAACGACCAGATCATTAAACTTGAAGATGAGTTCCATGGGCGTCAGTACACCTTATTATTGGTCATGCTAGGTTTAAGCTTAATGGCAATGATTGCGTTAGTGTTGTGGAGCGTTAGACCTTCCAAATTCATTAAAGAAGCAAGGATAGAACTTAGACCGGAACCAGTCATCGATTCAAATCAGGAAGATGCTCTCTCTACTTCCAGCAAAGATACGTCTTCTCGTAACAATACGCCTTCTCACAGCGATATTGCTTCTTCCGCGGTGACGCCACCAAGTCACCCCCCATCAGTATTAGATATTACGCCAGCGAGTCAACATTCTGATATCCAAGCTCAGCAGAGTGTTTGTGCGACAAGCCCGCAAGCTATTTCACAAGAACCGACTTCACAAGAACCTATTCCACAAGTTCCGGTTCAGCAAAACTCTATTCAGCAACCCCCAACTCAGCGAACACCAGAACAGGTGCAAGAGCCAGAGAAGCACATTGCCAGTGTGACGGATTCAAAGCCAGCGATTGATATTGAAGAGATGCTAGAGACTCTCGATGGCGATACCGAGTCTGTTGAATTGTTGCTAGGGGTCTTTGTCGAAGATCACGCAGATGACTACACCAGATTCAAATCTCTGCTCACCAAGGATGAAACCTCTGCTGCTCGCATTGTGCACAGCTTAAAAGGTGTGGCTGGCAGCATTAAAGCGTCTCGGCTAGCGATCATTGCAGCGACTATTGAAATGACAATGAAGCAGTCCAGAGCCATTAGCGAGCACGATTTAGCCGAACTAGAGATGGCGATAAAAGCCTCTGTAGATTCTGCTCATGACTATTTAAATACCCAACGTTAACTTTTACAGGTTTTTTGACAATACTCTGACGAAGCGCTCATACAATCCGCGCCCTTAGTCTTTGTCAGAGGTTTATATGTCACGAGTTTCGAGTCGAAATTGGATAGTGTTGGTGCTTAGCATTGTGCTAAGTGGTTGTTCTATCTTGGAAGTTAAGCTAGATAGTCAAACGACGCCTCTTACTCAGCAAGAGTTACAGGCTCGGATCATGACGCGTGAATACGCCAAGATGTTTTTTACACGAGTAGAAGACTCGGCCGATCTCATTGCGCTATCTTACCCTGCTGATGATACCTTACATCAATCTTATGTGTTGCTTTGGAAGATCCATGCAGAGCAGGGCTTACAACAAGCGGCGTACCAAACTTCCCCAATGTCAGCATTAATTGACTCATGGGTTTTCACAGCCCAAATGAATCAGTTTTATAGCCAAGGCGATGGCGCGGATCTGTTCGTGACGGATGATGCGGTAGAGACTGCTCGTTCTCTTGACCATGAAGCAGAGAAACTGGCAAAGGGTGTATTGAGCTCGAGTGATTTCAAGAACAGCAAAGCGTTCGTCGCAGAGTTTGCCGCGAGCAATCCTTTTAAAGATCTTACCTTCAGAAGCACACCCGCTTACCGTGAATGGCTAAGTTACCTTGGTAAAGACGAATCTCGAATCGTTCAAAGCCTAGGTACCATGCCGGAGGCGATGGGCGATGCATCAGACCGCTTAAGCCTAATGGCTGACCAAACGCCGAAATTGATGACGTGGAAAGCCGAGTTGGTGGCGATGAATAGCTCGCTAACGGGTGAAAATCTATCGATGACGCTGGAAAGCCTTCGTCAAACATCAGCAAGCATGCAGGACTTCATTGAGAATAACCCTGAGTACATGCAAACATTGGCTTCTATTATGTCGACAGAAATGCAGCCTTTACTCAACGACCTGAGTGATAAGACAGATCAAAAATTGGAGATGCTCACTGAAGAACGTGTGGCGTTAGAAAAAATGGTGACACGAGAGAGAGAAGCTCTGGTCGCGATGATTACGAAAGAGCGTATTGAAATTGCAGGCATTGTGACTTCTGAAAGGGAACTGTTTACACAAGATCTTGATCGCGTCTCTCAAGAGGTAGTGGTACTCGCAATTGATAAACTGATGGAGTTAATCAAAGGTGTGATTATTTACTTCATCCTGTTTATTTTGGTGGTGTTCTTTGCACCCCTAGGCATAGGTTATTGGTTGGGCAAGCGAACCATACATAAATGAACAAATAGACAAATCAGCAGATAAGAAAAGAGCGCCCTGGGCGCTCTTTTTGCATTTATATCATCAACATTTTTGTGCTTACGCACTAAAGCATTAGCTTAAGCTTGTTGCTTGCTCAGCTCAGCCACTTCTTCAGATTCAAGCGCTGGTGCTGTTGGTTCACATTTATCAACGAACCAACCCATGTAAGACGTTACGATAGTCACGAGGATGCAGATGAAGCTCAACCACATGAACGGAGCGTAAGAGAGCGTTGCGACACCAAGAATACTCGCCATGTAGATGCCGTTGTCGCTCCAAGGAACCATGCCTGAAGTTAACGTGCCACCGAACTCAGCGTTACGAGATAGATTTTTACGTTGATAACCTAAACGGTCGTAGTTTTTCGCACAGATTTTTGGCGTTAGGATTAACGATACGTACATTGCAGAACCGAATACGTTACCCATGAAGGCCGTGCCGATCGTGCTTGTTGCTAGAGAACCTGCGCTATTTACTCGGCGCTCGAACACCTTAGCAATCGTCTCTAGTACGCCCACTTTATCCAGTAAGCCACCAAAACCTAAACCAAACACAATCACTGCTACCGAACCAAGCATTGAAGACATGCCACCACGGTTAAGAATCGAGTCAATAAACTCTACGCCAGATGAAATAGAGAACGGTGCCCAAGCAGTATTGAATGCCGTTAAGAAATCGATATCTTGGATCATGACTGCCCAGATAATACCTAGCAGAGAACCGAAGCTGATTACCGGGAATGAAGGCATGCGGAAAGCCAACAGACCAAGCACGATCAGTACTGGGACAAATGAGTAAGGTGTGATGTAGAACTGAACTTCCATTGCTTTGATGACAGAATCTACTTGGCTCATATCGACGTTACCTGCGTAGTGGAAACCAAACGCAGTAAACATGATGCCAGTAATCACGTAGCTGATTAACGCAACTGGAAGCATGCCCTTGATGTGTTCAACCACTTCAACACCAGACATTGAAGAAGCCAATATCACTGAATCAGAAAGTGGAGACATCTTGTCGCCGAAGTAACAGCCTGACAGTACAGCACCTGCAGTAATTGGTGCAGGAACACCTAGGCCTTGGCCAATACCCATCATCGCAATACCTGCTGTACCTGCAGCTCCCCAAGAAGTACCAGTAGCCAACGCAGTTAGAGAACAGATAATCATGGTCGCTAAAAGGAAGATAGAAGGGTGGATAGCTTTCAGACCATAGTAAATGATAGTAGGTACGATCCCGCCTGAGATCCATGTACCAACAAGAGCGCCAACGGCTAAAAGTATTAAAACCGCGCCTAAGCCATTGGATATTCCTTTGAGTGCCGCTTTTTCTAAGTCTTTGTATTCGTGGCCAAGGCGAATACCGAGAACCATGATAATGAACCAACCAATATACAGGGCAAGTTGAATAGGAAGGTCAAGCTTTGCTGTAAAGGAAAAAGCAAGGGATAGAAATAATCCTAACGCGATGAATACCTGCAATAGGTTCGGTAGGCGAGTTTTACTCTGCTTCATAAAAGCCTCTTGTGATTTCGAGCATTTATAGTGCTTCGTTATGGTGTGTGGTGCAAAACGGACACTACAGTAATTAGTTTATTATATCGAAAAAATACGCCCAAGTTGTGATATTTGACTGTTAACGCAGTTAATCATGGTTTCATTATCTGAAATGTTGTTAAATTCATGGTTGTTACATGTTGAAACTTGTCGCGCGTTGTTTTCGTTTTGTGAAGTATTATTCTGGATAGTATTGATTAAAAAGAGGGATTTACTGTTTGTGACACGAGTGTGATTAAGCTGTTTTGGCGATGCAAATGTTTGAATTTGAGGATAATGGGCGTTTTATCAATGAGGTGGATATTAAATGTCGAGATAGGGATAACTGCGCTATTCATTGCGTTCACTTAAAAGAAACGAAAAAGTTACACTTTTTGACAAAAAGCACTTGAGTTCTGTTTCTGAAAAACTTATAGATGGGGGAGAGCAATTTTTAATTTATACATGGAGAGTGAGCGATGAGAGTAGGTCTAGTTGGTTGGCGCGGTATGGTTGGTTCTGTATTGATGCAACGTATGGTTGAAGAGAAAGATTTCGACTTGATTGAACCTGTTTATTACAGTACGTCTCAGATTGGTATTCCTGCCCCTGTTTTGGGTGGTAAAGATGCGGGTCTACTTCAAGACGCTTTTGATATTGATAGCCTAAAACAGCTTGATGCGGTGATTACCTGTCAAGGCGGAGACTACACCTCAAAAGTATACCCAGCACTGCGTCAAGCAGGTTGGAAAGGCTACTGGATTGATGCGGCTTCTACCTTACGTATGGACGCGGATTCAATCATTACTCTTGATCCTGTTAACTTGGCTCAAATCCAACAAGGCATCCACGGTGGTACTAACACTTTCGTTGGCGGTAACTGTACTGTGAGCCTAATGCTTATGGCTTTGGGTGGTCTATACGAGAAAGGCATGGTTGAGTGGATGAGTGCCATGACTTACCAAGCCGCTTCAGGTGCGGGCGCTAAGAACATGCGTGAACTGATCTCACAAATGGGCGTGATCAACGATAGCGTAAGTTCTGAGTTAGCGAACCCTTCGAGTTCAATTCTTGATATTGACAAAAAAGTTGCTGAAACCATTCGTTCATCTTCATTTCCAACCGATCAGTTTGGTGCTCCTCTTGCGGGCTCACTGATTCCTTGGATCGATGTGAAGCGTGAAAACGGTCAAAGCAAAGAAGAGTGGAAAGCCGGCGTTGAAGCGAACAAGATTCTTGGCCTAGATGGTCAGCCAATCCCAATTGATGGCACTTGTGTACGAATCGGTGCAATGCGTTGTCACGCTCAAGCACTAACGATTAAGCTTAAGCAAGACGTGCCTATGGACGAGATCGAAGAGATCATCGCGACGCACAATGATTGGGTTAAAGTGATTCCTAATGACCGAGACATCACGGCGCAGGAGCTAACACCAGCGAAAGTAACAGGCACAATGTCTGTACCAGTCGGTCGTCTGCGTAAGATGTCGATGGGTAACGACTTCCTAAACGCATTCACTGTTGGTGACCAACTACTTTGGGGTGCTGCAGAACCACTACGCCGCACTTTACGCATTATCCTTGCTGAGAAGGCGTAATAGAAAGTACTCTATATTCGAGTTGAGAGCCAAAAGCCGATGTTTGAACTGACCCCAATAGTTAGTGCATCGGCTTTTTTGATCACGGAAAGCTTGTTAAGTAACGCTTCCTGCTTCTTTCAGTTCTTCGTGTTGAAATATTACTAGGACGAGATCCCCCAACTCGCTCGTCCCTCGCTCTTGAGGATGACGGCTTTTTATCTAAATCTAAACGGCGTCATTTCCGAAAGCGACGCAGAAGGGTGAGCGGGAATCTGGGTCCTGTTTCTATCAGCTGAAAATCGAAAAAGGGTTGACGATAAAACGTCAACCCTTTTAGTTTCTCGCGTTTGAGCTCCACCTTAAACTACCACGTGTTTATCAGGATGCTATGTTTTATAAGCGGTGCATTTCAGTTCAATGTCACCATCAGCAGTTATAGCTTAGCTATCACGTTCGCTGAGATGCTCTTTTGCGATAGTACTATCTTCATCAGCATAAAATCTAACTTGGAATTCACAGTCATCTGTTAAAAATTCCACTTTGTGCCAGTATTGAGGTGGGCTTATTGTGTGTTCTCCTGCATTTATCAGAATCTCACTCTCCACCTCTCCCTTTGAGTCTGCAAAACCAAAAAACTTTAATGTTCCTTTTAGTACACAAATCTTTCCGTAAACCCCTGCTCTAGTGTTATGTCGATGGATAAACATTTTTGGTACATTATTTTTAGTGAACGTCGAAGTAGATTTATAATTTACAAAATTGCTAGGAATCGTAGTCATAATTTTCGCCTCAAGTATTCATTGTTTACAGTTGATGTTCTGGAAGATCTTTTTGTTGATAAGCGTCTGCAAAGCCGTGATTTTTGTCTCGATGCTTAGCTTCATCTTCACGTACTCGCAATATGACATCTCGAAGTAAGGAGTCTTCCGGAAGCTGGTAATAATCAATCGCGATTCGTGGCGCTGCAACATTTTCAACTTCACCACAGTCAATTTTTTCTAAGTATTCTGTATAACTTTTACATGCTTCTTCCTCAAAATACCCTACGACGCGATGGGCAATTTTAGAAGAGAGAAGGTAAATAATGCTATATACAACAATAAAGGTTCCTTGCCCTGCTAAAACTAGAAAGCGCTCAACCCAACTTGGTTTTGCTATATCTAAAAAAATCATCAAGTGCATACGTTCGTTTTCTGCTTCATCTAATAACTCTCTAATCCAACCTTGATCATCTTTCATACGACGTAGCGCTTTAAGATGATTAAACATACCTGCGACCATTCCTGGTACTGCTGCAATAGTTTCTAAGATAACAGCGCGCTTTGCGTATTTTTTCCCATAAAAAATGTTTAGTGTAAATTTAAGAATCTGCGTAATACGATAAGCAATACGCTCTGAAAAACTGGAGGCTTTCTTATGAGTTAGGATGAATTCTTTCATTGTGAGTCTCACTTGATTTATAAGATGTATTTAATATATATCTTATATTACCCCAAAACAAGTATTTCAAATGCACCTTTGTAAGGATATGTTTTCTTCTTGAGATAACCGGATTTTAGCTACCGATTTTATTGTTTAAGGGAATGAGTTATTAGCTCTTATCCTTTAAGTTATCAGCGCGTTTCGACTTGGAGTGACAGGTGGGATGGAGGTGTTGATTTTCATCTTCTTGAATGCTTTCTTTAACAATGATGTTTAAAAAAGAATCCCATGTGGTTAGAGGGGGGGGATTCCCAACTCGCTTGTTCCTCGCTCTTGATGATGACGAATAAAGCGATTGAAATTAAAGGCGTCATTCTCGAAAGCGATGAGGGAGCGTAATCGGATATCTGAGATTGGTCTCTATCAGCTGAAAATCGAAAAAAGGTTGACGATAAACGTCAACCCTTTTTAGTTTCTTCGCGCTTTAGTGTTTAAATCTCAAATATTTTTATTCTTTGTGCATTTTGTTGATTGTGTCTTAATCTTCAACCACCACTCGCTTATCAGGATCTGCCAATTCACTCGCACAGTGTTTGCAATACATAGCATCCGAATCATGGCCGGCGCGGTTACAGTTTGGACATTTTACCAACTCTTTGTGCGAGTTCATCTCATTGCTGAGCTCTGCAGTAATAATCCCTGTAGGTACTGCTAAAATAGAGTAACCCAATAGCATGGTAAGCGAAGCGATCGCCTTACCTAACGCGGTTTGAGGGATCATGTCACCGTAGCCAACCGTAGTAATGGTCACTATTGCCCAATAAATACTGTGGGGAATGCTTGTGAAGCCGTTTTCTGGCCCTTCAATAACAAAGATAAGCGCGCCGAAGATAACAACTAAGATGCCCACGGTGCTGAAAAAGATCAGTATCTTTCGTCTTGCCATTAACAGTGAACGTAACAGAATATTTGAATCTTGCAGGTAGCGAACCAGTTTTAAGATTCGGAAGATACGCATCACACGCAGCAGTCTCACCACACCCATAAATGAAGCACCTGGGAAGATGATCGCTAGGTAGGTCGGAAGAATCGCCAATAGGTCCACGACACCATAAAAGCTGGTGGCATAAGATTTTGGTTTCGGAGAACAATAGAGCCTTAACAAATACTCAAGAGTGAAGAGAGCAGTAAAAGTGTATTCAATATAACGCAGCTGCTGTGACCATTCGCTCATGACATTAGGGATGGACTCTAAGATAAGAACCAATAGCGAAGCCAAGATTGCAACGATCAGAGAAATATCAAATGCACGTCCAGCTGGCGTGTGAGTACCAAAGATAATGACGTACAAATGATGCTTGAGTGGCTTGCGTGACATAAGGAGAGATTCATCTTTTGTTAAATGCATTAACAGTCATTATACAAGCTTCATAATAACGAGGCGAGTGAAAGCCCAATTGCTTTACTCGCCTCATCTATATTGCAATATTGTTGCCCTTTATAGAGCAACCGGATTACCGTTAAACGTTATGCTAAACCTGGGAACAAATTACGTAGGCCATTGGCGATGAACTCGATGCCCAATGCGCCAAGAATCAAGCCCATGATACGCGTGATCACGTTGATACCCGTTTGACCTAAAAAGCGAACGATAACCGGCGCTGAACGGAACAGAAGCCAAGAGCAGGTTGCAAACGCGATAATGCTAATGCCAATTCCCACAGTATCAATGGCTGCAGGGTAACGAGATCCGTAAACAATAGTCGAGCTGATTGCCCCGGGGCCCGCCATTAACGGCATAGCAAGAGGAACAACACCGATTTGCTCCTTGCTGATGTATTCAGATTTCTCTTGTTTATTCTGCTTATCTTCACCGAGCTTACCGCTCATCATCGAAAATGCGATGCTCAATAATAGCAAACCACCCGCAACACGAAATGAATCCAGCGAGATGCTAAACATATCAAGCAGCATTTGCCCCGCGACAAGCGACACAATCAGGATAATGGCAACAGCAATGTTGGCTTGTAAGGCTGTCCTGTTCCTCTCTTCTGGCGGCATATGTGCAGTAAGAGAAACAAAAACAGGCATGATGCCGATTGGGTTTACGGCAGCAACAAGCCCAAGGAAGAATTGCATAAAAATAGCGAGTTCTAAGCCTTGCATGAGAGCGATCTCCAGTTAGCGAATTTTAAGGTTGAAGGTTTGATTCGGTGAATAGTCTGAGCGCGTAATGTAAGGGACAAATTGGATTTGCACGAATGAAAAAAACTAACCTGAAATAGGGGATTATTTTTAGAAAAACTAATTGAATATCGCTTTTGTGTCGGCCTTGTTGCAAGTTGGTTGTTAATGTTTCACTTTGTAATTTATTATCGAGTAACTGTTAACTGTCGCACGAATTTAATAAAAATTATGTCAAAATCTAGCCCGTGCAACGGTATGGATATACTCTCAGTAGCACGAATATAGCTGTATACATGTAATTTAACGGACTAAAAATGAAACTTTTTTACAGTTTATTACGCTATGTAGAAAAAACTTATCTGTTTGCTTGTTTTTTGAACTGATGAGAGGTGTGATTTTAATCTATGTAAATCATAACCTTAAGTCTATTTTTGTGATTGCCTTACTACTTTTTGGTTAATTCTTTTTGGGTAACTGATCTGGGTCAATTTTTTTCATACTGTGAAATAATATACTCAGTCCTGAAAGCAATTTACTAAGAACGTTGTTGTTAGAGGTTAAAAGCAAGCAGCGAAATTAATAAAAAGTTTTTAATATTTATTATTTTAGGAGATCCACCATGCCTGTAACTAACTTAGCGGAACTTGATGCTCTAGTAGCACGCGTTAAAGCAGCACAAGAAGAGTTTGCAACATTCTCTCAAGAGAAAGTAGACGCAATCTTCCGCGCAGCTTCTCTTGCTGCTAACCACGCTCGTATCCCATTAGCACAACAAGCAGTTGCTGAATCTGGAATGGGTATTGTTGAAGATAAGGTTATCAAAAACCACTTTGCATCTGAATTTATCTACAACAAATACAAAGACGAAAAAACATGTGGCATCTTAGAAGAAGATGACAGCCTAGGCACAATGACTATCGCTGAGCCTGTAGGTATCATCTGTGGTATCGTTCCAACAACGAACCCAACTTCTACAGCAATCTTCAAATCTCTAATCTCTCTTAAAACACGTAACGGCATCATCTTCTCGCCACACCCACGTGCAAAGAACTCAACTAATGACGCAGCGAAGCTTGTTCTAGACGCAGCTGTAGCAGCGGGTGCGCCAAAAGACATCATCGGTTGGATCGACCAACCATCTGTAGAGCTTTCTAACGCGCTGATGAAGCACGACGGTATCGCACTTATCCTTGCTACTGGTGGTCCAGGCATGGTTAAAGCAGCATACTCTTCTGGTAAGCCTGCTATCGGTGTTGGTGCTGGTAACGTTCCTGTAGTTATCGATGAAACAGCTGACATCAAACGTGCAGTAGCATCTATCCTTATGTCTAAAACATTCGATAACGGTGTTGTATGTGCTTCTGAGCAAGCTGCAATCGTAGTTAGCGAAGTATATGACGAAGTTAAAGAGCGTTTTGCTTCTCACAAAGCTCACGTTTTATCTAAAGCTGACGCAGATAAAGTTCGTAAAGTTCTTCTTATTGACGGCAACCTAAACGCTAAAATCGTAGGTCAGCCTGCTCCAGCAATCGCTGAAATGGCAGGTGTTAAAGTTCCTGCTGATACAAAAGTACTTGTAGGTGAAGGCCTTGGTAAAGTTTCTTACGATGACGAATTTGCTCACGAGAAACTGTCTCCAACTCTAGGTCTATTCCGCGCTGACGATTTCGAAGACGCTGTTGCTCAAGCAGTAACTATGGTTGAAATCGGTGGTATCGGTCACACATCTGGTCTTTACACTAACCAAGACGTAAACGCAGACCGCATCCGTTACTTTGGTGACAAGATGAAGACGGCTCGTATCCTGATCAACATCCCGACTACTCACGGTGGTATCGGTGACCTTTACAACTTCAACGTTGCACCTTCTCTAACTCTAGGTTGTGGTTCATGGGGTGGTAACTCTATCTCTGAGAACGTAGGTCCTAAGCACCTTATCAACAAGAAAACTGTAGCGAAGCGAGCTGAAAACATGTTGTGGCACAAACTACCTAAGTCTATCTACTTCCGTCGTGGCAGCCTTCCAATCGCTATGAGCGACCTAGAAGGTAAGAAACGCGCATTCCTAGTAACGGACCGTTTCCTATTCAACAACGGTTACGCAGACGATGTAGTACAAATTCTGAAAGCGCAAGGTATTGAAGTTCAAGTATTCTTCGATGTAGAAGCTGATCCAACATTGTCTGTGGTTGAGAAAGGCGCTGAAGCAATGAAGAGCTTCCAACCTGACGTAATCCTTGCTCTAGGTGGCGGTTCTCCAATGGATGCTGCTAAGATCATGTGGGTTATGTACGAGCACCCAGAAACCCACTTCGAAGAACTAGCAATGCGCTTTATGGATATCCGTAAACGTATCTACAAGTTCCCTAAAATGGGTAAAAAAGCTGAGCTTGTATGTATCACTACTACTTCAGGTACGGGTTCAGAAGTTACGCCATTCGCGGTTGTTACTGACGACAAAACAGGTGCTAAGTACCCACTAGCGGATTACGAAATCACGCCAAACATGGCTGTTGTTGATGCTAACCTAGTAATGAACATGCCTAAGTCTCTAACAGCGTTCGGTGGTTACGATGCAGTAACTCACGCTCTTGAAGCTTACGTATCAGTTCTTGCGAACGAATACTCAGATGGTCAAGCTCTACAAGCTCTTAAGATGCTTAAAGAATACCTACCATCAAGTTACAAAAACGGTTCAGCAGACCCAATCGCTCGTGAGAAAGTACACAACGCTGCAACGATTGCTGGTATTGCCTTTGCGAACGCATTCCTAGGTGTATGTCACTCAATGGCTCACAAAATTGGTGCTGAGTTCCACCTACCACACGGTCTTGCAAACGCACTACTTATCTCAAACGTTGTACGTTACAACGCGAACGATAACCCAACTAAGCAGACTGCATTCTCTCAGTACGACCGCCCACAAGCACGTCGTCGTTACGCTGAAGTTGCTGACCACCTAGGCCTAAGCCAAGCTAGTGACCGCACTGCTCAGAAGATTGAACGTCTACTGACTTGGTTAGAAGAGCTTAAAGTTGACCTAGACATTCCACTGTCTATCCAAGCTGCGGGTGTTAACGAGTCTGATTTCATCGCTAAATTAGACGAGCTAGCTGTTGAAGCGTTCGATGACCAGTGTACAGGTGCTAACCCACGTTACCCTCTAATCACTGAGCTTAAAGAAGTTTTAACAACGTCTTACTTCGGTAAAGCATACGTTGAAGGTGAAACTTTCGAAGGCACAACAGTAATTTTGAAGAAAGCTGACCAAAAGCCAGCTGAAGTAAAAACTGCACCAAAAGCTAAAAAAGAAAAAGCTGAAGCCTAATAAGTAAGTATCAGTTTTGAGATAAGTTTTCGCTAGCACGTTACTTATCTATCGGGAAAAGATGAAAGCCCCAGTCGAGAGACTGGGGCTTTTTTTATGTTTGGATAGTTCGTTTAGCCAAATGTATTTAGAGCTGGGGAGAACTAGACTTCAGCAGCCACAACTCGCCCACTAAAGTAATCATTAGAGACGATGTATTCCGTTGTTCTGGTCAGTTCATCTTGTAGTTGCGCCCAGTGACATCCGTTGAGCTTACCATCGGAGTTATGAACGGCGGGGACAACACCGCCGACTCGAATACCAAATGGAGTCAGTTCTTTCGCCCAGCTATGGGTAAAGCCGGTAATCATGGAGTTTGCGCTCTCTAAGCCGGATACATCATGAAAGTCATCATGAGATATTACATTCACAATCACGCCTTCTTTATCCTGTTCACGTAACCTCTCTGCACTGATTTGCCCAAATGCGAAAAGGGTCGATGCCATAGCTGAGAGATCATTGATAAAGCTACTGACAGGCTGATCGCCAATTAGACTAGGCATCGGGGAGCTTATCCAATTATTGACTAGCACATCAGGCGTAGTGTTGAAGGTGGCTTGAATAAAATCAAACACGCTGAGAATGGCTTGGTTGTCATTCCCTTTGAGCGTGTAGTGATAAACTGAGTCTGAAAATCGGGAGCATTGTAAATATGTCGCCTGAAGTGCTTTTGCGTCTTTATCACAAAGGATGACAGTGGCTCCAAGGTTAACAAAGTGGTTCGCAATCGTTCCTCCCAATCGCGAGCCGGCAGATGTTACCAATATAATTGAGCTTTTTATTTCCATCCCAGTACCTAAGCAAATCGTCCATGTTGGATAAGGATGGGTTAAATTTCATACAGCGGGTGTGAATTGGCTCAAACTAAGGTGTACCCATTGATAACTTTTTATGAACTTTGTGGCAGGTCACATTTTGCAGTAACTTCAAGTGTTAACCGACATCTCAGGTTTTGATGATGACCAAAGGTGATGGTTCATATTGCCTACATCAATCATTCAAAAAGCGAGATCGGACAAAGAGTAGTCGTGAATATTGAGCGAGAAAGAGGAATGCTAGGCAGCGGCTATACTTGCGCCTGAATCTGATACTGACGTTGAGCTGTCGACAGCTCGTTGTAGAGTGTCGCATTTGGTAAATCAGGTAACTGTTTACTTGCCAGTTTACGCCTGTCATGACCAGAAAAGTTTTGGTAAACCTCTTCGGGGAAGTCGGCTGTATCTTCAGGCATGAAAGCAAGTGCTTCAGGCTTCAAGTAGTGGCTTAGCTTGGCGCTGGCAAGGCTAGCTTGATGAAAGTGATTCGATTGTTGCGCTGAAATTTCATACGACGATTGGTTTGAACGCAGTTGTTGTGGTTCTGCTACGCCAAATTGCTTACGTAGGCGAGCTTCAGTCGTTTCAGTGACGTCAATAGTGTCGATGGGAGTACAGTCGCGAACATCATTAGAAAACATAGATAACAGCAACGCAAAATCTGCACGGCGACCTTGCTCAACCGCTTGGCTGATCCCGATGCCGAACTTCAGTTCGTTGATGATTCCTGCTTTGTCTAAAGTATGTATTTGCATGCTGCCTCTCATTGGATACACCTTTAACGGCATGGCGTTGGCAAACTTTAGAGTTTAATTACAGCCAAATAACGAATTTATGTAGGGCGATTGAGAAAGGTAAGAATAGGTTGAAAAGTCGGCTCGATCTGCTAGTTCGTTTCGCAATGTTCTCATTGATTAGAATACGACAGATACAAAAAAGCTCACGCCGAGGCATGAGCTTTCAATAGATAACTCGCTATAAATAGCGCAGCGTAAGTAATAATTACTTAGCTAGGTTCTCTTCTACGAAAGACCAGTTTACTAGGTTCCAGAATGCTGCCATGTAGTCAGGACGAACATTGCGGAAATCGATGTAGTAAGCGTGTTCCCATAGGTCAACAGTTAGAAGTGGAGTAACACCTTCTTCTGTTAGAGGAGTCGCAGCGTTAGAGGTGTTAACGATGTCTAGAGAACCGTCAGCTTTCTTAACTAACCAAGTCCAAGAAGAACCGAAGTTGTTGATTGCTGAATCAGTGAATTTCGCTTTGAATTCTTCGAAAGAACCGAATGCAGCGTTGATCGCTTCTGCAACAGCGCCTGTTGGTTCGCCGCCTGCTTTAGGAGCAAGACAGTGCCAGTAGAACGTGTGGTTCCAGATTTGAGCAGCGTTATTGAAAACACCACCAGTAGAAGTCTTAACGATTTCTTCTAGTGTTTTGCCTTCAAACTCAGTACCTGGGATAAGACCGTTTAGCTTAACAACGTAAGTGTTGTGGTGCTTACCGTGGTGGAAATCTAGCGTTTCTGCTGAGATGTGTGGTTCTAGCGCGTCTTTCGCGTAAGGAAGAGCCGGTAGTTCAAATGCCATTGCTCAATTCTCCATTGATATGAAAGAGTTAACTCTTTCGATTGCTTCCAGTGATATTATTATTCATGGCTCGCTATATTGCCAACCACGGTCAATTTGCTGACTTGCGATATAGTTTAGCAAGTTTTTACTTTATTAAAAGCTTAATTCATCACTTTTGTGTGAATTGTTAGCTTAACTGGTTAACCTCTTTTTTTATATGGTTTTTATTCTTTTGGTTTGGGGTAGAATAAAGGCAATGAAAGCCGTAATCCATTAACGAGGAAGCAATGGAAACTATCGATAAAATCAAACAGCAAATTGAAGAAAACACTATTCTACTGTACATGAAAGGTTCTCCTAAGCTACCTAGCTGTGGTTTCTCTTCTCAAGCGTCTCAAGCGCTAATGGCATGTGGTGAAAAATTTGCTTACGTAGATATCCTACAAAACCCTGATATCCGTGCAGAGCTTCCAGCTTACGCACAATGGCCAACGTTCCCACAACTTTGGGTTGAAGGTGAGCTAATCGGTGGTTGTGATATCATTCTTGAGATGTTCCAAAAGGGTGAGCTTCAGCCAATCGTTAAAGAAGCCGCTGCTAAAGTAGCTGGCGACGACGCTGAGTAAGCTTTAGGCCTTGGTGCTTAAATATTGAATGGAAGGGGCCTTAATTAGGCTCCTTTTTAGTTTGAATGGTTCAACAAAGACTGGATAAGGAATGAACAATGAACGTAAAACTTCATTATGTGCATGATCCAATGTGCAGCTGGTGTTGGGGCTACAAGCCAACGCTTGAGTTATTAAAACAACAATTGCCAGCGAGCATTGAGTTTAGCTACGTAGTCGGTGGTTTGGCTCCGGATTCTGAAGAGCCGATGTCAGAAGAGATGAAAGGCAAGCTTCAAGCGATTTGGAAGCAGATTGAAGCTAAGCTGGGTACGGAATTTAATCATGAGTTTTGGACTGAATGCCAACCAGTTCGCAGCACTTACCCTGCGTGTCGTGCAGTGATCGCTGCTGGTTTTCAAGATCACTACGAAGCAATGCTTGAAGCGATCCAACACGCTTATTACCTTCGTGCGATGCTGCCTCATAGCCAAGAAACGCATTTGCAGTTAGCCCAAGAGCTAGGGATGAATGTACAACAGTTTGAAAATGACCTTTCTAGTAAGCTATTGGAAAGCGAGTTAGATGACCAGTTAGGTTTTAAAGAAGCGATGGGTGTGCATTCTTACCCAACCTTAATGCTTGAGGTAAACGGTATCTTTAGTGAAGTTGAATTGGATTACCATTCAACTGAAGCGACACTTAAGTCTATTCGCGAAATTCTAGTGAATAACGCTCCCGCTGCATAATCCAGCGAGAGCTGTCTGTATTGACGCAATAACCTCTAAGGCTTACTCATAAGAGTAAGCCTTTTTTTTTGTCTGACGTAGTTGGTTTATCTCCTCTGTAAACCGTTCGAATGTGTTAGTTGCTTCCGAGATTGATGCTTCAATTGTTGATTCGACTTGATCTAAGTCTGTGGCTTCGGTTACCAGGCCGTTTGCTTGTGCTTCAATGATTGCGAGCGGAGAAGCAATCGCGTCACATGCCACCATTTTAGCGGCACCTTTGAGTCGGTGTGATGTGGTTTTTAGTCCCTTATATTCCTTATTAGCCCACTGCGCTTTTATCTGTTCATTATCTGCAATAAAACTTGCGGCAAACTCGTCGAGTAAGGTCATCACCACATCATGATCTTCAAATAGATCGTAGAGCGCGGCGTAGTCGATGATGGGATTATTGGTCTCTTTGAGTGAATTTTGAGGGACAGCGGTGTTAATATCTTCGATTGTCTTTGAATTGTTATTTTCTGCCGATTCCGCAAAGCTCTGTTCAATGCCTTGGAACAGCATCGAAAACTCATTGGTTTCTTGAGCTGCAGGTAAAGCGTTTGACGAAGAGCTTGTGTCCTGATTTTGCGAGTCTGGCTTTTCTGCATCAGAAATATCGGTTTCAAGCGTCGGATCTAAATCGTGGATTGCGGGTAGCCATTTTTCAATGGTCAGCTTCATTTGCTTAATGGAAACAGGTTTAACTAGGAAATCATCCATGCCGTGTGCATAACAGTTGGCATCTTCACCCTGAACCGCATTCGCCGTCAACGCGACGATAGGTAACTTTTGAGTTTCTTGATTTAGTTCTTCATTGCGTTGTTCTATCTGACGAATGCTTGAGGCAAGCGTGTAACCGTCCATCTCCGGCATATGGCAATCGGTGAGAAGCAAACCATAACGTTTATTTTTTAAAGCATTCAGCGCTAGCACTCCGTTATCGAAAATATCAGCGTGGACACCAATACTCTCAAGCTGCTTGGCGATGACTTGCTGATTGATCGGGTGGTCTTCCGCAACAAGAATCAGTCGGCCATTACGCTCGGCTTGTTCGCGAGTCTCGATGGCGATAGGCGCTTTGGTTTCGTTGTCTAATGATGAGAGTAGATTGTTGTGACTGACGGGTTTCGTTAAAACATGAACAAGGTTATCGGGCAGCAGCGGATTTACCGACAAGCACCAAGAGTTACCTAAAGGCTCTGGTGAGAGCATTGGGTTTTGGTTGATTACGGTGAAGCGTGTTGAACCCGTATGCTGCTGAATCCAAGCATCGCTAATCGCCAGTTGTTGCCAAACCGACATCGCGACAAAGATGTGTTTGGGCTGATGTTTGACGACCATCTCTTTGAGTAGGTGCTTTTGATTAATGTGCAAAACTTTTGGTTCAAGATCGAAGTGTTTCAGATATCGACACAGCTCTTCTTGTTGCAGAACGTAGCCAACAACGTATACCTCGTTTGAGTGATTACCGACATCTAGCTCAACAGGGTTCTCACACTCAGAAGGGAAAATCAGCGTTTGTCGTAGAGCCAAAGCGTTGCTTAGTGCATGTTCAGGGGTACAAGTTGGGAGGGTAACGGTAACCGTAAAGTGGCTGCCTTTTCCTTCTTCACTCGACAGTTCTATGTTGCCATCCATCTGTTCTATCAATTTCAAAGCGATAGACAGTCCAAGCCCTGTGCCACCAAAACGGCGGCTAGTGGTTTTGTCGACTTGTTCAAAAGGTTGGAATAAGCTTTGTTGTCTGTCTTTCGGGATGCCGATGCCCGTATCGGAAACCGTGAGGCTAACTTTCTGCTGATGTTCGTTCTGTTCAATCACATCAATATGCAATGAAATAGTGCCATGTTCGGTGAACTTAATCGCATTATTAAGGAAATTGTTTAGAATCTGATGGAGTCGTATATCGTCTGCAAACAGCCACTGAGCGAGGTTTGGGTCTTGCCAATAGTGGAAGGCTAAGCCTTTTTGCTGTGCATGAATGGATTGCGGTTGCACGATACGGGCGAGTACTTTGCCAAGCTCAATTTCGGTCGGGTTAAGATCCAATTTTCCGGCTTCAATCTTGGAGTAATCGAGTACGTCATTAACGATGTGCAGTAAGTTCCGAGCCGACTGATTCAATCCACCGTGTAAGTTCAGTAACTCTTCACTCAGCTGATGTTCCTGCATTAATTCCAACAGCCCTAAGATCCCACTAATCGGGGTGCGAACCTCGTGGCTAATGGTCGCTAAGAATTGTGACTTTGCAGCCGTTGCACTTTCTGCTTTTTGGCGTGCGTTGTCTAAAGCTTGCTGTTGTTTTTTTAGTAGGGTGATGTCTGTTATCACCGTATTCCACTCAATGGTTTTGCTGTTCGATACTTGGCTATTAAATTTCACCCATTTAGTTTGACCTGATTCTAACTGCATTCGCTGTTCATTTTCCCAATGCCCGGTTTCAATAGCTTCGAGCATACTGGTTTCAAACAGGGGCAAGTCATCCTCTGCGATCAGATCAAACAGACGTTGAGGGTGCTCTTTTACGCTATCCACGGATAAGCCGAACATATCGCTTACACCTGCACTGACAAAGCTAAAACGGATATCTAAAGGCTGTCGAGGGTGCGTTTGAATATGTTTAAGCACGACCCCATCAATGTTGTCGGCCAGCGTTTGCAAGTGGGCTTCTGCTGCTTTTGCTCTCTGCTCGGCGATCTTTCGCTGCTCGATTTCAGCCGCCATTTTTCGGTTCCAAAATACGATCACGAAAATGACCACAAAGATCCCAAGCCCGATGATCACCGACCATTTAGCGACTTCGCGTGGTGATAAGCCTTCTTGGTATTCATAGGTTAACCATTTGTTTTCCAAGCGTTCTAATTCATTGGCAGGCAGTGCTCCAATGGTTTTGTTGAGAATACTCAACAGCATGGGATGGCGGAAGTTCACTGCGAGAGCTAGTGGCGCGCTGTTTTGCTCATTAATGGTGCCAGTGATTTTGAATTGCCCTACATAGTCTTGATGCAATAAAGGTGCAGCATGATGAAGTGAAGCAAGCGCGAAACTGATGTCGTCTTTCTGTAATGCTTGGAAAGCGCTGACGTGATTGATGTAAGGGACGGCTAGGCAAGTCAGGCAGAGAGAAGGTAGAACCGTTGAACCTCCAGAATTTTCAATCACACCAACAGCTTCGGTGCCACTTGGCGCAAAGTTGCCGAAGCGATCAGAGCGACTCAATAACACCCAGGGTTCAAAACTGTAAGCTTGAGTGAAGTCCATGTATCGGGCTTTATCTGTGGTTGGTGTGATGTTGGTTAGCACCATTGTCTCACCATTATTGAACGCGACCTCGGCCGCTTCTGGTGTTAGGTAAGTGGTACTTTCGAATGACACGCCAAGCACATTACTTATTAGGTTTAAGATGTCAGCAGATAAGCCTGAGTGTTGCTGTTGCTCATTGGTAAAGTCGTAAGGGTACCAATTGGAGTGTGTGCCTACGGGGATGGAAGGGTTGCTGTCGAGCCAGTTCTTTTCATCTTGGGTTAAATTCAATGTTCCATAGTTCAGCAGCATCGAATGTTGCGATGGAGCAAGCCATTGATTATAAATAGATTGTAGTGATTCTTCCTTAATGTCCTGTAAAGCGAAATTGATTCGGCTAAGCAATCTGTGCTTTCCTTTTTTGACGGCGAAATGCAAGTGATCTGCGGGAAGGTCAGGAAGCACAGATAATGTTAGTGAGTCTCGAGGCTGTTCTCGTAATAACGCAGAAAGTGCAAGCGCATCGCCAATGTACGCATCCACGCTATCCTCCTGAATTGCCGTGAAAGCCGCTTGCGTACTGTCTAATGTTGTAATTTGACTATCAGGAAGCAGGCTAGGAAGAAGATCATTGAGCGCAAACCCTTTCTCCAATGCTAGGTTGGCGGTTGCCAACGCACCTAAATCGTTTATTTTTCTATTTTGGGTAATCACCGCTCGTCTTATGGAAAACATCGGCTCACTAAAAGTCATGTAATTATGGCGCTCCTTGGTCGAAGAGACGCCGACTAGCAGATCTAATTCACCTCTTTCGAATGCACTCAGTACATCACTAAATGTTGAATACAACTTAATCTGATATTGGAAACCTGCATTTACCGCTACCTGATCCAACATACTGATGAGTAGCCCTTCAGAAACAGTGTTGCCTGAGGGAGTCTTATGTTGATAGCTGTAGGGAACCATGTCGTACGAAGGCAGACCAACCCGCAATATGACTTGATCATTTGATGAGTTCTCTGTGTTGCTTGCTAAGGAGCTAGTGGGTGATGTGTTCCCTGGTGGGGTGTTTTCGGCAAAGGTGAGCAGTGGCCACATTAACAGTGAAAGACAACTCAATAAAAAGGCTACACACCATGTTTTCGTTTTTGAAGCGCTGTTTTGCATAAAGACATCCTGTCGTTTGCTTACTGATTTAGAGTATCGCCATGCTTAACTAACGGCAGCCAAAGGGGCTTTAGTTAGTGTGGGGAGTGAAAAATTACCAGCTTGCTGCAATGCCATACGTTGAAGTAGAGCAAGGTTCGTGTGATCCGCATTTAAATGAACGTCAATTTGGCGCTTTATTTGAACGACTTTGTCTTGTAATCCTAAGGCTTGATAACACAGTGCCAACAAGAAGAACGCGTCGACATCATTGCCTGAAAACTCGTTTATCGAAATACTCTCAATGCACTCTGTCGCAACATCATGTTGATCGAGTTGAATCAGTTGTAAGGTACGACAAAGCTTTAGAAGCGGCTTGCTCAATGCGTAAGACTTTTCAGAGTGAGAAAGCCTCTGCCAAGTCGCTTCAGGTTTCCAAAGTGTTAGTTCTTCGTGGGTGAGCGCCAAACTATCCGCCCATAAGATGAGTGCTCGCTTACCTGTAGAATCCCAAATTGAGTGAGGAATGAGTTGTGCGAGATATTTGAGATGTTGGGTCGCTTGTGTGACATTTTTATCTAGCAACTGCAGCCAGACCATGGTGTTGGTTAACTCAATATTACTGCTGTTCACGGTGAGTACTTGGTCAATCAGTTCGCTCGCGGATTCGAAATCACTTGTATTGAGACAGATCTTGACCTTAAGTTGCTGAAGCTTGATATTGCGAGGGTTGCTTTCTATTAGGCCATCGATTTGACGGAGTGCGTCGTGATAGTGCTGCTTGAGGATATGTATTTCAATGAGCTTAACTTTAGCGGGCAGGTAATCATGGAGCTGCAAAAGCCCATTCAACATGGCTTGTGCGTCATCGAGTTGTTGGTTTTTTATCAGAATATTCGCCATATAAATAATGGCATCTTTCAGTGTCGACAGGTCAGGGGCTTTGCCAAAGAGTGGCTTTACCGCATTGAGGCCATTCTTTAAAAAGGCCTGCTCTAATGTCGAAAAGTATTGCTGCCGAGAGAGTGCGGATGTGACTCTTTTTATGATGTCATCTGCACGTATTGGCTTAATCAAGTAACCATCGGGTTCTAAGTTAGCATAGCCAAAGAAGGTATCTTGGCTGTCATTGCCAGTGACGATAAAGACGATCGTTTGTGGCCTGATTAATTCTTTTTGCTGCAAGAACTCAAGCAACTGCAAGCCATTGCTTCCTGAGCCTAAATCGTGGTCAATTAATAAGATGTCGAATCGATGTGCACGACAAGCCTCAATCGCGTTTTGTGCATTGGATGCGCTAATCACATTGTTGTTAGGCACGCCTAACTTGATAAGTAGTGCACGGGTAGCACTTTGAATGACGCTGCTGTCATCAACGATGAGGTAGCGCGATCGGGCGAGTATATCCATATAGTAGCCTTCTGACGTATTGAGCCTTGCCACTTTGTCGTCTATGAATTAGCGGCTTATTTATTAAACACTTAAGTGTAGGAGTGAATTCAATGAATAGCCATAAGTTGCATACCAATACGTACGGAATAATGTATAGAGAGTGATATTGGTTCAGAAGGTGAGCTTGTCGAAAAGGAAAGGAATTAAGAGGGGAAAGAGACTAAGACCGCACTAGGCGGTCTTTATAAAAGTTAGCGTAGGACTCTTTAACTACAGAACCATAGCTGCAATCCAACCGAATACGATCAGTGGGATGTTGTAGTGTAGGAACGTCGGTACTACGGTTTCCCATACGTGCTCGTGTTGACCATCAGCATTAAGACCCGATGTTGGACCTAAGGTTGAGTCAGAAGCCGGAGAACCCGCATCACCTAGCGCTGCCGCTGTACCCACTAGTGCGATTGTCGCCATTGGTGAGAAACCAAATGCTGCCGCTAGAGGAACGTAGATAGTCGCAAGGATTGGAATCGTAGAGAACGAAGAGCCGATACCCATTGTTACCAATAGACCAACGATGAGCATAAGCAGTGCTGCTAGAGGCTTGTTGTCGCCGATGCTTGTTGAAAGCGCTTCAACTAGAGACTCAACGCCACCCGTTTGCTTCATTACCGCTGCAAAACCTGCCGCTGCAATCATGATGAAACCGATCATTGCCATCATGTGAACGCCCTTAGTGAAGACATCGTGTGTCTCTTTCCAAGCGATTACACCACCGAAGGTGAATACCATGAAACCAGCCAAAGCACCGATGATCATAGAACCTGTCGATAGTTGAACCGTTAGTGCAGCAACAATACCCGCAGCAGCCACTAGGATGTGCTTCTTGTTGATCTCTTTCACTTCGGTTGAAACAACAGTATGAGACGTTTCTTTGTATTGACGTGGCTTACGGTAAGTAAAGAATACTGCCGTAAGCAGGCCAAAGATCATGCCTGCAGCCGGTAATAACATTGCCATTGGTACTTGGCTTGCTACTACGTTTTCAAGACCGTTGTCGTGAAGGTTCTTAAGCAGGATGTTGTTTAGGAAGATGCCACCAAAACCGATAGGTAGAACCATATAAGGAGTAATTAGACCAAAAGTAAGTACACACGCAACCAGACGACGGTCTAGGTTCATTTTTGCGAATACGCCTAATAGAGGTGGGATTAAAATTGGGATGAAGGCGATATGCACAGGAATCACGTTTTGCGAAGACATGGTCACTAAGATCAAAGACGCAAGGATGCCGTATTTTAGACCATTAGATGCCGCACTGTTCTCTTTGCCGTGAATGCGCTTAATGACGCTTTGAGCAAGTAGATCTGTGATACCAGAACGAGAGATAGCAACAGCAAAGGTGCCAAGCATTGCGTAGCTAAGTGCGATAGTTGCACCGCCACCTAATCCACTTTCGAAAGCTGCTACAGCATCGTTCACACTCATACCAGAGGCTACGCCACCGATAATTGCGCTGAACGTGAGAGCCACGACAACGTTTACGCGCATCAAAGCTAAAATAAGCATGATGCAAACTGAAATTACAACAGGATTCATATTATTCTCGGGATGTTGTGTTTTTTATGAAGGCAATACGAGTGAACGTTTACCGACTCTATTTTTTATTCTTCGTCAGCAAGAGGCCAACCACCTAGGGCTTTCCATTTGTTTACTATGCCGCAAAATAACTCTGTGGTTTTTTGCGTATCATACAAAGCAGAGTGTGCTTCTTTGTTGTCAAATTCCATCCCCGCAGTGCGGCAAGCTTTAGCCAAAACGGTTTGACCGTAGGCAAGACCACTAAGGGCTGCAGTGTCAAAAGTTGCAAATGGATGAAAAGGGACGCGTTTAAGCTTACAACGCTCACTTGCTGCATTAACGAAGTTTAAATCGAACGTAGCATTGTGAGCGACCATGATTGCGCGACTGCAATCTGAAGCTTTTTGTTCCTTTCTCACAAGCTTGTAGATTTCTTTAAGGGCTTCTTGTTCCGACACAGCACCACGTAATGGGCTAAATGGGTCTTTAATTCCGTTAAAGTCTAATGCTGCCTGCTCTATATTTGCGCCTTCAAAAGGCTCAATGTGAAAATGAAGCGTTGATGCAGGGTGCAGATCTCCGTTCTCATCCATTCTTAGTGTAATGGCACAGATTTCTAATAATGCATCGGTTTCAGCGTTAAACCCTGCGGTTTCCACGTCGATGACCACTGGGAAATAGCCACGAAAGCGTTTTTTAAGGGTCAGAGCTTCGTTTTCTACAGTCATGTTAGCCCAAATATGTGTGATTAAGGCAGCATTATTGCAGATAATAGCAGTGATAAAAACTAGGGAAGGGCAATAAATCATAAATTAGCTGACCTATTTCGGCTTGATAATTGCATATTCAAACGTGACGGAAAAATGCGGCAATTGGCTGCATTGTTAAACGAATTGCTTAAGAGATACTCCACTTTATGAAGAAACAACTCATAACAGGTTCCATGCTATTTTCGCTACTTATGTCGTCATCGGTATTGGCACAAGAAAAGCGTTACGGAGCATCTCCTCTACAGTCGACGTGGGAGATGGTGGCTAACACGCCACTAGAATGTCGCTTGGTTCACCCTATCCCCAACTTTGGTGATGCTGAGTTTTCATCTCGCGCGAGTAAAAAAATCATTTTGGATTTTGAGCTTAAAATGCGTCGCCCAATGGGTGCGACACGCAATGTAAGCTTGATCTCTATGCCGCCAGCTTGGCGTCCGGGCGAAAGTGCTGATCGCATGACGACCATTAAGTTCTTCCAACAATTTGATGGCTATGTTGGTGGTCAAACCGCTTGGGGTATTTTGAGTGAGTTGGAGAAAGGGCGTTACCCGACATTCAGCTATCGAGAGTGGCAGAGTCGAGATCAGCGAATCGAAGTTGCACTATCATCGGTATTATTCCAAGAGAAGTACAATGTGTTCAGTGACTGTATCGCCAACTTATTGCCTTACAGCTTCGAAGATATCTCTTTCACGATTTTGCATTACGATCGTAACAGCGATCAGTTGAACAAATCATCACGTAAAAGGTTAAGTCAGATAGCTGACTATGTTCGCTATAACCAAGACATTGATCTGGTGCTGGTGGCCACGTACACCGACTCCGTCGATAGCAAAGGTATTAGCCAGAATCTCTCAGAGCGCAGAGCGGAATCATTAAGAGAGTACTTTAAATCTCTAGGCTTGCCAGAAGACCGTATTCAAGTACAAGGTTATGGTAAGCGTCGTCCAATTGCTGATAACAACTCGCCAATTGGTAAAGACAAAAACCGACGTGTTGTTATCTCTTTAGGTCGCACACAGGTTTAAGCTGAATAATTACTTGTTTTGAAATCAAAAAAGCCCGTCTTGAAGACGGGCTTTTTGTATTTGAAATTCGGAGCTGTTGTATTTGCGTAACTCGTTTAGTTCAAGCGGAAGCGGGCGATCATTTCACAGTTGGTCGCTGTATCGATCTTTTCCACCATAGAAGCAATTTTAGGGTTGGGATGGCGTTTCATGAAATCGATAAGGGCTTTTTTACAGCAACCAATTGAGTCAATGAAGCTTGAACATTGCGTATTGGGACATTGCGGGATCAGTGTCAGCACTTTTTCTGAAGCCAATTGGAGATATTTGAGTTCATATTCAGTATCGCCAGCCCATCGCCAAAACTGAGCGAGGTTGTGGCAAGAAATCACAGAGATAAGTAAGCGCTCGTCCGCTTGGATATCGGTACGTTCAGTAATTTTTTCGCTTAAACTCAATGCTTGCTGATAGTGAAGAATACTTTGTACAGGATCGTCGAGCTGCAATGCCGTATCGGCAAGTAACGTGTGTTTTTCCCATTCGCTAATCATTGTGTTACCTCACTAATCAATAGGGGACTTAATTTAAATGATAATTATTATCATGTAAAGTTTCATCAGTGAGAATGTTGTAATAATTAGTAAAGAATATCGATTATTAATAGAGCTACAAAAAAAGCGAGCTTTATGCTCGCTTATAGTGTTTATTCCATAGCCAAATATTGCAGAGGCTACGAAGGGTTAACCCTCTAGACCTGCACTTGCTTGTTTGTTCTGAATCAGCTCAATCATGTAGCCATCAGGGTCTTTTACGAATGCGATATGAGTTGAACCGCCTTTAACCGGACCCGCTTCTCGCGTTACGTTACCGCCAGCCGCTTTAATTGCGTCACATGTTGTGTAGATATCATCGACACCGATAGCAACGTGGCCAAAAGCAGAACCAAGGTCATATTCAGTCGTGCCCCAGTTGTACGTTAGCTCAATCACAGCGCCTTGAGATTCGTCGCCAAAGCCAACGAAAGCCAGTGTGTATTCGTACTCTTTGTTTTCGTTCTTACGTAATAACTGCATGCCCATTACTTTTGTGTAGAACTCGATAGATTTATCTAGATCACCCACGCGTAGCATAGTGTGTAAAATACGACCGTTTGACATGATTTGCTCCTAGCTTTAATTATGTATACGTTTTTGTAATTCTGTTTTATGCCGCTAGAAAAATGCGGCATTGTTTAGCTTCTTAGCTTCTTAGCTTCTTAGCTTCTTAGCTTCTTAGCTTAGAGCTAGCCTAGACGTCGGTTTTTTCCTTGAACTCACACAAGTCTTCAATGATACAGCTGCCACAGCGCGGTTTACGCGCGATACAGGTGTAACGTCCATGAAGAATGAGCCAATGGTGGACATCCAGTTTGAATTCTTTTGGGATAACTTTAAGTAGCTTGGCTTCAACATCGTCGACGGTTTTACCCATCGCTAGCTTAGTGCGGTTTGATACGCGATAGATGTGAGTATCAACGGCAATGGTTGGCCAACCGAATGCGGTATTTAACACTACATTTGCAGTTTTGCGGCCAACGCCTGGAAGGGCTTCTAATGCAGCGCGATCTTCCGGTACTTCACCATTATGTAGGTCAAGCAGCATACGACACGTCTTAATGGTGTTTTCTGCTTTTGAGTTAAATAGGCCAATGGTCTTGATGTACTCTTTTAGGCCGTCGACACCTAGGTCGAAAATAGCCTGTGGAGTATTAGCCACAGGGTAAAGCTTATCAGTGGCTTTGTTTACGCTGACATCGGTTGCCTGCGCAGATAAGAGCACGGCGATCAGCAACTCGAAAGGGCTGTTCCAGTTAAGCTCAGTTTCTGGATTTGGATTGTTTTCTCTCAAACGCTCAAGTATTTCTACTCGTTTTACATTGTTCATAGCGACATTACTTTCAAATAGTTAGGGCTTGAGTTCCGGCGAAGTTCTTTCAAACTTACTCGTTTAAAATAACAAGTTCCGCAATGGTTCAGGCTTTATCATCGGTTACGCGCTCTTATGAGCGTCATTATTATGTGTACTTGGTTATTCTGATTACCTGCTGAGCGGTTGAGCTACTCAGCAGGGTTTAAGCTACTGTAACTTATCAGGCATTGGTAACGCGAGCGCGTTCAATGGCTGGTTTTTCTTGTTTGGGCTGTCTAGCTTTAGCTTGGTTGTCGATGATGTTTTTCAAAGCAATCAAGAAACCAACACCAATGAAGGCACCTGGTGGAAGCAGGGCTAACAAGAAGCTGTTATCAAATTGGAATATCTGGATTCGTAACATCGAAGCCCAATCACCAAGGAGCAGGTCTGCACCATCAAATAGGGTTCCGTTACCAATAACCTCACGCATCGCACCCAATACAACCAATACTGACGTCATGCCAAGACCCATCCAAAAACCATCTTGAGCAGCAGGCAAAACTTCGTTTTTAGACGCGAAGGCTTCAGCTCGGCCAATGATGATACAGTTGGTTACGATCAATGGGATGAAGATACCCAAAGAGAGGTAAAGCCCATACGCGTAAGCGTTCATCAGAAGTTGAACACAGGTTACCAGTGAAGCAATGATCATCACGAATACTGGAATACGCACTTCTTTTGGCACATGGTTTCGAACCAGAGAAACAGACACGTTCGAACCGACTAATACAAGCAAGGTCGCGATACCTAATCCAAGAGCGTTAGTCACAGTCGAAGAGACAGCCAACAGCGGACATAAGCCAAGGAGTTGTACTAGGGCTGGGTTGTTGGCCCACATGCCATTTTTGATTAGTGTTTTATGGTCACTCATTATTCACCACCACAATTTAGAGGTTGAGCAAGCAATGCTTGGTTGTTTTGGTTAACGTACTGTACCGCTTGCTTCACTGACTTAACGACAGCTCTTGGTGTAATGGTTGCGCCAGTGAACTGATCGAAGTCACCACCGTCTTTACGAACTTTCCAACGGTCAAGATTAGAATCCGTCACTTGCTTGCCGGCAAATGAGAGAATCCAATCACTAACACGAAGATCAATCTTATCACCCAATCCCGGCGTTTCTTGGTGGGAAAGAACACGAGTACCTAAAATGGTACCGTCGATTTTCATCCCAACAATGACCTTAATCGCGCCGTTGTAGCCATCGGGTGCAATCGCTTCGATCGCAATCGCGCTTGGCTCACCATTGAGTTTAGCAATGTAAGCTGGCATCGCTTGTTCAGTACCCAGCTCTTCGGCTTGAACCAGAGTACAGGCTGAAAAGAGTTCATTGTCGTGAAGATCGTGCGGGATCACTTGGTTAAGAACAGACAGTAGTTGAGCCTGTTCTTGCTGTTTGATCTGATCTTTGGTCAGGTAGTGCGTTACCGCGACCAAACCTGTTGAAGCACACGCAAAGATCGCGAGTACAAGGCCGTTTTTCTTAATTGCATTTAGCATGGCATCCGCTCCTTAGTGACCGTATGTACGAGGTTTGGTGTAGTAGTCAATCAGTGGAACACACATGTTGGCTAACAATACAGCAAACGCCACGCCATCAGGGAAACCACCCCAACTGCGGATAATAAACACCAACGCGCCAATTAGAGCACCAAATACTAAGCGACCCTTTACTGTCGTCGAAGCCGAAACCGGATCGGTTGCAATGAAGAATGCACCAAGCATGGTTGCGCCAGACAGTAGATGAATGGTCGGTGATGCGGTTTCACCGGGAGTGAACATCAAGAACACTAGGCTAAATAGGGTCAAGCTACCCAGAAATGCTACAGGGATATGCCATTGAATCACGCGTTGTTTGATAAGCACCAAGCCGCCAACAAGGTAAGCAAGGTTTACCCATTCCCAACCCACGCCAGCTAACCAGCTAAATTGAGGTTGAGACAGAGCTTCAGAAGCTGTGTTGCCTGCCGTTAGTGCGGTTTTGAAGGCATCGAGTGGCGTCGCCATAGTGGTACCATCAATACCAAGACGAGCTTGTTGTAGAGACAAGCCTTCATTATTGAAACCAGTAAAGACCATCAAGAGGGAGTCAACAAAGCTCGTTGCTTCAGCCGTTAAGTTAGTAGGAGCATTCCAGCTAGTCATCTGAACTGGGAATGAGATCAGCAAAACAACGTAAGCCACCATTGCAGGATTAAATGGGTTTTGCCCAAGGCCACCGTATAGATGCTTTGCAATGACAATAGCGAAGAACATACCTATGACGAGAATCCACCATGGTGAGTGCGGAGGAATCGCGACACTTAACAGCCAAGCGGTCACAACAGCGCTGTAATCACGAAGCGCCATAACAGGCGGACGTTTTCTTAGCAACATAACGGCTGCTTCAAAGGTAACTGCAAGTGCAATAGCAAATACTAACTGGATGAGCGTACCCCATCCGAAGAAGTAGGTTTGAGCTAGTAGACCTGGCAATGCACAAATAGCGACCCATTTCATGAGATCAGGGGTGCTTCTACGACTGTGCGCGTGCGGTGAGCTGGCGATAAAGAAGGCCACTACTCTTTCTCCTCATTATTCTTTTTGTCTTGCTCTTGCTGCGTCTTTCTTGCTTTAGCACGAGCAATTGCGGCAGCAACTGCTGCTTTTTTAGGATCGACTGGTTCTTGTTGAGTTTCAGCCTTTACTTTAACTACAGGTTCAACAACAGATTCAGGCGCTTCTGCCGACTCTTCCTGTTTCGCTTGTTGTGCTTTTCTTGCTTTAGCACGAGCGATAGCCGCGGCAACGGCTGCTTTTTTAGGATCGACGGGTTCTGATTGAATTTCAGCTACCACTTCAATTTCAGGAGCGATTTCTTCCGCTTCGACCTGCTTAGCTTGCTGTGCTTTCTTCGCTTTAGCGCGAGCAATAGCCGCAGCGACTGCATCTTTTTTGGCATCACCAGAGCTTTCATCTGGAGCTTCGCTTTCTGTTTGAGTAGAAGATTCTGCTTCTTGAGCCTTTTTGGCTTTAGCACGAGCGATTGCCGCGGCAACGGCTGCTTTTTTAGGATCGACGGGTTCTGATTGAATTTCAGCTACCACTTCAATTTCAGGAGCGATTTCTTCCGCTTCGACCTGCTTAGCTTGCTGTGCTTTCTTCGCTTTAGCGCGAGCAATAGCCGCAGCGACTGCATCTTTTTTGGCATCACCAGAGCCTTCATCTGGAGCTTCGCTTTCTGTTTGAGTAGAAGATTCTGCTTCTTGAGCCTTCTTGGCTTTAGCGCGAGCGATAGCTGAAGCAACAGCATCTTTCTTAGCGTCGCCAGTACTTGCAACTGGAGCGTCAGGCACTGATTCCGCCTGCTGAGCTTTCTTCGCTTTAGCACGAGCAATAGCTGCGGCGACGGCATCTTTCTTAGTGTCACCTGATTTTTCAACCGGAGCTTCAGAAGCTGATTCTATTTGCTGTGCTTTCTTGGCTTTAGCTCGAGCGATTGCCGCAGCAACAGCATCTTTCTTAGCGTCGCCAGTACTTGCAACTGGAGCGTCAGAAGCCGATTCCGCTTGCTGAGCTTTCTTCGCTTTAGCGCGAGCAATGGCCGCAGCGACCGCATCTTTCTTAGCATCGCCAGTACTTTCAGTCGGAGCATCAGAAGCTGATTCTGCTTGTTGAGCTTTCTTCGCTTTAGCACGAGCGATTGCCGCAGCAACTGCGTCTTTCTTAGTATCACCTGAGCTTTCTGCAGGAGTATCAGCTGCTGCTTGTTGTGCCTTGCGCTCTCGAGCTTGTCGTTTACGTTCTTCACGCAGTTTCGACATTTCAGAATTGTCTGGTTCAGCGCTATCCGATTTCTGAGCCGCAGCTTGTTTTGCTTTTGCCTTGGCAATCGCAGCAGCAACCGCAGGTTTCACCGTTGGTTCCGCATTAGGAGCTTGGTCTGCCGCGGCTTTTTGCGCTTTAACGCGAGCAATCGCAGCTGCAATCGCATCATCACCATCCGCAGACTTCATATCTTTACGACGGTTGTCAGCTGCTTTCTTAAAGCGGTTTTCACGTTCTGCTTTGTCACGCTCCATACGAGCGTTTTTCTCTTCGAAACGAATCTTGGCGCGCTCTGCAGCTGTCGCTTCGTCTTTTCTTGTTTTGATTTCGGCTTTCGCTTGGCGATAGTACTGAACAAGAGGGATCTCACTTGGGCAGACAAACGCACAAGCACCACATTCAATACAGTCTTTAATATTCAGCTCTTCACACTTATCCAACTCGTTGGCTTTGGCATGCCATTGCAGTTGTTGAGGAAGTAGAGACGCAGGGCAAGCTTCAGCACACGCGCTGCAACGAATACATTCCATCTCGTAGGTGCTTGGTGAGATCTCTCGACGCGTTGGCGCTAAAATACAGTTTGACGTTTTAGTGATTGGCACATTGGCATGCGGCAAGGTAAAGCCCATCATCGGGCCACCTAAAATCAAACGTGGCAGTTTTTTATCCGCTTTGTAGCCAAACTCTTCTAGTAACTCGTGTACTGGTGTACCTAATAGTGCCCAAACGTTACGAGGTTGCTTAAAGGTTTTTCCGGTTAAAGTCACCACACGGTTAACCACGGGTTCACCGTCGATTACTGCTCTCTTAATTGAGTAGAGAGAGCCAACGTTTTGAACTAATACACCAATGTCTGCAGGGATGCCGCCAGCTGGAACCTCTTTGTTGGTGAGGATCTTGATAAGTTGTTTTTCACCACCAGAAGGATACTTAGTTGGGATCACACGAATGACGATATCTTTGTCTTTCGCCGCAATCTCAAGTGCTTTTATCGCACCTGGTTTGTTGTCTTCAATGCCGATAACGGTCAGCTTTGGTTGAAGGATGTGTTCAACCACTTCGATGCCTTTTAATACTTCTTCGGCATGCTCTTGCAGCAACTTGTCATCTGAGGTGATGTAAGGTTCACATTCCGCCGCATTGACGATCAAAATGTCGGTACGACCTAAGCCTGACTGAAGCTTTTTGGCGGTAGGGAAGCCTGCGCCACCCATGCCTGAGATACCAGCTTGACGAATTACATCAAGCAGTTCGTCGGATGTCTTTGTAGAAAAATCTTCAACCGGGTGTTTTTCAACCCAAGCGTCTCGGCCATCAGGTTTAATAACCACGCACATTTCGCTCAAGCCCGAAGGGTGAGCTGTGGTTCTTGGTTCAATAGCGGTAACCACACCCGATGTTGGTGCGTGTACTGGTAAAGTAAAACCTGTGTCTAAGGCTGTCAGCTGTTGGCCTTTTAACACAGTGTCGCCAGCAGCAACCAATAAGTTACCTGGCTTACCGATGTGCTGTTTTACAGGAAGAACGATTTCCTCAGGAAGCCTTGCATGAACGATGTCAGTGGTATTGGACTGTTTTTTGTTTTCAGCAGGGTGCACGCCGCCCGGGAAGTTCCAAATAGAGCCCGTGCGAATTTGTTCAATTAAAGAGATCATACTAACCCTATGCCTTAGGCTCTGATGCGGTCGCATCAGTTGCTTGGTTAGTGATATCAGTAACAGGAATGATGTTCATCTGCCATTTCCAATTTTCAGTCGTTGTTGCCACTGGAATCATTTCGATACAGTCGGTTGGGCAAGGCGCAACACATAGATCACAGCCTGTACATTCATCTTTGATCACGGTGTGCAGTGCCTTGGTGCCACCAACAATGGCGTCAACAGGACAGGCTTGAATACACTTGGTACAGCCGATACACATATCTTCATGAATGAAGGCAACGGTTTTTACTTTGTTATCTAGGTCATGAGCGGAGTCTTCAACTTCTACGCCCATTAAGTCTGCGAGTTTCTCAATGGTTGCTTGGCCGCCTGGAGGACACTTGTTGATCTTATCTCCATTCGCGATCGCCTCCGCGTATGGGCGACAACCAGGGTAGCCACACTGGCCACATTGAGTTTGCGGTAAAATGGTATCGATTTGATCAACGATCGGATCAGCTTCCACTTTAAAGCGGATAGAAGCAAAGCCCAAAATAGCGCCAAAAATAGCGGCTAAAGCGGCGAGTGCAATGATTGCAATTAAGATGGTACTCATGCTTATTTCACCAACCCAGTAAAGCCCATAAATGCCAGAGACATTAGACCTGCTGTGATCATCGCAATCGATGCGCCTTTGAATGGCATTGGAACATCAGCAACCGCAATACGTTCACGCATTGCAGCAAATAGGATCAATACAAGAGAGAAACCAACCGCTGCGCCGAAACCATAGATGATCGACTGAATGAAGTTGTGGTTTTCATTGATGTTCAGAAGTGCCACACCTAACACCGCACAGTTGGTGGTGATAAGAGGCAGAAAGATACCCAATAGGCGATAAAGGGTAGGGCTGGTTTTGTGAACGACCATTTCCGTAAATTGAACAACCACCGCAATAACCAAGATGAAACTCATGGTACGCAGGTATTCAATACCCAGAGGGGTAAGGATGTAGGTTTCTACTAGGTATGCAGATACCGACGCTAACGTCAGAACGAAAGTCGTCGCGAGGCCCATGCCAATCGCAGTCTCCAACTTCTTGGAGACGCCCATAAATGGACATAGCCCTAAAAACTTCACTAGCACAAAGTTATTGACTAGCACTGTGCCAACCAACAACAAAAGGTATTCGGTCATAATGGATTAATTCTTGAGATTCCGATCCCGATATTATCCTGTTTTGCTCACCTAATAACAACCAAGGATCACTAGGGATTTAGACACTTGGTGAAAAAAACATCAGGTAATCGATTGATTACCAAAGCTGCAGTAAGTATAGACATAGATTTTGATGGTGTGAGTGTGCAGCGGTATATCACAATGATCTTTGTCTGATCATTTGAGTACTCATTGATTTCAATTTTGTCTTCGGCAAAAAGGTAGAAATTGGTTGAAGTAAATAGTGATTTTTTGAGTCTATTGATTGTTGCTCACTCAATGCTGTTGCTCGGTTGCTTAGAGGGCTTTTAGGAAAGTGAGCAGGTTAAAACGCAAAAAGCCGCATCGAGTGATGCGGCTTCTTTAAATTCGGCCCCTTTGTCGAGACTCGGACTCGCGCGGGTAGCACGGTCCGACGATTCGGGTGTGACATTAACTTGGAGCAAGTTAGTCGCAGTTATATACGAAAAAAGCCCAATCTTTCGATTGAGCTTTTTCCTGAATTTGGCTCCCCTTGCAAGACTTGAACTTGCGACATACGGATTAACAGTCCGCCGTTCTACCAACTGAACTAAAGGGGAATTGCTTGTTAGCGACGCGAATTCTAATAAGACTCCTATTTTCTGTCAATAAAAAATAGCAGAAAAAAATAAGATAAAAAACTTTACTTTCTTGAACGCCTTATCAGATTTAGCTTTGCTTTAGTTATCCACCAAAATTGTGGATAAGTATGTGCGTGAAACTTTAACAACAATAATTGGGATAAATCTGAAAATGTTAAAATCTGCGGTAACATGATGTATTTAAAAGTTTTATATCGAAATGTCACGATTGTATAACTTTTTAAGATTATAAAATAAACAGTAAAACAAGTGCTATTTTTAGATTTTTTGGGGAAAAGTAGTGGATTAAAAATCGAGTGATTTAGCTGAAGAGATCTTGCAGGGGCACGGATAATACCAAGTTCCAAAAATAAAAGCTATAACTGATATCTAATCTTAAGATGCATTTCTCTAGATAATAGTTGCAACGACACTCCTCCTAGAGTGACAATGACCTGATTAAATAAACAGTATGGAAATGGCGACCTATGAGTAAACTCTTTGACTTGGTATCGGACTACAGTCCGTCCGGTGACCAGCCGACGGCGATTACCAAATTACTAGATGGACTAGATTCTGGTTTGGCGCATCAAACTCTATTAGGGGTAACGGGCTCTGGTAAAACATTTACCCTTGCTAACGTCATTTCCCAATCTCAAAGACCTGCAATATTGTTAGCGCCTAATAAGACTCTGGCAGCTCAACTTTATGGTGAGATGAAGTCATTCTTTCCAAATAATGCCGTTGAGTATTTTGTTTCTTACTACGATTACTATCAACCGGAAGCTTACGTTCCAACTACGGATACGTTTATAGAGAAAGATGCGTCTGTAAATGCTCATATCGAACAGATGAGACTTTCGGCGACCAAGGCCTTATTAGAGCGAAAAGACGCCATCATTGTGGCTTCTGTATCGGCTATCTATGGTCTGGGTGATCCTAAGTCGTATTTGAAAATGATGCTTCACTTGAGTCGTGGTGAGGTTATGGATCAGCGTGATATTTTGCGCCGTTTGGCGGAGCTACAATATTCAAGAAACGACGTCGCATTTGAACGAGGTCAATTCCGCGTGCGTGGTGAAGTGATTGATGTTTTCCCGGCTGAATCTGATCAAGATGCGGTTAGAATTGAGATGTTCGATGACGAAGTCGATTGTATTAGTATCTTTGACCCACTAACTGGTGCAGTTAAGCAAAGAGACTTGCCGCGCTTTACGGTTTATCCAAAAACTCACTATGTGACTCCAAGAGAGAAAATTCTTGAGGCGATTGAGAACATCAAGGATGAACTGCGTGATAGAACCCAATATCTAAAAGACAACAACAAACTTCTTGAAGAGCAACGTATTTCCCAAAGAACTCAGTTCGATATAGAGATGATGACAGAGCTCGGATTCTGTTCGGGTATTGAAAACTACTCTCGTTATTTGAGTGGACGTAATGAAGGTGAAGCACCACCAACCTTATTTGATTACTTACCTAATGATGGTCTGCTGATCATCGATGAATCACACGTTACCGTGCCGCAAATTGGTGCCATGTATAAAGGTGACCGCTCGCGTAAAGAAACCTTGGTTGAATTTGGTTTCCGTCTGCCTTCGGCATTGGATAACCGTCCAATGAAGTTTGAAGAATTTGAGTCTATAGCTCCGCAAACGATTTTTGTGTCGGCAACGCCAGGCAATTACGAAATCGAAAAATCAGACGGTGAGATTGCTGATCAAGTGGTGCGTCCTACTGGTTTGTTAGACCCAATTATCGAAGTAAGGCCTGTCGCGACTCAGGTTGATGACATATTGTCTGAAATCAGAATACGTTCAGTGAAAGAAGAGCGTGTACTTGTCACGACGCTAACTAAGCGAATGGCAGAGGACTTAACTGAATACCTGAGTGAGCATGGCGTTAAAGTTCGTTACTTACACTCTGATATCGATACCGTTGAACGCGTAGAAATTATCAGAGACCTACGTTTGGGCGAGTTTGACGTGTTAGTGGGCATTAACTTACTTCGAGAAGGTTTGGATATGCCGGAAGTATCGCTGGTGGCGATTCTTGATGCTGATAAAGAGGGCTTCTTACGTTCTGAGCGTTCTTTGATACAGACCATTGGCCGTGCAGCTCGTAATTTGGAAGGTCGAGCAATTCTATATGGTGACTCGATTACTAAGTCGATGAGAAAGGCGATTGATGAAACCGACCGCCGTAGAGAGAAACAGCAGGCCTACAATGAAGAGCAAGGTATCACGCCGCAAGCGCTTAAACGTAATATCAAAGACATTATGGAGTTGGGTGACTTGACCAAGTCGAAACAACAGCGACAATCTAAGCAAGTTCCACTATCTAAGGTGGCAGAACCTTCTGAAAACTATGCAGTGCTTACACCACAGCAGCTTGATAAAGAGATCAGTAAACTGGAAGCGGCAATGTATCAACATGCTCAGAACTTGGAATTTGAATTGGCGGCACAGAAGCGTGATGAAATAGAACAATTGAGAAAGCAGTTTATTTCTAATAGCTAACTTCACATCTTACTTAAGGCGTTTATACCCATAACAATAACAATAACAATAAGAATTGAGAATGCTTCAGACAAAAAACAGCCAGTAGTAAATGTTCTACTGGCTTACGTTTGTGGACACAAAGTCCACTAACAACGTCAGTTGGCTAGGTGACCCGAAGGTCATTTAGATAACTGCATCGTTCGTGCCACATAGATAACACATTGATTGTTTGAAGCAAGCAAACGAACACAGTATAAATAGTGTGGTTAATTTGCATAATGCAAAGCGGAATGCGATTATAATAAGAAATGCAAATTATAAATGGCTAGGATATGCAATCAAAAACGTTAGATAACAAATCGAAGTATTTGTTAATGGTAGAAGATACCGCGTCGGTAGCAGCGTTATATCGATCGTATCTTACACCGCTCGAAATTGATATTAACATTGTCGGCACAGGCCGCGATGCAATCGAGAGTTTGAACCATCGAATCCCAGACCTCATTTTATTAGATCTACGCCTGCCCGACATGACGGGGATGGATGTACTGTTTGCTGTAAAACAAAAATATCCGGAAGTTCCCGTTATCTTCATGACCGCTCACGGCTCGATTGATACCGCAGTAGAAGCCATGCGACATGGTTCCCAAGATTTCCTTATCAAGCCGTGTGAAGCCGACCGACTCCGCATTACGGTGAACAACGCGATCCGCAAAGCCACTAAACTTAAAAATAGCTCGGAACATCCAGGAAATCAGAACTATCAAGGCTTTATTGGTAGTAGTCAAACCATGCAGCAGGTTTACCGAACGATCGATTCTGCCGCATCCAGTAAGGCCAGTATTTTCATCACTGGTGAAAGTGGTACCGGTAAAGAGGTATGTGCTGAAGCCATTCACGCTGCGAGTAAGCGTGGTGATAAGCCATTTATCGCGATCAACTGTGCAGCGATTCCTAAAGACTTGATTGAGAGTGAACTGTTTGGTCATGTTAAAGGGGCCTTTACGGGTGCTGCAACCGACCGTCAAGGCGCTGCTGAGCTTGCAGATGGTGGAACCCTGTTCCTCGATGAACTGTGCGAAATGGACTTAGAGCTACAGACTAAGCTGCTGCGCTTTATCCAAACTGGTACTTTCCAAAAAGTGGGCTCTTCGAAGATGAAGAGTGTGGATGTTCGTTTCGTATGTGCAACCAACCGCGACCCTTGGAAAGAAGTTCAAGAAGGTCGCTTTAGAGAAGATTTATACTACCGTTTATATGTGATTCCACTGCACTTACCGCCATTGCGTGAGCGTGGTGAAGATGTCATCGAAATTGCGTATTCTCTACTCGGCTATATGTCGGTCGAGGAGGGCAAGGCGTTCGTACGTTTTGCTGAAGAAGTACTCGATCGCTTTAATCAATATGAGTGGCCGGGGAACGTTCGTCAGTTACAAAATGTGTTGCGAAATGTAGTGGTACTGAATAATGGTAAAGAGATTACTCTCAATATGCTTCCACCGCCATTGAACCAACCAATTGAAAACAGTCTCCGTTTAAAAGAGAAGCAGAACGAAGACATCACGGTAAAAGATATTTTCCCATTGTGGATCACTGAGAAAACGGCTATCGAACAGGCCATCAAAGCGTGTGACGGTAACGTTCCTCGTGCGGCAGGTTTCTTGGATGTCAGCCCATCGACGATATACCGTAAATTGCAAACATGGAATGCGAAGCAGTAATCACCAAATAATAAGAAAAGAGCAATGATGATAATACTAAATCAGCAAAAAGTTGATGAACTAGCCGGTGAAATAGGGCAAGAGAATGTCCCAGTGTTACTGGAAATATTTTTAGGTGAACTGAAGGGATACTACGAACATTTAGAGCTAAATAAAGAGTCAGACACATCTAAGTATTTAGCGGATATTAGCCATGCACTTAAGAGTAGTGCTGCGAGCTTTGGTGCGGACTCTTTGTGCAGTTTTGCGATTAGCCTAGATGCAAAAGTGAAACAAGCGCTGCCAATGACAGAGGTCGACTTTCAAGGTATGCAGGACATTTTATTGTCCACCTACCAAGAGTACCAACAGTTAATGACAGAGCTTTAAAGCACTAAAGTGGTCAGTCATCAATAAACTTAAAAAGGAGCATCGTGCTCCTTTTTTGTTTGGTAAATAGATTTAGAAAATCGCCTAAACTAACTGATCCCTTATTGCTTGTTGGAGTTTTACGCGGTCGTGTCTCCAATCTCTATTTGGAGAGGCAAGGTCAGTAGTCACGCAATTCCATAGCCCTTTAAGTTCCGGATGGGGCGCGTTACCCAATACAATGTCGATCTTTCTCGCCTTGCAGGTACGTTCGCACCACTCCAATTGCTCTTGTAGCGTCATTTTCCCTGCAGGTCCATGCTCTGGCGACAGGTTTTCAACGAAGATAACCTTGGCTTTAGTATTATCTGCGATCGCTTTACCAATCTCTGGCAGTAGAAGGGGCGGCATAACACTGGTTAGAAAACTTCCCGGACCAAGCACGATACAGTCTGCTTGTTCGACAGCTGCAACGGCCTCTCTGGTCGCTGGCACTTCTGGGGACAAGTCCATCATGCGCAGCTTTTCTGTCATGTCATCAACGTTGGTTTCGCCAGTTACCCAACGGCCGTCCATTGACAAAGCGGTGAGATCGGAAGGATGTTCCGTCATTGGCACAATATTCACATCGACCTTAAGCATGTTACGAATTAGGTTGATCGCTTCCAATGGGCGAACAGAAAGGTTGTCTAGCGCAGTAAGCATCAGGTTACCGAGGTTGTGACCATCGAGTTCACCTTGACCGCGAAAGCGGTATTCGAACATCATCGAACTGATCGAAGGCTCGGTGATTAGTTGGTTGATACAGTTACGAGTATCACCCCAAGCGATGCCACCTTGGCAATCTCGAATTCTTCCGGTGGAACCACCGTTATCTGTGGTTGCAACAATGCCTGTCGCGTTGCTACCAAAGTCTTTTAATGCCGCAAGCATACGACCTAAGCCGTGACCTCCACCAATTGCGACAACTTTCTTTGAAGAGTAAATATTCATTTTTTGTTCTTGTTAGATTATTACCAACTATAATTTAGGTTAAATGCTTCTCGTCAGATACTCAACAAGAGTTATTTTGAGGGTTTGATACAATTTTTTTGCTGATGTGACTCGTTTTTTGTCATCAAAGCTAGATTCACGTACAAATATTAAGTATTTTATTACTCAGCTACTGCGCGTGTGAATATAACGAGCAGTTGCCATAACTCCGAGCTCTCGCATGCTAAGTCGCACAGTGGTATTTGCTGTACCGATACGCATCAAGAGCCAGTGACATGTTGTCACAAGGGCTTAATTGGAAATGATTATGCCTCCCGTGTTTGGAAAGGTGTTCCGTGGCGCAACAATTCGAAGATAGATTCCATCGCAAGTTTTATTACTTGCGCTTGTCGGTTACAGACGTCTGTAACTTTAAATGTACTTACTGCTTGCCAGATGGTTATAAACCGTCAGGGCAAAAAAACTCGTCTTTTTTAAGTGTTCCCGAGATCAAACGCGTTGTTAAAGCGTTTGCAGATTGTGGTACCTCAAAGATCCGCATTACAGGCGGAGAGCCGAGTCTGCGTAAAGACTTTCCTGAAATCATACATACCGTTGCTTCTACTCCAGGCATTGAAAAAGTAGCCACTACAACCAATGGTTACCGCATGGAGAAACAAGTAGAGCAATGGCGTGATGCTGGTTTAACTCATATAAACGTCAGTGTGGATAGTTTAGATTCGCGCATGTTCCATCAGATCACTGGTGAGAACAAGTTTACTGAGGTTATGCGAGGTATTGATAAAGCGTTTGAGGTTGGCTTTGAACAAGTCAAAGTCAACGTCGTATTAATGAAAGACCTCAACAGTCAGGAATTACCAGCCTTCCTTAATTGGATCAAAGATAAACCTATTCAATTACGTTTTATCGAGCTGATGAAAACCGGCGAGATGGATGAGTTGTTCGATAAACACCATGTGTCTGGCGTTGCGATTCGCAACCAACTTATTGCTAATGGTTGGCTGCTAAAAATCAAAGCCGTTAATGATGGCCCTGCGCAGGTATTTGTCCACCCTGACTACAAGGGTGAAATTGGTTTGATCATGCCTTACGAGAAAGACTTTTGTGAGAGTTGTAACCGACTACGCGTTTCTGCGACCGGTAAACTTCATTTATGTCTGTTTGGCGACCACGGTGTTGAACTGAGAGACTTGATTCAAGAAGAACAACAAGAGCAAGCGCTCATTGACCGAATTCAGGCTCAGCTTCAAACCAAGTCCGTTAGCCACTTTTTACATGATGGCAACAGCGGCATGACTCCAAACTTGGCGTCAATCGGCGGTTAACCCGCTATACACTCTAAAGCATTTTATCGCTCAGCTTATTTAGGCTGAGCGAATCAGTCTAATCATTGAAAATTTATATAGGTGAGCAAATGGGTCACGCAGAAAGCAAATTTCAAGCAGCAAATATCGCAGTACTAACCGTTTCAGATACTCGTACAGAAGAAAACGACACGTCAGGTGGTTACCTAGCTGAGCACGCTAAAGAAGCTGGCCACAACGTAGTTGATAAGCAAATCGTTATTGATGATATGTACAAGATCCGTGCGATCGTATCTAAGTGGATTGCTGATGAAAGCGTACAAGCTATCATGATCACTGGCGGCACAGGCTTCACATCACGTGACAGCACCCCAGAAGCACTTAAGCCACTGTTCGACAAAGAAGTAGAAGGCTTTGGTGAGCTCTTCCGCCAAGTGTCTTACGAAGAGATTGGTACTTCGACGATTCAATCTCGTGCAATCGCGGGTTTTGCGAACCACACGGTTATTTTTGCAATGCCTGGTTCTACAGGTGCGTGCCGAACAGGTTGGACTAAGATCATCAAGCAACAGATGGATGCTAGCCACCGTCCTTGTAACTTCATGCCACACCTTTCTGTATAAGGTGGTTTGAATATGAGCCAATTTACACACATTAACGCCTCTGGCGAAGCGAACATGGTCGATGTATCGGCTAAAGCGGAAACAGTACGCGAAGCGAGAGCAGAAGCATTCGTTCAAATGTCAGCAGAAACACTAGATCTGATTGTTTCTGGTAGTCACCATAAAGGTGATGTTTTCGCAACAGCGCGTATTGCTGGCATCCAAGCGGCTAAGAAAACGTGGGACTTGATTCCACTGTGCCACCCTCTACTACTAACTAAAGTAGAAGTGCAGCTAGAAGCTATCGAGTCTGAAAACAAGGTTCGCATTGAATCTGTTTGTAAACTTGCGGGTAAGACGGGCGTTGAGATGGAAGCGCTTACGGCTGCTTCCGTTGCTGCACTGACGATTTACGATATGTGTAAAGCTGTTCAAAAAGACATTGTTATCGAAAATGTACGCCTGTTAGAGAAGATGGGTGGTAAATCTGGTCACTTCAAGGTGGAATCATGATTACTGTACTGTTCTTTGCTCAAACTCGTGAACTTGTCGGTGTCGATAGCCTAGAAGTCGATGCACAATTCAATACTATTGAAGCGATTCGCAGCCACCTTGTAACACAAGAAGGCAAATGGGATATCGCATTGGAAGAGGGCAAACTTCTGGCTGCGCTTAACCAATCAATCGTACCTTTGACGACTGAAGTGAAAGACGGCGATGAAGTGGCTTTCTTCCCACCTGTTACTGGAGGTTAGCCATGAACGACTCTCGAGTTATTGATCCAAGAGTAGTAGTTACTGCAGAAGATTTTTCTGTGGGTGACGAATACGATTATCTAGCTCAAGGCACAGCAGCAGGAGCGGTAGTGACGTTTGTTGGTAAAGTTCGCGACATGAACCTTGGCGACAACGTGATTGGTTTGTCTCTAGAGCACTATCCGGGTATGACAGAGAAGTCGCTGAGCGAGATCTGTGATCAAGCTGAAGCGCGCTGGCCTATTCAGAAGATGCGAGTGATTCACCGTGTTGGTGATTTAGATATCGGTGACCAGATTGTTTACGTTGGTGTATCTAGTGCGCACCGAGGGGCTGCCTTCGAAGCGTGTGAGTTTGTTATGGACTTCCTCAAAACCAGAGCGCCGTTTTGGAAAAAGGAAAGAACGACAGAAGCGACTCGTTGGGTTGATTCTCGCGATTCAGATACCAAAGCTGCAGAGCGCTGGGAAAAGTAAATTATCCCACATAATGTTTCGTCCTTAATGTGATAACGCATTTCAGGTTAGGACCTAGGTAACAAAGCCGACGTTGAACGTCGGTTTTTTTGTGCGTGCTACAAAGTCATTTATAAAAAACATGGTATTTATTAAATGATTAGTCATTCAAGATGCATATAAATTCTTTGACTTGTTTTTTCTGTATTGGTGCCGCCCTGCACCCGCTTTGGTGCAGTGCATTATGCTGTTTTGTATAAGGTGATAACCCTCACAAATAGTACAGTCTATTTAGGGGATATGTGATGTGCACTTAGATTTGATGTGGCATTAATGTTAACTTATTAAAGGTGTTCTAGCATAAGATGCTAAAAAAAAGTATCAACACAGATACATCAACACTAAAGGCTGTTATTTAATAAATCCCTATGTGTAAATCACTATTCATTAGGATTTTATTAGATATTTACACTGATACCTTGAATATTTCGGAGAATTATCCGATTTTTTGCGACTTGTTTATGGCAAATTACTTCAATGGTTGATAGTGTGTGCCTCAATCTTTGTAAGGTTTTAGATTTTTATGCTTATATTTTAAGCTAAATAAATCTAAATCACTGCCGTTCAGTGAACTTTGCAAAGAAGTCATGGATGCAATACGAAAAACTTGGAGTTTATTAAATGTACAAGAATAAAATCACTCAGGCCCTTCTTCTAGGTGCTGGTTTGGCAGTGGCTGCCACTTCTACTCTTTCTATCGCTGCTGAAGTTCCAGCAGGTACAGAACTAGCAAAAGTTCAGGAACTTGTTCGCGGTAACGGTACTGAAGTTGCGACTATCGACCCACACAAATCTCAAGGTGTACCAGAATCTCACGTAATTCGTGATCTTCTAGAAGGTCTAGTGAACCAAGATGGCGAAGGTAATACTATCCCTGGTGTTGCTGAAAGCTGGGAAACGACAGACAATAAAACATTCACTTTCCATCTACGCAAAGATGCAAAATGGTCTAATGGCGATCCTGTAACAGCTGAAGATTTCGTTTACAGCTGGAAACGTGCAGTTGATCCTGCCACTGCTTCTCCATACGCTTGGTACATGGAATATACCAAGATGGTGAATGCGAAAGACATCGTAGCGGGTAAGAAAGACAAGAGTGAGCTAGGCGTTAAAGCTGTAGATGCAAACACGCTTGTTGTTGAATTAGAAACAGCGGTACCATACTTCGTAATGATGATGGGCCACACAACAGTGAAGCCAGTACACAAGGCAACTGTTGAAAAATTCGGTGACCAATGGACTAAGCCTGGTAACTTCGTAGGTAACGGCGCATTTTCTGTTGATAAGTGGGTTGTTAACGAACGTCTAGTTCTAAAGCGTAACGACCAATACTGGAACAACGACAAAACTGTTCTAAATAAAGTAACCTTCCTACCAATCGAAAACCAAGTTGCGGAAATGAACCGTTTCCTATCTGGTGAAATCGACTTCACAAATGAACTTCCAACTGAGCACTTCAAGCGTCTTAAGAAAGAGCACGCAGAAGACGTATCTGTAGCCGGTAACTTGTGTACTTACTACTACATCTTCAACACGAAGAAAGCTCCATTTGATGACGTTCGCGTACGTAAGGCTATCTCTTACGCAATTGACCGTGACATCGTGACTGGCGCTATCTTAGCGCAAGGTCAAAAACCAGCATATTTCCTGACGCCTGAAATCACAGCGGGCTTCGATCCTGAGCTTCCTCAGTACGGTACAATGTCTCAAAAAGAGCGTAACGTAGAAGCGGCACGTCTTCTTGAAGAAGCGGGTTACGGCAAAGACAATCCACTAAACTTCAACCTACTTTACAACACTTCTGAAAACCACAAGAAGATTGCTGTAGCACTAGGTTCTATGTGGAAGAAAACACTGGGTCTTAAAGTTACACTTGAAAACCAAGAGTGGAAAACTTACCTATCTTCTAAAGATTCTGGTGACTTCGAAGTAGCTCGTGCTGGTTGGTGTGGTGACTACAATGAAGCGTCGTCATTCCTAACGCTAATGAAGAGTAACAACACTACTGGTGGTGTTCACTACGACAGCGCGGCTTACGATCAAATTATTGATAAAGCACTAAACTCGACTTCAGAAGAAGAGCGTAAAGCACTTTACCTTGAAGCTGAGGCGCTAATGGCTAACGATATGCCTATCGCACCTATCTATCAATACGTGAAATCACGTCTACTAAATCCGCACGTTGGTGGCTTCCCTACTAATAACGCGGAAGATAAGATCTTCTCGAAAGACTTATACATCAAGGCTCAATAAGCTTCGATTCTAAAAAGTTAATATAACTATAACGATACAGACACTACATGCGTAATACGCGCATGTAGCGTCTTTCTAATTTTAATTGTCACAGACTGAAAGAGTGAGTTTATGCTTAAATTCATTATGAAAAGGATATTTGAAGCAATTCCAACGATGTTGGTGTTGATCACTATATCTTTCTTTCTCATGCGTTTCGCACCGGGTAACCCGTTTTCAAGCGAGCGTCCATTACCGCCAGAAGTTATGGCTAACATCGAAGCTAAATACGGCTTAGATAAACCAGTATTTGAACAGTACACCACGTACTTAACCAACATCCTTCAGGGTGATTTTGGTCCATCTTTCAAATATCAAGATTACACAGTAAATGAGCTGATTGCTGTAGCACTTCCAGTATCTGCGAAGGTAGGCTTCGTTGCCTTTATCTTTACGTTAATTATGGGGGTCACCGTCGGTACTATAGCCGCGTTGAAACACAATACCTGGGTTGACTACACCATAATGTCGACAGCCATGCTCGGAGTGGTGATGCCATCCTTCGTGTTGGCACCAGCGCTTATTTACCTTTTCTCCCTGCACTGGAATATATTCCCAGCAGGTGGTTGGCATGGCGGCACCTTCGCGTACATCGTGCTACCTGTTATTGCGATGTCTCTTCTATATGTAGCTACCTTTGCTCGTATCACTCGCGGTAGCATGATTGAAACTCTAAACAGTAACTTTATCCGTACTGCTCGTGCTAAAGGTCTAAGTTACCGTTATATCGTTCTTAAACATGCGCTTAAGCCAGCAATGCTACCTGTTGTTTCATACATGGGGCCTGCGTTCGTAGGTATCATCACAGGTTCAGTTGTTGTTGAAACCATCTTCGGCCTACCGGGTATCGGTAAGCTGTTTGTTAACGCCGCGTTTAACCGTGATTATTCGTTAGTAATGGGTGTAACCATTTTGATTGGTTTCCTATTCATCTTGTTCAACGCTATCGTTGATATTTTACTAGCGCTTATTGACCCGAAAATTCGCTACTAGCAGGGACGCATGGTTATGTTGAAGAAAAAAGAAAACTTAGAAGCGATCGAAAAATTCTCTGAGAATTTGGAAATTGAAGGTCGTAGTTTGTGGCAGGATGCGCGTATTCGTTTTATGCGCAACAAAGCGGCAATGATCAGTCTGTTCATTCTAATTATCATGGTGCTATCGGTAATCTTCTTACCTATGTTGGCGCAGCATGCTTACGATGATACTGATTGGTACGCAATGCACGTTGGTCCAAATGCGGATCACTGGTTTGGTACCGACAGTTTAGGTCGTGACTTATACGTTCGTACAATGATCGGCGGCCGTATTTCTCTTATGGTTGGTGTGATGGGCGCATTTGTAGCGGTACTGATTGGTACGCTTTATGGTGCAGCTTCCGGTTTCATTGGCGGTCGTACTGACCGAGTGATGATGCGTATCCTAGAGATCTTGTACGCAGTACCATTCATGTTCCTTGTGATCGTACTAGTAACATTCTTTGGTCGTAATATTGTACTTATCTTTGTTGCTATCGGTGCGATTGCTTGGCTCGATATGGCACGAATCGTACGTGGTCAAACGTTGAGTCTACGTAGTAAAGAATTCATCGAGGCTGCTCACGTATGTGGTGTAAGTAAATGGAAGATCATTACACGTCATATTGTACCGAACGTATTGGGTATTGTTGCGGTTTACTCGACGCTACTTATTCCAAGCATGATCCTTACTGAATCATTCTTATCTTTCCTTGGTCTTGGTGTTCAAGAGCCTATGACAAGTTGGGGCGCACTGTTACAAGAAGGTTCGCAAACAATGGAAGTTGCTATTTGGCAACTGGCATTCCCAGCGGCATTCATGGTAGTTACGCTGTTCTGCTTTAACTATGTAGGTGATGGTCTGCGTGATGCGCTTGATCCAAAAGACAGATAAGAATTAATAGCAAATAAAAATACAAAAGCTATAAAAGATTAAGGAAGCAATGATGAGCTTATTAGATGTCAAAGATCTGCGCGTCGAATTTACCACGCAAGATGGTATCGTAACCGCAGTAAACGATCTGAACTTCTCACTTAACCAAGGCGAAACGCTGGGCATTGTTGGTGAGTCGGGTTCGGGTAAATCTCAAACGGTATTTGCACTGATGGGACTGCTGGCGAAGAACGGCATCATCTCAGGTAGCGCAAAGTTTGAAGGCAATGAAATTCTTAACCTGCCTGAAAAAGAGCTGAACAAAGTACGCGCTGAACAGATCGCGATGATCTTCCAAGATCCAATGACATCACTGAATCCTTACATGAAAGTATGTGATCAGCTGATGGAAGTGCTTATGCTGCATAAAGGCATGGGCAAAGCGGAAGCGTTCGAAGAATCAGTACGTATGCTTGAAGCGGTGAAAATTCCTGAAGCTCGTAAACGTATTACCATGTACCCACATGAGTTTTCTGGCGGTATGCGTCAACGTGTGATGATCGCAATGGCACTACTGTGTCGCCCTAAATTGCTTATCGCTGATGAGCCGACAACGGCACTGGATGTAACCATTCAAGCGCAAATCATGGAATTGCTGAACGAACTTAAAGATGAGTTCAATACGGCAATCATCATGATCACCCATGACTTGGGTGTGGTTGCTGGTTCGTGTGACAAAGTACTTGTGATGTACGCAGGTCGTACAATGGAATATGGCACGGTTGATGAAATCTTCTACGAGCCAAGCCACCCTTATGCGGAAGGCCTGCTTAAAGCGATTCCTCGTTTGGATACCGAAGGTGAAATTCTACCGACGATTCCAGGTAACCCACCTAACTTACTTCGCCTACCAACAGGTTGTCCTTACCAAGACCGTTGTCACCGTGTAATGGACCGTTGTAAGCAAGAAGCACCGATTCTACAGCCATTTGCTAAAGACCGTCAGCGTGCTTGTTTTTCAGACTGGGAGACTTGGACAAAATGAGTAAAGAATTACTATTAGATATTAAAGACCTAAAAGTTCACTTTAGCATTGCGGCTAAGTCTGCTTGGCCTTGGGCGAAACCATCAAACCTTAAAGCGGTTGATGGTGTTGATGTTCACCTTTACGAAGGCGAAACGCTAGGTGTGGTCGGTGAGTCTGGTTGTGGTAAGTCGACTTTTGCACGCGCAATTATCGGTTTGGTTGAAGCGACTGAAGGTCAAGTGATGTGGTTAGGTCAGGACCTGACTAAGATGCAAGAAGTGAAACGTCGTGAGACTCGTAAAGAGATTCAGATGATCTTCCAAGATCCGCTAGCATCACTCAACCCGCGTATGTCTGTTGGTGACATTATTGCTGAGCCTCTAGAGACTTTCTTCCCTGAACTTTCTAAACAGGAAGTGAAGGATAGAGTTAAAGAGATGATGGCAAAGGTTGGTCTACTACCAAACGTAATCAACCGTTACCCCCATGAATTCTCTGGTGGTCAGTGTCAGCGTATTGGTATTGCACGTGCGCTTATTTTGAAACCTAAGATGATCATCTGTGATGAACCTGTTTCTGCACTCGATGTATCTATCCAAGCTCAAGTAGTTAACCTTCTGAAAGAGCTACAGAAAGAACTAGGTTTGTCTTTGGTATTCATCGCGCACGATTTGTCGGTGGTGAAACACATCTCTGACCGTGTATTGGTGATGTACTTAGGTAATGCTGTTGAGCTAGGTGAATCAGATGCCTTGTTTTCTGACCCTAAGCACCCGTATACCAAAGCATTGATGTCTGCAGTTCCGATTCCAGACCCACGCTTAGAGCGCAGCAAAACGATTCAGATGTTGGAAGGTGATTTACCATCGCCAATCAATCCGCCATCAGGTTGTGTGTTCCGTACTCGTTGCCCACAAGCAACAGAGGCTTGTGCGCAAACTAAGCCAACCATTCAAGGCGATGACGTACACGCAGTATCTTGCTTGCACGTACAAGTCTAGAGCCTATTTAAAACGGTTCAGCCTGTGACAGGCTTAAGCGCAACTTGTTTATGAGTTGCGCTTTTTTTGTACCTAAGGCTCCATATTAAATAAGCTTCATCAAATAATTCGAACAACTAAGCCAACTTCTTCTAGTTTTGAAAAAGTTGGCTTTTTTTATACTAGAGAAAAGTTTGGATGACAGAGGTTTGGATATGGGCAAGTTAGTTGAAGGTGTTTGGCACGATGTGTGGTATGACACCAAAGAAAGCGGTGGTAAGTTCGTTCGTGAAGATGCGGGTTTTCGTAACTGGGTAGAGAATAAACCTGGTGCGCAATTTGAGCCAGAAAGCGGCCGTTATCACTTATACGTATCGTTAGCTTGTCCTTGGGCGCATCGCACGCTGATCTTTCGCGAGCTTAAAGATCTAACCGATCACATTGACGTGACAGTCGTTTGCCCCGATATGATGAGTGAAGGCTGGCAAATGGGCTTACCTGAACCTCTGTTTGGCCACACCCGCATGCACCAAATCTATACTCAAGCCAAACCTGACTACTCGGGTAGAGTGACGGTGCCTGTGTTGTGGGATAAAAAGACTAACACCATTGTGAGTAACGAGTCGTCTGAGATTATCCGTATGTTTAACTCAGAGTTTAACGAACTGACAGGCAACACGGATGATTACTATCCGTGGGAACTGGCAAGCAAGATTGATGAATGGAACGACTATATCTATCCGAACATTAATAACGGCGTTTATCGTACCGGTTTTGCAACAACACAAGAGGCCTATGAAGAAGCGTATGACGCGTTATTTGAAGCCTTAGACAAAGTTGACGCTCACCTTAGTGATCACCGTTATTTAGCGGGTAACGAGATTACAGAGGCAGATTGGCGCTTGTTTACCACTCTGGTTCGGTTTGATGCGGTGTATGTTGGTCACTTTAAGTGTAACAAGCAGCGAATTACAGACTACGTCCATATTCAGGGTTACTTAAAAGAGCTCTACCAGATCGAAGGCATCAAAGAGACGACCGATTTTTACCATATCAAGCGTCACTACTATTATAGTCACACTGGTATCAACCCGACGCATGTGGTGCCTAAAGGGCCTGAACTGGATTTAGACTCCCCCCATGAAAGAAGTTATTTAATTTAACTTACCGGAACACAGCGTCAGGCTTGAGAGCGATTTACACTTCGATAGTTTCTCTTTGATTTTGTAGCTCTAGATACTCAATAAGGTCTGACGCGCTTACCGGACGAGAGTAGTAGTAGCCTTGAACTGCGCTGCAGTATAATTGCTGAATGTGCTTGAGCTGTTCTTTAGTCTCAATACCTTCCACAACCAATTCGAAATTGAAAATACTTGCTAGAGAGGTAATCGCTTCAACCAGTGCAAATTGCCTTGCATCGGTATCAATAGTATCTATGAATGATTTATCAATCTTGATCTCATTGATAGGAAGTGAGGCAATATAGCTTAATGATGAGTAACCCGTACCGAAATCGTCGATGGAAACTTGCATTCCCAGTGCTTGGAAGCTGTTCATTACCTGCGTCACAGCTTGCAGATCTTCAACGAGAACACTTTCTGTAATCTCAATTTTGATTTTTTCTGGTGCCATTGCATATTTAGCTGCAAGCTCTGAGAAGCGTTCAACTAAATTACGCTGAGTAAATACGGCTGGAGATAGATTGATAGACAAAGATAGGGATAGCCCAAGTTCACGGTTGATAGTGCTAATTCGGCGCATGCTAGTTTCAGCGACAAAGAACGTAATGTCATTAATGAGGCTAGTTTTTTCTGCCATGCTGATGAACACATCAGGTGGAATGAATCCTAACTTTTTGTTTTGCCAGCGACATAGAGCTTCTACTCCTAACACTACACCTGAATGTACGTCGACTTGAGGCTGATAGTGAACGTACAGCTCTTCGTTATTTAAAGCTGAATTAAGTGCATTCTCAATCTCGAGTTTACTGTGAATATCATCAGAAATAGACTCGTTAAATAGTTGAATAATACCTTTGCTTGTACGTTTCGCGAAATAGAGTGCCATATCAGCTTTAGAGATTAACATTTCGATATTGTCAGCATGATCGGGGGATAACGATACGCCGATGCTTGTCTTAATCGATAGGCTTTCCCCTTTGATATTGTAAGAGCGTTCGATTGCCTGCTTAATCTTGCTGAGAATTGGTGTCAAAGATTCAGCTGTCGGTAGATTGTCTATAATCGCAATAAACTCATCTCCGCCAAAACGGAAATACATTTCATTCGGCTCAGTTAAATGTTGTAGAGTTTGAGCAATATTTTTGAGCAGTTGATCCCCATAGCCATGACCATGAGCGTCGTTAATATTTTTAAAATCATCTAGGTCGATAAAAAGTACGGCGATTTTAGTCGTATTTTGTATGTTTCTTTCTTGTATGACCGCAAAGCTCTCTTTTAATGCAGTTCGGTTGTAAAGACCGGTGAGTGAGTCATGATGAGCTAAGTAAGATAACTCTTTACGATTTTGCTCCAATTTATGGAAGTCACGCCTTATTTGGCCTTGGAAAGTAGTAAAGCGACGTGCAATAGCATTACTGGTATAGAAACTAAGAATCAGTAGGGTAACGAAACCTGCACCACTGTATATGACGAGCTCGATGGTATCGCGTTTTAACGACTCTTCTGTAAGTCGTTTATGAGTGACTGAATATTGGTTAATGGCTTGGGTATAGGCACTACCTACGATAAACCAGTCCCAATCGGGAATTTTCGTTATATAGTTCAGAGTGCTAGAGGACTGGCTGTTGTTGGATTTTATTCCGAGAGTTACAAAGCCTTCATGGTTTGCTTCTATGATGTCCTCATTCAAGATAAAAGATTGAAATGTAGGATGCTTTGTTCCGACTAATTCCGGTGACTCATGAGCTAGGAAAACGCCTTTTTTGTCGATCACGAACAACTGGTCAGAATCAGGAAGCTTAAGGCTATTAAGCCAATTGAGTGATTGCTTTTTTAAATCATTTTCAACGTCAACGACATAATCACCTGAACTTATCACCCAGTCTAATGGTTCAAAATAGATAGAGTACCCAATTTTTTCGTACTCTGCTTGATTGTCACCCGGTTTGTGAAACCACCATCTGTAAAAGCTAGTCTCTTTTTCAAGCGACAGTTTAACCATTTCAGTAACAATAGCTGTGCCTCTTGTGTCTTTGAGTGTGGAAAGATCTTGACCTTCGAGGTGGGGCCAAAATGGGTGCATGATGCCTTTAGATTGGCGATCAACAATAAAAAGGTAACCACGGTCGCTATTGAAGCGAATGTCTTTTAATGCACTTTTTATGACCGATTCGATGACTTCTCTTGGCTGCGAACTGTTGTCTTCGTAAAGACGAGTTGATATTCGATGAGCTTCTTCTAGTCGTTCTTTTACGACTGCTTTCAGCTCTGATTCAGTGGTTGATTTTAAATAGAGAACTTGGCTTTTTGCTACGTCTACTTGGCTTTTTAGCAATTGTTTGTGTTGGTCCTTAAACAATTGTTCAGCTCTAAGTAGTTGTTTTTGATTTGATAGGTGTGAGTTATACAAAAATGAAGAAATTAGTACGAGTGAAAAAAGTGCGATAAAGCTAACTGGGAGCCATTTGATCAACGTGATCAGCCGAGTATCTGACGTCATAGTGTTATGAAATACAAAGAAGTTTATTTATTATGTAAAATAATATAACAAAACAAATCATCATTGCGAAGAATAAAAACGTCAAAGATCGCACTTTTCAGATAAACGTACGGTAGGTTAATAATAGAAGGGAAAGAAAAAGACAACTTGATAAATCAGTGGTTTAGCTAAAAGTGACAATACAGTTATTGGTTGGCGTACGAATAGAGCGAGGTTTGTCATTTTGACCAATTTTCGATGACAAAAAGCCCATGCAAATTGCATAGGCTTTGATACTTTTAAAGCATTAAAAAACGAGAAAATGTAATTAGTTAATTACTTTTTCTTCAGCTTGAGCTGCTTGGTCAGCTTGGATAGCCGTTAGAGCTACTGTGTAAACGATGTCGTCTACTAGAGCGCCACGAGACAAGTCATTTACTGGCTTGCGCATACCTTGAAGCATTGGACCGATAGATACTAGGTCTGCTGAACGCTGTACAGCTTTGTAAGTCGTGTTACCCGTGTTTAGGTCTGGGAATACGAATACTGTCGCTTTACCTGCAACTGGAGAGTTAGGTGCTTTAGAAGCGGCTACGTTTTCCATGATTGCAGCGTCGTACTGAAGAGGACCATCGATCACAAGATCAGGACGTTTCGCTTGAGCAAGTTTGGTTGCTTCACGCACTTTATCTACGTCTGCACCTTTACCAGATTCACCAGTAGAGTAAGAGATCATAGCAACGCGTGGGTCGATACCGAATGCCGCAGCAGAATCTGCAGATTGGATAGCGATTTCAGCAAGCTGTTCCGCTGTTGGATCTGGGTTGATCGCACAGTCACCGTATACAAGCACTTGATCAGGCAGAAGCATGAAGAAGATTGAAGATACGATAGAAGCATCAGGAGCAGTCTTGATGATCTGGAACGGAGGAACGATTGTGTTTGCTGTTGTGTGAACAGCACCAGATACTAGACCGTCAACTTCACCCGCTTCAAGCATCATAGTACCTAGGAATACTGAATCATCTAGCTTCTCACGAGCAACAACTTCAGTCATACCTTTAGCGCCACGAAGTTCTACTAGACGAGCTACGTAGTTTTCGCGAACTGATGCAGAATCGATGATCTCAACGCCAGCGCCAAGCTCAACACCTTGTTGTGCAGCAACGCGACGGATTTCTTCAGGGTTACCAAGAAGTACACACGTTGCGATACCGCGCTCAGCACAGATAGCTGCAGCTTTCACTGTACGTGGCTCATCACCTTCAGGAAGAACGATGCGCTTAGCCGCTTTACGAGCAAATTCAGTTAACTGGTAACGGAATGCTGGTGGGCTTAGACGACGGATGCCTTGAGTACCTTCAGATAGAGAATCAATCCAAGGGCCATCAATGTGGCTTGCAACGTGATCGTTAACGAACTCGATACGCTCTTTATCGTCTGCAGGAACTTCTAGGTTGAAGCTCTGTAGGTTAAGAGACGTCTGCCAAGTGTTACCTTGAGCTTTGAAGATCGGTAGACCTGAAGCGAATGCTGGTGCACAAAGGTTAGCAATGCTTTCTGGAATGTCGTAACCGCCAGTCAGTAGGATTGCGCCAATTTCAACACCGTTTTTCGCAGCAAGAGCCGCAGCAACGATAACGTCAGGGCGGTCTGCAGAAGTTACTAGCAATGAACCTGGCTTGAAGTGCTCAATCATGTGCGGTAGAGAACGTGCACAGAAAGTGATGCTCTTAATACGACGAGTCGAGATTTCACCTTCATTAACGATTTCAGCGTTAAGGTGTTTAGCCATATCAACCGCACGAGTTGCGATTAGGTCGATGCTCCATGGCACACAGCCAAGAACACGGATAGGACTAGAGTTGAAGATTTGCATTACTTCAAGGTTCGCTTGTTGAGCGCTGTCTGCATCATCGAAGATTTCAGATAGGTCAGGGCGAGTACGACCAGCTTCATCAACAGGAGCGTTAAGCTTGTTGATGATTACGCCTTTGATATTTTTGTTCTTAGTACCGCCGAAGTTAGAACAGGCAACTTCAATACGCTCTTTAAGTTGCGTAGGGTTGTCAGTACCAGGAGTCGCAACGAATACGATCTCTGCACCAAGCGTTTTTGCGATTTCTGCGTTCACTTGGTTTGCAAACGGGTGCTTGCGAGTAGGGACTAGGCCTTCGATTAGCGTTACTTCAGCGTCTTTGTTGATTTTGTTGTATTGCTCAACAACAGATTCAAGAAGCTCATCCGTTTTCTCGCTACCGATCAAAGCTTCAGCTTTTGTCATTGCGATTGGTTCACCAATCTTAATGTCGCTGTTTGCGCTGATGATAGTAGAGGTTAGATCTGGTTGGTTACCACCGCTACGAGGTTGAGCGATTGGCTTGTAGAAAGAAACACTTACGCCCTTACGCTCCATAGCGCGAAGAACACCCATGCTAACACTAGTAAGACCAACACCAGCGCTTGTAGGGATAAGCATAATAGTACGTGACATTGACGAACACCTTTGACTATTGGAAATAAAAAAGCTCAACCGCTATTCCCACCGATAAACATATTGGGGTAGGAATAGAAGTTGAGCCCCATTTTCTTGATATGAAAAACTGACTAGCTTCGAGTGAAGCTAGTCAGGAAAATCAATTAAAGACCTGCTAGTTTCGCAGTGTCTTCAGCAATTACTAGCTCTTCGTTAGTAGAGATAACCATTGCAGGGATACGGCTGTTAGCTGTAGTGATAGTACCTTCGCCGCCGAAACGAGCTTTAAGGTTAGCTTCACCGTCAACTTCGATGCCGAAGATGCCTAGGCGGTTAAGAACCATTTCACGAATTGGGCCAGAGTTCTCGCCGATGCCGCCAGTGAAAGTGATTGCGTCTAGACGACCTTCTAGAGTTGCAGTGTAACCAGCAACGTACTTAGCTAGACGGTGACAGAACACGTCCATTGCACGAGTTGCTTCTTCTTTCTCGCCGTAGTTGTCTTCAACGAAACGACAGTCAGAAGTCACTTCAGTTAGACCAGCAAGACCAGATTCTTTAGTTAGCATGTTGTTGATTTCTTCAACAGAGTAACCAAGAGCGTCGTGTAGGTGGAAGATGATCGCAGGATCTAGGTCACCACAACGTGTACCCATTACAAGACCTTCAAGAGGAGTAAGACCCATAGAAGTATCTACAGATTGACCGTTCTTGATTGCACATACAGAAGCGCCGTTACCTAGGTGACAGTTGATGATGTTAACTTCTTCAACTGGCTTGTTTAGTAGGCCTGCAACTTCACGAGTGATGAATAGGTGAGAAGTACCGTGCATGCCGTAACGACGGATGCCGTGCTCTTTGTACAGGTTGTACGGTAGAGCGTATAGGTAAGACTCAGAAGGCATTGTTTGGTGGAACGCAGTGTCAAATACAGCAACGTTTTGTAGACCAGGGAAGTTCTTTTTAGCTGCTTCGATACCGATAAGGTGAGCAGGGTTGTGAAGAGGTGCAAAAGTCGCAGCGTCTTGAATACCCTTAAGAACTTCATCAGTGATAAGCGCAGAAGAAGTGAACTGCTCGCCACCGTGTACGATACGGTGACCGATAGCGCCAAGGTTAGCTTTAAGCTCAGGCTTAGAAGCAAGAATAGTTTCTACCATGAAAGATAGTGCTTCTACGTGAGCTGCGCCCGCGCCTAGTTGTGCTTCATGCTTGCCATCAAGTTTCCATTTCATACGAGCTTCTGGAAGACCTAGACACTCAGCAAGACCAGTTAGGTGCTCTGCACCTGATTCTGCATCAACAACAGCGAATTTAAGAGAAGAACTACCACAGTTTAAAACTAAAACTAGCTTAGACATTAATGACTACCTGTTTATTTTTCTGATCGAAATCAGTTAAGGATGAAAATTAATCTCAAGAATAGTCGAAGCACATGGGCTTGCGTACTAACCTTGGTCAAAAAAACGTTAATTTCCGTATAAAGTGAAAGCACTCTTTATCAAAAAGAGGCTTGTGCATTCCTTGCAGAAGTCTTCTCAAAGTTGCTTAAATTGTAAATAAGGGCAACAATGAGATTGAGGTCTGCAAATAATAGCGATATTGTGCAAATATAACAAAAAAATTTGAAAGAATATTATTTTTCGTCAATTTTTTGTGTTTTTAGTTGATGGTTTCAACTTTTTTTTAACGGGAGACTCATATGAGTAATAGAGTTGGTTTAGCTAGCAGTTTAAAAGATGGCCAAAAGTACATGGAGCTCTGGCCCGTCCGCAAAGAGTTAAACTCGATCTTCCCTGAACAGCGCATTATCAAAGCGACGCGTTTTGGCGTGAAAGTGATGCCAGCGATAGCTGCTATTAGTGTTCTTACACAAATGGTCTTTAATAATTATCAAGCGATGCCACAAGCTGTGGTCATGGCTTTGTTTGCAATCAGCTTACCGCTTCAAGGCATGTGGTGGTTAGGTAATCGCTCAAACACACAACTTCCACCTGCGCTAGTCTCGTGGTATCGCGAACTTCATGAGAAGATCACTGAAACGGGTTTTGCGTTAGAGCCAATGAAGTCGCGTCCTCGTTATAAAGAATTGGCGATCATTTTAAATCGCGCATTTCGTCAGCTAGATAAATCCTCAATGGAACGTTGGTTCTAATGAGTTTCAACTCTCCTCTTGCCTGAGAACAACTATTCCTCATTGATGGTTTGTTCTCAGGTTTGACTTTAATATTTTCGCTTCGTTTTTATTCATCTCGCTCCCCTCATTCCTTTTTTCTCTTGCTACTCATGTAGTTTCCTACCCTTCAAATTCTGCCTCTCGCTATTTCACGCATTTTTCGAGTCTTGTTGTGTTTTTGTTAAATATAACTTCAAGTCATCAAAGGTTACTGGTAATAATGTCAATAGTGATGTTGTTCTCTTTGATCGAGCAATAACGAATAGAGCTTGATTCAGGGAGCGATAATGAGTTCTGTAAAAAAGGTATTGGCAGCGGTCGTAAGTTGTCTGTTGTTGCTATGGACAAGTAATGTAATGGCGAACGTTGCCAAAGTTTCGGTGTCACAAATTGTTGACCATCCAGATTTGAATGCAACACGTCTAGGACTTCTTGAAGGATTGAGAGCCAAAGGTTACGAACCGGGTAAAAATTTAGAGTTCTCTTATGAAATGGCTGGCGGCAATCCCGTTCAGGCAGCAAAAATAGCCAGAGAGTTAGTTAGTGAGAACCCTCATGTATTAGTTGGGATTGCGACACCGACCTCGCAAGCGTTGGTTTCAGCGACTCGAACGATCCCGATTGTGTTCACCGCGGTAACAGACCCTATCGGCGCAAGACTTGTTAAACAATTGGAACAGCCGGGACGAAATGTTACGGGCCTTTCTGACTTATCACCCATTTCCCAACATGTATCTCTTATTAAAGAGCTACTCCCTAATGCAGATTCAGTCGGTGTGGTTTATAACCCAGCAGAGGCAAATGCTGTTGCTTTAGTAGGGCTGTTAAAGCAGGCAACACGAGACTTTGGCTTTACTTTGCATACTGAAAAAGTGCTGACCGTCGATGATGTAGAAGAAAAAACAGCCTCCGTGGCTAAGAAATCTGATGTTATCTACGCGCTAACTGATAACACGGTGGCAAGCGGTATCGAAGGACTTATAAATGCTGCAAACCAAGCTGGCACACCCGTGGTTGCAGGAGCAACGTCTTACGTGGGCAAGGGAGCAATAGCTGGGTTAGGTCTAGATTACTATGACGTTGGGGTGCAAACTGCCGATTATGTGGCTGCTATTCTGAACGGACAAAAACCGGGGAAGCTGAGTGTCAAAACTGCACAGAGTTCACAACTGGTTGTGAATTTGGATGCTGCTCGTGAGCTTGGTTTGACTCTACCTAAGTCTGTGGTTGATCGTGCCATAGTCAGCCGTTGATTGGTATTAACATCAAAAAAACAATGCTTGGTAAGTCATTTTGTTAACAGGGATTTAAACCATCGCAATGAACAACATTAGTCGACTCTCACCATTAGCTGCGATCTACTTTATTCATTTTTAAGTAGTTATTTCCCCGTCAGGCGAATCGTTAATATCAATTTACATTATTTTACATCGAGAGGACTGTCGATTAATGTCATAATATTAATGGGACTAATGAAAATAATTGAGCGCTAAGAGCACATTCTATGAAAGTAAATAGGCACTTTAGCCTTACCTTTGTCTTCGGCTTTCCCGCTGTGATCGCGACCATGTTACTTGGGCTGATAGGAAAAAATCATTTTGATGCGGTTGAAAAAGACATCAGCAGTGAATTTCAGCGTATTGAAGAAGTGTTTAAACGAACGACCAAAATTGTTACCGCTCTAGACTACAGCTTCTCTAATTACTACAAATCAGGAAACCCTCTTTTCCTTGATCACAATAAGCAAGTGGTTGATGGTCTTTGCCGAATTTGGCCCATTGACGTATTACTTCTTGCTGACGGAAAAACCGCAGATATCCCCTCTGTCGATATCGACTATATGTTGGTTGGTCAAGAATCCCTTTGTAATGAAACCAGTGATAGCTATAAAAGTGCGTCAGAAAAAATTGCTCTCGCACCAATTCTTTCATTTTTGTCCCAGCTTGATGAATACCACAACGGCGTGCACTTTATAGATACTCGTGGTTATGTGATCTCTTCGCCAGAAGACTTTGCTAAAGATCTAGGGAAAGAACTACTCTCGACTATAAAAAGCCGTCCGTATTGGCAAAGAACCGCCAACAATCCAGAACAATTGACTTTAACGGGTCCTGCGTATCGATTTGACTCTCTTGACCGTATGATAAGCATGACGATTCCTGTCTTTCATAACGGGACACATCAAGGAATGCTTTCTGTTGAGATTGACGCAAGTAAACTGCTTGCTAATTCGAATGAGCACTTAGCCGGTAGAATCGATATTATTGATACCACTTTGGTTAATCCGGTTGATAGCGCTACTTTCTATCACGCGATAAAACTGGAAGGGGTCGCTTCTCATCACGCGATGTATTACGAATTAGATTTTGCCAAAGAAGTGGAGCACTTTTTTGTCTATGAGAAAGACAGTCTGATTGTCGCCATCATTGTATATTTATTCTCTGTAACGCTTTTTTTCTACGTAAATTCCAATATTGAACGCGGTTATTTCAAAGAGCTAGCAGCTAAAGACCCGATGACCGGGCTGCTAAATCGCAGGGGACTGGAAGCTTTTTGGCGCAGTGTAGAGCATGACCAGTTATTCGCCTTGACTGTATTTGACATTGATAATTTCAAGTTTATTAATGATACCTTTGGGCATGACAAAGGGGATGATGTTATTCGCTACATGTCCCGTCAGATAAGTAATAGCATTCGAAGTAGTGATGTCGCAGCAAGGTTTGGTGGTGAAGAGTTTGTCGTTTATCTAAAAGGTGATGATCGTGAAACGTTAATCAGGACATTAGAGCGTGTTAAAAATGCTGTCTGTGCGAACTCAGCTAACATTGTACCTAATGGTTTTACTGTCTCTGGTGGTGTTTGTATTACTGAAGCTGAGCATAACAACCTAAGCTTTGAAGAGATATTCAAACACGCGGATGAAAAGTTGTACGTGGCTAAGACGACAGGTAAAGACCGCATCGTATTTTAACCACGCTATTGAACTTCTATGCTAGAGAATAAGGGGAACTAACTCACACAGTTTGGCGATGTTCCTCTTGATAACGCTGAAGGCGCTCTACAATAGGTGGCGCTTTCTTGAAAGTACGAATTTCTTTAAATAGTTCGTTTGCTTCAGGGTAGCCTTTACTTAGATAAACAAACCACTGTTTCACCCTGTTGGGGTAGTACATGCCTTTGTCCCCTTTTATTTGAAACTCTGAATAGCGTAGCAAAAGTTCGATGACTTTATTCCACGGCATTTTTTGGTGGTTGTGCTTAACGACGTTGCCAAGATTTGGAATGTTGAAAGCGCCACGGCAGACCATCAATGAATCGACGCCAGTGGCTTCTATGCAATCTTGACCATCTTGATAGTTCCAAATTTCCCCATTAGCAATCAAAGGTAGAGACGTTTTTTCTCTTATTTGATTGATGTAATCCCATTTAATTTCGCTGGCTTTATAGCCGCCAACTTTGGTTCTTGCATGCACAGTGAGTTCGTCTGCCTTTGCTTGTTCGATAGCGTTGACAATTTCAAAGCACTCTTCCGGGTGTTCCCAACCTAATCGAATTTTTGCGGATACAGGAATGTGTGCTGGCACCGCATCTCGACAAGACTTCACCACTTGATAGATGAGTTCTGGTTCTTTTAGCAGTGACGCACCACCATTACTTTTGTTTACCGCTTTTGCAGGGCAACCAAAATTAAGATCAATGCCTTTAGCGCCTAAACTAGCAGCTTGAAAAGCATTCTCGGCCATCCAATTTGGGTGTTGTCCTAGAAGCTGGAGATGGATTGGAACACCAGCCATGGTCTGAGAGCCTTGATGCAATTCAGGGCAAATACGGTGAAAAACATGCGGAGGAAGAAGTTGATCAACTACGCGCACAAATTCCGTCACACAGAGATCGTAATCATTGATCTCTGTGAGAATTTCACGCATTAGATGGTCTAGAACGCCCTCCATAGGGCCAAGTATTACTCGCATGTTGCTTTACCGAAACTGAGTGGGCCGAAAAATTAGAGGCGTGATTGTACGGTTTGCTTATAGGATTGTCACTATGAGTATGGTTTTCCTGTCTTAGTGTGCGTTACCCTACTTGATGATGGTTTATCGCTAAATAGCGACAACTCAGGGAGTATGGCGTTATAATGTCGAAAATGCCCCAATATCCAGAGCTTTCATGACATATCAATTATTAAGCCTACCTGAATCAATCACTGACATTACTCCGCAGTTTATGGAAGGCGCAATTCTTGCCTCTAACTTAGCCACCAAGCCATTAGATCCAGAGGAATGGCTCGCTATTGTTGCGCCTGAAGCGGGTAAAGAGCTTGTAACAACGGTGACAGAGCAGATCAATCGTCAGCACAACCTGATTCAGCGCAATGAATATTTACTGACAGACGTACTGGCTGAAGGTAATTTTAACGAACAATTCGCCGATTTTTCTGAAGGCTTTATGATGGTTTGGCCAACAGTGGAAGAGCAGTGGCAGAACGTGACAGTTGCGGACGGCACTCTGCGTATGTTGCAAGCGCTCCTAACAACCTTGATGCTAGCGATTGATGAAGAACAAACTCAACAGCAAATGATCGCTGCAGGGCTTAAAAATCCGCCATCGCTTGCAGACTTGGTTGGTCAGATTGATTTGATGATTTCTGAAGTGGCACTTGCGGCAGATGAAGCCATGTTGGGTAATAAGTCACAAAGCGTGAACCCATTTAAAGACATTGGTCGAAACGATCTATGTCCGTGTGAAAGTGGCAAGAAATTCAAGCAATGTTGCGGTAAAAACAGCTAATCGAGATTTGTTGATAGATTAAGCTTGAATGAGCATTAGATTCTCTTTAAGTGATAAAAGCTTAAGCAATAAAAAAGTCGACCTCGTGGTCGACTTTTTCGTTTCTTAACATGATGAGCTAATTGTTAGTCATTCTTCGATTTAACGAATTGAGAGATCACTACAAAACCGAAAGCAACCAGGTTACCCGCGAAGATAATCACTAGCCATTGAGGCATTGAAAGTTCTAAGAACTGCCATACTACCTTGCTGCAGTCGCCGTAGGCCTCAAACATCCACGGCGCCCATTGGTTTAGAGGGGCCCAGCTAGGGAAGGTCACAAACAGGTCGCAGGTAGCGAAAGGAGACGGGTTAAACTGGTAGTCAACGTGCTCCAAAGCAAGCATCAACCCTTTATACGCGCCTAACCCCCAACCAACTAGACCTAGCCAACGTGATATCGGATTCTGCGGGGCAATAGCACCAATCATTGCTGCGATGCCGATAGCGAGCATAGCAACGCGCTCGTAGATACACATTACGCAAGGGCCAAGCATCATCACGTGCTGAAAGAAAAGAGCACATGCCTCAAAAAAGATAATAAAAGCCAGCAGTAAAAGCCAAGATAAACGTCCCTTAGAGAAGTCTTTGAGCATTGCAAAAAAGTTCACGAATTTAATCCTGTCAATAAAATAAAAAAGCCCTGATTACTCAGAGCTTTTTATCTTGGATAAGTTTCCTAATCAACTAATATTTTTGATTAGTTAGATGTATCTATTGTGTTTAGCTATAGAAACCCGGGTTAGTGACCACCGGAGATAACAGGAGCTACCACTTCACCCGTGCGGTGAATGATCCAGCCTGCATCATAGAACCATGCTGTCATCGGTTCTACGAAGAACACAATACCAGCAAGGCCAACAAGTGCTAACACGATAGTATATGGCAAAGCCATGATTACCATGCGGCCGTAAGACAGTCGAATTAACGGAGCAAGTGCTGACGTTAATAGGAATAGGAATGCAGCTTGGCCGTTTGGCGTAGCAACAGAAGGTAGGTTGGTACCTGTGTTGATAGCAACAGCAAGCAGATCAAATTGGTCGCGAGTAATGATGCCTTCTACCAGAGCTGTTTTTACTTCGTTGATGTAAACCGTACCGACGAATACGTTGTCTGAAACCATCGACAAGATACCGTTGGCTACGTAGAAGAGTGCGAGCTGTGCGCCTTTATCTTCAACGTGAAGTACAGCATCGATTACTGGCTTAAATAGAGCCTGGTCGATGATTACAGCAACAACCGCGAAAAAGACGGCAAGAAGTGCAGTAAATGGCAGTGCTTCTTCAAAGGCTTTACCCATCGAGTGTTCTTCAATTACACCTGTAAACGCTGTAGCTAAGATGATCACTGAAAGGCCAATCAAACCGACTTCAGCGACGTGAAGCGCAAGACCAACAATAAGCCAAACTGCGATTGCACTTTGAACCCATAGCTTTGCAACGTCTTGCTTGGTGCGGTTTGCGCGTTCTTTGTTGTCAAATTCAACTAAGATTTGGCGAACATTATTTGGCAGCTCTGCACCGTAGCCAAACACTTTGAATTTTTCTACAAGTGCACAAGTCAGAATACCGCAGAAGAAAACAGGCAGTGTTACTGGCAGCATGCGGATGATAAATTCACCGAACTCCCAGCCCGCTTGCTTAGCAATCACTAAGTTTTGCGGTTCACCTACCATGGTCATTACACCACCTAGAGCAGTACCAACACCGGCGTGCATAAGCAGTGAACGTAGGAATGCGCGGTAATTTTCTAGGTCATCACGAGTTAGCTCAGAGATCTCTTCATCATGAGTATGATCGTGTGCAGACGTTGTGCCTTTACCTGATGCAACCTTGTGGTAGATAGAGTAGAAGCCCACCGCAACGCTAATGACTACGGCGATTACTGTCAGCGCATCTAGGAAGGCAGACAAGAATGCTGCGGCGACACAGAAAGCGACAGAGAGTAGAATTTTGGATTGGATACCGAGCAGGATCTTCGTAAAAATGAACAGAAGTAGTTCTTTCATGAAGTAGATGCCAGCAACCATAAATACTAGTAAGAGTAATACTGGAAGGTTTGCTTGTAGCTCATGATAAACCATTTCTGGTTTAGTCATGCCAATGGCGACGGCTTGAATTGCCAATAAACCACCCGGTTGGAGAGGGTAGCATTTTAGAGCCATAGCTAAAGTGAAAATAAACTCAACCACTAATAGCCAGCCCGCAACAAATGGGTCTACTAGGAAAAAAACAAACGGGTTGATGATTAAAAAGGAAATGATGGCAAGTTTATACCAATCAGGAGCTTTACCAAGGAAGTTTTTGATAAAAGCGTTTCCGAGAGACATCGGCATGTTAATACTCTTTTATGTTGATTATGAATAGACAAGCAATACAACATTTTGAGAATCGAGTTGTAGATTTAGTTAAAACCTATAACTAACAGTGACTTAGAAAAACTACATTCCATGTAATGTTCTGTGGTCTTGCCAAGTCACTCCCTTAGAAACTCAAGCACTGCTTATTTTTGAGCGCAACTCTACTCTTAGATAACATTTAGTCAACAGGAAAACCCCTGTAGCACTAAAAATACCTCTTTTTTGTTGAGAAACGCGATCAAAGTAGCGCAAGCATACCACTTAAAATGTGATAAAAACCGACTAGAATCAATATTTCAGCGAAATGATTAAAATTTACAGAATAACGACGGCTTATATATGATTATTACAACTTAATATTGCAAATTAATAGATTTAAAAATATGACCAATCTCATTGATTTTAAAAAGAATTTGTTGTGTTAATGTTTTGTTTAAATGATGGTTTGTAGTCGCTTGCTATCCAAACCTCGAGTGCAAACGTGTGCTGAACTTTAGAGTTTTAACTCTACTTGGGTTTTGAGTGAGTAAAATTTTTTGGGGGTATTTCCGCAGGGTGTTAACTAGTGGTATGATGAGTAAATTAGAACAAAATAATTAAATTGGATTGAAGTGTAGATGGTCATTAAGGCAAAGAGCCCGGCAGGATTTGCAGAAAAGTATATCATTGAAAGTATTTGGAATGGCCGTTTCGCTCCAGGTTCTATCTTGCCCGCAGAGCGTGAGCTTTCTGAGTTGATTGGTGTTACACGTACTACGCTTCGTGAAGTACTTCAGCGTCTTGCTCGTGATGGTTGGTTGACAATTCAACACGGTAAGCCAACTAAAGTTAATCAGTTTATGGAAACGTCAGGTCTTCATATTCTTGATACATTAATGACGTTGGACGTTGATAACGCAAGCAAAATGGTAGAAGACCTGCTTGCTGCTCGTACTAACATCAGCCCTATCTTTATGCGTTATGCATTCAAAGCAAATAAAGAGGCTTCAGAGCGTACGATTACTAACGTGATTGAATCTTGTGAAGCTTTACTTGCGGCACCTACATGGGATGAATTCCTAGAGTCTTCTCCGTACGCTGACAAAATCAAACAATCAGTGAAAGAAGATGTAGAAAAAGATGAAGCGAAGCGTCAAACGATCTTAATTGCTAAAACTTTTAATTTCTATGATTACATGCTTTTCCAACGATTAGCTTTCCATTCAGGTAATCAAATTTATGGCCTGATCTTCAATGGTGTTCGTAAATTGTACGACCGTGTTGGTAGCTATTACTTCTCTAATCCGGAAGCTCGTCGTTTAGCCATGGAGTTCTACAAAAACTTGTTTGTTATTTGTGAAAGTGGCGAGCGTGAGAATTTGCCACTTGTGATTCGTAACTACGGTATCGCAAGCGCACAGATTTGGAACGAGATGAAAACAACGTTGCCAACAAACTTTACTGAAGACGACAGCTAAGTCTTTTCATTAAAGTACGGTTGGTTTACTTATTAAGTAAACGACGTAAAGAAAACAAAAAAGCGGCGAGATAATTTGATTATCTCGCCGCTTTTTATTTATCGTTAGTTGGTAACAGCTTACCAATAGGCAGTAAGTTACCTGTGTGTAATAACTTACTTATGAGTCGTAACTTACCCTGCAAACTCTTCTGAGTCTGGGCGGTTAGTGAACTGAACGCCATTTAAGTAATCACAAAGTAATTGGTCTTCACACACTTTGTAGTTCTTGTTCTCTGGCTTACGGAAGTAGGCACCAATCTCGTATTTACTTAGGCTGATGCCTACCACTTCTAATATATCTAATACATCTTCTGCTTTCATGTTCAACGCAATACGCAGCTTCATGAAAATCATGTTGTTAGTCAGAGCAACTTCAGGTTTAGGCTGAACACCTTCTTTTTTGCCACGTTTAAGGTTGATAAAACCATTTAGGAATACCGCCAACTCTTTATCTTTCATCTTAGAGCATGACTTGTCGTTATCGTCTTTTAGCCAATTAATCACTTGGTCATGAGCAACGGTCACGTCAGCTTGCTCGATAGCTTTAATGATCTGTGCATTTTTAAGGTTTAGCGCGTGTTGAATACGACGCAAGATTTCGTTGTTAGTCACTGGGGATTCCTAAAAAGGGTTTGAAGAGTAAAGAGGTGTTGGTTAGCCCGTTATTGTCGGCAAACCCATTTCTACTCTACATAGCATAGTTGACGGCGACTCTAACAGAGAACGCTTATTTTCGGTAGATATAAAAAATCCCCAATGCTTATCAACTCATTCAAGTTAAAAGTGCATTAGGGATTTCGCTATGAGTGCTTGTTATCTGACTGAAGCCAGAATTACATTACACGCATACCAGGTTGAGCACCTTCGTGTGGTTCAAGGATCCACAAGTCACTGCCACCAGGGCCAGCAGCTAGGATCATGCCTTCAGACATACCAAACTTCATCTTACGAGGTTTAAGGTTTGCTACCATGACAGTTAGTTTGCCTTCTAACTCTTCAGGTTTGTACGCTGACTTGATACCAGAGAATACTTGGCGAGTTTCACCACCGATGTCCAGTTGGAACTTCAGCAGTTTGTTCGCTTTTGGTACTTCTTCACATGAGATAATACGAGCAATACGCATATCGACTGCTGCAAAGGCATCGAATTCAATCTCGTCTGCGATTGGCTCTTTGTCTAGCTCAGTTTGGCTTGCTTGCTCTTTTTCAGCTTCTGCTTTTTCTTTCGCAGCGGCTTCTGCGGCTGCATCTTCTTTAGAAGACTCGATCATTGCTTCCACTTTCTTCGGATCAATGCGGCTAAACAGCGCTTTGAACTTAGTGATTTCGTGATCCGTCAGCGGAGTAGCAACACCTTCCCACGTTAGCTCTTCATTTAGGAAAGCCTCAGTGCGAGCCGCTAGCTCTGGCATAACTGGTTTCAGGTAAGCCATTAATACGCGGAATAGGTTAATACCCACAGAAGAAACTTCTTGCAGCTCTTTCTCTTTACCTTCTTCTTTTGCAAGTACCCAAGGTGCTTTTTCATCGATGTATTGGTTAGCCTTATCAGCTAGTGCTGTAACTTCACGGATAGCACGGCTAAATTCACGAGTTTCGTATAGCTGACCGATACGCTCAGCAGCAGCAACGAATTCGTTGTAAAGCTCAGGTTCAGCAAACTCAGTAGCCAGCTTGCCTTCAAAACGTTTAGTGATGAAGCCAGCGTTACGAGATGCTAGGTTAACAATCTTGTTTACTACGTCGGCGTTTACACGTTGAGTGAAGTCTTCAAGGTTAAGGTCAAGGTCATCGATACGGCTGTTTAGTTTCGCAGCGTAGTAGTAGCGTAGACACTCAGGGTCTAGGTGGTTTAAGTACGTACTTGCTTTGATGAATGTGCCTTTCGACTTAGACATCTTCGCACCATTCACCGTTACGTAGCCGTGTACGAATACGTTGTTTGGCTTACGGAAACCCGCGCCTTCTAGCATTGCAGGCCAGAATAGGCTGTGGAAGTAAACGATGTCTTTACCGATGAAGTGGTAAAGCTCAGTTGTGCTGTCTTTCTTCCAGTATTCGTCAAAGTTTAGGTCGTCACGCTTGTCACATAGGTTCTTGAAAGAAGCCATGTAGCCAACAGGAGCGTCTAGCCATACGTAGAAAAATTTGTTTTTCTCGCCTGGGATTTCGAAGCCGAAGTAAGGTGCATCACGTGAGATATCCCACTGTTGCAGGCCAGACTCGAACCATTCCTGCATTTTGTTTGCAGTTTCATTCTGTAGAGAGCCAGAGCGAGTCCACTCTTTAAGCATGCTTTCGAACTGAGGTAGGTCGAAGAAGAAGTGCTCAGAGTCTTTCATTACTGGAGTTGCGCCAGAAACCGCTGATTTTGGGTTAATTAGCTCAGTTGGGCTGTATGTCTCACCACAGTTATCACAGTTATCACCATACTGGTCTTCTGACTTACACTTAGGGCAAGCACCTTTTACGAAGCGGTCTGGTAGGAACATCTCTTTCTCAGGATCGAAAAGCTGAGAAATAGTACGGCTAGAAATGAAGCCGTTCTTTTTAAGTTCTAGATAGATGTGAGAAGCCAGTTCACGGTTCTCTTCGCTATGTGTGCTGTGGTAGTTATCAAAGCTGATATCAAAGCCAGCGAAGTCTTTTTGGTGCTCTTCACTAACAGCAGCGATCATCTCTTCTGGCGTGATACCCATCTGTTGAGCTTTAAGCATAATTGGCGTGCCGTGAGCATCGTCAGCACAGATGAAGTTTACAGTGTTGCCACGTAGACGCTGGTATCGAACCCAGATATCAGCTTGGATATGCTCAAGCATATGACCAAGGTGAATAGAGCCGTTAGCGTACGGAAGCGCACAAGTTACCAAAAGTTGTCTTGGATCAGTTGCCATACTTAATAATTCGCTTTTTTGATAGGTATAAATTTTGAGAGGTAATACTACTTTATAACGTGTGATACGCCAAGTTATCAGACAAAGGATTCCCCTAGTTTTTTAGGGGTTCAGTCTTCATCTCGTGGGTGATAGCATAAATAAAAAAAGGAGCCCCAATGCGTAACTTTACTTCTAAGCAAGATTTCTGTTCATGGTTGAATGAGTTCGAGTCACCAATCCTCATACCTGAGTGGGCGCTACACCAAAATATTGTATCGGTTGATCCTCGTGGGTCATTCGTTATTACTTTACCCTTTGCTGCTAATCAGCTCGCGATTGAACTGGAACAGTGGATCCACTCCCAGATTGAACAGCAACTTGTTAGCGCTTTTCAGTTTGAAGTAAAAGTGAAGCCGTCTTCGCTAGAAACAACAGTCGCGACACCTTTGAAGGGCGTTAAGAACATTATCGCCGTGACGTCGGCAAAGGGAGGGGTGGGTAAATCCACAACTTCAGTAAACCTTGCGCTAGCGTTATCTAAGTCAGGCTCAAAAGTGGGCTTGTTGGATGCGGATATCTACGGTCCATCAGTGCCTATGATGCTTGGTCAGCTAGACGCAAAACCAGAAGTACAGAATAACAAATGGATGATGCCAATCGAGGCGCATGGCATTTTTACTCATTCTATCGGTTACCTTGTATCAAAAGATGATGCAGCTATCTGGCGTGGTCCAATGGCGGCGAAAGCATTAGGTCAGCTTGTGAATGAAACCGTATGGCCAGAACTGGATTACCTTGTTATCGACATGCCACCGGGTACGGGTGATATTCAGCTAACGCTTTCGCAGCAGATCCCAGTGACGGGCGCGGTTGTGGTGACCACCCCTCAAGATTTAGCATTAGCGGATGCGCGTAAAGGTGTGGCGATGTTTGATAAAGTGAGCGTGCCAGTGGCAGGCTTAGTGGAAAACATGAGCTACCATATCTGTAGCCACTGTGGCGAGAAAGAGCATATCTTTGGCGCTGGTGGCGCGGAAGCCATGTCTGAAGAGTTTTACCTCGATATTTTGGCACAGATCCCACTGCATATTGATGTGAGAGAAGATATCGATGCAGGTTTTCCGACGGTGATTCGTCGTCCAGATAGTGAACATACACGTCACTACTTAGAGCTTGCTGAGAACGTGGCTGCGAAGATGTTCTGGACGGGTAAGGCGAGACCAGAAGCGATTAACTTTTCCTTGGTTGAATAGCACTGACTGATCACAAAGCCGTGTAAATCATGTTTGGGTGAGATAAACAACGGTTGGATTAAGTGGATAGCAATAGGGCTTGTGCACATAGTTGTATTTAAGTTATTTGAAAGCAAACGATTGTTTTAAGTAAATGTATTGAGATCATCAATTTGACTGCAATTAGCTAACATCGCGACTAGAATCTATATGCTTTAGCCCCTATAATCAGGCGGTTTATCTCTTCCCACCACCAAACCATATCGGGTGCAAATTAATGTCTGATAATAATCAATGTGTCATCGTAGGTATCGCTGGCGCTTCAGCTTCAGGAAAAAGCCTGATTGCGAGTACGATTTATAATGAGCTGCGCGAAAAAGTAGGCGACCATCAAATTGGTGTTATCACGGAAGATTGCTATTACAGCGACCAAAGTCACTTGAGTATGGAAGAGCGAGTTAAAACTAACTACGACCACCCAAATGCACTAGATCATGACCTTTTATGCGAACATCTACAGCAGCTAATGAGTGGCAATGCCGTAGAAGTTCCTGAATACAGCTACACAGAGCACACACGCACTTCTGAAACGACTACACTTACTCCTAAGAAAGTGATCATTTTAGAAGGTATTCTGCTTCTGACAGACCCGCGTCTTCGTACACTAATGCACGCAAGCGTATTTATGGATACACCGTTGGACATCTGTCTACTACGTCGTGTTAAGCGTGATGTTGAAGAGCGTGGTCGAACAATGGATACGGTACTTAAACAATACCAAGAAACAGTACGCCCAATGTTCATGCAGTTTATCGAGCCTTCAAAACAACATGCAGACATCATCGTTCCTCGTGGTGGTAAAAACCGTATTGCGATTGATGTGCTAAAAGCGCATATTGCGAAGTTGTTGAAGTCTTAATCAAATAAAATTTTGCCTAAGTGACTCACTTAGCTTTATTTTTTACCGAATCAGTGGCACTTTTATAGTGCCACTTTCTTTTGGAATCTAAGCAAGGAATATGCGGATGAAGAAACTACTCATTTTCATAGCTGTACCAGTGTTTGTTGTCGTTGCAGCAATTCTGGCACTAGTGCTGTTAGTGAATCCCAACCAGTTTAAGCCATTAATTGTCGAACAAGCCCAAAAACACACAGGCCTAGAGCTCGTGATCGAGGGTGATATCAGTTGGCAATTCTTCCCATCTATTGGCTTCGAACTTGGTCAAACTGAATTACGTAACCCTGAAGGGTTCACCCAACCAAACCTGTTTAAGGTTGATACGGTTGGCGTTGATGTTTCGGTTACTCCGCTATTTAGCAACCAACTAGAGATTGGCAACATCACTCTAGATGGTGCAGAATTTTATTTAGAAACGCTTAAAGATGGTCGCAAGAACATCGATGCGCTCACACAAGCGTCAGCTCCTAAGGAGTCTGAACCTGCAGCGGATACAAGTTCTGAAGCAACACCAGCGCCTCAAGAGCAAACTTCTACAGACACATCTGGCTGGACGATCAATCTTGCAGGTGTAACTGTCTCAAACGCATTGTTTGAGATGGACGACAAGCAAGCAGGTTCATTCACTAAACTATACGATGTGTCTTTGAACTTATCTGAGTTTGCCGTTGATACATGGACGACCGCGACGTTTGCGGCTTCTGGTGAAAACAACCAACAGAAGTTCTCTGCAAATGGCAGTGCTGAATTCCAATTAGCGGAAGGATTTGCAAGCTACGCATTACGAAATATTGACCTTAATGCGAAGTTCAATGATTCAGCAACGTCGATCGAGTCAGCGAAGATTGGCTTAAATACGTTTGAGTTCGATAAGGTTAACCAACTGACTTATGCGGTGATTGGTAATGCTGCTGGTCTTGACCTTGCTCTTAAAGGTGGCGGTGACTTAACTGTCGATAGCGCGATCTCAAAAGTTACACTGAACAAGTTAACACTAGACTCAACATTCAAAGGTGAAACGCTTCCTCAATCACCAATGAAAGTGGATATGCTGTCTGACTTAAGCTTTGATCTAACTAAGAATCACTTGAGCTTTGTGCTAGAGAAGCTGCAAGCTAACGCTATCGCACTAGACGGTAAAGCGGACATCACTTTATCTGAAATACCAAAGGTTCGTTTTTCTCTTCATAGTCCGAACATCGATTTAGATGAGTTCTTAGGCCTAGGTAATACAGCAGAAACCGCGAGCACTAAACCTTCTGGTTCAGCTGGTGGCTCAACTTCAAACACTGCAGCTTCTTCGACGTCAAGCTCAGGTAGCTCGACTTCAAGTTCAGATAACTCGGCTCCTGCGAAAGAAGTAGAACCTGATCTGTCAGCTCTGAAAACGCTCGATGTGAAAGGTAATATCACAATCGATAAGTTTAAGGCGAACAACGCAAAAATGCAGAACGTGAAAACTGCGTTCTCAGTTAACCGTGGTATCGCAGATCTGACATCGTTTACCTCGAATCTTTACCAAGGCTCTATCTCGGCAACAGCACGATTAGATGCACGCAAGACGCCTGCGACTTACACGGCTAAGAAAAAGATTAAAGGCGTAAAAGTACAACCGTTACTGGTTGACGTAGCGAACAACGATACGCTGGAAGGTACCGGTAATATCGATGTTAACGTTAAAGGTAAGAGTTTGACGCCAACAGGAATCAAGAAGAACTTGGTTGGTACTATTGCGATTAACTTTGAAGATGGTGCGGTTAATGGCATCAACATCGCGCAACTGATTCGAGAAAACTACGCTAAGATCAAAGGCGAGAAAGTCGAAAGCAAAGACGAGTCTCAAAAGACAGATTTTAGTGCAATGAAAGCAACACTCAAGGTTGATAAAGGTTGGGTTTCAACGAATGACTTATCGGCACAGTCACCTCTTTTACGCGTGACAGGTCAAGGTAAAGCAAACTTCATCAATGAAACGGTCGACTTCCTGGTTCGCACGTCAATTGTTGGCTCGCTTGAAGGCCAGGGTGGTAAGAGCATTGATGATCTCAAAGATGTGACGATTCCAATTAAGGTAACCGGCCAGTGGGCTGACCCGAAATTTGGGCTTGTTTTTGATGGTGTGTTGAAACAGAAAGCTGAAAAAGAGATTGATCGTGGTATTAAGAAACTTGAAGAAAAATACGGTGACAAGATCAAAGATGAGAAAACTAGAGATGCAGTCAATGGTTTACTCAAAGGCTTGTTTAACTAATCGCTATTTTAAATAAATAGCATATAAAAAGCGCCATTCCTTATTACGAGGAATGGCGCTTTTGTTTGGATGCTGATAATACCCAAGAGAGATTCCCTATGAAGCTCGTCCCTCGCATTAGGGAATGACGATAGGTATTAGTGCCTTGTTCAAGGGCGTGACAGTCTAGTGGTCGTCATCCTCGAGAGGGAAGAATGACCGAGTCGGGGATCTCTGGTTGAATGCGATTACCAGTCAACGCCTTGCAGAGCTTTTACACCGGATTCGAAAGCGTGTTTAACGTTACGAACTTCAGACACGGTATCGGCCATGTCCGTTAAAGTGCGGTGTGCTCCACGGCCTGTGATGATCACTGATTGCATTTTAGGACGGTTATTCAGAGCTTCTACCACTTCATCCAGTTCAATGTAGCCATAGCTCACCATGTACGTCAGCTCATCAAACAGAATTACATCAATCGACTCATCAGCTAGCATGCGTTGGCACTCTTTCCATACGCGCTGTGCGGCTTCAATATCTTTCGCCTTATTTTGAGTTTCCCAAGTAAAGCCTGTACCCATCACTTGGAACTCTACATCGAGTTTTTGAAGAACGTTCTTTTCACCGTTATCCCAAGTTCCCTTTACAAACTGAGCAACGGCACATTTCTTACCGTGACCGACGGCACGTGTAATCGTACCGAAACCTGATGTCGATTTTCCTTTACCGTTGCCAGTAATAACCAATAATAGTCCTTTCACTTCTTGCGCGGCTGCAACACGTGCATCGACTTGTTCTTTTACTTTCTGTTGTCTTGCTTTATGACGTTGTTCTTTGTTGTCTTCAGTCGACATAACAAATCCTTTTAAGTTGTGATTGCGCCTATCATAGCCTAACTTAACGATAGCAAAAACCATCGGAAGAACAGGTGATTACGGATGAAAAAGATACTCGTGGTTTGTATGGGTAATATTTGTCGCTCGCCAACAGGTGAAGCGGTATTAAGGAAGAAGGCTAATCAGCTAGAAATGGATGTTATTGTCGATTCTGCAGGGACGATTGGTTTTCATCAAGGCAACCCGCCAGACTCTCGTTCCAAGTCAGCAGGAGAGAAGCGAGGCTACAGCTTTAAAGGGATTACTTCTCGTAAAGTGGTAGATAATGACTTCGAAGAGTTTGACCTGATACTCGCGGCAGACAAGGCGAATTTAGGTGACTTAATGAGCCAGTGTCCAGTTCACCTCCAATACAAGATCGCGTTATTTTTGAGTTTTGGAGAGTCACAATATCAAGAAATTCCCGATCCTTATTATGGTGAGGGGAATGGCTTTGAATTAGTGTTGGATTTAATCGAAGAGTCGAGCGAAGCGATACTGCGTTCAATATAGTGTAGAGGCTGTGTTCTTGGTTGGGCGATAAAGTATTAAGGTTCATCGATATAAAAAAGGCCGACATTCAATGCCGGCCTTTCTAAATCTAGCTTTAAGTAATGACTAAGCTTACTTAGACATTACTTTGTAGATTGGGTCTTCTGCAACGTTCGCTTCAACTAAGCTGCCAGCTTTGTGCAGCATAGCAACACAGTCTTGGCTTAGGTGGCGAAGGTGAAGTGTTTTACCTAATGCCGCGTAACGGTCAGCAATCGTGTCGATCGCTTCAATAGCAGAGTGGTCAGTAACGCGTGAGTTTGCGAAATCAACGATAACATCTTGTGGATCGTTGTATGAGTCAAACAACTCAAGGAAGTTAGCGGTTGAACCAAAGAAGATTGGACCGTTAACTTTGTACTCTTTAGAGCCCTCAGCGTTTACTGATGTGTCTGCGTAGATGTGTTTAGCATGTTGCCATGCAAACATTAGTGCAGACGCAACAACACCCACACCAACTGCTACCGCAAGGTCTGTTAGTACTGTAACTACAGTTACAAGGACGATAACGAAGAAGTCTTGCTTAGGAACGCGACGCGCAAGCTTGAAGGTTGCCCATTCAAACGTACCGATAACAACCATGAACATTACGCCCACAAGTGCTGCTAGAGGAATCATTTCAATCAGTGCAGAGCCAAACAGGATGAACATCAGTAGTGCAACTGCCGCTACGATACCTGAAAGACGACCACGACCGCCTGAGTTTACGTTGATCATCGATTGACCGATCATCGCACAACCACCCATCGCACCGAATACAGAACACGTTACGTTAGCCATACCTTGACCGACACATTCACGGTTAGATTGGCCACGAGTGTTTGTCATTTCGTCTAGTACGGTTAGCGTTAGTAGTGATTCGATTAGACCAATCGCTGCAAGAATCACTGCGTAAGGCAGGATGATGTATAGCGTTTCTAGGCTAAACGGTACTGCTGGAATAGAGAATGTTGGTAGAGAGCCCGCTAGTGTTGCTGCTTCGTCACCAGACATAGTGCGTAAGAAATCAACAACAGTACGAGTTTCTAGATCAAGGCCAACAACCAAAGCCGTTACCGTAACAATAGCAACCAATGACGATGGTACCGCTGTTGTTAGTTTAGGTAGGAAGTGGATGATAGCCATAGTCAGTGCTACAAGACCTAACATCAGTGTCATTTGACCGCTTGGTAACCAAGTTAGCGCACCTGTTACGTCTGGTGCTTTAAATTGTCCAAGCTGCGCTAAGAAGATAACGATCGCTAAACCGTTCACGAAACCAATCATTACTGGGTGCGGAACGATACGGATGAATTTACCTAGCTTGAATACACCCGCTGCAATTTGCAGAAGGCCGGCTAGCATAACTGCCGCAAAGAGGTATTGAACGCCGTGAGTTGCTACTAGGCTCACCATTACAACAGCCATTGCGCCAGTTGCACCAGAAATCATACCTGGACGACCGCCGAAGACAGAAGTGATTAAACCTACGATGAATGCTGCGTAAAGACCAACCATTGGGTCAACGCCTGCAACGAAGGCGAATGCTACGGCTTCAGGTACCAGAGCTAGGGCTACTGTAAGACCTGAAAGCACGTCATTTTTTACAGAGTGCTTTGAAAATTGTGGGAATTCGAACATGTTTGCTCAGCTATGCTAAAAATGGATTTACCGACACGAGTGTATTGCGTAGCCAAACAGTGATGGAAAAGAGCGGCAATAGCTAAGTGTCGAAAAGATAAGTGCGCGAATGCTACCCAAAAATGTGATTAAGTTCAAGGTTGAACCCTATTTTGAGTAATATATCTATTATAACTAATCGGAGCTGTGGATATAAAAAAGGGCGACTTATGAATAAGTCGCCCTTAGATAGTTCTCTGCAGATTACTCTGCGAAGCTCACTAGTATTGAGGTTTAGTCATGCCTGCGCCGGCTTTATTTGACGCTGCTTGGCTACCTGCACCTTTCGATACAAAACGCTCAGTACGGAATGGAGCCGCAACAACTTGAATCTCTTTGATCTCTTGAGGACCAGGAGCTTTAGTCATTGGTGAGCCTGCTTGTTTTTTAGCAACAGCTGCCTTTGGTGCCGCTTTAGGAGCTTCTGCTTTTACCACAGGAGCTTCTTCTACTTTTGCACTTTCAGCTTTAGGTGCTTCAGCTTCAACAACTGGTGTTGCTTCTACTTGCACAGCTTCTGCTACAACAGGCGCTTCAACTTTCGCAGTTTCAACGACCACTGGTGCTTCTTCAGCGACAGCAGGAGCTTCAATTGCCACTGTTTCAGCAATAACAGCTTCTTCACGACGGATAATGACTTTACCCATCGCAAGTTCAGGACATGCAAAGCCGCCTGCCATAGCAGTGTTACTTTGCGGTGCCGTCTCTTGAGCTACGTTTTGCTCTTGTACAGCAACTTGAGTTTCAACTGCTACTTCAACTTCAGCCACTTCAGGTTTTGCCTGATTATGGTGAGGTTTTGGAATGAAGCGAGGCATCACTTTACCCATAGCCATCTCTGGAGAAGCTACACCACCTTTACGCAGGCGGAATGGGTTAGGGCGACGATCACGACCGCGACGACGACGTTGACCACTTGCACGTAGGTGACGTGGTGAACGGCGGTTACGACGTTGCTTCGGCTCTTCCTGTTCTGTTTGTTCATCAGCGTTTGCTTGAGTTGCTTCTACTTGTTCCGCAACTTTTTGCTCTTGAGCTACTGATTGTTCTTTCGCAATAGACTGCTCTTTAACAACAGCAGACTCATTTGACGAGTTTTCTGCAGCTTCAGCTTTTTGGTCTTTAATACGAACTTGCTTGTTCAGTTTACGACGCTGACGACGCTCTTTAATCTTAGCTGCTTTCGCTTCTGGCTTAGCCTTAGGCGCTTCTAGTTTATCAGCTTGAGCTTCTGCCGCTAGCTGTAGACCTTCTTCTGCTAATTTAGATGGAGCTAGCTCTTCGCGTTGCTTCTGCTCATCACGTGGCTTATTGCGACGATCTTGCTTAGGCTTACGAGGCTGACGATTTTGCTGTGGAGCTGTTTCTTTCTGCTCTTCAGGCTTCTCATCACGAACTGGCTTACGACGGCGTTTGTTGTCGCGGTTTTCGTTACGATTATCACTACGCTCACCACGTTGTTCGCCACGGTCACCACGTTGGTTACGACGACGGTTATCGTTACGATCACGGCGTTGACGGTTGCCGTTGTTGCGATTGTTCTTAGGTTTTTCTTCTTGCTTCTCTTCTTCTTTTTTCTCTTCTTGAGTTGAAGAGCCAAATAAGAAGCTACCAATAGCTTTGAAGAAACGACCAACTAAACCTGGTTCTTGAGTCGCTGCTGATTCAGCTTTCTTCTCTTCTACAGCTTTAGGTGCTGGAGCTGGAGTCGGTGCTGATTGAGCAGGAGCTGCGAAGCCTTTAAGAGCTGGCTCTTCGATCTTCTTAGGACGAATAGTCTGCTCTGCAGGCTCTTTGCTTTCTGCTTCTTTTAGAGCTTCTAGCTTGGTAGGCAGCAAGTAAGACAGTAGGTCGAACTCTTCACCTTCACGAACACGGATAACCTCAAAGTGCGGTGTTTCCATGTCAGAGTTAGGAACTACAGTGATCTTAACTTCTTGGTTCTTCTCGATGTGGTTTACTGAGCGACGTTTTTCGTTCAATAGGTAAGAAGCGATAGGAACAGGGACTACAGCAAGAACTTGCGCAGTGTTGTCTTTTAGAGCTTCTTCTTCGATCAGACGTAGAACAGATAGTGCTAGAGATTCGTTATCACGAACAACACCAGTACCTGTACAACGAGGACAAATGTGGTGGCTTGCTTCTGCTAGTGATGGACTCAAACGTTGACGAGACATCTCTAGAAGACCAAAGCGAGAAATACGACCAATCTGAACACGTGCGCGATCTAAACGAACAGCATCACGTAGACGGCTTTCTACTTCGCGTTGGTGGCGAACCGGAGTCATATCGATAAAGTCGATAACAACAAGACCACCTAGGTCACGTAGACGTAATTGACGTGCAATTTCATCGGCTGCTTCTAGGTTAGTGTTAAGTGCTGTTTCTTCGATATCGCCGCCCTTTGTTGCACGAGCAGAGTTGATATCGATAGAAGTCAGAGCTTCTGTTGGGTCGATTACGATAGAACCACCAGATGGAAGACGAACTTCACGTTGGAAAGCAGATTCGATCTGGCTTTCAATCTGGTAATGGCTGAATAGTGGTACTTCACCATCGTATTTCTTAACGCGATTCATGAAATCTGGGCGTATTAATTGAATGTGCGCTTGTGCACGTTCAAAAATAGTATTGCTGTCGATTAGAATCTCGCCAATATCACGACGTAGATAGTCACGAATCGCACGAACGATAACGTTACTTTCTTGGTGAATAAGGAAAGGAGCTGCATTTGAATCAGAAGCTTGCTTGATAGCGCCCCAGTGATTCAATAGAACGTTCAAGTCCCACTCTAGCTCTTCTGCACTTTTGCCTACACCCGCTGTACGCACGATTAAGCCCATACCTTGAGGAAGCTCAAGAGTGCTTAATGCTGCTTTCAGTTGAGTGCGTTCATCACCTTCGATACGACGAGAAATACCGCCAGCACGAGGGTTATTAGGCATAAGAACTAAGTAACTACCCGCTAAAGAGATGAAAGTTGTCAGTGCAGCGCCTTTGCTACCACGTTCTTCTTTCTCAACTTGTACGATTACTTCTTGTCCTTCTCTTAGCACTTCTTTAATGCTAGGACGGCCTTGGTATGTATAACCTTCAGGGAAGTATTCGCGGGCAATTTCTTTAAGAGGGAGGAAACCGTGACGTTCTGCGCCGTAATCAACAAATGCCGCTTCTAGGCTTGGTTCAATACGGGTAATACGTCCTTTGTAGATATTCGCTTTCTTTGATTCGTGACCTGGACTTTCGATATCTAGATCGAACAGTCGCTGGCCATCAACCAAAGCGACACGCAACTCTTCTTTTTGAGTTGCGTTAATTAACATTCTTTTCATTTAGAAATTCTCATTGTCTTTTCTTATTTTCATCATTGGTCTTATCGCTTTAGTTCGTTTCTCATGGTGCCAGATCCCATGGCTTTATCGGTGCAGCCTCCCGGCTGGAGAGGGATGCTCTGGGGCACGTCAGTCATCATAGGGAGTTAGCCTATGATCCGCGATGTGGCGGTGAATACTCAACATGAGTGTACGTGAGTAGAGCGATAAGGAACTCAGTTGACCGTGTCTTACGCCGATTGCAGCACTGTCTAATCTGAGTCATCTACTCATTTACTTGCTTATGAATGGTTAGCTGTTTAAATATCAGTCAATCCATTGATAGCAGCTGTGAACTATAGCAGTGGTCGGTAAACACAGCAATCTGCTTTGTCGTAATGCGGTAAAAAAAACAGTTTTTGTTTGGGTTTTGATAGCTCTAACTCACTGTCTATAAATAATTTATCAATTGATATTTTAATTTGGGGGAAGCTTGGTGCTTTTTTGTTCGAAGAATCAAAGAAATATAGAACTTCAATGACCTTTTAGGGATAGAGTCGCAGGGATTTTAGATAAATAAGTTCAGAATAGGGTTAAGAAAATCTCAATTATCAAAAGTGACAGTGATACAATAACCCAATGAGCGAAATTAGAACCCAAGTCCAATTTGTCGACATTGACGAAGATATGGCTGGTCAGCGTATTGATAACTTCTTACGCAACCAATTAAAAAACATCCCGAAAAGCATGATTTACCGAATCGTGCGTAAAGGCGAAGTCCGCGTTAACAAGAAACGTATCAAGGCTGAGTACAAACTAAAAGCTGGCGACTTAGTACGTATCCCTCCCGTTACTATTGAAGAGAAAACGGAAGAGAACGTACCGAGCACGAAACTCAATAAGGTTTCGGAATTGGAACAGTGCATCATCTATGAAGATGATCACATGCTGATTCTCAATAAACCATCAGGTACTGCGGTTCATGGTGGCAGCGGCTTGAAGTTTGGCGCGATTGAAGCATTGCGTGCTCTTCGCCCTGATGCTCGTTTTCTTGAGTTAGTGCACCGTATTGATAGAGATACGTCTGGCATTTTGCTTGTTGCTAAGAAGCGCTCGGCGCTAAGACACCTTCAAGCACAGTTCCGTGAAAAAACGGTTCAAAAATACTATTTCGCTTTAGTGATGGGCGAATGGAAGAACAGCTGTAAAGTCGTCAACGCACCTTTGTTAAAAAATGAAGTGAATAGCATTGTTCGAGTGAACCCTAATGGTAAAGCTTCTGAAACCCGCTTTAAGGTTTTAGAGAAATTCCAAGAGGCGACGTTGATTCAAGCTAGCCCAATTACAGGCCGTACACACCAAATTCGTGTGCACGCTCAGTATACTGGTCACCCAATTGCTTGGGATGATCGTTACGGTGATCGTCGTTTCGATGCTTACACAGGAAAGGTTGGCCTTAATCGTCTGTTCTTACATGCAGCTAACATCAAGTTCATGCATCCAGGCAGTGAAGAGAAAATGGATATCTCTGCGCCGATGGAAAAAAGGCTAGAGAGAGCCTTAACTGGTTTGCGTAAGCTTTAAGAAGATACGAGATACGAGATACGAGATACGAAAGAGATAATTCTTTCAGGATTTAGTATTAGCTACCTGCAAATGATAAAGGTTGACGAATATCGTCAACTTTTTTGTTTTCATATGTTGTAGAAGATCCCCAACTCGTTCGTTCCTCGCTCTTGAGGATGACGATTTTTTAAAGTCAGGTTCTACATCATTAGCGATTGGGTAATGTAGCTATCTTCGTCATTCCTGAGACTGACGAAGGAAGGAGTAGGGAATCTTATCTTTAGCCGCTATTTCCTACAGCACATTCATTCCTTGCGCTTCTAACATATCGACCAGATCGATCAGCGGTAAGCCGATCAAGGTATTCGGGTCTTTCCCTTCCATTTTCTTAAATAACGCAATGCCTAATCCTTCGCACATAAAACTGCCTGCGCAGTAATAAGGCTGCTCTTTCTCAACATAAGAAATGATCTGTTGCTCAGTTAAATCACGGAAATGCACAACAAAGGTGTCGAGACGCGTGTCAGCTTTACTGGTCTCGCTGTTCCATACCGTTATCCCAGTATAGAAAGTGATGCTCTTACCACTTTGACGAGACAACTGCTCAATCGCTTTTTCACGAGTATGAGGTTTGCCAATGATTTCTTCGTCAATCACACATACTTGATCGGAACCAATCACTAGGCTTGGTTGTTCGACAGCACAAGACTTGGCTTTGGTCTCAGCAAGACGCATTACCAATTGTTGAGGAGTCTCTTCTGGAAGTGGCGTTTCATCGCAGTCAGGCTTCGCTGTGACAAAGTCTAACTGTAGTTTTTTGAGGATCTCTTGCCTAAATGGAGATGTAGAAGCTAAAACTAGTTGGTAATTTCTCATTTTAATTTACAATTCGTGTAAGCATTTAGTTCAGGATAACGTAACTTAGCCTGCTATTCATAATGCTCTGAACAGGAAAGGTAGGAAAGTACATTTTTTTTGCCATTTCCTTTGACTAAACACGATTTGGAAGATAAGATTCGCGCCCTATGCAAAAGGAAAAAATACCGCGTACAGTTGATCCGGCAAGAACGGCTCAAAAACGACTCGATATGGATGGTATCATTCAAGTCAGTCTTTTAAAGCGTTTAACCGAAACAACTGAAGGCGTAAAACGTGACGCGCAAGTCTCAATGTCATTTGGGCTTGATGAACAACGATTAGTCGTTATCTCTGGTAAAGCTAACGTCGAAGTCGATTTAGAGTGTCAACGTTGTAATGAGGTTTTCGCACATGAGTGCGATGTCCAATTTACTTATACTCCTGTTTACAGCGAGAAAAGTGAAGAGGAAGCACCGGAAGAGTACGATTTGGTAGATCTGAACGAGTACGGTGAGTTAGACCTGATTCAATTAGTTGAAGACGAGTTCATCCTTGGATTGCCACAAATAGCAATGCACGACGATGCGAAATGTAGCGTTAACTCAAATAACTTGGTGTTTGGTGAACTTCCTGAAGAAATTGAGGAAGATAAAAAGCCGAATCCATTTGATGTTTTAAAAAACTTAAAGAAGTAACTTATTAGTAAGTATCTTTAAGAATTTACATAGGAGTAGGGTCAATGGCCGTACAAAAGAGCAAGAAATCACGTTCAATGCGTGGCATGCGTCGTTCACACGATGCGCTAACTACAGCTGCACTTTCTGTAGACGCAACTTCAGGTGAAACTCACCTACGTCACAACGTGACTGCCGAAGGTTTCTACCGCGGCAAAAAGGTTATCAACAAGTAAGGTTGACCTTTGCAAAATCTAACCGTTGCGCTTGATGCAATGGGCGGGGACTTCGGTCCTCGTGTTACAGTGCCTGCCGCCGTGCAGGCACTGTCGTATTTCCCAGAGCTAAAAGTCATTCTAATAGGTGATCGAAACGCGATCACATCTCAATTATCTTCATTAGGTCGAATGCCTGATTCTCGTTTGAGTATCCAGCATTGTGATCGAGTTATTTCCAATTCTGAAAAACCTTCACTGGCCCTACGCAACAGTCAGGGGAGCTCTATGCGTGCTGCTATCGATCTGGTTGCCGAGTCACAAGCTGATGCTTGTGTGAGTGGTGGCAACACCGGCGCACTGATGGCGTTATCTCGTTTCCGACTCAAACTTCTTCCTGGTATTGATAGGCCTGCATTGGTTTCAGCTTTGCCTACCGCTTCTGGCAACCGCACATGGATGCTTGACTTAGGGGCGAACGTTTCTAGTGACGCGGATTCACTGTTTCAGTTTGCCGTAATGGGCAGTGCATTAGCAGAACAACATTTAGGTCGCGCGCCTCGTGTCGCTATCTTGAATATCGGCGCTGAAGAAATCAAAGGCAATGACCTTGTAAAACGATGCTCTGAAATGTTGTCGAATACTCAGTCTGTGAACTTCATAGGTTATATAGAAGGTAATCAATTACTTCAAGATGCTGCTGATGTCGTCGTATGTGATGGTTTTGTGGGCAATGTCTGCTTAAAAACGTGTGAAGGTACGGCTCAGCTCTTTATTGATAAGCTAAAAACGCGCATTATGGCTTCAACAATAAAGGGTTGGATTGCCAGAATGTTGTTTTCTGAGCTATTTACTGAATTAAAAACCTTGAACCCCGACCAGTATAACGGCGCAAGTTTGTTAGGATTGCGCGGCATTGTCATTAAAAGCCATGGAAGTGCTGATGTGTCTGCAGTCGTCAACGCGATTGGTGAGGCAGTACACGAGGTCAAACGACAAGTCCCCAGTCGCATTAGCGATCGTTTGGAAGCGGTTTTACTCGAGAGGCATTATTAGTCTTCATGTATAGCAAAATTTTAGGTACTGGCAGCTACTTGCCATCTCAGGTGCGTACTAACGCAGACTTAGAGAAAATGGTAGAGACTAGCGATGAGTGGATCGTTGCTAGAACAGGTATTAAAGAGCGTCGTATTTCAGCGGAAAACGAAACCGTTGCGGATATGGCGTTTTACGCTGCTGAGAATGCCATTGAAATGGCAGGTATCGACAAAGAAGATATTGATTTAATCATCGTTGCGACAACCAGCAGTAGCCACACATTTCCGTCTTCGGCATGTCAGGTACAAGGCAAGCTTGGTATCAAAGGTTGCCCTGCGTTTGATTTGGCTGCGGCGTGTTCTGGTTTTGTCTACGCACTCTCTGTTGCTGATCAACACATCAAGACTGGCATGTGTAAGAACGTTTTGGTAATCGGTGCGGATGCACTGTCAAAAACCTGTGATCCGACTGACCGCTCTACTATCATCTTATTTGGTGATGCTGCAGGTGCGGTAGTTGTTGGCGCAAGCGAAGAGCCAGGTATTTTGTCTACTCACATTTACTCTGATGGTAAATATGGTGAGCTTCTAAGCCTAGAAGTTCCAGAGCGTGGCGGTGATGCAGATAAATGGTTGCACATGGCGGGCAACGAAGTATTTAAAGTGGCGGTAACTCAGCTTTCTAAGCTAGTTAAAGACACATTAGCGGCGAACAATATGGATAAGTCAGAGCTTGATTGGTTAGTTCCACATCAAGCGAACTACCGTATTATCTCGGCAACCGCTAAAAAGCTGACTATGTCGCTTGATCAAGTTGTGATTACTCTTGATAAGCACGGCAATACGTCGGCAGCTACCGTACCAACGGCCCTTGATGAGGCTGTTCGCGACGGGCGAATTAAACGTGGTCAAACGCTTCTACTTGAAGCGTTTGGCGGCGGCTTCACTTGGGGTTCTGCGTTAGTTAAATTCTAACCCCAAGCGATAATCAACAAACAAGGCACATAACTTATGTGCCTTATTCAATTTTTTGCTTTGCTTAAAGGAAAATTACAATGAGCAAATTTGCTATCGTATTCCCAGGCCAAGGCTCTCAAGCTATCGGTATGCTTGCTGACCTAGGCGAACAGTATGATGTTGTTAAAAAGACATTTGCTGAAGCTTCAGAAGCACTTGGTTACGATCTATGGGCATTGGTTCAAGATGGTCCAGTAGAAAATCTAAATGAAACTTTCCGTACTCAACCGGCTCTACTAACAGCGTCTGTTGCAATCTGGCGTGTATGGCAAGAGCTTGGTCTAGAGCAACCTGCAAATCTAGCAGGTCACAGCCTAGGTGAATACTCTGCACTTGTATGTGCTGGCGTTATCGACTTCAAAGAAGCGATCAAGCTAGTTGAGCTACGTGGTCAACTGATGCAAGAAGCGGTTCCTGCGGGCGTTGGTGCAATGTACGCAATCATCGGTCTAGATGATGAAGCGATTGCTAAAGCATGTGAAGAAGCGGCACAAGACGAAGTTGTGTCTCCAGTTAACTTCAATTCACCTGGCCAAGTTGTTATCGCGGGTAACAAAGCAGCAGTAGAGCGCGCGGGTGCATTATGTAAAGAAGCGGGCGCTAAACGTGCTCTTCCTTTACCAGTATCTGTGCCGTCTCACTGTGCCCTTATGAAGCCTGCAGCAGACAAGCTAGCGGTTGCTCTAGAAGCTCTAGAGTTCAACACGCCGGCACTGCCTGTTATCAATAACGTTGATGTTATTGCTGAAACAGACCCGGCAAAAATCAAAAGCGCACTTGTTCGCCAGCTGTACAGCCCAGTTCGTTGGACTGAAGGTGTACAAGCGATGAATGAGCAAGGCGTAGAGAAGCTACTAGAATTAGGTCCAGGTAAAGTTCTTACCGGTCTAACAAAACGAATCGTAAAAACTATGACAGCTGCTGCAGTTAATGACACTGCATCATTAGAAGCTGCTAAGTAAATAAACACTTAATAGAGAAGTTATGATGAATTTAGAAGGCAAAGTTGCACTAGTTACAGGCGCAAGCCGTGGTATCGGTCGTGCAATCGCTGAACTTTTAGTTGAGCGTGGTGCTAAAGTTATCGGTACTGCTACGTCTGAAGGCGGCGCTGCTGCAATCAGTGAGTACCTAGGTGAGAACGGTAAAGGTCTTGCTCTTAATGTAACGGATGTTGACTCAATTGCAGCTACACTGAAAACCATCAACGATGAATTCGGTGCGATTGACATTCTGGTTAACAACGCAGGTATCACTCGTGATAACCTACTTATGCGTATGAAAGACGATGAATGGAATGACATCATCGATACTAACCTAACGCCTATCTTCCGCATGTCTAAAGCTGTATTGCGTGGCATGATGAAGAAGCGTCAAGGACGTATCGTAAACGTTGGTTCTGTAGTCGGTACTATGGGTAACGCTGGTCAAGCTAACTACGCAGCTGCAAAAGCAGGCGTAATTGGTTTTACTAAATCAATGGCTCGTGAAGTTGCGTCTCGTGGTATTACAGTGAACACTGTAGCACCTGGTTTCATAGAAACTGACATGACTAAAGCGCTAAATGATGACCAACGTGCAGTAACTTTGGCGAATGTACCAGCAGGTCGATTAGGTGATCCTCGCGAAATCGCTGAAGCTGTGGTATTTTTGGCGTCACCTGCGGCAGCTTATATCACAGGTGAAACACTTCACGTCAATGGCGGTATGTACATGGTGTAAATTATGTGCAACATTTGTGCATGATTTAAGTCAAGATCATACGTAATTTCGGTTAAAATCGTGAAAATTGTGGTTTGACCAGAAAAGTTGACCTTGCAACTTTCAATAGATTGAATAAACTACGGAAAACATCGCATAAAGCGAACTCTGTAAAGGAAAAGAAAAAATGAGCAACCTCGAAGAACGCGTAAAGAAAATCATTGTTGAACAGCTAGGTGTAGACGAAGCTGAAGTTAAAAACGAAGCTTCTTTCGTTGATGACCTAGGTGCAGATTCTCTAGACACAGTTGAGCTAGTAATGGCTCTAGAAGAAGAATTCGACACTGAGATTCCAGATGACGAAGCTGAGAAAATTACTACTGTTCAAGCTGCTATCGATTACGTAACTAGCGCTCAGTAATAATCTCTCCCAGGCGGTCACCTCGACCGCCTGTGTTTTATCTAACTCATCTATCCTCATCTTAAATCACCTCAATCCCCGGAGTGTAATATCGTGTCCAAGCGTCGTGTAGTTGTCACTGGCATGGGTATGTTGTCGCCGGTAGGCAACACTGTAGAATCTTCTTGGAAAGCCCTGCTAGCTGGTCAAAGTGGTATCGTTAATATCGATCATTTTGATGCAACCAATTTCTCAACTCGTTTTGCAGGTCTAGTTAAAGACTTTAACTGCGAAGAGTATATGACTAAAAAAGATGCTCGTAAGATGGACTTGTTCATCCAGTACGGCGTCGCAGCAGGTATTCAAGCTTTAGATGATTCAGCCCTAATTATTACTGAAGAAAACGCTCCTCGTGTAGGCGTTGCTATCGGTTCTGGTATTGGTGGTCTTGGTTTGATCGAAGCCGGTCACAAGGCTCTAACTGAAAAAGGCCCTCGTAAAATCAGCCCGTTCTTCGTACCGTCGACGATCGTGAATATGATTGCAGGTCACATGTCTATCATGCGTGGCCTACGCGGTCCAAACATCGCGATCTCTACAGCATGTACGACTGGCCTACATAACATTGGCCACGCAGCTCGTATGATTGCATACGGCGATGCTGACGCAATGCTAGCGGGTGGTGCTGAAAAAGCATCGACACCACTAGGTATGGGCGGTTTTGGTGCGGCTAAAGCACTGTCTACTCGTAACGATGAGCCTCAAAAAGCTTCTCGTCCATGGGACAAAGGCCGTGACGGCTTCGTTCTTGGTGACGGTGCAGGCATGATGGTTCTTGAAGAGTATGAACATGCTAAAGCTCGTGGCGCTAAGATTTATTGTGAGCTAGTTGGCTTCGGTATGTCGGGTGACGCTTACCACATGACATCTCCAAGTGAAGATGGTTCTGGTGGCGCACTAGCAATGGAAGCGGCTATGCGTGATGCTGGCATTACTGGTGAACAAATCGGTTATGTTAACGCACACGGTACTTCGACTCCAGCAGGTGACGTAGCGGAAGTGAAGGGCATCAAGCGTGCTCTTGGCGAAGCAGGCAGCAAGCAAGTCTTGGTTTCTTCTACGAAGTCAATGACAGGCCACCTTCTAGGTGCTGCGGGTTCTGCTGAAGCTATCATCACAGCGATGTCTCTAATTGATCAAATTGTTCCACCAACAATCAACTTAGATGATCCTGAAGAAGGCTTAGATATTGACTTAGTACCTCACACCGCGCGTAAAGTTAGCGGTATGGAATATGCTGCATGTAACTCATTCGGCTTCGGTGGTACTAACGGCTGTTTGATCTTCAAAAAGATTTAATCATCTTATATAAGAGTCAAACATCGTAGATAGTCATAATTAGAACTGTTTTTAAACGGCTCGATGCTTTAGCATTGAGCCGTTTCTTTTTATGGGGAAAAACATGTTTTGGGTTGATGGAGAAAGTCAGCAAACTGTCGATATCTTAGATCGCTCGTTTCAGTATGGAGACGGCTGTTTTACTACCATGCTCGTTCAAGATGGCCAGATTCAATATTTTCACGATCATCAGCGTCGTGTCGATGATTGCCTTAAAGCGTTACGCATTTCCGAGCTTGATTGGAATACGGTTAACCTTTGGCTCGATAATGCACTTGAACATATCCAACACAATGCGATTCCTGGTACAAAGAGCCTTGATGGCTCAACGAATCTTCAAGGTAGAAACAAGCCTCGTAATGAAAAATCAGGGATCAAGCTGCACGTTAGCCGTGGGGCCGGCGGTCGTGGCTACAGTACTAAGAATATCGCCAAGCCAACGATAACCATCAGCACATTTGATTACCCAAATCATTATTCCGCGTGGCAAGACTCCGGTGTTGAACTTGGTATCTGCCAACAAGCACTGGGCTTGAGCCCATTATTAGCTGGGCATAAGCACAATAATCGCCTTGAGCAGATCTTGATGAAAGATGAAATGGATCAGGCCGGTAAAGTGGATGGTGTGGTTCTGGATATATCAGGTAATGTGATTGAAACCACCATGGCTAATCTGTTTTGGCGAAAAGGGCAGATGATTCACACACCTCAACTGACGCAAAGTGGCGTCGCCGGGGTTATGCGTAAGCAAGTGTTAACCGCGCTGAATCAGGCTGAACTTTCCGTTACAATTAGTGACTACAGCCTATCTCAGCTAATGCGAGCTGATGAAATCTTCATAACCAACTCCATTTTAGGGGTTGCCCCAGTTACCCGTATTAGTGATACCCAATTCAACATTGGAACCGTTACTCGTAGCCTTCAAGGACAACTAAACTCGTGATCAAAAAGTTATTTATTTTTATTATTTTGTGCCTAATCGCAGCCGCGGCTGCTGGTTTTTATGTTTACAACCAAGCGCAAGATAACCTGAAACAAGTTATTCAATTAGAAAAACCACAAGTTGTTACTGTTGCTTCAGGCAGCAGCTTTAACCGCGTTCTCGCACAGTTGATTAATGAAGGGCTGTTTGAGGCTTCTCCTTACGAGAAATTAATCCGTAAGTTACATCCTGAGCTTGTAGACGTAAAAGCGGGTACATTCCTGCTTGAGCCGGGTTTAACCCTTGAGCAAGCGCTACAAGTGCTGGTCGAAGGGAAAGAGCACCAATTTACCATTACCTTCGTAGAGGGCAGTCGTTTTGATGAGTGGCTTATTCAGCTAAAAGACAACGAATTCATTCAGCAGACGTTGGACGGTGTGTCTGAAAAAGAGATCGCACAAAAGCTTGGTATCGAAAATGAAAAACTAGAAGGCCTTTTCTTAGCGGAAACATACCACTATACCTACGGCACAACGGATTTAGATTTGTTGAAACGCGCACATCGCGATCTAATGAACGTGGTCAATGACGAGTGGGAAAATAGAGCCGGTAAGCTGCCTCTTAAATCACCGTATGAAGCTCTAATTCTTGCGTCTATTATCGAGAAAGAGACTGCTGTCGCTTCTGAGCGTGAGCGTGTGTCTTCTGTATTCGTTAACCGCTTGAACAAGCGTATGCGTCTGCAAACTGATCCAACGGTTATCTACGGCATGGGCGATAGCTACAAGGGCAATATTCGTAAGAAAGATCTACGCACACCAACGCCGTACAACACCTATACAATGAGCGGTTTACCGCCAACACCGATCGCGATGGCGGGTAAAGCGTCTATCAACGCGGCTCTGAATCCAGAGAAGAGCAACTATCTGTATTTTGTTGCGAGTGGAACGGGCGGTCACGTATTTTCAAAGAGTTTGACTGAGCATAACCGTGCAGTACGAGCTTACTTAAAGCAATTAAGAAAAAACAAATAAAGAAAGAATTATGAATCAGTCGAAATTTATCGTAGTTGAAGGCCTTGAAGGTGCTGGTAAAAGTACAGCAATCAATGCCATCGTCGAGACATTAAAAGCATCGGGTGTTAAAGATATCGTTAATACTCGTGAACCGGGTGGCACTGTCTTGGCTGAAAAGATGCGCTCATTGGTTAAAGAAGAGCACGAAGGCGAGAAGCTTCAAGATATGACGGAACTACTGCTGATGTACGCAGCACGCGTTCAATTGGTCGAAAACGTCATCAAGCCCGCATTAGACAGCGGTAAATGGGTATTGGGTGATCGCCATGATATGTCTTCTCAAGCATACCAAGGTGGTGGTCGTCAGATCGCTCGTAGCACTATGGAATCACTGAAAGCAACTACGCTAGGCGGCTTTAAGCCAGATTTAACACTATATTTGGACCTAGACCCTAGAGTCGGGCTAGAGCGTGCTAGAGGTCGTGGTGAGCTTGATAGAATTGAAAAGATGGACATCTCATTTTTCGATCGCACGCGTGAGCGTTACTTAGAAATTGCAGGGCAAGACGATTCTGTACTCGTGATTAATGCGCAGCAAGAAATTGAGCAAGTAGCCGCTGATATTAAAGTCGCGCTCAGTGCTTGGCTCAATAAACAGTAGGTAGTCATGGCTGAAGTTTATTCTTGGCTCACACCTGTATGGAGTGAGTGGAAAAAAAGTCTCGATGCAGAACGTTTTCCTAACTCTGTGATCGTTAATGCGCCTGAAGGGCTTGGCGTGGAAGCGCTGGTTAGTCAGCTTACGTCGGCACTGATGTGTGTTAATTACGAAAGTGAAGCGTGCGGATTTTGCCACAGTTGTGAACTGATGAAGTCGGGGAGTCACCCGGATTTCCATGTGATCGAACCTGAGAAAGAAGGTAAATCGATTACCGTTGACCAAGTGCGTGCGAGTAACCGCTGGGCTCAACAATCGTCACAGTTGGGTGGCTTGCGTGTCATTTTGCTGAGTCCGGCTGAAGCGATGAATGAATCGGCGTCTAATGCGCTTTTGAAAACACTGGAAGAACCTGCGAGTAATTGTATTTTCATCCTTTCGACGCGCAACAGTAATCGCTTAATGCCAACTATTCTTAGCCGTTGCCAGCAATTTAATGTGGTGTGCCCACAATTGGATGCAGGATCGGCATGGTTAAATGGAGAAGTTGGTAAAACGGTTCCTCAGTACATACTGACATTGAACGACAACGCACCTCTGAAAGCGAAAGCAATGTTTGATCAAGGTGGCGTTGAAGCTTCAACAAAAGTGCTCGATGGCTTTGTCAATGTGATAAAAGGCACTCAACCCGACATACTGAAGTTCTCTACAGAGCTCAGCAAAGACCCTTTGATTCAACTTAGCTGGCTTTGGCATTTATTGTCAGATGTACAAAAGGTGCATTTTGGTTTAGCGAATCAGGCTATCATTCCGAGTGCGAAAGCACTGTGTGAGGTGATGTCTTATCAAAGTGCTTATGCAGCATCGAATAAACTGCTGATATTGATTGAGCAGTTAAAGCACCACCCTGGGCTCAATACGGAGCTACTCATAATGAATTGGCTGATAGCCACTTGCGAGGAAACATGTTCGTAGATTCCCATTGTCATTTAGATAAACTGGATTACCAAGATTTACACACCAGCGTAGAAGACGTGGTTAATAAGGCGAAGGCAGCCAACGTAGACCAACTGCTTTCTGTCGGTGTGACGCTGGATTCGTTTGAAAACATGCTTGAGATGATCTCGCCGTTTAATAACGTTAAGGCTTCGTGTGGCGTTCACCCTCTCGACGTAGAGAGCGACTTCTGTTTAGAAAGAATGCGTGAGTATGCGAGCAACCCGAAAGTAGTGGCGATTGGTGAAACTGGCCTAGATTATCATTACCAACCAGAGACTGCAGAGCTACAACAGCTCAGGTTCAAGCAGCACGTTGAGTTGGCTGTTGAGCTTAATAAACCTTTGATCATCCACACGCGTAACGCGCGTGAAGATACGTTAGCTATTTTACGCGACGGCGGAGCAGAGAAGTGTGGTGGTGTGATTCACTGCTTTACTGAAGATCAAGCGTTCGCTGAAGCGGCAATGGAATTAGGTTTCTATATCTCGATCTCAGGTATTGTGACCTTTAAACAAGCCACAGAACTTAAAGACGTTGTGAAAAACCTACCTCTAGATAGGTTGCTGATCGAAACGGATTCGCCATATTTGGCGCCAATTCCATATCGTGGTAAAGAGAATCAGCCTGCATATGTAGTCGAAGTTGCGGCTTATATCGCCCAGTTAAAAGGGGTATCAATGAAAGAAGTTGCTGAACAAACGACCAAAAATTACCAAAAACTTTTTTTGCGATAGAAATCTAACTAAACAAACAAAAGGGAGCGAAAGCTCCCTTTTTGTGTTTTTGATCACCAAAAATGCGTTTTTTTTTAATGTTTACGGAATATGTTGAACTTGAGAGCGTGAATTACAACATTTGTAATTTTGTTACTAAAAATAACATTGCCCTCTATTTTATTTACTCAGTGAAATAATAGGGGGTCATTATAATTTATTTATTTTTCAGGCGCTTAGTGGCTTGTAAAGCATTGCATTTCTATATTTGACATGTGATCCAAGACGTGTTTTGAAACTAAATTTCGTAAGTGACTAGAAAGTTAGTTCCCCATCAATATATATTTAGCGGCAGAAAATATAATGCAATACATGGTTACATTTTCACTGGGTGCTAACATATAGGCTACGGGGGTGTGCCGTTAGGACCCATATAATTATTTTATCTTTATCAGGAGCATAAACATGTTTAAGAACCTTTTTGCTAGCCTGCAGAAAGTTGGTAAGTCTCTGATGCTACCAGTATCAGTTTTACCAGTTGCGGGTATTTTGCTAGGTGTCGGTGCAGCAGATCTTCCTTTCATTCCAGAAATCGTTTCAAACTTAATGGAACAAGCGGGTGGTTCAGTATTCGGTCAAATGGCACTGCTGTTCGCAGTAGGTGTAGCACTTGGCTTTACAAATAACGACGGTGTAGCTGGTCTAGCTGCTATCGTTGGTTACGGCATCATGACTGCTACACTAGGCGTAATGGCAAGTGTAATGGGCGTTGATAAAATCGACACTGGTGTACTAGGTGGTATCCTAGTCGGTGGTGTTGCTGCTTGGGCATTCAACCGTTTCTTCCGTATTCAACTACCAGAGTACCTTGGCTTCTTCGCTGGTAAGCGTGCTGTGCCAATCATCACAGGTTTCTCTGCGATTGGTCTAGCAATCCTACTATCTGTAGTATGGCCACCAGTTGGCGGCGCTATCTCTGCGTTCTCTGATTGGGCTGCTCACCAAAACCCACAAGTGGCGTTTGGTATCTACGGTATCGTTGAGCGTTCTTTGATTCCATTTGGTCTTCACCACGTTTGGAACGTACCTTTCTTCTTCGAAGCTGGTACTTGTGTAAACGCTGCTGGTGAAACTCAAAACGGTGTTCTTACTTGTTACCTAGTTGCTGATGACGCATCTCGTGCAGCGGGCAATGGCTTCGGTCAGCTAGCTGGTGGTTACATGTTCAAGATGTTCGGTCTACCTGCTGCTGCAATCGCGATTGCACATTCAGCTAAACCTGAAAACCGCGCTAAAGTAATGGGCATCATGGCTTCTGCTGCGTTGACTTCATTCCTAACGGGTATCACTGAACCAATCGAATTCTCTTTCCTATTCGTTGCTCCTGTACTGTACGCAATCCACGCTCTACTAGCTGGTTCTGCATACGTTCTTGCGAACACTCTAGGTTTTGTACACGGTACATCTTTCTCACACGGTCTAATCGACTTCCTAGTTTTATCTGGCAACGCGTCTAAGATGGGCCTAATGGTTGTATGTGGTGTTGCTTACGCTGCAATTTACTACATCGTATTCCGCACTGTGATTAAAGCACTTGACCTTAAAACTCCAGGTCGCGAAGACGAGTCAGAAGACGAAATCGTTGCAACTGGTACAGAGCTTGCTAGTGAGTTAGTTGCTGCATTCGGTGGCAAAGCGAACATCACTGGTCTTGACGCTTGTATTACTCGTCTACGTGTAGCAGTTGCTGATACAGCAGTTGTTGACCAAGACAAACTGAAGAAACTAGGCGCTGCAGGTGTTGTAGTAGTTGCTGGTGGCGTACAAGCTATCTTCGGTACTAAGTCTGACAACCTTAAGACAGACATGGATGAGTGGATCCGTAACAACGGTTAATTCGCTGATTCAATAAATTGAAAGGAGGCCTTGTGGCCTCCTTTTTTGTTTTCTGCAATATGCAAAATGTCCTCACGCTTAATACCAATCGTAGTAAATAACTGGTCACCCTAGCTTGTTAAAAACCTCGATAACTTCGTTAGAATTTTTGATTGTAGAATAACTACTTATCGAAAAATTCTGCCTTGTTCTCAAGCTTTTTTCCTACGCTATGTTTGATCACTTACTTACTGTGATTGGTATAAGCTCCTCTTACTCAACTAGTTCTACTCAACTCTATGTGTTGAAGACCGATTCCGAACCTTGAGCGCCAGTTCGCTTTTACCTAGCGATGACACCTATCTTTGTGAACCCAGTACACTACCATTTTTAAAAACAGTCTGAGAATATTATGAAACATCGTTATTTGATCGGCCTTATGTGCTGCAGCGGAGCCGCGTTTGTGCATGCTTCTGAAGCACCAGATTTGGAAGTTGGATTAGCCATTGACCAAGACCTGAGTGTCGTTGTCGAATTTGATCAGAAATACCGTGCCACGATTGGCAACGACGGTGCTGCATTTGACTACATTTTGAAGCGTGGTCAGTTTGAGACTGAAGCTCCGTTGAGTTGGTATGTCGGTGCGGGTGCTTGGGCTGAGTGGAATGATGATTTTGGCTTACGTTTGCCTTTAGGTGTTAAAGTGAATTTCTACGAAGGTTGGAATGCGTACGCGCAAGTTCACCCTGAGCTCGACATGTATAAAGGTGTTGAATTACAAGTGGGTGGTGCACTGGGTATCACCTACAGGTTTTAGGTGATGAGCAAAAAAAATGCCAGCTTAGTAGCTGGCATTTTTGAATGGTTTAAATAAGGTTATTTCTGTTTGTCCATTGCACGCTTTATGCAAATGGCAGCACCACCCCAAGTGATACCAAGACCAAGAACCATCATAATAATCGCACTAGTTGTCATGATTATGCTTCCTTCTTACTTGTCATATTTATAATAATGCCAATCGCTAGTAATCCTGCGATCATTGCCCAACCAAGAGTCAGGTCGTAGCCACCGTAACCGTCTGTAAACAATGCGCTTAGTTTCGTTGCAAGAATGATTGCAAGCATAATTGGAGTGACGAAGCGTAAACATACGTTAAACCATACGCCTATAGAGAAATCTGAAATCTCATTGACGTACGCACGTACATCGCTAACTTTGTTTAGTAGCCATGCCATTAGAAGGATTTCAATGAATCCGCCTACCATGATGCCGACGTTGTTAGCGAAGTGATCGACTAGGTCTAGTAGAAGTAGGCCGCCGTTAGTTGCAAATGCCATAGACACCACAACACCAACGCCAATAACAATACTTGCTGCTTTTTTACGGCTCCAGTTCAGCTTGTCCATAATTGCAGATGTTACCGCTTCCATAATTGAGATATGAGAGCTTAAACCTGCCACAACAAGTGCAAAGAAGAATAGTGGACCCAGAATATACGGTGCTGGAAGTAAATTAATCGCTGCAGGTAGCGTAACAAACGCAAGGCCAACGCCTGCTGATACTACTTCAGTTAATGGTTTACCTTGTTCTTGAGCCATGTAGCCAAGAACAGAGAAAATCATAATACCCGCAAGAATTGAGAAACCACAGTTGATAAGAACCGTCATGAACGCGTTGTTCGTGATATCTGATTTTTCTGGCAAATAGCTTGAGTAAGCTAGCATGATCGCAAAACCGATACTTAGCGTGAAGAAGATTTGTCCATAAGCAGCAGCCCATACTTTTACGTCCCAGATCTTGCTGAAATCAGGTTCGAACATGTAATTTATACCGTTTAAAGCACCCGGTAGGAAAACCATGCGGCCGATAAGTAAAATCACCATTATGAACAACACTGGCATCATTACTTTAGACGCACGCTCGATACCTGCTTTAACACCACCAACGATAGCAGCATAAGTGATTGCCCAAGCAAGTAACATTGCTCCAGCGATTCCCCATTGGATGCTACCTAGGTTCGTCGGTGAGTTATCACCTAGAGCTAGATATTCACTGAAGAAGAACGCGTTAGTGTCTGTTCCCCAGCTTTGATTGAATGACATACCGAAGTATGAAATTGCCCAACCGATAACGGCAACATAGTAGACCGCGATGACAGCCGCTACACCCACTTGGAACCAACCAAGCCACTCAAATTTTGAGTTGATTCGCGCTAAGGTTGCAGGTGCAGAACCACGATACTTTTGACCCATACTGAACTCTAGGATCATAAACGGAATACCAGCCGTAAGCATGGCAAATAGATATGGAATGAAAAAAGCGCCGCCGCCATTTTCATAAGCCATGTATGGAAAACGCCAAATGTTTCCTAAACCAATAGCAGATCCTACTGCGGCAAGGATAAATCCTGCTCGGGATCCCCACTGTTCTCGCTTCATATTTAACTCCTTTACAACTTCCCTGAGGTATGAAGCTTCTCGTCACGCTGTGCTTGGTAAGGAGGTGATAGTTAAAACAGGCAAACGGTTTGACTGTTTACTTTATCTTCCGTGATTAAGCAAAAGTTTAGATTATTATGTTGTTAGCGCTTGGAGAACTCAGCGGATAATTCTTAATTGTTTGATGTGTGTTTGCATAACCTGAAATATTCAGCTGATGCGTGATAATGAGCCTACCTAGTTGGAATGGTTAAAGCAATAGATTAGGTATGTTTAATAACTGTGGGGTTATGGTGTTTAAGATGTTAAATGATGGTTGTTTTAGAGGTATGAATTGGTTTGGGGTTTGCTGGTTGGTTTATATATCTGAATTTTTCGGTTTTATTGGGTTATATGACTTTATTGAAAAATAGAGCGTATGACTGAAATTCATACACTCTATAGTTGAACTGCCCAACCATTTTGGGGTTCTATTGGTATGAGGTGCTTATGGTCATCGATATTTAGAAAGTAAAACTCAGTCCGACATTGGCTTGGAATTGGTTCATCCAGTCGGTATCAAAGCGGATGATGCACTCTTGCCCGTTGCTTGGGATGTTACAAACACCGGAGGTGTCGTTATCGACAACGGTACCTAGCCAACGTAGTTGTGTGTTTAACGCTAATCGGTCACTAAATTTGTACTCTAAACCACCAAAGATAGAGGTTGAGAACCCATACTTATCTTTTGCCCAGTCTACATCGACGTAAGAAGCACCAAGGCCTAATCCCAAATAACCAGACAACACAGAAGAAGCTGGGTAGTAAATGCTACTTTGAAAGTGCAGGTATTGGATGGAGGAGCTTAGGTTGAGCGTTTCTAATTCAGAGCTTTGATTAGAATAGAAAAAGCCGATGCGTCCTTTCTCAAGTGGCGTTTCAATCGCAAAGGTGTAGTTTTCAGCCCCTTTCATGTCATAGGTTTTACCGTCCTGGTCTTCGACACTACCGCCGCCAGTATAGCCCACCATTGGGGTAATGATGATCTCCGGTGAAGCATACACGCTCGAAACAGAGAGAAGCGCTATCAGTGCCATCATATTTACTTTGTTATTCATGAGTATATCCTTATCCATACACTTACTAATTGTGATGGTTACATCAATATTGTGCGACTAATTTCGACGATTCTTGAAGATACATCACACACCTGATAATACTTAAGTAGAGACTCGACAAATTAATAATAAGCCAGAGGTGTCTATGGACCATAATCTGAAAAATGCCCTACAAATAACGGTTGTCATCTACGCAATCATTCTCTCATTTGGCTTTATTGCAATTGGTAGTTAATACCATCTATTGCGAGGCTGGGTTTTTATACTCAGGGAATAATGAATAGTGGGATTATAACCAATATTGATACAGCAATAGACTTAGACTATTACGCTAAGTTTATTGCTGGAAAAACAGCACTGGTCGCCCAAGGTGGCGGACAGAGAAGTATTTTCACTTCTGGAGTGCTGGATGCCTTTCTTCTTTCTAATTTTGATCCCTTCGACGAGTTTTTTGGTACCTCTGCCGGTGCCCTTAATTTGTGTGCTTATCTGTGCCGCGATAAAGGCCTTGGCCGTTCTTTCCTTCTCGACCTTACAACGTCACCTGAATTCTTCAATCTCTTTTCTTATATACGACACAGAAAGAACCTTGGATTGGAATGGGCCTTAGAACAAATCATGGCTTACCCATACAAGCTTGATTTGGATTTAGGACGACAAACGTTAGGCGATCGCCATTTCTATGCAGCCGTCACGGATTCTAAAGACTTACGAGATCACTACTTCCCAGTATTGGGTGAAGATTGGTACAAAGTGATGATTGCAACCTGTGCGATCCCTCGCTTATACAGTGATGAAATCTTTATTGGCGACAATGCTTATGTGGATGGTGGTGTATCAGCATGTATCCCCGTTCAAGAGGCGTGGCGTAGACAAGCTCGTTCCATTGTTGTAATCCGAACTGAGCCAGCGTTAGAGGAAGAGGTCGAGGTTCAAGCTAACAGTACGGGCCCAAAAACACCCAAACCAATATCAGCCGAAGAACTGGAATGGTTCCGCGAATCTTTTGATAGTGTTCAAGGTCATTGGCAACAAAAAGTGGAACAGTGGAAAACCGATTGGAGCTCGTTCTTTCAACAACAAATCCTCAGCTCAAAAGAACAGAAGCGTGATAGATCACATTTGGATTTGCTTAATGGTGGTCGATGGTTATTCGGGGCGGATGACATCTATAGATTAAGTCATTTAATTGGTGATAAGTTTGATTCCGGCTTAGCGGATATGCTGATGGTGCATTACCAAACTTACTCATTGACCCAGGATTTTTTGAACTCCCCACCAGATGATGCGTTTGTCGTGCAAATTGCCCCAAGTAAACCGCTGAAATCAAGTTCATTAATGAGCAACAAAGAAGATTTACTGCACGATTACGAATTGGGCTTAGAGGCCGGTTACCGATTTGTTGAAACTTATACCTCTACGAAAAATGCCCGCAGTTCACACATGCCACAGTTGGTAACCATTGCTGCTGAGAAGTAATGCTTGAGGTTGATGAGTAATATTTGAAGTTGATGAATTAGCATGCTGTGAGCTGATCGTGCTGTTAAGCTGATCGTTAGTGAGTCGTGTTCTGAAATGAAAAAGGGTTATTGAACTTGGTTCGATAACCCTTTTTTGTCTTGAGATTAGGCAAATCGTTTCGCCTTACGGGCAAACATTAGGTGACAGGCAAGATTCTCATACAGTTGGTTGATCCCGCCACATCCATAATGTCGCCTTGAGTGACGATAACGAGATCGCCAAACTTAAGATGTTCTTGCTCTTTTAGGCAGGTGAGCGTAGATAGGGCAATGTCAAAACTGTCTTTGGCTTCTGTCTCGAAGTAGATAGGTGTCACACCTCGGTACAAGGTGCAGCGATTAAGTGTTCCTTCGTTACGAGACAGCGCGTAGATAGGCATGTCAGCACTTAGGCGAGACATCATCAGTGCAGTGCGGCCTGACTCAGTGAGAGTGACTACGCCTTTAATGCCTTCCATATGGTTTGCCGAGTAGATAGTCGCCATCGAAACGGTTTCTTCTGCGGTCACAAAGGTGCGATCAATTCGGTAATTGGATTGGTTGTTAATTCCCGCCATTTTCTCAGCACCAATACATACTTCAGCCATCGATTTTACGGTTTCGACCGGGTAATCACCTGCAGCTGTTTCACCTGAAAGCATGACCGCATCTGTTCCATCAAGCACCGCATTGGCAACGTCCATGACTTCGGCACGGGTTGGCATTGGCGCTGAAATCATCGACTCCATCATTTGGGTTGCGGTGATCACCGTTCGGTTAAGCGCTCTAGCACGGCGTATAAGCTGTTTTTGTACTCCGACCAACTCAGGGTCGCCAATTTCGACTCCGAGGTCACCACGAGCCACCATGACCACATCTGAGGCCATTATGATGTCATCCATGTTCTCAATAGTGGCTACCGTCTCAGCTCGCTCTACTTTTGCTACAAGGTGAGCTTCTAAACCTGCTTCTCGTGCGAGCTGACGAGCGTAGTGCATGTCTTCGCCGTTGCGTGGAAAAGACACCGCGAGGTAATCCACTTTGATTTGTGCGGCGGTGACGATGTCGCGCTTGTCTTTTTCTGTCAGGGCTTCTGCGGAAAGGCCGCCGCCTTTCTTGTTTATGCCTTTATTATTCGAGAGAGGGCCGCCAATAATGACTTTGGTATGCACGCGACAACCTTCCACTTCGGTTACTTTTAGCTGAACACGACCATCGTCGAGCAATAGGATGTCGTTAGCTGAAACGTCGTTAGGTAATTCTTTATAATCAAGGCCGACCGCTTGTTGGTTGCCTTCGCCTAAACCTAGGCTACTGTCGAGAGTAAATTGGTCACCAACGGCAAGTTGGATTTTGCCATCTTTGAATGTTGACACTCGAATCTTGGGACCTTGTAAGTCACCGAGAATAGCGATCTGAGTACCAAGTCTTTTGGCTATTGCTCGGACATTTTCTGCACGTTGTATATGGTCGTCGCTAGTGCCGTGAGAGAAGTTCATACGGACGACATTGGCACCGGCTTTGATGATCTCTTCAAGCACGTTACCTTTATCAGTAGAAGGACCTAGCGTTGTGACGATTTTCGTTTTTCTTAATTCGGCTGTCATGAATACTCCTAGAGTGAGGCCAAGTAATCTTTTAAAAGACTGAATTAAGTATATGCATTAATTGATTATTTATTGGGAGCTATGAGGATATTTCTTTATTTGTATCTAATTATTGAATTCAGGGCTCAATAACGATGTTTCATTAAGAAAATTAAGTCTCAATTTATCGATGTAGGTACTAATTTTTCTCGAACTATTTGACTAGATACACAAAGATTCATGTATATACGTGATACGGGTCACGGCGATATACCAAGTGACTTCACAATTACTTCGCAAAGTAAAAAAATTACCGTGTTGATGATTTCTGGAGCGTAAAATGTACATGGCTCAACCGGGCCATATTGATCATATCAAACAGGTCAATGCTGGTCGTGTATATAAACTAATTGACCTTAAAGGTCCTATTTCTCGTATCGATCTGTCCAAGCAAAGTGAGTTGGCCCCGGCGAGTATTACTAAAATTACCCGTGAACTCATTGAAGCTCACCTTATTCACGAAACGACGGTTCAAGAAGCCACGACTCGTGGGCGTCCTGCTGTCGGTCTGCAAACCAATAATGAAGGTTGGCAGTTTCTGTCGATGCGTCTTGGTCGTGGGTATCTCACTATCGCGCTTCATGAATTGGGCGGCGATGTTCTTATCGATACCAAGATTGATATTCATGAACGTGACCAAGACGATGTACTTGCGCGTCTTCTGCATGAAATTGATGAGTTTTTCCAAACTTATGCCGAGCAACTCGATAGGGTAACAAGTATTGCGGTTACGCTACCGGGGCTTGTAAACTCTGAGCAGGGAATTGTGTTGCAGATGCCACACTACAACGTTAAAAATTTAGCGTTGGGTCCTGAGATCTACAAAGAAACAGGTCTACCTGTCTTTATTGCCAATGATACCCGAGCGTGGGCATTAGCAGAGAAGCTGTTTGGTCACTCTCAAGATAATGATAATTCCGTTCTTATCTCGATTCACCACGGTGTAGGCGCTGGGATCATTCTCGACGGCCGAGTTTTGCAAGGTCGCCACGGCAACATCGGTGAGCTGGGTCATATTCAGATCGATAAACAAGGCAAGCTTTGTCATTGTGGTAATCGAGGCTGTTTAGAAACGGTTGCTAGTTCACAGGCTCTCCGTGAGCAAGTCAAAGAACGACTGGGCAATGGTGAAGCATCATCACTAACGGCGTTTGAAGATGTCACAATTGAACAGATCTGCGCTGCTGCTGCTGATGGTGATCCACTGGCTGTTGAAGTGATTGAACAGTTAGGTCGTTACTTAGGTGCCGCGATAGCGATTGTGATCAATCTTTTCAATCCTGAGAAAATCTTGATAGGTGGTGTTATCAACCAGGCTAAAAGCGTGTTGTATCCTGCGATTCAAAAGTGTATCGAAGAGCAGAGTTTATCGGTTTACCATCAAGATTTAGAGCTGGTGGAATCTCGATTCTATAAACAAGCAACCATGCCAGGTGCTGCGCTTGTTAAACAAGCTTTATATGATGGCCAATTGTTAATGAAAGTGATTGAAGGCTAATCCTTTTTTATCGTTTTTATCCTTCCTTGAACCCTTTCCATGCACTTAAACTATGTATAACAACATTTGTTGTACTTAGTTTAAGCATCTGTGTATTTGCACTTTGCTTTAACCTATCGATTTAGGCTATTGTAGCCACAGTTATTATTTGTCACTAAGGTGTTGTATGTCTGGCGTTTTAAATTCTGTTGATCAGAGAACTAAACTCGTCGGTGAAAACCGTCTGGAACTCTTGTTATTCAGCTTAAATAGTCGCCAACTATTTGCGATTAACGTATTTAAAGTTAAAGAAGTCTTAAAAGTGCCTGTACTCACTCGCTTGCCAGGCTCTCACCATCACATTACGGGTGTTGCTTCTTTACGTGGTGAATCTGTACCTGTGATTGACTTACGCAGTGCGATTGGTTTCCCACCATCACGTGATGAGACTCAAGAAAACAACTTGATCATTACCGAATACAACCGAACCGTACAAGGCTTCTTGGTTGGACAAGTTCGCAATATCGTGAATACGACATGGACAGAAATCCAACCACCACCAAAGACTACGGGTCGAGCAAATTACTTAACTGCTATCACGCATATCCAAGAAGAAGAGCAGCACAAAATCGTTGAGATCATCGATGTTGAAAAGGTGTTAGCGGAGATCATCGACTACGATGTGTCGATTTCTGACGGTGTTCTAGATCAGCAGTTAGCGAATGAAATGGTTGGCCGTAATGTGCTTATCGTGGATGATTCTTCAACAGCACGCAACCAGATCAAAGGCACCTTGTCGCAACTTGGTTTGAACATTATTGAATGTTGTGACGGCTTAGAAGCACTGACTTTACTTAAGAAGTGGTGTGATGAAGGTAAAGACATCAATCAAGAAATATTATTGATGATCACCGATGCCGAAATGCCAGAAATGGATGGCTACAAACTGACTCATGAAGTTCGAACTGATCCTCGAATGCATGACTTGTTTATTACGCTAAATACTTCATTAAGTGGTAGTTTCAATGAAGCCATGGTTGAGAAAGTAGGGTGTAATCGCTTTATTTCTAAATTCCAACCAGACCTCTTAGTTGAAGTGACTCAAGAGCGAATGCGTCAGATTTTATAATTGATGCAGCTGTACGGTTTGTTTCGAATGACCTTGGCGAAAACGTTTGCTATTATTTGATGTTGCATGTTTTTTAACAAAATATGCTCAACTACTAACGTAACTTTTCACGCACAATCTAAGGTAGTTCCTCTGAATGATATGGTTAACGTCTAAAGTCGTCATGACTTTGAGCTTATTACTGTATAGGGAATTTAAGAAAAGACGTACGGAAGCGGACGTTGAGGTATAACTCAACAACTTGAATTTAAGGGAAGCGGATGCTTCCCTTTTTCGTTTCTAGCGTTTCTTGGAGGGCAACTTGATTCGTTAATGAAAATCTCGGGATTTGGTGTTCAAACCAATAATTTCATCGGTAATATCGATGAGTTTACCCGCTATAACATGCACAACTTCGCCTTCCTTTTCTAATATTCCTTGTACTTTTAACGCTTTGGCTGTCAGATAAGCTTGCTGTTGAGCGCGCGCGGTTGCTCCCCATACCACGACATTAATATTGCCCGTGTTATCCTCTAATGTGACAAAGGTAACACCTGCCGCGGTTCCGGGCGATTGCTTGCCTGTGACCAATCCAACAACCGTGACCATAGATTTGTGTCTTTGTTGTTTCAAGTCTTTCATATGGGTGAACCGACCAAGTCGGTTAGCTTCTTCTAGCAAAGTGATTGGGTGCTTATTCAATGAAATTCCGACACTGGTGAAGTCTTCGAGTAGATCTTGCATCTCATTGGGTTTGTGCAGTGCATGTTCGTCATGTCCATCCCCAGCATCGTCATAGATTTGGCTAAACAGAGGTAAATCAGAAGCGGAGTCCATGATCGCCCAGCGAGTCTGGAAGCGGTCTCCCGATACGTTATGTAGCGCATTGGCCGATGCCAGTAGCTCGATATCTTTCTTATTCATCGATAACTGTTTCACCTGGCTAGGATGGCGATAACCGGATTGTGGACGATTGGCGAGCACACTTTGAATCCCATGTTCGCTGAATCCTTTGATTTGTCGCAGCCCTAAGCGAATCGCTAAACCATTCTGATGTTCAACGACTATGTGGCTGTCTTGTGAGGCGTTCACACATACCGGAAGAACTACCACATTGTGTCGTTGTGCGTCTTGTACCAACTGTGATGGGCTATAAAACCCCATAGGTTGGCTATTGAGCAAGGAAGCATAGAAGCATTCTGGGTAGTAGCATTTCAACCAAGCTGAGCAATAGGCTAGCACCGCAAACGAAGCGGAGTGGCTTTCAGGAAAACCGTATTCACCAAAACCGCATATCTGTTTAAAGATCTGTTCGGCAAACTCTGTCTCATAACCGCGTTTTTGCATGCCTTCGATGAGCTTGTTTTTAAACTTAAAGACGTTGCCATTTTTTTTCCAATCGGCCATCGCACGTCTGAGCTGATCCGCCTCTCCACCTGTGAATCCTGCAGCCACCATCGCGAGTTTAATCACTTGCTCTTGGAATATCGGTACACCCAAGGTGCGCGACAGTACAGATTCCACGTCTTTAGATGGATAATTGATTGGCTCAATGCCATCTCGACGCTTGAGAAACGGATGCACCATATCGCCCTGAATAGGACCTGGACGAACGATAGCGATTTGAATCACCAAGTCGTAATAAGTATTCGGCTTAAGCCTTGGCAGCATGCTCATTTGCGCACGTGACTCAATTTGGAATATCCCGACCGTATCTGCTCGCTGAATCATGCCGTAAACCTGAGGATCGTCCTTAAGGCGAGTGATCTCAGCAATGGTCAGTGATCGCCCGTGAATGCGTTTGATTAGGTCGAAACATTTACGAATCGCAGAGAGCATACCCAGTGCAAGCACATCGACTTTAAGCAGCCCCAAGGTTTCAAGGTCATCCTTATCCCATTGAATTATGGTTCGTTCGTGCATAGCGGCATTCTCGACGGGAACCAATTCATACAAAGGGCCAGAAGAGATCACAAAGCCACCAACGTGCTGAGACAGGTGGCGTGGAAAGCCGATGATTTCATTCACCAAATGGATAAACTGCTGACCCTTTAAAGAGTCAGGTTGCAGTCCTAATTGGGTTAATTGTGCTTGCCAACCTAAGCTTTTATCTCTGCGATTAGTGTTTTTAATGAAGTAATCAAGTTGAGTTTCTTGTAGCCCCAATGCTTTACCGACATCTCTAACCGCACTTTTAAAGCGATAAGAAATGACCGTAGCAGCAAGCGCAGCCCGTTCTCTACCGTATTTTTTGTAGATGTATTGGATGACTTCTTCACGGCGTTCGTGTTCAAAGTCGACATCAATATCAGGCGGCTCATCACGCTCTTTACTGATGAAGCGCTCAAACAGCACTGAGATTTGTCTTGGGTCGACAGAGGTGATTTCTAAGCAGTAACAAACAACGGAATTAGCCGCTGATCCTCGACCTTGATAAAGAATGCCTTGGCTTTTCGCAAACATGACGATGTCGTGAATGGTGAGAAAAAAGAAAGGGTAGTCGAGCTCGCCAATCAGCCCCAGTTCTTTATCTATGATTTGTTGAATGTCATTAGGCACGCCTTGCGGGAAGCGAGTTCGTTTTCCTTTCTCGACTAACATGCGTAGATAGCTCATGGGTGTCTCACCTTGAGGAATCAGTTCACTGGGGTATTCGTATCGCAAGCTATCTAAATCAAATTCACACAGCTCAGCGATACGATTGCTCTCTTCTAGCCACTCAGTTTTGAATATATGAGAGAGCTTATTGATACTCCGTAAACAGCGCTCGGCATTAGCGAGTAAGTGACTGCCCACTTCGGTAATGGGCTGTTGGTACTTTATTGCAGTGAGTGAGTGCTGTAAGGGTAAGCGGTTCGCATTGTGCATCAGCACGCCACCACAAGCTGTAATCGGCAGTTGGTGATGTTGTGACAGCTCAACGCAGTAATCTGTGTATTGCTGGTCGGTTTGCTTTAGGTGTCGTTGTAAGCCGATCCAAAGCCGACCTGAATGGTGCTGGGAGAGCCATTGCCCCCAGTGCGCGTCTTCATTTTTCTGTTGAGGAAACCAAAGAATGAAGCAGTGTTTAGCCGACATGATATCCCACTCAGAGAGCTGATAATGTCCTTTGCTACTACGACGTCTCGCATTGGTAATAATACGACACAGCTCGGCATAGGCCTTTCTATTCGGACATAACAAGACAACTTGGCACTCTTCATTTAACCAAAACATGCTTCCGACAATTTGCTTGAGCGACAGTTTATGTTGCTTGATTGCTGAGTGAACCTTAACGATGCCCGCGACTGAGCACTCATCAGTAACCGCGAGTGCTTTGTAACGTAAGAAGTCGGCCTGTAAAACAAGCTCTTCCGCATGCGAAGCTCCCTCTAGAAAGGAGTAATTACTTTGGCAAAATAGCTCTGAGTATTGCTGAGACATAACGTAATCTCACTTAACCATTGCGGATGAATATGATTGAAAAGGGCGTTTAAATGAAGCAAGTTGCAAGAACGACTTACTAAACTGACTAGCTGAACAAACCGTGCAAGAACCACTGTTTATCGGGTGTTCTAAAGATCCATAACCATCGACCGTTTTCACTGTGAGCAATAAAGTAGTCACGAATGATTTTCTCGCCATCCCACCATCCAGAAACAATGCGCTCAGGGCCTTGAGATAAAGTGACGCTCTCGGTTAAGGCTTCGGGCTCGGGCAGTAGAATACTCGGTCGGAGTCGTTGTTGGCTGATGTTGGGAGTTGTCGCAGTTTGTTGCATGACCTCTGGGGACGTTTGCTTTTTTGCCACAGACTTACTCAGTGTTGGGAGCGAATACTGATTGGCCTTTTCTGGCCTTGGATCATGCTGTATTTTCGGTGTTTGAATACAGGCTTGCCCAAGCTTTGCTTGCAGTAATGAGAGCAAATCTAACGCGGCAAGTGTTCCTGTATTACCATCAAAAAGATCATGGTAGGCCATTTGGGGTTCCCCATGACGAATCAAGCTGAGGGTCAGCCCTTGAACTGGTGCTGTGATCTTGAGTGACTCTAAGGTCAGATGGGTAAGGTTCGCCCATTTACTTGCAAGGTAATCGCCCTGCGCGGAATAAAAAGAGACAGGATGGTCGTCTTTATCTCTTAGGTGCAAAGTCAGCGTTAACTCGAAAGCCACTCGGTCGCGTAACCTCAAAAAACACTCGAGCTGATTCAACAATTTCAGCAAAGGCTTTTCGATGAACAGGATGTTTTCAATATCAAATAGCAGCTCCAAATATTGTTGGAAACTCTCTGGTGGGTGATAGAAATCAATCGGGTGCTTGAACTGCCCATTAAGACGACCAACATAGTTCACCAAGTCGATATCAAAGCGGCGCGCGACATCTTGCAAAGGCAGCTTTAATAAGTCTTCAACGACATTGATACCAACACGATTCAGGCGCTCAACTTGTTTAGCAGGAAGTTCGCTTGAACTCAGTGCTTGTTGGTTAACCCAAGCTTTCATCTGCTCAACATTGTTCGTCGCTTGGTTGATGGATTGTTTGCCTAAAAGGATTGCAGAAAGCGGGGAATAACCTGTAGCAAAGCTGAACTGGATATTGAGCGTTTCTAAATGGCTTTTGAGTTCATGCCAGTAGTTATCTAGCCCATCGTAAAGCGACAGCATATTAGAAGCTTTAATCAACAAACCATTCGGTGGCAGTAACGCCATGTCGGATGTGACTAGATACGCCCATTGAGCAATCTCTTTAAGCTTACTTTTTTCTAGCTCAATACTGTAAGGGTGGACGTGTAAGTTGTGACACAAAGCTGCTGCAGACCCGAGCCCCATGCCGAGTGTAATACCCGATTGCAACGCGGCTTGGTTAGCTTGCAGCACACGATGATCTTTCTCATCGACGATGATAAGAGGCTGATTGCGTGAATCTTCGTTCGAACCCAATTCATTAGAGTTAAACAAGGTGTCCAATTGTAGGGATGAGAAATGCAGATACAACCACAGCATACGTTAGCCTTGCTTCGCAATAGGGAAAGCCAGCACCGTGTTACCAGACAACGCGTGAATTGAGCTGTTTTCATCGATGACTTTGATGACTTTTTCTGTGAGTAATGGCCAATTGTGAGTCATATCGAGAATAAAGCTGCCATACGACCAACTGCCTTTTCTCTTAGTCACCTCAACCTTTAACCCCTGCGCGTGAGAAGAGAGCTTCATGCTTAAAGAAACGGGCAGGGATAATTGATTATGGCTGGTGGCTTTAAAGTGAAATTGCAGGCACTTGCCCGTTTCACTTGCGGCTTGTAGGCGTTTGGTTTGGTGGATTTCGAGATCGGCTCCCCATAACAATACAGAATGACAAGCACCACTCTTGAGGCATTGTTCAGCAGCCCACAATGCATCGAGATCGCGTTGAGGCTCAATCACCAAGATGTTATCGAGCTCAATCCCTTGGCTGCTAAAAAACTCGGCACAGATCTTCCCTGGCGGGTTAATGAATATGGCCAGCTTCTGTGAGTTTTGCTGAGCTAAATAGGGCGTAAGCAGGCGAAGCTCGCCTATCCCTTGCTGTGATTCAACTTCAATAACACCGTGTGTCGGAAAGCCACCATCAAGCTGTTTATCCAATTGCGGATAGCCTGTTGAAGTGGTATTTCCTAGCGTTGTTGATTGTAACCCTTTCCAGATTAGCTGGCGGTCTTGTAAGTTTTTTATGAGTTCATGCATAATTAAATACCTGTATATTTATACAGTATATTTAACAATGAAAAAGATGCAAAGCAAAATGATGAAAATCAGGTGAATAATACCAATCACAGTAAGTGATCATAAATAGCGCAGGAAAAATGCTTGAGAACAAGGCCGCTCTTTTCGATAAGAAGCTTCGATAAGTAGTTATTCTACAATCAAAATTTCTAACGACGTTATCGAGTGTTTTAACAAGCTAGGATGGCCAGTTATTTACTACGATTGGTATCAGTATTAGATGGTTGATTTAGATACAAAAAAAGCCGCTATGGAAGCGACTTTTTACTGTTGGTTAATGATATCAGTTACTTAGGTTGAGCATCGATACATTGGCCATTAATGTCTGTCACACTTGGGTTCATTAAGTGTAGGTACAGAGGGATGATGTCGAGTGGCGTTTTTAACTTGTTCGCATCTTCACCTGGATACGCTTTTGCACGCATGCGTGTTTGAGTGCCGCCCGGATTGATTGCGTTAACACGGATGTTAGTGTCTTCAAGCTCGTCCGCTAGGATTTGCATCATACCTTCGGTAGCAAACTTAGAAATTGCGTAAGTGCCCCAGAATGCACGGCCAGAGTGACCAACCGTTGAAGAGGTAAATACGATACGACCCGCTTCCGCTTTCTTAATGACGGGCAGTAATGCTTGAGTCATTAGAAATTCAGCCTTAACGTTGATTTGCATGACGCCATCAAACGTTTCTTCATCGATTTGATCGAATGGACTTAACGTGCCAAGCACACCTGCGTTATGCAGTAGACCATCTAAACGACCGAACTGTGATTCAATGGTTTCAGCCATGTCGATGTAGTTCTGTTTTGTCGCACCTTTTAAATCCAATGGGATAATCGCAGGCTGTGGGTAACCAGCGCTTTCGATTTCATCGTAAATTAATTCAAGGTTTTTGACATTGCGGCCTAACAGAATAACAGTTGCACCATGTTGAGCGAAACTTAGCGCGGCTTGGCGACCAATGCCAGCACCGGCACCTGTAACCAAAATTACTTTATCTTTGAGGGCATCTGTAGAGATTGGGTAATCCACTGTGCTTATCCTTCTTTCTTTTATTATGTTCGTCATTCCATTGGTGTTTAATTACACAGATAAACGCAGGAATGATGAGAAATTCTTGGTAATCGTGACAAGATGGTTACAATACACTAATTCATACATTAGGGGATATGACATTGGAATTTTTGTTGGACTACGGCTTGTTTTTAGCCAAGATTGCGACCGTTGTAATCGCCATCATTGCAATTTTAGTGATTGCTAAATCGGTGGGTGGAAAATCAAGCGCGATTAAAGGTGAGCTGGAAATCACGAACCTATCTGAGCACCATAAACAGACGATTGAACAATTAGAGCACCATCTACACGATGATGCTTTCATCAAAGCCCGTGATAAAGCAGAAAAGAAAGCGGAAAAAGAAAAAGTAAAATCACGTGGCAAAGAAGTGAAAAAAGCAGCGAAAGAGGGTGAGCTTGATAGCAAGCGTGAACCACACTTATTCGTTCTCGATTTTAATGGCAGCATTGATGCGAAAGAAGTGGCTTCTCTACGTGAAGAGGTAACGGCGGTGTTGGCTGTGGCTCGTGAAGGTGATGAAGTATTGCTTAAGCTTGAGTCTGGCGGAGGCATGGTTCACGGCTATGGTTTGGCGTCTTCTCAACTCGACCGTATCAAAGCAGCAGGCTTACCCCTGACTATCTCGGTAGACAAAGTAGCCGCGAGTGGTGGTTACATGATGGCATGTATCGCGGACAAAATTGTATCTGCACCTTTTGCTATTGTTGGCTCTATTGGTGTTATTGCTCAACTGCCAAACTTCAATAAATTGCTTAAAAAGCATGACATTGAGTTCGAACAGCTAACGGCGGGTGAGTACAAACGCACACTTACTATGTTTGGTGAGAACAGCGATAAAGCACGCGAGAAGTTTAAAGAAGAGCTCGAAGAGACACATGGCCTATTCAAAGACTTCATTCGTGACCATCGTCCAGCACTCGATCTTGAAAAAGTAGCAACGGGTGAACACTGGTTTGGTACACAAGCACATGAGCTTGGGCTGGTGGATGAGATCAGTACTTCAGATGATTTAGTCGTAGCGGCATGTAAGGACAAGACGGTTCTAGCGATTCACTACGTACAGAAGAAAAAGCTGTCAGACAAACTAGCGGGCGTGGCAGGTAAATCTGCAGACAGCGTGCTGATGAAGCTGATTGAACGCGGCCAAAAGCCGATTGTTTAAGCTTATTGAGTACTAGGTTTCGTGCCTAGCGTCTATTGAAGACGTTCGAGCCTTAAAAAGAAAGCGCATAAGTCATCAGACTTATGCGCTTTTTTATTGCTCCACTTCCGAGCGGGTTTGACCACTATGTTGTAGGGGGAGCGGAGTTTTATACCAATCAATTACTTACGATGATTGGTATTAAATCTTGGCTCCATAATCATTGCGTTTTGGACAAGTGGTCAGAATCTCTCGATGACCTGTGTCTTTGATCTCTTCCAAAATCACATCAAAGCCCCATAAGCGATAGAGATGTTTCATCACTTCGTCGTAGCCTTTATCAAGCGGGATACGGCCGTGAGGCACATACTGCAGTGTCATCGAGCGATCACCACGAACATCGACATTAAACACCTGAATATTCGGTTCAAGGTTGCTTAGATTGTATTGCGCCGCAAGCTTTTCACGAATTAAGCGATAGCCCGGATCGTCGTGAATAGCGCTTATCTCAATGGTGTTTTTTCGGTCGTCGTCGAGCACAGAAAACAGTTTAAAGTCTCGAATGATTTTTGGTGAAAGGTATTGGCTGATAAAGCTTTCATCTTTGAAATTGTGCATGGCAAAGTGCACCGCTTCTAACCAATTACTTCCGGCTAATTCAGGGAACCACTCTTTGTCTTCATCGGTGGGGTCTTCACAGATGCGTCGGATGTCTCTAAACATCGCAAAGCCAAGCGCATAAGGGTTTATCCCGCTGAAATAAGGGCTATTGTAGGCGGGTTGTGCGACCACGCTGGTGTGGCTGTGTAGGAATTCTAATATGAACTTGTCACTCACCAAGCCTTCGTCGTAAAGGTGGTTAAGAATAGTGTAATGCCAGAAGGTTGCCCAGCCCTCATTCATTACTTGAGTTTGTTTCTGAGGATAGAAGTATTGACTCACCTTACGAACAATGCGAACACACTCACGCTGCCAAGGTTCAAGTAGTGGTGCGTTCTTCTCGATAAAGTAGAGAATGTTTTCTTGAGGTTCGCTAGGAAAGCGGATTTTGGTCTCTTTTTCCTTGTCTTGATTTTTAGGCACAGTTCTCCACAGCTCATTGACTTGAGATTGCAGGTAAGCTTCCCGCTCTTCCTGCCTTGCGGTTTCTTCTGCGATTGAAATCTTCTCTGGGCGCTTGTATCTATCTACGCCGTAATTCATGAGGGCATGACAAGAGTCGAGAAGTTGTTCGACTTCGGCAACACCGTATTTTTCTTCACAGTCGGTAATGTATTTTTTAGCGAATAATAGGTAATCGATGATGGAACTGGCATCGGTCCAGGTTTGGAACAGGTAGTTGCCCTTAAAGAAAGAGTTATGGCCGTAACAAGCATGAGCCATTACGAGCGCCTGCATCGTGACCGTGTTTTCTTCCATCAGGTATGCGATACAAGGATCTGAATTGATCACGATTTCGTACGCCAATCCCATCTGACCATGCTTGTAGTTTTGCTCGGTTTGAATAAATTTTTTGCCAAATGACCAGTGATTGTAATTGATCGGCATACCGATGCTCGAGTAAGCATCCATCATCTGCTCAGAAGTAATCACTTCAATTTGGTTCTGGTAAGTATCTAAACGGTAATGCTGCGCCACACGCTTGATTTCTACGTGATATTGTTCCAAGAGGTTGAATGTCCAATCTGGACCGTCAGGCAGCATCTTGTCGTTTCTCGTCTGTGTCGCTTTGTCTCTATCGGCAATGTTTGATTTCTCTGCAACGTTTGATTTCGCTGTCATGGCTAGCCCCCTTACGCTGTCTCTTTTTGGAACAGTTCTCTAAACACAGGAAAAATATCATCCACCGTTTTAATGTTCTTCATGGCGAAGTTATCGAAGCTCGCTTCTAGCTTCTCGTACTCGTGCCAAAGTGTTTGGTGTGAACGGCGCGTAATCTCGATGTAGGAGTAATATTGGCAAATCGGCAATAGCGTATTGACCAGCAGCTCTTTACAGCGAGGGGAGTCATCAGCCCAGTTATCTCCATCAGAGGCTTGTGCTGCATAGATGTTCCACTCATTAGCAGGATAACGGTCTGCGACAATTTCCTTCATCAGTTTCAGTGCACTGGAAACGATGGTGCCACCGGTTTCTTGTGAATAGAAAAACTCATGTTCGTCGACTTCTTTAGCCTGAGTATGGTGACGAATAAACACAACATCGACGTTTTCGTAGGTGCGGTTTAGGAACAGATACAGAAGGACATAAAAGCGCTTCGCAATGTCTTTGGTGGCTTGATCCATTGAGCCAGATACATCCATTAGGCAGAACATAACGGCTTGGCTAGATGGAATAGGGCGCTTCTCGTAGTTTTTAAAACGCAGGTCGAAGGTGTCAATAAATGGCACGCTTTCAATTTTTTTACGTAACTCGGCAATCTCTTCTTTTAAACGGCTTTCTTCAAAGGGTTGTGCTGGTTCCGTCATTTTAACTTGGTCAAGCTGCTCCATCAGTAGGTTAAGCTCGCGCTTTTTACCTGCTGTCATCGCGGTTCTACGAGCCAGAGATTGCTGCAGTGAACGAACGATAGCGATGTTGGAAGGAATCCCCGCGCTTTGATAACCAGAGCGATGTGTCTTCCATTCGGTGATTTTGTTGACCTGATTCTTCTCTAGATTAGGAAGAGCTAAATCTTCAAAGAGAATATCAAGATATTCATCTTTTGAAATTTGGAAAGTGAATTCATCTTGGCCTTCGCCATCAGGGCTTGCGTCACCCTGGCCTGCGCCACCACCTTGACCGCCACCTTTAGGACGTTCAATTTTATCGCCCGTGATGAACTGGTCATTACCAGGGTGAACGCGTTCTCTTACGCCGCCTTGACCTTGGTGAAAGCTTGGCTCTTTGATGTCTTTATGGGGAATAGTGACGTCTTCACCGGTTTCAGTATTGGTGATTGAGCGTCGGTTGACTGCATCGGCCACAGATTCTTTGATTTGCTCTTTATGACGTCGTAAGAAACGCTGTCTATTCACAGCACTCTTATTCTTGCCATTGAGCCTCCGATCGATAAATTGTGCCATAAGAACTCCCTCTCAGCTGATGTCGCGATCCTACTTTTTATTCGGGTACAAGAGTTATTGGTTTACTAAAGCTATTCGTTCGTTAGGGTATAAAGTTATTGGTTTGTACGAGCTGCCCATTTGAACAGCTCAATACAGTTTGGTTATGAGGATTTACGAACTCTTAGGTACCACTCGGATAGCAGTCTCACTTGTTTCTCGGTGTAGCCTTTTTCCATCATACGAGCAACGAAGTCGTCGTGTTTTTTCTGATCATCCGTTGAGGTCTTAGCATTGAACGAAATAACAGGAAGTAGCTCTTCTGTGTTGGAGAACATTTTCTTCTCAATCACAGTGCGCAGTTTCTCGTAGCTTGTCCAAACTGGGTTTTGACCGTTATTGTTGGCTTTGGCACGAAGTACAAAGTTCACAATCTCATTTCGGAAGTCTTTAGGGTTACTGATACCGGCTGTTTTCTCGATTTTCTCTAGTTCACCATTCAGAGAAGCTCGGTCAAATAGCTGGCCTGTTTCTGGATCGCGGTACTCTTGGTCTTGAATCCAGAAATCAGCGTAAGTCACATAGCGGTCGAAGATATTCTGACCGTACTCAGAGTAAGACTCTAGGTAAGCTGTTTGAATCTCTTTACCGATGAACTCAACGTAGCGTGGCACTAAGTATCCTTTCAAGAACTCAAGGTACTTCTCAGCGGTCTCTTGAGGGAACTGCTCACGTTCGATTTGCTGTTCAATCACATAGAACAGGTGCACTGGGTTTGCGGCTACTTCGGCTTGGTCGAAGTTAAACACACGAGACAGGATCTTAAAGGCGAAACGCGTTGATAGCCCAGACATGCCTTCGTCAACACCCGCATAATCTCGGTACTCTTGGTAACTCTTCGCTTTTGGATCGGTGTCTTTTAAAGTCTCACCATCGTAAACTCGCATTTTTGAGAACAGAGAAGAGTTTTCAGGCTCTTTCAGTCTCGATAGGATGCTGAATTGCGATAGCAGATCGAGAGTGCTTGGCGAACAAGGGGCTTTGGATAGTTCACTGTGCTCAAGCAGTTTTTGATAGATCTTAACTTCTTCAGAGACGCGCAGACAGTAAGGGACTTTTACAATGTACACACGGTCGAGGAAGGCTTCGTTGTTTTTGTTGTTACGGAAGGTCTGCCACTCGGATTCGTTTGAGTGAGCCAGAATCATGCCGTCAAATGGCAGTGCAGAAAGCCCTTCGGTACCGTTGAAGTTACCTTCTTGCGTTGCTGTTAGAAGTGGGTGTAAGACTTTGATTGGCGCCTTGAACATCTCTACGAACTCCATCACACCTTGGTTTGCTTTACACAGTGCACCAGAGTAGCTGTAGGCATCAGGATCATCTTGAGAGAAGTGTTCAAGTTTACGAATATCGACTTTACCAACCAGAGACGAGATATCTTGGTTGTTCTCATCACCAGGCTCTGTCTTCGCAATCGCAACTTGGTCGAGAATCGAAGGGCGCAATTTGATGACTTTGAATTTGGAAATATCACCGCCAAAATCGTGCAGACGTTTCGCTGCCCAAGGTGACATGATAGAGCGTATGTAGCGTTTCTCTATTCCGTACTCTTGCTTCAAAAGATCGCCGTCTTCGTTTACATCGAATAGACAGAAGGGGTGATCATTTACCGGACTTCGTTCACCGTCAGCAGACAATACATAGATTGGCAGTTTCTGCATCAGGGCTTTGAGTTTTTCAGCAAGGGAAGATTTACCACCGCCCACAGGGCCAAGTAGGTAAAGGATTTGTTTACGTTCTTCTAAACCTTGTGCAGCGTGTTTTAGGTAAGAAACAATCTGTTCAATCGCATCTTCCATGCCATAGAAATCTTTAAACTCGCTGTAACGCGATATGACACGGTTCGAGAAAATACGACTTAGATGGGGGTCTTGAGCGGTGTCAATGACCTCCGGTTCGCCAATGGCTAGTAACAAGCGCTCGGCAGCATTCGCGTAAGCACTTTTATCGTCTTTACACAGCCCTAAGAACTCTTGCAATGTCAGCTCTTCTTCCTTGGCTGCTTCATAACGTGATTGATAGTGGTCAAAAATACTCATAGTCACATTCCCCTTGTTAACCAGTCAAAACTGACGAGCGATTGAAAAATAGGCTCTCCCTACATTTTAAGGTTAGACCCGCTTCGACAATTTTGCTTAACAATTATGTATTTATTTACAATTTTGCGTGTGAAAAACGTGACGAGCGCAATAGGCAACTTGAGGCGTGTAGAATCGAATTATTTTACATTCGAGCGGATCTAACCGTTTGTTTTGTGATTTTAGGTCGCTTAACAATACTCACACTAGATTTATGTGTATTAGATGTATAACTGAGCCCTATTGATTTTTTAGTATGAAGTACCATATAATGCGTGAGGTTATCAAAATTTGCTCAATAAATAGGTAGATGTAGTGAAGAATCACGGGTTAAAAATAGTAGCTATCAGTGCTGTATTACTGGCTTCGACAGCAACACATGCAAAAATATCGCAGTGGTCACTGGGCGTTGCTGCCTCTTATTCTCCTGCTGTCTATAAAGATACCCCGTCAAATCGCACGGTGATCCCCATGATTGGTTATGAAGGTGAGCATTTTTTCATGCGTGGATTCAGTGCGGGTTATCGCTTGCTACCTGCAGGTTCACCCCAGAATATTGTGTTTAGAGCGGTTTATGATCCAAGAACATTAAAACCAAGTGACTCTGATAATGCTGATATCCAGAAGTTAGACGAGCGTAAAGCGTCGGTGTTAGGAGGTGTAAGCTATCAAGTGATTACATTGGTCGGTATGTTTGAAGCGACAGCGGGCTCTGACTTGGGCTTTAGACATAATGGCATCTATGCAGAAGCCGCATGGCGTCTACCAATTCGTCGTAACGGCTGGGCGATTACACCTTCTATTGGTTACTCGTATAACAGTAAGCGTTTGAACAATCACTTATATGGTGTGAGTTCATCGGAAGCGGCGAAAACCAATTTAGATGAATTTGATGCCGACTGGGATGGCCAATATTTTATCGGCTTAGGTGGTTACTTACATGTTACTCCAAATGTTCGAGTCACCGGCGGTGTTCGATATACCAACCTTGAAGGTGATATTGAAAACAGCCCAATACTTGAAAGCGGTATTAATATGGCAGCGAATGTTGGCGTAGCATACGTCTTCTAGGTGCTTTTATTTTCTCGTTATATACGAAAAGTAAAAAAGGGTTACTCATGATGAGTAACCCTTTTTTATCGCTGAAATTTTGTGTCGCTTACATAACGATTAAGCACTAAATATTTGAGATAGCTCTGTTGCACATAGATGGTATTGACGAGGGCAGTTACGCCATGTTGTTAGCATGCGACGGTATTTTTCTAGCATTGGCATTTGGCTATTGAAGTGGTGATCAGCTTTGTCGAACTGAGGGTAAAGACCTTCTGAGTCAGCAAGGAAACGCACGTAATGTACGATTTGCGCTTCAGAAGCGATATCGAAACCTAGGAATTGTAGACGACGTTGGTCGACTTCCGCACGCTCTTGATCTGCAAGCATTTTATTCGACTCTTGCATGGCATGGTACATCTCCATAATGTCGATAATTTCGCGACATTCTGCTTCAGTTAAACAACCAAATTCTTTGTTAAGCTCACGCATTTGGAGTTCGTAACCACGTTCTACAATCGTTTGTAGACGTTGGTATTTAGCCGAGTTCTCAGGGTCCATTTGAGACATAAGGTAGTATTGATTTGATAGAATTAGACGCTGAGCATTGGTCATTTCCATGGGAGAAACCTCACTAAAAAACTAAATGTTATATTCTTTTGTTGCAGTAAGAGTAACAGCATTCCTAAGAGTGGAAACATGATCTCAACACGGATTTAATAGGATTTTTTGAATTGATAAACAAAAGTTGTAAAGAAAAGTGAAAGGATTATTTTAATACCAATCACAGTAAGTAAGTGATCATAAATAGCGCAGGAAAAAGGCTGAGAACAAGGCAGAAAGTTTCGATAAGTGGTTATTCTACAATCAAAATTTCTAACGCAGTTATTGAGCGTTTTAACCAGCTAGGATGACTAATTATTTACTACGATTGGTATAACCATAAAAGAAAACGCCCCAACCGAAATTGAGGCGTTTGAAATGGAGGTTAAACGTGGTCAGTATGAGTACTACTAATCAGTAATCGGACTTTAACCAGTATTAGTATTTTACGTTTGAATGGTACTGGTTAAGAATAGCAACAATCTCATCCATTTTTTCTTTGCTTGGCGGGTTTGTACCTTCAAGAGGATAGTCGTGTCCTAATGCTTCCCACTTATGAGCACCAAGCTTGTGATACGGAAGCAGTTCTACTTTCTCGATATTATCCATGTCTTTGATGAATTCACCTAAAAGGTGAGCATCTTCAGGTGTATCTGTGTAGCCAGGAACAATCACATAACGAATCCACGTCTTTTTACCTATTTTGTGTAGGTAGCGTGCAAAATCCAGAGTACGTCGGTTTGATACACCAATAAAATCGTGGTGAATTTCATCTCGCATATGTTTAAGATCGAGCATTACTAGATCAGAGGCTTCCAGTACTTCATCGACCACTTCAGTGTGTTTACGAATATAGCCATTAGTATCAAGACAAGTATGGATGCCTTCAGCTTGCGCGGCGCGGAAAAAGTCACGAACAAACTCAGGTTGTAGCATCGCTTCACCACCAGAACAGGTGATACCACCACCAGAGGCTTTCATAAAATGACGGTATGATTTTGCTTCGTTGATGATTTCTTCGACCGTTACTTCCTTTCCGTCATGAAGATCCCATGTATCGCGATTATGGCAGTACATACAACGCATTAAGCAGCCTTGAAGAAACACAATAAAGCGGATACCTGGGCCATCGACAGTACCACAAGATTCGAATGAGTGAATGCGACCAGTTGTAGACATGAGCTATTCTCGTAGAGGAATTTATACCGTTTATTTTATTACAAAAACGGTACATAAAATAGGGTCAAATGGTAACTAGGTCTTTAAAAATAAAGGCAATCACCTGTGAAAATGACGGCCTTTATTTAACTTGAAAAGCAGGCGGTGAAAGCCTTTTTTATGGCTAGAAGAAAGCAAACATAGTGATGCCACCTGTACCGTACACTGACTTTGTTGCTTCTTTGTAATCGGGTGTTTTTGCTGTAAGAGCGAAAGATGCACCAACGTATTGATTATACCAAGCAACACCCAGTACAGCTGTTGCTTGAATGTTCTCTAAGGTCACATCGTAGATCGCGGGATCTTGGTCATTTTTCTTTGAGTAATCATTAACACCGGAGCGATCCCCTTCGACAGTCAGGTCATTAAATCGGTAACGCCCTTCAAGGCCAGCGTAAGTAAACCAACCTGTGTTTGATGCGCCTATCATGCCTGCTTTGAATGGGTTTTCTGTGCTGATGTTCGCTGCGCCAAAGTTGCCGCCCAAGTCAGTACCCCAACGGAACATAAATCCAGTAGAAATGTCGCTTCTAAAATTACCAACGTTGATCTCTGATACGTTAGATATCTCGAAGTCAGTATTCGCTAATGCTTGATGACGCATTAGGTTGAAATGACTTAAGTAACCAATGCTACCAGCGTACTCATCATCAACTTGATACTTCCAACCCATAGGTTCGTCTGATTTAGTGATTGAATGAACTAGCTTTTGCGCGTCTTCGGAAAGAGCGCGCTCGCCTGTAGTACCAAACGTGACGTTAAAACGCTGGGCTTGTTGTGGGTTCAAGCTGATGTAGTTGAATTCTGTATGTAGGTAACCTGCGTATGGACGATCATTGGCTGATGGCTTTTCTAATTCAATGTCAGAAGGCGTATACATCTTGTGACCAATGGTGATTTCCCACTTATCCATAGAGCTTGCGCCCCAGAAAGAAAGACTTAATGGTTTTACCCAATCGTATGGCGTAATACTTGATGATGTGTAACCCAGAAATAAACCGTTGGTATAGTCTTGGTCGACACCAAATATACCATCGTTGTCTAACGCAAAAGTTAACGTAGAGCGTTCAGATGCCAGTGATGAACAAGAAAGGAGAATCAGTGATAAACAACGGAGGTATTTCATGTTGCGGTTACTCAAAAATGATGAACAGAAATAGTACCGTAGTTTGAGTGGGTTTGTAGAAAAAAAGTGAATGCGGGTGCGCTTTTTGTGGCCAATCTAATCTTTCTTAGGGGAGGGGGTATTGATGAGATTTAGGGTAGATATAAAAAAGCCCCGCACATTGGCGAGGCTAATAGTTTTACTGTCTATTGAGCGTGAGCTTATAGAGACTCAGTAAATGTACGTGCGATTACGTCAGCTTGTTGCTCTGTAGTCAGAGAGTTAAAGCGTACAGCGTAACCAGAAACACGAATCGTTAGCTGAGGGTATTTCTCAGGGTGCTTAACTGCGTCTTCAAGAGTTTCGCGGTTAAGAACGTTCACGTTCAGGTGTTGACCACCTTCAATGCCAGCTTCGTGGTGGAAGTAACCATCCATTAGGCCTGCAAGGTTAGCTCGTTGGCTATCTTCTTCTTTACCTAGCGCGTTTGGCACGATAGAGAAAGTGTAAGAGATACCATCTTGAGCATCAGCAAACGGTAGTTTACCTACAGACGTTAGTGAAGCTACAGCGCCTTTCTCATCACGACCGTGCATTGGGTTAGCACCTGGAGCGAAAGGAGCACCAGCACGACGACCGTCTGGAGTGTTACCTGTTTTCTTACCGTATACCACGTTAGACGTGATAGTAAGAACTGACTGTGTAGGGATTGAATCACGGTAAGTCTTAAGCTTACGGATCTTGTTCATGAACGTAGAAACTAGTTCACAAGCGATATCATCTACACGAGAGTCGTTGTTACCGTATTTAGGGTAATCGCCTTCGATTTCGAAGTCAGTTGCAATGCCATCTTCGTCGCGGATTGGTTTAACAGTCGCGAATTTGATTGCAGACAGTGAGTCAGCGGCAACAGATAGACCAGCGATACCACAAGCCATAGTACGACGAACGTCACGGTCATGAAGAGCCATTAGAGACGCTTCGTAGCTGTACTTGTCGTGCATGAAGTGAATGCTGTTTAGAGCTGTTACGTATTGCTTAGCTAACCAATCCATGAATGTGTCTAGGCGACCCATTACGTCATCGTAGTTAAGTACTTCGTCAGTGATCTTGTCGCCAACAGGGCCAACTTGCATTTTAAGCTTCTCATCAACGCCGCCGTTGATTGCGTAAAGCATAGTTTTTGCAAGGTTAGCACGAGCGCCGAAGAACTGCATTTGCTTACCAACGATCATTGGTGATACACAACAAGCGATTGCGTAATCATCAGAACCAAGGTCAGGACGCATTAGGTCATCATTTTCGTACTGGATAGAAGAAGTATCGATAGATACCTTCGCACAGAAACGCTTGAAGCCGTCAGGTAGTTGTTCAGACCAAAGAACAGTGATGTTTGGCTCTGGAGAAGGACCCATAGTGTATAGAGAGTTAAGGAAACGGAAGTTCGAACGCGTTACTAGCGTACGACCATCAACACCCATACCACCCATAGACTCTGTAGCCCAGATTGGGTCGCCAGAGAATAGTTCATCGTACTCAGGAGTACGTAGGAAACGAACCATACGCAGCTTCATTACGAAGTGGTCGATCATCTCTTGTGCTTGGTCTTCTGTGATTTTGCCAGCAGCGATATCACGCTCGATGTAGATGTCTAGGAAAGTCGAAGTACGACCTAGAGACATTGCAGCACCGTTTTGAGATTTAACAGCAGCTAGGTAGCCGAAGTAAGTCCACTGAATAGCTTCTTGAGCAGTTTGAGCTGGCTCAGAGATATCGAAACCGTATTTCTCAGCCATTTGCTTGATTTGACCTAGAGCACGATGTTGCTCAGAGATCTCTTCACGCAATTGCATTGTTGCAGCAAGATCTTCGCCGTTCTCGAAACGCTCTTGTAAAGAAGCGAATTGAGCAGCTTTGTCTTTCATTAGGAAGTTGATACCGTAAAGTGCAACACGACGGTAGTCACCAATGATACGACCACGGCCGTAAGCATCAGGAAGACCAGTCAGAACACCAGACTTACGACATTTTAGGATATCAGGAGTGTAGATATCGAAAACGCCAGCATTGTGTGTTTTGCGGTATTCTGAGTAGATTTTTGAAACCATTGGGTCAAGAGTTTCACCGTATGCTTTACAAGAACCTTCAACCATACGTACACCACCGTTAGGGATGATTGCACGTTTTAGTGGCTTCTCAGTTTGTAGACCAACGATAGTCTCAAGATCTTTCTCAATGTAACCTGCATCGTGAGCAGTAATGGTAGAGATAACAGAAGTATCGAAATCTACAGGTGCTTTAGTTGCGTTTTCCTGTTTGATACCTTCCATTACCGAAGACCAAAGCTTGTTAGTTGCTTCAGTACCCTCAGAAACTAGGAAAGACTCGTCGCCTTCATACGGCGTGTAGTTCTTTTGAATGAAATCACGAACGTTTACTTCGCTTTGCCACTCACCTGCAGCAAAATCTTCCCAAGCTTTAGCAAATTGCTCTGCCATGACATACCTACCTTTTTAGTAGAAAAAATACGTACATTAACACTGTTGAGCCAGCGCCCCTCGAAAGGGTAGTACACTCTTATTAATAACAATATATATGAGCATATTAGATTCATATGGTTATATATATTGTCACTACCTTTTATATGTTGTCTTTACTCTATGTATTCAAGACTACGCTAAAAAATTCCTGCAAACCTTAAACTAAATCAATAAATACCAAAAAAAGTTGAAAAAATTTGAGTGACAGGGGTTGCCACCCAAACTTTTTTTTAATCCCAATACTACTTTTGTATAGTAAGAACCATTATAGCCAAGCTTTTAGGCCATATTGACTTTCTAGCATACCAACTGCAAGCATTGCTACTAGACAGATAACTAAAACGCCAACTGGGATAACAATCTTGTCTACAAATGATAGACGCTTCGCACGCTCTTTATCACCAATTAGACCGTTGTTATCAAGAAGCATAGTCAGTGCCCATGCTAGTACTGGGTTAACAACCGCTGAGCCGAAGATACAGATACCAGCTGCTTGAGAATCTTTTGAATCCTTAACCATTTGCATACCCGCTTCAAGTAGAGGCAGAGATACACCTACAAGTAGCGCTACACGCATCACTGGTGGCCATACTGCAACGTCCATTGGGAAACCAAGAATCGCAACAATAATACATAGAGAACCAAGCAAGATTGCGCCGCCAGGAATTGGACGTTTCGCGATTGCAGCTGGGATCATGTAAGTACCCCAAGAAGATGTGATGTTACCACCACCAACTGCAGTACCCACCATTTGGCGAATTGAACACATAGTCATTGTGTCATCTACGTCCATAAGTACTTTTTCAGATTTCTTAGGGTAGTTAAGTTCTTGGAAGATACGGTGACCTAGGAAGTCAGGAGACCACATAGCTACTGCAAGAATTGCAAATGGTAGCGATGCAATGAAGTGTTCAACGTTTGGCAAGCCAAGCATCCAACCTTCAGAAGTAGAACCCCACCAGTAAACTGGATTTAGATTTGGAATACCCATTTCAGTTTCGAACACGATATCGAAACCAGCACCCAATGCTAATGCAATAGCAAGGCCTGTGAATGCACAAACTGGGATAGCTAACCAACGCTTGTTCACTTTTGCTAAGAAAGCATAGATAGCAATAGTAATAGCAAGAACGATTAAACCAACGTAACCCATGCTACCCGCTTCAACCGTAGAAGATTGAAGACCAACCGCCCATGCTTGAATCGAGTTAATTTGGCTCATGGTACCTGTTAGGCCTAAGAAAATGAGCAAGCCACCAGCGGTACCTTCCGAAGTCAGGTTAACCAGCTTGGAGCCGCCTTTTAGGAAACTTAGGATTAGACCGAAGACACCGATAAGGATTGCCAATGCAAGAGGGTGAGCACCAGCGAGAGCGATGGTACCAATAAGAGGAATCATTGGGCCGTGGTTACCGGCAAGGTTTGCTTTAGGGTTGAAGAAACCAGAAGCAAGGATACAGAACAGCAGTGCAGGAATCAGCATTTCTACACGAGCAACTTCAATCGCGAAGTCTTTACCTAGGTTTACGTGATCCCAAGCTTGAGTTAGGCCATCAGCCCAAGACATCATTACTGCAGAGTACATCGCGATGATACCGATGGTACCAGCAAGTGCAGGAACAAGATCTTCAAGTTCAAAACGGAAATCACGGCCTGGAAGGTTTAGGCCAAAACGACGAGGCTTCATGATTTGAAGTTCGTGATCTAAGTAATCTGAGCGGCTCTCAAATTCAGAAGCAGGGCGGTGTAGCTCTTTATAGCTTTTCTCTTCTACTTCAGAGTTCGCATTATTCACAACGTCTGACATAGATTCCTCATATTTTTATGTTAGTAATTCTAAAATTGAATTATAAAATTTCGCGTAATTGCGTTATTTCTTAGTTATAACTTATTAATATTATGTTGCACGATTTTGATGTGCTTTATGCAGCTAAGTTAAAAGAAATGTTTGGCATTTTTAATGCCTTATTCTTTGCTGCTGAGTCTAACAAGCTTACCCTTTAGGGTGATTGATCTTGATCACTTTATGAGTTTATGTGAAAGAAAGCTACAAAACGAAGCGATTCATTAACGTACCGTTGATGAATTGTGTAATTAGTTTTCACAAATTGACGTTAGCTATCTTCTTCATGTCTTGCTTTACATAGCATCAGCCGGATACCTCTTACTTACTGAGTGGTTTCACTATTAGTAACTGGTCTCTTAGTTGCCGATGAAGTTTCAACCACTCAATGGCCTTCAAATAACGTTCTCGTAGAGTGAGTTTGGTGTACTACTGCGGGTGTTAGACTTTGTCGGCAGCGCAGTTTTTAAGTTCACAAAACGTGTTTTTCTTGTGAGGCATCAAGCTACGAGAATCTCATTTTGATTAACTTTATTTAAACAATGTCAGAGTCGCAATTACAGCTTGTTGATACATTTCATTCATTAAATTGAGACTAAAACGCTATTCATTGCATAATAAGTCAGAGTTAATCGCTATTTATTCTCAATTATTAGGTTAATAATTTGTTGCATGTTGTTTCGTGTGGTGCTAGTTTGTATCGCATGAAAAGGTCGGAGTACCTTGCATTTTCACAAACTTGGGAGAGAAAGCGCATGAAAGATGTACCAGCGCTGGACATAAAGGATTTACACAAAACGTTTGGTCAAAATGAAGTTTTAAAGGGAATTTCACTTTCTGCGCATAAAGGCGATGTGGTTTCGATTATCGGATCTTCAGGATCGGGTAAAAGTACTTTCCTTAGATGTATCAACCTTTTAGAGACACCTACCGCTGGCGAGATTTGGGTTAATGGCGAATTAATTCAAATGAAAAACAACCGCCAAGGTGTTTCTGTTCCTGCCAATGAAAAACAAGTACAGCGAATCCGTTCTCGTCTGGCGATGGTTTTTCAGGGTTTCAACCTGTGGTCTCATCTGACCGTTCTCGAAAATGTTATCGAAGCGCCTGTTCACGTCTTAGGTGTACCTAAAGCACAAGCGATTGAAAATGCTGAGCTGCTACTGAAGAAAGTAGGACTATATGAACGCAAAGATTACTACCCGGGTCATTTATCTGGCGGACAGCAACAGCGTGCTGCGATTGCAAGAGCGTTAGCGGTTGATCCTGAAGTAATGCTATTTGATGAACCAACATCGGCACTTGATCCTGAGTTAGTAGGGGAAGTACTTGGTGTAATGCGCGATCTAGCAGAAGAAGGAAGAACCATGCTTGTGGTAACACATGAAATGGCTTTTGCTCGTGACGTATCAAATCATGTGATGTTCTTACATCAAGGCTTGGTGGAAGAACAGGGCGATCCAGCTAAACTGTTTACTGAGCCTGAATCTGAGCGATTACAACAATTTATCTCATCGATTTACTAATCAGAATTGAAATGCTGTTGCTAAGGTAAATGGCGACAGCGTTAACAATGAAACACAATAAGTAAGTTAATAAGTAACAACAAACACAATATTAAAATTAGCAAAACATAAAAACCTAAATCACAGGAGTAGGGATATGAAAAAGTGGTTATTAGTCGCGGCACTTGCTGCAACTGCTGCAACGGGCGTAGCTCAAGCAAAAGAATGGAAAACAGTACGTTTCGGTATTGAAGGTGCTTACCCTCCATTTAGCTGGACAGAAGCTGACGGTTCGCTGAAAGGCTTCGATGTCGATATGGCTAACGCGCTTTGTACTGAAATGCAGGTGAAGTGTAAGATCGTTGCACAAGATTGGGATGGTATTATTCCTTCTCTGCTTGCTCGTAAATATGATGCGATCATCGCGGCAATGTCGATTACAGAAGAACGTAAGAAAAAAATCGACTTTACTGGTAAATACGCACTTATCCCAAATAAGTTCATCGCTAAAAAAGGTGCAGGCCTTAACTTTGATGATCTCAGTGGTCAAAAAATTGCCGTTCAACGTGCAACAACTCACGACAAGTACCTAACAGATAACTACGGCGACACAGTAGAAATCGTTCGTTACGGTTCATTCGACGAAGCTTACCTTGATCTAGCTAACGGCCGTGTTGCTGCTGTTCTGGGTGATGCATCTGCGTTAGAAGAAGGCGTACTAAACAAAGCGGGTGGTGAAGACTACGAGTTTGTTGGTCCATCACTAACTGATCCTAAGTGGTTCGGTGAAGGTTTTGGTATTGCTCTACGTAAGCAAGACAAAGATCTGACTAAGCAATTAGATGCTGCAATCCTTTCACTACGTGAAAAAGGCATCTACCAAGATATCGCTGCTAAATACTTCAACTACGACGTATACGGTAAGTAATCTTTAGCATCACTTCTTAAGGGAGAGGCTCACCTCTCCCTGTCTTACCAACTTTTTCGCAGTTCTGTTGGAATTCATTATGTTTGATTTACAAGGATATGAAGCTTCGATCCTGAAAGGGGCGGCGCTTACAATCGAAGTTGCCTTACTGTCGCTAATTTTAGCTATGGTTCTTGGTATGCTAGGTGCCTTAGCAAAACTCGCGCCTTATCGTTGGGCTCGTGCTATTGCAACCCTCTACACAACCGTCATTCGAGGCATTCCTGACCTCGTATTGATGATGCTGATTTTCTTTGGTGGACAAATCCTTTTAAATAACAGTTTGTATTCCATCAATGAGTGGCTCAACGAGTGGTTCACGTCGAGTGATCCTAACCACGAATGGACCGCTTACTTACCAGATTATATTGATGTCAGTCCGTTTATTGCAGGTGTTTTAACCATTGGCTTCATCTTTGGTGCCTATATGGCTGAAACATTCCGTGGCGCCATCATGGCTGTTGATAGCGGCGAAATGGAAGCGGCAAAGGCCTATGGTATGGGCCCTGTATTAGCGTTCCGTCGTATCCTGCTTCCGCAAATGATTCGTCATGCCTTACCGGGTTTCGGCAACAACTGGTTGGTATTGCTTAAAACGACCGCTCTGGTATCCATTATCGGTTTAGAAGATATGGTACGTGTAAGCGCATTGGCGGCGGGTTCAACTAAAATGCCATTTACCTTTTATATGACGGTTGCACTTATCTTCCTATTCTTTACCAGTGTTTCGACGGGCTTACTTAAGCTGGTTGAACGTAAATTCAGTATCCACGCGAGGTAGTTATGGACTTTTCATTGATTATTGAAAGCCTGCCGATTTACGTTAGTGGTTTATGGACAACGGCTTGGATGGTTTGCGTTGCTTTGATCATTGGCTTATGTGTAGCCATACCACTCGCTATTGCTCGCAACAGCCCCAATATGCTGATTAACGCGCCGGCTTGGTCGTTCATCTATTTCTTCCGTGGTACACCGTTACTGGTGCAGTTGTATCTGATTTACTACGGTATGGACCAATTCTTCCCTGTGAAAGATACCCTATGGGAAAACGCATGGTTCTGTGCTTTAGTGGCATTCATCCTAAACACATCAGCTTATACGGCAGAGATCATTCGTGGTGCCATCAACGGTTTACCAAAAGGAGAGGTTGAAGCTGCAAAAGCGTATGGTATGAGTACACCAAAGACTTACCGTCGTATCATTTTGCCAAGTGCTTTACGTCGCGCATTACCCGCATACAGTAATGAAGTTATCTTCATGCTTCATGGCTCAGCGGTAGCCGGTATCGTAACGATTATGGACTTAACCGGTGCAGCACGTTTGGTTAACTCACGCTACTACGCTCCATTCGAGTCATTCTTAACTGCAGGGCTGTTCTACATGGCACTAACGTTTATCATCATTGCGATTTTCAAATTCGCAGAGAAGCGTTTCCTTGCTTACCTAAGGCCTTTAAGTTAACTCTACGATACAGATTTTCTTAGATAAACGGCGCTCTTGTAGCGCCGTTTTTAATTTCAATTCAATTGTTCGGGTACCAATAAGTTTAAGTGGTATTTGTTAAATTCACTCCATAAATTACGAACCCATTAGTCGAATCAATTGACTTCATTAAACCCATAGATACACTTGCTCCAATTTTTTTGAGTGTCGTATAACAATGAAAAAAAACATCTTATCTTTGTGTCTAATTTTGCCGTCGTCTCTACTACTTTCTGCATGTGGTGGTTCTAGTGATTCTGCTCAACCTCCGAGTAAAACGGCGGTACAAAAAGCGCTTGAATCCGGAGATGCATCCCTTGTATCTAATGCCAATGAGTTTATTGACGCCAGCCAAGCGCTCGTTGCCCAATACAAATCCGATTACAGTCAAATTAAACAGTCTCTGTCTAAAAATTCAGACGGTACGCCGCTGCGCGATCTTCATTGGGATCCAACACACGATGCCGCGATAATCTTACCAACTTACGGCTTCAACGATGTCATCCTGCAAACCAATAAAGCGATGCAGAGTGGATATACTGACCAAGAGCTTGCGATTGGTATTGCAGGTTATACATCGAGCGGTAGTCGTTACGCTGCGTTAGCAAGTAACCCATTTCGAACTAAGCAACGTTCAACGGATTCAGTCAACACAGAAATGGAAGTGTGGTTGAAAAACTTGGTGGGTTGGGCATCAGGCACAAGTTCACCTAAGAATGTTGTCTTGGCTCAGATGGATCAGTCTTATTATTTTCCTGATGACAAAGCAACGCGAAACTGGCTAACGAGCAACATCAATCCTTCGATGGTTATCAATGATGACAACGCCTGTGACGGCAGCAAATTGAGCCAATGTATTGAAAAAAACAACCCTGATTTATTGATTTTGTCTCAAAAGTTAAATGATGGTGACGAAATTGACGATGTAATGACGGGGTTACGTTTAGCGTTCAACAAAAAGATTCCCGTGCTGTACTTGCATCTTGATGGCGGTATGACGAAATTAGGCAACGCGTTATTTGCAGAAATGCATATGACGTATGTTGGTGATAATTATTGGCGCAAGCTAGGGCTATCAAATTGGGATTCAACACAACTGATTGATCGCATGCCAGATAATATCGTCAAACAACAAGCACTTTTACAGCGCCTGAAACACGATAGTTTCACTGTTGACTTGAATTTATGTGATGACAAATCTTGCCCAGATGAGTCCAATATGGATGGAGAGTTCTATAAGGCCGCGAACAGTATTCGTTCACACCTAACGACGCTTGATAGCAAGAAAATTGATCTCTTTGCATCCACGAACTACGAATATGAAAAGCTGTTATTGCTACTTGCTGATCATTACCGACAAAACGTTAAGTACCCAATGGGTAAAGACGTAACAGATAGAATCGACTTTCTTCGATCGTATTACAGTGATTACGCGACATACAACACTCGACAACATAATGCAGCACAGCCGAGTTTAGGGAATTTCAGCACCAAGAACTTTAAGAATGTCCCTCTCATCACCAAGAATATTACTTTAGAGTCAAAGAGAAATTTCCGTGCGGCGGGTGTATATGCTTTACCGGGTAAGACGATCAAAGTGACACGATTAGATAATAACAAAGTGGCAACGTCTATTGCCCTCAACACACTACGTAGCGGTGCGACTCATGAGTTTTCGGGTAAAGACGGCTATGCAAGGCCGAAGTTTTTGACTTCGGTAACTTACCCCGTAAAACATGGGGAAACGATATACCTGACCTCTGCCTATGGCGGGACATTACAAGTTCATTTTGATACCAACGATATCGATGTTGAGCTGCGTTTTGAAAATGTTGCCCAACACCCTGTTTGGCGAAGTAAAGCGGACAACGATAGCTTTGTCGCGCAGCTTGAAGAAGGAAAGTTTGATTGGGCTGAGTTGGTGACTCCCGGATTTGAAGTTCACTCTAAGCTAGACAAGATGAAAGAGTCTATCGGAGCCTCTGATTGGGTACAGCCGCATGATATGGCTCTTGCTACTGAGCGTTACGTACACAACCTTCCTCATGCACTTGCGGGTTTCAAAGGGCCGGGAATTGATGAAATTGCTGAAATTCATCAATACGGAGAGGCAAAGGGTTGGGAAATTGCGAACATTGATATTGTGAAGCACATGAATGCCGATCAAGCGACTTGTGGTTATGGTTGTTCAGGGAACCCTTACGATGCTTATTGGTCTTTTCATCCTCTAGGGCATGGTGATTTGCACGAGCTTGGTCATGGGTTGGAAAGAGGGCGTTTTAGATTCGCTGGATGGGAAGGCCACTCAACAACCAACTACTATTCGTATTTTAGTAAATCAAAGTATTACAAAGACACGGCAAAGGTATCGTCTTGCCAAAGCTTAGACTTTAAAGGGCAGTATCAACTGTTACAACAGAGCCGAACTCAGCCAGATCCAAACGCTTTTATGGCGGCTCAGAATCAAACTGGTTGGAGCTGGGGCGCTCGTGTTTTCATTCAAATGATGATGCTAACGGAGCAGCAAGGTGTATTGAATTCAGGTTGGCATTTACTAGGGCGTTTACACTTGATTGAACGCGAGTTTAATCGCTTGAAAGCCAGTGATACTCTTTGGAATAACGGTAAAGGCTCGATTGGCTTTTCAGATTACACCCAACAAGAAGCCGAAGGCATCAGCAACAATGACTGGTTACTTATCGCATTAAGCTACGTTGCAGAAAGGAATATGACGCAATACTTAGATATGTGGGGATTCAGTTTCAGTGATAAAGCGAAGCAACAAGTCACAGCGCTTAGCCTAAGTAACATGCCTTTGACATATTTTGCATCGTCTAATCAAGGCTATTGCTTAGATGAATTTGCTAAGACGCCGTTAGACGTTGACGGCACGACCGCTTGGCCGCTTAACTAGCCATACGCTGGATAAGAGTAGCGAATAAAAAAGAGAGGAGATATTATCTCCTCTCTTTCGTTATTCACTTCTGGTTAGCCTAGTGAGCATAGTTTGCGTGCTACTCGATATGGCTAAGTTTGGTTACCTAAAAATGATTACTTAAACGTTGACCAAATCGGAGCATGATCTGACGGTTTTTCAATGCCGCGTAGCTCGTAGTCGATGCCCGCTTCAGTACACTTATCAGCAAGCTTCTGAGTCGCAAGTACTACATCAATGCGTAGGCCGCGGTTGTCCACGAAACCTTTTGAGCGGTAATCAAACCACGAGTATTGATCGTTCACTTCAGGGTGCAGCAAACGGAAGCTATCCACAAAGCCCCAATCCATCAATGTTTTCAACCATTCCCGCTCTTCTGGTTGGAAAGAACATTTACCGGTTTTCAACCAACGTTTCGCATTAGGTTCACCAATACCGATATCAATATCGGTAGGGCTGATATTAATGTCGCCCATTACGATCACTTGTTCATCTTTGTTATGGTAATCGTTCAGGTACGTCATTAAGTCCTTGTAGAACTGACGCTTGTACGGGTATTTGGTTTCATGCTTAATGTTGTCCCCTTGAGGGAAGTAACCATTTAGCACAGTGACCTTCTCACCGTTTTCATCTTCAAACGTCGCCATGATCATACGCTTTTGATGATCTTCATTGTCTGTAGGAAAGCCTTTCTGTACCGAAATTGGCTCTTGCTTACACAGCATAGCCACACCGTAGTGCGCCTTTTGACCGTGGAAGTAAACCTTGTAACCCATAGCTTCAACATCGGCTAGTGGGAAGGCTTCATCGTGCACTTTGATCTCTTGTAGACCAATCACATCAGGTTGGTGCTTATCGATAATAGCCTGAAGCTGATGAAGACGGGCTCTAAGGCCATTGATGTTGAAGCTAATTACTTTCATTTGTTTTTATACCTCTCGTAAACCCTTGTGATTGCTTGCTTTTCAAGGGCTTTTTGATTTGGTGGATTTCATGATTAATCGTATTTAAGCATGCTTAATAATTTCTGTCGCCATTTTGTCGCCCCTAAATGGCGACAAAATGGTGTGAAGACTCACTTTTTCGCAGAATCTACTGAGTCTTTAGCTGGTCTAAAAAGAACGCGTATTCAAGTGCGTCTTCTTTTAATCGTTTAAATCGACCGGAAGCCCCGCCGTGACCTGCTTCCATATCGGTTTTGAACAGCAGCACGTTGTTGTCTGTTTTCATCTCACGCAGCTTCGCCACCCACTTCATGGGTTCAAAGTATTGTACTTGTGAGTCATGTAGGCCTGTTGTTACCAACATGTTCGGGTAGCTTTGTGCCTTCACATTGTCATATGGTGAGTAACCTAGCATGTAATCGTAATAGGTTTTATCGTTCGGGTTGCCCCATTCGTCATACTCGTTAGTGGTGAGAGGAATCGATTCATCAAGCATGGTTGTGACAACGTCGACAAACGGAACATGTGCTCCTATGCCACGGTACAGTTCTGGTGCTTGGTTGATGATTGCACCCATCAATAGGCCGCCAGCAGAACCACCAACGGCGAACACTTTATCTTGTGCGCCGTAGCCTTCTTCAACCAGCCCTTTGGTTACATCGATAAAGTCGTTGAACGTGTTTTGCTTGGTTAGCTTTTTTCCGTCCTCATACCAAGGGCGCCCAAGCATCTCTGAACCTCGAATATGTGCAATCGCATAAACGAATCCGCGATCAAGTAAGCTCAGACGAGCCGAGCCAAAGGTTGGTTCAATGGTGTGGCCGTAAGAGCCATAGCCGTATTGGTAGATAGGATTAGTGCCGTCTTTCTTGAATAAGTCTTTGCGATATACCAAAGACACAGGTACTTGCTTACCATCGCGAGCCGTTACCATGATTCGCTCTGATTGGTAGTTATCCGCTTCGAAATCACCCAATACAGGTGTTTGTTTCATGACTTCGGACTCTCCTGAACTTAGGTCGAAATCATAGTAAGTACCTGGTGTGGTTAAGCTGCTGTAATAGACGCGAACTTTTGAGTTATCTAATTCATAGTTACTCGTTAGGTAAGCAGCAAAAGCGGTGTCGTTAAATTCGAGTGGGAACTCTTTGCTCGTGGAGAGTTGACGAACTCTGACTGTAGACAAGCCATTTGCACGTTGCTCGTAAACCAGATGGTCATCAAACAGCTCGAAGTCAACAAGCTGGGTATTCTCGTCAGCAGGAATGACATCGACCCATTTAGAGCGGTCATGCATCTCTTCGGCTGTGACTTTCATTAAACGGAAGTTGACTGCTTGGTAGTTGGTGAAAATGTAATACCAATCACCTAGCTTAGCGATGCTGTACTCGATACCCGTTTCTCGTGGGTAGAAAGCTTCAGCTTTAGCGTTTGGGTTGTTGGCATCTATGACTGAAACACCGCTGGTTTCTGTACTCGAGTGCCAAATGTAGACCTGTTCACCATCTTTGCTTTTGCTCAAAGAGGTGTAGTAAGTGCTGTCGGTTTCTTCGTAGATTAACTCATCGCTTGTCTGAGGTGTGCCCAAAACGTGGCGGTAAACTTGATAACCAAGTAATGTTTGTGGATCTTTTTTGATGTAGTAAAAGGCTTGGTTGTCGTTTTGCCATGCAATAGCGCTCGAAGCACCTTCAATTTCATCTTTTAGGTATTCACCTGTCGTGAGGTCTTTAATCTTGATGGTGTAAATACGGCGGCTCAGCGTGTCTTCGCCATAGGCCAACAAGTTTTCGCTTGGGCTGATCGTTAAGCCACCTATGCTGAAAAACTCATGGTCTTTTGCTAGTTCGTTAACATCTAAGATGACTTGCTTGTCTTTACCTAAAAAGTCATTTTCACGCAAGTGAACTGGGTATTCGTTGTCACCTGTGACTTCATTCGAATAGTAGTAGTTGCCTTTGCGAACCGGTACCGAATGGTCGTCTTTTGCGATTCGCCCTTTGATCTCTTCAAATAACTGTTCTTGTAATGCTTCCGTATGTTTCAGTACGGTTTCTGCGTACTGATTCTCTTGCTCGAGGTGGTGCAAGATCTCTGGGTCTTGGCGCTCATCATCACGCATCCAGTAATAATTATCGATTCGGGTATCACCATGAATCGTCATTGTATGAGGGACTTTCTTAGTAACGGGTGCTTGGGTTTGCTGTGCGACGAGTTGCGATGGAGAGTTGTGGTCCATGGTTGTTATTCCTTGATTGCTGCAACCGGCGACAAGTGCGGCCGATACGGCTAATGTGGTTAAAGCGAAACGCATCTGTATATCCTTAGAGTGCACCTTACTTGTTTTGTTGCCAACATCCTTTGTAATCTGAGCTTGGGTTCTTCCAGTGATGTTATTTATAATTGGATTCTGGATAGGCACTTTCATCGTAAGTGTCTGTTATTGTTTTCAAAAAATCAAAGCAATGTTAGATGAAATTACTGATACGTGAGAGTGGTGGGAATAAATGTGTAAAAAAGGGGCACACTTTTCAGTATGTCCCTCTTAGTTGTTTGGGTTGGGGTAGATTTACTTTAGATAGCCAATGGCATTTCGTTTGAATGATCAGGTTTACGATTAACCCAACGTAAACCAAGCATGGCGATGAATGACATTGCAATCATCAAGCAACCGAGTGGCAGTTGGTCTTGAGCTGGGAAGAATGAGGCTAATAGTGTTGCGATGCCAGCACCTAGGTTTTGCATCCCACCCAAAATCGCACCTCCAGTACCAGCGTGGTACGGGAATGGCGAAAGCGCTCCTGTTGTTGCCGCCGGAAATAAGATACCAGCGCCCAAGAAGTAAATGGTTGCGCCGCCAATCAAAGTTAATGCTGTTGTTTGACCAAATAGACCTGGTATCAACACCACGGTAGACCCTACCAAGATAGCAACTAGTCCAACATTCAGAGCGCGGCGCTCACTGCTACGTTGTGCGATGTAACTGGATAGGCCTGCACCGACTAAGTAACCTGGAATGGGTAATACAAACAACAAGCTTACTGTGGTTGCTGGCAAGCCAAGTACCCCGCCAAGCAATACACCTGCCGCAGCTTCAAATACCGCTACGCCTGCAAATGTTGCGACCAATACTAATAAGAAACCTTGGAAACGTTTGTCAGATAGAACGAATTTGTAGCTGTTGGCAACCGATTCATGTTTGCGTCGTTCTTTTGGCAGAGTTTCCATCATGCTCGTCATCATGGTGATCACCACTGCGATACCAAACAGCGCCAGGAACAAGTAGCTAGAACGCCAACCGAAAGCTTCTGTTAAGTACCCACCTAATACAGGAGCCATCAATGGTGAGAAAATCACACACATGCTAATTAAGCTGTTTGCGCGGTGCAGTTCTGCGCCTTCAAAACAGTCGCGAGTCAATGTACGAGACATCGCACCACCACAACCGATGCCCAAACCTTGTATAAAGCTACCTGCTAAGAACCATTCATATTCGTGAGCAAACAGTGCCACCAAAGTACCGATGATGTAGATGATCAAACCGACAACGATGATTGGTTTGCGACCTAGGCGATCAGAAAGTGGACCGTATGCAAATTGCGACAGACCATAAGGGATCAGGTAGCACGCCATCACAGCTTGAAGCGAGGATGCTGAAACCAAGAACTCACCCGCCATATGACCGATAGAAGGCACGTACATCGTTTGAGTCATTTGACCCACGGCAGTCAGGATAGCGATTAAAAAGGTAAGTTTCGCTAATGGAAACGAGGCGGACATTTGCGTATTTCTCCAAAAATTAGGACGTAAAAAGCCTTGGCGTTCCATTAAGGAGAGCCAAACAAGTAAAGTAAATAGGGAATCTAGGCGCGAGATATTAGAGATTGAACGCCTACTTAGCAACCAAAAAGTGTGACGTTGATCAAGATAAAAATCTATAGATTGGATTATAAAAACTAATCCGAATCTGCTGAGGTTATAAAATAAAAAGGAGTCATCGGCTTCCTTGAAATGTTGCCATTACTATGAATCAATTTGCGTTATTAATGACCGGAAGCGTAGGCACAAAGAAGCCTAAGTCTGACAAGCTGAAAGCTCTTGAAATCAAAGCAATAACAGACAAAGCACACGATTTATTAACATTTCTATAAACTTTCGTTTTATATGCACGTAATTTGTGCTGTAATTATCCGCTAAGCTATTCGTCTAACTCATTCACATTGTGCATAGCAGTTTGTTACCAATGTGATGGTTACGGTTATGGAAGTCTTTTGGCTTAAATAAGGATATTAAATGCGCTCTCTATCAGTACAGTGGAAAATAACTCTCTTAGCAGGTTGTTGTTTAATCATTACGTCACTGTCTCTCATTGGTTTCTCGATCTACAACGCGACGAGCAATCAACAGGTCATAAAATCTCAAAGTTCAGAATCGGTGATTAACAAAACTCAACAGTTGTTGGCATCCGTTTCTCAGCTTAATGCTCAAGAAACTCAACGTTATGTCGATGAAGCTATTTATCGAGCAGAAATGTTGGCTTCTAGTGCCCAGTTTCTAAAGAACAACGCAGACGAAAACTTTACCCCAAGTGAAGAGCTTCGTACTGCGTTAGATGAAATGGTTCGTCGTTCCGTTTTGAACTTTGATTCTATTCAAGGGGCTTACCTAGTCTTCAAGCCCGATTTACTTGATGCAGAAGATGATAATTATGTCGATGCTGAATATGTTGGCTCTAACGAAAGGGGGCGTTTTGCTCCTTATTGGAAGGTCGCAGATAATGGCGAGAATGTTCTGCCGAATGTGCTATCAGAATCAACATTGAGTGATGACAGTAATAGCGAACGCTTTTTCTGTCCTTTGTCATCTGGACAAACGTGTATTAGTACGCCAAGAGTCGTGAGTAGCGGTGGTCAAGAACTGCTTACGTCTTCAATTTCGGTGCCTATTTTAGTTGATGGTATGGCGATTGGTTTCTTGGGCATCGACCTAAGGCTAGATGGTTTAACCGATGTTGTAACTCAATCAGATCAAAGTTTGTTTAATGGTGCCGGTGCGGTTTACGTTGTTAGTTTAGACGGTTCAGTTATCGCCTCTGATGACCAAAGCATTGCGCTTGGTTCGAGTTTTCAAAGTAACAATACAAGTAGCGATCTAATGACTGACTTTATCTTCGGTGGTGAAGTTACGACTCAGTGGAGTGAGAATGGTGAGTGGTTACTCGCATTTGCACCGGTTGGCGCAGCCAATCAAACTTGGGGTGTGCTGTTTGAGATTCCAAGAGAGAGTGTGGTTGCTGACGCGAACCAATTGGATGCCATTATTAGTACTAAGCTAAGTGAGGGTATTAAGACTGAAGTGATTGCGGGTATTAGCTTTATTCTTTTCGGTCTAGCGATCATCGCTTTTGCTTCTCTGTCCATTGTTAAACCTATTCGACAGGTGGTTGAGAGACTGAACGATATTGCTTCTGGTGAAGGTGATTTAACGCAACGCTTGGAAGTGAAATCTCAAGATGAAATTGGTCAGTTGTCACAAGGGTTTAACCTGTTCTTAGATAAGCTTCAACACACGATTAAAGAGGTGATTCAGACCACAGAGCAAGTGGCGAGCACGACAAGCCAAGCGAAGGCCTCTGCATCAAGTACTCGCGAAAGTAGTGAGTCTCAGTTTAAAGAAGTGGATCTTGTGGCGACCGCGGCAGAAGAGATGACTCAGACTTCGGGCTTAGTGGTACAAAATGCTGAAATAGCCGTTGATGCCGCTTGTGAAGCGAATCGTTCTGCTCAGCAAGGCCAACAGGTTATTGAACTTTCTGCCGGTGAAATGAGAAAGCTGGTGGATCGTATGTCGAGCGCTGTGCCTATTGTTGAAGAGCTAGCCAAGAATAACGGAAACATTACAGAGATCTTAAGTGTGATTGAAGGGATCTCTGAGCAAACCAACTTACTGGCATTGAATGCCGCGATTGAAGCGGCTCGTGCTGGTGAGCAAGGTCGAGGTTTTGCCGTCGTTGCTGATGAGGTAAGAAACCTCGCAAGTCGTACACAGTCATCGGTTGGTGAAATCAGAGCTGTGATCGACAAGGTCCACGCGGGCACTCAAGATGTCGTTGAAGCGATACAAGAAGGTAATATTCTCGCTAACGACACGGCATCACATGTTCAAAAAGCGGTCGAAGATCTGGGTTCGATCTTTACTTCTATAGAAGCGATCAGTGATATGAACAACCAGATCGTGAGAGCGGCAGAAGAGCAACAATCGGTTTCCGGTGAAGTGAACCAAAGTGTCGTTAATATCCGTGATTTGAGTGCGAAGATCTTGGATCAAGCCGCAGCTTCTGAACAAGTGGGCAGCGAAATTGACCAACTGTCCCAACAGCAGCAGAAATTGGTGAATCAATTCAAGGTCTAGCAGTTCAAGGTTTAGTCATTCAAGGTCGGTCTAGTTGTTCACGGTTTAGTGATCTAAATTTATTAAACGTTTGAATAGAAAAAAGGACAAATGAAATCTTCATTTGTCCTTTTTATTTTCTTGGGCTCTAACGCTTTAGGGCTTGGCGATATCCGCGAAACCGATGAACGAAGTTAGTCTTCGATAAACCAGTAACCTTTATTCACTAATTCTGTCACGACTGTTACACCTGAAGGAGAAAGATTAGTTGTTGAGTTAATTACCGAATCATCACACAGTACGTTTAGTAGCGACGAATCAGCCAGTTCAACTTTAACGACTTCCCCATTGATGTAAGCTGTGTTGCTTTCATTCTCATGGTAAAGCGCTTTTAACCCCGATACTCGACAGATCTCGCCTTCTGACTCTAAGTGCTGGGCGATCTCTTCTTCTGTCCATAATGGCTCAGGAGCGACGATATCTAACTGGTGGCGTGATTGGCTTAGCAGACAACCCATGAATTCACTGATGGTTTCAGGTTGCTCTAGTGCAGATTTCAACATGTCAGTGAGATTGCTTAAATCCGATGAACGAATTTTGCCGTAGCCTTCTTGCGTTTTGAACTCTGGATTATGCAGGTGAACGTCACCCATATCATGAGCAAGTACAAAGTCGGCAAAGTTGCTGATCAGCTCTTGCTCTTTAGGGGAGCGGTAGCCAATAGAGTAGCTCATTGACGGCTCTAACGTGTTCCCTTCATGCGGGAAACCTGGTGGGATATAAAGGATATCGCCTGGCTCTAAAGTTTCATCAATGATCGGGTCAAAACCTTCAATTTGACGAAGTGCAGAAGCTTGAACGGTCTCTTTGTATTGGCCAACATCTTTCGCGCCGACTTTCCACTGGCGTTTACCTTGGCCTTGAATGATGAATACATCGTATTGATCAATATGGGGGCCAACGCCACCTTCTGGGGCTGAATAGCAGATCATTAGATCGTCGAATAACCAGTTTGGTAACGCTTGGAACGCTTCAGTCAGCTGATTGGCTCCTTGATGCCAGTGGTTAGCTGCTTGAACGATCAATTGCCAATGTGTTTCAGTGAGTTCGCCAAATTTCTCTTCTGAGAATGGACCATGTTCTGCAGTCCATTGGTTGTCGAGGTTAGAGACAAAGCGAGAATCCACTTCTTCTTCCATCGATAAACCAGCAAGTTCTTCTGGCGAAATTGGGTCGATGAAGTTTTGGAAGCCACCTTTCAAGATGGTTGGTTTTTTATGCCAGTAGTTTTCAAGAAACTCGGGCATAGAAAAGCTAAGTTGGTACATGTGAATCCTGTATGTTTTTATGCTAGATGCTAGATGCTAGATGCTAGATGCTAGATGCTAGTTTGGCTTGTAAATCTTGTTGGACAATCTTAATTGCTTCTAACGCAACTTTTGGATCGATTTCGTTGCTTTCGAGCAGATAGATCAGGTCGACAGCTAACTTAACTTCTTCTGGGGCGTTATCCAGTGGTGATGATGGGTTATCAGTGCTCATTTCGCTTAGGGTTCTCTAAGTTGATCAGTCTTTCAATATTTTTCATGGAGTCTTCGCAGCGTTCTAATCGTTCTTTTGCTAATTGCCAAACCTCGTCCGCTTTTTTCTTGCTGTGGCGAGGCGCAGATTCAAACGCTAACTTGCGTATTCGTACTAAATCGACCAATCGCTTTTGCCAATCTTGATGCTGAGCGAGTTCGTTATATAGGTCGTTAAGGTTTTTCCCTGACTTACTTTTTCGATCTAACCTTAAATCATGATTGGCTAACTCTCTTTGGACAGCTGCTATTTGATTGGTTAGCTTTTCAGTCAGGTAGGTCGCGCGAGATGCCGTGAGCTGATTATTGGCCTGCTCTCGCAATATGGTGCGGTACGTTGCCTGAGCTTCGAGTGCGTAGGGCAGTAAAATAGAAGAGCTGCACTTAAACAAGGTTCTATCAAACAACGCTTGATGATAAGCCCCTCGAGATTTATCAACCTGAGAGCAATGGCCAATTAAGGTATCAATGACGCTTTTTAATTTAGAGAAATGATTCATTTTACTTACCTTGGGCGACTGCCTACTGGGCTATAAGGTTACAAACCAAGCTTCGTAAGCCAGCTTAATCGCAAGTACGCTTACAACAGTAACAAAAACAGGTCGTATAAATGTAGCACCGAAACGAATAGCAGAATGTGCCCCAACAAATGCTCCAGCCATCAAACAAAGACCCATAGTTAAGCCAAGAACCCAATCAATATGACCAAGAATCGCGAAGGTCACCAAAGAGGTGAAGTTGCTGGTGAAGTTCATTGCTTTAGACAAACCAGAAGCAAGTAAGATATTTAGGCGATAAAGCGCCATCGAGCTCACAGTCCAAAAAGCGCCGGTTCCGGGGCCTGCAACACCATCATAAAAGCCGAGAATGAATCCTTGGTACTTTTGCTTTCTCTTAAGTACTGGGCATGGTTTAGGAGACACATTATGGCTCACGTCTGGAGTCTTATGAAAAATGGTATAGACCGCTGCTGCAAGAATGACTAGCGGTAATACCTTCTCTAACCACTCTGTGCTTATGGCATCGACGGTCAGGGTGCCGATTGTTGCACCTATTAAAGTAGATATGAATGCATTGACCCAACATTCAGGTTTGAACAGCTTCTTGCGATAGTAAGTAAAAGCGGCTGTTGATGAGGCGAACGTTGCGGCCAGCTTATTAGTGCCGAGTGCAATGTGTGGTGGTAAACCAAGCGATAATAAAGCTGGGACAGTTAACATCCCTCCGCCACCGGCGACAGCATCAATAAAGCCTGCAGCAAATGCAACCAAGGCAAGTATGACCAACATGGTTGGCTCAATCATTTCCATAAATAGCTAGTGTTCTCGTTATCGGCTGTTCGGGCAGCCACATGAAAAATCGAGGGATTAGTCATGTTGGGTTGTGAATGCAAGGGCCTAGCGATGGCAGGCCCATTACTACCTCGAGGGTAGGAAAATTAGTATTTTATTGTTCTTTTAAAAGGCGGTAGTGAATCGAGTAGGGACTTTCCGTATCGCTTCGTGACTATGCGTCTATCAAGGATCGTGACTTTACCAGAATCTCGTTCCTTACGCAGCAATCTACCCACCGATTGAATAAGCTTTTTACTCGCTTCGGGAACAGTAATCTGCATAAAAGGATTACCGCCACGAGATTCAATATATTCTGAATGTGCTCGCTCTACAGGAGAGGTCGGAACCCCAAAAGGAATCTTGGTAATAACGAGGTTTTCAAGCAGCTCGCCCGGTAGATCGAGACCCTCAGAAAAGCTACCCGTTCCAAAAAGAACGCTGGTTTTACCTTGGTCAATGAGCTTTTTATGTTTTTTTAGAATTTCAGTTCGTGAAGTATCACCCTGAACCTGTAATGCCCACGACTTTTTAACGAAATCTGTTGCCAAAGCCTCGGCCACTTGGTTCATTTGCCAATAAGAAGAGAATAGAACGAGATTGGCTTTGTTGTCTTCTATTACCTTAGGCAATATTTCAATAAGATATTCAGTAAACTGAGGTGCTTGCGGTTCATACTTCATTGCAGGAATAACCAGCTCAGCTTGGTTCTGGTAATCAAACGGCGATGCCAAAGCAAGAAATTGTACACCATCTTCTGCTTTTTGGCTGATACCTGATTGATGACAAAAAAAGCTGAAAGAGTTGAGCGCCCTCATGGTCGCAGATACTAACACTGCACCAACACAACGACTCCAAATCTGTTGGTCCAGTTGCCAACCGACTTCTAATGGTGAGACATTAACAACAAAGTCCCCCTCGCTTTCTTTGCTTAATTCAAGCCAACGAGCCAAAGGCGCCCCTTTTTCTCTCTTAGGTTCAGCCATTAATCGCCAAACTTGAGCAAGGTTTTCTGTTCTTTGTATATAGAAGCCAATCTCTGCAAGCGCAGGCTCTGCAAGCTTTGTTGAAAGCTCTCCATCTTTGACTCGTTCTGCAATCAAGTCTGCAATTTTCGCAACGGCTTGGCTCGCCTTTTGCGTTAATTGCTTGAGATCTTTCGATTCGCTTTCTAACCATTCAGGTAAGTCGCCATGCTCGAAGCGATACAAGCCATCTTCAAAGTGGCTAGCGTCAAACTGTTTACTCATTTGAGTCAGGGTCGGGATCAGTTGTTGTACCGAGTCTTGCAACTCATTTCTAAATCGATGAACACGTTTCTCGTCTGCTAGCCCCGAAAGCTTAGTGATCGATTGATTCAAACGCTCTAACCAAGAGGCCGCACCTTTTAAGCTTGCGGCCGCAGAGGAGTGATCTCTTGCTACATGTGGCAAGTGGTGAGCTTCATCAAATATATAGATGCTATTTTCTGGTTCTGGCAGTATCACACCGCCGCCTAGGTCCGCATCAGCCATCACTAAACTGTGATTGGCGATAATCACGTCCGCTTTATCTAGCTCTGAGCGCGCTTTCTGGAAAGGGCAGTCTCTGTGTGTAGGCATACTGTTGTTACAGCTGTGCTTATCACTGACGATCATCTGCCAAATCATGTTGTCGATAGGTTTTGGCCAAGAATCACGGTCGCCATCCCATTTACCTTGAGTCAAACTACGGTACATGGTTTGCAGTTGTTCGATGTCTTTCTTTTTTGGTTTGGATTCGAACATGGCCATTTGACCGCCATCAACCCCACACGCAGCGGCTAACTTCTCTGTACAACAATAACGCTGCCTACCTTTTGCAAGAATGAAAGAAAACTCTCTATCAGTAAGTCTTCTATATAGGGGGAGATCTTTATTGACGAGTTGTTCTTGTAGCGCAACCGTTGCTGTTGAAATGACGATTTTCCGATTGTTGAGTACCGCAACAGGAATTGTTGCCATCAAATAAGCCAGTGATTTCCCGATCCCGGTACCTGCTTCAGCAACAATCATGCGATTACTTTTGTGGTATTGACCACAAAGTGTCTTGGCTATTTCTGCAACAAGGTAATTTTGAGCACGTCGAGGTACAAAGTTATCCAACTGATCTTGGAGGTTTTGATAACTGGTGCGTATAGAATTTTGAATTTTAGTAGTTAGCATACTGTGACCTACGTAACGGAGCGAGGATAGTAGCACATATCACTAGTCGGTACATTTACCGCAAAACAGCTTGCTTTTGAATCAAAGGTAGATCTCGTTCACAAAAAAAAACTGAACCTTCAGGAACTTAACGATTTTATTTATGTTGCGAAATATATATATTAAAAAACCGCACGATGCAGGTGTTATATTCTGTGAATTAAGCTTTTAACCCATTATTGCGGAGTGTTGTACTGACTTGTTCTTTATTTGGGCTATTATATTTCCCTTGAAAATTAAGGGTAAGTTGCTCGTAAAATGATGAAAAAAAATGTAAACCTATGATTTTTATGTGTTTTTGTTTTTTTTAGGTTTGTTTTTAGTTTATTTGACACGCAGGATAATCTTTTGCAATCTAGACCACGAAATTTAGTGGCGGTGATTAACTACCAAAGAGTAGTAATGACCAGTCATAAAAAATAAAAGGGAACCGGGCAAGGATCTCCCATTCTTAGAAAAGGCAGTGGATTTATTATGAAAAAGACTCTATTAGCTCTAGTAGTAGCAGCAGCTTCTACTTCTGCATTCGCAAACGTTGATACTCAAAACTCTAAGCCAAATTTTGAGTTTGACCCAATGCACAAAGACCAGTTCTCAGTTTCTGGTGCAATCGGTCTTGGTGGTTACTACGATACAAAAACTAAAGCTCTTTACGATGATTGGGCTACTGCAGTAACAGTTGCGACTATCTACCAAAACAACCGTCTACGTGGTTACGTAGAAGTTGATCTAGAGCTAAACTACAGCACAGATGAAGCTAAGAAAAACATTCAATCTGGCCCTGCAACTGACCTAGATAAAGCATGGTTAGGTTACGAAACTGATTTCGGTCTAGTATCTTTCGGTTGGGAAAATGATACTGCACTTGATAAAGTTGATGGCGCTGGCGACAACACTTACGAGTTCGGTTCTTCTGCAGGCGACACTTCTGACGCATTCAACGTAATCAAGTTTGAAGGTAAGGCATCTGCATTTGCATACGGTATCTCTACTTTTGAAACTGATGATAACCGTGAAAAAGCTGAAACTGGCTACAACGGCTACTTCGGTGTAGAGCAAGAGACTTACAAAGTTTACGCTGGTTACGAAACTCGTGAAGCTGGTAAAGAAGACCAAGAAGTTATCTCTCTATCTGGTAACGTAACTCTAGGTGCAGCATCTCTAGGTGCAAACTTCTGGGTTAACGATAACGAGACTAAAGCTAAAACAGGTTCTACGGACACTGGTTACTACCTATCAGGTTCTTACGCAGTAACTGAAGCTCTAAAACTTGCTGCAGGCTACAACGCTGTTGAAACTGACTTCCAACTTGCTGGTAAAGCCGATGTTGATATGTCTCGCGTAAACATCGCTGCTATGTACACTCTTAACGACCGTGTTGACATGGGTATCGATATCCTACGTGACCTTGACACAAAGTCTGCTGATCAAGGTAACGAGACTGCAGTATTTGCTGCAATGTTCTACAGCTTCTAATAGTTACTTAATTAGTAATTGTTAAACGTTGATAAAAGCCAGTCTTACGACTGGCTTTTTTGTATCTGGAATTTGCCCGTTGCATATAAAAATGGCCGCTGAATCAGCGGCCATTTTATTTGGTTATTTCGTCGTTGGTTTCAAACTTCTTTCCATTCACCTGGCTGAAGCTGACCCACGTCCATATTGCCCATTGAGTAGCGGATTAGACGCAGGGTAGGGAAGCCTATGTTTGCCGTCATTCGTCTTACCTGACGGTTACGTCCTTCGATGATGGTAATAGCTAACCATGTTGTTGGTATCGCCGCTCTGAAGCGCACTGGCGGTGTTCTGTTCCAAATCTCAGGTTCTTGCATCACTTGTACTTCTGCAGGCAATGTCATGCCATCTTTTAGTTCCACACCTTTTCTCAGTTTATCTAGATCTTTCTCAGAAGGTGCACCTTCAACCTGTACCCAATAAGTCTTGGGTGATTTTGAGTTCGGCTGAGTCAACTTAGCTTGAAAGATGCCATCATTGGTCAAGACCAATAAACCTTCACTATCGCGATCTAAGCGGCCAGCAGCATAAACATCTTTTACTGGAATAAAATCCGCTAGCGTTTTTCTACCTTCGCCATCAGTGAACTGGCTGAGCGTATCAAAAGGCTTGTTGAATAGAATCACTTTGCGATCTTCGGGGGCTACCTTAGGCTTTGCGTGGGTAGGTTTACCTTTATATCGGTGTTTGCTGGAGTACGGTTTTTTGTGTGAACTGCCAGTGTCATTTTTACCACTGTGTTGATTCTGTCTATTACCGCTTTGTTTTAATGTGGTACCAGAACGAGCCGGTTTGTCTGAACGAGATGCGCTGCGTGAGCGAGTAGACATGTTAACTACCTTGCAAAAATGTAAACGAAGTGTGCTGAAAAGTTTTCACGGAAACGGAATTGAGCTATCATTTGCGCGCCTAAAAGACACAAAATAGAACAAGTTGATGGACTCTTAAGCCTGATTTGTTTAATTATACCTTCGTGTTTTATTATAACTGGCTCTTTTATTAAAACAATGCACTCACGGATTTGGCTCATGCTGTCGTCAAGATTGCATGAAAAATAAGATAGAGTACGACTATCGAGTAAGCAGTTTTCACTCTTAGAGTGGCTTACTGGTCAATTTATAACACTCTCACTGCTTTAAGTGAGCTTGTAAGAACTATAGGGAAATTTCATGCCTACTGAAAAACCAACGATCATCTATACCATTACTGACGAAGCTCCGGCGCTAGCAACTTACTCTCTGCTGCCTATCATTCAATCTTTTACGGCTTCTTCTGGTATTAACGTTGATACTCGCGACATTTCACTTGCAGGGCGCATTATTGCCAACTTCCCTGATTACTTGAACGTAGAGCAACGTATTGGTGATGCATTAGCTGAACTAGGTGAATTGGCTAAGACACCAGAAGCGAACATCATCAAGCTTCCAAACATCTCTGCATCTGTACCTCAACTTCAAGCAACAATCAAAGAACTTCAGTCAAAAGGTTACGCACTTCCTAATTACCCAGAAGAAGCAAACACTGACGAAGAGAAAGCCGTTAAAGCAACTTACGATAAAATAAAAGGCAGTGCAGTAAACCCTGTGCTACGTGAAGGTAACTCGGATCGCCGAGCTCCACTTTCTGTTAAGAACTACGCGAAGAAAAACCCACACTCAATGGGTGCATGGTCTGCAGATTCTAAGTCGCACGTTTCAAGTATGGACGACAAAGACTTCTTCGGCAGCGAAAAATCAGTAACAATTGAAGGTGCTACAGAAGTTAGCATTGAATTCGTTGGCAAAGATGGTGCGAAGAAAACTCTGAAGCCAGCTTTTGCATTGCAAGATAAAGAGATCATTGATGCGTCAGTGATGAACAAGGCCGCTTTGGTTGCATTCTTCGAGAAAGAGATCGCATCGGCTAAAGAGCAAGGCGTATTGCTTTCTCTTCACATGAAAGCGACGATGATGAAAGTATCTGACCCAGTGATCTTTGGTCATGCGGTTAAGGTTTACTACAAAGACGTATTCGCTAAGCACGGTCAACTGTTTGAAGAGCTTGGCGTTGATGTAAATAACGGCATCGGTGATGTCTACGCGAAGATTGCAGCGCTTCCTCAAGAGCAGAAAGAAGCGATTGAAGCTGACCTACAAGCGGTATACGAGACTCAACCACCACTAGCGATGGTTGATTCGGATCGCGGCATTACTAACCTACACGTTCCAAGCGACATCATTGTTGATGCATCTATGCCTGCAATGCTACGTTCTTCTGGTCAAATGTGGGATCCAGAAGGTAAGCAAAAAGATACCAAAGCTATGATCCCTGATCGCAGCTACGCAAGCATCTACCAAGCAGTTATTGATTTCTGCAAAGAGAATGGTGCTTTCGATCCAACAACAATGGGTAGTGTACCAAACGTTGGCTTGATGGCTCAAAAAGCTGAAGAGTACGGTTCTCACGATAAGACTTTTATCCTTGAAGCTGCTGGTCAGGTTCAAGTGGTTGATGCTTCAGGTGCAGTACTGCTTGAGCAAGACGTAGAGGAAGGCGATATCTTCCGTATGTGTCAGGTTAAAGATGCACCAATTCAAGACTGGGTTAAGCTAGCGGTAACTCGTGCTCGTGCTTCGGGTGTTCCTGCAGTATTCTGGCTAGACGCGTCTCGTGCGCATGATGCTCAGCTTATTAAGAAAGTTGAAGCTTACCTTCCTGAATATGATACCGATGGTCTTGAAATTAAGATCCTTGCTCCTTTAGAAGCAACTCAGTACTCACTGGTTCGTATCAAAGAAGGTCTAGATACGATTTCGGTTACAGGTAACGTATTACGTGATTACCTAACTGATTTGTTCCCAATCCTAGAGCTTGGTACGTCAGCTAAAATGCTATCGATTGTTCCACTTATGAACGGTGGCGGCCTGTTTGAAACAGGTGCTGGCGGTTCTGCGCCTAAGCACGTTCAACAAGTAGAGAAAGAAAACCACCTGCGTTGGGACTCTCTTGGTGAGTTCTTGGCACTAGCGGCATCTCTAGAGCACCTAAGCGTAGTTACGGGGAATGCTAAGGCACAAGTTCTCGCTGACGCGCTTGATAAAGCGACGGGTGAATTCCTAGATAACAACAAGTCTCCTTCACGTCGAGTGGGTGAGCTTGATAACCGTGGTAGCCACTACTACCTTGCAGCATACTGGGCGAAAGCGCTGGCTGAGCAAACGGTTGATGCTGACCTTGCTGCTGAGTTCGCAGGTGTTGCAACTCAATTGGCTGAAAGTGAAGAAGCTATTGTTGCTGAGCTGAATAACGCTCAAGGTCCAGCTGGCGACTTAGGTGGTTATTACCTACTTGATGATGCATTGGTTTCATCACTAATGCGCCCAAGCTCAACGCTAAACGCATTTATTGACGCATAGTGATTGGACTCATCGTTAGTAAGTCATGAACATGATTTACTAACGAGTTGCTTGGTCTGGAAGTTAAGTCACAGATAAAGTCAAAACGAAAGACGCTTTAACGATAACGTTAAAGCGTCTTTTTTTATTCATAATGCTTCCTAGACCTAGCTAAAGGGATCTCTCGGGCAAATTGTACTGTGAATAGCTTTTATCTCTCAGATCGAAAAACCGCCCATTTAAGCCTGTATTACAGGTATGAAATGAGCGGTTTCAATGTTCTGCTTACCTGACAGTCGTCAATTAAGACTGATAGAGATCTACATGTTTGGCAATCGCCTATTTTACGGCGCTGCCTTCTACAGGAACAACGGAGCTAGCATGGGAGCCTTTAGGTCCACTTTCTACTTCATAATCGACCTGTTGACCTGCCTTTAAGGTTCGATAACCTTCCATTTGTATTGTGGAGTAGTGCGCGAAAATATCGCCATCTTCACCTTCTGGACAAATAAAGCCAAACCCTTTGGCATTGTTAAACCATTTTACTGTACCTGTAGCCATGCTATACATCCCTCATGCATTTTGTTACTAACGTTGTTATATCAAATCAATGTAAGTTCGATTGATATTATTCCTATCAACTAAACAATTTCAGCTGATAGCTTGAATCTCATACATTGCTTACGGAAATTAACGCTACCCTGCGTAATTATTCCTTATTATAAATTTTTAACGCTTATTACTAGGTTTAGAATCGTGTTACGAAGTTGTATCAGAAAAACCTTTTAGCTCCAATGTAGCTAATGATTGAGTACAGTCAATAGCAAATTGGTATAAAAATGATCAATTTTAATAACAAATCACATTCGAGATTGACTGCATACTATTAACTAAATAGTAACTTAACGACGATCTTATCGTCACCATCAATAGTTGTGGTGTCTTTTTAATCAATCACATATGTTAATCCTGTTAATCGAGATCTTTTATTTGCAGCGATGGAAATGGTGGATTAGGCTCAGTATAGAGGAATATTTTTTGGTACTGTTTCTTGGTGCAGTTTCTTAGTACACCGTAATGCGTGAATGTGGTAAATTTGAGTTAACTAAACATTCACGACTTCCGAAAAATAACCCTTAGCAAAGCTAATATGAGCAGAAACTTTGAATGGGCATCTCCAGGCTCAGATTTACTGGAGAAAGAGAGAACGAAAGTAAAGCCACCGGCAATGTATAACGTTGTATTACATAACGATGACTACACGCCCATGGACTTTGTAATCGAGATCCTAGAGCGACTTTTCTCACTAGATATCGAAAAAGCAACGGAAGTGATGCTCAAGGTTCATTATGAAGGTAAAGCTATTTGCGGCACATACAGTGCTGAAATAGCGGAAACAAAGGTAGCGCAGGTAACGATGTACTCAAAGGAAAATGAGCATCCGCTACTATGTACAATGGAGCAAGTGTAAATTGCTCGAACAACACTGTTGTTCCCTTAGGAGGTACTTATGCTAAATAAAGAATTAGAGACGAGTTTAAATGGCGCATTTTCTCGTGCGCGAGACAAGCGACATGAATTCATGACTGTCGAACACCTCCTACTAGCATTATTAGAAAATGATGCGGCCAAGGAAGCGCTCCAAGCTTGTCAGGCTGATCTCGATGCTCTTCGCAATGAGCTCGATATTTTTATCGACCAAACGACGCCACTCATCCCTGAAAGCGACGAGACTCGTGAAACCCAGCCCACGCTGAGTTTTCAACGAGTACTTCAGCGCGCTGTTTTTCATGTTCAATCTTCAGGTCGCAGCGAAGTAACCGGTGCAAATGTACTTGTGGCTATTTTTAGTGAGCAAGAATCTCACGCGGCGTATCTTCTTAAGAAAAACGACATTAGTCGCTTAGACATAGTGAACTTTATTTCACACGGTATTACCAAAGGCAGTAGTGAAGGCGATAGTGGTTCATCTCCTGATTCATTTGGTGGTGCAGAGAATGCCGAAGAAGCTAACTCAGAAGACCGTCTAGAAAACTTTGCAACCAACCTTAACGAGGTAGCAAAGCAAGGTAACATTGACCCACTAATCGGTCGTGACAAAGAACTAGAACGTACTGTTCAAGTTCTGTGTCGTCGTCGTAAGAACAACCCTCTATTAGTGGGAGAGGCGGGTGTAGGTAAAACTGCTATCGCTGAAGGGCTTGCATGGCGCATCGTTGAAGGCCAAGTACCTGAAATTATTCAGAGCAGCGTGATTTACTCTTTGGATATTGGTTCACTGCTTGCGGGAACGAAATATCGTGGTGATTTTGAGAAGCGCTTTAAAGCGATTCTGAAGCAACTAGAGAAAGAAGAAGACGCCATCCTGTTCATCGATGAGATCCATACCATTATTGGTGCGGGTGCAGCATCGGGTGGCCAGGTGGATGCGGCAAACCTAATTAAACCACTATTAAGCAGCGGTAAATTACGTTGTATTGGCTCAACCACTTACCAAGAGTACAGCAGTATTTTTGAGAAGGAGCGTGCTTTATCTCGTCGCTTCCAGAAAATCGATATTGTTGAACCATCGCTAGATGATACAACCAAGATTCTGATTGGCTTGAAGCCAAAATACGAAGCTCACCACGAAGTACGTTACACCAACAAAGCGTTACGTGCCGCTGTAGAGCTGTCTGCTAAGTATATTAATGAACGTCACCTTCCAGATAAGGCGATTGACGTTATTGATGAAGCGGGTGCTCGTAGTCGTTTGGCGCCAGCAAGTCGTCGTAAGAAGACAGTGAGCGTGGCTGATATCGAGTCGATGGTTGCGAAAATGGCTCGTATTCCTGAAAAGTCAGTATCATCTTCAGACAAAGATACGCTGCAGAAACTGGATGACCGCATGAAAATGTTGGTATTTGGACAAGACCCAGCGATCGATGTATTGAGCGAAGCGATCAAGCTAACTCGTGCAGGGTTGGGTGCAGACAATAAACCTGTTGGTTCATTTTTGTTTGCTGGCCCTACTGGTGTCGGTAAAACAGAGGTGACTGTTCAACTGTCTAAATTGATGGGTATTGAGCTTCTGCGCTTTGATATGTCTGAGTACGGTGAGCGTCACTCGGTAAGCCGCTTGATCGGTGCGCCTCCTGGTTATGTTGGTTATGATCAAGGTGGTCTGCTAACCGATGCTGTTATCAAGAACCCACACTCTGTTGTGCTACTTGATGAGATCGAGAAGGCACACCCAGATATCTTTAACTTGTTATTACAAGTGATGGATAACGGTACTTTGACGGACAACAACGGTCGCAAAGCAGATTTCCGCAATGTGATCCTAGTGATGACGACCAACGCTGGTGTCGCAGAAACCGAGAAGAAATCGATCGGTTTGATCCAACAAGATCATGCGCCAGATGCGATGGGTGAAATCAAGAAGGTATTTACTCCTGAGTTCCGTAACCGTCTTGATAACATCATCTGGTTCAACAGCCTTGATCCAAGTGTGATAAGTCAAGTTGTTGATAAGTTCATTGTTGAGCTTCAGGTCCAACTGGACGCTCGTGGTGTATCTTTAGAGGTTTCTGAGGATGCTCGTCATTGGTTAGCTGAAAGAGGCTATGACAAGACCATGGGCGCTCGTCCGATGGGACGTGTGATTCAAGAGAAGCTTAAAAAACCTCTTGCTAATGAGTTGCTGTTCGGAAGTTTGGTTGACGGCGGTACGGTTAAAGTATCTCTGAAAAAAGACGAACTGGATTTCATCTATGTTGGTGCGAAAGAAGAGGTTATGCATTAGGCATAGTTCTTAAACACTAACGGCTTATAAAGAGCACTGAGTACAGTTAATCACGATACTAAACGCATGACTTCGGTTGTGCGTTTTTTTATGCTTGCTAGATGCTAGATGCTAGATGCTAGATGCTAGATGCTAGGTTGGCGTTGCTGGAGTGGGGAAAAAGTTCAGGCGATAAAAAACGGAGCCTTGAGAGCTCCGCTTCTTATCGTATTCGGTAATTAAAAATTAACGAGCACGGAAGACGATGCGGCCTTTAGAAAGGTCGTATGGAGTCATCTCAACAGTTACTTTATCACCAGTAAGAATACGGATGTAGTTCTTACGCATTTTACCAGAGATGTGTGCTGTCACTACGTGACCGTTTTCAAGCTCAACACGGAACATTGTGTTTGGTAGAGTATCAAGGACAGTGCCTTGCATCTCGATTACGTCTTCTTTAGCCATCTAATCCTCTTTCGAAATTTGGCGGTTTTCAACGGCTTGATTGTGCCGTTAAAATCAAAATATGTAAAGTTGTCGCGTATTCTACCCTTGCCACCGCTGATTTACTAGCCTTTGATGACGTTGAAATCGTACTTTATAGTTCATCGCAGGGCATTCATCGATTTGATAACCCAAATATAACCATTGTTTTTGTTCTTTCTGGGCATGTTGGATCTGGAATAGAACGCCAAGAGTTCCCATAGAAATGTCGATATCAGGGTCGAAGAAGGTATAAAACGCGCTCGTACAGTGAGGCATGATGTCTGTAACGGCAATGCCGACTAACTGCCCCTCATCATAGATGTGCATGAACTTTGTAGCAAGCCATTCATTTTTAGAGAAACGCAGAAACTCTTCTTTCTTCGGTGGATACATGGTTCCCGAACGGTGGCGAGCGGTTATATAGCGGCTATACAAGTCAAACCAGTTGTCATCCATTTCATCTTTCAGCTCCCAACGCAGTGCTTTGGCCTTGTTGAGTATTCGTCGTTGGCTCTTGGAAAACTGGACCTCGGGAATCGAAAGTCGAATCGCTTGGCACGATGAGCAATTATCGCAATGTGGTTTATAAATGGTTGTTCCACTGCGGCGAAATCCATTCGCAAGCAGGACTTCATAGTTATCTGCTGTGTGCATGTGTTCATCAAGCGTGACTGCCACTCTTTCTTCGAGATGGGGTAAGTAACTGCAAGCGTGATTGTCTGTTAATCCAATTCTGATTTGTTGTAAATCTGGATTCATTAAGGCATTTCCTTTAGCCATTGTTTTTTGAAACATGCATCGTTAACGGACGTTTCTTTGAGTAATTGAAGAGAACTTAGGAATTCATCCCTATCAACCTCGATAGCGCCCAAGGATTCCAAGTGTGGGTTCATGACTTGGCAATCAATGAGTTGTCCGCCGAATAGTGTAAAGTGCTCACAAAAGTACCATAGTGCAATTTTAGAGGCATTGGTCTTCAGGCTGAACATCGACTCGCCGCAAAAGACTTGGCCTCTTTGTAACCCATAAAGCCCGCCAATCAGCTCGTCACCTTGCCAAACCTCAACTGAGTGGCAGAACCCTAATGAAGCGAGTTCACGGTAGGCTGCTTGCATGTCATTGTTTAACCAAGTTTCCTCTTCGGGTCTCAGTGAAGAGCAATAACCAATTACTCTGTCCGTCGCTTGGTTGATGCTGACACGGTAATTCTGTTTTCGTTGAAATTTTTTAAGACTTTTTGATGGTTCGAATGTCTTAGGATTAAATACCGCTCGTGGTGCAGGGCTCCACCAAAGTATAGGCTCTCCTGGGCCATACCATGGAAATATACCTTGGCTATAAGCGTTCAAAATTCGCATCGGTGACAAATCACCCCCGAATGCGAGTAGACCGTTGGGTTCATCAAGCGCGTCGAAGGGCGAAGGAAACTCTATACTAGTAGTATCAAGTTCGGTTAGGTATATAGTCATAAGTACCGCATTACAGATTAATCACTGACCAATAGGTCTTTAGGAGTTTTACCATGAAGAAGTTGCTTTGGATTTTACTTGTTTTGCCCATGTTGGCAAATGCAGCTTACGACAGAAACCAAGCCAGACCAGTGAATGAGGTCGTTTACGGTGAGGTTGATACGGTCAGGTACATTACCCAACAGGAGATCGTAGAGTCGAAAGCGAATGGTTGGGAAACCTTGTTGGGTGCGGCAATTGGTGGTTTGGTTGGTAATCAGTTTGGTGGCGGCACAGGTAAAGAAGTCGCAACGGCGGTTGGTGCTGTAGCGGGGGCGGGGATCGCTCGTAATCGCGGTAATACGCAATATCGGGTGGAATATAAACTCGTTGAATTATTGGTTAAAACCAAGGATGACAATCTGGTTAACATCATTCAAGACGTTGACAATTCGATGTTGTTCAATAGAGGTGATGATGTGCGGATTCTCTATTTTTCAGATGGCGTTCGAGTTGATCTAGTGTACTAGTATATAAATGTGTTTGGTTGGCTAATTAATCGCCTTTATCGAGGGGATTAGCTCTGGAGTTCGTTGGAAAAGTTCGTTAGTCTGCAAGTACGAAGAATTATTCATCATCCGAAAATAAATACGCGCCAGTGACTTCGGGTGGTACAAGGACTATAAGAACTAATGGAAAGCCTTACGTTACAACCAATTCAGAAAGTGAGTGGGGAAGTTAACCTACCTGGCTCAAAAAGTGTTTCTAATCGTGCGCTTCTTTTGGCTGCACTTTCAACGGGAACAACTCGCCTAACAAACTTACTAGACAGTGATGACATTCGTCATATGTTGAATGCATTAACACAGTTAGGTGTTGATTATCAGTTGTCTGCAGACAAAACAGTTTGTGAAGTGACAGGTGTTGGTGGTGCATTCTCAAGTGACAAAGCCCTAGAACTTTTCTTAGGTAACGCGGGTACAGCAATGCGTCCATTGGCGGCTGCACTTTGTTTAGGTCGCGGTGAATACGTTCTTACTGGTGAGCCACGTATGAAAGAGCGCCCAATTGGTCACTTAGTGACTGCACTGCAAGAGGCCGGCGCCAACGTCGAATACTTAGAAAACGAAAACTATCCACCATTGAAGATCACAGGTACCGGTCTGAAGAGCGGTACGGTTTCTATCGATGGTTCTATCTCTAGTCAATTCTTGACGGCATTTTTGATGGCTGCACCTTTAGCTGAAGGCGAAGTGACCATCAAAATCGAAGGTGAATTGGTTTCTAAGCCTTACATCGATATTACGCTGCATATCATGAAGCAATTTGGTGTGGATGTTATCAACAATGACTACCAAGAATTTGTGATTCCAACTGGGCAATCTTATATAGCACCCGGTGATTTCTTGGTTGAAGGTGATGCGTCATCAGCGTCATATTTCCTTGCAGCCGCTGCTATCAAAGGTGGTGAGATTAAAGTGACAGGTATTGGCAAAAACAGTATCCAAGGTGATATCCAATTCGCTGATGCACTTGAGAAAATGGGTGCTGAAATCGAATGGGGTGATGACTACGTTATCTCTCGTTGTGGTGAGCTAAAAGGCATTGATATGGACTATAACCATATTCCAGATGCGGCGATGACAATTGCGACAACGGCTCTGTTTGCTAAAGGAACAACCGCAATCCGCAATGTTTACAACTGGCGTGTGAAAGAGACGGATCGCTTAGCGGCAATGGCAACAGAACTACGTAAAGTGGGCGCTGAGGTGGAAGAGGGTGAAGACTACATCATTGTTAACCCTGTGGCTGAACTGACACACGCGGCGATTGATACTTACGATGATCACCGCATGGCGATGTGTTTCTCGTTGGTTGCTTTGAGTGACACTCCGGTGACGATCAATGATCCAGGTTGTACATCAAAGACATTCCCTGACTACTTCGATAAGCTGAAAATGCTGAGCCTATAAAAATACTAAGTCTATAAAAATGATAAGTATATAAAGGTCCAGGAACAAAAAAGCTTGCCTAGATGGCAAGCTTTTTAATTATTGCTGAATTGTAAATTCTTTCGAAAGGTGATGCGCCAAGTACTTAAACATGTTAAATACCGCGGTTGTATTTTCTGTCGGCATTCCATTGTTGTCTAAGAAGTATTCACCTTTGAAAATGAGTACATCGTCTTTTTCTACTACGCTGTTTGCGCGCATGCCTTCAATGTAGTCATCATGTGATTGGATAATTTGGTTTGCGATAAGCAGTAAATCAAATTCTGCTATTACTTTCTTTGTCATGAGTTTATCTCTGATAACTGAATATAACGTTGAGTTTATGGTGTCGAACTAGAAATTCAATGATTTCACAACCGATTAAGAGAGTCTTTTCAAACATCCACAATTTATTTTGTGATTTATGACAAAAATAATTGAATGGGGCTCGCGTTAGATTCGCCGACAAGCTTAGTATGAGCGCGTTTAGACGTAATGCCTGATGAATAGGCTCTTGCAAGTATTCTTAGTGAGTACTTTATAGCTTCTTTATATTGTGGCTCTTTTCTCTATGAGTCGTCGAATTGTCGAGCGATCAGATCCAATTTTGAAAAAAGCGGTTGATCTTCTAGTAATCTCGCACAATAGTAAAAAAAGAAGCAATGAATTTAGAATATCATGCGTAAAAGCCCACAAGTAAAATTGTTGGTGCTGAAGCATCGTGATTAAGGACGTTAGAGTCAATATGGGTAAATCGCTCGTTATAGTGGAGTCGCCAGCCAAGGCTAAAACTATCAATAAATATCTTGGCAAAGACTTTGTCGTTAAGTCGAGTGTAGGTCACGTTCGTGATTTACCAACGGCGGGTCAAAGTACTGGTCAAAAGGCTGCTGCAGTTTCAACCAAGGGTATGAGCCCAGAAGATAAAGCTCGTATCAAGAAAGAAAAAGATCGCAAAGCTCTTATTAAAAAGATGGGTATAAACCCTTATCAAGAGTGGGAAGCTAATTACCAAATCTTACCGGGTAAAGAAAAAGTCGTTGCTGAATTGCAAAAACTGGCTGAGAACGCAGACCATGTTTATCTCGCAACCGATTTGGACCGCGAAGGAGAAGCTATCGCATGGCACCTTCGTGAGATCATCGGTGGTGATGAAACGCGATACAAACGAGTGGTTTTTAACGAAATCACTAAAAATGCTATTCAACAAGCTTTCGAAACTCCAGGTGAGCTAAATATCGACGGCGTAAACGCACAACAAGCACGACGTTTTATGGACCGTGTTGTTGGCTTTATGGTGTCACCACTGCTTTGGAAAAAAGTAGCACGAGGCCTATCCGCTGGCCGTGTTCAATCTGTAGCAGTAAAACTACTGGTTGAACGTGAGCGCGAGATCAACGCTTTTATCCCTGAAGAGTTCTGGGATGTGCATGCTGATACCAAAACTGCAGACAAAACAGATTTCAGACTGCAAGTCGCTCAAAAAGACGGTGTTGCGTTTAAACCTGATAATGAAGCGCAAACACAAGCTGCAGTAAGCGTTTTAGAAAAAGCGCAATACGAAGTATGTAAACGTGAAGACCGCCCAACAAAGAGTAAGCCGTCTGCACCTTACATCACGTCGACTCTGCAACAAGCGGCGAGCACACGTCTTGGTTACGGCGTAAAGAAAACCATGATGTTGGCTCAACGTTTGTATGAAGCGGGTTACATCACTTATATGCGTACTGACTCAACCAACTTGAGTTCAGAAGCTGTAGAAGCCGCACGTGAATACATTGGTTCTGAGTTTGGCGCACAATACCTTCCACCGAAGGCGCTTGTATACGGCAGCAAAGAGGGCGCACAAGAGGCTCACGAAGCGATTCGTCCTTCAAGTGTCGATGTTAAGTCTGAAGACCTAAACGGCGTAGACGCAGACGCACACAAGCTTTACTCGCTGATTTGGAATCAATTTGTTGCATGTCAAATGACACCTGCGCAATACGATTCAACAACGGTAAGCGTTAAAGCTGATGAGTACACGTTAAAAGCGAAAGGTCGTATTCTTAAATTTGATGGTTGGACTCGCGTTCAACGTCCAATGGGTAAAAATGAAGATACGATTCTTCCTGCTGTGCAGGTTGGTGAAAAGCTAGACCTAATCGCATTAGACCCTAAACAGCACTTCACTAAGCCGCCGGCCCGCTTTACTGAAGCTGCGCTAGTTAAAGAACTTGAGAAGCGTGGTATTGGTCGCCCTTCAACGTACGCATCAATCATCTCTACGATTCAAGACCGTGGTTATGTAAAAGTTGAACAGCGTCGTTTCTATGCTGAGAAAATGGGTGAAATTGTTACTGACCGTCTAGATGGTAGTTTCAATGATCTAATGAACTATGACTTTACGGCTCGTATGGAACAGAAGTTAGACCAAATTGCAGAAGGCGAAGCAAGCTGGAAAGGCGTGCTAGATAACTTCTTCGAAGACTTTACTGGCGATTTGGAAAAAGCCGATTTAGATGAAGACGCTGGTGGCATGAAGCCAAATCATATCGTTGAAACCGATATTGAGTGTCCAACTTGTAGCCGTAAAATGGGTATTCGTACAGCTTCGACTGGCGTATTCCTAGGTTGTTCTGGTTATGCACTTCCACCAAAAGAGCGTTGTAAGACAACCATTAACCTTGGTGATGAAGACGGTATTATCAACGTTCTTGAAGAAGACGTTGAAACCGCAGCCCTTCGAGCGAAAAAGCGTTGTCCGATTTGTGAAACGGCAATGGATGCTTATCTGATCGATGATAAGCGTAAGATGCACGTGTGTGGTAACAACCCTAATTGTGAAGGTTATGTGGTTGAACACGGCGAATTTAAAGTGAAAGGCTATGATGGTCCGCTTGTTGAGTGTGACAAATGTAGTTCTGACATGGTTCTGAAGAATGGTCGTTTCGGTAAATACATGGACTGTACGAGTGAAGATTGTAAGAACACTCGTAAGATTCTGAAAAATGGCGAAGTAGCGCCGCCGAAAGAAGACCCAGTGCACTTCCCTGAACTTCCATGTGAAAATTCAGATGCATACTTCGTACTTCGTGATGGGGCTTCTGGTTTGTTTATGGCCGCGAGTAATTTCCCTAAATCACGTGAGACACGTGCACCATTAGTGGAAGAGCTGGTTCGTTTTAAAGACCGTATTTCACCTAAATTCCAGTATCTGGCATCAGCACCTGTTGCTGACCCTGATGGCAAGCCGACAGTGGTTCGTTTTAGTCGTAAGACAAAAGAAAACTACGTTCGTACCGAAGTGGACGGTAAACCTTCAGGTTGGACCGCTTTGTACATCGACGGTAAGTGGGAAGTTACGGATAAGCGTAAAAAGCCTAAAGAGAAGTAACTGAATATGTGACCCGATCTGATATGGGTTGGCATTTTATTGATGAAAAAGCAGCCATTAGGCTGCTTTTTTTTGATCTAAATATGACTAATTATGCTGTCTCTCGATCGTCAGCCTTACCTGTGTTCAGCTATTAAATTCAGGCCGTGAAATAAATGGAATGGATAATAATCTTTAATTATGCAACTTTAACGTGATTGTAACTTAATTAAAATATTGTAAGTCACAGGTCAGGTTTTAGTTGTATACCTCATGTGTTCTAGGTGTTAACTAAATGTTTCATAAAAACGGTGTAGTGTGAGCTGCTTTAAGTCTTAGGAAAGCAATCGGCTTACATAACACAGAATGGCGTATTAAAAATTGAAATCGGCCGGAAAGTCGATAACGTATATAAAACCAAGTGCAAACAATAGTGCACACTTAACAACGTTTGGCTTAGGATATTTTCACTGCATGTGAATGGATATTCGTTAAGTACCGAAATAAGTGTTGGTGCTCATCCCCCAGAGGAAGATACCTCTTAGAGTACTAACATCGACAAGCTATAAATATATGGAGAATAAAATGGCTGGTGTATTGGGAATGATTCTTGCTGGTGGTGAAGGTTCTCGCTTAAGACCTTTAACAGAATCCCGCAGCAAACCCTCGGTTCCTTTCGGTGGTAGCTACCGCTTAATTGATTTCGCTCTGAACAACTTCGTTAATGCTGATCTAATGAAGATCTACGTGTTAACGCAGTTTAAGTCACAATCCCTGTTTCATCACATGAAAAAGGGATGGAATATCAGTGGCATAACAGACCGTTTTATCGACCCTATTCCTGCGCAAATGCGTACAGGTAAGCGTTGGTATGAAGGTACTGCAGATGCTATTTATCAGAACCTTCGCTTCATGCAACTGGAAGAACCTGATCAAGTTTGTATTTTTGGATCAGATCATATTTACAAAATGGACATTAAGCAGATGCTTGATTTCCATAAAGAGAAGAAAGCGGCTTTAACCGTTTCAGCATTGCGTATGCCGCTTGCTGAAGCGTCTGAATTCGGCGTTATCGAAGTGGATGCTGAAGGACGTATGATTGGTTTTGAAGAGAAACCAGCTAACCCGAAACCAATTCCAGGTGACCCAGAGTCAGCGCTGGTGTCTATGGGTAACTACGTATTTGAAGCTAGCGAATTGTTCGCCGAACTTGTTGAAGATGCAGACAAAGAAGACTCGACACATGATTTCGGAAAAGACATTATTCCAAACATGGTTCCGCGTGGTGATGTGTTTGTATATGACTTCAGTACTAACCGTATTACTGGTGAGAAAGAAGAAGTTTATTGGCGCGATGTAGGTACGATTGACGCGTACTGGCAAGCTCATATGGATCTTCTTGAGAAAGATGCGCCATTCTCGCTATACAACCGCAAGTGGCCACTACATACATACTATCCGCCACTACCGCCGGCTACGTTTACTGATTCGGCAAACGGCCGTGTTCAGATCATCGATAGCTTAGTGTGCAATGGTAGCTACGTACGTGGTTCTCGCATTGAGAAGTGTGTATTGGGTTTCCGTAGTAATATCGCATCAGCGTGTGATATTAGTGAGAGTATCTTACTCGGCGACGTGAAAGTGGGTGAAGGTTGCGTACTTCGTCGTGTCATCGTCGATAAAGATGCAGATATCGCACCTGGAACACAGATTGGCGTAAATCTGAAAGAAGATAAAAAGCATTACCATGTCTCTGACGATGGTGTAGTAGTTATTCCTAAAGGAGCTCGAGTTGGTTACTAAGACTCTCTCGGTACTTTTTGTAGCGTCTGAAGTTGAAGGCTTGATTAAAAGTGGTGGCTTGGCTGATGTAGCCAAGGCACTGCCAAAAGCGTTACAAACACTCGAACAAGATGTTCGAGTGACCATCCCTGCTTATAGAAACATTCCAAACATTGAATCAGCTGACGTGATTTTGTCGACCGAGCTCGATCATTGGCCTCATACTGCTTATCAAGTCAAAAAGTTGAGTGTCGAAGGTGTTCAAATCTTCGCTATTGAATGTGCCAAGTATTTCGACCGTCCTGAAATGTACGCAGAGAACAATCAAGCGTATGCTGATAACGGAGAGCGCTTCTCGTTCTTCAGTACGGCTTGTCTCGATATGCTTCCTAAGCTCGCGTTCCAACCTGATATCATTCATGCAAATGACTGGCACACAGGTTTTGTGCCTTTCTTGCTTAAATCACGTTATCAACGACACGATTTTTTTGAAAATACACGCAGTGTTCTCTCGGTTCACAATGCGGTTTTCAAAGGGGTGTTCGCATACGATGAACTGCAATGTTTGCCAGAGATGCACAGTTACAATGTGCCTGAGGCATCTGTAAGCGACACTCATGTCACTATGCTAAAAGCAGGGGTGATGTGTGCTGATAAGGTCAATGCAGTAAGCCCAACGTATGCAGAAGAGCTGAAAACGGAGTTAGGTAGCCATGGCATGGCAGCAGAGTTCCAACATCGTTCGGCAGACTTATTGGGCATTCTCAATGGTTGTGATTATGGAGCTTGGAACCCGGAAACAGACGCTTTCCTTCCTCGTAAATTCAAAGCAACGAAACACAGCATGACTCGTGGGAAGTCTGCTTGTAAGCAAAAACTGCAACAAGATGTTGGTTTACCCGTTACCGATTGTGCGGTTTATGGCATGGTTTGTCGTCTGACCAACCAAAAAGGCGTTCATTACTTACTGCCTATCATCGAGCAGTTCTTGAAAAACGAATTGCAGATCGTGATTGTTGGTACTGGCGATCCGGTTTTGGCTAGTCAATTGAAAGAGCTATCAGCACTTCATTCAGACAAGTTCTCATTCGTCGAAGCCTACAATAATGAACTAGCGCACTTGGTTGAAGCGGGCTCTGACTTTTTCTTGATGCCTTCTGAATTTGAGCCTTGTGGCTTGAACCAAATCTACAGCATGGCTTACGGTACTTTACCGATTGTTCGTTCTGTGGGAGGTTTAAAAGACAGCGTGAATGATTACGATGAGGATCCAGAGGTCGCGACTGGCTTTGCTTTTGAGGAGCCTACACCGCAAGCATTGCTAGCGGTATTGCATCGTTCATTACTACTTTATGCTCAAAATCCAGCAGAAATTAAACGCGTTCAACTTTACGCGATGCAACAAGACTTTAGTTGGGAAGATGCGGCAGAAGAATATCTTGCGATGTACCATTCTGCATTTTAACTTGTTGACTTAGCTTTAAAATTCAATTGTTGAATAACAACCGTTCATAATAAAAGAAGGCGCTCTGCTGATAGAGTGCCTTTTTGTTTTCTGGTCAGATCACATCACGTTTCCAAAGACAAAGCTTGCAAACTCATTTTAGTCAGGTAGAAAAGGTGGTCAGGTATTCACATGACTAGTGTTGGGTTTGACACTATTATCACTTAAAATTCTTAATTGCGTGATATCCTTAGTCATCGCCTTGTGATGAGGCTCAGCTCCATAAATAAATTAAGCGATAGGTATGTCTGAGAGTTTATTATTTCATAAAACATTTACTCACCCTACGAGCGATGAGTGGGTTGTGTTTGTGCATGGCGCAGGGGGCAGTTCCTCCATTTGGTTTAAGCAGATCAAAGCGTATAAACAGCATTTCAACTTGCTTCTCATTGACTTGAGAGGGCACGGTAAATCAGACAACATACTTAAAGATCTGATTTCGAACCGTTATACGTTCAAATCGGTAACGCTCGATATTCTTAAAGTGTTAGATCATCTCAAAATCCGATCCGCACACTTTGTGGGTATGTCTTTGGGTACAATTATCGTTCGTAATGTGGCTGAATTGGCGGCAAGCAGAGTACGTTCGATGGTGCTTGGTGGTGCCGTCACTAAACTCAACACTCGATCTCAAGTCTTAATCAAATTAGGAAACCTGAGTAAGCACATCATTCCTTATATGTGGCTATACAGCCTGTTTGCTTATGTTGTGATGCCGCAAAAAAGTCAAAAAGAATCACGTCACCTGTTTATCCGCGAAGCGAAAAAGCTGTGCCAAAAAGAGTTCAAGCGCTGGTTTATCCTCACGGCTGATGTAAACCCATTGATGAAATATTTTAAAGACAGAGAGTTGCCGATTCCGACTTTGTATTTGATGGGCGAGCGCGATTACATGTTCATCAAGCCTGTTAAAGAAATGGTCGAAGCGCACGAGTCGAGCGAGTTGGTAGAAATTGCCAACTGTGGGCATGTATGTAATGTAGAAAATCCTGAAGAATTCAATCAACAATCTATCGCTTTTATCCAAAAGCAAATCCAGTGATTCTCTAGGTTGATTATCAAAGCAGATGATTCAATAGAATTAAAATAAAAACGGGAAGCTAATTTAGCTTCCCGTTTTTATTTGGAGGAGGTATTGATCGAATCGTGTCTGTAATAACTGAAGCTCTGCTATTCAGGTGAAGCAGCGCCGCACTGCCAACAAGACCCGAATTGTGCTTCATTGATTTCATGACACTCACCACAACGCCACTCTTCATAGATGATTGAATCTTGCTGTTTTTGGTAGTCATTGACGATCGTGCGGGCTTTACTAGCGAGTTCTGCCTCATATAACCATACGTAAGGGTCTGTATCTTCGGTAAATGGGATTTCACCCTTTAAACCAAACAAACCCTCACCACGGACTTCACACGCAATATTCTCACTTTCTAACAAGCCACAGATGATATGAGCTTCTGTCGGATTCGATGCACTGAAGATTTTCATTGAAATAGAACCTTATTTGGTTGCATGCGTTAGCTATTTAGTTATTTAGCTATTTAGCTATTTAGTTATTTTCGTTACTCAGCGACAGGTGCTGAGCGAAATTTATTCATCAACCATTTAGCAATAATTGGGAATACACCCAGTAAGGCAAATGACAACAGTACTGAGGGAGACACGATGCCTGAAAGGGAATCAATTTCTGCGAGTTGAGTTCCGGCATTCAAGAAAACAGCCGTACCCGGTAGCATCCCGATTTGACTCGTAATGTAGTAACGACTTACCGACATCGGTGTTAGACCCATCAATAGATTGATAAGGAAAAACGGGAAAACAGGAATCAAACGAAGTGAGAATAAGTAAAATGCCCCGTCTTTTTCTACACCCTTGTTAATAGTTGCTAACTTGTCACCAAACTTTGTTTGGATCCAGTCTCGTAACAGGTAGCGGCTACTTAGAAACGCAAGCGTTGCACCAATGGCACTTGCGAAAGAGACTAGCAGTAAACTGTTCCAGAAGCCAAATAGCGCAGCCCCTAGTAGCGTAACAACCGCGGCGCCAGGAATTGAGAAAGCCGTAATCATGACATACGCGACAAAGTAGATAGCGGCGGCGGCAATGAAATTGCTCTCGATGTAGTCATTCAAAACAGCTTGTTGGGTTTTCGCATTTTCAAGCGTTAAGTATTGGCCGAAATTGACGCCTAACAAGACGATGGTTATGACCAACACAATACCTAATATCATTTTTTTACTCATTGATATTTCCTCTAAATTTTCAATGCATACCATTAGTTTTTCAATGTATACGATTAGTATAGATAGACAGGCAAAGCATAGAATAACTTTCACCAGATATAAAAAAAGCCGCAGGAATGCGGCTTAGTTATCTAGATAGTTTGCACTGACAATGTTAATTGACGTGATTGATAAGCTCTTCACGACGTTGCTGCGGTATAACAGACCAATGTGTACCATTGATCGCGCCTTCTAGCGCCCATAAAAGTTCAATACTGACAGAAGACGCATGCGATTCTTTGATGGCGTTAAATGCGTTTACAGAGCCAGATTCATATAAACGTTCTACAGAATCGATCCCTGCCTTTTTCAGCATCCGCTCGGTAGCGAGTCGAAGGTTAGGCAGATCTTTGAGTCGAGTTGGTTTAGCAGAAGATTGTTCAGCTTTCTCTTCTTTAGCAAAACCTAGAGACGTAGTCGCAAGCTGCAAGATTTTCTCTTGGTCTTGCCATAAGCCTTCAGGTAAAGCGAAATATTTAGTAACGACAGGAAAACCACGTTTTTTGTAGACGTACGGTTGAAATCCTTGTTGTTCGAATTGTTGCGTTGTGCATTTGTCAGCTCGTATATGCAACTGGTCATTCACAACCAGGGCAAACATTGTGTCATCAGCAAAAAGCCCGAATCCACCAAACATTGAGCGTGACTTAATTTTTCCTAGGGGCTCAAATAATTTCATTGAGTCCTTTAGTATCGGTTTATCCATGTTATTTATCTCGGTGTATTTGAACTACGCCACCAAATAAGCAGGTCCGAGAGATTAGCAAAATGTTGCAATTAAATTGTCAATAGGCTGTAAATTACTAAAGTATTAGCAGTTACTGCATTTTGCCATCGGTAACCCCGCTACCATACCAACGAGTGGTTTAGGCCGGAAGCTTTGCGTCCCACTTTTTCAAGTGGTTTGCCCTGTGCGTGACTGGGTTGTTAGAATAAAGTTTTTGTTGAATTAGGCTCACACTTCTTATTTTAAAATGTGACATTGCTTCAATTAATGATCTTCGAGATATGCATGTAAGTGCATTTTGTTTGTTGAAAAAAAAAACGCACCTAAAGGTGCGCTTGATTAAACTAAACTCATTACATCAATTAATTTAACGTTTTAACTGTACTTCGCTCAACAATTTCAGGGTGCATTTCGAAGACGCGTTTTTCGTGGTCTTTGTCTTTAATACGCTCTAGTAGTATTTCGAATGCATTTTTACCAACACGGCGCTTAGGTTGGTGAACCGTCGTTAACGGTGGAGAGAAGTATTCAGCTAATTCTATGTTGTCGTAACCGATCACTGAGATATCTTCAGGAATACGAATACCTTTTTCTTGCAATCGGCTCATCAGTCCTAATGCCATTGTGTCGTTAAAACAGAATACTGCGGTAGGGCGATCTTCCATCTCAATGATTTGGTCAGCAGCAATCACAGCGGTGTCACACTCAAAGTTGCCTTCGATGATCATATTTTCATCGGCAGTAATCTTAGCTTCATTGAGTGCGCGCTTGTAACCTGAGATGCGTTCAACACATGCTGCTTTGTCTAAGTGGCCACTTAAACATGCAATCTTGGAGTGACCGCGCTCAATGAGGTATTTGGTTGCTAGGTAGCCACCTTCTTCAGAGTTATCGATGATCTTATCAGCTTGAGAGCTCTCAGGACCCCAGTCCATGATAACTTTAGGGATGTCCGCGTGACGGTCTAACATCTCTCTTAGTTCTTCAGTTAGGTCAGAACACATAACTAAGATGCCATCTACACGTTTCTCTGCAAGCATTCGAATGTAGTCACGTTGCTTTTCGTAGATACCGCCCGTATTACACAGGATCAAAGTGTAACCTTGACGGTAACAGTAGCTTTCAACACCATCAATAACTTCAGAGAAGAAGAGGTTAGTTGATTGAGTCACTAACATGCCGATAGTGCGTGTTGTATTGCACTTCAAACTACGAGCAACGGCACTTGGCGCATAGTTAAGTTCGTCTACGGCTTTATTAACTTTTTCTTGAGTCGCTTCAGCAACAAAGCGAGTTTTGTTGATTACGTGAGAAACGGTTGTTGTTGATACGCCGGCTAAGCGTGCGACATCTTTTATAGTGGCCATGTTTTTATCCTATTAGAAGCTACTTTCCCAAAGTACGGAATGAAGTAGCCGTTAAGCTACCTAACTAAGAGCTTAAATTTGTAGGGCTCTTTGGGTACTAAAGTGCTAAAAAACAAAAAACCGCTATTGAGCGGCTTGTCTTAACACCGAAATGCTCTGAACTTCAATAAGTGTAGCATTTCGTGAATGTTTCATATTTTATCGTTTGCGGTCACAATTTTAGACTGACTAGAAATTACTCGCAATAAAATTCACCCAGAAATCCGGGTGAATGGTCACAATTCTATTGAATTTATTTATCGAGTCGTCAAAAAAAGCTTATTCGCCAGCTAGGTATTGAGTGTCTAATTTGCAGAATGCCAATAGCAGGGATGAGACTGAAGCGTAGAAACCGAATGTGTCAATGTCATGACATTTAACGTTGAACTTTGGTACCCAAGTAAGCAGTTGCTGTTCGATAAATTGCTGTTGAACAGTGAAGGATTTCTCTAGTTCCTCTTCAAGATCCGTTTCGTTCGAACGAATGATTAGATTACCTAGGAAATCAAGTTCGATAGCAATGTGGTCAGCGGGCTCTTTTAGGTCTTGGTTAACCACTAAGTTGTGTTTAGCCATGATCTCTTCCATATCTTTTGCTGGCTTATCGTTCAAAAGGCCTGTCTGGCCGATATACATAGAAGCGTAAGGAAGTGCGCCATGTTTATCAGTCTTTAAGAATAAGTCACAGAAGTCAGCAGACAATTCTAATTGAGCATCTTCACGTGTTTGTAGACGGTTTAGCGCATCCACTAAGCTATCAATCGCCGGCTTTAGTGTTTCATTTTCGCCTAAACCAGTTAGGAAAGAACGAATTTCAACAGAGTGGTAGTGATCGAGTTCTTCTTGAGTGAGCTCTTTAGCGAACAAGCTTGATAGCCACCAGTATATTTCTGCTCGTTGTTCGTTGAATGCTTTCGTATCTTTCATTTCTTAGATCCTGATTTAGTCTTGTGGTGTGTGTATACCTAGCATCGTTGAGTGATTTGTGTATAGGCACACCAAGGCTGAATAACAAGGTTATTTGCGAAACGCAAAGTTACTCGTTAGTAGTAATGCCTATATTGAATTGCGATGGGCGACAAATAGCAAGGTTTAAGATTGTCTTGTATCAAAAAAAAATCATGTTTCTGGCTTTTATCTTCTGTAGTACTAGAATTGTTACGAGTTATGAATAGAATGGTCACTGAAACTATTAAATAAGAAAAGTGGTGTAGATGAGCTATCACGTATTAGTCGTAGAAGATGATGTGGTAACCCGCAGTAAACTGGTTGGATATTTCCAGAATGAAGGTTACACAGTGAGCGAAGCTGAAAGCGGGGCTCAAATGAGAAAAATGTTAGAAGAAAATAACGTTGACCTCATTATGTTAGACATCAACTTGCCAGGCGAAGATGGATTGATGCTAACTCGCGAATTACGCAGTCAATCAGACATTGGAATAATTTTAGTTACTGGGCGCACGGATAGCATTGACAAGATCGTTGGCCTTGAAATGGGCGCAGACGATTACGTTACTAAACCCTTCGAACTTCGCGAGTTGTTGGTTCGAGTTAAAAACCTCTTGTGGCGTATTTCGGCTGCTCGTAAAACTGCAGCGGTTGCGGTAGAACAAACAGAAGACGAATCTGTGGTTCGTTTTGGTGAATGGACGTTTGATATACCTCGCCGTGCGCTAAGCAAGAACAGCGAGCCGGTGAAATTGACCAAAGCTGAATATGAACTATTGGTTGCACTCTCTTCTTACCCTAACCAAGTATTAAGCCGTGAACGTATTTTGAATATGATCAGCCATCGAGTAGACGCGCCGAATGACCGCACTATCGACGTGTTAATTCGTCGTATGCGTGCAAAAATGGAGTTTGACCCTAAGAACCCACAAATTTTTGTGACGGTTCACGGTGAAGGTTACATGTTTGCTGGTGACTAATTTTCCGTGGAAAGCTGATTTCAGTAACGATATTTGAACGTAAAAAAACCGAGACATCAATGATGCCTCGGTTTTTTGTTACTGAATTTTTTAATTGTTTATCATCTGAGTACTGCTCTCGACAGGGTCATTACTTGTGTCTAGCCAATCTCGCAAGCTTTGCCAAACTAATCCCATCGTCTCATGCCAATAGCGCTCAGTCTGCTCGAGATAGATAGCCTTAGGCATATACTTATTCCATGGTTCAACAATGCCTTCTTGTGCAAGGTAATTAGTTGGTGCGGGTAATGGTTTCATGCCAGCAGCGTTGAACTCGTTCAGTGCTCGAGTCATATGGCTCGCTGAAGTGACTAATACCATTCTTTTGTTCTTAACGAATGCAGCGGCTTGACGAGCTTCTTCCCACGTATCTTTCGCGGTTTCAAGCAGAATGATATCGGGTTTTGCCACGCCGAGTGCTAGCGCTACTTTAGCCATCATTTTTGCGTTGCTCACTTCAGTGCCTGCGCCATAGCCAGACAAAATGAGTTTAGCTCCAGGGTAAAGACGTAAGATACGAATCCCTTCACTTAAGCGCATCAGACCGGTGCGGCTAAGTTCTGATGTTGGTGGAATTTGGTCATCAACAACGTGACCACTTCCAAGAACCATAATGTAATCGACGGTATCATCGATAGGTAAAAAAGCGGTGTGTTGCCTTTCCATTGGCATTAAAAGTTGACTAGAAACAGGCTGGAAAGCGATTAGGAAAATACCACAGAGGGCTGAAAGGGTAATTAGGCAACCTGTCTTCCTTTTTGCAGTAAACATCACTAGGGCTAAACCCAGAAAAGCGAGAATTAACATTGCTGGCAGTGGCATCAGTAACGAAGACACTACTTTTTTCAGCTCAAACATATCCGAATAGTCCGAAAAAACATCACTTAGTAGTAAAAAGAGACATCGCCTCTTTATTCCTGAAATTCCTGTGACAGAATAGCAGGCACGATAGGACATAATAACTCAAGTAGCCGTGACTGAAGACCGTAATTTCGACGATATTGCCCACAAATTTGCAAAAAACATTTACGGCTCTGACAAAGGAGAGATCCGTCAGTGCATCGTATGGGAAGATTTAGAGCAAGCTTTGAGCAAGTTTGAGCAATCCGTTTCGCCGCTGCATGTGCTTGATGCTGGCGGTGGACTTGCACAGATGTCGCAAAAAATTGCGACACTAGGGCACAACGTTTCTCTGTGCGATCTCTCTTCTGAAATGTTGAAGCTAGCGGAAGAAAGCATCACAGAAGCGGGTTTACTCGAGCAGTATCGTTTTATTCATTCTCCGGTACAAAAAGTGGCAGAGCATCTCGATGGAAAAGTCGATTTTGTGATGTTTCATGCCGTAATGGAATGGTTAGCAGACCCTAAACAGGCACTTGATTTATTGCTGGAACAAGTAAAACCCGGTGGCATTGCCTCGATAATGTTTTACAACCACCATGGTTTAGTCCTGAAAAATGTGATTTGTGGCAACATTCCTCATGTATTGAATGGGATGCCACATCGAAAAAGGTTTAAGCTGCAACCGCAAAAAGGCTTGAAGCCGGAAGAGGTTTATCAATGGATAGAAGACGCTGGTCTAAATATCTGTGGTAAATCAGGCATTCGCTCTTTCAGTGACTACATAGGTAATATGGAGTACATGGGCGATTACCAATTTGAAGATGTGTTGGAACTAGAGAAACAGCTATGTCGCCAAGAGCCATATCTGTCGCTAGGCCGTTATATTCACGTTTGGGCTCAAAAACCTGCGCAATAACAGCGGTGAATGTGGTAAAAGAAGCCACAACATGCGCTATGCAAACGTAAGAAGCCCGCGTCATAAAGAAATAGGCGTCATATCTAATACGTTCGATATGACGAACAACAGTAACAGGAACCACAATGAGTGAAATGACTCAAACTGCCGAAGAGCAGCCAATTGATGAGTTGGTGGGCTGGGTCAAGCAGCATGATTTTTCATTAAACTTGCCACCAGAGCGCTTAGCATTTTTGATTGCTATCGCCGTCCTAAGCAATGAAAGGTTCGATGAAGAGTTGGGCGAGGGTGAACTGCACGATGCATTCACTATTGTCACTCGACTGTTTGAAGATACTGGCGAAGCGTCCGCGTTTCGTGCCAACAACGCTATCAATGAGTTGGTGAAACAGAAGTTAATTAGCCGCTTTACAAGCGAAATCACAGATGGTGCAAGCATTTATCGCTTATCGCCATTGGCGATTGGTATCTCAGATTATTACTTACGTCACCGCCAGTTTTCTAAATTAAAACTGTCTATCCAGCTTTCTATGGTTGCCGATGAGATGGCAAAAGCCATTGAAGCCGCCCAGAAAGGTGGAACTCCGGGGCATTGGAGAAGGAATGTGTACGGCGTGCTCAAGTATTCTGTTGGCGAAATTTTTGATCAAATAGATCTTAACCAACGGGTTATGGATGAACAGCAACAAACCGTCAAACAGCAAATTGCGGATCTTTTAAATAAAGATTGGCGAGAAGCAATCAACAACTGTGAGTCTTTGCTATCGGAAACCTCAGCCACGCTAAAAGAGTTGCAAGACACCTTGCAAGCGGCGGGTGATGAACTGCAAACCCAGATTCTTGATATTCAAGAAATTGTTTATGGTGACGATGAGCTCGAGTTTGTAGGTGAAACCCTATTTGGTTTGCAAATGAAGCTAGACCGAATCACCAGTTGGGGCCAACAAGCGATTGATTTGTGGATCGGCTACGATCGCCACGTGCATAAATTTATCCGTACCGCGATAGATATGGATAAAAACCGTGCCTTTAGCCAACGCTTGCGTCAGTCAGTCACTGACTACTTTGATGCGCCTTGGTTATTGACCTACGCAGACGCAGAAAAACTCACGGATCTTCGTGATGAAGCACTTGTGCTCCGTGATGACGAAGTGATGGGGCAAGCCCCAATCGACGTAGAATACGAAGAATTTGAGCAAGTGAACGATCTACTTTCAGAACGAATCGCAGATATGTTGAAAGCTCACAAACAGCAAGGTGCGCCGATTGATCTTGGCCTTGTGCTGCGTGATTACCTCGCAGCGCACCCTCGCACACACCATTTTGATTTAGCCAGAATTGTTGTCGACCAAGCCGTTCGCTTAGGTTACTCAGAGTCTGACTATCAGGCTATTCAGCCAGATTGGCAGGCAATCAACGATTTCGGTGCAAAGGTACAAGCAAATGTCATTAACAAGTACTGATGATTACATGCCAGAGAAACTGGTAAAAGCGATAGCGAACCCATTGTTTCCTGCGCTAGATAGCATGTTGCGTTCAGGCAAGCATGTTTCAACAGAAGACCTCGATAACCATGCGTTGCTTTCTGATTTTGAAGTTGAGCTTCAGCATTTTTATCAACGCTACAATACGGAACTGGTAAAAGCGCCTGAAGGTTTCTTTTATTTGCGTCCGCGTTCTACGTCTTTAATTGGGCGTAGTGTGTTGTCTGAGCTCGACATGCTAGTTGGTAAAGTATTGTGTTTCTTATACCTAAGCCCAGAGCGTTTGGCCCATGAAGGCATCTTCACCAATCAAGAGTTGTTTGATGAACTGATGTCGTTAGCGGATGAGAAAAAACTCATGAAGCTAGCAACCAACCGTGCGTCTGGTTCTGACTTAGATAAAGAAAAGCTGTTTGAAAAAGTACGTACTTCTTTACGCCGTTTACGTCGTATCGGCATGCTGATCGTGATTGGTGAAACAGGTAAATTCCGCATCAGCGAAGCGGTGTTCCGTTTTGGTGCGGATGTTCGTGTTGGCGATGATATGAAAGAAGCGCAATTACGACTTATTCGTGATGGTGAAGCTGTTGTTCATACTCAAGAACCTAACCAAGGTAGCTTGTTGAATGAAGAGCAAACGGAAGCCGTATCAGAAGTAGAACTAAACGTGGACGAAAACGGTCAACAAGACATTTTTAACGATCAAGCTGACTTTGACCTTGAGTCAAACGATGGCGAACAAACAAAAGTAGAAGGTGAAGCATGATTGAAAGAGGTAAGTATCAATCATTAACCATGGTCAACTGGAACGGTTTCTTTGCACGTACTTTTGATATCGATGGATTGGTTACAACGCTTTCTGGCGGTAACGGTGCGGGTAAGTCGACCACAATGGCGGCATTCATCACTGCACTTATTCCTGACCAAAGCCTTCTGCATTTCCGTAACACAACGGAAGCGGGTAGCTCACAATCATCACGCGACAAAGGTCTTTACGGTAAGCTTCAACCTGGCGCATGTTACGCCGCGCTAGATGTTGTGAATTCTCGTAATCAACGCCTATTGTTTGCGGTAAAACTGCAGCAAGTTGCGGGTCGTGATAAGAAAGTCGACATCAAACCGTTCGTTATCCAAGGGCTTCCCAGCCATGTGAAGCCGACGGATGTATTGATTCAGAACGTTTCAGACAGCCACGCTCGTGTATGTCAATTGAACGACGTGAAAGCGGCGGTTGCACAATACGAAGGCGCGCATTTTAAAGCCTTCTCTTCGATTGTTGATTACCACTCGCAAATGTTTGAATACGGTGTGGTACCGAAGAAATTGCGTAACAGCAGCGACCGTTCTAAGTTCTACCGTTTGATTGAAGCATCACTTTACGGCGGTATCTCAAGTGCAATTACACGTTCTCTACGTGATTACCTTCTGCCGCAAAATGGCGGTGTGAAGAAAGCATTCCAAGATATGGAATCAGCACTGCGTGAAAACCGCATGACGCTAGAAGCGATCAAAACGACTCAGTCGGATCGTGACCTGTTCAAGCACTTGATCACTGAATCTACGAACTACGTGGCAGCAGATTACATGCGCCATGCCAACGATCGTCGTAACAAGCTTGATCAAACAATGAAGTTCCGTGGCGAACTGTTCGGTTCTCGCGAGACCTTGCTTGATCAAAACAACTTGTTGAACCGCGTTCAAGAAGAGCTTGAGCTGTTGGTCGATCAAGAATCGGCACTAGAGCAAGACTATCAAGCGGCGTCGGATCATCTTCAATTGGTTCAAACAGCACTTCGCCAGCAAGAGAAAATTGCTCGCTACAGCGAAGATCTAGAAGAGCTTAATGAGCGTCTAGAAGAGCAGATGATGGTGGTTGAAGAAGCTCAAGAGCGAGTACTTCTTGCTGAAGAACAGGCAACCATAACTGAAGAAGAAGTGGATAGCCTGAAAACTCAGCTTGCTGACTACCAACAAGCGTTGGATGTTCAGCAGACTCGTGCGCTTCAATACCAGCAAGCGGTTCAAGCATTAGAGAAAACTAAGCAGCTACTTGGTGATGAGTCTATTACGGCAGAAAGCGCATTAACTCTGGTTTCTGAGCTAAAAGCACAAGAAGAATCAAGTACTCAAACGCTACTGTCTACTAAACATAAGCTAGACATGTCTTCTGCTGCGTCTGCGCAGTTCGACAAAGCGCTAGCTCTTGTTAAAAGCATCGTTGGTGATGTTGAGCGTAAAGAAGCGTCTAACAGTGCTAAGCAAGCTTTAGAAAAAGGCCGTAACGCAAAACACGTTGTTGAAAACGAACAGCAGTGGCGTGCTCAGCATCGCGACATGGCTCGTGATGTGGCGCAGCAGCGTCAAGCAAAAGAGCTTGCGACTGAATACCAAAAGCAACACAACATCTCACTGACTGACGAAGCGGTTTTCGATGAAGAACGTGAACGCCATGCAATGCAGATCGAGTCTCTTGAGTATGCTCAAGAAGAGCTGCGTGAAGCGAAGAGTGAGCAACGTCGTGTGCAACAAAACCAAGACCAAGAGATTCAAAAACTTGAGTCTATTGCTCCAGCGTGGATCACGGCAAACGATGCGCTTGAAGCATTAAGAGAGCAAACCGACGTTGAGCTAGAAGATAGCCAAGCGGTGATGACTCAAATGCAGCAAGTGCTTGAAGACGAGAAATCTCAAGCGGTAGCAAAAGATCAGTTGGCTACGCGCCGAGCTGAACTTGAGCAAGAGATTGAGCGTTTAGCTTCTCCAGGTGGTTCTAACGATCCTCGCCTGAAAGGCCTAGCGGATACGCTTGGTGGCGTACTGCTTTCTGAGATCTACGATGACATCACGATTGGTGATGCGCCGTACTTTAGTGCGATGTACGGCCCAGCTCGTCACGCAATTGTGGTTTCTGATCTTGATGGTATTAAAGAGAAGCTGGTGGATCTTGATGATTGTCCAGAAGACCTTTATATCCTAGAAGGCGATGTAGATGCGTTTGATGATAGCTCATTCAATGCCGATGAGCTTGAAGGTGCGGTCTGTGTTCAGTTGAATGATCGTCAAATGCGTTACTCGCGCTTCCCTGAGATTCCATTGTTTGGCCGTGCGGCTCGTGAGCAACGCCTAGAGAAATTGCGTGAAGAGCGTGACGTTGTGGTAGAAAACCACGCTAAAGCTGCGTTTGACTCTCAGAAACTGAATCGCCTATACCAAGCATTCAACAGCTTTGTTGCGAAACATCTGCACGTCGCGTTTAACGCAGATCCAGAACAAGCACTGGCTGCTATTCGTGATAAGCGTAATCAAATTGTTCGTTCTCTGGCTGAGCTTGACTCTAAAGAGCAACAACAACGTAGTCAGCTTCTACAAAGCAAGCAGGCACTTGGTGCACTGGACAAACTCGCGCCTATGGTTCGTATTCTTGAAGACGAAACATTAGCTGAGCGTCTCGCTGAACTAGAAGCACAATTAGAACGTTTAAGCGAAGCGAAGTCTTACTTGAACACTCATGGCAAAGCGCTTACTTCATTAGAGCAAATCGTTTCTGCACTCGATGCTGACCCAGAGCAATTCGAAGCTTTGGAAGCCGAGTATCGTCAGGCGGACAGTGCGTTACAAGCTCTCAAAGGTAAAGTGTTTGCTCTTTCTGACTTAATCGAACGTCGTCACTACTTTGCTTACGCAGATTCTGTTGACCTGCTTAACAAGAGCAGCGAACTGAGCGAACAACTGAAAGCGAAGTTGGTTCAAGCAGAACAAGCACGAGCGAAAGGCCGTGATGGCTTGAAACACGCTCGCGAACAGATGAACCAGTACAACCAAGTATTGGCGGCACTGAAGAGCTCACATCAAGCGAAGCAAGAGACCGTTCAGGAATTCAAACAAGAGCTTCAAGAGTTCGGTGTTAATGCTGATGAAGGTGCTGAAGAGCGCGCGGTTCGTCGTCGTGACGAGCTTCAAGAGCGTTTGCATACTTCTCGTAGCCGTAAGAGTGAATACGAACGCACGATTACCTCAACTGAACTTGAGATGAAAGCGCTGGCTAAGCGTCTTAAGAAAGTTCAGAAAGAGTACACAGAGCTTCGTACCTTCGTTGTTGCAGCAAAAGCCGGCTGGTGTTCAGTACTTCGCTTAGCTCGTGAGAATGATGTTGAACGTCGTCTACATAAGCGTGAACTGGCTTACCTAACGGCGGGCGAGCTTCGCTCAATGTCGGATAAATCACTAGGTGCACTGCGTTTGGCTGTGGCCGACAATGACGACCTGCGTGATTCGCTGCGTCTCTCTGAAGACAATGCGCATCCAGAGCGTAAAGTATTGTTCTATATTGCGGTTTACCAGCACCTTCGTGAGCGTATTCGCCAAGACATCATTCATACGGATGACCCGGTTGAAGCAATCGAAGAGATGGAAGTTGAGCTGGCTCGACTAACAGAAGAACTGACGCAGCGTGAAAATCGCCTCGCGATCAGCTCTGATTCGGTAGCAAGCATTATCAAGAAAACGATTCAGCGCGAGCAGAACCGTATTCGAATGCTAAACCAAGGTCTGTCTAATATCTACTTTGGTCAGGTTAAGGGCGTACGTCTGAACGTTAAGATCCGTGAAAGCCATGAGATTTTGCTATCAGGCTTAGCGACTCAGCAAGAGCAACACAAAGACTTGTTTGAATCAACGCGCTTTACCTTCTCGGAAGCAATGGCGAAGCTGTTCCAACGTGTCAACCCACATATCGATATGGGTCAACGTTCTCCACAAGTTTTGGGTGAAGAGTTACTGGATTACCGTAACTACCTAGAGTTGAGTGTCGAAGTTAACCGTGGTTCAGATGGTTGGTTACAAGCAGAGTCGGGTGCCCTGTCTACGGGTGAGGCGATCGGTACTGGTCAGTCAATTCTATTGATGGTTATTCAGAGTTGGGAAGAGGAGTCTCGTCGACTGCGTAGTAAAGACATCGTTCCATGTCGTTTGTTGTTCCTTGATGAAGCAGCTCGTCTGGATTCGAAGTCAATCTCTACGCTGTTTGAACTGTGTGACCGCTTAGGGATGCAACTTCTGATTGCAGCGCCAGAGAACATTAGTCCAGAGAAAGGTACCACCTACAAACTGGTTCGTAAGGTCTTCAAAGATCACGAACATGTGCACGTTGTTGGTCTACGAGGTTTTGCTCAAAACAAATCGGTATCTCCAGTTCAAGAGCTTATCGAAGCACCTTAGCGCCCTAATTGTCATACCGTAAATCTCAATCGCCTCGAAGTACATACTTCGGGGCTTTTTTTGTTTGGATGCTTCGCTGCACTCGCTATTCTTTGGGTGAGGGTGAGGGTGAGGGTGAGGGTGAGGGTGAGGGTGAGGGTGAGGTGTTCGCTAATTCTCTGTTGGTTTAATACCAATCGTAGTAAATAACTGGTCACCCTAGCTTGTTAAAAACCTCGATAACTTCGTTAGAATTTTTGATTGTAGAATAACTACTTATCGAAAAATTCTGCCTTGTTCTCAAGCTTTTTTCCTACGCTATGTTTGATCACTTACTTACTGTGATTGGTATAACTCAGCCAAAATTTATTACCATATAAAAAAACCGCTTTCTCAGAAGAGAAGGCGGTTTTTACTTACGCTATATTTTGTTCAAGCCGTTGGTTCTGCTACTTCAGCTCTTAACGTATCGCTTATCTAAGATTAGATCTTAAACATCTTTATCGTTTGATGCAGTTCATCCGAAACAGTATTAACATTTTGCGCTGTTTGTACATTTTGCTGAACATCATCGACAGTCGCTCGCGCTAAGTCATTTACATTCACTACATTCTCATTGATTTCAACGGCCACTTGCGATTGCTCTTCTGCTGCTGCAGCAATCTGGTTGTTCATGTCTTGAATGTTGCCGATCTCATGCTGAATGGTATTAAGCATTTCACTCGCTTGATCTGACTTTTCACGGGTAGCTTTAGCTGTCTCTGCGTTTTCAACCATTAGCTCAACAGATTGTTTCGCTTGGTTTTGAAGAGATGAAATCATGGTTTGTATTTCATTTGTGCTTTCTTGTGTCTTGTTGGCAAGGTTACGTACTTCGTCAGCTACGACGGCGAAGCCACGACCTTGCTCACCAGCTCGAGCTGCTTCAATTGCTGCGTTTAAAGCAAGCAAGTTTGTTTGTTCTGCAATACCTCGGATAACATCTAGTATGCTACCTACATTTTGAGTTTCTTTTTCTACCCCAAGAATAGACTCTTGAACCTGCTCAATATTCGTTACAAGTAAGCTGATTTGTTGGTTCATATCACCCACGGTCTCAAGACCGGACTGAGATGATAGGCTGGCCTCATTGGATGATGATGATGCTTGCATCGCATTTTGAGCCACTTCTGCTACGGTTGCCGTCATTTCATTCATCGCAGTTGCAACTTGTTCTAGTTGCATCATTTGCTCTTCTGATGAAGTGCTCAACTGATTTGAGGACGTCTCAAGAGAAGAAGACTGCGATGAGAGAGAGTTTGAAGATTTCTCAATATTACCAATTATACCTTGTAGGTTTCCTGCCATTTCAAGAGTCGAACGGTAGATCCCCGTTTCATTACCAGTTAACTTAGGGATGTTAGTTAGGTCTCCTGCCGAAATTCGGCTAACAAGTGCTTCTATGTATTGTGGCTCTCCACCAATAGGGCGATACATCAATCGGGTGACTAACAAGAATGTTATTCCGGTTGCCAGAACCGCGAAAATCAGACCAACGATGGTATTGATTTTCACCATGGCATTTGAAGGTGCTTCAATGTCGTCCCAACTTGCCCAAGCCCAAATATTCCAACCTAATGACTCAATTTTAGACGAAACGACATAAAAGTGACCTTTATCTGGAACAACGTAAGAGTGCTCACTGGTCATCTTACTACCGTGTTCACGATAGGATGGTCGAAGCTCGTAGATATTTTTACCGATAAAGTCTTCATAGCTAGCAGCAACAAGGAAACCATCTTGGCGAGAGACAAATAAGTTTGGCACTTCAGATAGCTCGTTTATGTAGTCTGTAATATCACTCATCTTAAGACTAAGGCCAATAACTGCTTTCGTTTCGCCTCTGGCTTTAAAAGGGATCACAACTGACATCGTTAAATGCCCTGTTGTCGCTAGGTAAGGGTTGGTTACTGAACGCTTTGCACCTGAAAAACCAAGATTGAACCACTCACGCTGTTTTTGCTTAGCATTAAAATTGGGAATGATACCTTGGTTTTTAACGTCGTAAGTTTTGCCGTCAGGAAGACCGATGTAAATATTAAGTACACCGAGAGATTCTTTACTTTTCGTCATCATTTTCAACAGCATCGGGTTGATCATGATGTTACCGGATCTATCAGTATGGATACTGGTTGAAATGCTTTCCAAAGCGCCGAAGTACGCTTCCATTTTTCCTTCAACGGCTTTGGCTACAAGGAAAGATTTTGTCGATAAATTATGGCGATAGTCATCCGTGGTAGCGGATTTAAATTCAAAATATCCAATCGTAGATATAACTAAAATCGTTAAACAGATTAGGCCACTAATTGTTAGCATAATCTTATTTTTGACGGTCATTAGAGTGTTTCCTTAACAGTTGTGACTAATTTTATTGACTAAATTATCGTTATGCTAACATAGGGTTACAATTTATTTTCTAGTCGTTTTGTAAGGGAAAGTCGTTACAAATCGGGATAGTGAATATTTATGCTTAGGATTTACAATGAATAGAGTAACTACACAAATTTAACGGATTTTAATTGAATTTTATTGTGTGTTCTTTTGTTCTTTCTAGGTGAAAATTACACAAATAGGTGGCTTTTTATCTATATTTGGCGTGAATGTGTTGCTGGAGTGAGCGTATAGGAAGGGTGGGGGGGTAAGGGAAGATAGCCCCAAACACCCCAAATTTTGCTCTAAAAATCGTGTGACAAAATTTTGACTAGTTATGTCCGAACTGCTTTGCGGCGTAAGCAACACGCTCGGCAGGTTTTGGATATTCCGCTGGTGTGCCAAGGTTTTCAATATGGTGCAGCCTAGGAAGTAGCCCCGCGCCGTTCGCAATTTGTATAGCTAAACCAGGACGTGCGTTAAGTTCTAGTACCATTGGTCCTTCTTCTTGGTCTAATACCATGTCAGTACCCATATAGCCTAAGCCTGTCATTTCCCATGCACTTGACGCTAGAGTCAATAGCTTTTCCCAGTGAGGAACTTGCAGCAATGCGAGCTCTTTACCTGTATCTGGGTGGTGGGTGACTGGTTGATCGAACTGAACGGCTCGAACCGCTTTACCTGTTGCGATATCGATACCTACACCAACAGCACCTTGGTGCAAGTTAGCTTTACCATCAGAATCTGAAGTGGACAAGCGCATCATCGCCATCACTGGGTAGCCTTTGAATACGATGATTCGTACGTCTGGTACACCCTCGTAACTAAAGCCTTCAAAGCACTCGTCAAACTTGATGAGGTTTTCAACTACGGCCACATCGTTCTTGCCACCCAGAGAGAAGAGACCCGCGAGCGCGTTACTGATATGGCGCTCTACATCTTCTTCATTGATTGTCGAACCGGATGGTTTGGTATAAACCCCATCTTTATGTGAAATCACAACAAGGATGCCTTTACCGCCACTACCTTGAGCAGGCTTGATTACAAACCCTGGCCACTCTTTAACCATTTTATGGATTGTTTTTACTTCAGCTTGATGACCAATAACGCCAATAAGCTTTGGCACGGTGGCACCAGCCTGTTCAGCAATGATTTTAGTCTTAAGCTTGTCATCAACGAGCGGATACTTGGAACGATCATTGTAGCGACCAATGTAACTATGGTTGCGCTTGTTCATTCCCATTATGCCTTTGTCTTTTAACTTAAATGGTGAAGTAAATTGATCAAACATAACTTAGTCCTCCGCTAGCGGTTTAAAACGACGAAGTTCGGTTAGACGGTAGCCTGTGTAGTTACCTAGTAGCAAGATGGTCGCTAGGATAACAAGCTGTAAACCAATAAAGTTAAACGTTAAGTGCTGAATGAATGGGTTAGTCATACCTAAGTAAACAAGCACCGCGGTAAATAGAGAGCCGCCACCTTGAAGTACAACTTCTTTTGCGCCTTCTTCTTCCCAAAGGATAGACATACGTTCGATAGTCCAAGACAAGATAATCATTGGGAAGAACGTAATTGATAGGCCTTCTGTAAGTCCGATTTTAAATGCGACTACGGTAAATATCGAGATAATCATAATTACTGTAATAATTACGGCGGATATCCTGGCCACGAGCAATAGGTTGAGTTTGGATAAGTAACTTCGTATTACAAGACCAGTACCAACAATCAGTAGGAAACCAACAATACCCGTTATCAACTGTGTTTGAACGAATGCCACGGCAATCAGAACGGGCATGAACGTACCAGACGTTTTCAGACCGATGATGACACGTAGGAACACAACAATCAGAGCACCGATAGGAATCAGCATGATGGTTTTAAACATCGCTTGCTCTTCTAGCGGCAGACTATGAATGGAAAGGTTTAACAGCTGATCAGCTGATACTTTACTGTTGGTTGCTTCAGTTGGAGTAACTTCCTGAGCAATCATAGAGAAGTGAACTTTACTGTTCTGACCGCCAACAACGTCTAATAGAGATACATTTGATTCATCCCAAATTAGCAGGTTTGGTTGAACTTGCTGCTCGCTAGATTCAGGAGAGAACAGAACCCATTGGTCGTTATCCCAAATCTGGTTCATTTGTTGGATTGATTGACGACGACGTCCATCTTCTAGCTCGATTACGCCAACGACTTTATTGTGGATGTTTGCTGCTGAAAGTAGCTTATGTGTCGCTTCAACTTTGCTCATGTTATTCAGAATCAGCGCTGAGTTTTGGCTGTCTGGATCATTAAGCGTTTTGATCAGTTCACGCGTGAAAGTGATGTTGTCTGCTGAGCGTTTAGTTGCTCGGTCAATCAATGCAGATGCAGCCGCTTCTTCAGGGCCATCAAAGCTAGGCTGCGTGATTTCACCTTCTGGTGGGATAGCATCAACTTTTGCTTGGTTGTCGACAAGAAATTGAGTCTTGTAATAGATGGTCTGAGGGCCGTCAGCGTGACGAATAGACCATTCTGCACGGCGACCTGACTCAGTGTTCAGGTAAGAGATGCCGTAACCAGGTGACGAAGCTGACTCGCCAATAAGGGTGTAATTAGACTGAGTATGAGGAGCTGCTAATGAAACTTTTGCTTCTTTTCCCACTGCATTGAACTCGATACGAGCTTCAACGTCCCAAACTTGTCTAGTTTCCCCCGGAGTCCAAGGTACGCCGTAAGTCGTATGTCTGAACATACTCAGGGTTATACCTGCCACGATGAGCAGGAAAATGGAGATATAAAATGGAATTCTTGACGTCATAGCTTACCCTACTATTGTTATTTAACTTCCGTTTGTACGTACTTTTTACTTACATCTACTAGCGCTATGTCTTTGATAAATTCGCGCCCTAGTAATACAGGGTGACTCATTTGAGAGCGATCCGCCAATGTAAATTGCGCTTTTTCATGGATTTTCCCCACTTTTACCCATAATTCGATCACAGCTCGACGTTCTGTTTGTTCATTCGTAGATTGACGGATTTTCACATAACGAACAACGGGCGCTTCGATCCATTTTTGGTCTTCTTTTGCTTGTGCTTTATCTGCTAAATGGAACTTAACCCAATCTTTACCGTTGCGTTCGAATTCTTTGATGTCGACAGCATTTAAAGAAGAGGTGGTTGCGCCAGTATCAACACGAGCATCGAAGCTTTGTTTGATAGAGTCGATCGATACTTTTTCAATACCGCCTAGAATAGTCGGCTGTGACGTAGGGGCGATAGGAGCGGCTGCAACGGCAACAGGCTCGGCTTCTTTTAGCTCTTCAATGACCCTGTGTTCCATACTGGTCAGGTGTACATCTAATTGACTAGAAAGAGTGATAATTTCGTCTTCCAAGCTTTCAATATAATCACTTTGATTACTTAGCTGCAGTTCAAGATTTTGAACCTTGTTTGCGATGTTTGTCTCTGAGCGGGAAATAGCGTCGAGAGTTTCTTGATGGTAGGTAGCACCGCTCGTGAGGGTGCAACCAGAGAGCAAACCAACCGCCACGATAGGCGATAATCGCTTAAACATATAAAAACCTTTGGAAATTAGAGAATAGTTCAGACTATTTAGAAGTTTATCCCACAAAAAAGGATGCGTGAAGCATCCTATTGTAAGAGTCTGGTCATATTGAATCGCAATGTGAGCGCTACGAAAATTATTGTCACTTAAGGGCGCTCACTTATTAAACATGAGCGCAAATTTTATACAATCAATTCTCTTTTTTATCAAAATTTCCACATATAAATAACGGTGGTTGTATGACGACAGAACTTATGGTTTTCTGTAACAGAGCTTAAGGTTTTGTCGCGACTAGAATCGCCCGCCTTGGTGCTGGGTGACCTTCTACTGTTTTACTTGGATCATTAGGGTCTAAGTAATCCGGCAGAGAGTTGTGTGTCATCCATTCTGTTGTGCGTTGTTCGCCAATCGTTGTGACATTTTCATCAACGATACGCACGTCTTCAAAGCCAACCTGTTCAAGCCAGCGTTTCAGTGCGCGTGCAGATGGGAAGAAGTACACGTTTCTCATTTGCGCGTAGCGGTCCACAGGCACAAGAACAGCGTTTTCGTCACCTTCAATCACTAATGTTTCAAGTACCAGTTCGCCACCAGATACCAATTGGTCTTTTAGTTGAATCAAATGATCAAGCGGTGAACGGCGGTGGTAAAGCACGCCCATGCTGAATACAGTGTCGTAAGCTTCCAGTTTTGGCAGCTGTTCAATACCTAAAGGTAAAAGGTGAGCGCGTTGGTCGTCGCCCATCAATTTACGAATGGCTTCAAACTGAACCAAGAATAAGTGAGAAGGGTCGATACCCACCGTTAAGCGAGCGCCTTCACCTAGCATGCGCCACATGTGGTAGCCGTTGCCACAACCTACATCGAGAACCGAACGGTTTTTCAATGGAGAGATATGTGGAAGCACACGGTCCCATTTCCAGTCACTGCGCCATTCTGTATCGATATGAATGTCGTGAACTGTGTAAGGGCCCTTTCTCCAAGGGTGGAAAGTCTTCAGTAAGCTTTCTAATTTTTTAAGTTCACCCGTGTGGAACGGTGTAGAGCTGCCAATCGTCACTGAGTTTTTCAGATCAACTTGGTCAGGCACACCTTGTGGAATCTTGTTTAGTGCACGTAACCAACGGTCGAAGTCGCCGTGTTCTGCATTTTGCCAATCCGTCAGCTGTTGAGGAAGAACATTAAGCCACGGTTGAAGGCGAGTGTCTTGGGCAATGAGTTGATAAAAATTGGCAAAGTTAAACATAGTTTTTCACTGAGTTAAATTGGGTCCAATAAACCCTAAAATAGAAATTAAATTTGTCATTCCCTACAGTGAGGGACGAACATGATAGGGAATCTCGGTTTATCGTACTTGATAGAGATCCCCAACTCGCTCGTTCCTCGCTCTTGAGGATGACGTTTTAGTACGAGCTGACTGGGTATGTGCGCTATTTAATCGCGAACATCGAACCGAAGTTGAAGCATTGGAACCACACTTCGCTACTTGAGAAGCCAATCTTTTCAAAGCGCTGTTTGTGAACTGGAATAGAATCTGGACGCATCACATTTTCGATAGCACTGCGTTTCTGGCTGACTTCAAGCTCGCTGTATCCGTTTGCACGCTTGAAATCATGGTGCAGATCGATAAGCAGTTCATTTGAACTTTCATCTTCAAACACAAATTTTTCTGACAGAATCAAAATACCGCCTGGACGTAATCCAGCATGGATCTTTTTAAGCAGAGCGTAGCGGTCGTCTGGTGATAAGAACTGTAAGGTGAAGTTCAACACAACAACTGAAGCGTCTTTAATCTCAATTTCACGGATATCAGCTTCGATGACTTCGACTGGCGTATCGCTTCGGTAGGCGTTTACATGCAGCTTACAGCGTTCAACCATGGCTTTTGAATTATCGATAGCGAAAATCGTGCAGCCTTCTTGCTGAATGTGACGACGCATAGAAAGTGTCGCAGCACCAAGAGAGCAACCCAAGTCGTAGATGTTTGAGTGCGGTTTTACGAAGCGTTCAGCTAACATGCCAATAGCAGAGATGATATTGCTATATCCAGGAACCGAGCGTTGAATCATATCTGGGAATACTTCAGCAACCCTTGCATCAAAGGTGAAATCACCAATTTTATCAATGGGAGCGGAAAAGATATTGTCTTTGTTGCTCATTGCATTCTCTCTCGACAGTCAGCGTAATCGGCACAGAATTCGTGCCAAATAAAAGGGGACGTATTTTACGTAAAAAAATCGCTTGTGTCACGAAAACTGAGATTGATGAAAGTGAACGCGTGTTAGTGGTTGTTTACTATCAAAACATCGAGATTTGATGGTCGCCTTTTTTCGCAGGAAACTCCGCCAAATTAGGCAAGATTAACTTTGTGTGTTCAGCAACTTGCGTCTGTAATTGCTTATAGATAGCAATCGCAAGTTCAGGTGCGTGATTATTGTCTGGTGTGTGGATCATTAAATAAGGCTGTTTTCCTTCGGCTAGCCAGTTTGGAATTTTAGCAAACCAAGGTTTAAAAAACTCAATATTAGGTTCTTGGTCTGGGTGACCAATAAATCGAATCATCGGGTTATTGGCGGTCGCAATTGCATGAACAGGAACACGCGGCTTTTTCTGATGCGCATCGATCACCGCTTCTGTGGTTGGTGGTGCAGAGAAAACGGGGCGACTATCCATAATGATGCGATTGATCCCTTCTTCTATTAACCAATGATTGAAACGTTTTTCGGCATCGCCTTTATCAAAGAAACCAAGGTGACGAACTTCAACGCCGAGCTGCATGTCTTTTGGAAACAAGGTGCAAAATTTTTGCAGGGCAGGAAGCATGCTGGGTTCGAAGCTATGGGGCAATTGAATCGTCCACTGACCAATGCGCCTATGCAGTGGCGACATGGTGAGCAGAAATTCTTTGAGCTCGGCTTGGCAATGTTTTAAGTGCTGCTGGTGGGTGATGAACTTAGGCAGCTTAAAAGTAAACTTAAAATCATCGTGACTCGCGGCTTTCCAGTTATTGACCGTTGAGATACTGGGTGTCGCATAGAAAGTCGTGTTGCCTTCTACGGTATGAAAAACTTGGGTGTATTTTTCTAAGCGCTCAGCAGGTTTTGTTCCTTTACCATAGAACTGACTTTGCCACTCAGAATGAGACCACATTGTTAACCCAAGTCTTAGAGGTAAAGTTTCTGTTGTTATTACACGAGCATCCATCTATTACACCGTTATCCATCACGCCCTAAAATCTACTTTACGAGAGTTTTGCTGATTAAGGTACTTTCGAGATATAATTATCGCAATTTTTTCGGTTTTGATGAATCTTTGCGCACTTGATGGGCTAAAAAGCAACAAAGCCAGATAAAACACAATAAATTCGAATGTGGAAGGTCGATTTTAAGCGAGTTTCCGCGTATAAATGTTCCTTTGCTCTGTTGTGTGGAATGACCACTGGCAGCTTGGAAATTAGTAAATTATTAAGAGATTGGGAAATTCATTATGCGTACCCATTACTGTGGTAACCTGAACAAGTCCCTGGCGGGACAAACTGTAGAATTGTGCGGCTGGGTAAACCGTCGCCGTGATTTAGGCGGTCTTATCTTTATCGATATGCGAGATCGTGAAGGCATCGTTCAGGTTGTTGTCGATCCAGATATGAAAGATATCTTCCCGATCGCTAACCAACTGCGTAATGAATTCTGTATCAAGTTTACTGGTGAAGTACGCGTTCGTCCGGACAGCCAAGTAAATAAAGACATGGCTACTGGTGAAGTTGAACTTTACGCGACTGGTCTAGAGATCATCAACCGTTCAGAAGCGCTTCCACTAGACTTCAACCAAACGAACTCTGAAGAGCAGCGTCTTAAGTACCGTTACATTGATCTTCGTCGTCCAGAAATGAGCGACCGTATTAAGCTTCGAGCACGTGCTTCTAGCTTCGTTCGTCGTTTCCTAGACGAGAACCTATTCCTAGACATCGAAACGCCAGTACTAACGAAAGCGACACCAGAAGGTGCTCGTGACTACCTAGTACCAAGCCGTGTTCACAAAGGTAGCTTCTACGCACTTCCTCAATCTCCTCAGCTGTTCAAGCAATTGCTGATGATGTCTGGTTTTGACCGTTACTACCAAATCGTTAAATGTTTCCGTGATGAAGATTTACGTGCTGACCGTCAGCCTGAATTCACTCAAATCGATATCGAAACATCTTTCATGACTTCTCAAGAAGTACGTAACGTGACTGAGAAGCTTGTTCACGATATGTGGAAAGAACTTCTTGATGTTGAACTAGGTCAATTCCCAGTAATGCCTTTCTCTGAAGCGATTCGTCGTTTCGGTTCTGATAAGCCAGATCTACGTAACCCACTAGAACTAGTTGACGTTGCTGACTTGGTTAAAGACGTAGAGTTCAAAGTATTCTCTGGCCCAGCTAACGACGAAAAAGGTCGCGTAGCGGTTATCCGTGTACCAGGCGGTGCTAAGCTAACTCGTAAGCAAATCGACGGTTACGCTGAACACGTAAACATCTACGGTGCGAAAGGCTTAGCTTGGATGAAGGTTAACGACCGTGCTGCAGGCATGGAAGGTATTCAATCTCCAGTTGCTAAGTTCCTAAGCGAAGACGTAATCAACGGTATTCTAGATCGCACTCAAGCTGAATCTGGCGATATCATTCTGTTCGGCGCAGACAAAGCGGGCATCGTTGCTGAAGCAATGGGTGCACTTCGTATCAAGCTAGGTGATGACCTAGAGTTAACTGACAAGAAAGCTTGGGCTCCACTTTGGGTTATTGACTTCCCAATGTTCGAAGAAGACGGTGAAGGCAACCTACACGCTATGCACCATCCATTCACATCACCACTAGGTGTGAACGCGGAAGAGCTAAAAGCGAACCCTGCAGCAGCAAACTCTGATGCATACGACATGGTAATCAACGGTTACGAAGTAGGCGGCGGTTCGGTACGTATTCATAGCGCAGAAATGCAAACGGCAGTATTCGGTATCCTAGGTATTGAAGCTAAAGAGCAACAAGAGAAGTTCGGCTTCCTACTTGAAGCACTTAAGTACGGTACGCCACCACACGCGGGCCTAGCATTCGGTCTTGACCGTCTAGCTATGCTTCTTTGTGGTACAGAGAACATCCGTGATGTTATCGCATTCCCGAAAACAACAGCTGCAGCATGTCTGCTAACAGACGCGCCAAGCCTAGCAAACCCAGCATCACTAGAAGAGCTAGCAATCGCTGTTAAATTGGCAGAGAAGAAAGAGCAAGCGTAAGCCTGTTATCTTTCTCGTTGATGAAGAGATCCTAGTTGATAGAGAGCTCTTAAATAATTAGCCAAGATTTGTGATTGAATTAGAAAATGCCCGTTAATTTGACGGGCATTTTTTTTTGCGTTCGATATACTAAGCTGAAAAGCATGTATAAATAATCAGTATTGAAGTTATGTCTATTATCTTAGGGATTGACCCTGGCTCTCGCATTACCGGCTATGGCGTGATTCGTCAAAATGGTCGCCATCTATATTACTTAGGTAGTGGTTGTATTCGTACTTCCGAAAAAGAACTGCCAGGTCGACTAAAACAGATTTATGCCGGTGTGAGCGAAATCATCACTCAGTTCCAACCTGATGTGTTTGCGATCGAGCAGGTTTTCATGTCGAAGAACGCTGACTCTGCACTTAAGCTTGGACAAGCTCGAGGTAGCGCGATAGTGGCAGCGGTGAATGCGGATTTACCTGTTCATGAATATGCAGCTCGTTTAATTAAGCAAGCTGTGACAGGTAATGGCGGTGCTGATAAGTCGATGGTTCAAAATATGGTGATGAGCATGCTCAAGTTACCAGCCAAACCACAAGCCGATGCGGCCGACGCCCTCGGCGTAGCGATCACTCACGCCAACACCAATAAAACCTTGGTTGCACTAGCAGGCAAAGCAACAGGTGCGAGAAAAGGGCGCTACCGTTAATCCTCCTACCGATTTCTAGAAGCCTGAATCGCGTGGTTTCCTAAGCCAAGCAAGCCTAAATAATTCACTTCAAAAAACACAAAGAACTGGATAAGTATCCAGTTCTTTTATATTCTGTCCTCCAAATTAAATTCCATCAAGAGAGTGAATTGTGATCGGACGTCTCCGCGGTACATTAATAGAAAAACAGCCACCAGAATTATTGATTGAAGTCAGTGGTGTTGGTTATGAAGTTCAAATGCCAATGAGCTGTTTTTATGAGTTACCAAACGTAGGCGAAGAAGCAATTATCTACACTCATTTTGTGGTACGTGAAGATGCTCAGCTACTTTATGGTTTTAACACGGTTAAAGAGCGTGCGTTGTTCCGTGAAGTGATTAAAGCGAATGGTGTTGGTCCTAAACTTGGTCTTGGGATTCTTTCAGGCATGACCGCTAGCCAATTCGTTCAGAGCGTTGAACGCGAAGACATCTCTACGCTGGTTAAACTGCCGGGTGTTGGTAAGAAAACCGCAGAACGTCTGGTTGTTGAAATGAAAGACCGCCTGAAAGGGTGGGGCGCGGGTGACCTGTTTACTCCAGCAACGGATGCAGCTCCTATTGACTCTATGCCAACCGTTCACGACGCGGAAGAAGAAGCGGTAAGTGCACTACTTGCATTAGGCTACAAGCCGACTCAAGCTTCTAAGGTGGTTTCTCAAGTGGCTAAAGATGGCATGACCAGCGAGCAGTTGATTCGCGAAGCACTGAAATCGATGGTTTAATACCTCATAGACTTGTTCTATAAAATAGACTCATTCACTTTGCCTTTACACAGAGTCAAGAAGCGCAGAGTCACAAATAGCAGAGTTAGGAATATCAGAATTTATGATTGAAGCCGATCGCCTTATTGCACCGGACAACCCAGTATTCAAAGATGAAGATGTCATTGATCGTGCAATACGCCCTAAAGCACTAGCTGACTATCAAGGTCAGGATCATGTTCGTGGCCAGATGGAAATTTTCATCAAAGCGGCGCAATTGCGTAATGAGGCTCTCGATCACTTGTTGATATTTGGTCCACCAGGCTTGGGTAAAACCACGTTGGCGAACATTGTTGCTAATGAAATGGATGTAAATATTCGCACCACTTCAGGTCCTGTTCTAGAGAAAGCGGGTGATCTTGCGGCGTTGCTGACCAACCTCGAAGAAAATGATGTTCTATTCATTGATGAGATCCATCGTCTTAGCCCAGTGGTTGAAGAGGTGTTGTATCCAGCAATGGAAGACTACCAACTGGATATCATGATTGGCGAAGGCCCTGCGGCACGCTCTATCAAGATCGATCTGCCTCCTTTTACTTTGATAGGCGCAACGACTCGAGCTGGCTCGCTCACGTCTCCGTTACGTGACCGCTTTGGTATTACGCAGCGTCTTGAGTACTATAAGGTTGAAGACCTACAAAACATCGTTCAACGTAGTGCGGATTGCCTTGGACTTTCTATGGAATCGCAAGGGGCGTTAGAAGTTGCTCGTCGAGCTCGTGGTACACCGCGTATAGCTAACCGCTTGCTGCGTCGTGTTCGTGATTATGCGGAAGTGAAAGGCGATGGACATATTTGCCCAGAGGTTGCTGATAAAGCACTAAACATGTTGGATGTTGATGCTAAGGGTTTTGACTACATGGACAGAAAACTTCTGCTTGCGATCATGGAGAAGTTTGGTGGTGGCCCGGTTGGTATCGACAACATGGCTGCAGCGATTGGTGAAGAGAGAGATACTATTGAAGATGTGTTAGAGCCTTACTTGATTCAGCAAGGTTATTTACAAAGAACGCCAAGAGGTCGAATCGCGACCGATCGAGCGTATTTACACTTCGGAATAGATAAACCGTCTAATCGTTAAATTATTCATTTTTAAAGATCCCAGTTGCATAAGCGCTGGGATTTTTTGCTTTCTATTGAATAATAACTCTTTGAGCGAGTCGATAAAAAAGCTGAATAGCTCCCTAAAAAATGAAAACTTTGATTTCATGTTTGAATCGAGTAACAAAAAATGAAATAAGCTGTCATGTTTTTTGTTAATACTTTATGGGTGGTTGTAATTCATATGTTGACGCGGTGCTGAACTTTTGTCACAGGTATCATATGCTGCTATTAATAGAGACATAATTGGTGTGATTTTAATCATAACTGTTCAAAAATAACTCTAATTTGCTTGAATAAAATTGATACAAATCAACGCAAGGTTCTCCTATAAACCTTTTGAAACATACTGATTTTACCAGTAATATTAGCGGCAGCTATATTAGCTCATGCTTAACAATAATCTAACTATAACGGTACGTTTTTACTACAAATTTTAACTTGTCATAACAATCTCACGAATTGTTTTAACACGGAATTTTGCAGTGAATAATCACACAAGTGTCATTCAGCCGACACAAAGGAGTTACCATGATTGATGTTGTTGATCTGTCGCGATTGCAATTTGCATTTACAGCGATGTATCACTTCCTATTTGTTCCACTGACTTTAGGTATGGCATTTCTACTTGCCATTATGGAGTCAGTTTATGTAATGACTGGCAAGCAAATTTACAAGGACATGACTAAGTTCTGGGGTAAATTGTTTGGTATTAACTTTGCTCTTGGTGTAGCGACAGGCTTAACCATGGAGTTCCAGTTCGGTACTAACTGGTCATACTATTCTCACTATGTTGGCGACATCTTTGGTGCTCCGCTGGCTATCGAAGCGCTTGTTGCATTTTTCCTAGAGTCTACTTTTGTTGGTCTTTTCTTCTTCGGTTGGGACAGATTGTCAAAGCGTCAACACTTAGCGGTAACGTGGTTAGTAGCACTTGGTTCTAACTTCTCTGCGCTTTGGATCTTGGTAGCTAACGGCTGGATGCAAAACCCAGTGGGTGCGGAATTTAACTTTGAAACTATGCGTATGGAAATGGTGAGCTTCGCTGAAGTTGTACTAAACCCAGTAGCACAGGTTAAATTCGTACACACAGTAGCGTCTGGTTACACAACGGGTGCAATGTTCATCCTTGGTATCAGCTCATACTACATTCTTAAAGGTCGTGACCTTGCCTTTGCTCGTCGATCTTTTGCGATTGCAGCATCTTTCGGTATGGCGGCAATCTTGTCAGTAATCGTGCTAGGTGATGAATCTGGTTACGAGCTTGGTGAAGTTCAAAAAGTGAAGCTAGCAGCTATTGAAGCTGAATGGCACACTGAAGAAGCACCGGCCGCGTTCACTGTATTTGGTGTTCCAAACCAAGAAACCATGCACACAGACTACGCAATTAAGATCCCTTACGTTATGGGTATTATTGCAACACGTTCTTTTGATACAGAAGTAACAGGACTACGTGACTTACGCGACGATCACGTTGATCGTATTCGTACCGGTATGTATGCGTATGAGTTGCTTGAAAAGCTACGTGGTGGTGATCGTTCAGAAGAGAACAAAGCGGCATTTGATGAAGTAAAAGGTGATCTAGGTTACGGACTGCTTCTTAAGCGCTATACAGACGACGTTGTAGATGCAACAGAAGACCAAATCCAAATGGCTGCGGATGATTCTATCCCAACAGTTTGGCCTCTATTCTGGTCGTTCCGTCTGATGGTTGCTTGTGGCTTCATCATGCTGTTTGTATTCGGTGCGGCGTTTGTTCAAACGTGTCGTCAGAAGATCGAACAGAAACCATGGGTACTTAAAGCGGCACTATTCTCAATCCCACTACCTTGGATTGCGATTGAAGCAGGTTGGTTCGTTGCTGAATTTGGTCGTCAACCATGGGCGGTTGGTGAAATCCTGCCGGTTAACGTTGCTGCATCAGCACTGACTATTGAACAGCTTTGGACTTCTCTATTCGCGATTCTTGCACTGTACACAGTGTTCTTGATTGCTGAAGTTTACCTAATGCTGAAATTCGCACGTAAAGGTCCAAGTAGCTTAAAGACAGGCCGTTACCACTTTGAACAAAACGATAACTCTGTTGAAGACAAAGTTAGCCGTTCAGTCGAAGTATAAGTGAGGGAATATTATGTTTGATTACGAAAGCTTACGACTTATCTGGTGGGTATTGATCGGTGTTCTACTGGTTGGTTTCGCCGTAACTGACGGCTTTGACATGGGTGTTGCTGCTCTTTCGCCTGTTATAGGTAAGAGCGACACTGAACGTCGTATTATGCTAAACACGATTGCCCCTCACTGGGATGGTAACCAAGTTTGGCTTATCACTGCGGGTGGTGCATTGTTTGCTGCATGGCCTCTGGTTTATGCAACGTCGTTTTCTGGTTTCTACTTTGCAATGTACGTGACGTTAGCTGCACTTTGGTTACGTCCGCTTGCTCTTGATTACCGCTCTAAGATTGAAGAGCCAAAATGGCGTAAAGCTTGGGACTACGCACTTTGCTTTAGTGGTACAGTGCCACCAATCATTTTTGGTGTAGCATTTGGTAACTTACTGCAAGGTGTTCCATTCGAACTGAACTACCTGATGATGTCTAAGTATCATGGTACGTTCTTCGCTTTGCTAAACCCGTTTGCATTGCTATGTGGCGTGTTGGCTCTGATGTTGTTCGTGATGCAAGGTGCAACATGGCTTCAAATGAAGACAACAGAAGAACTGCACAGCCGCGCACGTAACGTTGCTCAGATTACTGGCCTAATTGCTATTGCTCTGTTCGTTATCGGTGGTTTCTGGGTTCAATCTATCGAAGGCTATGTAATTACAAGCACTATCGATACGTTTGCTGATTCAAACCCACTAAATAAAGAAGTATCACTTCAAGTTGGTGCTTGGATGACAAACTTCGAAACATATCCAGCAATGTGGGCTGCACCGATTCTTGGTGTAGTAATGCCACTGCTTGCTGTGATTGCATCTCGCTTTGAGCGTGGTGGTTTCGCATTCTTGTTCTCAAGTTTATCTAACGCTGGTGTTATTCTAACGGCTGGTTTTGCAATGTTCCCATTCGTAATGCCATCAAGCCTGAACCCTAACCATAGTTTGACTATGTGGGATTCAACAGCAAGTGAGCTAACGCTTGGTCTTATGACTGGAGTTGCGGCGGTAATGGTTCCTGTGATTCTTGGCTACACAACGTGGACATACTACAAAATGTTCGGTCGTCTAGATAAGAAACACATCGAAGATAACGACGTTTCAGCTTACTAAGCTAGAAGTTAAATAACTTAGGAGAAATTTTATGTGGTATTTCGCATGGATTTTGGGTGTACTTCTAGCATGTGCATTCGGCATCATCAATGCTCTATGGTTAGAGCATTCAGAAATGATGGATAAAGACAGTGAGTAATCTCGCAGAGCAAATCGCTAAACTGCATCAACCAATGGATAAAACTCTGTTAAGAGCTTTATCTCTAGTACTGGGTTTCATGCATGTAGGTTTAGTTATGTGGGAACCTGAAGCGTATGCGACAAGCATCGGTGGCTTTAACGCGATCATCGGGCCAATGTTCATTTGGGCAGCATGTTCAAGCATGGTTTACGGTATCGGATTTAAGCCGAGAGCTTGGATGTGGCAGCTACTGTTCAGCCCATACGTTTCACTCACAATTTTGCTCTACCTAACGGTGCTGCGCTTTTTATAAAAGGCAAAGGATTTAGGTTCATAACGACGTGAACCTTTATACTTGTTGGGTTTTTAGCCAAAAAGAGGCCATCTTATACAGATGGCCTTTTTTTTCGTCTCTTAAATCAAAAAATTCACAGCGATATACTATTAATGATAAGGAGTTAGGTTATAGTGAGATCTTTATCGTTTCGAATTGTGGTATCAAATTGCAGGGATTATCTAAGCCATTTACGTGGCCAGTGACAGTGTATTACGAAGACACCGATGCAGGTGGTGTTGTATACCATTCAAACTATCTTAAGTTTTTCGAACGCGCTCGAACTGAGATGTTGCGCTCAATTGGTGTCTGCCAGCAAGTATTGTTAGAACAAAACACAAGTTTTGTAGTTCGACATGTGGACATCGATTTTATTCAAGGTGCGCGCCTTGATGATTCTTTACAAGTCATTACAAATATTTACGAGTTGAAGCGAGCTACCTTGGTCTTCTGTCAAGAGATCGTAAATCCTGATGGCAAAGCATTGTGTAAAGCAATGGTTAAGGTAGCATGTATCGACAATCAAAAAATGAAACCCAAAGCAATGCCAACATTTATTCTCACGGAGCTAACGAATAGTGACTGCTGAAATCTCAATCTTAGGCCTAATTTTAGAAGCTAGCTTACTAGTTAAGATGGTTATGCTAATTCTTATGGGCATGTCTGTTGTTTCTTGGGCGATGATCATCAAACGAAGCAAAGTATTATCTCAAGCTACTAAACAAACTGACGTGTTTGAAGATAAGTTCTGGTCTGGTGTTGATCTCGCTAAATTATATCAAGAGAGTAATAAGCGCAAAGACGAACTCTCTGGTACTGAAGAGATTTTCTACGCCGGATTCACAGAGTTTGCTCGCCTTCGGAAATCAAATGCAGCGTCTCCAGACTTTATAATGGAAGGCACTGGTCGTGCAATGCGTGTTGCGGTTGCTCGCGAAGTTGATGAACTGGAAACTAACTTACCTTTTTTGGCGACCGTCGGTTCTATCAGCCCATACATTGGCCTATTTGGTACGGTTTGGGGCATCATGCACTCATTCATCGCATTAGGTGAAGTGAAGCAAGCGACATTAGCAATGGTTGCTCCTGGTATTGCTGAAGCACTGATCGCGACAGCAATGGGCCTATTCGCGGCGATTCCAGCTGTGATGGCGTATAACCGTTTTAGCAGCCGAGTTGGTAAGCTAGAGCATAACTACGCGACTTTCTCTGAAGAGTTCCATAGCATTCTTCACCGTCAAGCGATGGCTGGCAGGGAATAATAGATGGCCGGATACCAACCTAAAAAACGCAAAATGACAGCTGAGATTAATGTTGTACCTTACATCGACGTTATGCTTGTTTTGCTGATCATTTTTATGGTGACTTCGCCGTTTGTTACTCAAGGCGTAGATGTTGAATTGCCTCAAGCTTCAACTGCCAAATCTGCACAAGATCTATTGGGTGACGACAACGCGAGTTTCATTATCGTTGAAGTGAACAAAGATGGTGAGCTTGGTTTGAGCGTTAATAACGAAGAGGTTCAGCGAGGCTTGTCTCTGGAAGATATTATCGTCCGAGTGAAGGCGGAACTGTCTCTGAACCCAAATTCTCCAGTGGCGGTTGGCGGTGATGCTGCAACGCCTTACGCTGAAGTGGTTATCTTACTTGATGAATTAAGCCGTGCAGGTGTGCCAAAGGTTGGCCTTTTAACGGATATAAGGGAATAGCTCCGTAGCATTCATGAAAGCGAATAATAAAAAATCCAATAATTTTAGATCACCGCTTCTTATTTCTCTTGGGCTGCACGTCGTTTTATTCGTTGCGCTCATTTGGGGAGCGGATTTCACCATGTCAGAACCAAAGCCTACAGGGCAGATGGTTCAAGCTGTGGTGATTGATCCTCAGTTGGTTCGCCAGCAAGCTCAACAGATTCGTCAACAAAGAGAAGCGGCGAGCAAAAAAGAGCAAGAGCGTTTAGATAAACTAAGACGTGAAAGTGAACGACTCGAAAAAAATCGTAAAGCTGAAGAAGAGAACATTCGAAAGCTGAAAGAAAAGCAAGCTAAAGAAGCCAAAGCGGCTCGCGACGCGGAAAAGCGTCGAGTTGAAAATGAAAAGCAACGTAAAGTTGAAGAGGCTCGCCTAAAACAAGAGAAAAAGAAAGCCGCTAAAGCAGAAGCTGATCGTAAGTTGAAAGAAGCCGCGGTTGTGAAAGCAGAAAAAGAACGCAAGGCAAAAGAAGCAGCCATTGCTAAAGCTGAACAAGAACGCGTGGCGAAAGAAAAAGCCGCGAAAGAGGCCGCTGAAAAAGCTCGTAAAGAAAAAGAAGCCGCTGAACGTGCTGAGAAACAACGTATAGCGAAAGAGAAAGAAGCGGCAGCAAGAGCGGAGAAAGAGCGTAAACAGCAAGAAGCGGCATTGAACGATATTTTTGCTGGGCTTGAAACTGAAGCGACTCAAAACTCTTCAGCTAGACAACAATTTATTAGTGATGAAGCGCAGCGTTATGGTGCCATCTATACCCAACTCATTCAACAAAACTTGTTGTTAGAAGACAGCTACAGAGGTCGCTCATGTCGAGTAAACCTAAAGCTTATTCCAACAGGATCTAATGCGATATTGGGTAGATTGAGTATCTTAGATGGTGACAGTCGCTTATGTGCGGCAACGAAGCGTGCGGTAGCACAAGTGCAATCTTATCCGTTACCTAAAGACCCTGATATTATAAAATCACTGAAAGACATTAACTTAACTGTATCACCAGAGTAAAAGGACGAACTTGTGTTAAAGAAACTATTACTGAGTTTTGTTTTCTTAATAGCGACAAGCAGCCAGTTTGCCCATGCGGCACTGGAGCTGGTTATTACAGACGGTATTAACTCTGCACGACCTATCGCTATTGTTCCTTTCCGTTGGGAAGGCGCAGGACCATTGCCACACGATGTATCAGCAGTTATCGCTTCTGACTTGCAACGCAGTGGTAAATTCAGCCCAGTTGCGACAAGTAAAATGCCTCAAACGCCTTACAGCGAAACAGAGGTGAATTTTGATGCTTGGACTAACCTAGGTGTTGATTCACTGCTAACGGGTAGCATCATTAAAAATGCCGAAGGGCAGTATGTGGTGAACTACCAACTGATCGACATTGTTCGTGGTCAACTGACTAAAGGGCAAAGCCGTGCACTAAGTGATGAAGGCCAATTGGTACTTTCTAAAGATCATGTGCTGTTCAACAAGAAAGCGACAGTTCCTGGTAAACGCTTGAGAGAGTACGCACACCGCATCTCTGACTTAGTGTATGAAGAGCTAACGGGTGAGAAAGGGGCATTTCTAACGCGTATCTCTTACGTAGTTGTGAACGACAAAGACAAATACCCGTATCAGCTTCGTGTTGCTGACTACGACGGCTTTAACGAACGTTTAGTGCTTCGTTCTAAGCAACCTCTTATGTCACCAGCATGGTCGCCAGACGGCAAGAAGCTTGCGTATGTGAGTTTCCAAAATGGCCAAGCTGAAATATTCATTATGAATATTTACACGGGTGAGCGCGAGAAAGTGACGTCATACCCTCGTCATAATGGTGCGCCAAGATTCTCGCCAGATGGTAAAACATTGGCGCTGGTATTGTCGAAAACAGGTAGCCTTCAGGTGTACACTCTCGACCTTACTAGCCGTAAGCTGACTCAAATTACCCGTGGCCGTTCTAATAATACTGAACCATTCTGGCACCCAGATGGCAAGTCTCTAATTTTCACATCTGATCGTGGTGGTAAACCACAGATTTATAATGTAAATTTGTCAAATAATTCGACATCTCGTATTACTTGGCAAGGTAGCCAAAACTTAGGTGGCCAGATCACCCCTGACGGACGATTCCTGATTATGGTTAATCGTAGCAACTCGGGTTTTAACTTGGCTAAACAAGATTTGGAAACCGGTGCGGTTCAGGTGCTAACAAAAACATTGTTAGACGAGTCTCCAAGTATTGCACCGAATGGAGGTATGGTTATCTATAGCTCTATTTACAATAAAACAAACGTACTATCGATGGTTTCTATCGATGGTCGTTTTAAGGCTAGATTACCAGCAACGAACGGACGCGTAAGAGCGCCTTCGTGGTCACCGTTTCTCTAGTTTATTTGATACATTCTTTTAGCTATTGATAGTGTTAACTATTGTGGCATTTAACTATCTATAGCACTTAGTCGCTGTAGAAACTAAGTTTGATAACGTAAGGAAAAAAAGATGCAACTTAATAAAGTTCTTAAAGGCTTGATGATTGCACTACCAGTGATGGCAGTAACGGCATGTAGCTCAACTGATGAAGCAACGTCTGCAACATCTGGCACAGAAAGCAACCAAACAACTTCAGGTTCAGAAGGCAACGTAGATACAACTGTTGTAACGCCAATTGACGCTAACGGTCAACTGTCTGAGCAAGAGCTTAAAGAGCAAGCGCTACGCGAAACTCAAACAATCTACTTCGCATTCGATAACTCTACTATCGCTGGCGACTACGAAGAAATGCTTGCAGCTCACGCAGCATACCTAGTTAAGAACGTTGACATGAACGTTACTGTTGAAGGTCACGCTGATGAGCGCGGTACTCCTGAGTACAACATCGCACTTGGTGAGCGTCGTGCACAAGCTGTAGCTAAATACCTACAAGCTCTAGGTGTTCAAGCAGACCAAATCTCTATCGTAAGCTACGGTGAAGAGAAGCCACTTCTTCTAGGTCAATCTGAAGACGTGTACGCTAAAAACCGTCGTGCAGTACTAGTTTACTAATTTCAGTAGGCTACATAATTGAGGAATTGCCTCATGTTCAGTAACACAAAGCGAGTCATTTTGCTTTCGTTACTGGCAAGTGCAGCGAACACTACGTTCGCTGCACCAGCTCCAGTATCCGATCTCAATAGCACCGCAACAAATTCATCATCTTCCTCTCGATCAGCATCTAACGAATCAGATATTGAGCGTTTAGAGCGCTTGCTTCAAAATCGTAATCTCGTTCAGCTTCAAATGCAGCAGCAAATCGACGACATGGCACTGGAGATCAGTGAGCTTCGTGGTGAGTTGGAGCGAAACAGCTACGATATGAAACAAATGCTCGAGCGCCAACGTGAATTGTTCATTGAACTGGATCGTGTGAGAGGCGAGGTGAAAGCAGCAGGAACAGCAACGGTAGCAGTAGCAGCGAGCGAAGGCTCTAAGGATGCTTCTGGTACGTTCAGTACTGATGTCGATGAGCAAACAGCTTATCAGAATGCTGTCGATATGATTCTAAAGCAGCGAGACTACACGGGTGCGATCGCAGCATTCCAAAAGTTTCAAAAAGACTTCCCAGACTCTACTTTCACGCCTAACACCCATTATTGGTTAGGTCAGCTTTATTTCGCTAAAAAGCAAGATAAGGAAGCTGTGAAGAGCTTTGCCGCTGTTGTGTCATACAAAGACTCCAACAAGCGCTCTGATGCTCTGGTTAAGCTTGGTGACATAGCTACGCGTAACAACAACGCGACGCAAGCTAAGAAATATTACCAGCAAGTTGTAACCGAGTACCCAAACAGTGCTTCGGCTAAAGTGGCTAAAACCCACTTGTAAACAAAATAGGGGTGCTCAGGTACCTCTTTTTTATATCTGATCACTTTCGTTTTGTGTCTACTTCTCTTCTTTGTGATGCCAACGCATCGCTTTGTTTATGCGTTTTAAACATTAGTTAGTCATCGCTTGAAACCAATCCTTTTTGATCCCAATCGCTGTCCTGTGTAGAATACTCTAATTCTCGGAAGAAGTTGCGTAGAGCAAGAGCAATGAGTCATATACTAGATAAAATCGATACAGTTTACCCGTTTCCGCCTAAGCCGGTTCCACTGAGCGACGTTCAGAAGAAGGCCCACATCGCAAACATCAAAACACTACTTCAAGAAAAAGATGCAGTTCTAATTGCACACTACTACACCGATCCTGAAATTCAGGCTCTAGCTGAAGCAACTGGTGGTTTTGTTGGCGATTCATTAGAAATGGCTAAGTTTGGTAACCGCCATTCGGCAAGCACTTTGATCATCGCTGGTGTTCGTTTTATGGGGGAGTCTGCAAAGATTCTTACACCTGAAAAACGTATTCTAATGCCAACACTAGAAGCTGAATGTTCACTTGACCTGGGTTGTCCTGCCGACAAATTCACAGAATTTTGTGATGCTCACCCTGACCACACTGTGGTTGTATACGCGAACACCTCTGCGGCTGTTAAGGCTCGTGCAGACTGGGTAGTTACGTCGAGCATCGCTTTAGAAATCGTTGAAAGCCTAGACGCTGAAGGCAAACCCATTATTTGGGGCCCAGACCGTCACCTAGGTTCTTACATCGCAAATCAAACGGGCGCTGACATGTTGCTTTGGCAAGGTGAGTGTATTGTTCATGACGAGTTCTCAGCTGATGCTTTGAAGAAAATGAAATCAGTATACCCAGAAGCGGCTATTTTGGTTCACCCAGAATCACCAGCAAGCGTGGTTGAACTGGCTGACGCTGTTGGTTCAACAAGTCAATTGATCAAGAAAGCGAAAGAGCTGCCTCATCCACAGATGATTGTCGCGACAGACAAAGGTATCTTCTTTAAGATGCAGCAACTGGTTCCTGAAAAAGAGCTGATTGAAGCGCCGACAGCAGGTGCGGGTGCAACTTGTCGAAGCTGCGCGCATTGCCCTTGGATGGCAATGAACGGCCTTGAAGCTATTGAAAATGCGCTTGAGAATGGTGGTGAGCAACACGAGATCTTCGTTTCTGACGAACTGCGCGTGAAGTCCCTTATACCATTGAACCGCATGCTAGATTTTGCTGAGCAGCTTAACGTTCAAGTGAAAGGCAACGCTTAATCTAATAGCGTGATGTTATAAACAATCCAGTCTTTATCATCATTAAAAAAACCAGCCGCAGTGCTGGTTTTTTTGTATCTGAATATTCGCCTTAGTCTCGTCTCATTAGCTGCTGCAATTTACACTAGATATGACCAATCGGAGTAAATACCACTATTAGCAAGACCTATAATAGTAAACAATGGGTCAGCCTAGCTTGTTAAATCACTTGATAACATCGTTAGAAATTTTGATTGTAGAATAACGACTTATCGAAGTTTCTTGTCGAAAAGAGCTGCCTTCTTCTCAAGCCCTTTTCCTGAGCGATTTATGTTCACTTACTTACTGTGACTGACATTAATTTTTCTACGCTATTTCCGTATCAGTGTGTTCAAATTGAGAATTGAATTTAGATTGATTCATGAGTACGAACAGAAATAGCCCGGCCATCAGCGAAGCGGCGACCCAATATGGGAGGCTTTGGTTGTATTGATAAAGTATCGTTGCAGTGATTGGCCCCACAATGGAAGATAGCCCTTGGATGGCAGAAATTGTACCTGCGGCTGCACCTTGTTCGTTCATATCTACTGAATTGGCGGTGATAGCTTGTATCGCAGGAAACAAGAGTCCCAACCCTATTGCCATAAATATATAGCCTGTAATAAGAAGCGTAGCTGAGTGTGCTACTGACACAATACCGAGGCCAGCACATGCCATTATTGGACCCATCATGAAACTCTTTAGTAATACGTTGTTTTTCATTTTGGCTAAGAAAGCTTGTGTGATGCCTAACGTGATTCCAGTGATGGTCAAAACGATACCAGACAACTGAGCTGCTTGTTCCGATGTATCTCGGATGCGGTCGAGTATTAAAAATCCAATGATGATCTGTGCTGTTATAACAGCAAACATACAAGCGAACATAGCGAGTGCCGGGAAGCGAAGTCGTTGGTCAAAAAAGCTTAGAGTATTCTCGGAAGGCTCGTGGATTATGGTTGTTTCTGGTAAGCGGATCTTGATAGTAACCCAGGCGATGAATGGGAATACTGACAATACGTACAACGGCAGTGTCAGAGAGTATTGAGATAACATTCCACCTAAAGCTGGCCCTGCAACTAGCCCTATTGCACTTGCTGCCCCAATACTTGCCATGGCACTTTGTCGCTCTTTGGGCGTGGTAATATCTGCCACTAACGCAGTGCTAATAGGAGTAATAGCCGCTAAAAACAGGCCGACGAATGTGCGAGCAACGATCATTCCTATGAGTATGATGAGTGAGTGAAAGGTTGTTTTCAGGGATAGATCTAGCCATATCGTCATGAGGATAAAAGAGCACGCATAGCCTAAAGTAGCGACTAGCAATACGGCTTTTCGTCCCTTCTTGTCACTGGTCTCCCCCCATTTTTTTGCGCTAAGAAGCCAAGCTATTCCCGACATAGCGACCACCAAGCCACCATGCCATTCCATTAAACCAACTTCGCGAATAATCGGACCGATCACTGGAATGATCGACATCATCGCTGTCATACAGACAGCGTTTAATACAAATAACTGTTTAATAGTACTCATAAAGTGGCTTTTTTAGTTTGGCTACAATGTACGGGACATCAAATATACAACCGATATAATTTCAATAAAAGCATCAATGGAAAAGATTATCATTATCAGTTAAATTAATTGAAAGAGTTCGAAGTGGAAGAAAAATGATAAATGAAAGTAGTTATATAAACGTCAATGGTTCAACTATATATTACGAAATATCGGGTAATCTTACTGGTGAACCGCTGTTGATGCTTCATGGTGGACTTGGGTCAATCCATGAATTAGAGCCGTTACATAAGTATTTATTCGACAATTATCAATTAATAAGTCTCGATTTGCGTGGACATGGTAAGTCGGAGCTAGGGTGTTTACGACTTAGTTACAGCCAGTATCAGCAAGATGCTCATTCCGTACTCGACGCTTTAGGAATTGAGCAATATTCGATATTTGGTTTCAGTGATGGCGGCATTGTAGGTTACCGCTTAGCCGCTCAAGAACCAAATAGGGTTTCTTGCTTGGTGACGCTCGGTTCACAATGGCAAGTGAATATTGATGATCCATCTATGAAACTATTATCCAGTTTAACTCCGGATTTTTGGCGCAACAGGTTCTCGGAGGACGTTTTTTTGTACGAGGCAACTAACCCAGAACCAGATTTTCCTAAGCTGGTTGATGCAGTTAAAGAGGCTTGGTTTGATAACACGTCATCGGGTTACCCTTGTGATTTAGTCGAACAGATTCGCTGTCCGACATTGATTATGAGAGGGGATAACGATTTTATATTTTCTCTTGATGAGGCAGTGGCTTTAAAAGGAAAAATTTCTGGAAGCTGTTTTGCCAACATTCCTCAGACAGCACATGCGTCATATCAAGAAGCACCTGATATTGTAGGTTCAATGATCAAGCGCTTTCTGTCGCAACATGGCAATAATAAATAGAACGCACTTGTTATTGATGCAGGTGCGTCGGATTACTAATAACTTAATCAATTGGGTAAAAAGCATAATGACTCGCCAAGATTGGTATCCACTGACTAATGCGCAGGAGGCGTATTGGGACGAATTTGTTCAACATCCAGATAGGCCTTTATCGACAGTAGCCCATTGTTTGGAAATTTCAGGCTCTATCGATCTCGAAAAATTAGCCGATGCCATTAATCAGACTGTTTCAGAAGCGGAAGCTTTGCTTCTTAGATTTCGACGATTGGAAAATCAGCATTATCCAGTTCAAATGGTTTGTTTTGACGTAAAACCCACAGTGGAGATCATCGATCTACGCGGTGAAGAAAACGCACTAGAACAAGTAAATGCATATTTGCGCTCTGACGTCGAAACGGCCATTGATTTGGAAAAGGATGTGATTACAAAAGTACAGCTCTATGTTGTTGGAGCACAGAAAGTACTTTGGTATCTGAGAACTCATCATATTGCAATCGATGGTTACAGTATGAGTCTAATTGAGCAACGTTGTTCGGAGCTTTATCTGTGTTTAATGAATAACACCGAGCCTACACACCGCTTTAAGACGTTCGAGGTTTACCTCAAAGAAAACACCGATTATTTGCACAGTGACCGTTTCGATGTTGACCGATCTTATTGGGGTAATTATCTTGATTCAGCCAGTCTGACGCTGAGTAACCACGATATCTCGGTATCTGATACAGTTTATTGTGAGAGGGATGTTCCTGAGTCGATTAGTGATTCTCTTATCTCTGTATCTAAGCAATTAATGATTGGTTGGAGTGACATTCTCACCTTACTGTGTACAGCGTATCTTTATAGGCATTGGCGCCCAGACGAACAGACTTCTTTTCCTTTGCCAGTGTGGCTACCATTTATGAATAGAATGGGTAATCCTTGTGCAAACCTGCCGTCATTAATGGTCAATACTATCCCTTATATTGGAGAGGTTGTCGATGATGAGTCGGTGGACACATATCTCAGAAGGGCGGTAAAAGAGCTTAGGGGAAATTATTGCCATGGACGGTATCGAGTAGAGAATAAATGCACATCTGGCGGACATTATTTTATTTCACCATTCATTAATATTTTGCCTTTTGAATCGACAGAATTTCATGGGTGCTCAACGAAACGTCGTATTATTGCTGGTGGAATTGCGGACGGGTTTAACGTAACCTTTCGCGGCTCAAGGCAAGCGAAAAACATGTCTTTAAAGATAGAGGCAGAGAGCAGCCTCTTTGAACTGCATGAACTAACTGAGCATGCTAATCATTTACTAAAGTACCTATCTAAAGCTCTAAACTCTGTCTTAGATTAACTCTGCATAAGCTTAATGCTGTCTTATTTTTTAAATTTTTTTCAACCCTCCTTCATGAATAGGGCATCTCGTTAGGTGCTCTAACCATCAAAAATCAGAATGCCAAATTCAAGCTAATCTATAAAAATGATAATTATTACCAATATCAAATGAGAATGCTTTACATTTAAATATGCAACCGATAAAGTACGGTTGAAAATTCGTCAGGTCATTGAAAGGAAAATCATTTTGCAATTTATTCGTTGAGTGATTTTAGGGTTTGTTCAATGTGACGGTTTTCAGTCGGAATTTTGGCTCATGTATTAAAGCAGTGGTCAATAAGGAGCTAAGGAAGTACAGCTGATACTCGTTTTGAGTTGTTGCGTTTTCAACCTTTTGAATGTCTTCCCTAGTTCTCCTTATAAATGCCATTACGTGAGTCCACCTAAAGTTAATGCTTAATCAAGGAGAATTTTAAATGACAGCATTACGCCCCGCGGCAGTGAATGAGCTAGGAAATAGCAAATTCAAACTACGCACTTTATCTGCAATCATCATGGGACTTTGTGTCAGTGGTCAAGCTGTTGCAGCGACAAACAATAATAATGAAACTACCGTTAACGAAGAAAAAACTACTTTTGAAGTTACCGTGTATGGCGAGAAAATAGAACGTTCGATTTATGATACGGGCTCAAGCGTGCATGTGTATGATGAAGATCGTATCGCGAGTACTCCAGGCGCATCTGAGGTCGATGACTTGCTGCAGCTAACACCAAACATTGTAGATTCAGGTCAGGGTAATAATCTACCATCGATTCGTGGTGTTGATGGTTCAGGCCCTTCATTCGGTGGTCTTGCAGCCTTTGGTGGATCTACGCCAAGGTTAAACCTTTCAATTGATGGACGTTCACTCAGCTATTCTGAAGTTGCGTTTGGCCCTCGATCTTTATGGGATATGCAACAAGCGGAAATTTATCTCGGGCCGCAAAGCTATGTTCAAGGTCGAAATGCGTCTGCGGGTGCTATCGTTTTAAAATCCAATGATCCGACTTACGATTTTGAGACCAAAGTTAAGGCTGCTATTGGTCAGCAAGACTATTCTCAAACTGCTGCGGTTATCTCGGCGCCAATACTAGAAGATCAACTGGCCTTCAGATTGAGTGTTGATCAACAAAAACGCAGTAGTTATGCAGACCTTACTGCTTATGAACCTGTCGGTGACCCTAATCGCATTGAAATGACGACAGCTCGTGGTAAGTTTTTGCTAGAGCCTGCAGGCCTTCCTGGGTTCAAAACCACGTTGACGATTGCCCATATGGATACCGTTGGACCTCAATCTGAATCTCAACAAACAAAGATCAATAGAGCTGTTTACGAAACTCAGTCAACAAGCGGCATTTGGGATGTATCTTATGACATCTCAGATACGTTAGTGTTCGAAAATAATTTGATCTACACCGATCGCACTTACGACCGAATCACTGATCCTGCAGGCAGAAAGCAGGATTTCAAATCGAAAGGTAATGAGTTCCAAATAGAGCCTTTGGTTCGATTTGATTCCCTTAGCGAAGATCTCTCTGGTTTGTTTGGTTTACGCTACTTCAAATCTGAAGATGATGATGTATTTGAACAGACTGGGTCATCTATACCAATGGAAGGCAAAAACCGTGCTATGTCGGCATTCGCTGAAGTGACGTACTTGGTGATGCCGAGCATCGAAGTTATAGCGGCAGGGCGATTCGAACGCGAAAGCAAAAAACGCTATGTTGCCCCGGGTCGCTTCGGTTTAGATTATGATGAAACATCAAATGTATTCCTTCCTAAGCTTGAAGTTGCCTATAAGCCTGAATCAGATCAAACCGTGGGTATCCGAGCAGCTAAGGGCTTTAACTCTGGAGGTGGCGGTGTTGGCTTCAATAACAAAACGTGGGCATTTTCTTCATATACGTATGAAGACGAATACGTTTGGAACTATGAATTCTTCACTCGCCATAGTCTGCTAGATAATGAACTTGAGTTAACAACTAACGTCTTCTACAACGACTATGATAATTTCCAAGTTCTGGAGACTTCATCAAAAGGTGATGTGAAAGTTGATAATGTTGATGAAGCATATACTTACGGTGCAGAACTAGGAAGCCGTTGGTTAACAACATCTAACCTAGAGCTATTGGCTTCACTTGGTTTGTTGAAAACAAGCTACAAAGATCATGCTAATAGCTCAAAAGAACTCGCGCGTGCCCCTTCTTTGACGGCGAGCTTCGGTGCTTTATACATGTTTGCTGAGAATTTCGAATTGAGTGGTAATGCGAATTACACTGGAGATTACTTCAGTGACGTTGAAAACTCAGCTAACCAGAGTATTGATGCTTACTGGGTTGCAAATGCACAAGTTGCGTATGTGTTTACTAACGGACGTATGTCTTTATTCGCTACAAACTTGTTTGATTCTCAGAAAGAAACATTCAATTTCGGTGGAGACGATATTACAAAGCAAGCACCTCGCCAAATTGGTGGTTCAGTAGAATTGTACTTCTAATCGGTTAGATATAATAAAAACGCCTTGCTCAAAGCAAGGCGTTTATTAATCCCAAACGGTTGTAAAAATGTTTAAGGTGCTAGAAGTCAGAACCTTAATTTAGGCAGTAGCTTCAGTAGAGGCCATGATCGTCTGCCAAGATTCGAGTGTTGGCGTCGCCATTAATTGGGCAAAGCTAATGTTTATCCCTGCATTTCTTAGTTGGCCTGTTAGGCGCATCATACTGATTGAATCCAAACCGAGTTCGATGAGGTTAACGTCCGGCTTTACCGATTCGACTGGAACACTTAATACCTGACTGATTATTTCTACCAGATCAATATTTGCTTCTTGCTTAGACAAAATAATTTCCTTTTTCTTTCGGAAGTTTATCTTCTACTTCCAATATTTTACTCAAATTCGTTATACACAATATCACCACTTGATTGTTACATACAAATGATTATTATTAGCATTTAAATGTATTGATAGGCGTCAATTGTGCTGAATCGATTTGGGTATCTTAATACTTCCAAGCGTTGGTCTTAGCACTTCAACATACAATAAGGAATGACATGGAAACCGTGCTCAAGGAGAAGCTTTGTCAAGATGGCTTGTTATATGGCTTTGTTGACCAACCAGCTCGTCAATCTGCGAAGTTTGAACAGAACAACTTATGGTTAAACACGCCTTTATGGGCAATTTTGAGTGAAGGGGTTGCTCTGCATCCAACTAAACCCGCAGTAGCCGATCCGACGGGTAGCCTTACTTATGAAGAGTTGCTGTCTAAAGCAGACAGAATAGCCGCGGGTTTAAAAGAGGTCGGGTTAAAAGCTGGAGACCGGGTCGTATTTCAGGTGTCTAACAGCATTTATTTCGCAACAGTGTTTTTTGCTTTACAAAGAGCTGGCTTGATTCCGGTATTGGCACTGCCGGCACATGGTATTGTTGAAATTCGCCATTTCATGAAAGTATCTGGCGCAAGGGCCTATTTCGGTTCTAACTTAGAAAGCGATGGAAGAGCGCTACACATAGCTGACTCACTGTCGGAAGAGTCCCTTTCATTTAACCATATCTATATTGTGGGAGACTCTGGAAAGTATCCGTCTTTACCTCTGGGTAATATTGGCCAGTTCGTTCCTGAACGACCAAACCCAAATCATCCTGCTCTGTTTTTAGTTTCTGGTGGAACGACGGGACTGCCTAAGCTCATTCCTAGAAGTCATAACGATTATCGTCTCAACATCCAAAGTTGTGCAGCAGCAAGTGAGTTGTCGTCCGAGGAGGTATATCTCGCAGTGTTACCTGCCGCGCATAATTTTACTTTGGGTTGTCCCGGTTTATTAGGAGCGCTTGATGTTGGAGGAAGTGTCATTTTTAGTTCCAACCCCAGCCCTGATTACTGCTTTGATGTTATCGAGAAAAATAAAGTGACGGCGACAGCTTTGGTTCCGGCGCTTGCGCAGCTATGGAATGCGGCTAAAGAGTGGGAAAGTGCGAATACATCTAGCCTAAGACTGATGCAAGTCGGTGGTTCGAAGCTAGCCTATTCTGATGCTCTTGATGTACAAAAAACCTTTCCCGGCGCACTCCAACAAGTTTTTGGTATGGCAGAAGGCCTGATCGCCTGTACTCGGTTAGGGGATGATGAAGCCTTGATTGCGACGAAACAAGGTCGACCTGTAAGTCGCTGGGATGAGGTTCGCATAGTCAATGCTGAGGGGAGCACTGTTCCAATGGGTGAAGAAGGCGAACTACTCACTCGCGGTCCCTACACCTTAAGAGGGTATTACCGTGCAGAGGAACACAACCAACGCTCATTTACTCAAGATGGTTTCTACCGAAGTGGAGATCGAGCCATTGTTGATGAGAGGGGATATATCGTTGTGACTGGCAGAATTAAGGACGTCGTAAACCGAGCTGGTGAGTGTATTGCTACCGATGAAATCGAAGAGCATTTACTTATGCATCCTAATGTTGCACAGGTCGCCGTGGTTGCGGTGCCTGATAAACATCTAGGCGAAAGGATCGGAGTCGCTGTCGTGAAAAGGGGGCTTTCCCCAACTTTGCAAGAGCTACGCACCTTCCTAAAAGACCAAGGGATGGCTTCTTTCAAACAGCCAGACGAATTGCTCATTGTCTCTAATCTGCCCAAAACAGCGGTAGGTAAAATTGATAAAAAGCGAGTGCTTGGTCCAAGTGGTGAACCTTGGGTTAATACGCCAGTTTAACTAACGTGAGCTGCCTACCGTAGCTCTATATTGTCGATAAACAACGTCCTATTGATTGAATCGAGAGTGCTCTAGAAGGATGACTTGTCGTCTAGCCTGAGAAAGGCGCTTCTACTATTACACTCTTCAATGGGTCATTACAGGGAACAAAGACTAAAGGAAATCAACGTGTCATCTATAAAGAAGCCAGAAGTTTGCGAAAGTCTCAATGATATACGAATCGGAATAGATACCCTTGATAAGGAGATCGTTCATATTCTTTCTAAGCGGTTAGGGTATGTCAAAGCCGCCGCACAATTTAAGCCCAGTGAGCAGAGTATTCCGGCACCAGAGCGTGTCGCTGAAATGCTAGAAGACCGAAAAAAATGGGCAGAAGAAGCCGGGATGAGTAGTGAGTATGTCGAAACATTATTCTCCAGTATCACCCATTGGTACATTAATCAGCAAATTAAACATTGGCGTACCGAAAGGGGCCTTTCAGCAGAAGAACCCGAAAATACGGCAACATGATAAGAGTGCTTTGAACTTATCCGTTGAGTATGTATTAGAGGGTTAAACATATACCTGTTGGATCACCACTTTGACTACTAAGCGCCAAAGATTTAATTGATCAGATGACAGAAGAGAGCGTCAGTGCTGATTAGAGTATTAAGGACAATTACAAATGACTATACCGAAAATAGCGAGTTACGACTTGCCGGAACACCATGAGTTTCCAAAAAACAGAACGAACTGGACGATCGAACCTAGTAAAGCGGTACTTTTAATTCACGACATGCAAGAGTATTTTGTGAGCTACTATGAGGCTGATTCGTCACCTATGGCGGACATTTTAACGAACATTCAGCAGTTAAAACACGTAGCGAAACAAGCGGGAATCCCGGTTGTATATACCGCACAACCCGCAAATCAAGACCCAAAAGATAGAGCCTTGTTAACTGACTTTTGGGGGCCGGGGCTAAACGGCGATCATACTCCTGTCGTATCAACGCTCGCTCCAGAAAGCGATGATATTGAGTACGTTAAATGGCGTTACAGTGCATTTAAGAAAACCCCATTGCTTGATTACATGAAAGACAATCAAAAAACTCAGCTGATCATCTCTGGTATTTACGGTCACATTGGCATTTTATCGACTGCTTTGGATGCATTCATGTTGGATGTACAGCCCTTTATTATCGGTGATGCGATCGCGGATTTTTCGCGTGAAGACCATATCCACACTCTCAATTACATATCAGGCCGAACGGGAAGCATTAAAACACTCGATAAAGCTATAGCGGAAATCAACCCAAATGAAGAGAGTATTCTTAGCCTCAATGTTTTGCAGTCTGACGTGGCCGAAACATTAGGTGTTTCTTATGAAGAGATTGATGTGAATGAAAATCTAATCTTCATGGGGCTAGATTCGATGCGAGCGATGACACTTGTAGAGAAGTGGAATAAGCAGGGCGCAAATATCTCATTCGCTCAGCTCATTGAAGCGGTTTCATTGCAAGAGTGGTGGCAAGCAATCGAAGCGACACTGAAAAACCACGCAGAAGAAGTACCAGCATAATTGCTCGCAAGTTAGCGCCAATTATTTATAGAATGTCTTAAGAGGTAAATTGATGAGCGATCAACCAGTGCGTTTACATCCGATGTTGTTGGACTTTGTTCGTAAGGAGAAGATCTCAAAGCATCTACTGCGAGTGACTGTTACGGGCGACTCTTTAAAAGGGTTCCCTGAAGATCAAAATGGTACACACATAAAAGTGTTTTTCCCCAATAGGGAGAGTGGGATATTGCAGTTACCTTATCGAGAAGGTGAAACTGTAATTTGGCCTGAGCATAAACCTGTGCCTCGAGCCTATACCGTCAGAAAGTATCGAGCCGATGTGAATGAGCTTGATATCGATTTCGTGATCCACGGAACCGATTCTCCCGGCGGTGGGTGGGCGATTAAAGCAGAACAAGGTTTCCAAATTGGCCTTGTAGGTCCTGCTGGGCCTGAGCCATTAATTGAACCCGCAGATTGGCATATTATTGCGGGAGACCTAACAGCAGTACCAGCCATTAGTGCTATTTTGGAGAACCTTCCCTCCGACACTCAAGGCTATGTATTTATCGAGATAGAGGATGCTGCAGATAAACATGATATTAAGCATCCGCAAGGTCTGGTTTTGAAGTGGCTAATGAGAGACGAAAAGAGTGATCAATATCTATTGAGCAAAGCCATTTCCGGCTTAATTGCACCTAATGGATCTCACTCGCTTTCGGCTTTCATTGCGGGTGAAAATGAAAGCGTGATTGCGTGTCGTAAAGCGCTTAAACAAGAGTACAAGCTGTCTAGAAAAGATATGTATGCGATTCCCTACTGGAAACGAGGTAAGGATGAAGAAGCATACCATGATGAACGCCATGAAGTTATGGATGAAGAGTACTAGCTTGCCTGTTTTAGAAAACAAAAACCGATCTCATGAGATCGGTTTTTGTTAGTACCTTTGGGTGCTTAAGCATACGCCTCTCGGAGGCGTTTCTTATTCACTTTGCCGACAGGTGTCTTGGGCAATGAATCGACAAATTTGATTAAATCTGGGATTTTGTAATCAGCTAAGCCACAATCACGTAGGAAATATTTTAGTTTGAAGGGATTTATGTCTGCCCCTTCGACTTTAACGATTACAGCGCAACTTCGTTCTCCTAAGTAGTCGTCAGGTATCGCAATGAGAGCGGCATCATGAACCCCATCGTGTCGAATTAGGTGGTTTTCGACCTCTTCTGCTGCAATCTTTTCCCCCCCTCGGTTAATCTGGTCTTTATCTCGCCCTGTTACAATGATATTACCGTCCTTAGTCTGTTTAACTATGTCACCAGTGTGATAAAACCCTTGTTGGTCGAATGAAAGACGGTTGTGTTCTTTTGCTTGATAATAGCCGCGAATGGTGTAAGGACCTTGAGTGAGAAGAAAACCTTCCTCTCCGCAGGATACTGACTCCCCCTCTTCATTCACGATTTTAATCCGATCATGTTGTGAAATAGGGCGCCCTTGGGTAGAGGCAATAACTTCCATAGGATCATCCAATCTAGTGTAGTTCACTAGCCCTTCAGCCATACCAAAGACTTGTTGAAGCTGACAACCTAACTTGTTTGGTAGGTCTGTAGCCGCCGTTTGGCTAAACTTAGCGCCACCGACTTGAACTAATTTTAAGCTTGAAAGATCATGAGTAGTGGATTGAGCCTGCTCCATCCACAGCAGTGCTAGTGGGGGAACTAAGCCCGATACGGTAATTTTATGCTCTTCAATTAGTTTAAACGCTGATTTTGGGGTAGGGTCATGCGTAAGAACAACCGTACCTCCAGCGAAAAAGACCCCTAAAGCTCCCGGTGAACTTAATGGGAAATTATGTGCAACCGGCAGCGCACATAAGTAGCGAGTGTTTTCAGTAAACTTACAGATAGTGTTACTGCCAATCACGCTATAAGCATAGTCATTGTGGGTTCGAGGTATCAGTTTTGGC